>NZ_JBITGM010000001.1:0-124511 GCF_044457025.1 Streptomyces sp. NPDC050658
CAAGAGGAGGAATAATCCCCTTATTCACAGCGTCCTCGCTGATGTTGCCACCCACAATCAAGGGGTGGACTTTTCAAAGGAACCGCGTCCGACCATGACGGCCGAGACGGGGTTGTCAATCTGGCGTTGACTTTTGGCACGCTGTTGAGTTCTCAAGGAACGGACGCTTCCTTTGTACTCACCCTCTCGGGCTTTCCTCCGGGCGCTTCCCTTCGGTATTTCGTGTTTCCAACCTTACCAGATCCGTTTTCCGTTCCGTTCCCGGTTCGGATTTCATTTCCGGTGGCCGTTGGAGGGCCTTTGCCTTTCGGCGTGTTCACTACGTTAGCGGATTCCCTCCGCAACTCATAATCGAGTTCCGCGAGTTCGAATTTCGGCATGCAGACATGCGAAATAAGACCCCGCCGAGGGGAAGTCGTAGGTAGTGGTTGGCCGCTTCCGGCTGCTGGCAGATTGCCGTACCCGGGTCAAGCGGCTCGGGCTACATTACGGACCCCCCAAGGCCGCGTCAAGTTGAACGGCGCCTCGGCGTATGGGCCCGATAAGGGCTCACCGTCGGGTCGTTGGGGGTCCAGTAGCGCCACGGGTGGACGGCGCCGGCCCCGCCGACTCCCGTGCGCGGGCCGTTCCTGACCTGGTCGGCGTCGACCGGAGTGCCGGCGAGCAGGGTGAGAGGGGCGGCCGGGCCCGCGCAGAGGTCCGTGCCGTTGAGGCCGCGGTCCACGTCCAGGGCTGTGGCCAGGCGCGCCGGGCCTTTGGCCAGTTCCTTGTCGTTACGGGCCGAGAGTCGACGTTTGCGGGCCAGCTCGGCGCCCGTCGTGATCTCCCCCGCGCGGAGCAGGACTCCGCTCGCCATGCCTTCCGGGCCGCACACCACATTGAGGCAGTGCCACATGCCGTAGGTGAAGTAGACGTACGCGTGTCCGGGCGGACCGAACATCACGCTGTTGCGGGCGGTGGGCCCGCGATAGGCGTGCGACCCCGGATCGATCTCGCCCGCGTACGCCTCCACCTCCGTCAGGCGCAGCTCGATCGGGCCGTCCGGTGAGTTGCGTACGAGGAGACGGCCCAGGAGATCCGGGGCGACCTCGAGGACAGGGCGGTCGAAGAAGTCTCGGGTGAGGGGCGTACGGTCAGGGGCCGCGATCATGGCGTCCGAGCCTAGTGGAGACGGTCTGTTCGGGTGGGTGGCCACCGGGCGGACGTATTGCCAGGGTGAGGGCGCGGAACCGGACGTGGGTCCACCGCGTTTGTAGGGATCAAAGATTCAAGTCGTGTTCGAGCCACAGGCGGTGCCTGGGGAGGAGAGTCATGGGGTTCAAGAAGCTGCTTGCGAGCCTGGGTGCCGGCGGTGCCTCGGTGGAGACGGTGCTGACCGAGGTCAACGTCGTACCGGGTGGTGTCGTCCAGGGTGAGGTGCGGATCCAGGGCGGCTCCGTGGACCAGGAGATCGAGGGGCTTTCCGTCGGTCTGCAGGCGCGCGTCGAGGTCGAGGGCCAGGACCAGGAGACGAAGCAGGACATCGAGTTCACCAAGCTGCGGCTCGGCGGTGCCTTCACGCTGCAGGCCGGTCAGGTGCACGCGGTGCCGTTCGGGCTCGAGATCCCGTGGGAGACGCCGGTCACGAGCATCGACGGGCAGCAGCTGCGCGGCATGAACATCGGTGTGACCACCGAGCTGGAGATCGCGCGCGCCGTGGACTCGGGCGACCTCGACCCGATCAACGTGCACCCGCTGCCGGCGCAGCAGGCGATCCTGGATGCCTTCATCCAGCTGGGCTTCCGCTTCAAGAGCGCGGACATGGAGCGCGGCCACATCCGCGGGACCCGGCAGAAGCTGCCGTTCTACCAGGAGATCGAGTTCTACCCGCCGCAGCAGTACCGCGGCCTGAACCAGGTCGAGTTGAGCTTCGTCGCGGACGACCGCGAGATGGACGTCATCCTGGAGATGGACAAGAAGCCGGGCCTCTTCAGTGAGGGCAGCGACTCCTTCCGTTCGTTCAAGGTCGGGCTGAACGACTTCCAGGGCACGGACTGGGCGGCCTACCTGAACGAGTGGCTGTCCCAGGTCGGCAGCAAGCGCAACTGGTTCTAGGCTCGGAGCGGATCAGCGAGAGCCAGCCATCAACCAGGAGGTGCCGACGTGACCGAGCCCAAGAGGCCGCCGCTTCCCCATGACTTCCACCCGCCCGTGCCGTCGTTCGCGGTCGTGAGCGAGGACTTCGAGCCGGGTGCGGTCCTCAAGGACGCTCAGGTCTACGCGGCAGGGAACACCTCGCCGCAGCTGCGGTGGGAGGGGTTCCCGCCGGAGACCAAGAGCTTCGCCGTGACCTGCTTCGACCCGGACGCCCCTACGGGTAGTGGGTTCTGGCACTGGACCGTCTTCGACATCCCGGCGTCGGTGACCGAGCTGCCGGGCGGTGCGGGCAGCGGCAAGTTCGAGGGGCTGCCCGAGGGCGCGGTGCAGGTGCGCAACGACTACGGGACGAAGGACTTCGGGGGCGCTGCCCCGCCGCCCGGCGATCCGGCGCACCGCTACGTGTTCACCGTCTATGCGGTGGATCAGGAGAAGCTGGGGCCGGATTCGGACGCTTCTCCCGCTGTCGTCGGCTTCAACCTGCGGTTCCACACGCTCGCGCGTGCGCAGGTTCTCGCCGAGTACGCCGCCCTTCCCGAGAGCTGAGCGTTCACGGAACGTTTGCCCGCTCCTGGTCATGGAAGTGATCAGGAGCGGGCATTTTTATTGCGTTGTCCATCTCGGCGCGCCCGGCCAGAGTTGATCCAAGCCCGCCAGGGGGTGGGCCGGTGCATACGGGAGGTGGGCAGGTTGATGCGGGACACGCTGGTGCTGAACGCGAGCTTCGAGCCGCTCTCGACGGTGACGCTCAACCGAGCCGTCGTCTTGGTGCTGCAGGACAAGGCCGTTGTCGAGCAGGCCCACCCCGGACTCCGTGTGCGCGCGGCCGCCGTCGACATACCGGTGCCCCGAGTGATCCGGCTCTGCAGGTACGTACGGGTGCCGTTCCGAAGACAGGCTCCGTGGTCGAGGCGCGGTGTGCTGGTCAGGGACCGGCACCGGTGCGCTTACTGCGGCAGGCGCGCGACGACCGTGGACCATGTGGTTCCGCGGGCGCAGGGTGGTGCGGACTCGTGGTTGAACACGGTCGCCTCGTGTGCGACGGACAACCACCGGAAGGCGGACCGTACTCCGGAGGAGGCGGGTATGCCGTTGCTGCGGCAGCCGTTCGAGCCGACGCCCGCCGACGCGATGCTGCTGACGCTCGGGCGGGAGGAGTTGGCCTCGCTGCCGGACTGGCTTGCGCAGCCCGCCGCGTGAGCCGGCAGGACGTATGTGAAGGGGCCCGCCTCTCCTTGAGGGAGGCGGGCCCCTTCGCATGCCGTACGAGACGACCTAGTCGATCCGCGGCTGCTCTCGGCGCTCGGCGGCGGCCGGTGCGGCGGGGCCGCCCGAACCGCCGCCCAGCGGGCCGAAGTTGCCGAGGGCGCCGCCGAGGCCCTTGAGGGCGTCGCCGATCTCGCTGGGGACGATCCAGAGCTTGTTCGCGTCGCCCTCGGCGATCTTCGGGAGCATCTGGAGGTACTGGTAGGAGAGGAGCTTCTGGTCCGGGTCGCCGGCGTGGATGGACTCGAAGACCGTACGGATCGCCTGGGCCTCGCCCTCGGCACGCAGCGCGGCGGCCTTGGCCTCACCTTCGGCGCGCAGGATCGCGGACTGCTTCTCGCCCTCGGCGCGCAGGATCTCCGACTGCCGGACACCTTCGGCCTGGAGGATCGCGGCGCGCTTGTCGCGGTCGGCGCGCATCTGCTTCTCCATCGAGTCCTGGATGGAGGTCGGCGGCTCGATCGCCTTGAGCTCGACGCGGTTGACGCGGATGCCCCACTTGCCGGTGGCCTCGTCGAGGACGCCGCGCAGCGCCGCGTTGATCTCCTCGCGGGAGGTCAGGGTCCGCTCAAGGTCCATGCCACCGATGATGTTTCGGAGGGTGGTGACGGTGAGCTGCTCGATCGCCTGGATGTAGCTGGCGACTTCGTACGTCGCGGCCCTGGCGTCGGTCACCTGGTAGTAGATGACCGTGTCGATGTTGACCACCAGGTTGTCCTGGGTGATCACCGGCTGGGGCGGGAAGGGGACGACCTGTTCACGGAGGTCGATGCGGTTGCGGATCGAGTCGATGAACGGGACGACGATGTTCAGGCCCGCGTTCAGCGTCCGGGTGTAGCGGCCGAAGCGCTCGACGATGGCGGCGCTCGCCTGCGGGATGACTTGGATCGTCTTGATCAGGGCGATGAAGACCAGCACCACCAGAATGATCAGGACGATGATGATTGGTTCCATCGTGGTTTCCCCGTACCCCTCTTGCCTCGAAGATCTTGATGGTCGAGTCTGTCAGACGGCCGCACGCCCTGTGATGCATTCACGTCACGCCCTCAGGCGCATTCGTACGACGAAGGCCGTCACCCGTCACATGACGACGGCCGTCGCTCCGTCGATCTCCACCACGTCGACCTCGCGCCCCGCCTCGTAGCTCTGGTCCTTGTCCAGTGCGCGTGCCGACCAGATCTCGCCGCCGAGCTTGATCCGTCCGCCGGAGCCGTCGACCCGTTCCAGGACCACGGCCGTCCTGCCCTTCAAGGCTTCCACCCCCGTGGCCAGTTCGGGCCGTTGAGTGCGGTGCCGGGCCGCCACCGGGCGTACGACCGCGATGAGCGCGACCGATACGGCGGCGAAGACGACGACTTGAAGCACCGTGTCGCCGCCGAGGCCCGCGGTCACGGCGCCCGCGACGGCTCCAACGGAGAGCATGCCGAACTCCGGCATCGCGGTCAGTACGAGCGGGATTCCGAGCGCGGCGGCGCCGATCAGCCACCACACCCATGCGTCGATGTCCACATGGTCATGGTAGGACCGCGCGACCTTCTCGGACAGGGCACGTGATCTATCGGCCGGAGCGGGCCGGCTGCGCGCGCCGGGGTCAGCCGAGCGGCAGGCCCTGGGCGCTCCAGCGCTCGCCACGCTCCTCGACCACGAGGGGCAGGCCGAAGCAGAGGGAGAGATTGCGGGAGGTGAGCTCGAGCTCCAGCGGTCCCGCGGCCATGACCTTGCCCTGACGGATCATCAGGACGTGGGTGAAGCCGGGGGCGATCTCCTCGACGTGGTGCGTGACCATGATCATGGAGGGGGCGATCGGGTCGCGGGCGAGGCGGCCGAGACGGCGGACGAGGTCCTCGCGGCCGCCGAGGTCGAGGCCCGCGGCGGGCTCGTCCAGGAGCAGCAGCTCGGGGTCGGTCATCAGGGCGCGGGCGATCAGGGTGCGCTTGCGCTCTCCCTCGGAGAGGGTGCCGAACTTGCGGTCCAGGTAGTCGCTCATGCCGAGGCGGTCGAGGAAGGCGCGGGCGCGCTGCTCGTCGACGTCCTCGTAGTCCTCGTGCCAGCCGGCCGTCATGCCGTACGCCGCGGTGAGCACCGTCTGCAGGACGGTCTGGCGCTTGGGCAGCTTCTCGGCCATCGCGATTCCGGCGACGCCGATGCGGGGGCGGAGCTCGAAGACGTCCGTGCCGGGCTTGCCGAGGGTCTCGCCGAGGATGGTGGCGGAGCCGCTGCTCGGGTGGAGGTAGCTCGACGCGACGTTCAGGAGGGTGGTCTTGCCCGCGCCGTTCGGCCCGAGGATGACCCAGCGCTCCCCCTCCTTGACCGACCAGGAGACCTGGTCCACCAGAGCCCGGCCCTCGCGGACCACGGATACGTCCTCCAGCTCCAGTACATCGCTCATGAGCGCGCTGTCTCCCATTGCAGTCTCGGTCGTCGCTCGCGCCGGTGGACGCGGCCCCCGGATAAAACCTACGCCACCGGTCGAGCGGTCCTGCCCTTAGCCCGGTCCTTAGGCTGTACGCATGCTCTCGGAACCACGTTCAGGACGCTTGGCGGCATGGGGAAATGCCCTTCTTGCCGGACTTGTCTCGCCGGATGAGGCGGTGCTCGCGGTGGTCGGCGACGACGCCGTGCACCGGGTCGAAGGCCTTCCCGGCGAGTCGGGGCCCGTCGGTCTCACGCTCGCCCTCGGGCGGTTGCGCGCGCTCGGCGTGACCGGGCTGCGGGTCGCGCTGCCCGCGCCGGGGCATCCGCTCGGGCTGAGCGGGCCGCCCGCCTTCAACGCGCGGGCCCTCGACGCGGAGGAGGCCGTCGTCGCGTTCGGCGCGCCGTACGGGCTCGTTCCCGAGGTGTACGAGGCGGGGCCCGCCGGCGACGTCCATGTGGAGGTCGTCTGGCACTGCCTGCCCGTGCGGGAGACGCCGCCCGCCGATGTGCCGTCGCTCGGTGAGGCCGAGCGTGAGCTCGCGGAGGCCTTGCGGGAGGCGACGGAGGTGCTTTCGCGGCTCGACGTCGCGGGCTCGGGGCCGGTCGCGGAGGCCGCGGTGGACGCGTATCGGGCGCGGGCCGAGCGGGGGCGGGAGGCGCTCGCCCCGGGGTATCCGCCGCGGGCGGTACGGGTGTTGGAGCTGGCCCAGCGGGTCGGTCTGCTGATCTCCGTGGCGTACGAGAACGGGCACGGGGGTGCGGTGAGCGCCTCGGAGATGGCCGCTCGGGGAGAGGCGCTGCGGCCGGTGGAGCGGACCGCTCGGCGGGCTCAGGTGGCGGCGTACAACGCGTACGTGGAGGAGCGGGAGCGGGGCTGAGGGGTGCGCCTCGGACGCCAGACCGGCCTCCCAGGAGATGCCCGGGAGGCCGGTGGTCAGTGCTGGACCCGCGTTCGTCAGCCGTTGAAGCCGTCGTTCGCGAAGGCCGGGTTGAGGGCACCGATGACGGTGGCGGTGTTGCCCACGGCGTTCACCGGGACGTGCACCGGGACCTGGACGAGGTTGCCGGAGCCGACGCCCGGGGACTTCACGGCCTTGCCGTCCGCGTGCGCACCGTCCGTGGCGGAGGCGAGACCGGCGCCGGCGGCGACCAGGCCACCGGCCACCATCGTGATGGCCGCGGCCTTCTTCAGGTTCTTCACTTCTGGACCCTCCTGGTGATCGCTGCGGCCAGCCGCCGCAGCACGCACTGGAGAACGGCTGGGCGGCCCGCAGGATGCGCCAAATGGGGGACATCCACACGACGGTATGAATCTCAGCCCGGAACGCGACGGTCCGCTCTGACCGCCGGAGGTGTGCGCCGGAGCGAGGATCAGCCGGTCACACCATGTCGCACGGCCCACAGGGCGGCCTGAGTCCGGTCGGCGAGGTCCAGTTTCATCAGGATGTTCGAGACGTGGGTCTTGACGGTCTTCTCGGAGAGGACCAGGGCGCGGGCGATCTCCCGGTTGGAGCGGCCGTCGGCGATCAGCCCGAGCACCTCGCGCTCGCGTTCGGTGAGCGAACCGCCTCTCCCCTGCCCGGTGTTGGCCTCCTCCTGGGAGAGCAGCGCGCCCGCCACCTCGGGCTGGAGCAGCACATGCCCGGCGTGCACCGAGCGGATGGCGCCGGCGAGGGCGTCCGGGTCGACGTCCTTGTAGACATACCCGGCGGCGCCCGCGCGCAGGGCCGGGACGACCGTGCGCTGCTCGGTGAAGCTGGTGACGATGAGCACGCGCGCGGGGTTGGCCAGTTCGCGGAGCTTCCGCAGTGCGTCGACGCCGTCCATGCCCGGCATCTTGACGTCCATCAGGACCACGTCCGGCTTCAACTTCTCGGCCTGCGCGACCCCTTCGGCGCCGTCCGACGCCTCTCCGACGACCTCGATGTCGTCCTGCACCTCCAGGAACGTACGCAGACCGCGGCGGACCACCTGGTGGTCGTCGACCAGCAGCACCCGGATCCCTGCCTTCTGTGACACAGCGTCAGCCACCGGGAACCTCCATCTCGATCGTCGTGCCCTTGCCGGGCTCCGATTCCACGGTCAGCCGTCCGCCGACCCCGCCTGCCCGGTCCCGCATGGAGACCAGGCCCAAGTGCCGTCCCGCACGGCGGATCGCCCGTGGGTCGAAGCCGCTGCCGTCGTCCGTGACCCGCAGGACCGCGCCCGTCCCGTGCCGTTCGAGTGCCACGGAGACGCGCTCCGCCCCGGAGTGGCGCAGGGCGTTGTGCAGGGCCTCCTGGGCGACCCGCAGCATGGCCTCCTCCTGGGCGGCGGGCAGGGCGCGAACTCCGCAGCTCTCGAAGGTGACTTCGGCGGAGTGCGCGCGGTCCAGGACCTGTGTGTGCGTGCGCAGCGTCGCCACCAGACCGTCCTCGTCGAGGGCCGCGGGGCGCAACTCGACGACGGCGGCGCGCAGTTCGTCCGCCGCCTCGGCCGCGAGCACCGCCACCTGCTGGAGTTCGCCCTTGGCGCGTGACGGGTCGCGGTCCACCAGGGCGGCCGCGGCCTGGGCCGTCAGGCGCAGCGAGAAAAGCTTCTGGCTGACGGCGTCGTGCAGTTCATGGGCGAGGCGGGAGCGCTCCTCGGCGATGGTCAGCTCGCGGCTTCGTTCGTAGAGCCGTGCGTTCGTCAGGGCTATGGCGGCGTGCTGGGCCAGGATCGACAGGAGTTCCTCGTCGTCCGCGGTGAAACCGCAGCCGCCCTCGGGCTTGGGGCACTGCTTGTTGGCGAGGAAGAGCGCGCCGAGCGTCTCGTCGCCGGACCGGATCGGCAGGCCCAGGAAGTCGGACATGTCGGGGTGGGCGGACGGCCAGCCCTCGAAGCGGGGGTCCTTGCGCACGTCGGCGAGGCGCTCGGGCTCGGCCTTGTGCAGCATCGAGGCCAGGATTCCGTGCTGCCGGGGCAGCGGGCCGATGGCGCGCCACTGCTCCTCGCTGACGCCGTCGACGACGAACTGGGCGAATCCTCCGTGGTCGTCGGGGACGCCCAGCGCGGCGTACTCGGCGTCGAGCAGCTCGCGGGCCGAGGCGACGATCGTCTTGAGGACGTCGCGCACCTCCAACTGCCTGCTCATGGCGAGAAGCGCGGCACTCACCGCGTTCAGACCGGACCTGGGGCCTTGACTCATGACCTCACGGTACCGGCGGGGTGTGACAGCGCGTATCCGACCTGTGGTGGCCGCCGCCTAGGGCCGTGGGCGTAGGCCGAAGGACCCTGCGCCGGCCGGGCCCGCGCCCGAGGCGTCCGGGGCCCGGCCGTTCCTACGGTGGGGTCATCCGCTGGAGAAGCGGTTGCCCGCGCGACCCGAGGGGACGGACGTCATGCCGGTAGCGATCATCACGGGGGCTTCGAAGGGGCTGGGGCGTGCGCTGGGCGCGGCGCTGGCGGAGCGGGGCTGGGATCTGGTCCTGGACGCCAGAACGGCGGCAGTGCTCGAAGAGTCCGCGCGGGGCCTCGCGCAGCACGGCGCGCGCGTGCAGGCCGTCGCGGGAGATGTCGCCGACGCCGGGCACCGGACCGCCCTGGTTGCCGCCGCACGCGGTCTCGGCGGTCTGGATCTGCTGGTGAACAACGCGTCGGCGCTGGGTGCGGAACCGCTCGTACGCCTGGCGGAGCTGACCCTCGACGGTCTTCGGCAGGCCCTGGAGACCAATGTGGTGGCGGCCCTGGGGCTCACCCAGGAAGCGCTGCCCTTGCTGCGCGCCTCGGAGGCGGGGGCCGTCCTGAACGTCAGTTCCGACGCGGCCGCGGAGGCGTACGAGACGTGGGGCGGCTATGGCGCCTCCAAGGCCGCACTCGACCACCTCTCCGCGGTGCTCGCCGTGGAGGAGCCGGGGCTCCGGGTGTGGGCCGTCGACCCCGGGGACATGCGGACGGACCTGTATCGGGCGGCCGTCCCGCTGGACGACGACTCGGAGCGGCCGCCGCCCGCGACGGTGGTGCCCGCCTTCCTGCGGCTGCTCGACGAGCGCCCCGCGAGCGGCCGGTACGCCGCTCCCGCCCTGCTGACCCCGCGGGACGTGCGATGACGCTCGCGGTGCGGGTGCCCGATGAGCTGGCGGCTCGGCTGCCGGCCGAGCAGCGCGGCCGGGGGCTCGGCAGGGACGCGGTGCGGTTGCTGGTGTCGCACGGGGCGCAGGTCTCGCACCACGCGTTCGCCGGGCTGCCCGCGCTGCTGCGGGCCGGGGACCTGCTGATCGTCAACACCTCTCAGACGCTGCCCGCCGCCGTCGACGGAACGCTCGGGCACGCACGCGTGGTGGTGCATTTCTCGACGCGGGGCGAGGACGGCCGCTGGGCCGTCGAGTTGCGGGATCCCGATGGAAGGGGCACCACGCGCGCGCGTGCGGGCGGGCCCGCGGATTCAGTCGTGCGGCTCTCCGGAGACGTACGACTCGTACAGGAGGAGCCGCTGCGGGAGGGGAACGGGCGGCTGTGGTGGGCGCGGGTCTCCGGAGGCACGGACCTGGACGTCCCCGAGCTGCTGCGTCGCCACGGGCGCCCCATCCGTTACTCCTATACGGAGCGGGACCAGCCGCTCTCCGTCTATCAGACGGTGTTCGCGCTGCCGTCGGACGACGGTGACGGCAGCGCGGAGATGCCGAGCGCCGCGCGGCCCTTCACCGCGCGCCTGGTGGCCCGCCTGGTCAGCCGGGGTGTGCAGTTCGCGCCGGTCACCCTGCACACGGGGGTCGCCTCGCCCGAGGCGCACGAGCCGCCGTACCCCGAGCGCTTCGCGGTGCCGCAGACGTCGGCGCGGCTGATCAACGCGGCACGGGCGGGCGGCGGCCGGGTCATCGCTGTCGGTACGACGGCGGTGCGTGCCGTCGAGTCGGCGACGGGCACGGACGGGGTGGTCCGGGCGGCCGAGGGGCGTACGGAGCTGGTGGTGACACCGGAGCGGGGCGTACGCGTGGTGGACGGGCTGCTGACCGGGCTGCACGAGCCGGAGGCCTCGCATCTGCTGATGCTGGAGGCCATCGCGGGCCGGGCCGCCGTGGACCGCGGATACGCGGAGGCGGTACGGCGTCGCTACCTCTGGCACGAGTTCGGCGACGTCCACCTCATACTCCCGGAGGAGACCCCTCACGCTGAGAGTTGCTGCGGCAACTTTTGGTGAGGGTGTTACGTGCTCGATGTGAGGCCGCGCATAGGACCCACATCACGTACGAAGGTCCCTAGTGGATAAGGAAGCCCTTTACCCGCAGGGGGTGCGTGGCCGCCGACGCCCTCGGCGCACCCCCTGATCCACTACCCGGCATCGTATGTCACTGCTTTGCCACAGAATTTTGCTGCCGCTAAGAATTGCTCCCGTCGCTCGGCGCCGCGGTCTCGCACCGCGGCGTTTGTGCCGGAGAAGCAATGTCCCCGACCGGACCAGAGCGACCTCCGCGATTTGAAGAGGTCCATCTGTCATGCCCAAGCACAGCACCCCTGGTCATAGTCGTACCGCTCTGACCAAGACCCAGAAGTTCTCGATCGCCGGTGTCGCCACGCTCGGCGCCGCCGCCCTCGCCTTCTCCCTCGTGCCGGGCAGCGCCGACGCCGGAACCCAGAACGTCGAGGCCGCCCCGGTGGCCTTCAAGCAGAACGTCGACGCCCAGCAGGCCGTCGAGGCCGGTGTCATCAAGCAGCACACCGCCGCCGACAAGCAGGCCAAGGACGCCGTCGAGGCCAAGAAGAAGGCCGACGCCGAGGCCGCCGCGAAGAAGAAGGCCGCCGAGGAAGCCGCGGCCAAGAAGAAGGCCGAGGACGAGCGCAAGGCCAAGGAGGCCGCGAGCCGTGCCGCCGCGCGCAAGCCGGTCTACGCGAACAACCTCGACGGCTGGATCCGCCAGTCCCTGGACATCATGAAGTCCAAGGGCATCCCCGGTTCCTACGAGGGCCTGCACCGCAACATCATGCGTGAGTCCACGGGCAACCCGAACGCCGTCAACGGCTGGGACATCAACGCCATCAACGGCACCCCGTCGATCGGCCTGCTCCAGGTCATCCAGCCGACGTTCAACGCGTACCACGTCGAGGGCACGTCCACGAACATCTACGACCCGGTCGCCAACATCACGGCCGCGGCCAACTACGCGGCCGACAAGTACGGCTCGATGGACAACGTGAACGGCGCCTACTGAGCCTTGATCGCCTGATCAACGGACCTCTTCAGCCGCGAAGGCGAGGCCCACGGACGCCGAAGGGCGGCACCCCCCAGGGGGTGCCGCCCTTCTCCGTATGTCCCGGGAGTCACACGATGCCCGGGAGTCACGGGGTCACTTGCGCATGACCTCCGGCTCGTGGCGGCGCAGCAGTCGCGCGACCGCGAAGCCGCAGGCGATGCCGATCAGGAGCAGGATCGTGATGTTCAGACCCCACTGCCCGGCCGAGTGCTCCCACAGCGGGTCGAGATCCGTGGGGTTCTTCGGGTCCCACGGCGGCATCAGGTGCGCGAGGTCCAGCGTGGAGCCCGCACCGGCGATGGCCCAGCGCGACGGCATCAGCCAGGCGAACTGCTCAAGGCCCGGCGAGCCGTAGACCTGGAAGAGCACGCCGGTGAAGACGACCTGGACGATCGCGAACATCACCAGGAGCGGCATGGTCTTCTCGGCGGTCTTCACCAGCGAGGAGATGACCAGACCGAACATCATCGAGGTGAAGCCCAGGGCGATGATGACCAGGCAGATCTCGACGGCCGGGGGCATGATCAGGCCCTCTTCCGGCATGTCGCGCGTCGCGAAGCCGATGCCGCAGATGATGACGCCCTGGAAGGCCGTGATCACGCCGAGCACGATGACCTTGGACATCAGGTACGCCGAGCGGGACAGGCCGGTGGCCCGTTCCCGTTCGTAGATGACCCGTTCCTTGATCAGCTCACGTACGGAGTTGGCCGCGCCCGAGAAGCACATGCCGACCGCGAGGATCAGCATGATCGTGCCCGCGTCGCCGTTGAACTTCGACGGCGGCTTGGGCGGGCCGAGCCCGAAGTCGGCCGGAATGACGACACTGACGATGCCGAGGACCGCGGGCAGGATCACCATCAGGCCAAGGAAGCCCTTGTCGGAGGCGATCACCGAGGTGTAGCGGCGGATCAGGGTCCACAGCTGGGAGCCCCAGCCCTGCGGCTTGGGCGGCCGGACCGCCTGCGGCGGCGGCATCTGTACGGACTGCGCGGCGACGGCGTCGATGTCCGCGGCGTACATCTGGTAGTGCTGCGAGCCCTTCCAGCGGCCCGCCCAGTCGTAGTCGCGGTAGTTCTCGAAGGCGGAGAAGACGTCGGCCCAGGTGCTGTAGCCGAAGAAGTTCAGGGCCTCCTCGGGCGGACCGAAGTACGCCACCGAACCGCCCGGCGCCATCACCAGGAGCTTGTCGCAGATCGCCAGCTCGGCGACCGAGTGCGTGACGACGAGGACCGTACGGCCGTCGTCGGCGAGGCCGCGCAGGAGCTGCATGACGTCGCGGTCCATGCCCGGGTCGAGGCCGGAGGTCGGCTCGTCCAGGAAGATCAGCGACGGCTTGGTCAGCAGCTCCAGGGCCACGGAGACACGCTTGCGCTGGCCACCGGAGAGGGAGGTGACCTTCTTCTCCTTGTGGATGTCCAGCTTGAGCTCACGAAGGACCTCGTCGATACGGGCCTCGCGCTCGGCCTCCGCGGTGTCACCGGGGAAGCGGAGCTTGGCCGCGTACTTGAGGGCCTTCTTGACGGTCAGCTCCTTGTGCAGGATGTCGTCCTGCGGGACCAGACCGATGCGCTGGCGCAGCTCGGCGAACTGCTTGTAGAGGTTCCGGTTGTCGTAGAGGACGTCACCCTGGTTGGCGGGCCGGTAGCCGGTGAGCGCCTTGAGCAGGGTGGACTTGCCGGAGCCCGAGGGGCCGATGACCGCGATGAGCGACTTCTCCGGGACGCCGAAGGAGACGTCCTTGAGGATCTGCTTGCCTCCGTCGACCGTCACCGTCAGGTGGCGGGCGGAGAAGGAGACCTCGCCGGTGTCGACAAACTCCTCGAGGCGGTCGCCGACGAGGCGGAAGGTCGAGTGACCGACGCTGACGATGTCGTTCGGGCCGATGAGGGCCGAGCCCGACTTCGCGACCGGCTGGCCGTTGACGTACGTGCCGTTGTGCGAGCCGAGATCGTGGATCTGGAAGCGGCCGTCCGGAGTGGCCGTGAACTCGGCGTGGTGCCGCGAGACCTGCAGGTCGGAGACGACCAGCTCGTTCTCCAGGGCACGACCGATGCGCATCTTGCGGCCGAGCGAGAACTGGTGGAACGTCGTCGGGCTGCGGTCCCCGTAGACCGGCGGTGCCCCCGCGGCGCCACCGGAACCCGCGCCGGGGCCCTGCTGCTGCGGGACCTGCGGCTGCTGGGGCTGCTGCTGCCAGCCCTGCTGCTGGGGCATCTGCTGCTGTGCCTGGTACTGCGGGGCCTGCTGCTGGGCCTGCTGCTGGGCCGCCCAGCCGGGAGCCTCCTGCTGCGGAGGCGCCTGCTGGGCCGGGGCCTGCTGGGCCGCCTGCTGCGGTGCCGACACGGCGGCGTCGCCCGCGACGCTCCCGGACACGTTGAGCCGCGGACCGTCGGTCGCGTTGCCGAGGTTCACCGCCGAACCGGGACCGATTTCCATCTGGTGGATCCGCTGGCCCTGCACAAAGGTGCCATTGGTGCTGCCGTGGTCCTCAATGACCCAACTACGGCCGCTCCAGCTGATCGTCGCGTGCCGCCAGGACACCCTGGCGTCATCAAGCGCGAGATCTCCCTGCGGATCACGTCCGAGGGTGTACGACCTGGACGGATCGAGCGTCCAGGTCCTGCCATTCAATTCCAGTACGAGTTCCGGCACTCCAGCCCCACTGAGTTGTCCCCCGAGCTAGCCCCCATCGATGGGGAGTCTAGGGATGTCGAACATCGGGAGGAACTATTTCAGGCGGAGGCCTCTGACCGAAAGTCGGGCCTTGTGAAGACTGCGTACGGGCCTCTGAGGTTGCCCCGTTGACGGGGCAGAAATCCACCCGGAGAGTAGTAACCACCCATCAGTGCATACGGATCATGCGCATTGCGCACATCTCGCACGAACGGGGCCATGCTGTGCGGGGGCCGGCAAGTCGGGGGGCGTGATGGAGACCGGCGGCAAAGGGGTCGAGGTCCGCGGCGTGCGCTGGGGCGACGTGCTGCTCTCCGCGATCGCCGCGGTGAGCTGGGCCCTGGTCGGGATGGCCGGCACGGCGGCGCTGGGGCTGCATCTGCTCGGCGCGGACGCGGTCGGCTCGCTCGGACCGATGACCGCCGCGGTGGTGGCGCTCGGCGCGGGCGGTTCGGTCACCCCGTCCGGCGACGTATCGGCGTTCGGCCTCGAAGGCGCCGAGGCGACGACCGCGATCGACATCGCGCCACTGGGCGTCGGGCTCGCGGGGGCGCTCCTGCTGTCGTACTTCTTCTTGCGTTCCCTGCGCGGGGCCGGGGCCACGATCACCGCCGCCGAACTGGCGGCGCGTGCGGGAGCGGTGGTGGCCCTCTTCCTGGCGATGCTCGCGGGTCTCGCCTGGGCGGGTCACGACATCATCACGATCGACGGCGATCAGCTGGGCATCGACAAGGGGATCGACGAGGGCATCGACCAACTCCCGGACGACATCACGGACAAGTTGCCGGACGGGCTCGGTGACATCGGCGGTCTGCTGCCGGACCGGCTCGGCGATCTCGCGCAGGCGAAGGCGGCGGTCGGCTTCACCGTGGACACGGGGCCGACGCTGTTCGGGGGTGCGGTGTGGGTGGTCGGCGTCCTGCTGATCGCGCTGCTGGCCTCACGGCGTACGCCGCTGCCGGGGTCCTTGTCCTTCGTGCACCGTGCCGTGCGGCCCGCGGTGTCCGCGCTGGTCGGGGTGGTGCTGATGGCGGTCGCGGCGGGGCTCGCGGCCGCGTTGTACGCGATGATCGGCGACGACAACCCCAAGCTGATCGCGGGGGCCGCGCTGCTGGGGGCGCCGAACGGGGTGTGGCTCGGTCTGCCCATCGGGCTCTTCGTGCCGTGGGACGGCGAGGCGACGGGGCAGCTGGGGAAGCTGCTTCCGGATCCGCTGGACGACCTTCTGGCGGGCGGCTCGGGGAACGAGTCGGTGACGCTGGGGCGGCTTGCCGAGCTTGACGGGCGGGTCTGGCTCCTCGGGGTCGCCGCGGCGCTGATGATGCTGTTCGCGGGGGTGCTTGCCGCGGTGCGGTCGCCCTATGTGCGCGGTGAAGTGGGCGTTGTGGGGTTCGCCGGGCGGTGTGCGGTGCGGCTGGGGGCCGTGACGGCGGTGGCGCTCGTGCTGATGGTGTGGCTGACGGGGGTCTCCGCCGACGCGTCGCTCTCGGTGCTGGGGTTCGACGCGTTCGGGGCGGGAATCGAGCTGCACGGGCAGCTGGGGATGGCCTTGGTGCTCGGGGCGGTGTGGGGGGCTGGGGCCGGGGCTGTCGGTGCGTTGCTCGCCGTGGCCAGTGGGGCTGCGGGGGAGCGGGTCGCGCCGCTGGCACGCGGGGCGGGGGTGGCTGCTGAGGCGCCGGCCCCTTCTGAGGTGGGGACTTCCGGTCCGTACAGGCCGAGCGAGCCGTACCGTCCGGCCAACCCGGACACGAATCCGTACCTGCGGCCGCCGAAGGATGTGTCCGGCGCGCCGACGGTGGTGGGGCCGATTGGTCCTCCCCCTTCCCCCGGGCCGAAGCCGCGCTCCTCCGGCAACGGGGACTGGCCGCCGCCTCCGCCGCCTCCCCCACCGCCGCCTTCGCCGGGGACGGGGCCGCGGGGCCCCCGCCGGGGGCGGTAGCGAACGCCGCTCTGCCGGCAACCCGGCACCGGGGGTCGTGCCCACCCGTTCCGCCGTGCGGAACGCCTGACCACAACGGGGACGGATGGTCGAGTGGACCGGCGCGCCCTGCGCTGCCGGGCCTGCAGACGAGGACCCGCGCCCCACCGGCGAGGTGCCACGTGTCCGGCACGCGGACCACCCCCGCGGGCCGCCGCGGACTGCGGATACGGTGGGGATCACCATGAGCGCTTCGCAGCCCCCAGAGACCCCCCTCGCCGACACCCCGACGCTCCTCGTCAAGATCTTCGGCAAGGACCGTCCCGGCCTCACCGCCGGCCTCTTCGACACTCTCGCCGCCTACTCCGTCGACGTCGTCGACATCGAGCAGGTCGTCACCCGTGGCCGCATCGTGCTGTGCGCGCTCGTGACCGAGCCGCCGGCCGGCATGGAGGGCGACCTGCGGGCCACCGTGCACAGCTGGGCCGAGTCGCTCAAGATGCAGGCGGAGATCATCTCCGGCATCGGCGACAACCGCCCCCGCGGCCTCGGCCGTTCCCATGTGACCGTCCTCGGACACCCGCTCACTGCGGAGTCCACCGCCGCGATCGCCGCCAGCATCACGGCCGTCGGCGGCAACATCGACCGTATCTTCCGGCTCGCCAAGTACCCCGTCACGGCGGTGGAGTTCGCCGTCTCCGGCACCGAGACCGAGCCGCTGCGCACGGCCCTCGCCATAGAGGCCGCGCGGCTCGGCGTGGACGTCGCGGTCGTGTCGGCGGGCCTGCACCGCCGGGCCCAGCGTCTGGTCGTGATGGACGTCGACTCGACGCTCATCCAGGACGAGGTCATCGAACTCTTCGCCGCGCACGCCGGCTGCGAGGACGAGGTCGCCGAGGTGACGGCCGCCGCGATGCGCGGCGAGCTGGACTTCGAGCAGTCGCTGCACGCCCGCGTCGCGCTCCTCGCGGGCCTGGACGCCTCGGTCGTCGACAAGGTCCGCTCCGAGGTCCGGCTCACCCCCGGCGCCCGCACCCTCATCCGTACGCTGAAGCGCCTCGGCTACCAAGTGGGCGTCGTGTCCGGCGGGTTCACCCAGGTCACGGACGACCTGAAGGAACGTCTCGGCCTCGACTTCGCCCAGGCCAACACCCTGGAGATCGTCGACGGAAAGCTCACCGGCAAGGTGACCGGCGAGATCGTCGACCGCGCGGGCAAGGCCCGGCTGCTTCGCCGGTTCGCCGCGGAGGCCGGGGTCCCGCAGGAGCAGACCGTCGCGATCGGCGACGGCGCCAACGACCTCGACATGCTGAACGCGGCCGGTCTCGGCGTCGCGTTCAACGCCAAGCCCGTCGTCCGCGAGGCCGCGCACACCGCGGTGAACGTGCCCTTCCTGGACACCGTGCTCTACCTCCTCGGCATCACCCGCGAAGAGGTCGAGGCGGCGGACACGCACGCCGACTGACCGTCCGGCGGTATCGGCACGACCACCGCCGAATGCAGGACGAAGGACGAAGGGGCCCGTACCACCGCGGTACCGGGCCCCTTCGTCGTACGGAAGGTGTGGGTCAGTCGGAAGGTGTCCAGTAGTCGACGAGGGTGCCGACGCCCGGCTCCAGGGCCTTCCACGATCCCGTGTACGTCAGGACGGCGAAGGCGGAGGTCGGGAAGCCGCGGCGGCGCATCCGCGCCTGGGCGTCACCCTCGTCCTCACCCGCGAGGATGTCGGCCAGGCCCTGGACTCCGGGGTTGTGGCCGATCAGGATCACGTCCCGCACGTCGTCCGGGGTTTCGTTCAGTACGGCGATCAGCTCACCCGGAGAGGCTTCGTAGAGCCGATCCTCGTAGACGGTCCGCGGCCGCTGGGGCAGCTCAGAGACGGCGAGCTTCCATGTCTCGCGGGTCCTGGCGGCGGTCGAGCAGAGGGCCAGATCGAAGGCGATGCCGCTGTCGGCGAGCTTGCGTCCGGCGACGGGCGCGTCCTTGCGACCGCGCTCCGCGAGCGGACGCTCGTGGTCGTCGACGTCCGGCCAATCGGCCTTGGCATGCCGGAAAAGGACAATCCTGCGGGGTTCTGCGACGCTCATGCGTCCCAGCTTCGCATGAAACGCGCGGCCGGGCGCAGGGAGTTGACGCGCTCCCCCGGCAAGGGTGACTGCGTCCGCCGGGAGCCGGTCACGGGGCCGAACCGAAGACCGTCTCCTGGATGCGCTCGAGGAGGTGGGTCACCATGGGCTCACCGCTCGCGGCGTGCGCGTCCGCCGGGTTGAGGATCAGCAGGAGCAGGGCCGCGAAGGCTATGGCCGGGAGGGCGATGGCCCACCAGGGGAGCTGGATCTCGACGCTCGCGGAGTCCTTGGGGGCTTCCAGGTCGCGCCGGGTGTGCGATCGGGCCGACATGCCGCCTCCGTGGTCTTCGAGTGCTCCGCGCCGCGTCTTCGCGGCCACAACTCGAAGGTACGGACTCAGCGACCCTCAGCACATCCGGTGATCCACCCACTTGACCCTGATACTGGCCCCCTAGGGGATGGTGGTGCTAACCCCACCATCCGCCCCGCCGGGGGCAGTTCACGGCGAGGCGACGGAGGCGACGATCCCGATGATCACGGTGATGGCCAGCATCGCGCCGAGCACGAAGAGGAACTTCTTCTGGCCGTTCTGGGGGTTCGGGTCAAGCACTGGCATGGCGACAGTCTCGCACCCTTTGTCCGGCCGTACGCCGCCGGGGTCGGCCGACGGCGTACGGAGCGGTCCGGGGCGCCGCGACCGGGGCGCAGCGTCCGGGGTCAGGCCGCCGCTGCGACCTCGTCCTCGATCGTGCGGTTGCGGCCCGCCAGGACGCCCACCACGATCTGCGGCACCATCAGGGCGGCCATGAGCACGATCGGCAGCTCCCAGCCGCCGCTGTGCTGGTAGAGGACGCCCACCAGGAGCGGTCCCGGGATGGAGATGAGATAGCCCGTGCTCTGCGCGAAGGCGGAGAGCTTGGCGACGCCCGCGCTGCTCTTGGCCCGCATGCCGACCATCGTCAGGGCCAGCGGGAAGGAGCAGTTGGAGACGCCGAGCAGCAGCGCCCAGACCCAGGCACCGCCCGCCGGGGCGAGGTAGAGACCGGCGTACCCGGCGAGACCGCACACGCCGAGGACGACCACCACGGGACCCTGGTTGGGCAGCCGCGTGGCGACCCTCGGGATGACGAAGGCCAGCGGGACGCCCATCGCCATGGTGACGGCGAGGAGCACGCCCGCCTCCCCCGCGGGAACGCCCGCGTCACGGAAGATCTGCGGCATCCAGCCCATCGTGATGTACGCGGCGGTGGCCTGGAGCCCGAAGAAGCAGGCGAGCGCCCATGCCGTACGGCTGCGGGTGATGCGGAGCTCCGCGTCCTCGCGCTGCACGGCGGCCGGGACCTGCTCGGAGGACGCGCCCCGGTCGCGCACCAGCGGCAGCCACGGCACGACGGCGACGACCGCGAGCACCGCCCACACGGCGAGGCCGGTGCGCCAACTGCCGCCCAGCGCGTCGGTCATGGGCACCGTGACGGCGGCGGCGGTCGAGGTGCCGAGGGCCAGCGCCATCGAGTACAGGCCGGTCATCGAGCCGACCTTCTCGGGGAACCAGCGCTTGACGATGACCGGCATCAGGACGTTGCTGACCGCGATGCCCATGAGGGCGAACGCGGTCGCCGCGAGGAAGCCGGCGGTGCCGCCCAGGAAGGGGCGGATCACCAGGCCCGCGGCGATCGCGGCCATGCCCGCGCACACCACCGCGCTGGGACCGAAGCGGCGGGCGAACCGCGGGGCCATGACCCCGAAGATCGCGAAGCAGAGCGGCGGCACGGAGGTGAGCAGTCCGGCGAGCGAGCCGCTCATGCCGAGCCCCACGCGGACCTCTTCGAGGAGGGCGCCGAGGCTGGTGATGGCCGGGCGCAGGTTGAGGGCGGCCAGGATGATGCCGACGGTGACGAAAGTCGTCGCCCACGCGCGCGTGGGGGGCTGTTTCGCCGCGGCACCGCCCGTGGTGCCGTCCGCCGCGTCGGTGTGCGTCGGTGTCCGTGCCGGGGTCGGCGCGGCCGTCATCGTCCTGGATTCCTCACTAGCCATGGGGCCATCATAGAATCATGGGATGATTGGCTGTCCAATCGATTCCGTCACAGCACCCGTAATGTCAGGCCCCGGCCCATCCGTCATCCCGCGTACGAAGGAACGTCATGCCGCTGACCACCCCTCGCCGCTCAGCGCTCTCCGAGCAGGTCATCGCCGAGCTGCGCAGTCAGATCTCCTCGGGAGAGTGGCCGGTGGGCTCCCGCATCCCCACCGAGCCCGAGCTGGTCGAGCAGCTGGGCGTGGCCCGCAACACGGTCCGGGAGGCCGTTCGCGCCCTCGCGCACAACGGCCTGCTCGACATCCGGCAGGGCTCGGGCACCTATGTGGTCGCGACGAGTGAACTCGCGGGCGTCATGCAGCGCAGGTTCGCCGACGCGGAGCCCCGGCACATCGCGGAGCTGCGCAGCACCCTGGAGTCGAGCGCGGCGAAGCTGGCGGCGCGGCGGCGCACGGAACGCGACCTGAAGCAGCTGGACGCCCTCCTGAAGCGCCGTGAGGAGGCCTGGGCGTCCGGTGAGGCGGAGGCCTTCGTGACGGCCGACGCCACTTTCCACCTGGCGGTCGTGGCCGCGTCGCACAACGACGTGATGATGGCGATGTACGCGGACCTCGGCGAGGTGCTGCGGGACTGGCTGCGCGAGGACGTGGGCGAGGAGCTGACTCCGGAGAGCCACATGGACCATGCCCGGCTCGTCGACGCGATCCGCGAGGGCGACGAGGAGGCGGCGGCGAAGGAGGCGGCCGGCTATCCCTTCCTGTGCCGCCCCGAGCGCCTGGAGCAGCGCCGCGACCGCGCCTGAGCCTCATCTCTGATGGCTGACCCAGACCGACCTGATCTCCTTCCAGCACCGGCCGGTCAGCCGTACCGTCTCGGCGGGCCCCGCCTCGGCGAGTTCGCCGTCGCTGTCGATGTCCCACCACCGGTCGCACTCCACGTGCAGCCGGATCCGGTCGGTCTCCGGGTACGGGTTGTGGCAGTACGCGACGGCGTTCGAACCGTCGACGGAGGTGCGGCACTCCGAGCCGAACGGCCGGGGTTCGGCGCCGTTCGGAAGGGCGAGCAGCAGGCTGAGGGCGGCGAGCACCGCGGGAGGTGACAGGCGCACACCTCAGGGTGTGCGGCTCGGCACCGTCGCCGCCCGGCCGGTGGGCCGAACGGGGGACGCCCCGCCTCCCGCGCGATGCGGGGGACGGGGCGTCCACGACGTACAGAAGAGCCGGTCAGGCACCCATCATGTGCACGCCGCCGTCGACGTGGACGATCTCGCCCGTGGTCTTCGGGAAGAAGTCCGAGAGCAGCGCGACGATGCCGCGGCCCGCGGGCTCCGGGTCGGCCATGTCCCACGCCAGCGGGGAGCGGGTGTTCCACACCTCGGCCAGCTCGCCGAAGCCCGGGATGGACTTCGCGGCCATCGAGCCGATCGGGCCCGCCGAGATGAGGTTGCAGCGGATGTTGTCCTTGCCGAGGTCACGCCCGAGGTAGCGCGAGGTGGCCTCCAGGGCGGCCTTGGCCGGGCCCATCCAGTCGTACTGCGGCCAGGCGAACTGCGCGTCGAAGGTGAGGCCGACGATCGAGGCGCCGTCGTTCATCAGCGGGCGGCAGGCCATGGCGAGCGACTTCAGGGAGAACGCCGAGACGTGCATGGCCGTGGAGACCGACTCGAAGGGCGTATTCAGGAAGTTGCCGCCGAGCGCGTCCTGCGGGGCGAAGCCGATGGAGTGGACGACGCCGTCCAGGCTGCCGAGCTCCTCGCGGACGACGCCCTCCAGGCGGTCCAGGTGCTCCTGGTTGGTCACGTCGAGCTCGATGACCTTGGCCGGCTTGGGCAGCTTCTTGGCGATGCGCTCGGTGAGCGTGGGGCGCGGGAAGGCCGTCAGGATGACCTCGGCGCCCTGCTCCTGCGCGATCTTGGCCGCGTGGAACGCGATGGAGGACTCCATCAGGACGCCCGTGATCAGGATCTTCTTGCCGTCGAGAATTCCGCTCATGGTGATCAGTGACCCATGCCCAATCCGCCGTCAACGGGGATGACGGCTCCAGTGATGTACGAGGCGTCGTCCGAGGCGAGGAACTTCACCGCGGCGGCGATCTCCTCGGGCTGCGCGTAACGGCCGAGCGGCACCTGCGCCATGATGTTCGACCGCTGCTCGTCCGTCAGGGCCTTGGTCATGTCGGTGTCGACGAAGCCGGGCGCCACGACGTTGAAAGTGAGGTTGCGCGAACCGAGCTCACGGGCCAGCGAGCGCGCGAAGCCGACCAGACCGGCCTTGGAGGCGGCGTAGTTCGCCTGCCCCGGACCGCCCATCAGGCCGACGACGGAGGAGATCAGCACGACGCGGCCCTTCTTGGCGCGCAGCATGCCGCGGTTGGCTCGCTTCACGACACGGAAGGTGCCGGTGAGGTTGGTGTCGAGGACGGACGTGAAGTCCTCCTCGGACATGCGCATGAGGAGCTGGTCCTTGGTGATCCCGGCGTTCGCCACCAGGATCTCCACCGGGCCGTGCTTCTCCTCGATCTCCTTGTAGGCCTGCTCCACCTGCTCGGCGTCAGTGATGTCGCACTTGACGGCGAGGACGCCGAGCTCCGTGAGGGTCTGGGGCGGCTCACCCGAGCGGTAGGTGATCGCGACCTTGTCGCCGGCGTCGGCGAAGACGCGGGCGATGGCGAGGCCGATGCCCCGGTTTCCTCCGGTGACGAGAACCGAGCGGCTCAACGGATCACCCTTTCGATAGCGGTCTGGTACTTCGAGAACCTATCGGTACGGTGCTCCATACGGAGAATCGGTGACCGACAGTGGCTCACCGGAGTCACTGTCGGGTCCCTACAGAAAACTGTGGCCCATGGGCCCTCGCGCGCGACATGATTCTGACCTGACCGGTGCCGACAGCAGGGAGACATTCCGTGCCTCATTCCATCGACGCGGCCTTCACGGCGCTGCCGCTGCGGGCTCTGGCGGACGCCGCCCTTGCCCGCGCACGCGCCCTCGGCGCGGATCACGCGGACTTCCGCTTCGAGCGGGTGCGCAGCGCGTCCTGGCGGCTGCGGGACGCCAAGCCGTCCGGTTCGTCGGACACCACTGACCTGGGGTACGCGGTGCGGGTGGTGCACGGCGGGACCTGGGGCTTCGCCTCCGGCGTGGACCTGACGATGGACGCGGCGGCGAAGGTCGCGTCCCAGGCCGTGGCGATGGCGAAGCTGTCGGCGCAGGTCATCAAGGCTGCGGGGTCCGACGAGCGGGTGGAGCTGGCCGCCGAGCCCGTGCACGCGGACCAGACCTGGATCTCCTCGTACGAGATCGACCCGTTCTCCGTGCCGGACGAGGAGAAGAGCGGGCTGCTCGCCGAGTGGAGCTCCCGTCTCCTTGCCGCCGACGGGGTCTCGCACGTCGACGCCTCGCTGCTCACCGTCCACGAGAACAAGTTCTACGCGGACACGGCGGGGACGGTGACGACGCAGCAGCGGGTCCGCCTGCACCCGCAGCTCACCGCCGTCGCGGTGGACGACAGCAGCGGCGAGTTCGACTCGATGCGGACCATCGCGCCGCCGGTCGGCCGCGGCTGGGAGTATCTGACAGGGACGGGCTGGGACTGGGGCGCCGAACTGGAGCGCATCCCGGAACAGTTGGCCGAGAAGATGCGGGCCCCGAGCGTCGAGGCAGGCTCGTACGACCTGGTCGTCGACCCCTCGAACCTCTGGCTGACGATCCACGAGTCCATCGGCCACGCCACCGAGCTGGACCGCGCGCTCGGCTACGAGGCGGCGTACGCGGGCACCTCCTTCGCCACCTTCGACCAGCTCGGCAAGCTCGCCTACGGCTCCTCGCTGATGAACGTGACGGGCGACAGGACCGCCGAACACGGTCTCGCGACCATCGGGTACGACGACGAGGGCGTGGCCGCGCAGTCCTGGGACCTGGTCAAGGACGGCACGCTGGTCGGCTACCAGCTGGACCGGCGCATCGCGAGACTCACCGGCTTCGAGCGCTCCAACGGCTGCGCCTACGCGGACTCCCCCGGCCATGTGCCGGTGCAGCGGATGGCGAACGTGTCGCTCCAGCCCGATCCGGGCGGGCTCTCGACGGAGGATCTGATCGGCGGCGTCGACCGCGGGATCTATGTCGTCGGCGACCGGTCGTGGTCCATCGACATGCAGAGGTACAACTTCCAGTTCACCGGACAGCGCTTCTACCGCATCGAGAACGGCCGCATCACCGGACAGCTCCGCGATGTCGCGTACCAGGCGACGACCACCGACTTCTGGGGGTCGATGGCGGCGGTCGGCGGTCCGCAGACGTACGTACTCGGTGGCGCCTTCAACTGCGGCAAGGCCCAGCCGGGCCAGGTCGCCGCGGTCTCGCACGGCTGCCCGTCCGCCCTGTTCCGGGGCGTGAACATTCTGAACACCACGCAGGAGGCGGGTCGATGAGCTCTCGTACGAACAAGCCGCACGAGATCGTCGAGCGCGCCCTCGAACTCTCCTCCGCCGACGGCTGCGTCGTCATCGCCGACGAGGAGTCGACCGCCAATCTGCGCTGGGCGGGCAACGCCCTGACCACCAACGGCGTCACCCGCGGCCGCACCCTCACCGTCATCGCGACCGTCGACGGCAAGGAGGGCACCGCCTCCGGAGTCGTCTCGCGCTCGGCCGTGACCACGGACGAGCTGGAGCCGCTCGTCCGGGCCGCCGAGCATGCCGCGCGCGGGGCCGGGCCCGCCGAGGACGCGCAGCCGCTGGTCGTCGGGGCCGCCGGCGCCAACGAGTCCGCGCACTTCAGGGACGCGCCCGCCGAGACGTCCTCCGCGGTCTTCGCCGACTTCGCGCCCGCGCTCGGCGAGGCCTTCGCCAGGGCCCGCGCGGGCGGACGCGAGCTGTACGGCTTCGCGAACCACGAACTCGTGTCGAGCTATCTCGGTACGTCGACGGGGCTCCGCCTGCGCCACGACCAGCCCAACGGGACCCTCGAACTCAACGCCAAGTCCCCGGACCGCACGAAGTCCGCGTGGGCGGGGCGGTCCACGCGGGACTTCAAGGACGTCGACCCGGCGGCGCTCGACGCGGAGCTCGCGCAGCGCCTGGGGTGGGCCAAGCGGCGTGTCGAGCTGCCCGCCGGACGGTACGAGACCGTGCTTCCGCCGACCGCCGTGGCCGACCTGCTGATCTACCAGCTGTGGTCGGCGTCGGCGCGCGACGCCGCCGAGGGCCGCACGGTGTTCTCCAAGCCGGGCGGCGGCACCCGCGTCGGCGACAAGCTGGCCGAGCTGCCGCTGACCCTGCGCAGCGACCCGAACGAGCCGGGCCTGGAGTCCGCCCCGTTCGTGCTCGCGCACGCCTCCGGCGGGGACTCCTCCGTCTTCGACAACGGGCTGCCGCTGGCCGCCACCGACTGGGTGCGCGGGGGCGAGCTGACGCATCTGACCAGCACCCGGCACAGCGCGGCCCTGACCGGCCTGCCGCTGGCCCCGGCCATCGACAACCTCATCCTGGACGGCGGCTCCGACCGCTCCCTGGAGGAGATGGTCGCCGCCACCGGGCGCGGCCTCCTTCTCACCTGCCTCTGGTACATCCGCGAGGTCGACCCCGCCACGTTGCTGCTCACCGGGCTCACCAGGGACGGCGTCTATCTCGTGGAGAACGGCGAGGTCGTGGGCGAGGTGAACAACTTCCGCTTCAACGAGTCGCCGGTCGACCTGCTCTCCCGCGCCACGGAGGCCGGGCGCACGGAAAAGACGCTGCCCAGGGAGTGGGGCGACTGGTTCACCAGAGCGGCGATGCCGGCCCTGCGCATCCCCGACTTCAACATGAGCTCGGTCAGCCAGGGCGTGTGACGCCCATAGACTGGCCGGTGCCAACCCGTACCGGCCAGATCCGGTACCGGCCAGAAACCGTTCAAGGAGACACAGGACCGTGACGGACATCGTCGACGAGCTGAAGTGGCGGGGACTCTTCTCCCTGTCCACGGACGAAGATGCACTGCGCAAGGCGCTCGCGGACGGCCCCGTCACGTTCTATTGCGGATTCGACCCGACCGCGGCGAGCCTGCACGTGGGGCACCTCGTGCAGGTCCTCACCGTGCGCCGGCTCCAGCAGGCGGGCCACCGCCCGCTGGCCCTGGTGGGCGGCGCCACGGGTCAGATCGGCGACCCGCGGCCGACCGCCGAGCGCACCCTGAACGACCCGGAGACGGTCGCGAACTGGGTGGCCCGGCTGCGGGCGCAGATCGAGCCGTTCCTGTCCTTCGAGGGCGAGAACGCCGCGACGATGGTCAACAACCTGGACTGGACCGCGGGCCTCTCCGCGATCGAGTTCCTGCGCGACATCGGCAAGCACTTCCGCGTGAACAAGATGCTGACCAAGGACTCCGTGGCCCGCCGCCTGGAGTCCCAGGAGGGCATCTCGTACACGGAGTTCAGCTACCAGCTCCTTCAGGGCATGGACTTCCTGGAGCTGTACCGCCGCCACGGCTGCACGCTCCAGCAGGGCGGATCCGACCAGTGGGGCAACCTCACGGCCGGCATCGACCTGATCCACCGCCTGGAGCCGGACGCGACGGTGCACGCGCTCGCGACGCCGCTGATGGTCAAGGCGGACGGCACCAAGTTCGGCAAGACCGAGGGCGGCGCCGTCTGGCTCGACCCGGAGATGACGACGCCGTACGCGTTCTACCAGTTCTGGCTGAACGTGGACGACCGGGACATCTCGACGTACATGCGCATCCTGTCCTTCAAGTCCCGCGAGGAGCTGGAGGAGATCGAGAAGCAGACGGAGGAGCGTCCGCAGGCGCGCGCCGCGCAGCGCGCGCTCGCCGAGGAGCTGACGACGCTGGTGCACGGCGCCGACCAGTGCGCCGCGGTGATCGCCGCGTCGAAGGCGCTCTTCGGCCAGGGCGAGCTCGCCGACCTCGACGAGGCGACGCTGGGCGCGGCCCTCTCCGAGCTGCCGCACGTCAAGACGGCCGAGCTCGGCCCGGTGGTGGACCTCTTCGCGGAGGTCGGCCTGGTGGCGAGCAAGTCCGCGGCCCGGCGCACGGTCAAGGAGGGCGGTGCCTACGTGAACAACGTGAAGGTGGCCGCCGAGGACGCCGTGCCGTCCCGCGACGAGCTGCTGCACGGGCGCTGGCTGGTCCTTCGCCGGGGCAAGAAGAACCTGGCGGCGGTCGAGGTCGTGGCGGGCTGACCCGCATCGTCCGTACGCGTGCCGAGAGGGCCGGTCCGTCGGGGCCGGCCCTCTCGGTGTGCGCGCGGCGTGGCTAGGCCGACTGTTTGTTTCCCTTGATCATCTTGTACGCCATGTCGCCGACGCCCACCACGACGAGCGCCGCGACCAGCTGAAGGGCGTGCCGCCCCCAGTCGATGCCCCTGGTCTCGTCGATGCCGAACGCGGCGGCAAGCGAGTTGCCGATGATCGCGCCGATGATGCCGAAGATCGTGGTCAGCCAGAGCGGGCTGTGCTGTTTGCCGGGCAGGATCGCCTTGGCGATCAGCCCCAGCACGAACCCCACGATGATGGCCCACAACCAGCCCATAGCTGCCTCCTCATACGGCTCAACATGAGCGTTACGGTCAGTGTCGGCCTGTCCGCCATACGGCGCATGTCGGGCACCCCCATACGTGGCACGGCGCAGCGAGTACGCCGATATCGGACCGGACCCGGTCTCGTAGCCTGCGCAGCCCCGGCGTAACGTGGAGCAGGTCCGGGCCGGGGAGAGTCCGGCGTCTTGTGAGCAGGCGGTGGAATGTGATGCGGAAGCAGAGCGGCGCCCAGGTCTTCCGGATCACAGGGGCCAGGCAGGGTCTCGCGGAGGATGTGCGCGGCCGGCAGCGGCGGTACGTGATCTCGATGTCGATCCGTACTCTTTCGGTCATTGCCGCCGCCGTGCTGTGGAACGTCGAGCGGCATGTCGCCCTCGTCGCACTGGTGCTCGGAATACTCCTGCCGTACATCTCCGTGGTGATCGCCAACGCGGGCCGGGAGAACGCGCCGTCGCTGCCGTCGACCTTCGTACCGGCGCCGTCACGGCCGATGATCGCTCCGCCGGCCGCGCCGAGCGGGCCCGCGGAATCGTTCCCGGAAGCCGGTGCGGGCCCGGCGTCCGGTGAACCCGGAGCACCTTCCGGTCACCAGAACTGACCGTCGACGTTGCGCCAAGCTCAAGAAAAGCTCAGATCAATCATGTACTTCAGGTCCCAGGCACCGGGTCCCCCATGACATACTTCGTACGCGCTCCGCATCCCCCGTCGGAGCGACAGACCGACGCCGGGCAGCTCCCCCCGTGGCTGCTCGGCGTCGCCTTGTTTTGAACGCACTTGGACGTTACCTGTGAGCGACGAATCACCGATCTGTTCCGCCAAGGGCTGCCGCGTCGACGCGGTGTGGGTACTGGCGTGGAACAACCCGAAGATCCACACGCCCGAGCGCCGCAAGACGTGGCTCGCGTGCGATGAACACCGTGAGCATCTGTCCCAATTCCTCGGTGTGCGCGGCATGTTGAAGGAAGTGGTGGCGCTGGCGGAGTGGGAGTCGCGGGACGACGCCACGGGCGAAAGCTGAGCGGAATCCGGCAACTCCCTTTTCCTGTGCGGCCGTTGGGCGCCAGACCTGACACGCCAACCTCAAGAAAAGCTCAGATCAATAGCGTTGTTCCGGTGCCCGGTGTCAAATCCCCCGTGGGATACTTGGCACGCGCTCCGCATCCCCCGTCGGAGCGGCGGACCCCACACCAGCCACCCCTGTGTGTGGTTCCGTGCGGCCATTTTCAGGGTGAAGGGCGGTGAACACATGAAGGATCGTCAGCACAAGCCGCGCAAGCGCTGGACCGGCGCCGAGAGGTGGCAGGTCAGCATCGGACTGCTCGGCTTACTCGTAGCGATCACCGGATGCGTGGGGCAGTTCGTCCAGTAGGCGCCCCACCCACGAGAACGACGGCCGCGATCGGGCTGCGACACGCAGCGAGCCCGGTCGAGTGATGGGCGACCGGGCTCGTGAACTACTGCGCGAAGGGCCTCACTCTGGCAGGAGTCGGGGCCCTTCGTCGTGACCGGAACAACCGTTCACAACGGTGGAAATACTACCGCGCGTGGCGCTCCGGAGGCCAAGACTGAGTGTCTTTGCCCTTAGCCGCCGATCGCCGACATCGGCCGCTCAGGCTGGAGGAACGACGGGTCGTCGAGGCCCGAGCCCGCCTTCTTGCCCCACATCGCCAGCTTCCAGATGCGGGCGATGGCCTCGTCCGAACCGTCCTCGCTGTCCTCCGGGCGCGCACGCAGCGCCCCGCGCAGGTCCGTCTCCTCGGTGGCGAACAGGCAGGTGCGGACCTGGCCGTCGGCGGTGAGCCGGGTGCGGTCGCAGGCGGAGCAGAACGGGCGGGTGACGGAGGCGATGACGCCGACGCGATGCGGGCCGCCGTCCACGATCCAGCGCTCGGCCGGCGCCGAGCCGCGCTCGCCGGAGCCCTCCTCGGTGAGCTCGAAGCGCGTACGCAGCGACTGCAGGATGTCACCGGCGGTGATCATTCCGTCGCGCTTCCAGCCGTGCTGGGCGTCGAGCGGCATCTGCTCGATGAAGCGCAGCTCGTACTCGTTCTCCACCGCCCAGGCGAGCAGGTCCGGGGCCTCGTCGTCGTTCAGGCCCGGCATCAGGACCGTGTTGACCTTGACCGGGGTGAGGCCGGCGTCGCGGGCCGCTTCGAGGCCTTCGAGCACGTCCTTGTGGCGGTCGCGGCGGGTGAGGGTCTTGAAGACGTCGGGGCGCAGGGTGTCCAGCGAGACGTTGACCCGGTCCAGGCCGGCTGCCTTGAGGGCCTTGGCCGTGCGCTTGAGGCCGATGCCGTTGGTCGTCAGGGACATCTTGGGGCGCGGCTCCAGCTGGGCGCAGCGCTCGACGATGCCGACGAGGCCGGGGCGCAGCAGCGGCTCGCCGCCGGTGAAGCGGACTTCCGTGACGCCGAGCTGTGTGACGGCGATGCGGACCAGGCGGACGATTTCGTCGTCGGTCAGCAGATCCGGCTTGGCCAGCCACTGCAGGCCTTCTTCGGGCATGCAGTACGTACACCGAAGATTGCATCGGTCGGTCAGCGAGACCCGCAGATCGGTGGCCACTCGGCCGTAGGTGTCGATGAGCACGTGGGCCCCCTCCCTGATCCTGTTCAGCCACTTCCGGTCCAGATACTGCCGAGCCTACGTGACGGGACTGACATCGACGCGGGCCCGATCCCACGAGGAGCGGCGCGGCCGCGTCGTAGAGATCTACCAAACGATCTCCGACGCGGCCGCTGACGTGCGGGTTCAGCTGTTCTGACGTGCGGGTTCAGGCGTAAGAGCAGCGGATCAGTGCGCTCCGGTTCCCGTGAGGGACCGGACCTCCAGCTCCGCGTACTTGCCCTTGTCGGGCTCCTCCTTCGACAGGACCGTGCCGAGCCAGCCGAGCAGGAAGCCCACGGGGATGGAGATCAGGCCCGGGTTCTCCAGCGGGAACCAGTGGAAGTCGACGCCCTTGAACATCGACGTCTTCGGGTTCCCGGAGACCACCGGTGAGAAGAGCACCAGGAAGACCGCCGTGAAGAGGCCGCCGTAGATCGACCAGAGCGCGCCCTGCGTGGTGAAGCGCTTCCAGAAGAGGCTGTAGAGGATCGTCGGCAGGTTGGCGGACGCGGCGACCGCGAAGGCGAGCGCGACCAGACCGGCCACGTTCAGGTCGCGGGCGAGCGCGCCGAGCGCGATGGAGACGATGCCGATGAAGACCGTCGCCCAGCGGGCCGCCTTCATCTCCTCCTTCTCGGAGGCCTTGCCCTTCTTGATGACGTTGGCGTAGATGTCGTGCGCGAACGACGACGACGAGGCGAGGGTCAGTCCGGCGACCACCGCGAGGATGGTGGCGAAGGCGACCGCCGAGATGGTGGCCAGCAGGATCGCGCCCCACGAGGAGTCGACGCCGCCCAGATGCAGGGCGAGGAGTGGTGCCGCCGTATTGCCCGCCGGGTTGGACTCGATGATCTCGGCCGGCTTGATGAGCGCGGCGGCGCCGAAGCCGAGCGCGATCGTCATCAGGTAGAAGGCGCCGATGATGCCGATCGCCCAGTTCACGGACTTACGGGCGGCCTTGGCGGTCGGCACGGTGTAGAAGCGGATCAGGATGTGCGGCAGGCCCGCGGTGCCCAGGACCAGGGCGATGCCGAGCGAGATGAAGTCCAGCTTCGAGGTGGACGTGGCGCCGTACTTGAGGCCGGGCTCGAGGAACTTGGTGCCCTGGCCGCTGTTGGAGGCGGCCGTGCCGAGCAGGTCGGAGACGTTGAAGTTGAACTTCAGCAGCACCAGGAAGGTCAGCAGCAGGGTGCCCGCGATGAGCAGCACGGCCTTGACCATCTGCACCCACGTGGTGCCCTTCATGCCGCCGATGGTGACGTAGACGATCATCAGTACGCCGACCAGGGCGACGATGCCGATCTTGCCCGCGTCGGAGGTGATGCCGAGCAGCAGCGAGACGAGGACGCCCGCGCCCGCCATCTGCGCCAGCAGGTAGAAGATCGACACGATGATCGTGGAGGTGCCCGCGGCCGTGCGCACCGGGCGCTGGCGCATCCGGTAGGCGAGCACGTCGCCCATCGTGTAGCGGCCGGAGTTGCGCAGCGGCTCGGCGACCAGCAGGAGGGCGACCAGCCAGGCGACCAGGAAGCCGATGGAGTACAGGAAGCCGTCGTACCCGAAGAGGGCGATGGCGCCCGCGATGCCGAGGAAGGACGCGGCCGACATGTAGTCGCCGGAGACCGCGAGGCCGTTCTGGAAGCCGGTGAACTGGCGACCGCCCGCGTAGAAGTCGGCGGCGCTCTTGGTCTGCCGGCCCGCCCAGACGGTGATGAAGAGGGTGGCGACGACGAAGACGGCGAACAGGGAGATGATCAGCGGCCGGTGCTCGCTGGCCTCGCCCGCGGCCAGGACTGTGGTGTTCAGCGCGGGGCTCATGCGCCGCCCTCCATACGGGACTTGATCGCCTCGGCCTTGGGGTCCAGCTTGGTGGCCGCGTGGCGGGAGTACCACCAGGCGATGAGGAACGTGGTCAGGAACTGCGCGAGGCCGAGCACCAGGGCGACGTTGATGTTGCCGATCACCTTGGTGCCCATGAAGCCGCCCGCGTTGTTCGAGAGCAGCACGTACACCAGGTACCAGAGGATGAAGGCGATGGTGAGCGGGAAGGCGAAGGAGCGGTGGGCGCGGCGGAGTTCACCGAACTCCGGGCTCTGCTGCTCCTGGACGAACTCCTCCGTGGTCGGCATGTGGGGAGTGGGGTCTGCGCCGCCCTTCGACGGCGGCGGTGCATCGGTGGCCACGGAGTCTCCTCGTGGTGCGGGTGTGGTGGGGACGGACGTCTGATCCATGGACTCTCTCTGATCCCGGCGGGACACTCTGGTCCCGGCGTGACACGGATCACGTGAGCCACGGATGGCGATGCTAAGGCCACGGGACGTGATCCGACAGGGGGGTTGATGTTGCTTCCGTTTCCTTTTCAACGTCGTCACGACGACCTTGTCCCGGCCACACTCCCCGATTTCTTCGGGAATCCGTTGCTGGCCTGGGAGTTCTGGGGATAGCTTCACCCTGCAATACCCGTCATGTACCTGCCCGATCACCCGTCGTGTTCGGGCAGTTCACGTATCCGGATGATGTGGAGATCCCATGGCTCATCTGCGCTCCAGACGCCGAATCGCGCTCACCGTGCCCCTCGGCATCGCGCTCGCGGCATCGGTCGGCTTCGCACCCGGCGTCGCGACGGCGGTCCCCTCCGACGCTCCCGCGACCGCGCGGACCGCGGCGGACGCCGACGCACCGAAGCTCGCGTACGTCGTCAACACCCGCGCGGACCGCGGCACGATCGAGTACGTCAAGAAGGCGATCGCCAAGGCGGACGGCTCCGTCGTCGTCGCGTACGAGAAGATCGGCGTGATCGTCGCGCACTCGGCCAACCCCGACTTCGGCAAGCAGCTGCGCAAGGTCAAGGGCGTGCAGTCCGCGGGTGCCACCCGCACCTCGCCGCTGACGGCCGCGGGCACCACGGAGGAGGGCGCCCCGTCCTTCCTGTCGAAGGCCGAGGCCAAGTCCCTCAAGGCGCAGGCGGCTTCGGGCGCCGAGCCGTACGAGGCGGACCAGTGGGATCTGCGCGCGATAGGCGCCGACAAGGCGGCGAAGATCAACCCGGGCAGCTCCAAGGTCACCGTCGGCGTCATCGACACCGGAGTCGACGACACCCACCCCGACCTGGCGCCCAACTTCTCGGCCTCGCAGTCGGCGAGCTGTGTCGGCGGCAAGGCGGACACCTCGCCCGGCGCCTGGCGTCCGGAGAAGAAGGAGCACTACCACGGCACGCACGTGGCCGGCGAGATCGCGGCCGCGCGCAACGGCGTGGGTGTCGCGGGTGTCGCGCCCGGCGTGAAGGTCGCGGGCATCAAGGTGGCCGACCCGGTCAGCGAGCTGTTCTTCCCGGAGAGCGTGGTCTGCGCGTTCGTGTTCGCCGCCGACAACGGCATCGAGATCACGAACAACAGCTACTACGTGGACCCGTGGCTCTACAACTGCATGGACGACCCCGACCAGCGGGCCATCGTCGACGCGGTCAACCGGGCCCAGCTGTACGCGCAGCGCAAGGGCACCCTGAACCTGGCGTCCGCGGGCAACTCCAACCACGACCTCGCCGCCGACGAGATCCTGGACGACTCCAGCCCGGACGACTCGACGCCGGTGCCGCGCACCATCGACCCGTCCGAGTGCTTCGACGTCCCGACGCAGCTGCCCGGTGTGGTCACGGTCAGCGCGACGGGCGTCAAGGACCTCAAGTCGTACTACTCCACGTACGGCAAGGGCGTCATCGACATCGCGGCCCCCGGCGGCGACAAGTACCAGAAGCCGGCAGACACCCCGTCGAAGGACGGCCGCATCTTCTCCACGATGCCCGGCAACGAGTACGCCTGGCTGCAGGGCACCTCGATGGCCTCGCCGCACGCCGCGGGCGTCGCCGCACTCCTGAAGTCGACGCACCCGAAGGCGAGCCCCGCCGAGTTGCAGCGTCTTCTTAAGAAGCAGGCCGACAACCCGGGTTGCCCCACCGAGCCGTACGACCCGGACGGTGACGGCGATGTCGACGCGATCTGCGAGGGCGGCCCGAGCAAGAACGGCTTCTACGGCAGCGGAATCGTCGACGCGCTCGACGCCGTGAAGAAGAAGTGAGGGGAACCCGCACCATGACCGCACCCTTCACGCGCTCCCGTCGTGTGCTCGCGCTGCCCCTGGGAGTGGCGGTGGCCTCGGCCGTCGCCTTCCTGCCGGGGACGGCGGCGGCACAGCCGGACGCCGCGTCGCAGCCGGGTCCGGTGTCCTCCGTGGTGGACGCCCTCGCGGGCGTCGCGGACGGCACGTCGATGAGCTACGTCGTCAACGTCCGCGCGGGACACGCCGGTTCACCGTCCGCCAAGACATCGGCGTACGTGAAGAAGGCGATCGCCGAAGCCGGCGGCTCCGTGGTCATCGCGTACGACAAGATCGGCGTGATCGTCGTCCACTCGTCGAACGCGGACTTCGCCAAGGAGATCCGCAAGGTTCGCGGAGTGGCTTCGGCGGGGGCGACCCGGACGGCGCCGCTGTCCGCACAGTCCGACAACGCGTTGGAGGCCGACCGGCCGCTGACCGCCGCCGAGGCCGAGAAGGCCGCCGGGCAGGCGGCTCCCGGCCAGGACGAGTACGAGCCGCTCCAGTGGGACCTGCCCGCCATCAAGGCGGACCAGGCGCACAAGGAGTCGCTCGGCAGCTCCAAGGTCACCGTCGGCGTCCTGGACTCCGGCGTGGACGACACGCACCCGGACATCGCGCCGAACTTCGACGCGAAGGCGTCCGCGAGCTGCCTGGGCGGCGTGCCCGTGCAGAAGGACAACGCGTGGCGTCCGGTGGCCAAGGAGAGCGACCACGGGATGCACGTGGCGGGCACCATCGCCGCCGCGAAGAACGGCACCGGCGTCACCGGTGTCGCTCCGGGCGTGAAGGTGGCGAGCCTGAAGGTGGCGGAGCCCGCGACCGGCATGTACTACACGGAGGCCGTCGTCTGCGGCTTCATGTGGGCGGCCGATCACGGTGTCGACGTCACCAACTCCAGCTACTACACCGACCCGTGGCTGTTCAACTGCAAGACGGACGACGACCAGAAAGCCCTGGTCGACGCCGTCGGACGGGCCACCCGGTACGCGGAGCGCAAGGGTGCGGTCAATGTCGCGGCGGCCGGAAACGCCAAGACGGATCTCGCGCAGGAGGAGATCGTCGACGACTCCAGCCCCGACGACACGACGCCCACGGAGCGGACCATCAAGACCGCGGACTGCTTCGACCTGCCGTCGCAGCTTCCGGGTGTCGTGACGGTCTCGGCCACGGGTGCCAAGGGCATCAAGTCCTCGTACTCGAACTACGGCCAGGGCGTCGTCGACATCGCGGCGCCGGGCGGCGACTCGACGAAGTTCCAGACGCCGGACGCACCGGCCACGGACGGCCGCATCCTGTCGACGCTGCCGGGCGGCAAGTTCGGCTACAAGGCGGGTACGTCGATGGCGTCCCCGCACGCCGCGGGCGTCGCCGCGCTGATCAAGTCGGCCCACCCGCACGCCTCTTCGGCGGCGGTGAAGGCCCTGCTGTACGCCGAGGCCGACGCCATGAAGTGCACCGATCCGTACGACATCGACGGTGACGGCAAGGTCGACGCGGTCTGCGCGGGCGGCAAGAACAAGAACGGCTTCTACGGAGTCGGCATGATCGACGCCTTGGACGCCGTGCGGAAGTAGCGGACAGGCAAGGCGAGTTGGGCCGGGCGGTCGCGGACCGTCCGGCCCTTCGCGAGAGGATCTCCCCCATGTATGAGTACAAGGACTCCGACATGTATGAGTACAGGGACTCCGAGTTCGTCCTTGCCGACACCGCGCACTGGGTGGCGTGGCCCGTCCGCCCCCGGTGGCAGCTCGTGCTCGGCTTCGTCGCCATGCTCCTGTGCGTGCCCCTGTGGTGCGCGCTTGCGGTGGTGGTCCTCGCCGGGTTCATCGCCGTCCTGTTTCTCGCGGAGATCGTCGAGGCGGCCAGTTCCTCGGGCGGGCAACGCCTGACCGCTCTGGCGGACCGGATGCTGGACCGCCTCAAGCCGCCGGCCTGGTGCGTGACCTGGCCGGAGCTGCGGCACGAGGGCGACACGGACTACTACCGCGCGCGGGTCGACAAGGTCCTCGGACGCTGGACGGCCCGCGCCTCGGCCCCGAGCGAGCCGAAGAAGCCGCGCCCGCCGGTCGAGTGCGAGATCTCCTGGCGCGACTACCGCGGCGTGGGCGGCGACTACGTCGTCCGCACGGCGACCGCCCAGGGGTGGGAGCTGCGGCCTTCCCTTCCGGAGGAGTCGGTCAGGCTGTGGTGGTCCGCGGCGTCCGGTCCGGCGGCCGGCGAGGCATAGTGCCCGCATGACTCACCCACTGCTCACCGGCACGCGTACGGCCTGGGTCGCGCTCGGCGGCGACCCCGCCCTGCTCTCCCGCGTCTCCCCCGTCGTACGGGACGGCGCGCTGCCCGCGCGGCTGCCGGTACGGGAACTGGCCCGCGCCTGTGTCGGCGCCTGCGCGCTCGCCGCGGCCGAGCTGACGGCGGTGCGCACCGGGCGGGCCGCGCCCCGGATCAGGCTCGACGACGGGGCGGTGGCGACGGCGTTCACCAGCGAGCGGCAGCTGCTCGTGGACGGCAGGGAGCCGGTGAACTTCGCGCCCCTGTCCCGCTTCTGGCGCACCGCGGACGGCTGGGTGCGGACCCACGCGAACTATCCGCACCACCGGGCGGCACTGCTGACCGCGCTCAAGTTGCCGGACCGGGCGTCCGTGGAGGACGTCGGCACGGCACTCGCCGAGCGGGGCTCCGTGGACGTGGAGGACACCGTGTACGCCGCCGGGGGCCTCGCCGTGGCGCTGCGTACGCCCCAGGAGTGGGCCGCGCACCCGCAGGGCGTCGCGGTGGCCGAGCGGCCGCTGCTGAGCCGCGAGCGGGCCGGTGAGGGCCCCGCACGCACCCTTCCCGCGCTGAGCGGTGACCCGCTGCTGCCCGCGGCCGGGCTGCGCGTCCTCGACCTCACGCGGGTCATCGCGGGGCCCGTCGCCACCCGCACCCTCGCGCTGCTCGGCGCCGACGTGCTGCGCGTCGACCCGCCCCGGCTGCCCGAACTCCCGGACCAGCACGCCGACACGGGCTTCGGGAAGCGGTCGGCGACGCTCGACCTTGCGGGGCATGCCGACCGGCGTACGTTCGACGAACTGCTCGCCGCGGCCGACGTGGTCGTCACGGGCTACCGGCCCGGCGCCCTCGACCGGTTCGGGCTCGACCCGCGTGACCTGGCCGGGCGGCGGCCGGGGATCGTGGTGGCGCAGCTCTCCGCGTGGGGCGGTTACGGGCCGTGGGCCGGGCGGCGCGGCTTCGACAGTCTGGTGCAGGTCGCCACGGGGATCGCCGCCACGGAGGGCTCACCCGATCGGCCGGGCGCGCTGCCCGCGCAGGCCCTGGACCACGGCACGGGCTATCTGCTGGCCGCCGCGGTCCTGCGGTCACTGACCGAGCAGGCGGCGGGCGGGGGCGCGGACGGCGGGGCGCGGGTGGTGCGGCTCGCGCTCGCGCGGACGGCGGGCTGGCTAACCGGCGGTGTCGGCGGCGGCTCCGAAGCCCCGGACAGGCCCGGCCGCCCGTACGAACCCGGCCCCTGGCTGGCCGAGACGGACGGCCCGCCGGGACGGCTGCGGTACGCGCTGCCGCCCGTGTCCTTCACCGGCGGGCCAGCCAACTGGTCCGGTCCGCCCGGCCGTTGGGGAGCGGACGCACCCGAATGGCGGTGACGGCGGCCCGGCGGTCGGAATGGTATTCCGCCAGTTGTTTGCCAGGACTTGCCCGTTAAGGGCACACCTGGTGAAGATCTTGTGGTGAGTCCCATACAACCGTCCGCCGAACCCGGGGGCGAGGCGGCCGCCGAAGCGGCCCCCTCGGTCTCTCCCGTGTCCCCCGTGTCCCATCGCGCCCCGCGCGGCCACCGCCCCTCGTCGGCGCGTGCCGTCGCCGTGCTCGTCCTCGTGGCCCTCGCCGCGCTGATCCCGCTGCTCGGCCCCTCGGTCGCCCTTGACGGCACCGGAGAGGCCGAGGCGCCGGGTACGGCGGGGATCACGTTCCTGCGGACGGTGCTGTTCGCCGCGCTGTGCGTGCAGTTGGGCGAGGTGTACGCCATCCGGCTCGCCCGCCGGGTGCCGGGGGCGCCGCTCCACCTGGAGCCGCGCAGTTGGGCGACGTACGCGGCGGTCGCGGGGATCGTCGCGGCGCTGGGACTCGCCTCCGTGGTGGCCACCGGCAATCTGGTGCCGGATCAGCTCTCCGACATGGATATCGGCGGTCTCTATCAGTCACGGGACGGCCGGCTCGCGCTCCTGGAGGTCAACGCCTTCGTCGTGGCGCTGCTCTGCGCCCGCTCCCGCCGCCCCTCGACCGCCGCCCTGCCGCTGGCCGCGGTGATCGTGGCGGAGGCGCTGCGCGCCCATCCGCCGGTGGAGGACACCCCGCTGATCGGCTCGGGCCTGACCCTGGTCCATCTGACCTGCGGGGTGCTGTGGGCGGGCGGCCTGCTCCAGGTGATTCGCACGCTGCGGCTGTGGCGGGCGTCCGCTCCGGGGGAGGGCGCGGCGCTGCTCGGGCTCTACGCGCGCGTGGCGGCCGTTCTGCTCGCCGCCATCACCGTGACGGGGGTGTTCAGCACGCTGCGCCGGATGCCGGCGAGCACGGTGCTCGACCAGCTGACGGAGACGGCATACGGGCGCACACTGCTCGCCAAGGTGCTCCTGGTGGTGGTCGTCGCCGTCTTCGCGCTGCTCGCCCGAGCGCGGCTGCGCAAGTCCGCCGATCCCGTCTCCGCGTACGTACCCGCGCGCGGGGAGGTCGCCGTGCTCGGCCTCGTCGTGGTGGTGTCGGCGCTCCTGACGGCGCTGCCGCTGCCGATCCGCTGGTGAATCGCTCTCCGGAGCGGCTCAATTGGTCACCAGGACCTTGAGCGCGGTCCGCTCGTCCATTGCCTTGTAGCCGTCCGGTACGCCCTCGACGTCCACCGTCATGTCGAAGACGGGCGAGGGGTCGAGGGTGCCGTCGAGGACGTCGGGCAGCAGCTCGGGGATGTACGTCCGCACGGGTGCGACACCGCCGCGCAGGGCGATGTTCCGGTCGAACATGACGCTCAGGTCGAGGCCCGTACTGCTGCCGTGCGGCACTCCCACGAAGCCGATGGCCCCGCCGTCGCGCGCGACGTTCACGGCGGTCCGCATCGACTGCTCGGTGCCGACCGCCTCGATCACGCAGTGCGCGCCCTGGCCGCCGGTGAGTTCGCGGACGGCCTCGACCGCAGCGTCCCCGCGCTCGGCGACCACGTCGGTGGCCCCGAAGCGGCGCGCGATGTCGGTACGCGCCTCATGCCGGCCCAGCGCGACGACGCGTTCCGCGCCGAGCCGTACGGCGGCGAGCACCGCGCAGAGCCCGACGGCCCCGTCGCCGACGACCACGGCGTTCGTGCCGGGCCGTACGCCCGCGCCGAGCGCCGCGTGATGGCCGGTGCCCATGACGTCGGAGAGGGTCAGCAGGGCGGACAGGAGGCGGTCGTCGGACGCGGCCTCCGCGGGCAGCCCGACCAGCGTCGCGTCCGCGAAGGGGACACGCACCGCCTCGCCCTAGCCGCCGTCGTAGCCGACCGCGCCCCAGAATCCGCCGTGCTCGCAGGAGGTGGTCAGGCCCTCCCGGCAGTAGTCGCAGACGCCGTCCGACCACATGAAGGGCGCGACGACCAGGTCGCCCTGCCGGAAGGCGGTCGCTTCGGAACCGGTCTCTTCGACGACGCCGAGGAACTCGTGGCCGATGCGCTGCCCCGGCTGCCGCGCGGACTCGCCGCGGTACGCCCACAGGTCGCTGCCGCAGACGCAGGCCCGCAGGACGCGTACGACGGCGTCGGTGGGCAGTTGGACGACCGGTTCGGGCACGTCCTCCACCCGCAGGTCGTACGGTCCGTGGATGGTGGTGGCGCGCATCGGGGTGCTCCTAGGCTTCTTGCCAGAGCCCCCCTCAGGGCGTGTCTGTCCGCCCTTCACCGTACGTCGGAGTCGGTGCCGTCCGCGCGTTCAGCGCCGTCAGTACGCCCCTGGCCAGCAGGAACTGTGCGGCGATGTACGTCAGCATGATCCAGAAGTCGGGGCGCGGGGCCTGTGGCCACTCGGCGACGCCGGTCGCGATGAGGGTGTCCGACAGGAGGAAGAGCGCGCCGCCCGCCGCCGCCGTGAGGCCCAGCGTGGTCGCGCCGAAGGCCATCGCGGTGAGCAGCAGGCTGTAGCCGGCCACCGGTCCTCGCATGTCCGCCGGGAGGTCGGGCCACAGGAGTACGACGGTCGTGATGAGGGCGGCCGCGTACGCCGCGACGAGGCCGGCGCCACGCGCGCGTGCCGTGCCGTAGCCCTGGCCGTGCCGCTTGAAGAGGACGAGGTAGCAGACGTGGCCGACCGCGAAGGAGCCCATGCCGGCGAGGAACGCGACGTCGGCGTCCGCCAGGAGCAGGGTGTCGCCTCCCCAGCCGAAGAGGAGGGCGGCGATGAGGAGGCGCGGGCCTCTGACCGTGGCCACGTACGCCGCCAGGAGCGGCATGAGGAGGGGCTTGAAGAGAGTGTGGCCCGTGTCGTAATCGGCCAGCAGTGCCACCAGGTCGCCTGCTGCCGCCACGGCCAATGCAGCGAGGAGCAGCCTTGCTTTCGTGGGCGCCGCTTCTCCGGTGCCCGGCAGCGGGGGTTGTGCCCACCCTTCCCCAAGCTCTCGAATTCGCTCGAGCAGGGGAGGCCCCACTCGCCCTGCGGAACGCCTGCCCACAACGGGAGAGGACTTCATGCCGCACTCTCCGGAACCGGCTCGGGCGACTTGGCCGGAGGTGTCTGTGGCTGTGGCTGCCAGCCCGGGCCCCGGAACACCCGGCCCGCCCGTTCGCGCCAGGTCGTCGCCGCTTTCAGGTCCCTCGCGATCGCCGCGTACTCGTGCGTGGCCACCCGCAGCGGGTTGTACGTGGTGATGTTCTTCGTCAGGCCGTAGACGGGGCGGTCCGTCTCGGCGACCCAGGAGCCGAACATCCGGTCCCAGATGATGAGGATGCCGCCGAAGTTGCGGTCCAGGTAGCCGCCCTGCGAGGCGTGGTGGACGCGGTGGTGCGAGGGCGTGTTGAAGACGTACTCGAAGGGCCTGGGCAGCCTGTCGATGCGCTCGGTATGGATCCAGAACTGGTAGACGAGGTTCGCCGACGAGCAGAACGCGAGCGCGGCCGGGTGCACGCCGAGCGCGATCAGGGGGACGTAGAAGGGCCAGACCGTCAGGCTTGTCCAGGGCTGGCGCAGCGCCGTCGTGAGGTTGAACTTGCGGCTGGAGTGGTGCACCACGTGGCAGGCCCACAGGATGCGGATGACGTGATGTCCCCGGTGCGACCAGTAGTAGAAGAAGTCCTGCGCGAGCAGCATCAGCGGGATCGTCCACCACAGCACGGGGATGTGCAGCGGCGTCACCGCGTAGATCGCCGTGTAGACGGCGACGATGGGGATCTTCCACAGGAAGTCGAAGGCGAGGCTGCCGAGCCCCATGGTGATGGAGGTGGCGGCGTCCTTCGTCTCGTACCCGGCGGCGTCCTCGTCGGGATGGATCCGGTGACTCACCATCTCCACGACCGTGAGCAGCACGAAGGCAGGTATGGACCACAGCACGACATCGGGCAGGTTCGGGGACATGCGTGCACGGTAAGGGCCCTCGGCGGGCCGCCGCTAGACGTAGTTACTGACAAGTATTACCAGCGGTAAGGAAGTCGCTTTTGGCGGAGCCCGCCAAAAGCGGACGCTCAAACACCGACTGCTCGGATGCTCGGGCACCCACTGGCCGGACGCTCAAACACCCACCGCCCCGAGCAGCGTGCCCGCCCCGTAAGTGACCGCCATGGCCAGCGCCCCGCCGCCCATGTTCCGCAGCACGGCCGGCCGCGCCTTTGCCGAGCCGAGCCGGGCGCTGCTCCAGCCCGTGAGGGCGAGCGCCCCGAGCACCGAGAGGACCGTGACCCCGAGGCGCCAGTCGGCGGGCGGCAGCACGATCGCGAGGAGCGGCAGGAGCGCGCCCACCGTGAAGGCGACGAAGCTGGCCCAGGCCGCGTGCCACGGGTTGGTCAGCTCGTCGGGGTCGATGCCCAGCTCCACGCGCGCGTGGGCCCGCAGCGCGTCCCGCTCGGTGAGCTGCAGGGCCGCCTCGCGGGCCACGTCACGGCTGAGCCCGCGCTCCTCCAGAAGCCCGGTCAGCTCGACCAGCTCGGCCTCCGGCTGCTCCCGCAGCTCGCGCTTCTCCATCGCGAGGGCGGCCTTCTCCAAGTCGCGCTGCGTGGACACGGAGACGTACTCGCCCGCGGCCATCGACATCGACCCGGCGAGCAGCCCGGCGAGCCCGGCCGTGAGCAGCGTGCTGCGCTCGCCCGTGGCCCCGGCGACGCCGACCACGAGCCCCGCCGTGGAGACGATGCCGTCGTTGGCCCCGAGCACGGCGGCCCGCAGCCAGTTGAGCCGCGAGGCGAGCGCGCCGCCGTGCCCTGGGTCGTGCGGTTCGTCGTGCGTCGCTTCAGTCACGCAGGGAGCATCCCACCGCTTGCGTCACCAGACGCGAACCGACCCTCCCGGAGCGAACACCGGGCTCGTCGCGTCGGCGGGCGGCTCCTTGAGGGGTTCGTCCAGTTCCTGGACGGTCGGTCCGACGTCCGCCGCGATCGCGTCAAGGAGCTCCAGGTCGAAGCCGTAGACGCGGGCCGCGTTGCCGCCGGCCATGGCGGCGATCTCGTCCCTCGGAAGACCGGCGTACGCGATGCGCAGGCCTTCGCGCGAGTACGGGTGCGTGCCCTCGTCGTGCGGGTAGTCGCTGCCCCACATGATCTTGTCGAGGCCGATGCGGTCGCGCATGGCCGCCTCGTGCGGGCGCATGAAACTGGCGCCCACGAAGCAGTTGTCGCGCCACACCTCGGAAGGGCCCTTGCCCATCGAATCGGCGAGTCCCGCGCCGAACTTGGACTCGGCGGTGTCCGCCTTGGAGGCCGCCGCGACCAGCCGCCCGTGGTAGTAGTCCAGCATGTCGAGCACGCCGGGGATCCAGCCCGAGCCCTGCTCGGTGAGGACGAGCCGCAGCTCCGGGTGGCGGCGGAAGGCACCGCCGAACACGAGGTGCCACAGCGCCCGGTGCGAGAACCACGTCGTCTCCACCATGAAGACGGCCCGCGCGGCCGGTTCCTCGCCGAGCGGCGGGGAGGCGGAGCCCGCGTGGTGGTTGACCGGCATCCCGCGCTCGGCGCAGGCCGCCCAGATCGGGTCGTACGTCGAGGAGTACAGCTCCGGAAGTCCGCTGCCCGGCGGGGTGCCGGGCAGCAGGAGGCCGCCCTTGAGGCCTGCGTCGGCCGCCCAGTGGATCTCCTTGACGGCCTCCTCGACATCGTTCAGGAGTATCTGGAAGACGCCCGCCCTGCGGCCCGGCGCCGCGGCACAGAAATCGGCGAGCCAGCGGTTGTGCGCCCGCAGCCCCGCCCAGCGCTGCTCGAACTCCTCGCGCGTGGGCGCCGGGGCCATCAGGGAGGCGCTCGGGAAGAACGGCGGGATGGTGTTCGGGAAGACCACCTCGGCGACGATGCCGTCCCGCTCCAGCTCGGCGACGCGGCGCTCCGAGTTCCAGTTGCGGTCGGCGGTGTCGGCGAGCAGGTCCTCGTACGGATTGACGTAGGTCGCCGCCCACGCGTCGAACGCGTCGTGGTGACGGGACTCCAAGTAGGGCTTGTAGTCCAGGAGATCGGCGCCCGCGTGGCAGTCGGCCGAGATGACGGTGTAGCGATCCCCTGTCATGTGCGGTGTCACGTCTGGGCCCCCAATACCGGGAAGTCGTGGTCGGTCAGCCAGTGCCGGCCCACGTCGCGCGAGCGCGCCCAGGAGGCTTCCACGGCCGTCTGGTCCTCGCTCTGTCCGAGTTCGGCGGGCGTGGGACCGATGCGGCGGGCCAGCGGGGCCAGCTTCTCGGTGTCGAAGCCGAAGACGTCCGCCGCCGCGAGGCCCAGCATCCGGCGGGTCTCCCCCACCGGGATGTCGTGGAAGGTCTTCTTCAGCCACGCGCGCGTGTCGGGCCAGGTGCCCTCGGGGTGCGGGAAATCGCTGCCCCAGAGGATGTTGTCGACGCCGATCTCGTAACGCTGGGCCAGCTCACGGCGCTTGGTGTTGGTGGCGCAGACGAAGATCTGCCGGTCCAGGTACTCGTGCGGCGGCCGCTTGAGCTCCGCGAACGGGGAGAGCTTCTTGCCGCCGTGCGCGCCCAGGTAGAGCCGGTCCATGAACCACAGGAGGTTCGGCAGCCACCAGCAGCCGGACTCCGCGACACCGAACTTCAGCCCCGGATGGCGCTCGAAGACCCCGGACCAGAGCATGAACCACAGCGGCCGCGCGGGCCACCACGTCACTTCGGAGACATAGATCCCGAGATGGTCGCCGTACTCGTGGCGCGGTGCCGCCCCGGAGTGCGTCACCACGGGCATCGCGCACTCGGCCGCCGCCGCCCACACGGGGTCGTAACGCCGGTCGTGGTAGGGCGCCTTGTCGACCCACATGGAGGGGATCATCAGCGCGCCCAGGCCCGACTCCTTGGCCCGGTGGACCTCGGCGACGACCCGGTCGACCTCTCCGGTGATGGGCAACAGCGCGACGCCACAGTGCCGTTCGGGGTGCTCGGACACGAAGTCCGCGAGCCAGCGGTTGTGCGCCTGCGCGCCCGCCATGCCCAGCTCCGGGTCCTGGTCCCCGGAGAGGCCGAGGCCCACTCCGAAGGGCGCGGCCGTCTGGCTGTCCACGGCGTCCGCGTCGGGGAAGACGACCTCGGCGGCCACCCCGTCGCCGTCCAGCTCCTTGAGGCGCTGCGCGGTGTCCCAGCCGCCGCGCAGCCCCTCCTCGTTGTCCTCGAACCACTTGGCGGCGAACGCGTCGTTGCGGATGCCGAGCCGGGTCGCCTCCTCCCGGCGGGCGTCCCGCTCGCCGAGGAAGCCGTCGAAGTCCCGGTGGAATCGGCTGTCCAGATAGGGCCGGTACTCCTCGGTGGGGAGCCCGGCGTGGCAGTCGGAGGAGATGATCAGGTACGGGTCCTGCGGATCCCGGTGACCCTGCTCGCTCATCGGTGGCGCTCCCTTCAGTCCAGGATGAAGTGTTCGAGGTACGACGGGTCGGAGCGGTCCAGCATCGACCGCGACCTCGCCTTGATCTGCCGGTCGCTGTTCTCGCTCGCCGGAAGCAGCCAGAAACGATCGGCCGCGATGCCCTCCGCCACGAAGTCCGCGACCTGCTCGACGGGCGTGAACCGCACCTCGTTGCCCGCCTCCTTCATCGCGGCCTCCCACTGGTCGAGGCTGCGGTACGGGGTCTTGCGGGGGCGGGACTTGGCGTACCGCTCGGGGCGGTTTCGGTACGACTCCCACAGGCCGGTCCGCAGCATGTGCGGCCCGGGGAAGAGCACGGACGCACCCACGCGCGCGTGCTCCGCCTTCAGGTGCGCGTACAGCGACTCGGTCATCGTCGCCACGGCAGCCTTGGTCACCGCGTACACGGAGGCGGTGGGCAGCGGGGCGATACCTCCGTCGTTCGAGGACGTGTTGACGACATGGCCGGGCTCGCCGCCCGCGATCATCCGGGGCACAAAGGCCTGGATGCCGTGGAAGACGCCCCACACATTGACCTCGAAGGCCCACTTCCAGTCGTTCGGCTCGTGCTCCCACATCCGGCCCTCGGCGCCCGAGCCGACACCCGCGTTGTTGCACAGCACATGGACGGCGCCGAACTTCTCGTACGTCTCCTCGGCGAGCGCCACGACCTGTTCGCGGGAGCCGACGTCGACCACGCGCGCGTGCACCGTCGCCCCGTCCTCGCGCAGCCCCGCGGCCGCCTTCTCCAGGGCGCCCTCCTCGACGTCCGCGAGGACCACCTTCAGGCCGTCCGCCGCGAACCGCCGCGCCAGCGCCAGCCCGACGCCGCTCGCCGCTCCCGTGACGACGGCCACCTGCCCTGCTCGCAGCTCCATCTCAGACGCTCCCCTCGGGCGGGCCGTCGAGGATCTGCGCGGGGTCGTCGTAGCGCTGGTGGATGTAGGGCAGCAGTGCCTGCGCGCTGACCCGCTCCACGACACGGCCCTTCTGGTCGGTGGTCTTCTCGCCGATCGTGATCTCGACGACCGCGCGGACGGGCAGATCGGCGACCGGGTCGTACATGGACTCGCGCAGCACGACGTCGCCCGTGACGCCCTCCAGCCTGCGGACCTTCTCGTTGCGTACGCAGTGCACGAGCACCGGGTCCGCGTCGAACCCCGAACCGTCCACCCCGGGAAGGAACTTGAAGTAGAAGTCGGTCTTCTGGGCGGGCTCCGGGAGCGGCAGGTCGCCGCTGACCGCGCCGCGCACCTCCACGAACGCGATGCCGTGCCGGGCGAGGCGGGCCGTCACGACCAGACCGTCGCGCTCCACCTCGACCTCGCCGAGCTTCTTCGGCTCCCCGAAGACCTCACGCCCGCCGATCAGCGCCCGCTCGTGGGTCATCGGCATGACGAGCGGATACCAGCCCTCCACTCCCCCGTGCTCGGCGGCGACCGCCACCGAGCCCGCGCCCAGCGGATAGCCGGGCAGGTCGACCTTGCTGATGTTGGCCCGCACGAGCGGCCGGCCCGTGGGCTTGAGCGGCGGCGGAAGCACCGCCGCCACGGCATCCGGGTCGCTCTCCCAGACGGCCACCACACCGGTGGACCAGATGTCGGGGAGCTTCGAACTCGCGGTGCGGGAGGCGGCGATCTCCGCCTCCGTGCGCGCTCCGTACCGTACCCGTCCCATGTCGTACCACCCTTCGTCGGCGCGGGACTTGGGGCCCGCGGCGGGGATTTGCGGGAAACGTGCGAGGGCTTGCGGGCGGTTCTGTAACACAGTTACAACAGGAACCGTGAAGAGTGAAGAGACGCGCACGGAAGAGAAGCGCACGGAAGAGAAGCGCGGCGAAGGAACGCGTACGCGTCTGAACCGGGAGCAGGTGCTCGACGCCGCCACCGCGCTCGTGAAGCAGCACGGCCCGCAGGGCATGACGATGCGCAAGCTCGCCGCCGAACTCGGCACCGCCGTCACCTCGATCTACTGGCACGTCGGCAACCGCGAGTCGCTCCTGGACGCGCTCGTCGAACGCACCGTCGCCGACCTCCGCGAGATCCGCCCCTCCGGGCGGACCCCCGCCGTGCGCGTCGTCTCCGTGGCCCGCGCCCTGCGCCGCCAGCTGCGCGACCATCCGCACCTGGTCGCGATGGTCCACGAACGCGGCCTCACCGAGCGGATGTTCCTGCCCGCCCAGCGGGTCCTGGTCCACGAGATGCACGCGGCGGGACTGCGCGGCGCCCGCGCGGCCGACGCCGTGCGGGCCGTCCAGGTCCATGTCGTCGGTCACGTCCTGGTCGAGCGGAACCGCGAGCGCGCGCCGGTGCAGCGGCCCGGCGAGGAGGAGCTGTGGACGGTGGAGACCGCCGAGGACGACCCGGAGCTGGCCGGCGCGCTGGCCGCGCCCTTCGACCCGGAGGCCTTGTTCACGACATCCGTACGCGCTCTGGTGGCCGGACTGCTCGGGCCGGGGACATGACCGTCGTCGGACCGGGGACATGACCGTCGTCGGACCGGGGACATGACCGTCGTCGGACCGGGGACCTGACTGTCAGTCGTGGCCCGTATCCTCATGGACCATGCTCGAAGACCAGACGACCGCAGCGTCCGCAGCCCGGTGGCCGGCCGCGTATCCAACGGGATACGCGGTCGTCGACGTGGAGACCACAGGGCTGGCCCGCGACGACCGCATAGTGTCGGCTGCCGTCTACCGGGTGGACGCCCAGGGCGAGGTGGAGGACCACTGGTACACCCTGGTCAACCCCGAGCGTGACCCCGGACCCGTCTGGATCCACGGCCTCACCAGCGCGATGCTGGCCGACGCGCCGCTCTTCAAGGACATCGCCGACGAGTTCGCCGCGCGCCTCGCCGACCGCGTCCTGGTCGCGCACAACGCGGTCTTCGACTGGTCGATGATCGCCAGGGAGTACGCACGGGCGGAGCGCACCGCCCCTGTGCGCCAGCGCCTGTGCACCATCGCGCTCTCCAAGGAGCTGCGCCTCCCGCTGCCCAACCACAAGCTGGAGTCCCTCGCCGCGCACTTCGGGGTCGAGCAGCGCAACGCGCACAACGCGCTCGACGACGCGCGCGTGCTCGCCGAGGCGTTCCGGCCGAGCCTGCGCGCCGCGGCCGACGGCGGGGTGCGGCTGCCGCTCCTGGAGTGCCGGCCGCTCACCGAGTGGACCGAGGGGGGCGGCCGGATCGTCCGCCAGTCGACGGGCCCTTCGTCGTACTCCTCGTACGGCCCCGGCAGTTGGCGCCCCTCCCGCAAGCGCCCGGCGTGCCCGTACCCCAACCCGGGGCGGTACGAACCGGGTCGGCCGCTCCAGCAGGGCATGCGCGTCGCCTTCTCCGGAGACACCTCCGTCGAGCGCGAGCTGCTCGAGGACCGCGCGGTGGAGGCGGGGCTGCACATCGCGACGAGCGTGTCCCGGCTGACCAGCCTGCTCGTCACGAACGACCCCGATTCGGGTACGTCCAAGACGGTCAAGGCCCGGTCGTTCGGCACCCCCGTCGTCGACGAGGCCGCCTTCGGCCAGCTGCTCCAGGACGTCGCTCCGGCGGCGCAGGGCTGACCGGCGGGCGGGCGCCGGAGCCCGTGGCCGGGTGTCAGACGGGTGATTATCCGTCCACTCCCCGCCTGCCCGCTCGCATGCGGACGCCGGGCGTCCCACCCTGTGGCGCATGGCACGTTGCGAGGTATGCGGAAACGACTACGGCATGTCCTTCGAGGTTCATGCCCAAGGGGCAGTGCACGTCTTCGACTGCTTCTCCTGCGCCATTCACCGCATGGCGCCCATCTGTGAGCACTGCCGGTGCCGGATCATCGGCCAGGGCGTGGAGGCCGACGGGCAGTGGTACTGCGGTGCGCACTGCTCGCGCGCGGAGGGGCAGGTGGGCATCGTCGACAGGGTGTGACGCGGGCCTTGTGAGCACCCCACTCCCGGGCACCCCACGACCGAGTTGTACCGTCGTGGGGTGTACCGCTTCCTGTTGTCCCGGCAGTGGGTGATCCTCACCCTCGTCGCCCTCGCCCTCATCCCCACGATGATCGAGCTGGGCTTCTGGCAGCTGCACCGCCATGAGCACCGCGTCGCGCAGAACGCGCTGATCGCCAAGGCGCTCGACGCGAAGCCGGTGCCCGCCGAGCGGCTGACGTCGCCCGGTCACTCCGTGTCGCACGACGAGCGCTACCGTCGGGTGACCGCGAAGGGGACGTACGACACCGAGCACGAGGTCGTCGTGCGGCGCCGCACCAACTCCGACGACGAGATCGGCTTCCACGTCCTGACCCCGTTCGTCCTCGACGACGGCAAGGTGCTGCTCGTCAACCGGGGCTGGATCCCGGCGAACGGGCCGCAGACCGAGTTCCCGAAGGTGCCCGCCCCGCCCAAGGGCGAGATCACCGTCACCGGCCGGCTGATGACCGACGAGACGTCGGCGAAGAGCGGCATCAAGGACGTCCAGGGGCTGCCCGACCGGCAGATCATGCTGATCAGCAGCGGTCAGCAGGCACACGCCCTCGGCAAGCAGGTTCTCGGCGGCTACATCGAACTGACCTCGCCCGAGCCCGCGTCCGGCTCCCCGCAGATCATCGGTGAGCCCGAGCACGGCGACATCGGTCCGCACATGGCGTACGCGGTGCAGTGGTGGCTGTTCTGCTCGGGCGTCCCCATCGGCTGGGTGATCCTGGTCCGCAGGGAGCGGCGGGACCGTGCGGCGGCCGCGGCGGCGGAGTCCGCGCCGGAGGCCGCGCCCGCGGCGGTGTAGGCCTCGCGTCATCGGGCCTCGCGTTCCCCGGCAGGTACGCGGCAGGATAGGGCCCATGGATCTTGGACTGAAGGACCGCGTCTACGTCGTCACCGGCGCCACCCGTGGGCTCGGCAACGCCGCCGCGCGGGAGCTGATCGCGGACGGCGCGAAGGTACTCATCACCGGGCGGGACGAGAAGACGGTCGCCGCGGCGGCTGCCGAGCTCGGCCCGAACGCCGCGGGGATCGCGGCGGACAACGGTGATCCGGCGGTCGCCGGCCGGCTGATCGAGACCGCGCGGGAGCGGTTCGGGGGCTTCGACGGTGTGCTGATCAGCGTCGGAGGGCCCGCACCGGGCTTCGTCGCCGACAACACCGACGAGCAGTGGGAGTCGGCGTTCGAGTCCGTGTTCCTCGGGGCCGTTCGGCTGGCGCGGACCGCGGCGGCCGAGCTCGGCGAGGGGGGCGTGATCGGCTTCGTCCTCTCGGCCTCCGTCCACGAGCCGATTCCGGGCCTGACGATCTCGAACGGTCTGCGGCCGGGCCTCGCCGGGTTCGCCAAGTCGCTGGCGGACGAGGTGGGGCGGCGCGGCATCCGGGTCGTGGGACTGCTGCCGGCCCGCATCGACACGGACCGGGTACGCGAACTGGACGGTCTCTCGGCCGACCCGGAGGCGACGCGGGCGGGTCACGAGTCCCGCATCCCGATGCGCCGCTACGGCACCCCGGAGGAGTTCGGCCGCACGGCGGCGTTCCTGCTCTCTCCGGCGGCTTCGTACCTGACGGGCATCATGCTGCCGGTGGACGGCGGGGCCCGGCGGGGGTTCTAGGCGACCGGCTCGGGTGAGCGGCTGACCGACCAAGCGGCGGGGAGACAGTCCTTCAGCTCACCCGCTCCTTCAGCTCACCCGCTCAGCCCGGTGCTTCACCGCGCGCAGGCGCACCCTCGCCGGCAGGCGGGCCAGACCCGCCGAGTCCCGTGCGTGGGCCAGCGCCTCCGTGGAGAGGCGGTGGAGGGCCTCGCCCGGGGTCGCGTGCGGTTCGAGGAGGAGGGACACCCGCGCCTCGGGGGCGTTGCGGCGGCCCGTCAGGGAGACCGCGGCCCGGTGCACGCCCTCCAGCGCCTCCGCCTCACCGGAGAGGACGTTCTCCAGGGCCCGGCCCCGCAGCAGAGCGCCCTCTCCGTCGCCCGTCTCCACGAGGACCTCCGCCAGCCTCCGCCGCCGCAACTGCGCGGACAGCGACCACAGGGCGAGCAGTACGCACACCGCGAGTACGCCGATGACCGTGGGCCAGAACCAGCCGTCGTCCCGCCATCGCGCCCGGTCCGCATCGCTCAGGAGCACGTCGTGCCGGCCGTCGTGCACCCACCACGAGGGCGGATCCGCCCCGAGCCCGACGGCGAGCACCGCGCCGCCGAGCACCAGCAGGACCAGGCCGAGCAGCCCGAGCAGCACCCGGTTGACCGTCTTCAGCATCGCTCGCTCAGCCCTTTCTGCCCGGCCGTGCCACCCGGACCGTGAGCGCGGGCCCCCGGCCGAGGCCCAGGTCCCGGATGCCGTCGGTCAGCGTGGTGTCCAAGTCCCCGCGTACGTCGTCGAGTTCGCGGAAGTGCGAGACCGCGTGCACATCCACCCGGGACCGCGTCATCCGGACCCGCACCGACTGCACGCCGGACACGTCCATGGCCCGGTCCCGCAGCACCATCGCCGCCGCCCCGCGATCGAGACCGGCCCGCACATCGGCGTCCCCGCGCCGCATCGCGAGCACGGCCCGCAGACCGGGCGTCACGGCGAGCACGATCAGCCACAGCCCGGCGGCCACCGCCACCCCGGCGCCCACAAGGACCGGCGTACCGTCCAGCGGCCGCTCGGCCAGCTCACCGGCGAGGTCGCGCCGCCACGCCATGGCGGAGTGCCCGGCCCGCACGGCGGCGATGTCGTACAGCAGAAGCCCCGCACCGCCGAGGACGAGCAGCGCGAGGACGGCGGCCGGGACGCGCCGGGCCGACCAGAAGCGGGTCGCCTCGGTGTCGTCGGCCAGCGTGGGCGGCGGATCGTAGGACGCCGCGGAGGCGGACTGGTGCGCCTGGTCGGGTTCGTCTCCGGCCCGCTCGATGACGGGCGACGATCCCGTTCCGTCCGCGCCCTGAGGCCCCTGCGTCTCGCTCATCGCGTCCTCCCCTGCGCCGCGGCCCGCACCTGTGCCGAGTGCAGCCGCTCGACCTGGACGGCGACCTCGGGCACTTCCATCCCCGCCAACGCCTTTACCCGCTCGGCCACTCGGCGACGCACGGCACCGCACTGCGCGCCGATGTCGCAGGGATAGTCCAGCTCCAGGCTGATCCGGACGCGCGCGGACTCCTGGTGGTACACGGTGACCGTGGCGTGCGGCGGCGCCCCGTCGACGGGGATCTCCGCCAGCGCCTCACGGGCCGCCCGCGCGGCGATCTTCGCGACGACCCGGTCGGCGATCCTGGTGGCGCCGCGGTATGCGGGAGCGACCTGTGCCGCCACGGCTCACCGCCGCCGGTCGTCGCCACGGGTACGGAAGAAGTCGCCCGGTTCGAGGTCGCCCTCAAGGAACCGGCCGGCGACGAAACCTATGGCGCCCAACGCCGCCACCAGCAAAAACGCCCCGAACCCGCCGAAGTACCCGGCGAAGCCGAGTGCCATTCCGGCCACCATGCCGATCACGGCCATGCTCATCGCGCGCTCCTTAGCAAGGCGACTGCGTCACTGAAGGCGGGGTGCGCTTCACTGGAGGCGGCCTTGCGGCTCATCGTCTTCCTCGTCCGGCAGCTTCACGTCGCTGACCGCGATGTTGACCTCGACGACCTCGAGGCCGGTCATGCGCTCGACCGCCGAGATGACGTTCTCCCGTACGGCGTGGGCGACATCGGCGATCGAGACGCCGTAGTCGACGACGATCTCCAGGTCGAGCGCCGTCTGTACCTCGCCGACCTCGGCCTTCACGCCGCGCGAGACGGACTTGGAGCCGCCGGGCACCCGGTCGCGGACGGCACCGAAGGTCCTGGCGAGGCCGCCGCCCATCGCGTGGACGCCGACGACATCGCGGGCCGCGAGCCCGGCGATCTTCTCGACGACCCCGTCCGAGATGGTGGTGCGCCCCCTGGTCGCGGGATCGCCGCCGCCCCGCCTGGTCGGTCCGGTCCGTCCCGGCGCCCCGCCGGTGGACTCCTTCTCCAGGGTTTCCTGGGGCCGCTGTCGCTCTCCGGTGTCGGTCATCGCCGTATCCATCCCTTTCGAAAGGGGATCCGCGGATGTACTCCTTCGCCCACACTAAGTGCGGTTGCTCCGTCGCGCGCCAGGGATGCGGCAGGCTGGGGCAATGACCGGTGACGGGTGGACCGAGGCAGTACGACGACAGCTCGGCCTGGGGCGCGTGTTGCCCCTGGGCGGACCGGGCGACGGTGCCTGGCTGACGGAATCGGCGGCGGGCACGGTGCTGCGCCGCGCGGCGGGCGAGGTGAGCGGTGTACGGCTCGGCACCCTGCGGGTGTCCCTGGCCGACCCCGCGACCGTGGACGCCGCCGCCGTGCCGCCACCGCCGAGCGCGCTGCCGCCGGGCCCGCTGCGGATCACGGCGGAGTTCGCGGCCGTGGCGTCGGAGCCGCTCCCCGAGGTGGCGCAGCGACTGCGCGAGGCACTGTTCGCGGCGGCGGAGGACCGGCTCGGCCTGACGGTCGAGCAGGTGGACCTCGACGTGACGTCCCTGCTGGACGAGGGCGCGGCTCCCGAGACCACCGAGGCCGGCGCCCAGGACGAGGACCAGCCCCCTGCTGAGCCCAAGCCCCCCTCCGGAAACGGCGACGACGCCCAAGCGGCCGCAACCGCCTTGGGCGTGCCCGGCGTCCGCAGACTGACCGGCGCGCTCGGCGGCCTCGGCCGCGCGGTGCACATCGAGGATTCACCCGCGGCGGAGGCGGCCCTGCCGCGCCGGCACGTACGCGTGGAGTTGGCGACGGACCGCGGGCGCCGCGCCCTGGACGTGGCACTCGCGGTCCGTACGGCGGTCACCGGGGCGCTCCCGGACCACCCTTCGGTGGCCGTGGTCGTCACCGCGGTGGAGTAGCCGGTCTCAGTCCCCCAGGCCCGCGAGGTCCCGCAGCCTGCGCCCCTGCGCGGCACGCTCGGCGACGCGCTGCTCCTCGTACGTACGACCCGAGACGCCCTGCAGCAGCGCCTTGGTCTCGATGACCGCGTCGCGCGGCGCGGCGAGCAGCGCGGCCGCCAGGTCGCGGACGGACGCGTCGAGCTGGTCCGCGGGCACGACGAGGTTGGCCAGGCCCACGCGCTCGGCCTCGGGCGCGTGGACGAACCGCCCGGTGGCGCAGATCTCCAGCGCGCGGGCGTAGCCGACAAGACCCACGAGGGGGTGCGTGCCGGTGAGGTCGGGCACGAGACCGAGGCTGGTCTCGCGCATGGCGAACTGCACGTCGTCCGCGGCGATCCGCAGGTCACAGGCGAGCGCGAGCTGGAAGCCCGCGCCGATGGCATGCCCCTGGACGGCGGCGATGGACACGATGTCGCTGCGCCGCCACCAGGTGAACGCCTCCTGGTACTCGGCGATCGTGGCGTCGAGGACGCCGTCGTCGCCGCGCGCGAGGTCGATGAAGGACGGCTCACCGTCGAAGCCCTCGGGCGTGAACGCCTGGCGGTCGAGGCCCGCGGAGAAGGACTTGCCCTCACCACGGAGCACGACGACGCGGACACTGCCCGGCAGCATCCGGCCTGCCTCGGCCAACGCCCTCCACAGCGCGGGAGATTGGGCGTTGCGCTTGGCCGGGTTGGCCAGCGTCACCGTGGCGACGGCCTCGTCGACAGTCAGGCGTACGCCGTCTTTGTCGAGTACCGGTGCGGGTCCGCCGAGTTCACTGCCGGGCGAAACCATGGGGGCCTCCGATGGTGGTGTGCGGTCGGTGCGGACGCACACGTGCGCCCGTAAGTGACTGCACAGTAACCACCCGGCCGATCAGGGGTCACCCCCAGGTCCCCTAAGGGCTCTGGGGAACGATCGGCCAGGTGGCCACCGTCGAAGCCGGTGTACCGCCCGCCGCCGTCAGCCGGCCGCGGCCTTCTTGCCTCGCGTCGCCCCGCCGCGTCCCCGCAGCGTGACTCCGGATTCGCTGAGCATGCGGTGCACAAAGCCGTACGAACGGCCGGTCTCCTCGGCCAACGCCCGGATGCTCGCACCGCCGTCGTACTTCTTCTTCAGGTCTGCCGCGAGCTTGTCGCGCGCGGCGCCGGTTACCCGGCTGCCCTTCTTCAGAGTCTCGGCCACCCGTGCCTCCTCATGGGAAGTGCGCTCTGGACTTCTCATGATCACCCCTCTCGGGCTTCCTGGCCACCCATTCGACAAGGTCCGTGGGACAAGGTTTGCCGCTCCAGAAGCGGCCACCACGACCGGAATTAACGATTCCGCGCGTCGAATTCCGTACCGCCGAATGGGTTGTGCGGAGAATGGCCAGGTCAGCGCGGTAGCGGGCGAGAACCGACGTTCACGCCCGCCGCACAAGGGAAATCCGTGTATCGCACACCTCGGTACGAGGCGACCTCACACAGATGAAGGATCACGGCTCGGCCGAATGATCCATACGCAGTGGATCATTTATTCGATCAACCGGAATGGACCCCGCGCACCGGGGCGAGGGGATCAGGCGAGGGCCACCAGATCCGCGTAGTCCTGGCCCCACAGGTCCTCGACGCCGTCCGGGAGCAGGATGATCCGCTCCGGCTGGAGCGCCTCCACCGCGCCCTCGTCGTGCGTGACGAGGACGACCGCTCCCTTGTAGGTGCGCAGGGCGCCGAGGATCTCCTCGCGGCTGGCCGGGTCGAGGTTGTTGGTGGGCTCGTCGAGCAGCAGCACGTTGGCGGAGGAGACGACCAGCGTCGCGAGCGCGAGGCGGGTCTTCTCGCCGCCGGAGAGCACACCGGCCGGCTTGTCGACGTCGTCCCCGGAGAAGAGGAACGAGCCGAGCGTCTTGCGGACCTGGACGAGGTCGAGGTCCGGGGCGGCGGAGCGCATGTTCTCCAGGACCGTGCGGTCCGGGTCGAGGGTCTCGTGCTCCTGTGCGTAGTAGCCGAGCTTGAGGCCGTGGCCCTCGATGACCTGGCCGGTGTCGGGCTTCTCGGCGCCGCCGAGCAGCCTCAGCAGGGTGGTCTTGCCCGCGCCGTTGAGGCCGAGGATCACGACGCGCGAGCCCTTGTCGATGGCGAGGTCGACGTCGGTGAAGATCTCCAGCGAGCCGTACGACTTCGACAGGCCCTCGGCCATGAGCGGCGTCTTGCCGCACGGCGAGGGGTCCGGGAAGCGCAGCTTGGCGACCTTGTCGGCCTGCCGCACGTCCTCCAGGCCCGCGAGGAGCTTGTCGGCGCGCTTGGCCATGTTCTGCGCGGCGACGGTCTTGGTGGCCTTGGCCCGCATCTTGTCGGCCTGCGAGTGGAGCTGGGAGGCCTTCTTCTCGGCGTTCTGCCGCTCGCGCTTGCGGCGCTTCTCGTCCGCCTCGCGCTGCTGCTGGTAGAGCTTCCAGCCCATGTTGTAGACGTCGATCTGGGAGCGGTTGGCGTCCAGGTAGAAGACCTTGTTCACGACCGTCTCGACGAGGTCGACGTCGTGGGAGATCACGATGAAGCCGCCGCGGTACGTCTTCAGGTAGTCCCGCAGCCAGACGATCGAGTCGGCGTCGAGGTGGTTGGTCGGCTCGTCGAGCAGCAGCGTGTCGGCGTCCGAGAAGAGGATCCGGGCCAGCTCGATACGGCGGCGCTGACCACCGGAGAGGGTGTGCAGCGGCTGGCCGAGCGTGCGGTCGGGCAGGTTGAGCGCGGCGGCGATGGTGGCGGCCTCGGCCTCGGCGGCGTACCCGCCCTTGGTGAGGAACTCGGTCTCCTGGCGCTCGTACTTCCGCAGGGCCTTCTCGCGGGTGGCGCCCGAGCCGCTGGCGATGCGCTCCTCGTTCTCGCGCATCTTGCGGATGAGTACGTCGAGGCCGCGGGCGGAGAGGATGCGGTCGCGGGCGAGCACGTCCAGGTCGCCCGTGCGCGGGTCCTGCGGGAGGTAGCCGACCTCTCCGGAGCGGCTGATGGTGCCGCCGGCGGGCATGCCCTCGCCGGCCAGGCACTTGGTGAGCGTGGTCTTGCCCGCGCCGTTGCGGCCCACCAGGCCGATGCGGTCGCCCTTGGCGATGCGGAAGGTGGCGTTCTCGATGAGGATGCGGGCGCCGGCGCGCAGCTCGATGCCGGAAGCGGTGATCACGGTCAGACTCCAGGGCAGGGTGGAAGGACGGCTGAAGGGTTCGGGAAGGCGATCACGCCGTCTAATGCACGAGGAGAATGGCCATGCGGCCAATTCTACCGGGGCGGTGCAAGCACTTTTTCTGCCCGGTTCCGTACGCCGTCGGGGGCGGCCCCCGGCGGTTCGTTGCCCAGCGGGCGGCGGCGGGGCACGATCCGGCCGAGGTCGTCCACCGCGATCAGCTGGGCGGTCCACGGCGCCGTGCCGTCGCCGCAGGGCTGGGCCACCAGGAGGGCCGTGCCGAGGCGTACGGAGCGGGCGGGCTCGAAGGCGCAGCCGGGGCGGGCGGGCAGCACCCAGCGCAGGTCGCCGTCGACGCTGCGGTAGGCGGTGATGCGGTGCGGGGTGACGACCGCGATCATGCGGCCCCGGGGGTCGAGCGTCTGGAGGACTCCGGCGGCGTTCCGGGCGGCGGGGCCGCGCAGCCAGGCGGCGCTGCCGGGGATGGCGCGGTGCCAGCGGACGGCGCTGCCGTCGGCGCGCACGGTGTCGGTGACCAGGCCGTCGCTCCAGAGCGCGATGGCGTGCCCCGGAACCGGGAGCAGCGCGAGCGGGCGGCGTCCCTCGCGGCCGTGGGTCCAGCGGGCGCGGCCGGTGGAGGTGTCGTACGCCTCGACGGTGCGCGCCGTGGTGCGCAGGCCGGGGTCGCCGCTGCCGGCGTCCACGCGCGCGTGGACGGTGAGGTGGTCTCCGTAGGGAGCCGGTCGTGAGTGGTGGGCGGCGGTGACGAGGGGCAGGGCGAGCAGGGCGAGGGCCAGCGGGAGCGCGAGCCGGGCGCCGCGGCGGGTCGCTGCCGCTCTCGCCGGGATCGCCGCGCTCGGCACTACGGGCATGCCGCCCCCTCCGGTACCACTGCCCGACCACTGCCCGTGGAACGGGCGCGAACAGGCGCAGAGCGTAGCGGCGGCGTCCCGTGCCGCCGCGGCCGTGCGGTGCGCCACTCGGCGAGCGTCCCCCGTTCGGACCTCCGTCCGACGCCGTGCGAAGTGGGGCATATCAGGATGAAGGCGCCGACATCTCGGCACAGGGCAGCGGACGCCGCCCCGGATGCGAGGCAGAGGGTGGTGCGCCCATGCAGTTCGACGACGACGCCGATCTGGACACGTCCGAGGTGCAGGACGTGCGGGGCAGCCGGATCCCCGGCGGCAGGGCGACCGTCGGCGGCGGCATCGCGGGACTGATCGCGCTGGTCCTCGGGCTGCTCTTCGGGGTCGGCCCGGACCAGCTGGGCCTCTCGTCCGGGAACGAGGAGCCCGCCGCCTCCTCCTCGTCCCTCGCGCAGGTGCAGCAGAGCTGCCACACCGGACAGGACGCGAACACCAAGGCGGACTGCCGCATCGTGGCGGTGGTCAACAGCGTGCAGGACTACTGGCGCCCGGAGTTCCGGCTGCGCGGGGCGAGCTACTCCCCCGCGCAGACCGTGCTGTTCACCGGCCGGGTGGGCACCGCGTGCGGGGCGGCGTCCTCGGCGGTCGGCCCGTTCTACTGCCCCGGCGACCAGAAGGTCTATCTGGACCTCGGCTTCTTCGACGAGCTGCGGACCAAGTTCGGCTCCGGCGGCGGGCCCTTCGCGCAGGCGTACGTGGTGGCGCACGAGTACGGCCACCACGTACAGAACCTGATGGGGACGCTGCGGCGCGCCCAGGACGGGCGTACCGGACAGAACAGCAATGCGGTGAAGGTCGAGCTGCAGGCCGACTGCTACGCCGGCGTGTGGGCCCGGCACGCGACCCGCTCCCCGGACGACAAGACCGGCCGGCCGCTGTTCACGAGCCTCACCGACGCCGACATCCGCGAGGGCCTGGACGCGGCGGCCGCGGTCGGCGACGACCGCATCCAGGAGCGGTTCCAGGGCCGGGTCACCCCCGAGACCTGGACGCACGGTTCCGCGCGGCAGCGGCAGGACTGGTTCTACCAGGGCTACCGCACCGGCGACATGGGGCAGTGCAACACCTTCCGGTGAGCCGCTACACCCCTCCTGTGTGCACCTGGAACGCGGCGCGGCGCACGGCCTTCGCGAGCGCCGGGTCGGGGTGCGCGGCGGCGAGGGCGACCAGGACCTGCACCGTGCGGGGATGGCCGATGCGGCGGACCTCGTCCAGGAGCGCGGGCACCGTGGGCTGGACCGCGGACTCCAGGTGACGCACCAGGAGGTGGGTCTCCCCGTGGTCGGCGACGGCCGCGGCGGTGTCGACCCAGAGCCAGGTCGACTCGTCGCGGGTCAGCACCAGATGGACGTCCTCGGGGTCGGCGCCCTCCTGCTCGGCGAGCCAGATGAGGGCGTACGGCCGCAGCGACGCCTCCTCCACGACGGCCCGCACCTCGGCCTCGGCCGGGGCGCCGACCACCCGCAGGGCCTCGAAGGCGAGGCCGCGCAGCAGGGCGTCCTCGCCGCGGGCGGCGTCCAGGAGTTCGGTGACGGCGCTGCCGACGGGGCGGGCGGCGAGCCAGGCGCGGTACTCGGCGCGGGCCGCTTTGGGGCGCAGGCGCGCGCAGCCCCGCAGCATGTCGGCCGCGGCCTGCTCGATGTTCCCCGCCGGGCTCTGGGCGGCGACGCAGATCTGCTCCAGCTTGACCCAGACCGCCCAGCTGCCGAGCGGCGTGAGCGTGGCCTGCCCCGCCGAGTACGTCAGCGCGCCGACGGCGGCGAGACCGCGCAGCGCCCAGTCAAGGAGGGTGGGCAGGGACGGTGTCTCGGCCGGGTCCACCGGCTCGGGCTGCGGGCCGTACGGGATCTCGCAGCGCTCCGTGCGCAGTTCCGTGACGCGCTGGTCGAGCAGGTCGAGGAGTTGCGGCACGGGGACGGGGCCCGCCGAGAGCTGCAGCAGGGTGAGGAGCTGCGGCATGGCCTCGACGGTCTCGGCGACGACCGCCGGCGCCAGTTCGCGGGACGCGGCGTGCGCGAGCGACCAGGCGTCGAACAGGGCGACCCAGCCGCGGAGCACCGCGGCGTCGTCGCGGTCCCAGGCGCGAAGGCGCCAGCCAGGGCGCGCGCTGTCGCCGTGCACCTCGATGAGGCCCGCGAGGCGTGCGGTGTCCCAGTCGGCGCGGACCTGATCCTCGGTCAGTGCCAGTTCCGCCGCCGCCCGTTCGGCGGTGGCCGTGGAGAGGGTGCCTTTGCCGTCGCGCTCTCCGCCACCGGCTCCGGGCCGCAGCGCGGCGTCGGCCCAGCGGGCGACGCGTACGGCGTCGGCGAGACCGGAGCGAGCCATTCGAGCCAGCTCGGCGGGGGCGGGGGTGCCCTCGGGGGGACGGGGCGCGGGGCGGCGTGAGCGGGCCCCGGTCACTGCGCCGGGGGCGGCCAGGGGGCGGATTGCGCCGCGATCCGCCCCCGCGCGCCTCTCGGCCCTCGGGGACTGAGCACGGACGAGTCGGAGCCTTGAGTCGCGCGGGATACGGGACGTCACGGGAGCAGTCTTCCTGTTGACGGTCCGAAAACCCAAACGGAATGCTTTCGGCAGGCTGCGGAGAGCCGCGCCCGAGGAGCTCCGGGCCCTACATAAGGGGCGTGAGGAAGCGCCGCAGCGCCTCTTCGTAGCCCGCCGGGTCGGCGTTCCACATGGCGCCGTGGGGTGCATCCGGAACCGTGTGGAGCGTAACGAGTTCCGGTCGCTTTCCGGCCAGTTGGCGGGACAGGTCCCAGGGGGCGATGACGTCGTCGGGGCCGTGGAAGAGCAGCGTCGGCACCTTGAGCACGTCGGGGTCGGCGGCCTCCAGGATGCGGTCGCCCCGCAGGCCCGTGCGGCCCTGGGCGGCGCGCACCGCGAGCGGCAGCAACGGCCCCGGCGTACGCCGGGCCGCGGCGAGCGCGCGCAGGGTGACCTCCCAGTCGAGCACCGGGGAGTCCAGGACGAGTCCGCTGATGCGCTCGCGCAGGGCCGAGTACGCGGCGGCGTGCAGGGCCATGGCGGCGCCGGTGGACCAGCCGTGCACGATCACGTTCCGGGCGCCGTAGCGCACGGCGTAGCGGATCGCCGCGTCCAGGTCGCGCCACTCGGTCTCGCCGAGGTGGCCGAGGCCGTCCGGGGAGCGGGGGGCGCCGAGGTCGCCGCGGTAGGCGAGGTCGAGGACCGGCAGCCGCAGCCGGTGCAGGAAGTCCATGACGACCATGGGGTGTTCGCGGGTGGTGCCGAGGCCGTGCACGGTGATCACCCAGGTGTCGCGGGCGCCGGGCACGAACCAGGCGGGCAGGCCGCCGAGTTCGCCGGGGATGTCCACGTCGGCGTGGTCGATGCCGAGTGCGGAGTGCGGGTCGCCGATGTGCACCTGCGGGGTGAGGCGGACCCTGTCGCCGGGGTCGAGGGTGCCGTGCGTGACGGCTTCCAGTCTCCGTACGACCGTGTCGGCCTCGTGCGACGCGGAGTCGACGACCGGGCCGATGACCGCGTGGCTGCCGTCGCCGCCGAGGCCGTAGGTGCCGGGGCGCAGGCTCGCGAGAGCGCGGGTCAGGGTGATCTGGCCGGCCGCCGTGGCGTGGACCGTGAGGCGCGGCTCGCCCGGCAGCGGGCGGCCCGCGGGCGCCTTCAGGGCGGCGTTGCTGGCGAGCCGGCCCGCGGCGATGACGGCTGCGCCGCCGAGGAGGGCGGCCGCTGCGGCGGTGACGGCCGTTGCCGTCGCTTTGGCTGGGCGCACTCGTCCAGTGTCGACGGGTGCGGGGGGTACGGCCAGTGGGCGGGGGCTGTGGGGTGAGTGCGCAGGGGCGGGGCCCGGCCTGACGCTCCCGCCTACCCCTGCCCGTACCCCCGCAGCCGCTCCTCCGCTTCCTGTAGCTGAGCGGGAGACAGGAGTGTCGGGGTGTGCCCCGGAACGCCGCTCGCCGTCAGCCAGAGGCGGCACATCCACTCCAGCTGGGCCGTGCGGTCGTACGCCTGGGGCAGGGTGTCTCCGTATGTGACGGTTCCGTGGTTCTGGAGTAGGCAAGCTGTGCGCTCCCGCAGCGCGTGGAGCATGTTCTCGGCCAACTCCTCCGAGCCGTACGGCGCGTACGACGCGACGCGCGCCGGGCCGCCCATCGAGGCCGCCATGTAGTGGATCGGCGGCAGCTCCGGGAGGAGTGTGGAGACGGCCGTGGCGTGCACCGCGTGGGTGTGCACGACGGCCCCGGCGGAGGTGTTGCGGTAGATCGCCAGGTGCATCGGCAGCTCGCTGGTCGGGCTGAGGTCGCCGAAGAGCCGTACGCCGTCCAGATCCACGCCGACCGCGTCCCCCGGCGTCAGCCTGTCGTAGGGGACTCCGCTCGGGGTGACCAGGATCGTGCCGCCGACGCGTACGGAGACGTTGCCCGACGTGCCGACCACCAGGCCGTCCGAGACGGTCCTGCGGGCCGTCTCGACCAGCTCGCCCCAGGCCCGTTCCACCGTGTCCCGCCGCTGCTCAGTCATGCCGTGATCCTGCCAGCCGGGGGCCGCGCCGCCACAGGGCGGATTCGCGGGGTCCGTATCGGCGTGTATGGGCATTCGTCACCCTCTGATGATGATTGGCTGGTGATCGACCGGCATGCGGTGATCTTCCAGTAACCTCTGGGGGATTTGTCATGCACGTCGCCATCCGGGGGGAAATATGGCTCGTGATCACAAAGCGTCCCGTCGCCGCGCCCGCTTCGTCGCGGCCTCAGTGGCGACCCTGGCCCTGGGGGGAACCGCCCTCGCCGAGATTCCGGTTTCGGCCGCGGGCAAGCCGAGGGGGCACGACGTCTCGTCGCACCAGAAGAACGTCAACTGGCAGAAGGCCAAGAGCAAGGGCGCACGCTTCGTCTACGTCAAGGCCACCGAGTCCCACACCTACCGCAATCCCTACTTCAAGCAGCAGTACAACGGCTCCCGCAACGCGGGCCTCGTCCGCGGGGCGTACCACTTCGCCGTACCGAACAAGTCGTCCGGCAAGAAGCAGGCCGCGTACTTCATGAACCACGGCGGACGGTGGCGGGCCGACGGCTGGACGCTGCCGCCGGCGCTCGACATCGAGCACAATCCGTACAGCTCACGCAAGTGCTACGGCCTCAGCAAGAGCAGCATGGTCAACTGGATCAAGTCGTTCAGCAACGAGGTGAAGCGCCAGACGGGGCGGCGCCCCGTGATCTACACGACGACGAAGTGGTGGAACGACTGCACGGGCGGCAGCCGCGCCTTCGCGTCGAACCACGCGCTGTGGCTCGCACGCTGGTCGTCGTCGGCCGGGTCGATGCCCAAGGGCTGGTCGTACTGGACGTTCTGGCAGTACGACAACAGCGGCAGCCTGCCGGGTGATCAGAATCTCTTCAACGGCTCGAAGAGCCAGCTGAAGCGGTTCGCCCGCGGCTAGCCCAAGGGCCCCTGGAAGCCCAGATTCCGGGCCTCGCGCCGCCCCTCCGGACGATCTCCGTCGGCATCCCGGCGGAAGCGGAGTGGCGGCGCCTCAGATCGGGTCACCGCACCGCCCGGCCCAGTTCACTTTCCGTTCACCCAGGTTGCCTACGTTCCACTTGCCACTGACGTCCAACAGAAGCCCGGGTAAATGGAACACATCACGCTTCTCCTCGGGATCGTGATCGTTACCGCTCTCGTGTTCGATTTCACGAACGGTTTCCACGACACAGCCAACGCGATGGCGACCACCATCTCGACCGGCGCCCTCAAGCCCAAGACGGCGGTGGCCATGTCCGCCGTGCTGAACCTCGTCGGAGCGTTCCTCTCCGTCGAAGTCGCCAAGACGATCTCTGGCGGCATCGTCAACGAGGACGGACTGAAGACAGAGGTCATATTCGCGGCCCTGGTCGGCGCGATCCTCTGGAATCTGCTGACCTGGCTGGTGGGCCTGCCCTCCAGCTCCTCCCACGCCCTCTTCGGCGGCCTCATCGGCGCCGCGGTCATGTCGATGGGCTGGTCGTCGATCAACGGCGGCACCGTCGTCACCAAGATCCTCATCCCGGCGCTCGCCGCGCCGCTCGTGGCCGGTCTGGCCGCGATGCTGGCCACGCGCCTGACGTACCGCATCGGCCGCAACACCGAGACCAAGGCCACCGCCAAGGGCTACCGCGTCGGCCAGATCGCCTCCGCGGGCCTCGTCTCGCTGGCCCACGGCACGAACGACGCGCAGAAGACCATGGGCATCATCACGCTCGCCCTGGTCACCGGCGGCGTCCTGAACCCCGGCGCCAACCCCCCGATGTGGGTCATCGTCTCGGCCGGCGTGGCCATCGCGCTCGGCACCTACCTCGGCGGCTGGCGCATCATCCGCACCATGGGCAAGGGCCTCACCGACCTCCAGCCGCAGCAGGGCTTCGCCGCCCAGACCAGCGCCGCGACGGTCATCCTGGCCTCCTCGCACCTGGGCTTCTCGCTCTCCACCACCCAGTCCTGCTCCGGCGCCGTGATGGGCGCGGGCCTCGGCCGCAAGGGCGGCGTGGTCCGCTGGTCCACCGCGACCCGGATGTTCGTCGCCTGGGGTCTGACCCTGCCGGCCGCCGGTCTGGTCGGCGCGGGCGCCGAGTTCCTGACCAAGCAGGGCCCCTGGGGCATCGCGGTGACCGCCGCGTTCCTGGTCGGCGGCTCGGCCGTCATCTGGGCGCTCTCCCGGCGCAACGCCGTCGACCACACGAACGTCGCGGACGACGAGATCGGCGGTGCGTCCGACGCGGAGCCCGCGGGCGTCGTGACCACCGCGATCGCCGCCGTGACGCCGCCGCCCACCGGCGCGGCCGCCGCGACCGGCGACGACGACCACGTCAAGGCCACCATCCCGGCCCCGACCGGCACCGTGGCGGACCCCGCCCCGGCCGCCACGGTGTAAGGACAGATCAGCATGGACATCGACTGGGCAGCTCTCGGCTCCGTCTTCGGAGTCAGCCTCGGCGTGACGGTCGCGCTGGTGGGCCTGTTCACCCTCGGCATCGTCGGCCTCTCCAAGCACGAGGCCGCGACCTCCGGAGCGGCGACCTCCGGCGGCAACACCGCGGCGGCGCGGGCGGGCGCATACGTGTGCTTCGCGCTCTGCGCGGCAGCGGTGGCGTACGGGATCTATCTGATCGTCGCCTGACGGCACAGCCGGTTCTCCGAAAGCCGGGTGGGACGCACCTCATGGGTGCGTCCCACCCGGCTTTTCACGCGAAAGAGCGGATGCGATGCGGCGAAACGACATATGGCATACTGGCAGGAAGCTGTCTGCTAGCGTCGGCTGCACATATAGCACTTTGCCATATGCCATGGAAACGAGCAGTCACGTCGACAGCGAGGAGCCACCATGCCGAGGGACAGGGAAGTCGATCCGAGCCTGAATCGCCGCAGGCTCCGGATCGCACTCCGCAAGGCCCGTGAGAATTCGATGCAGTCGCAGGGCCAGGCGGCCCACGCCCTGGACTGGTCACTTTCCAAGATCATGAGGATCGAGCAGGGAACGGTCAGCCTGTCCGTCACCGATCTGCGCGCGCTGCTCCAGCAGTACGAGGTGTCGGACGCCACGCTCTCCGCGGAGCTGGAAGAGGCGGCTCGCGGGTCCAAGGGAGCCAGCTGGTGGGCCCAGTACAACGACGTGATCGGCCCGCAGTTCAGCCAGTACCTGGGGTACGAGAGCGCCGCCGCGTCCTTTCGCACGTACAACCCGATCATCGTTCCCGGCCTGCTGCAGACGGACGAATACGCGATGGCGCTCCTCGCCCCGCGCGTCAACGAGCAGAAGGCCCGGCGGATCGTAGATCTGCGGACGGCCCGCCAGGATCGCGCCCTGGAGGGCGCGGAGCCGCCGTACACGTTCTTCGTCGTCGACGAGGCGGCCCTGCACCGGCAGGTCGGCGGGCCGCGTGTGCAGCGTGCCCAGTTGCAGCACCTGGTCTCCCTGGCGGACCGTCCGAAGGTCTCCCTCCAGGTGCTGCCGTTCACGGCGGGCGCCCACTACTCCACCCTGAGCAGCTTCATCCTGCTCGGCTTCCTGGACGACGAGGATCTGCTGTACCTGGAGGCCCAGGGGAACCAGTCGATCCGCGACGACCACGAGCTGATCGTGCGTCACCAGGAGTGCTTCGAGTCCCTCCGCGAGATCGCGTACGGCGGGGACAAGGCGATCGACCTGATCAACGAGATCAGGGACGGCATCGACAGCAGCTGATCTGCCGGGCCCGAGGAGCCCGGCGGGAGCGAGGAGGCCGCATATGCCAGCCGCGTTGCGAGAGTGGTGGCGGGGGGTCTTCGCGGCCATCCGGCAGACGCCGTGGCGGAACAGCGGGGACGACGGGGCGCACGGTGCGGGTGCGCCTGCCACGGACCCCTCCGCCGGGGCCACCGCTCCCCGGCGGGCACCGGCCGAGGACCCCTCCTACAACCGGCTCGTGCTCGAAGGGATGGGCGACCCGCTGGGTGCCGTGGTGATGGACATGCTGGACCACAACCGCACCGACGACCAGGCCCGGCTCTTCCGCACCAAGATCCGCAACTGCACCGGCTGCATACTCGTCCTGCTGCTCGCGCTCGCCGGAATGCTCGCCCTGCTCAGCGCCCTCGACCTGACGGCGTTCTGGCTGGTCTTCTCGGTGATCGGCGGGGTCATGACCCCCGTGGTGGCGCTGAGCCGTCAGCTGGCCAGGCTGATCACCGAGACCGGGACGAACCCGCCGACGCTCAGCGACGACCGCCGGGCCGTGGTGCCCGCGCAGCGACCCGATCCGCCTGCCGACGATCGTTCCTGAGCTCGGCGGAACCCCACCAGAGCCCCGCTGACACCGCGGTCACGGAGGCCGCGACACCCCAGGTGGCCAGGCGCGCGGCCGTGCCCTCGACGAGCAGCGCGACCAGCGCGCCCACCAGGGCCGCCGTCGCACCGAGCAGCGCGCAGACCACCACGGCCAGGACGACCGCCGAAGCCTTCCGCTTCCCCCCGTGTCCCCCGCTCACCAGGTGGCGTACTTCGGCGAGATGATGCTCAGTCATCCTTCCCCCCTCACTGTCCCCCTGTGCCGATCACTGCGTTCAGGAACGCTCGCCAGCGCTCAGCAGAGAAGACGACGCGTGGTCCCGACGGGTTCTGCGAATCACGGACAATCACCGCCTCTCGTACGAAGGCGACTTCGACGCAGTCTCCGTCGTGCCCGCTGTGGCTGCTCCTGCGCCACGACCGTCCGGCCCCGTTCTCGTTGCACACGCCGACCTCCCCCTACCGGAGAGCACGTCGCCGCACCATAGTGCCGTGGCCTCGGCCGGCCCAGCGGACCGCCGACAATCACCACAGAACGTCACGACCCGGACCCAAGCACGCTCGGAGCGCTCTCCGGATGTCGTGTTCCAGTCTAGGAAAGTTCAATTTCCGGGCCTAGGGAGATTCCGGCCCCATGTGGGTCTCCGCACACTCTCCCGTCCCAGGTCAACGGCAAGTTGACGGGCGTTGCGCGGCGTGGTGGACTGCCGGAGCCATTACGGCGGCAGCAGAGGAAACCGGTGTGAATCCGGTGCGGTCCCGCCACTGTCACCGGGGAGCGGACTCCCCGGGAGCCAGGAACTCTCGCCGCCGCGTCACGTCGAACCAGGGCGCGGACACCCTGAGTGAGGACATATCGCCATGCGCGGCCGCCCGTTGCCGGTTCCGTCTCTGACGTCGGGGTCCTTCCCCGGCAGCACGACCGGCTGACGCCATGAGTGCCGATCGCGACTTCGCGTACGGCGCCGCCGCCGGACTTCTCGGAGACCTTCTCCTCGGCGATCCTCGCCGCGGGCATCCGGTCGCCGCGTTCGGCCGTGCCGCGGGTGCCGTCGAGCGGGTGCTGTGGCGTGACCACCGCGGGTGGGGCGCGCTGCACACCGCCGTGTGTGCCGGGGGTGCCGCGGGCGCCGCCGCGCTCGCCTCTTGTCTTGTACGCCGTTCCCGTGCCGGATCCGTCGCGCTGACCGCCGCCGCGACCTGGACCGTGGTCGGCGGCACCTCCCTCGGCCGTGAGGCGCGGGCGATCGGCGGGGCGCTCGCCGCGGGGGACGTCGAGCTGGCCCGGGAGCGGCTGCCGCATCTGTGCGGGCGGGATCCGCAGGCGCTCGACGCCGACGGGATCGCGCGGGCCGTGGTCGAGTCCGTCGCCGAGAACACCTCTGACGCCGTGGTCGGGGCGCTGGTGTGGGGGGCGTTGGCGGGGGTTCCGGGGCTTGTCGGGTTCCGGGCCGTGAACACGCTGGACGCGATGGTGGGGCACAAGTCCGCGAAGTACCGGCGGTACGGGTGGGCTTCCGCTCGGCTCGACGATGTTCTGGGGTGGCCCGGGGCCCGGCTCACCGCCGCCCTCGCGGCAGCCGCCGGGGATTCGCCGCGGGGCGCGCTGCGGGCTTGGCGGGATGACGCCGGTCGGCATCCGAGTCCCAACGCGGGGCCCGTGGAAGCGGCCTTCGCGGGGGCGTTGGGCGTACGGCTCGGCGGAACTCTCTCGTACGGGGGTCGAGTGGAGCACCGCCCTGTTCTGAACGGGGGTGGGCGCCCTGTGGCCGTGGCCGACATCGAGCGTGCGGTAAAGCTGTCCCGGCGGGTTGGGGTGCTGGCGCTTGGAGTTGCCATTGCCGCACGGCTGAGCCGGAACCCGGCGACTGGGGCTGTGCCCACCCTTCCCCAAGCTCTCGGCTCCGCTCGACCAGGGGAGGCCCCACTCGCCCTGCGGAACGCCTGCCCACAGCCGAAGCAGCTTAGATCTAGGAGAACCTCATGAGTGGTGGGCTGCTTGTTGCCGGGACCACCTCCGATGCCGGGAAGAGTGTTGTCACCGCCGGGATCTGTCGGTGGCTGGCGCGTAAAGGCGTGTCCGTCGCGCCCTTCAAGGCGCAGAACATGTCGCTCAACTCCTTCGTCACCCGCGAGGGCGCCGAGATCGGGCGGGCGCAGGCCATGCAGGCGCAGGCCGCCCGCGTCGAGCCGAGCGCGCTGATGAATCCCGTGCTGCTCAAGCCGGGCAGCGACCGCAGCAGTCAGGTCGTGCTCATGGGGAAGCCCGTGGGCGAGATGACCGCGCGCGGGTTCTTCGGGGGGTCTGGGGGGTCGTCCCCCGGGGAAAGGCTGCACGGGGGGCGCCGGGCGGCGCTGCTCGACACCGTCGTGGGATGCCTGGAGGAACTTCGGGGCAGCTATGACGCCGTGATCTGCGAAGGCGCGGGCAGTCCCGCCGAGATCAATCTGCGGCGTACCGACATCGTGAACATGGGGATCGCGCGGGCCGCCCGCTTTCCCGTGCTCGTCGTCGGGGACATCGACCGGGGCGGCGTCTTCGCGTCCTTCTTCGGTACGACCGCCCTGCTGAGCCCCGAGGACCAGGAGCTGGTCGCCGGGTATCTCGTCAACAAGTTCCGGGGCGACGTCTCGCTGCTCGAACCGGGGCTCGACATGCTGCACGGGCTCACCGGGCGGCGCACGTTCGGTGTGCTGCCCTTCCAGCACGGGCTCGGCATCGACGAGGAGGACGGGCTCCGGGTGTCCCTGCGGGGCGCCGTGCGGGAGTCCGTCGTCGCGCCGCCGGTCGGCGAGGACGTGCTGCGGGTCGCCGTCTGTGCCGTACCGCTGATGTCCAACTTCACGGACGTGGACGCGCTCGCCGCCGAGCCGGGTGTCGTCGTGCGGTTCGTGGACCGGGCCGAGGAACTCGTCGACGCGGACCTCGTCGTCGTACCGGGCACGCGCGGGACCGTGCGCGCCCTGGAGTGGCTGCGGGAGCGCGGGCTCGCGGACGCCGTCGCGCGGCGCGCGGCCGAGGGGCGGCCGGTGCTCGGGATCTGCGGCGGCTTCCAGGTGCTCGGCGAGCGCATCGAGGACGACGTGGAGTCGCGGGCCGGGGCCGTGGACGGGCTCGGACTGCTGCCCGTGCGGGTGCGGTTCGCCCGCGAGAAGACCCTGGCGCGGCCCGTCGGCGAGGCGCTCGGTGAGCCCGTCGAGGGGTACGAGATCCATCACGGGGTCGCCGAAGTCCTGGGCGGGGAAGCCTTCTTGGACGGCTGCCGGGTCGGCGAGGTGTGGGGCACGCACTGGCACGGCTCGCTGGAGAGCGACGCGTTCCGGCGCCGCTTCCTCGCCGAGGTCGCCCGCGCCGCGGGGCGCCGCTTCGTGCCCGCGCCCGACACCAGCTTCGGCACCCTGCGCGAGGAGCAGCTCGATCTGCTCGGCGACCTGATCGAAGAGCACGCGGACACCGACGCGCTGCTCGGCCTGATCGAGACCGGCGCACCGGCCGGTCTCCCCTTCATCGCACCGGGGGCACCCCGATGACCGTCCTGGAGGCCTTGTGAGTACCCCCTATCCGTTCACCGCGCTCGTCGGCCAGGACGATCTGCGGCTCGCGCTGCTGCTCAACGCCGTGTCGCCCGCCGTCGGCGGTGTTCTCGTACGAGGCGAGAAGGGCACCGCCAAGTCCACTGCCGTGCGGGCCCTTTCGGCGCTGCTCCCGCAGGTGCCGGTGGTCGCGGGCTGCCGCTTCTCCTGCGATCCGGGCGCCGCCGATCCGGCCTGCCCCGACGGTCCGCACGAGGCCGGCGGGGACTCCGTGCGCGACGCGCGGATGGTCGAACTGCCCGTCGGCGCCTCCGAGGACCGCCTGGTCGGGGCCCTGGACATCGAGCGGGCGCTCGCCGAGGGCGTGAAGGCGTTCGAGCCGGGACTGCTCGCCGACGCGCACCGCGGCATCCTCTACGTCGACGAAGTCAACCTGCTGCACGACCACTTGGTGGACCTGCTGCTGGACGCCGCCGCCATGGGCGCCTCGTACGTCGAGCGCGAGGGCGTGTCCGTGCGGCACGCCGCGCGCTTCCTGCTCGTCGGCACCATGAACCCCGAAGAGGGCGAACTGCGGCCGCAGTTGCTCGACCGGTTCGGGCTCACCGTCGAGGTGGCCGCGTCGCGCGAGACGGACCAGCGCGTGGAGGTCGTGCGGCGCCGCCTCGCGTACGACGACGACGCCGAGGGATTCGCCGCGCGCTGGGCCGACGACGAGGCCGCGCTGCGCGCCCGGATCGTCGCCGCCCGCGCGCTGCTCCCCCAAGTCCGGCTCGGCGACGGGGCGTTGCGGCAGATCGCCGCCACCTGCGCGGCGTTCGAGGTGGACGGGATGCGGGCCGACATCGTGATGGCCCGTACGGCGACGGCGCTCGCCGCCTGGGCCGGGCGCGAGGACGTGCTCGCCGAGGACGTGCGGCAGGCGGCGCTGCTCGCGCTTCCGCACCGGCGGCGGCGCAACCCCTTCGACGCGCCGGGCCTCGACGAGGACAAGCTGGACGACACCCTGGAGGAGTCCGCCGACGACGGCGGTGACAGTGGTGACGGGGGCGACGGGAGCGACGACAATCCGGATCCCGACGGGCCCGGCGGGGGCGGGCTTCCGCCGCAGAGCGGTCCGGACGCGCCCGGCTCCCCCGAGTCCCGGCATGACGCGGGGCAGGACGGCGAGTCGGTCCCCGAGCAGCCGAAGGCCCCCGCGCAGGCCTCGGCGCCCGGTGAGCAGCAGGCGGTACGGGCCGCCGAGCCGTTCCGCACGAAGATGCTGAGCGTGCCCGGCCTCGGCGAGGGTGCCGCCGGGCGGCGCTCGCGGGCCAGGACCGAGCACGGCAGGACCACGGGGGCCCGTCGGCCCCAAGGGACGCTCACCAAGCTGCACTTGGCCGCCACCGTGCAGGCCGCGGCCCCGCATCAGCGGGCGCGCGGCCGGTCGGGTGCCGGGCTCGTGGTGCGCAGGGACGATCTGCGGCAGGCGACGCGGGAGGGGCGTGAGGGGAACCTCGTGCTCTTCGTCGTGGACGCCTCCGGGTCCATGGCGGCCCGGCAGCGGATGAGCGCGGTCAAGGGCGCCGTCCTCTCGCTGCTGCTCGACGCCTACCAGCGGCGGGACAAGGTCGGGCTCGTCACCTTCCGGGGCACGGCCGCCGAGGTGGCGCTGCCCCCGACCTCGTCGGTCGACGCGGCCGCCGCGCGCCTGGAGTCGCTGCCCACGGGCGGGCGTACGCCGGTCGCGGCCGGACTGCTCAAGGCGCACGAGGTACTGCGGGTGGAGCGGCTGCGGGATCCGGCGCGGCGGCCGCTGGTCGTGCTCGTGACGGACGGGCGCGCCACGGGCGGTCCTGAGCCGGTGGCCCAGGCGGGGCGCGCTGCGCGGCTGTTCGAGGCCGCGGGGATCGCCTCCGTGGTCGTCGACTGCGAGTCGGGGCACGTGCGGCTCGGCCTCGCGGGGAAGCTGGCCGCCGATCTTGGCGGGACCGCGGTGACGCTGGACGAGCTGCGCGCCGAGTCCATCACCGGGCTGGTCAAGGACGTACAAGGATCGGGATCTCGTACGACTCACATGACTCGTACGACTGGCATGAGGAGCGTCGCGTAATGCCGCAGGGACAGCCGAGTGTCGTGCCGCAGGACGGTCTCACCACACGTCAGCGGCGCAACCGTCCGCTCGTCATGGTGCACACCGGGATCGGCAAGGGGAAGTCGACGGCCGCCTTCGGGCTCGCGCTGCGGGCCTGGAATCAGGGCTGGCCGATCGGGGTCTTCCAGTTCGTGAAGTCGGCGAAGTGGAAGGTCGGCGAGGAGAACGCGCTGAAGGTCCTCGGGGCGTCCGGCCAGGGCGGTTCCGTCACCTGGAACAAGATGGGCGAGGGCTGGTCGTGGATCCAGCGGGCGCCCGCCGAGGGCGAGTTGACCAATGAGGACAAGGCCCGCGAGGGCTGGGAGCAGGTCAAGCGGGACCTCGCGGCCGAGACGTACCAGCTGTACGTCCTCGACGAGTTCGCCTATCCGCTGCACTGGGGGTGGATCGACACGGAGGACGTGATCGAGACGCTGCGGACCCGGCCGGGGCATCAGCACGTCGTCATCACCGGGCGCAACGCCCCCGAGGCGCTGGTCGAGTTCGCCGATCTCGTCACCGACATGTCCAAGGTCAAGCATCCGATGGACGCGGGGCAGAAGGGCCAGAGGGGCATCGAGTGGTAGCTCGGCTCGTCGTCGCCGCGCCGTCGTCCGGGAGCGGCAAGACGACTGTCGCCACGGGTCTCATGGCCGCGTTCTCGGCGGCCGGGCTCGCCGTGTCCCCGCACAAGGTGGGGCCCGACTACATCGATCCCGGCTATCACGCGCTGGCCACGGGGCGGCCGGGGCGGAACCTCGACGCGTACATGTGCGGGCCCGGCATGGTGGCCCCGCTCTTCGCGCACGGGGCGCGGTCCTGCGACCTCGCCGTGGTCGAGGGCGTCATGGGCCTGTACGACGGTGCGTCCGGGCAGGGCGAACTCGCGTCGACCGCGCATGTGGCGAAGCTGCTGCGGGCGCCCGTGGTGCTCGTCGTCGACGCTTCGTCGCAGTCGCGGTCCGTCGCCGCGCTCGTGCACGGGTTCGCCTCCTGGGACCCAGAGGTGCGGATCGGGGGCGTGATCCTCAACAAGGTGGGGTCGGCGCGCCACGAGGAGCTGCTGCGGGACGCGCTCGGCGAGTCCGGCGTCCCGGTCCTCGGCGCGCTCTCCCGGCTCGGCCAAGTGCGCTCGCCCTCACGGCACTTGGGGCTCGTGCCGGTCGCCGAGCGGCGGGCCGAGGCGGTCGAGTCGGTCGCGGCGCTGGCGGCGCAGGTGCGGGAGGGGTGCGACCTGGAGGGGATTCTCGCGCTGGCCCGCAGCGCTCCGGAGCTGGGGGGCGAGGCGTGGGATCCGGGGGCTGCCGTGACCGGGGTTCCCTCCGCCGGGGCCGGGGCGGGGAAGCCGGTGGTGGCCGTCGCCGGCGGGGCCGCCTTCTCGTTCTCGTACGCCGAGCATGTCGAGCTGCTGACCGCAGCCGGGGCCGAGGTGGTCACCTTCGACCCGCTGCACGACGAGCAGCTGCCGGAAGGGACCGCCGGGCTGGTCATCGGCGGCGGGTTCCCCGAGGTGTACGCGCCCGAGCTGTCCGCCAACGAGACGCTCCGCAAGGCCGTGGCCGATCTTGCGCTGGGCGGGGCGCCGGTCGCCGCCGAGTGCGCCGGGCTGCTCTATCTGACGCGGGAGCTCGACGGGAAGCCCATGTGCGGGGTGCTCGACGCGCGGGCGCGGATGTCCGAGCGGCTCACGCTGGGCTACCGCGAGGCCGTCGCCGTGTCCGACAGCCCGCTCGCCGCCGTGGGGACCCGGATGCGCGGCCACGAGTTCCACCGCACGGTCGTCGAACCGGGCGCGGGGGCGGCTCCCGCCTGGGGCATGCACACGCCCGAGCGACGGGTCGAGGGGTTCGTGCAGCAGGGCGTGCACGCGAGCTATCTGCACACGCACTGGGCCGCGGCGCCGGAGACCGCGCGGCGGTTCGTGGAGAGGTGCGGGGGGTGAGAGCGGCCCCGGCGGGGGCCTCGGGCTCCTCGTACGGCTCACTCGGCGATGCCCACCACCAGCCAGATGAACGCGGCGCCCGCCACCGTGCACAGCAGCGTGGAGCGGGCCGGGTGGTCGTGGTGCGCCTCCGGCAGGATCTCCGCGGCTGCCATGTAGAGCAGCGCTCCCCCGAAGAAGCCGAGATATCCGCCGAGCGGTTGCTCCGGAATGGTGAACAGGAGCGTCGACGCGGCGCCCGCCACCGGGGCCACCGCGTCCGCGAAGAGCATCGCGAGTGCCTTGCGGCGGGCGTTCCCGTACAGGCTGGTGATCGTGTACGTGTTGAAGCCGTCCGCGAAGTCATGGGCGATGACCGCGAGCGCCACCGCGACGCCCATGCCGCCGCCCACCTGGAAGGCCGCGCCGATCGCGACGCCGTCCATCAGGCTGTGTCCGACCATCGCGGCGGCCGCCGTCAGGCCGACCTGGGGGACCCGGCCGTTGTGCTCCTCCGCCCCGTGCGCGGCCTGGCGGTGCGCGAGCAGCCGCTCCACCAGGTGCGCCGCGAGGAAGCCCGCGACGAACAGGAGCAGCGCCGCCGGTACGCCGAAGACCTCGCCGCCCGCGGCCTCCAGCGCCTCCGGCAGCAGGTCGAGGCCGACCACGCCGAGCATCAGTCCGCCCGCGAGCCCGAGGACGAGATGACGCCGGTCGGTGACCCGCTGGGCCGTCCAGCCGCCCACCAGGGTCATCAGGAAGGCGCCGAGCGCCACGAACACCGCCATGCGCCCTTGCTAGCCGATCGACCCCGTGGCCCGCACGTCAGGGCGCGGGGCGGGGCGGGCTGATGGTGGCCGTCGTGGGGGTCGGCGCCGGCCGCGGCGTGTCCGTCGACGAGGTGCTCGGGCTCATCGAGGAGACCCTGCGGGACGCGGGCATCCCCGTCTCGTCCGTCGCCGGGCTCGCGACCGTCGACACGAAGGCCGGCGAACCCGGGATCGTCGGGGCGGCGGCCCGGCTCGGGGTCCCGCTGGTGACGTACGCGGCTGCCGAACTGGCCGCGGTCGAGGTGCCCAACCCGTCCGACGCGCCGCTCGCCTCGGTCGGTACGCCGTCCGTCGCGGAGGCGGCGGCGCTGCGGGGCGGCGGTGAACTCGTCGTACCCAAGCGGAAGTCGGCGCCTCAGGGGCGTGTGTCCATGGCCACGTGCGCAGTGGTGCGGCGGATGGGTGCGGTACCTGGAGAATGTGCGTCGCCCGCATCATCTGCACCAGTCGCACCGACCGCACCGACCCCACCGGTCGAACCAGTTGCACCGGTCGCACCGGTCGCACCACCCGTATCAGCCAAGGAGTTTCAGTGACTGCCCCGCCCGCACTGCTCATCGCCGGCCACGGCACCCGTGACGAGGCGGGGGCCGAGGCCTTCCTGGACTTCGTGCGGGAGCTCGCCCGCCGCAACCCCGGGCTTCCTGTCGGCGGCGGCCTCGACGAACTGGTGGGGCAGGGCGTGCGGCGCATCGCCGCCGTGCCGCTGACGCTGGCGCCCGCCGGGCCCGCGGAGGGCACCATCCCCGCCGCGCTCACCCGCGAGACGGAGCGCCACCCCGACATCTCCTGCGCCTACGGCCGCCCGCTCGGCCCGCATCCCTCGCTCCTGAAGGTCCTGGAGCGCCGCCTGGACGACGCGCTCGACGGCACCGCCCGCACGCCCCTCGACCGCGCGGACGTGACGGTGCTGCTCGTGGGCCGGGGCGCGAGCGACCCTGAGGCCAACGCCGAGGTGCACAGGGCGGCGCGGCTGCTGTGGGAGGGGCGTGGTTACGCGGGCGTGGAGCCGGCGTTCGTCTCGCTCGCGGCGCCGGACGTGCCGTCGGGGCTCGACCGCTGCGTACGGCTCGGCGCGCGGCGGATCGTGGTCCTGCCGTACTTCCTCTTCACCGGAAGCCTGCCGCAGCGGGTCCGCGCGCAGACGGAGGGCTGGGCGGCGGCGCATCCGGAGGTCGAGGTGCGTTCGGCGGATGTGATCGGTCCGGAGGAGGAGCTGCTGGCCCTCGTCATGGAGCGGTATCAGGAGGCGGTCGAGGGGGATCCGCGGATGGGTGACGGAGAGCGGGCATGAGCACGGCTACGAATGCGGGTACGTCTTCGGGGATGGCCTCGGGTGTGCCTTCGGGGACATCCTCGGGGACGGCTTCGGGGACGTCCTCGGATACGGGTGATCCGGATCTGCGGCATCACGGGGACGCCGAGGTGCGGGGCGCCGTCGGTCTCACCGACCTCGCGGTCAACGTCCGCGCGAACACCCCGCCCGGCTGGCTGAAGCAGCGGATCGCCGCCTCGCTGGACGGTCTTGCCGCGTACCCAGACGGTCGGGCGGCGCGGGCCGCGGTGGCGGCGCGGCACGGTCTCGCGCCGGACCGGGTGCTCCTCACGTCGGGCGCGGCGGAGGCGTTCGTGCTGCTCGCGCGGGCCCTGAAGGTGCGTCAGCCGGTCGTGGTCCACCCGCAGTTCACGGAGCCCGAGGCGGCGCTGCGGGACGCGGGGCATGCGGTGGGGCGGGTGCTGCTGCGGGAGCCGGACGGGTTCCGTCTCGACCCGGCGGCGGTGCCGGACTCCGCCGATCTCGTGGTGATCGGCAATCCGACGAACCCGACGTCGGTCCTGCATCCCGCCGCGTCCATCGCCGAACTCGCCATGCCCGGACGGGTGTTGGTGGTGGACGAGGCGTTCATGGACGCGGTGCCGGGTGAGCGGGAGGCGCTGGCGGGGCGGACGGATGTGCCGGGGCTCGTGGTGCTGCGGAGCCTGACCAAGACGTGGGGCCTCGCGGGTCTGCGGATCGGGTACGTCCTCGCCGACCCGGAGACGATCGCCGCACTGGCCTCGGCGCAGCCGCTGTGGCCCGTCTCCACTCCCGCGCTGGTCGCCGCGGAGGCGTGTGTGGGGGCGGGGGCGCTGGCGGAGGCGGAGGCCGCGGCGCGGTCGATCGCCTCGGACCGGGCCTATCTGCTGGACGGGCTGCGGGAGTTCGGGGCGGTGGTTCCGGCCGCGGAGGGGCCGTTCGTGCTGCTCCGGGTGGCGGGGGCGGCGATGGCCCGGGAGCGGCTTCGGGAACGTGGCTTCGCCGTGCGGCGAGGCGACACGTTTCCTGGCCTGGGGCCGGACTGGCTGCGGATCGCGGTCCGCGACCGGGGGACGACGGACCGCTTCTTGAGTGCGTTGCGCTTGGCGCTGGGCGGCTGACTTGCCCCGGAGCGGCGGGTGCCACCCCGGCGGCAGCCTTCAGCCCGTCCGGGGAAGGGAAACCCTGGCTCAGCTCCTGCGTCGGCGCCGGGTCGCGGCCAGCGCCCCGGCGCCCGCGGCGATCAGAGCCGCCGCGCCGCCCGCGACGTACGGAGTCGCCGGACTCCCCCCGGTCTCCGCGAGGTTCGCCTCGCGCGGGGGTGCCGCCTGCGCGGCGACCGGCTCCTTCTCCGCGCCGCCCTGCGGCTTCTCGGGCTGCGGCTCATGAGCGGCGGCGGGGGTCTCGCAGGTGGCCTCCGCCAGGGTCACCGAGCCCTCCACCTCGGCGACATTGAGCTTCAGCGGATTCACGGACACCTTCAACTGCAGCGCGGTCGCCGCGGCCGTACGCGACGTCGTACGCGTCCTGGACAGGTCGAGCCGCACCTCCCCCACCCCTGGCACCGCCACCTGCGTCGGACCGCCCGCCGACAGCGTGACCTTCTTCCCGAGCACGGTCACCCCGCCCAGCAGATTCGACTCGGCCACCGGCCGCTTGCCCGCCTCGCACACCGCCTTGGACGTCACCTGCGCGACCTCGATCAGGGACAGCAGCGGCAGCCCCGGCACATGCATCTTGGCGCGCGCGATGTTGCTGTAGCCCTCCGCCTTTCCGCCCTCGACGGTCGCCTTCGCGGTGGCGACGTCCGCCCGCAGCACGCTGAACGGCTGCCCGCCGTCGACCCCGTCCAGCGTGGCGGTGAGTGCCGTCTTCTCGGCGCTGGCGGGGGCCTGGACCTCGTTGAGCGAGACCTTGAGCGGGACGTTCAGGGTCTTGTTGAGCAGGGAGACGTCGAGGCCGGTGCGGAGCACGACGGCGTTGGCGCGGCCGCCGCGGTCCTCGTCACCGCCCGTCGCCGACGCGGGGCCCGCCGTGGCGAGCGCGGCGGGTCCTGCGACGAGGGCCGTGGCGGTGGCGATCGCGCCGAGGCGGCGTGCGGGCAGGCGGAAGGCGTTGCTGTTCAAGGTGGTGGAACCCCCACAAGAGTTATGGAGCCGCCGGGCGTCTCGCGCCCCGCCGGATGGGGACATCGCGTGGGCGCGGTGCCGGCGGCATCATCGACAGGGGGAATCTTTACGCACTGAGAGTGAACGGTCAGCAACCAGGCGTGAGTTCACTCCAACGAGAGGTTTCCGTCCCTGCTTTCGAATCGTTCGGCACGGGCGTTCCCCTGAGTCACCCGAGCAACTGACGTGCGGGAGCGGCCAGTTGCCCCGCCGCCCCGGCAGGACAGTTACAACGAACCGGTGACCTCACACGTCACGCCTCGTCAACTCCCGTCACCATGAGGCCCATGGATCAGCGGTGGTTCACGCAACGGGGTTATGGGGTGCGGTTCGAGTGGGGGCCGGAAGGGGCCCGGCGGCTGATGGGTGATGGCGACGTGGGGTGCCTCGTCGTCGTCGATGTGCTGTCGTTCAGTACGGCCGTGTCCGTCGCAGTGGACGCCGGGACACGCGTCTTCCCGTACGCGTGGCGGGACGACAGCGCGGTCGGGTACGCCGCCGAGCGGGACGCCGAGCTGGCGGTGGGGCGGCGGGCCATGACACCGGACACCCCGTGGTCCCTCTCCCCTGCCGCGCTGCGGCGCGCGCCGTACGCCCCGCGACTGGTGCTGCCGTCGCCCAATGGGTCCGCGATTGCCGCTGCGGCGGGGGCCGGTGTCGTGGTGGCCGCCTGTCTCAGGAACGCGGCGGCGGTGGGGAGTTGGCTGGCCGGGCAGGGGTTCGGGACGGTCGAGCGGCCGGTTGCGGTGGTCGCCGCGGGCGAGAAGTGGCCGGACGGAGCGCTGCGCCCCGCCCTGGAGGATCTGCTGGGGGCCGGGGCCGTGGTGTCCGCCCTTTGCGGGGCGGTGTCGCCGGAGGCGGAGGCCGCGGGGGCGGCGTACGCGTCCTGTGCGGATGTCGCGTCGACGGTCGCCGCGTGTGCCTCCGGGCGGGAGCTGGCGGCGTACGGCTTCGCGGAGGATGTGGCGGTGGCGGTGGAGGTGGGGGCGTCGGAGGGGGTGCCGGTGCTGGCGGACGGCGCTTTCGTCTCCCCCGCCGACGGCCCGTCCGGCCCGTCCGGCCCGTCCAGTCCGTCCGGCCCGTCCGGCGTTTGAGGCAGAAGCCCCGCAGGGGCCGCACGCAGGCCCCCTCCCCCCGCAGCCCCGCCTACCCCACCACCCTCCCGTTCAACACCACCCTCCGCGGTGCCGCCAGGACCCTTACGTCCTCCCTCGGGTCCCCCTCGTAGACCACCAGGTCCGCCGGGGCGCCCTCCGTCAGGCCCGGGCGGCCCAGCCACTCTCGTGCGCCCCACGTCGTCGCCGACAGCGCGTCCACCGCCGGGATTCCGGCCAGCCTCAGTTCGGCCACCTCCGCCGCCACCAGGCCGTGTGCGAGGGAGCCGCCGGCGTCGGTGCCCGCGTACACGGGGACGCCCGCGTCGTACGCGGCCCGCACCGTGTCGTAGCGGCGGTCGTACAGCCGCCGCATGTGCTGCGACCAGCGCGGGAACTTCGCCTCGCCGCCGTCCGCGAGCTGCGGGAACGTCGCGATGTTCACCAGCGTGGGGACGATCGCCACGCCCCGCTCCGCGAACAGCGGGATCGTCTCCTCGGTCAGGCCCGTCGCGTGCTCGATGCAGTCGATGCCCGCCTCGACCAGGTCCCGCAGGGAGTCCTCGGCGAAGCAGTGGGCCGTCACGCGGGCCCCGAGGCGGTGCGCCTCGGCGATCGCCGCCTCCACCTCGGCGCGCGGCCAGCACGCCGTCAGATCGCCCGCCTCGCGGTCGATCCAGTCGCCGACCAGCTTGACCCAGCCGTCGCCCCGGCGCGCCTCCTGGGCGACGTACGCGACGAGGTCGGCGGGCTCGATCTCATGGGCGTAGTTGCGGATGTAGCGGCGCGTGCGCGCGATGTGGCGGCCCGCGCGGATGATCTTGGGGAGGTCCTCGCGGTCGTCTATCCAGCGGGTGTCGGACGGGGAGCCCGCGTCACGGATCAGGAGCGTGCCGATCTCGCGGTCGGTGAGCGCCTGTTTCTCCGCCACGTCCGCCTCCACCGGACCATGCGTGTCCAGGCCGACGTGGCAGTGTGCGTCGACCAGGCCGGGGAGCGTCCAGCCCTCGATCGTCGTCATGTCCGCCGCCGCCCGCGTCGGGCGGTCGTACGTCACCCTGCCCCCGACGACCCACAGCTCGTCCCGGACGTCCTCCGGACCGACGAGCACCCGCCCCTTCACGTGCAACACCGCGTGATCGCTCATGTGCAGCAGCTTAGGAGGCCGTCGGTGCTGTCGGTACGCTCGGTCCGGCAGCCCGAACGAACTCGCGAAGTGAGAAGTACCGTGACGACGCATCCATTCCTTGACCTGGCCCCCCTGAGCGCCCGGCACTTCGCCTCCATCGAGGAGCGCGTCGGCAGACTGCTCGCCACCTCGCAGGACGTCGTGATCATGCAGGGCGAGGCGCTGCTGCCCCTGGAGGGCTGCATCCGGGGCGCGGCGCAGCCCGGCACGACCGCGCTGAACATCATCACGGGCCCCTACGGGCAGACCTTCGGGAACTGGCTGCGGGACTGCGGCGCGACGGTCGTCGACCTCGCCGTGCCGTTCCACACCGCCGTCACCGCCGAGCAGGTGCGCGCCGCCCTCGCCGAGCACCCCGAGATCGACTTCGTCTCGCTCGTGCACGCGGAGGCCGCGACGGGCAACACCAATCCCGTCGCCGAGATCGGTGAGGTCGTACGCGAGCACGGCGCGCTCTTCATGCTCGACGCCGTCGCGTCGGTGGCCGCCGAGCCGCTGCTTCCCGACGCGTGGGGCGTGGACCTGTGCGTGATCGGCGCGCAGAAGGCGATGGGCGGCCCCGCGGGCGTCTCGGCCGTCTCCGTGAGCGAGCGCGCCTGGACGCGCCTTGCCGCCAATCCGCAGGCCCCGCGCCGCTCGTACCTCTCGCTGCTCGACTGGAAGGAGCGGTGGATCGACGGCGGCAGGAAGGCGCTGCTGCACGCTCCGGCCCAGTTGGAGATGCTCGCCCTTGAGGCGTGTGTGGAGCGCATCGAGGCCGAGGGACTCGACGCGCTGATGGCGCGGCACGCCACGGCCGCCGCGGCGACGCGTGCGGGTGCGCTGGCGCTGGGCGGGGGTCTGGAGCCTTATGTGTACGAGGCCCAGGACGCGGCCCCGGTCGCCACGACCCTGCGGGCGCCCTCCGGCATCGACGCCTCGGAGCTGGTGGCGAAGGCCCTGGCGGCGGACCCGGTGCTTCCGCTGGTCGCGGGCGGCGGCGCGCTCGCCAAGGAGATGATCCGGGTCAACCACTACGGTCCTGACGCAACCCGAGGCGTCGTCCACGCCTCCCTGGCCGCCCTGGGCGCCGCGATGGGCGAGTCGGGCCTCGCGGTGGACCTGGAGGCGGCCCGCCGCGCGGTGACGGAGGCCTGGCGGTAGGCAGCGGTGGTAGCCGAGGATCCGGCCGGGGGGCTTCCCCCCGGCCCCGGAGCAGGCGTTCACCGAGGCCGATCTCCTTCGGGAAGGCATCGACAGGGTGACCGGACCGTAAATTCTCAACACGAATTCACGGAAGCATTCCCACCGGTTCTTTATCCACTTTATCGGCGCAGCTTCCCGTATTCTTCTGCCCGCTTTCCGGGGACCTAAACACTAAGATTTCGACAGTGCCAACCACCGTAATTCGGGCACGTCTCGACGGAGTTACGCTTCTGTGACGTACTCCACATGACGCCCGGTATGCGGCGTATGACCCGCTCAAAATGGGGTAAAACGCCGGGCTCTCCTGCGGGCGCGCACCCCCGCGTGATAACACACGGCACGCTCTCGCGTAACCCCTTCTCGCGATGCAATCCAAGAAATTGCTCGGTAAATTCAATCCGCATGACCGCTGCACAAGCCGATCTACCGACCGACCTGCAAGCGAATTCCCTGAAAATGCCCGAGGGGCTCAGGCTCGACACCCCCGCCGTCGCCGACGGCGCCGCGATCTGGCGGATCGCCCGCGACTCGAAGGTGCTCGACCTCAACTCCTCGTACAGCTATCTGCTGTGGTGTCGTGACTTCGCGGCCACCTCCGTCGTGGCCCGAGACGCCGCCGGAGAGCCCGCCGGGTTCATCACCGGCTACATCCGGCCCGAGCAGCCGCGCACCCTGGTGGTCTGGCAAGTCGCTGTCGACCACGCGCACCGTGGTCGCGGCCTCGCCGGTGCGCTGCTCGACGGGCTGACCACCAAGGTCGCCGCCGACCGCGAGCTGGTCTCGGTCGAGACGACCATCACGCCGGACAACACCGCCTCCGAGCGCCTCTTCACCTCGTACGCGCAGCGGCACGGCGCCACGGTGGAGCGCACCGTGCTCTTCGACGCGGGGCTCTTCCCCGACGAGGGCCACCTGCCCGAGGTGCTGTTCCTCATCGAGCCGATCGGGCCGGCCTAGCCGCTCGGCCCCGCCCGGCTTCCCCCCGTGCTCTTCCCGCACTTCCGTCAACTCCCCCCACCTCCCACGCCTTTCCATCTCCCAGGAGATCCGCTGTGACCATCACCCAGCCCGACCTGAGCGTCTTCGAGACCCTGGAGTCGGAGGTGCGCAGCTACTGCCGCGGTTGGCCCACTGTCTTCGACCGTGCGCAGGGCAGCCGCATGTTCGACGAGGACGGCCACTCGTACCTCGACTTCTTCGCCGGGGCCGGCTCGCTCAACTACGGCCACAACAACCCGGTCCTCAAACGAGCCCTGATCGACTACCTGGAGCGCGACAGCGTTGTCCACGGCCTGGACATGTCGACGACCGCCAAGCGGGCGTTCCTCGAGTCGTTCCAGAACATCATCCTGCGCCCGCGCGACCTGCCGTACAAGGTCATGTTCCCGGGCCCGACGGGCACCAACGCCGTCGAGTCCGCGCTGAAGCTGGCCCGCAAGGTCAAGGGCCGCGAGTCGATCGTCTCGTTCACCAACGCCTTCCACGGCATGTCGCTCGGCTCGCTGGCCGTGACCGGCAACGCCTTCAAGCGCGCCGGTGCCGGCATCCCGCTGGTGCACGGCACGCCGATGCCGTTCGACCACTACCTCGACGGCAAGACCCCCGACTTCATCTGGTTCGAGCGGCTCCTGGAGGACCAGGGCTCCGGCCTCAACCAGCCCGCCGCCGTGATCGTCGAGACGGTGCAGGGCGAGGGCGGCATCAACGTCGCCCGCGCCGAGTGGCTGCGCAAGCTCGCCGAGGTGTGCGAGCGCTGGGACATGCTGCTCATCGTCGACGACATCCAGATGGGCTGCGGCCGCACCGGCGCGTTCTTCTCCTTCGAGGAGGCGGGCATCGTGCCGGACATCGTGACGGTGTCCAAGTCCATCAGCGGCTACGGCATGCCCATGGCGCTCACCCTGTTCAAGCCCGAGCTGGACATCTGGGAGCCGGGCGAGCACAACGGCACCTTCCGCGGCAACAACCCGGCGTTCGTCACGGCGGCCGCCACGCTGGAGACGTACTGGACCGACGGCCCCGCGATGGAGAAGCAGACCCGCACCAAGGGCGAGCAGATCGAGCAGGCCTTCGCCGCGATCGTCGACGAGAACCCCGGCGCGATCAAGGAGTACCGCGGCCGCGGCCTGGTCTGGGGCATGGAGTTCATCGACAAGGAGCGCGCGGGCGCCATCGCCAAGCGGGCCTTCGAACTCGGCCTGCTCATCGAGACGTCGGGCCCCGAGGGCGAGGTCGTCAAGCTGCTTCCGGCACTGACGATCACCGCCGACGAGCTGGACGAGGGCCTTCGCACGCTCGCCCGCGCGGTGCGCGAGACCGCCTGAGCGGCTCTCGCCCCCGAGTCTTCATCCCCGTAGGACCCGTAAGAGAAAAGGAACCAACTCACCGTGATCGTCCGTTCGTTCAAGGACATTGAAGGCACCGACCGGCACGTCAAGGCCAAGTCGGGCACGTGGGAGAGCAAGCGCATCGTGCTCGCCAAGGAGCGCGTCGGCTTCTCCGTCCACGAGACCATCCTGTACGCGGGTACGGAGACGTCGATGTGGTACGCCAACCACATCGAAGCCGTCGTGTGCACGAAGGGCGAGGCCGAGCTGACCGACGACACGACCGGCGAGAAGTACACGATCACGCCGGGGACCATGTACCTGCTCGACGGGCACGAGAAGCACACGATGCGGATCAAGGAGGACTTCCACTGCATCTGTGTCTTCAACCCGCCCGTCACGGGTCGTGAGGACCACGACGAGAACGGCGTGTACCCGCTGCTCACCGAGCCGGAGCCGGAGTCGGCGCAGGGCTGAGACAGCCGCAGGGCTGAGCACGCCCCCCAGAACTCCCCCGCCGCCCTCCTTCCTCTGGGCGGCGGGGGTGTACATCCCGGAAAGGGCCGTACGAGAGGAGAGGCAGGCAACACCATGACCACCGCACCCGAACGCACCGCCGATCTGTACCCGACCCGAGGCGCCGAAGAGGTCCTCATCGAGCGCAAGGACCCCGTCGTGTGGTCCGAGCCGGGTGCACCGGGGCCCATCGCGGCCGACGATCTGGCGGGGTTCGAACGGGACGGTTTCCTGGCGATCGACCGGCTCATCACCCCCGAAGAGGTGGGCGTCTACCACGCCGAGCTGGAACGGTTGATCGGTGATCCCGCGATGCGGGAGAACGAGCGCTCCATCGTGGAGCCGCGTTCCCAGGAGATCCGGTCCATCTTCGAGGTGCACAAGATCAGCGAGCTGTTCGCGAAGCTCGCCGCGGACCCGAGGGTGGTGGGGCGGGCCCGGCAGATCCTGGGCTCCGACGTCTACGTCCACCAGTCCCGGATCAATGTGAAGCCCGGTTTCGGGGCGTCAGGTTTCTACTGGCACTCCGACTTCGAGACCTGGCACGCGGAGGACGGGCTCGCGAACATGCGGACCGTCTCGGTCTCGATCGCGCTCACGAAGAACCACGACACCAACGGCGGCCTCATGATCATGCCGGGGTCGCACAAGACGTTCCTCGGCTGTGCGGGCGCCACGCCGAAGGACAACTACAAGCGGTCCCTGCAGATGCAGGACGCGGGCATTCCGTCGAACGGGACGCTGACCAGCCTCGCCTCGGACTACGGCATCCGGCTCTTCACCGGTGAGGCGGGCTCCGCGACCTGGTTCGACTGCAATGCCATGCACGGTTCGGGGGACAACATCACGCCGTTCCCGCGCAGCAATGTCTTCATCGTGTTCAACAGCGTGGAGAACACGGCGGTGGAGCCGTTCGCGGCGCCGATCCGGCGACCGGAGTACATCGGGGCGCGGGACTTCACGCCGGTGAAGTAGCCCTCCCCGTACGCGAATTGAACCGGCCCGGCACCTGGGGGTGCCGGGCCGGTTGCGCGTCGGACTGCTGTTACAGCGCCGGGTAGTCGGTGTAGCCCTTCTCCGTGCCGCCGTAGAACGTCGCCGTGTCAGGCGTGTTGAACGGGCCTTCGGCCTTCAGGCGGGCCGGCAGGTCGGGGTTGGCCAGGAACAGCGCGCCGTAGGCGACGACGTCCGCGGTGCCGTCCTCGATCAGGGAGAGCGCCTCGGGTCCGGTGAAGCCCTCGGTCGAGGGGTTCAGGACGAAGGTGCCGCCGAAGCCGCCGCGCAGGGCGGAGACCAGGTCGCGGACCGGGCCCACCTCCATGACGTGCAGATACGCCAGGTTCAGCGCGTCCAGCTCCTTCACCAGGGCGGTGTACGTCGCCTCCAGCTCGTCCTGCGGCTCGGAGATGTCGTTGAAGGGGTTGCCGGGCGAGAGGCGGATGCCGGTGCGCGCGGCGCCGATCTCGGCGGCGACCGCCTTGGCCGTCTCGACCGCGAAACGGATGCGGTTCTCGGGGGTGCCGCCCCATTCGTCGGTGCGCTGGTTGGAGCCGGGCGCCAGGAACTGGTGGATCAAGTAGCCGTTGGCGCCGTGCAGTTCGACCCCGTCGAAACCGGCGTCGATCGCGTTGCGGGACGCGGTCACGAAGTCGGCGATGGTGGCGCGGACCTCGTCGCCGGTCAGCTCGCGCGGCGTGACGTAGTCCTTGGGGCCCTCGGCCGTGTAGACCTGGCCCTTGGCGGCGATCGCCGAGGGGGCCACGTTCACCAGGCCGTCGGGGAGCAGTACGGGGTGGCCGATGCGGCCGGTGTGCATGATCTGGGCGAAGATCTTGCCGCCCGCCTCGTGGACGGCGTCGGTGACCTTGCGCCAGGAGGCGATCTGCTCGGCGGAGTGCAGGCCCGGGGTGTCCGGGTAGCCCTGGCCGATGACGGACGGCTGGATGCCCTCCGTGATGATCAGGCCCGCCGAGGCGCGCTGGGCGTAGTACTCGGCGGTGAGCTCCGTCGCGGTGGCGCCGGCGCCCGCGCGGCTGCGGGTCATCGGGGCCATGGCGATGCGGTTGCTGAGCGGGGTGCCGGACAGGTCGAGCGAGTCGAACGCGGTGGTCATCAGGTGCCCCCAGGCATTGGCATAGGTTTATGTGGTCGGCCAAGTAATCCCAACCGAGAGCCACCCTAACGTATTCCTTGGTCGACCAAGTTAATATTGGGGAGGAGACTGTCGGTGACTGCTGACGACCGCCGGACCATCTGGAGTTCCGATGACCGCTGAGGGCGAACCCCCCTGTCCCGAGGCCGAGCGCCTGCCCACGACCGCGCGCCGCGGGCCCGTCAGCCACACCGTGAGCCGGGTGGCCCGGCTGCACCGGATCGCCGCGGGCAAGGTGCTGAAGGGCGTCGGGCTCTACCCCGGCCAGGAGTTCGTGATGATGTACCTCTGGGACGCGGGGGCCGTGCGGCAGTCCGAGCTGATCAAGGCGCTCGAACTGGACCCGTCGACCGTCACGAAGATGCTCCAGCGCCTGGAACAGGCGGGGCACGTGTGGCGCCGCCCCGACCCCGCCGACCGCCGCGCGGTCCTGGTCGAGGCGACGGACGCGAGCTGCGGGCTGCTCAGGGAGGTGGAGCTCGCCTGGGGCGACCTGGAGGAGCACACGCTGGCGGGGCTCTCCGCGGACGAACGGGTGGAGCTGGCCCGGCTGCTGGGCCAGGTGGAGACGAACCTCTGCACGGAGACCGCGGACTGCCCGGTGGAGGCGCGCCGGGCGGCGGTGGGACCGGGGGCCTAGCCGGGGCTACGGGGCGTAGCCGGGGCCTACAGCCAGGAGAGATCCGCCGCCCGCGTCAGCAGGCGGCTCGCCGCCGCCTCGTCGCCCGCCACCCCGCGAGGGATCTGTGCGGGGTCGCTGCGGCCCCCGACCAGGAGGCAGAAGTCCACCGGGTCCAGGACCAGCTCCGCGGCCACCGGCTCGTCCTGGCTGCCCAGGACCCACTCCACCGAGCGGTCCTCCCCCGACACCGTCAGCGCCACCGGTTCCGCCCGCGCACCGAGGGCCCGGTCGAGGATGCGGACGGCGAGGCGCACCAGCTGCCAGAGGTGGTCGGGGAGCGGCGGCGGGACGGGCCGGTCCAGGGCCCTGCCGATGTCGTCCGTGTGCACCCAGGTCTCGAAGCCGCGGACCAGGAAGTGGTCCGTCAGCGGCAGCCGGACGCCCATCAGCGTCATGGACCGCCCGGCCGCCTCCGTGTCGTGCGCCGCCGGTGTCGCGAGGAGCGCGGCGGACTGCGCCCGCCAGGCGGCGACCGTCTCGGCGGGCGCGCGCCGCCGCTCCTGGGCCAGCAGCTCCGCCGTGCGCTCCGCCCAGACCGCGCGCCAGGCCGTACCGTCCACGGCGGGCGGTACGGACCCGCCGCGGCCCGCGCCGACGCACCGCAGGAGCGGCTCGTCCGCGGCGATGAGGTGGGCGACCGTGTCGTGCACGTCCCAGTCGTGCACCACGGGCGTCCCCCAGGGCCCGTGCTCGTCCAGTTCGGCGAGCAGCGCCTGGAGTCCGGTGACCGCGGCGGCGTACGGCGCGGCGTGAGGCGCGGTGCGCGGCGCGGCCGTGCGGGCGCCGAGCGCTCGGGCGAGGGCGCCGCGGGGTGCGCCGTTCATGGCCGGGGCGGGCGGTCCGTCCAGGGCGCGCACGGTGGCCCGCAGCCGGGTCGCCTCCGCCGCGCAGAGCCCGCAGTCGGCCAGATGCGGTCCGACCATCCGTTCGTCCCCCGGCATGAGCGCGCCGAACGCCCGGGCGCCGAGCAGTTCACGTACGGCTTCGTGATCCGTGGTCATCACGCGCCTCTTTCACCTGGCGCGTCGGCGAGTGCCGGGCCAGAAGGGTCTGACGGGCCAGAAGGGTCTGTCGGGTCGGTCAGCGCCGCGGCGAGCGTGCGCAGGGCCGTGCGTAATCGGGTCTTCGCGGTGCCCTCGGGGATGCCGAGCTCCACCGCGGCCTGACGGTACGTGCGGCCCGCGAAATAGGCCAGGTGCACCACCTGCCGCTGCGGCAGCGGCAGCCGGGCGAGCGCGGAGTGCAGCAGGACGGAGCGTTCGCGGGCCATGACGACGTCCTCCGGCGGCGGGTCCTGGGTCGGGATCGTGTGCAGCGTCGCGTCGTCGGCGTGCGCCGCCTTGCGGTGGCGTTCCTCGCCGCGCACCCAGTCCACCGCGCGCCGGTGCGCGAGCATGCACAGCCAGGTGCGCAGACTGCCGCGCCGGGCGTCGAACGCGTAGGGCCGCGACCACAGATGGGCGAACACCTCCTGGGCCACGTCCTCCGCCGCCGCGGGACTGTGCGTGACGCGTCCGGCGATCCGGTGCACCAGCGAGCCGTACACGTCGTACGCCTCGGCGAGCGCCGTCTCGTCGCCGTACACCAGACGCTGGTGCAGTTCGGTGTCCTTGCCGGGCTGATGTGCCACTGACACCACCGCCTCGTGTGGCCGCCCCGTCCTGCCTTCCTAGCGTGCCGACCGCCCCGCGCGCCAGGGTTCAGCCGGAGAGCACGTCGAGGAGCCGGTCCACGTCCGCCTCCGTGTTGTACAGGTGGAACGAGGCGCGCAGCCGCCCCGCCCGTGACGCGGTGATGATCCCGGCGCGGCTCAACTCGGGCCCCCGGTCGGCGAGTCCGGGCACCGCCACGATGGGCGCCGTGCCGGGCACCGGTTCGTGCCCCAGCGCGACGAGCCCCGCGCGGCAGCGGGCGGCGAGCGCCGTGTCGTGCGCGTGCACCGCGTCGATGCCGATCTCCTCCAGGTACGCGAGCGACTCGGCCGCCCCGTGGTAGGCGAGGAAGGCGGGCGGTTCGTCGAACCGGCGGGCGTCGGCGGCGAGTTCGGTGAGCGGGCCGTACGTCGAGTTCCAGCTGTCGGCCGACGCGAGCCAGCCGCCGTGCAGGGGTACGAGGGACTCCTGCGCCTCCTCGCTCACCGTGAGGAACGACGTGCCGCGCGGGCACAGCAGCCACTTGAAGGCTCCGGTGACGGTGTAGTCGTACAGACTCGCGTCGAAGGGCAGCCAGCCCGCGGCCTGCGTCGCGTCGTTGAGGGTGCGCGCGCCGTGCGCGGCCGCCGCCGCGCGCACGGCCGTGTCGTCGGCGATGCGTCCGTCGGCCGACTGCACGGCGGAGTACACGACGAGGGCGGTTGCGGGGCGGATCGACTCGGCGAGGTCCTCCAGCGGCACGTACCGCAGCTTGAGGTCGCCGCGCACCACGAAGGGATTGATGATCGAGCTGAACTCGCCCTCGGGGAACAGGACTTCGGCACCCGGTTGCAGCGATGCGGCGATCAGCCCGGTGTGCACGGCGACCGAGCCGCCGCACGCCACGCGCCCGTGGTCCACGCCGACGAGCCGCGCGAAGGAGCGCCGCGCGGCGTCCCAGACGCCGAACTCGCCCGCGCCGCCGGCCCTGCCCGCCCCGTTCTCGGCCGCGAGGGCCTGGACGGCCGCCACGGCGCGGCCGGGGAGCAGACCGCAGCTCGCGGTGTTCAGATACGTCGACGTGGGCGCGAAGTCTGAGCCAGTGATGATCCCCATGGATCAACTCTCGCGCCTGCCCGCGCCCACGTCCATCGCCGATCTCTACGGCGTACCGGTCAGCGTCGCTTACCTGTCCGCGCCGTCCGGCTGCGGAACCGCGCAGCCGTCGGGGCCGCAGGCGTCGCCGTCCGCGAGGGTGGTGAGCGGCGAGCGGCTCCCCCAGGCCTGTTCGAGGGCCTGCGTGAAGACGTCGGCGGGCTGGGCGCCGGAGACGCCGTACTTCCGGTCGAGGACGAAGAACGGCACGCCGTTCGCGCCCAGCTCGGCGGCCTCGCGCTCGTCGGCGCGGACGTCGTCGGCGTACCGGCCGGGGTCGGCGAGGACCGCGCGGGCCGCGTCGGCGTCGAGTCCGGCGGCGACGGCGAGCTCCACGAGCCGCTCGTCGTCGTCGAAGACGGACCGCTCCTCGGCGAAGTTCGCCCGGTACAGGAGGCCGATCAGCTCGTCCTGCCTGCCCTGCTCCCTGGCGAAGTGCAGCAGGCGGTGCATGTCGAAGGTGTTGCCGTGGTCGCGGCCCTCGGTGAGGTAGTCGAGGCCCTCGGACCCGGCGTTCACGCCGAGGTTCCGCTCGGCGTCCGCGGCCTGCTCCTCGCTCATGCCGTACTTCTTGGCGAGCATCGGGATCACCGGGCCGCTGTCGCCCTTGGCGCGCGTGGGGTCGAGCTCGAAGGAGCGGTGCACCACCTCGATGTCGTCGCGGTGCGGGAAGGCGGCGAGTGCCTTCTCGAAGCGGGCCTTGCCCACGTAGCACCAGGGGCAGGCGATGTCGCTCCAGATCTCGACGCGCATGTGTGCAGCTCTTTCCAGGTCGTACGGGTGATACGGGCAGTGCCGTCGATACGGGCGGCGCCGTGCGGAGGGTCCCTCCGGTCAGTTGGACAACGTACGGAGTACGCCGGTCATTCCCCGGCCGCTTCCGGGGCCACGGTCAGCCGCATCCGCAGATGGGTGCCCGCGCCGTCCGCGCGGTCGGCGGGGCGCCAGCCGTGCCGGGCATAGAAGGCCTGGGCGCGGCTGTTCTCTCGGTGGACGTCGAGCCCGGCCTCGCGGATGCCGTCGGCGCGCCACTCCTCGACGCACGCGGCGTGCAGCGCGGCGCCGACTCCGGCGCGCCAGTGGGCGGGGTCGACGTGGAACTGGAAGAGCTGCACCGTGTCCGGCGCGTCGCCCTCCGGCGTGCGGAAGGAGGCGATGCCCACGATCCGCCCCTCGCGTACGGCGCACAGCACATGCCCCTCGCGGCGCTCGACGGCGGCGCGCCACATCGCGGTGCCGTCGACGCCGTCGTCCGGCAGCCCTTCGGGGTAGTACGTGGCGCGGGCTCTGGCGTGCAGGGCGGCGAGCGTCGGGGCGTCGGCGGGGAGGGCGGTGCGTATGACGGTCGGCATCGCTGCCTGCTTCGGGGTGGGGAGTGCGGAGTGGATCACGCTGCGATAGACGTGCGCCGCGGCTTCCGAGTTCCGCGGCGTGTTTCCAGGCGGCTGAACTGGGTGCGGTAGGCGGACGGCGTGAGTCCGGTGCGCCGCACCAGATGGCCGCGGAGCGAGTCGGCCGTGCCGAGGCCGCAGGCCTGGGCCACCCGGTCCATGGGCAGGGCCGTCGTCTCCAGCAGCTCCTTGGCCCGCTCGATGCGCTGGTGGAGCAGCCATTGCAGCGGGCTGACCCCGCTCTCGGCGTGGAACCGGCGGGTCAGGGTGCGCACGCTGACGCCCGCGTGCCGGGCCAGGTCGGTGAGGGTGAGCGGCTGGTCGAGGCGGCGCATGGCCCAGCCGCGGGTGTCGGCGCAGGCGTTGCCGCGCTCGGGCGGCAGCGGGGTCTGGGTGAACTGGGTCTGGCCGCCGGGGCGCACCGGCGCGACGAGTGCGGCCCTGGCCACCTCGTTGGCCGCGGCCGCCCCGTAGTCGGTGCGGATGATGTGCAGGCAGAGGTCGATCCCGGCGGCGTACCCGGAGGACGTCATCACCTGGCCGTCCTCCACGTAGAGGACGTCCCCCTTCAGGTCCAGCGCCGGATACCGGCTGCGCAGCTCCTCCGCCAGCTGCCAGTACGTCGTCGCACTGCGCCCGTCGAGGAGGCCGGCCTCGGCGAGCACGAAGGCGCCGCTGCAGATGGAGGCGATGCGGGTGCCCCGCTGTGCGGCCTCGCGGACGGCGGCGACGGTCAGCGGGTCGGGTTCGTAGCGGTGCCCGGTGCCCGCGACGAGCAGCGTGTCCGCGTCGCGTACGGCGTCGAGCCCGTGCTCCACGTGCAGGGTGAGCCCGCCGGTGGTGGCGATGGCGCCGGGGCGCGGGGTGCAGACGACCACGTCATAGCCTCGGCCCGCGGGCAGCTCGACCTTGCCGAGGAGCATCTCCGGGATCGCCAGGTTGAACATCGACACAGGTGAGGGGGCGATGACGGCGACGCGGTGCGGGCGGTGGGTGCCCGGCGCTTGGGGCATGGCCAGAACCTCCGGATGTATGGCATTCAGGCCACTACTGTAGCCGGGACGCGGTCCGCAGACTCATGGGCATGGCAACAGAATCCCTGCGCTCCAGCCGGCCCCAAAGCGCGCGCGAGACAGCCCACTTGACGACACCGGCCCCCGGCAGAACCTCGCCTCCCCCGGGCAGGGCCTCCCCCGTCCTCACCCTCATCGCCGCGATGCTGGGCTTCGCCCTGATCACGCTGGACGCGTCCGTGGTGAATGTGGCGCTGCCCGCGATCGGCGACGCGCTGGGCGGCGGGATGTCCGGGCTCCAGTGGGTCGTGGACGCCTACACGCTCGCCTTCGCGGCGCTGATGCTGTCGACGGGTGCGCTCTCCGACCGGGTCGGCGCGACGCGGGCGTACGCGCTGGGCATCACGGTGTTCACGGCGGCGTCCGTGGCATGCGGTCTGGCGCCGTCGCTGCCCGCGCTGATCGGGGCGCGGGTGGTGCAGGGGGTGGCGGCCGCGGTGGTGCTTCCCGCCTCGCTCTCCCTCGTCCGGCAGGCCTACTCCGACACCGCGGGGCGGGCGCGGGCGGTGGCGCTGTGGGCTGCGGGCGGTTCGGTGGCGGTGGCGCTCGGGCCGGTGGCGGGCGGTGCGCTGACCACGGCGTGGGACTGGAGCGGCATCTTCTTCATCAATCTGCCGCTGGGGGTGGTGGCGCTGCTGCTCCTGCTGCGGGCGCCGCGCTCTGAGCGGCGGCCCGCGCCGCTGGACCTGCCGGGGCAGGGGCTCGCGGTGCTGACCCTGACGGCGCTGACCTTCGCGGTGATCGAGGGCGGTACGACAGGGCTGCTCGCCCTGACGCTGGCGGTGGCGGCGGGCGCCGCCTTCTTCTGGACGGAGGCGCGGCAGCCGCATCCGGTGGTGCCGCTGGGCTTGTTCCGCGACCGGACGGTCGCGATCACGGTGGCGGCGGGGGCGGCCTGCAGCGTGGCCTTCTATGGCCTGGTCTTCGTCTTCAGCCTCTTCTTCCAGGAGGTGCAGGGGCGTTCGGCGCTGTGGGCGGGGCTGATGTTCCTGCCGATGACGGGGCTGATCGCGGTGACGAATGTGGTGGCGGGGAAGGTGGCGGCGCGAGTGGGTCCGCGGGTGCCGATGCTGGTGGGCCAGGCGCTGGCGGTCCTCGGCCTCGTCCTCCTGGTCCTCTCCGTCTCCGCGTCGACCCCGGCCCTGGCCCTCGCCTTCCTCATGGTCCCGCTGGCCCTGGGCTGCGCCCTGACGATCCCACCGCTGACGGCGGCGATGATGGAGGCGGTGCCCGGGGAGCGGGCGGGCCTGGCCGCGGGAGTCCTCAACTCGGCCCGCCAGGTGGCCGGCGGCCTGGGCATCGCGGCATTCGGAGGCCTGGTCGCCCACGACTTCGTCTCCGGGATGCGGGTGAGCCTGCTGATCGCCGCGGGGTTGTTGGCGGTGACGGGGGTGGCGACGCTGGGGTTGCGGCGCGGGCGGTGACTTTTCCCCGCCCCCCGGGGCGCTAAGACCCGTCCCTCAATCCCACCGGCCAGTTGGGACGGAACTCCAGGGACTCGAACGTCGCTACGCAGCCCTCGCCCACGGGGGACTGCGTCATGAAGCCCACCAGCGCCGCGCCCGCCGCCTTCTCGTCGCCCAGGGAGAAGATCCGGACGAACGTCCAGTGCTTCCCGTCCCGTGAGGCGTGGAAGGCGAACGCGGAGCCCGTGCGGCTGACACGGAGCCAGACGCTGCCGCCGTCCACCACGAACGCGTTCGCGTCGTCCGAGTGGCCTCGGGTCACGACCGTGCACACCGTCGCCTCGTCCGGCGAGCGCTCAAGGCAGAGCTTCGCCCACTCCCGGTCGCCGACATGGACGTACAGCACACCCGCGTCGAACGCCGCCGCGAAGCCGACCGTGACCTTGGCGATCAGCTGGAAGTCGCCCTCGGGCGCGCCGAGCAGACGGGGCGCGTCCGACGCGGGGTCGAGCGCCTCGCCCGTCGGCGGCACGAAGCGGTCCTGCCGGGCCCCCGCCCAGCCGGTGAGCACCCCGTCCTCGTACGACCAGTGGCCGTCGGGTCCATAGGTGCGCAGCGGGAAGGGCAGGGGCGGGATGGTGACGTCCATGGCGTCAGTGTTCCAGGCGCCCGTCGTAGCGACGCGGCAGGCCCAGCGGGTTGGCGTCCCGCAGCTCCGGCGGCAGCAGCGCCTCCGGAGTGTTCTGGTACGCCACGGGCCGCAGCCAGCGCTCGATGGCCGTACCGCCGACGGACGTCGAGGTGGACGTCGTCGCCGGGTACGGACCTCCGTGGTGCTGCGCGGGCGCCACCGCGACCCCGGTCGGCCAGCCGTCGACCAGCACGCGCCCGGCCAGAGGAGTCAGCTCGGCGAGCAGCGCCGCGCCACGGCCCTCGCCCGCCGCCTCCGCCGCGGACAGCTGGACCGTCGCCGTGAGGTTGCCCGGAAGCCGCGAGAGGACCGCGGTGATCTCCGCGGCGTCCTCGTAGCGCGCGACGACCGTCACGGGACCGAAGCACTCCTCCAGGAGCAGATCGTGCTCTCCGGAGACGGCGAGCCGCGCCGCCGGGACCGTGAGGAACCCCGCGCTCACCGTGTGCTCGCTGCCCGCGCCCGGCGTCACCGGCGCGTCCACGTCCGGCAGTTCGCCCCGCTCCCGCACACCCGCCACGAAGTTGTCCCGCATCCGGTGGTCGAGCAGCACCCCTGCCTCGGTGTCACTGACGGCCTCGGTGAGCGACTTGACGAACCGGTCGCCGCCCGCGCCCGAAGGGGCGAAGACCAGACCCGGCTTCACGCAGAACTGGCCGACGCCCAGCGTCATCGACCCCGCGAGCCCCGCACCGATCTCCTCGGCCCGCTCGGCGGCGGCCGCCTCGGTCACCACGACCGGGTTGAGGGAGCCGAGTTCACCGTGGAAGGGGATCGGCACGGGACGGGCCGCCGCCGCGTCGAAGAGCGCGCGCCCGCCCCGGATCGAGCCGGTGAAGCCGGCACCGGAGACGAGCGGATGCCGGACCAGCTCGACGCCCGCCTCGAAGCCGTGCACGAGGCCGAGGACGCCGTCCGGGATCCCGTGCCGCTCGGCGGCCCGCCGCAGCAGCGCCGCCACCAGCTCGGAGGTGGCCGGATGGTCCGGGTGCGCCTTCACGACGACAGGGCAGCCCGCCGCGAGCGCGCTCGCGGTGTCGCCGCCGGGCACGGAGAAGGCGAACGGGAAGTTGGACGCGGCGTAGACGGCCACGACACCCAGCGGGATCTTGTAGCGCCGCAGATCGGGGATGGGCGGGGTCGCGCCGGCGTCCGGGTGGTCGATGACGATGCCCAGGAAGGCACCCTCGTCGACGATGTCCGCGAAGGCCCGCAACTGGTAGCAGGTGCGGGCGAGTTCACCGGTGAGCCGGACGGGACCGAGCGCGGTCTCCGCGTCCGCGGCCTCCACCAGGTGGTCCTTCGCGCCGTCGAGCAGCTCGGCGGCGGTGCGCAGGAACGCCGCGCGTATGGTGCGGTCGGTGAGCGCGTCCCTGGCGGCGAGCGCGGCGCGCACCGCCTGGTCCACCTCCTGGGCTGTGGCTTCCACCGCAACCTGCTCGCGCTGCTTCCCGGTTCGGGGGTCGACACTCCAGACTGGTCCTGCTGCCACCGCGGGCTCCTCCAGATGTGTTGCCACGGATGTACTGCGAGATGTACTGCCACTCACCTGCGCTGTTCGATATGCTGAACAGTGTCTCTGTCGATGAATGAGCGGGGACTTCGGAGACTATTTCTCGTCGAACTAAGGGGTCAAGGGCGATGTCGGCTGGCGAGAGCGGCGGGGCACAGGTCAAGTCCGCGGTGCGGACGGTGGAGTTGCTCGAATACTTCGCCGGACGCCCCGGAATGCACTCTTTGGCCGCCGTCCAGGAAGCCGTCGGGTACCCCAAGTCCAGCCTGTACATGCTCCTTCGTACGTTGGTCGAGCTGGGCTGGGTGGAGACGGACGCGACGGGCACCCGGTACGGCATCGGGGTGCGGGCCCTGCTGGTCGGCACGTCGTACATCGACGGCGACGAGGTCGTCGCGGCGGCGCGTCCGACGCTCGACCGCCTCTCGGACGACACCACGGAGACCATCCACCTGGCCCGCCTCGACGGGACGAACGTCGTCTATCTGGCCACCCGCCAGTCCCAGCACTACCTCCGCCCCTTCACCCGCGTCGGCCGCCGTCTCCCCGCGCACTCCACGTCCCTCGGCAAGGCGCTGCTCGCCACGCACACCGACGAGCAGGTCCGCAAGATGCTGCCGGAGACGCTTCCCGCGCTGACCGAGCACACGATCACCGACCGCGAGAAGCTGATCGAGGAGCTGCGGACGGTCCGCGAGCAGGGCTTCGCGGTGGACCGCGAGGAGAACACGCTGGGGCTGCGCTGCTTCGGCGTCGCGATCCCCTACCGCACGCCCGCGCGGGACGCGATCAGCTGCTCCGTGCCGGTGGCGCGCCTTACGCCGGCGCACGAACAGATGGTGAAGGACGCGTTGTTCGACGCCCGGGACCGGTTGTCACTGGCGACTCGTAGGCTCTGACCATGACGACCATGGATGTCAGCCTGCGCCCCGTCCACGACAGTGATCTCCCTGTCTTCTTCCGGCAGATGAACGATCCGGAGTCGAACCGCGTCGCCGCGTTCACCTCTCCGAAGACCGCGGACCGGGACCTCTTCGAAGCCCACTGGAAGGGGCTTCGGACCTCCGAAGACGTCGTGGTGCGCACGGTCCTCGCGGACGGGGACGTCGTCGGCAGCGCGGCGGTGTACGGGGAGCCGGGCGAGCGGGAGGTCACCTACTGGATCGACCGCGCCTACTGGGGACGCGGACTGGCCACCGCGGCGTTGGGCGCCCTCCTGACGGAGGTCCCGGAGCGCCCCTTGTACGCGCGTGCGGCAGCGGACAACGCGGGCTCCCTGCGGGTCCTGGAGAAGTGCGGCTTCCGCGTGACGGCGGCGGCACGGGGCTTCGCGCACGCACGGGGCGAGGAGATCGACGAGGCGGTGCTGGTCCTGGGGTAGGCGCCCTCCCCCGCGCGGCGGAGCCGGATCATCGTGGCGCAGGACGCGGCCGTGCGCCGACGCCGGGAGCGTGGAGGCATGGCCCCGACACTCGTCCCCGTACCCACCCGGCAGGGCATCGGCAGCGGCACCCGCGTTCTCCGCGCCCTCGCCGTCGTCTCCTGCCTCCCCTACCTCAGCCTCAAGATCGCCTGGATCGCCGGGAGTCACATCGGCATCCCCGCGGGCAGCGGCCTCCTCCAGCACCGCACGACGATGATCCTCGCCAACAGCCTCACCGTGCTGATGGACGCGGGCGTCATCGTGCTCGCCCTGCTCCTGACCCGCCCCTGGGGCCTGCGGACCCCCGCCTGGCTGCTCGCGTTCCCCATGTGGGCGGCCACCGGGCTGCTCGCGCCGATCATGACCGGATTCCCGCTGCAGCTCCTGGCCAAGGCGCTCGGCGGCAGCGTCGACGAGCCGTCCGGCGGCAGCGACGACGCGTTCCTCGACGCATGGGTCTTCGGGGTCGTCTACGGAGGGTTCATCCTGCAGGGCCTCGCCCTCGGCGCCCTCTTCGTCCGGTACGCCCACACCCGCTGGGGCCATCTCTGGCGCGGCCGCGTCCGGGACCTCCCACGGGCCGTGTCCACGGGCGACCGCCGCACAGCAGCCGCTGCCGCCCTCCTCGCCCTCCCTCCCGCGCTGATGCACGTCCTCTGGGCCACCGGCGCCACCCCCGGCCTCAACGAGGCGCGGATCCAGGAGCGTACGACCGACTTCTACGTACTCGAAGTGCTCGACCTGTTCTACCTCGGCGCCGCCGTCACCGGTGCGCTCCTCATCGCCTTCCGGCGGAGCCCCGCGCTCCCGGTGCGGGTCCCGCTCGCGCTCGGCTGGGTCGGCTCCGGCGTGATCACCTGCTGGGGCGCCTGGCTGCTGTTCGCCTCGCTCGGCGGCGTGGACGACGTCACCAGGCAGCCGACGGCCCTGATGTTCCTGACCTACGCTGTGGAGATGATCGTCGGGATGCTTGTGGTCGCCCTCGGGGTGCGCTTCTTCAAGGACCCCGCGTGACGGCTCTCGCCGCGGTCCCGAGAGCGCTGGGGGCCCTGTTCGGGCGGCGGGCCCGGCGCCGCTGGATCCATCTGATCCTCGGCGGCGCGCTCGCCATGCCGTACGTCTTCGTGGGCTCCGTCGTCGTGGGTCCGGTGCTCGGCGAGGACACCGTGTTCGGCTCGCTCACCGCCCAACTGCTGGCGTTCGCCGTGGGGTTGCCGCTCGCCGCGATCACCGCGCTGTTCCCGCTCACCCGGCCCATGTCGGTGGCCGCCGTACGCGCCCTGTGCGACGTACCGGGCGAGGCCCTCGCCGACGGGCCCGCGAGGTCCCGCACCGCGCGCGTGCACACCGTCACCTGGTTCACGCTGCACCTCGGATTCGGCGGCGTCATCAGCGGGATGTCCCTCGCGCTGCCGCCGTTCGCGGCGGTGCTCATCGCCCTGCCGTTCGCCTCGGCGCTGCGGGGCAGCAGGATCGGGATGCCCGAGGCCTTCGGCGACGGCCGGCTCCTCGCGCTCTCCCCGGTCATCGGGATCCTCTCCCTCGTCGCGCTCGCGGGGTGCGCGGCGGGCGCCGGGAACCTGCTGGCGCGCTGGGCGCCGCATCTCCTTGGCCCCACCCCCGCCGACCGGCTGGAGGCGGCAGAGCGGCGCGCCGCGGACCTCGCCGTCCGCAACCGCCTCGCCCGGGAACTGCACGACTCGGTGGGCCACGCGCTGAGCGCCGTCACGCTCCAGGCGAGCGCGGCCCGTCGCGTCCTCGACAAGGACCCGGAGTTCGTCCGCGAGGCGCTCGCCGCGATCGAGGAGACGACGCGGCGCACGGTGGGCGAACTCGACGCGGTCCTCGGGGTGTTGCGGGAGGGCGACCAGCAGGCGTCGACCGCCCCCGCGCCCACCCTCGCCGCCGATCTCGACGGGCTGCTCGGCCGCACCCGCGCGGCAGGACTGCGGGTGAAGGCCGCCGTCGACCTCGGCCCGCGGGGAGCCGACGCGCTGCCCCCGATGGTCTCCCGCGAGGCCTACCGCATCGTCCAGGAGAGCCTGAGCAACGCGCTGCGGCACGCGCCCCCAAAGGCCCCGCTGACCCTGCGGATCGCCCTGGCCGGCACCGACCTGGAGATCGTCGCGGAGAACCCGCTGCCCGCCGCCGCTCCCGCGTCTCGCGCAGGCGGCGGCCACGGCCTGCGCGGCATCACCGACCGCGCCCGACTCCTGGGCGGCAGCGCGGAGGCGGGACCGGTCGACGGCGACTGGCGCCTGGCCGTACGACTCCCCTTGAAGGGACCCACGTGACCGACTTCCCCGAAGGGACCCGCATGACGACCGAGACAGCAGCCGCCCCCATCCGCATCGTCCTCGCCGACGACGAGCGGATGGTGCGCACCGCCCTGCGCGTCATCCTCTCCGCCGAGGAGGGCCTGGAGGTCGTCGGCGAGGCGGCGAGCGGCGCGGAGGCAGTGTCCGTCGTGCGGGAGCTGAAGCCGGACGTGGTCCTGATGGACGTACGCATGCCGGAGATCGACGGTATCCGCGCCACCGAACAGATCCTGGCGACCCTCGACGATCCGCCGCGCATCGTGGTCGTGACGACCTTCGAGAACGACGCCTATGTGTACGAGGCGCTGCGGGCCGGGGCCTCCGGGTTCCTGCTCAAGCGGGCCGACGCGGACGCGCTCGTGCAGGCGGTGCGGCTCGTCGCGCGCAGCGACTCGCTGCTCTTCCCGGCGGCGGTGCGCGCGCTGGCCGCCGAGCACGGGCGCGAGAAGCCCGCCGCGCCCGCCTGGGTGGCCAGGCTCACCGGGCGGGAGAGCGAGGTGCTGCGGCTGATGGCGGCGGGGCTCACCAACGCGGAGATCGCCGGGCGGATGGGCGTGGGGCCCGCGACGGTGAAGACGCATGTCGCGGCCGTCCTCGCCAAGACGGGGGCGCGGGACCGCACGCAGGCGGTGATCGCGGCGTACGAGGCGGGCTTCATGAACAGCGACGACGCCTGACCCGCCGGCCGACGATGCCCGCCCCTCTATGAGGAATCTCTAAGAAACCCGGCAGATCGGAACGAAAGCATCCGCGCCGCTCGTCCTCCCACGGGATGAACAAGACGATCAGGCATGCCTCGGTCTTCGCGCTGCTGCTCGTGCTCGCCCTCCTGGTGCGGGCGACGTGGGTGCAGTTCTACGACTCGAAGGCTCTCGCGGACGACAAGCTGAACCGGCGCAACGCGATCGAGCAGTACGCGAACCCGCTGGGCGACATCATCGTGGGCGGTGCGGCCATCACCGGCTCCGAGCGGACGAAGGGCGGGGACCTCGCGTACAAGCGCACATACAAGAACGGCGATCTCTACTCGGCCGTCACCGGCTACAGCTCGCAGGTGTACGGGGCGACGCAGATCGAGGGCGTCTACAAGGACGTCCTCGACGGCACCGACACCCGGCTGAAGAACCCCCTGGACACGGTCACCAACAAGCGCGCCGATCCGGGTGACGTGGTCACGACCATCGACCCGGCCGTGCAGAAGGCCGCGTACAAGGCGCTCGGCGACAAGAAGGGCGCGGCGGTCGCCGTCGACCCGAAGACGGGCAAGATCCTCGGCATGGTCTCGACGCCGTCGTACGACCCCTCGGACATCAGCGGTTCCACGGACTCCAAGGAGTGGAAGGCGCTGACCGGCGACGAGGACAAGCCGATGGTCAACCGCGCGCTGCGGCAGCCGCTGCCGCCGGGTTCGACGTTCAAGCTGGTCGTGGCGGCAGCCGCCCTGGAGGACGGGCTCTACGGCTCGGCGGACACCAGGACGGACAGCCCGAACCCGTACACGCTGCCCGGCACGACCACGGTCCTGAAGAACGAGAACGCGAGCGCGCCCTGCGAGGACGCGACGATCCGTACGGCGCTGCAGTACTCCTGCAACAACGTCTTCGCGAAGATGGCGGTCGACCTGGGCCAGGACAAGGTCAAGTCGATGGCCGAGAAGATGGGCTTCAACGCCGACAAGCTGGACGTGCCGGTGCGCGCGGCCAAGAGCGTCTACCCCTCCGACATGGACAAGGCGCAGACCGCCCTGACCGGCATCGGCCAGTTCGACGTGACGGCGACGCCGCTGCAGATCTCGATGGTCTCGGCCGCGATCGCCAACGGCGGGGAGCTGGTCGCGCCGCACATGGTCTCCCAGATCACCGACGCGGACGGCAACGCCCTCGAGTCGTACGACGACGCCGACTCGGAGCGGGTGATGAGCGAGGGCACCGCGAGCGAGCTGCAGTCCGCGATGGAGACGGTCGTCGAGAAGGGCACCGGCACGAACGCGCGGATCAGCGGCGCGGACGTGGGCGGCAAGACGGGCACGGCCCAGCACGGCGAGAACAACAGCAAGACGCCGTACGCCTGGTTCACGTCCTACGCGAAGGGCGGCGACGGCAAGGAGGTCGCGGTGGCGGTCATCATCGAGTCCTCGGACGCGGCAAGGTCAGAGGTGAGCGGCAACGGCCTGGCGGCCCCGATCGCGAGGGCCATGATGCAGGCGGCGCTGAACTCGTAGCCACCACCGCTGTGCCCACAGTCGCGGGGTGCCGGTCAAAGCGACCCGCACCCCGCGGAGGTCAACGGCGCGACTTCCACACCTGCCAGCCCCAGAACCCGGCGAACGGAACCAACGCCCCCACCAGGATCCCCCCGGCGAAGCCGAGCCCGCTGCCGGCCTCGCCGTCATCGACGGCAACCCCAACACCCGCCAGGACCACAACCGCCGCCGCCACACCCACCAGCGCATAGAACCGCCGGCTGAAGAACCGCACCCTCCCCGGCACCACCGGCGGAGCCACGATCTCCGCCCCCGGCCCGAGATCGGCGGCCCGAGGCCGCTTGAACCAGGCGTACACGATCCAGTTCCCGCACGCCTCCCACCCCTCGGGCGCAAGCCGCTCGTCAAGCCCCTCCCGCCCCCGGGTGATCAGCTCCCGCCGGTACTCCCACCGCTGCGGCCGCTCGACGTCCCGGTGGCTGACGAAGCGCCCGAGCGCGTCGACCCGCTCCACCTCCCACCCCTCGTCGCCGAAGCGATTGAGCAGCTCTTCGTCGACGTACGTATCGGCGGTCCACCGCCATGTCTCGACGTGCGCCCCCGGAGCATCGGCACCCCGGCTCCCCTCCGCCGGCGCCAGCGACCGCGCGAACTCGTCCACGGGTCCGAACTCCGCCTCGGGGTCCCCGCCCGACTCCTCCAGATGCGCCGCCAGATCCGCGAGGGTCGCCTCGACCTGCTCGGCGGGCACCCCGTGCTCCCGCAGCCGGTCCGCCAGTTCGGCGAAGTAGCTCATCGCACACCCGCCTTGGCGAGGACCTCGCGCACGGATCCGTCGAAGGCGAGCCAGAGCCCGCCCTGCTCGCCGAGCGTCTGACGCCCCGCGTCCGTGAGGGAGTAGTACCGCCGCCCGGGCCCCTTCTCCGTGGCGCGGAACTCGGCGGCGACGAGCCCCGCCTCCTCAAGCCGGTTCAGCACGGGATAGAGCGTGCCGCCCTTGATCTGCCCGAACCCCGCGCTGCCGAGCAGCTTGGCGATCTCGTAGCCGTAGCTCTCGCCGTCGGTCAGGCTGGCGAGCACGAGCAGATCGAGCACCCCCTTGAACCAGCTGGCCCTGCGGTCGGTCTTCGCGCCTGAGGAGGCGGATGGGGTCACGGTCAGCTGCCCTTCGGGGTCGGCTCGTACGAGGAAGGCGAGGCGACGGAGCCGATCGGCGCCGGCACCGGAAGCGTCAAGTCGCGTACGGACATGGCGATATGGACGGCGACGGGCACCAGCAGGCTCCCGGTGGTCACATAGAGCCCGGCGAACACCAGGCCCACCCCGGCGAAGACGAGGACACCGCTGCGGCCCTGGTAGAAGCCGGCGGCCCCGTACACGAGAGCCGAAAGCGCCGCCGCCACATAGAGGTCGAGGCCGAGGACGCCGACGCCGAAGGCGATCAGGAGCCCGCGGTAGACGAGTTCGGCGCAGACGCCGTCGGTCACCGCGACGGCGATCGCGAGGCGCCGCTCCTGCGGTGTGCGCGGCAGCATGGCCTGGATGGAGGCGAGCCCCGGCACGTTCCTGCCGCCTTCGGCGAGGGCCCGCATCTTCCGCCCCGACATGACGGAGACGGCTGCCACCAGGACGATCACGACGGCCGCGGAGACCGGCGAGTCGGGCGCCGCGATGCCGATGTCGGCGGCGGACATGTCCGGCGAGAGCAGCAGCGCCGCCACGGCGAGCGCGGCGAAGACCCACCAGAAGGCGAGGACGAAGGTGAAGTAGCGGACGAGCGCGCGCGGTTCGGTGTCGCGGCGGCGTTCGAGCGAACCGTAGACGCGGCGGCCGTACCAGGGCTCGACGAGGAGCAGATAGCCGCCGAGCACGGCGGTCAGGGCCGTGGAGGCCGTCGAGAAGTCCGGCGAGATGGTCATGGTGGGGTCCCCCTTCCCGAAAGGGCCGTGCGGCGCGCACGCCGCACGGCCCCATGAGCATGTGAGCTACCTAGACCGTAGAGCGACCTAGTCAGGAATGCAACCTATCTCGGGATGCCGAGCACTCACCCACCCGGCCGTGCCGGACCTACTCCACGAAGTACGTCGGGTTCGGCAGCTTGTACGTCTTGTCCGCGTAACCGCCCGCGAGGTCGGAGACCTGGTCGCCGAAGCTGCCGACGATGTCGTAGCCGGTCGACTCGATGTGCCTGCGGGTGCCCTCCTTGAACTGCACCGTCGTGCACTCCCACTTGGCGGGCGTGGCGCAGTCGCCCAGATAGGCGGGCGGGTTGGTCTTGTCCTTGGTGAACACGTGCTTCTTGTCCAGCTGCGTGTCGTACCCGGCCTTGGCGAGGTTGGTGACGGCGCCCTCGCGCTGCGCCTCACTCAGGCCGGTCAGGAAGAAGACCTCGACGCCCTTGCTCTTCGCGTACCGGACGAGCTCGGGCATGCCGAACACGGCGGGGCGCTTGGCCGCCTTGACATAGGCGTCCCAAGTGGCGCTGTTGTACGTGTAGTTGGTGGTCTTCTCGTAGTCGAAGCTGAGCAGCGAGGTGTCGTCCACGTCGAGCACGATCGCGGGCTTCTTGCCGTGCTCACCGCCCTTCGTGCCCTTCGCGCCCTTCCCGCCGTGCCCGGCTCGCGCGGCGGCCTTCTTGATGTCCTTCTTCGCCTTCGCCTGGATGCGCGCCAGGTCCTTGGCGTACGGGCTGTCGGGCGAGGAGCGCCAGACGCCGTCGGCGTCCTGGTAGGCGCCGTAGTAGTCGTCGATCTCGCCGACGAGCAGGCCGATGTTGTGCGGTTCGGCGGTGTGCCGGGCCGAGGTGTTGTCGGCGGTGGCGGCGCCGGCGCCGTACAGCGCGGCACCGGCGACGGCACATGCGGTGGCGATACCCGCCACCCGTAGGGACTTGCGCATAGAGCGGTCTCTCCGGATCAGAGTCTGTGTAGGGGCAACAGTCAGAGCAGGTCAACACCTGTCTACGCGCCTTGTCTACGCGCATCACACGGGCGACCGCGAGACCCCGGGAAGACCCTTTACTCGATCGATACCCGATCCGGAGAAGGCCGGAGAAGGCTCCGGCCGCTACGTGCCCGGAGTCCAGCGCGGGTCGCGGCCGCTGAGACCGATCACGCGGTCGAGCAGCGGCGCGTCGTCCGGGACCGCGACGGGGGCCCCGAACAGGCCGCCCTCGGACGACGAAGCGCCCTCCTCCGGTGTCAGCAAGGCCTGCGCCACCCCGAGGCTCGCCTCATCGGGTGCGTATGCCTGGCCCGTCGCGCGTGCCAGGTCCCAGCCGTGTACGACGAGTTCGTCGAGGGCGACCATGCCCGCGACCTCACCCGGCAGATCGATGCCGCCGGCCCGCGTCATGCCCTGCCACGCGGCCGGGTCCCGCCACGTCTCCACCAGCTCGTCGAGCAGCTTGGGCAGTTCCGTGCGCCAGCCGGGGCCGAGCTCCGGAAGGGCGCTGCCCGGATCCTGGTCGAGGTGCGGCCCGAAGTCCTTGCGCCCCGCGTCCCTGAATGCCCCGGTCAGCCCGACCAGGTGGCCCAGCAGATGGCGCACCTCGTACTCCGGACAGGGCGTGGGCGCCGAGAGCTGTCCGTCCGTGACGCCCTGCGCGATCCCTGCCACCAGCCGGGCCTGCGGCGCGAAGTCGATGATGTCCGTCATGGGTGCCTCCGGGGCGTTGCGGTCCTTGCCTGCTCCAGGCCTGCTCCAGACCTTCAGACCTTTAGACCTTTAGACCGTCCGCTCCCCGGAAACTCATCGCGACGCGCCGCGGACCCGCCCACGGACTACTTCACGTCCGCCCAGCGCTTGATGGTGGCGATGGCCTCGGCCTGCTCGGCGGCCGGCAGTTTGGCGATCGAGGCGCCGTGATTGGAGCCGGGCACCTCGTAGCGGTAGGAGTCACGGTTGCTCGGCGTGAACTTCTCCGCGCTCCACGGGTCGTTCTCGCCGTACACGAACATCATCCGCTGGCCGCGGGTCTTCACCCAGCGGTCGACGTCGGCGATGGTCCGGTTGTTGTACGAGCCGCGCATGGCCTCGGGCAGCACCGAGTTGGGCTGGTAGATGTCCGGGTAGTGGCGGACGTCCTTGAGGTGCTTGAACTTCAGGTCGGCCCAGCCGAGCTGGGTGGCGGCCTGCCGGTAGTAGGGTCCGGTGCCGTTGGTGCCGAGGGTCTCGTCCTGGTAGACGCTGAAGCCGTGCTTCTTCGACCAGCCGTAGAGCTCGTCGTCCGTGGCCTTCTTGGCGTCGGGCACGGTCGGGCAGTTGTCGATGGTGCCGCTCTGCCAGAAGTTCCACACCTGGTCGAGCACCGCGAACTCATAGGCGCGGTCGGTGGTGCCGAGGGTCTCCTCGAAGGTGTCGCCGTTGGCCTTGGCGTCCGCCTCGAACCTGGGGATCAGGGCGTCACGGCGTACGAGCATCTCGCGCTGCACGGCGTCGAGCGCGGTCCGGCACTCGGCCGTGCCCACCGTCCTGAAGAAGCGCTCGTAGCCGCTGTCGTCCTTGTTGTTGGCGTCGTTGGGCGCCACGAACGCGACGACCGCGTCCAGGTCTTCGGGGTAGAAGCGCTCGTGGTACGTCGCCGTCATGCCGCCCTTGCTGGCGCCCGTGCCGAGCCACTTGCCCTTCTCGATGCCGCGCAGCGCCTGGGTGAGGCGGTGCTCGTCGGCGGCCTCCTGCTGCACGGTGAGCTTGGACCAGTCGGAGCCCGCCGGGCCCGCCGGGCGGGACTGCTCGAAGTAGCGGTGCTCGACGCTGACCTGGTTGGCGTCGATCAGCTTGGTGAGGGCGGTGGTGTTGGACGCGAGGGTGTAGCCGCCGGTGTAGAGGACCGTCGGCTTGTCCGTCGCCTTGTGCCAGAGCGTGGCGCGCTGGGTGAACGTGCCGGCGTCCGGGTCGTCGTGGTCGACGGGCTGGGCGTAGCTGAGCGTGTAGAAGGGGTAGCCCTCCCTGTCCGCCACGGAGACGACCTTCATGCCCGGGATCTTCTCCAGCCGATCCCGGATGTCGGTCGCGGCGGCCCCTCCCCCGTCCGGCTGCGCAGCGGCGGGCACGGCCCCGCCGAGCACTGCCGCGCCTGCCATGAACCCGGCACAGATCAGCGCCGATATCCCCTTGTTGCGCACCTTGTCTCCTCGTAGTGGAGCGAATGCCTGCGCCGGATGGTAATCGCTTTCACTTCCGGTGCGACAGGGGTTACTTGAGGCGTGCCGACGGCTGCTCGATGTGCGCCAGCGCCTTCCTCACCTGGGCGAGATCCTCGTCGGACGCCAACCCCGCGTGATAGAGCCGCAGTTCGTCGGCGCCGAGACCGGCCGCGTGCGCGGCGTCCTCGGCGAGACGTCCGGGGTGACCGCCCATGCCGGACACGACGGTGAGGTTCGCGGCGAGGGTGGTGCGTTCGGTGCGGTACGGCACGAACGCGGTGAGGAGGTCGGCGCCGCCCGTGCAGGGTACGACCACTCCGTCCGCCACGGAGAGGATGTGCTCCGGGTCGACTCCGGCGTTCGCCCCGCACTGGTACGTCACCGGGTGCGCGTGCAGCAGCACCTGGAAGCCGTCGGGGGCGGCCGCGCGGACCGCCGCGACCGCCGTCTCCTGGAGGGTGCGGGCGGCCACGTCGCGCCACGCGCGCGTGGCGGCCGCCTTGTCGGCGCCGAGCAGCTTCTCGACGCCCGCCCAGCCGCCGGTGGGCCGCTCGCCGCGCCAGAGGGGTTCAAGGGCCCGGCGTACGTCGGTGGCCAACTCGGCCGGGTCCAGGCCCTGTTCCCCGTAGCCCGTACGGCACGTGGGGCAGAAGCAGAGCGACATCAGGTACTGCCCGGCCTCCCCGAGCGGTACCCCGGCGGTCTTGTCGTGGGCGTGCAGATGCGCGAGGCCGTACCAGCCGAGGGACTCCAGCTCGGTGCCGCGCGCTCCCGGGCGCACAGCCGCTTCCGCCGCGAGGTCGACGAGGTACGCGCGCGTGGCGGGCTGTGCGATGCAGGGTGCCCACGGGTAGCGGTCTCCGTAGGCGTTGACCACGGAAGTGTCCGGATGTTCCGCGCCCAGCCGGGAGTTGTGGGCGAGGACCACCCAGGTGTGGACGTCGAGCCCTGTGGCGGCCAGCGCTTCGGCGGCCTCTCTGTAGGCGTCGGTTCCGGCCCAGTCGCCCGGCGCGTACGGCCGCAGGGCGCGCCCCTGCCAGCGGGTGACGTCGGGCTCGTACAGCACGGCGGCGTGCTCGGCCGTGACGATGCGGTGGCGGGGGTGACGGGGGGTCAGCGCGCGTGTGGAGTGGTAGGCGGCGGCGAGGGTGACCTGCCGGACGCCGAGGTCCGCGACGCGGGCGGGCGCGTCGGGGTCGCCGACGACGTCCCAGGGGTAGAGGAAGGCGGAGGCCCTCACGCGCCCGCCTCCGTCCGCAGCAACGCCCGGCCGCGCTCGACGAGTTCGGCGAGCCGTTTGACGTGGTCGTCGGCCGGTTCGTGCAGCGGGGTGCGGACGCCGCCGACGTCGAGCCCGGCGAGCCGGACGCCCGCCTTGACGAGCGAGACGGCATAGCCGCGGCCTTCGGCGCGCAGTTCGACGAAGGGCCGGTAGAAGCCGTCGATGAGCCGGTTGACGGCGGCATCCCCCTCGGCGCTCCTGGGGTCTGCGGCGTTGAAGGCCCGGTGGAAGGCGAGTGCGATGTCGGGCGCGAAGCAGAAGACGGCCGAGGAGTAGAGCGTGACGCCGATGCCGCGGTAGGCGAGGCCGGTCAGCTCGGCGGTGGGCAGTCCGTTGAAGTAGAGGAAATCCTCCGGGACTTCGCTCCGTACGGCGCTGACGACGCGCTGCATCAGGTCCAGGTCGCCGAGGCCGTCCTTGAAGCCGATGACGCCTTCGGTGCGGGCGAGGGCGACGACGGTCTCCGGGGTGAACACGGCGTTGTCGCGCTGGTAGACGATCACGTCGAGTGCGGTGGCCGCGGCCAGTTCGGCGTAGTGCCGCAGCAGCCCCTCCTGTCCGGCGACGACGAGATAGGGCGGCATGGCGAGCAGCCCGTCGGCGCCCGCCTCCTCCGCCAGACGCGCGTACCGCACCGCGAGCGCCGTGCCGTACCCGGCGCCCGCGACGACGGGGACCCGCCCCGCGGTCTCCTCGACGGCGGCGGCCACGCACGCCCGGAACTCCTCGGGGGTCAGGGCGTGGAACTCGCCGGTGCCGCAGCAGGCGAAGACGGCCGCCGCCCCCGCCTCGACGCCCGCGCGGACGTGCGCGCGGTAGACGTCGAGATCCACGGAGCCGTCCGGACCGAAGGCGGTGACCGGGAAGAACAGCGGCCCGCTGGGGATGCTGAGTCGAGCGGCGAGGGGTGCTGACGTCACAGGCTCTCCCTTGGCGTACACGTTTCTGATCCACGTCCATATTTCTGAACAGACCCACGCTAAGGCGCCGCCCAACCCCTGGTCAAGCGTGAAGATTCGGAGCGGAACGGCGATCCAGGAGCGGATTCACCGCCTCCGTACGACACTTGACGCGGCGGGGAACCGATCCCTAGCGTGTCCACACTTGTGAATGCCGTACGCACACGCGGATGACGCCGGCGGATACGGCAGCCGATCCGAGGAGATTCCCTCATGCCCGCTCCCCGCACCGTCCTGCTCACCGGCGCCGCAGGCGGCCTCGGCACCCTGATGCGCGGGCTGCTGCCCGCCTACGGGTACGAGCTGCGGCTGCTCGACATGCGGCCGATCGAGGGCGAACCGGGCGCGATCACGGCGGACCTCGCGGACCGCGCGGCGCTGCGCGAGGCCGTGCGGGGCGTCGACGCGGTCCTCCATCTCGCGGGCATCTCCCTGGAGTCCACCTTCGACAACATCCTGCGGGCGAACATCGAGGGGACGTACAACCTCTATGAGGCGGCCCGCGAGGAGGGCGTACGCCGGATCGTCTTCGCCTCCTCGAACCACGCGGTCGGCTTCACGCCCCGGCCGCTCGGCGACGACCCGCTGATCCCCGTCGACACCCCCCGCCGCCCCGACACCTTCTACGGCCTTTCCAAGTCCTTCGGCGAGGACCTCGCCCAGCTCTACTGGGACAGGCACGGCGTCGAGACGGTCTCGGTGCGCATCGGCTCCTGCTTCATGGAGCCGACGAGCGTACGGATGCTGTCGGTGTGGATGTCGCCGGGCGACGGCGCGCGGCTCTTCCACGCGGCACTCACCGCCCCCGATGTCGGGCACACGGTGGTGTACGGGTCGTCGGCCAACACCCGGCTGTGGTGGGACCTCTCGTCGGCGCGGGCGCTCGGTTACGCACCACAGGACGACTCCGAGCAGTACGCCGAGAAGCTCGTCGCCGAGCACGGCGAGCTGGACCCCGCCAACCCGGACCACGCGGCCCTGGGCGGGCACTTCTGCACCAATCCCCCGATGTGGCCGCACTGATCGCCGAACCCCTGCCCGCGAGGCGCCCGCGTAGGTCATCCTGAGGCCCACTGGGACACACGCGAACGGGGGTACGGCACCACGATGGTTCCGGGAACGGTGCAGCAGCTGACCATCCTGCTGATCCTCGTGCTGCCCGGCGTCTTCCACCAGGCCGTACGGGAGCGGCTGCGCGGCGGTGTCGCCGCCGAGCAGGAGCCGCAGAACCGGATCGTGCGCGCCATCGCCGCGGGCGCCCTGCTCGACGCCGTGTACGCGGTGGCGGCCGGGCCCTGGCTGGTGCGGATCCTGTCCGGGGGCGGCGACGGGCCCCTCGCCGGCGTCATGCGCGAGCCCCGCCGGGCGGGGATCGCGGCGCTGCTCCTGATCGTCGTCGTGCCCTCCGCGCTCGCCTGGGCCCAGGCGGCCTGGTCGCGGCGGCACGCGCGGGCGCGGTACGAGCCGACGCCGACCGCGTGGGACGCCCTCTTCCGCGACCGCGGGTCCTGCTTCGTCAGGATGCGCCTCAAGTCCGGTCTTTGGGTGGGCGGTTGGCTCGGCTCGCGGTCGGCCGTGTCGGCGTACCCGCAGGACGGGGACCTCTATCTGCAGGCCCAGTACCGGATGGGGTCCGACGGCACGTTTCTCGGGAAGGTGCCCGGCACCGCGGGCGTACATGTGCGGGCGAGCGACATAGAGGTGCTCGAAGTGCTCCTGTCGCCTTCGGCGGCAGCGGCGGACAGGGAGGCGGCAGCCGATGACGGAGGATCAGCCGATGGGCGATGACGCGGAGTTGGCCGCCCTGGTGGCGGAGTTCGCCGACCGCAGGACCTACTCCCCCACCGACGACATGGCGGAGCCGGACGAGCTGCCGCAGGGGCCTTCGGGCACCGCGATGGGCGAGACCGCGCCCGGCGTCCAGGGGACCGCGGAGCCCGAGACGCCCTGAGCGGGCGGCGGTTCACGGACCCGTGTGGACGTGCGCCGCCCACAGGTGCGGCGCCCGCGCGTAGCGGTCGCGCAGGGCTCTGACCGGGCCGTGCAGGGCGGCGGCCGGATCGATGGGGCGCCCGTGTGCCACGTCGTCGGCGAGCGCGGCGTACAGCTCCTCGGTCAGCCGCGTCGCAAGCTCGTCGGCGACGGGCCACAGGGTGCCGATCACCTGCGGGTAGCCGGCCAGCTGGAAGGCCGCCGTCAGCTGCACCGCCTCGTCGGGCAGGTCGACGCCGCCCCTCGACGTGGAACAGGCCGAGAGCACCGCGAGCCGCGGATCGCGCGGGCGCTGGGCCGCGGCGTCGAACACGGTGAACCGCCCGTCGTGCAGGACCAGGCCGCTCTGCGAGGGGCTGAGCAGATCGCTGACGCCGTGGCAGCTGAAGTGCGCCCAGGGGTGTCCGTCGAGCGCCCGGCCCACCGCGTCCACCGTGGCGTCGGCCCCGGACAGGAGGCGCCCTTCGGGGAACAGCTCCGCGAGCAGCGCCGCCTCCCGCGACGCACCCGGCAGCGGCGCCGCCCCAGGCGTCTCGGCGAGCGCGACGACCAGCGGCGACGGCCGGGCGGAGGCGGCCGGGGCGAGTCCCGCGCGGGCCCGGACGAGGGCGCGCACGGTCGGCGTGTACGAGGAGACGGCGCGGTCGAGCACCCAGGTGCCGGAGTCCGGAGCGCCGCGCCCGGCCGCGTGCAGCGGCAGGAAGGACAGCCAGCCGGTGGCGCACCACCACAGCCGGGGCCAGGCCTCGCCGTCGCCCGGTACGGCGTCCAGGCCGAGCCGTTCGAGCACCGGTGCGGCGACCGTGTCCCACAACCAGCCCAGCGTCGTGGAGAGCGCCCGCATCGCGGCGACCGCGCTGTCCGTCCCCTTTCCTCCGTACGCCTCGTCGATCCCGTCGATGAACTCCGCGGCCCGCGACCGGGCGGCGGCCGGGGTGAGGCCGGGCAGCGGCACCACGTCGATCCCGGCGTCCGCGGTGACGATCAGGGCGTCACAGCGGTAGCCGCTGACGTTGACCACGACGACGGGGCCTTCGGCGGCGGCGGTGCTCAGCTCCGCCACGGACGGCGGCCGGAGGAATCCGGCGAGGCCCGGCAACTCCCGGATCTCCGCCAGGAGTCGGTCCCAGCGCCGGGCCAGGGTCTGCCGGGCCTCGGCGGTCACCCCGGCCTCGTGGTCGTCGCGCGGGGGTGTGCTCAGCTGGTCACGGATCCGCTCGAACTCGGCGGCGCGGCCCGCGTCGAGGTCATGCAGCCGCGACACGTCGGCCCGGTTCTCCAGACCCTGGGCGAGGAGCACGCCCCTGCCCTGTTCGAGCAGCGCGAGGGCGCGGCCCGCCGAGCCCGCGTCGAGCGCGAGCGCGGCGGCGTCGCCCGCCAGGCCGGTGCTGATGCGCAGCCGCGCCTCCTGGTCGGCACGGGCGAGGTCGCGCGGGGCGATGGAGGGCAACAGGGCGACGGCGTACGCGAATCCGTCGAGGGCGTCGGGGCGGTCACCGGCCCTGGCGGCGGCCTCGCCCCAGGAGCGCGCGGCAAGGAGCCGGACCACGCCGGGGACGACCGGGTTGTGCGCGCAGTCGCGGGCGAGGCGCACCGCCTCCGCGAGGTCGGCCCGTTCGCCCAGCGCGGCGAGGCTCAGCTGGGTCTGTGCCAGCAGGCCTTGCGCGATGCCGTGGTTGGGATGGGTCTTCGGTGTCCCCGCGAGGGGCTCCCGGACGGCCGCGACCGCCTGGTGCAGCGAGCGGCGGGCCAGGGCCGCGTCGGTGTCCCGTGCCAGCTGGGCGGTGATGACGCAGGCGTCCGCCAGGTGCAGCAGGGCGAAGGGCCGCTGCGGATGCCGCTCGCCGAGCCGGTCCGCCACCGCTTCGAGCACCTGGCGGGCCTCGGCGGCGGCGCCCGCGTCCGCGTCGATCCGGGCCCGGCTGTTCAGCACGACCCCCAGATTGATCGCGGCCAGTTCGGCGCCCAGCTGCTCGCCGTGCTCCGCGTCCACCGCGGCGCGCAGCAGTCCGGCCGCCTCGTCGACGGCGGCCACGTCGCCGACCGTCTCGTACCAGCGGCGCAGCGCCTCGGCCAGGTTGTTCAGGTGCAGGGAGCGCTCCATGGCCGTCGGCGGGCTCTCCCGCAGGGCGCGGCGCAGCACCGTCACGGCCTCGGTGAGCCAGACGCGGTTGCCGGTGGCGCGGGCGCGGTCCATGAGGGCGCCGCCCAGATTCGTCAGCGCCATGCCGATGCGCGCCCCCGGCACCTGGGTCACGGCCTCGCGGAGCGTGCCGACGGCGGAGTCCATGAGGGCCTCGTCGCCGCTGTCGACGGCGCGGTACCACTCGCAGTAGCCGAGGCCGGTGAGGACCATGCCCCGCTCGTCGGATCCGGGCCGCACGAGGGCCAGGGCCGCCCTGAAGTGCCGCACGGCCTCGTCGTTCAGCCCTGCCTCACGGCTGTGGCGGTAGGAGTCGGCCAGGCTGTTCGCGAGGCTGAGCAGGGCCACGGACGCGTCGGGTCCCGTCGAGACGGCGACCGCCTCCCGGTGGCGGCTGACGGCCTCCTCCAGCGTGGCGGGGTCGCCGGTGAAGCGGGCCAGGGTGCGCAGGGCCTCGCCGAGGGAGACGAGACAGCCTGCCCGGCCCGGCGCGGCTCCGTCGGACCTGTCCAGGGCCGCGCGCAGCACCTCGACGGCCTCCTTCAGGAGCGCGGGCTCCGAGCTGAACTCGGCGCGGGCCAGCAGGGTTTCACCCAGTCCGCCGAGCCGCTCCACGCGCCGGTGGTCCTGCTCCGGGGCCATGGCGACGGCTTCCCGGTGGGCGGCCTCCGCCTCGGCGAAGAGGGCGACGTCGCCGGTGCGCATGGCGAGCTTGGCGAGCACCGTGCCGAGGTTCGAGCGGTACAGGGAGCCTTGGGAGGCGTACGCGTCCGGTACGTGCGTGACCGACTCGCGCAGCAGGCGCACCGCCTCCTCGTACGGCCCCGCATCGCTCGTCGCCTCGCCCCGGTGCGCGAGGGCCACGGCGTACTCCGCCTGGCGCTCCCAGCGCTGCGGGGAGTCGGGCGGCAGCAGGTCGAGCCCGCGGCGCAGTTCGACGGCGCCCTGCCGCCAGGCCTCGTCGTCGGTGGCACGGCGGGTCAGCGCCGCCCCGAGATCGAAACGTACGTCGGCTTCGAAGTCGCTGCCCGGGGGCGGCAGGACGAGGCACTTGAGGAAGCAGTCGACGGCGTCGTCGGCGTCCGCGTCGGAGCCGGCGGCGGCCCGGACCTCCAGGCAGCGACCGAGCGCCAGCAGGATGCGGGCGCGTTCCGCGGAGCGGGCCGGCACCTCCTGGTCGAGGCCGCGCAGCAGCGTGACCGCCTCGTGGAGTTCGTCGGGGACTTCCCCGGGGACTGCGGTCGCCTGTCGTGCGACGGCGCGGCGCCGCAGCAGGTCGGCGAGTTCGATGCCGTGCCGCACCCGGCGGCCCAGGTCCTCGGTCGGTACGGCATGGACCGCCCGGCGTGCGTGGTCGACCGCTTCGTCCAGATCGGCGACGGAGCCCGTCGCGGCGTGCCGCGCGCCGAGCACGCCCGCGAGGCCGAAGTGCGCCTGGGCGAGCATCGGATGTCCGGGCGGCGCTCCGTCGAGGGCGTCACGGGCGGCCGCGCACGCCTCTTCCAGGGCACGCGGCGCGCCGGTGCGCTGGGCGCGCTCACCCAGCATCAGGGCGAGGTTGGTCAGGTACACGGTGCGCTCGACGGCGTTGGTGGCGATCTCGGCGGCGCGGCGGCAGGCGGCGATCCCCTCGTCGTACGACTCGGCGCGGTCGTCGCCCTGCACGGCCCAGGTGATCAGGGCGATGCCCAGGTCGGAGAGGAACGAGGCGCGGTGCGCCAGCACGGCGTCCGGTTCCGTGAGCGCCGACCGCAGCAGGCCGATGGCCTCCGGGAGCCGCGCGGGATCCCCGAGGCTCTTGGCGGCGGTGCACAGCGCGGAGCCGAGGGTGGCCACGTGCTGTGCGCGCAAGGGGTTGCCCTCCGTGCACAGGTCCACCGCCCCGCGCAGTTCGGCGACCGCCTCCCGCAGCAGCTCCCGGTGGGCGCTGGCCTCCGCCCAGTGCCGGAGCGTGTACCCCAGGTTGCTGTGTCTGCGGGCCTGTTCGTCCCGGTCGCCGGGTGCGCAGGCCACGGCGGCGCGGCCGCAGTCGACGGCTTCGGAGAGCACGTCGAGCCCCGCACCGTCCTGGAAGGCGTACAGGAGGACGAGTCCGAGGTCGGACAGACACATGCCCTGATGGAGACTGCCGTCGCCGACAGCGGCGGCGGCGTGCCGCAGCAGCGCCTCGGCGATGGGCAGGGCGCCGGGGAAGCGGCGCTGCTGGAAGCCGACCGTGACGCCGACGGCCGCGTCGTACGCGAAGCCCGGTTCCGTCGCGGCGCCGTCGGGCCCGCCGGACACAGTGGCGAACAGCGGACGCAGGCCCGGCGGCACCTGTCCGGGGTCCTGCTCGTGGATGAGGGCGAACCAGAGCACCGCGGAGCCGAGCACCGCCCGGTCGGCCCCGCCTCCCGCGAGGTAGCGGCACCAGTCGAGGTGGCCGAGCGCGAGGACACCGAGGGCCCACACGCTGCCGTCGGGCAGGGCGAGGCCCTCGCGTACGGCACCGGCCGCGGCCTCGGACTCCGGGGCGAGGAACCACTCCAGGGCGCCGGGTCCGGCGTCGGCGCGCCCGGCCTCCTGGAGGATGCGGCGCGCGGCGTCCTCGGCCCTCACGCGGCGTCCACCGTCTGCGTCATCGCTCCCCCGTCACACGCACCCCTCGGAGCGATCAACTTACCTATTCCACCGGCGACTTGAGCCGGATCCGCGCCATCGCGTCCGGACTGCCCCACCGGGCGCCCCCGCCGCGCCTACGGGCACCGAACGGGCAGCGAACGGGCAACCCCCTACCCCCGAACGGGCAAGGCCGCCGCGCGTTTCCCAGGCCGCGGCCCCAGCGAACGGGCAGATACGGGCATCATCGCCCCCGTGCCAGGCCTGGCCACGCCCCCACCGGCGCTGTAGAACTTCCCCACAGGGCCCGAACGGGCATCCAGCGAGGAGGGAGGCGGCGGCCGTGACCGCGGAAGAACGTCAGCGCAAGATCGTCCGGGCGGCGCGGAACTCCGGTTCCGTGGACGTCACCCAACTCGCCGCCGAGCTGGGCGTCGCCAAGGAGACCGTCCGCCGCGACCTGCGCGCCCTGGAGGACCACGGCCTGGTCCGCCGCACCCACGGCGGCGCCTATCCCGTGGAGAGCGCGGGCTTCGAGACGACGCTCGCCTTCCGCACCACCATGCACGTCCCGGAGAAGCGCAGGATCGCGGGCGCCGCCGCCGAGCTGCTCGGCGATGCCGAGACGGTCTTCGTCGACGAGGGCTTCACCCCGCAGCTCATCGCCGAGGCGCTGCCCGAGGCCGCCCGGGGCCGCGCCCTGACCGTGGTCACCGCGTCCCTCGCGACGGCGGGCGCGCTCGCCGAGGCCGAGAACATGTCGGTGCTGCTGCTCGGCGGCCGGGTCCGGCCCGGCACCCTCGCGACCGTCGACCACTGGACGACGCGGATGCTGGCCGGATTCGTCATCGACCTGGCGTTCATCGGCGCCAACGGCATCTCCCGTGAACACGGCCTGACGACGCCTGATCCGGCCGTCAGCGAGGTGAAGGCGCAGGCCATCCGGGCCTCGCGGCGCACCGTGTTCGCGGGCGTGCACACCAAGTTCGGGGCGGCGAGCTTCTGCCGGTTCGCGCACGTCGGCGATCTGGAGGCCATCGTCACGAGCAGCCGGCTGCCCGCGTCCGAGGCGCACCGCTACTCGCTCCAGGGGCCGCAGGTCATCCGGGTCTGACGCCACCAGCGGCACGTTCGACACCTTCGGCACCTTCCGGCGCCGTCCCGAGCTTCAGCACGCCCTGAAACACCCCCGACACGGCCTCACCACGCCTCACCACACCCCCACGCACCCCATAAGTCCCCATGAAGTCCAGGAGCATCCATGCGAACCCAGAGCCGACGGAGGCCGCGCGCGCTAGCCGCTGCCGCCGCAGGGACGCTGCTTGCCCCGCTGCTCTCCGGCTGCTGGGCCGGGGCCGGCGGGACCGGAGGCGGCGACTCCATCAACGTACTGATGGTGAACAACCCGCAGATGGTCGAGCTGCAGAAGCTGACCGCCGCCCACTTCACCAGGAAGACGGGCATCAAGGTGAACTTCACGGTCCTGCCCGAGAACGACGTCCGCGACAAGATCAGCCAGGACTTCGCCAATCAGGCGGGTCAGTACGACGTCGCGACGCTCAGCAACTACGAGATACCGATCTACGCCAAGAACGGCTGGCTGCACGAGCTGGGTTCGTACACCCGCAAGGACAAGGCGTACGACGAGCAGGACGTCCTGCCGTCCATGCGCCAGTCGCTCACCGGCGACGACGGCAAGCTCTACGGACAGCCCTTCTACGGAGAGTCGTCCTTCCTGATGTACCGCAAGGACGTCTTCAAGAAGGCGGGCCTGACGATGCCCGAGCACCCCACCTGGCAGCAGGTGGCGAAGCTCGCGGCCGATGTGGACGGTGCCGAGTCCGGGATGAAGGGCATCTGCCTGCGCGGCCTTCCCGGCTGGGGCGAGCTGATGGCGCCCCTGACGACCGTGGTGAACACCTTCGGAGGGACGTGGTTCGACAAGGGGTGGAAGGCTCGCCTCGACTCACCCGAGTTCGAGAAGGCAACTCGCTTCTACGTAGACCTCGTCCGCGAGCACGGCGAGGCCGGAGCCGCCCAGTCCGGCTATGCGGAGTGCCTGAACAACCTCACCCAGGGCAAGACCGCCATGTGGTACGACGCCACCGCCGCCGCGGGCTCCCTGGAGTCCGCCAAGTCCCCGGTCAAGGGCAAGATCGGCTACGTACCGGCGCCCGTCGAGAAGACGAGGAGCTCCGGCTGGCTCTACACCTGGGCCTGGGGTCTGCAGAAGGCGTCCCGGAACCCGGACAAGGCCTGGAAGTTCGTCTCCTGGGCGTCGAGCAAGGAGTACGAGGAGCTGGTCGGCGAGCAGATCGGCTGGTCGAACGTCCCCGCGGGCAAACGCGCCTCCACGTACGCCAACCCCGCGTACCGGAAGGAAGCCGCCGCCTTCCAGGACGTCACCCGCGCCGCCATCGAGGGCGCGCGGCCCCGCGATCCGGGCGTGCAGCCCCGGCCCGCGCCCGGCATCCAGTTCGTCGGCATCCCCGAGTTCACCGACCTCGGGACAAAGGTCTCCCAGGAGATCAGCGCGGCCATCGCCGGGCGGCAGTCCGTCGACTCGGCCCTGAGGAAGTCGCAGCAGCTCGCCGAGAAGATCGCCGAGGAGTACGAGGGACGATGACCGCCACCGCGAGCACCACCGCCGTCGGGCACGCACGCGTGCCGACGGCCGCCAAGCCACCCGTACCGGGAAAGCTGCGCACCTGGGCCACCAGGGCCCCGCTGCTGCCTGCCCTGATCTTCATGGTCGTGGTCACCCAACTGCCGTTCGTGGCCACGCTGGTGATCTCCTTCTTCGACTGGAACGCCCTCTACCCCGACGCCCGCAGCTTCACCGGCCTCGCCAACTACTCCGAGGTCCTCACCGATCCGGACCTGCGCAAGTCCGTCCTGACGACCATCGTGCTCACGGCCACCGTCGTGATCGCGAGCCTCGTCATCGGGCTCGGCCTCGCCCTGCTCCTCGACCGGAAGTTCCGGGGGCGCGGAATCGTGCGTACGTTGCTGATCGCGCCGTTCCTTCTAGTCCCGGTGGCCGCCGCGCTGCTGTGGAAGCACGTGCTCTACAACCCCGAGTACGGGCTGTTCAACGGCCTGCTGCACTGGGTGGGCGGCGACGGCGCGGCCCAGCCCGACTGGGTGTCCAACACCCCGCTGATCGCGATCGAGCTGTCCCTGATCTGGCAGTGGACGCCCTTCATGATGCTGATCCTGCTGGCCGGGCTGCAGAGCCGCGACACCGAGCTGATCGAGGCGGCCCGGATGGACGGCGCGAACAACTGGCAGGTGTTCCGCTTCCTGACGCTGCCGCATCTGCGCCGCTACCTCGAACTGGGCGCGCTGCTCGGCTCGGTGTACATCGTGCAGAACTTCGACGCCGTCTTCACCATCACCTCGGGCGGCCTCGGCACCGCCAACCTGCCCTACACCGTCTACCAGAGCTTCTACCAGGCCCATGAGAACGGTCTGGCGTCCGCCGCCGGCGTCCTCGTCGTCATCGGCTCGATCATCATCGCGACCTTCGCCCTGCGGGTCGTCTCGTCGCTGTTCCGTGAGGAGGTGGGCCGCGCATGAGCACGGTCACGACGCGCCTACGGCCCCGAGCCCTCGGCCTGACCGCCTGGCTGGCCGGCATCCTGTTCTTCCTGCCCATCGCCTGGATGACGCTGACCTCCTTCCACTCGGAGGAGGACGCGGCGACCAACCCGCCCTCGCTGGCAGCCTCGCTCACCCTGGACGGCTACCGCGACTTCTTCGGCACGGGCGGCGGCGCGAGCCCCTGGCCCGCGCTGATCAACTCGACGGTGGCGTCGGTCGCCTCGACCCTGTGCGTACTGCTGCTGGCACTGCCCGCCGCGTACGCCCTGTCGATCCGCCCGGTGAAGAAGTGGACGGACGTCCTGTTCTTCTTCCTGTCGACGAAGATGCTGCCGGTCGTGGCGGGCCTGCTGCCGATCTACCTCTTCGCCAAGAACACGGAGCTGCTCGACAACATCTGGCTCCTGGTCATCCTCTATACGTCGATGAACCTGCCGATCGCGGTGTGGATGATGCAGTCCTTCCTCGCCGAAGTACCGGTCGCGATCATCGAGGCCGCGCAGATCGACGGGGCGCGCCTGCCGACCATCCTCGCGCGCGTGGTGGCGCCGATCGCGCTGCCCGGCATCGCGGCGACGGCCCTGATCTGCTTCATCTTCAGCTGGAACGAACTCCTCTTCGCACGGGTGCTCACCGGCGTCGTCGCCCAGACCGCGCCCGTCTTCCTCACCGGCTTCATCACCAGCCAGGGCCTGTTCCTGGCGAAGGTGTGCGCCGCGTCGCTCGTGATCTCCCTGCCGGTGCTCGCCGCGGGGTTCGCCGCCCAGGACAAGCTGGTCCAGGGCCTTTCGTTGGGAGCAGTGAAATGAAGGCCGCCGTCATCGAGTCCGTCGGCAGGGCAGTGGTCGCCGAGGTGCCGGACCCGACACCCGGTCCGCGCGACGTCGTCGTCGAGGTCGCCGCGTGCGGTCTGTGCGGGACGGATCTGCACATCCTCCAGGGCGAGTTCGCGCCGACTCTGCCCGTGGTGCCGGGACATGAGTTCGCCGGGGAGGTGGTCGGACTCGGCAGCGAGGTCACGGAGCTGGCCGTCGGCGACCGCGTCGCCGTCGACCCCTCCCTCTACTGCTACGAGTGCCGCTACTGCCGCACCGGCCACAACAACCTCTGCGAGCGGTGGGCGGCGATCGGCGTCACCACGGCGGGAGGCGCCGCCCAGTACGCGGTCGCGCCCGTCGCCAACTGCGTACGCCTCCCGGAGCACGTCCGCACCCAGGACGCGGCGCTCATCGAGCCGCTGTCCTGCGCGGTGCGCGGCTACGACGTGCTGCGCGCGCGGCTCGGCGCGCACGTCCTCATCTACGGCTCGGGGACGATGGGCCTGATGATGCTGGAGCTCGCCAAGCGGACGGGGGCGGCGAGCGTCGACGTCGTGGACCTCAACCCGGACCGCCTCGCCACGGCGCGGCGGCTGGGCGTCTCGGGGTCGGCCGCGGGCGCGGACGAGCTGGAGCGGCCGCAGGGCTGGGACATCGTGGTCGACGCGACGGGGAACGCGGGGGCGATCCAGGACGGGCTCGGGCGGGTCGCCAAGGCGGGTACGTTCCTGCAGTTCGGGGTGGCGGACTACGCCACCCGCGTGAGCATCGACCCGTACCGGATCTACAACCAGGAGATCACCATCACCGGCTCGATGGCAGTGCTGCACAGCTACGAACGGGCGGCGGAACTGTTCGCCGGCGGCGTCCTGGACCCTGACGTCTTCATCAGCGACCGGCTCCCGCTGACGTCGTATCCGGAGGCCTTGTCCCGTTTCGCGTCGGGGGTGGGCCGGAAGATCGTGGTGGTGCCGTAGCGGACTGTGGCGGAGCCGGTGAGGGGGAAGGAAAAATTCCCAGGTAAGGGAACGGCAAAGCCGGGACGTTCGTTACCCCGTGCATGACCGCAATGACACCCGGCTCGAACATCCCTCTCACCGCCACCCGCGTAGCGGTGGACGTCGCCGCACCGGTGCGGCTCGACGTATCGGGCCTGCTGCTCACCGCCGACGGCAAAGTTCGCTCCGACGACGACTTCATTTTCTTCAACCAGCCCTCGGGCCCCGGCGTGACCTACCAGTCGGGCGGCGGCACGACGCCCGACAAGATCACCGTGGACACCACCGCCGTCCCCTCCGGCATCGAGAAGATCGTCGTCACCGCGAGCCCCGACGCCGCGGGCCAGACCTTCCAGGGCATCGAGCCCACCGCCACCATCCGCAACGCGGACGACGGCTCCGTCCTCGCCACCTTCACGCCTCCGCAGCTCGGCGGCGAAACCGCCCTCGTGGTCATCGAGGTCTATCTGCGCAACGGCGCATGGAAGGCCCGCGCCGTCGGCCAGGGGTACGCGAACGGCCTCGCGGGCATCGCGACGGACTTCGGCGTCTCCGTGGAGGAGCCCGCCCCGGCGCCGGCCCCCGCCCCCGCCCCCGCCGCCCCGATGGCCCCGCCCACCGGCGCCCCCGTCCAGGGCCCGCCCCCGCCGGTCGCGGACCCCCGCGTCGCCGCCCCGGCCCCGGCCGCCGCGCCCGCGGCCCCCGCCCCCGGCGCCGGGAAGATCAACCTGGACAAGGGCCGGGTCAACCTGCAGAAGAACCAGACGGTGTCCCTGGTCAAGGGCGGCCGCCCGCTCCTCTCCCAGGTCAAGATGGGCCTCGGCTGGGAGCCTGCGTACCGCGGCAAGGACATCGACCTGGACGCCTCGGTCATCGCGTACGGCCCGCAGCGCAACCACGTGGACAGCTGCTACTTCGGCAAGCTGTCGATCGTGAACGGCGCGATCAAGCACTCCGGCGACAACCTCACGGGCGAGGGCGGCGGTGACGACGAGGTGATCGTCGTCGACCTCGGCCGCCTTCCGCAGGACGTCACGGGGCTCGTCTTCACCGTGAACTCGTTCTCCGGGCAGAAGTTCACGCAGGTCGCCAAGGCCTACTGCCGCCTCCTGGACGCGGCGACGGGCGAGGAGCTGGTCCGCTTCGACCTCACCAACGCCGAGGCGCAGACCGGCGTGATGATGGCGAAGCTCATCAAGCAGTTCACCGGCGAGTGGGAAATGACCGCCATGGGCGACTTCGTGAAGTCGCGGACGGTCCGCGGCATGGTGAAGCCGGCGGCGCAGGCGCTGTAGCAGCCGACCGCCGCACGCGTACGACGCAGGGGCGGGGGGGGCCGGGGGGGGGGGCCCCCCCCGCGCCCCCCCCGGGGGGGGGCGCGGGGGGGGGCCCCCGCCGGGGGGGGGGGGGGGGCCCGCCCCCCCCGCCCCCCCCCGCGCAG
>NZ_JBITGM010000001.1:124521-495452 GCF_044457025.1 Streptomyces sp. NPDC050658
GGGGCGGGGGCGGGGGGTGGTTGTGGGGGGGGGGGCGGTGGCTTTGGCCGCCCCCCCCGGGGGTGTCTTGGGGGGGGGGGGGGGGGGGGGGCCGCCCCCCCCGCCCCCCCCCCGCCCCTTTCGTGCTCAGATCAGAGCTTGGCCAGCTTCGGGTACGGGCTCAGGAACCTGCCCTGACGGCCCGCGAAGTCGATGACGACCGCGTCCTCGCCCTCGACTCCGACGATCCGTCCGAGTCCGTACTGGTCGTGCGAGACCCGGTCGCCCACGGCGAACTGCTCGATGGGCGGTGCGGGCGGCGGCGGAACATTGAAGGGACTGTTCGGCAGATGGCGTCGGGTACCGGGGGGCCTCGTCATGACCCGAGTATGCGCCCCCGGAAGCCCGCCGCACCATGCTCTGAGCTCACACGGTCCTCACATCGGCATCAAACCGACACACAAATACGGCTTCCCCGTAGCAGAACGTAGCCGTTCCGTGGCACCACGCGCACATCAGTGCCACATCCGCCCGTCAACCCCCGCTCACTTCACCCACGGCCAGTCGCTCGAGGCGCCCTGCTCCAGGAGCTGCACCATCCGGAAGGCCGCGTCGGAAAGGCCGCCGAACACATGGCGGTTGCCCGTGCCGGACGCGCCGTGGCCCGCCCGGTAGCCCGCCAGGTTCCAGGTGTAGACCGGGATGTGCGCCGGAACCTGCTCGGTCGGGTCGCCGTGGTGGTTGTACCCGGCCTGCTCGTCGGTGACGATCAGGACCCGGTCGTGCTTCTTGTAGAAGCGGCGGACCGCCTCGGTGGTGTCCGTGCCGCCGAGGCTGCCGAAGCGGTCCAGGACCTTCAGTACGGACTCGCCCTTGCGGTACTTCACCTCGGCGCTGCCCGTGCCGAACTGGACCAGGTCCGCGTCGGCGGCCCGCAGCGCGAGCGCCGTGCCGAAGATCGCCGCCGCGTCCGCGCGGTTGAGCTGCGAGCGGTCCGAGAGCGGCGACCACATCGAGCCGGAGCGGTCCACCAGGATCAGCGAACGGCCGGGCAGCGCGGGCACGTTGGCCAGCGAGTGGCCGAGCGCCTGCTCCAGCGGGTACGACCAGCGCAGCGAGGGCGCGTGCTGGTACGCGGCCAGGTAGCGGAACGGGAACTGCCGCGACTTCGCGACCTCCGCCGGGTCGGCGAGCTTCGCGGCGACACCGGCCGCCACCTCGTCCGAGACCCCCGCCTCGTCGAAGTTCCGCAGGTTGCGCACGAGCGCCATCGCGCCCATGGACGGAATGACCGCTTCCCAGGCGGCCTTGTCCATCGGCCCCTGCAGCCAGCCCGCGAGCGCCTCCCAGGTGATGCCCGCCGCGGCGAGCCGCTCGGCGCCGCCGGGGCCGGTCACCACCGCACGCCGCTCGGCCTGCGGCACCGCCATCAGCTCGCGGTGCGCGGCAAGCACGCGGGCCGAAGCGGGCGGGACGGCGCTGTCCGGGTTGTGCCGGCGGTCGAGCGCGTACCGGAAGAGGTCGCCCTGCCACGGCTTGTCGGGGTCGGGCGCGGCGTGCACGAGGTTCAGGATGTCGCCGAAGCGGTAGCCCTTGGACGCCGTGTCGTACTTCAGGAGCGCCTTCTCGCCGTACAGCCGGCGCACGGCGTCGGCGATGCCGCGCTTGACGGGCTTGGGGATGCTCCGCCCGTACGTCGCCGTCCAGTAGCCGAGCAGTTCGCCGGGCTCGTCGGGGCGGCGCAGCACGGAGGCGATGACCTGGCGGTTGCTCGGGCCTTCGGTGGCGTCCGCGTCGAGCCGCGCCTTCACGTACTCGGCGGCGCCGACGAGCGAGGCCGTCCGCATGTTGCCGTCGCCGCGCAGCCAGCCGAGCAGGCCGGCCGTCCACTGCGGGTCCTCGACGGCGAGGCGGCGCACGAGCGCGGTGAAACGGTCGTCGCGGTTCTCGCCGGACTCGTAAAAGGTGCGCTGCGACACGAAGTTCGCCACCGCGAGCAGAAAAAGCTCGGAGCGCGGGTCGCGGAGGTGGCCCCGGCCGCCCTGATGGGTGCGGGTGGTACGGCCGGTCGACTTCACGGCCGAAGTGACGAGTGCCTTGGCCGACTTGGTGTTGAAGCGTGCCATGTGAATTCCCCCGAATTCAGAAGTACGAGGGGGAGGCGGGCAGCAGAAGGGCACGCTCGGATTCCGGAGCGGCGACGGATGTTCATGCCGGGGACCTGCTGCTGGGCCTCCCGAGATCAAGGTGGCTGCGGGCTGGTTTCTTTAAAGGAAGTAGCCGCTGCCTGCGCACCGGGAGGTGCGTGAGAACGCATGAAGTTATGGGTGTCCAGAGATCGAGGTCGGCTGAACTGACGATGGTGCTCTGACCCCTGAGCTACTCCGGCCTGTAGTGCCGGAGACGGGACTCGAACCCGCGACCTCCCCATTAGGAGTGGAAGTAAGTCCTGCCTTCGCACCTGGACGAGCTTCACTTTAGGAGAGTGAACTGACGGGGCACCAATGGTTTTCCGGTGCAACCGTGGGATGCTCCTCGGGCGTCGCACAGATCGTCCGGAGGCGGGGAGCCTCCGGCGGGACGGTCGAGGCGATCGGCTCGCCCGGCTTCATCGCCCCGGAACAGCTCGCGCGGAACGGTCAACTAGGCCCGGAGGCCGATGTGTTCGCCCTCGGCGCGGTCCTCGCCTTCGCCGCCGCCGGAGAGCATCCCTACGGCTCCGGGCCGGCGGCGGTGCTGCTCTACCGCGCCGCCCACGAGGAGCCCGACCTCACCGGCGTACCGGAAGAGGGCGGCCCGCGGGATCTCGTCGCCGAGTGCCTGCACCGGGATCCGGCGCTTCGGCCCGCCGTGCCCGATGTGCTTGCGCGGACCTCTGATCCGGCCGCCCCGCCACCAGGCCCTTGCCCCCGCCCCCGCCCCCGCCTCCGGACGCCACGCAACCCGAACCCGTCGACCGCGCCGCCGCCATCGCCGCCGCCGTCCGCTCCGAGCGCCGCAGGACCCTCACCGGTACGCCCTCTCCGGCCGACGCCTCATCACCCTGAGCGACCCGGCGGACAGCAGCGGCCGGCCCGTACTGCGCTCCCGCACCCTGCCCGCCGGCGGTGCCCCCTGGACGCCCGCGGTCGGCGGCAGGCCGCTCTGCCTCGACACCGTCACCAGGCGGACGCTCTGGACGTACGAAGGTCTCGCGGACGACGGTCAGGTCCTCACCGCCCCCATCGCCCTGGGCTCCGGACGCTTCGCCCTGCTCACCGAGGACGCCGAGCTGCATCTCATCGGCGTACCCAGAGGCGAGCGGCTGCACCGGCGGGGCATGGAGGTGGCGGCCGGGCGTGGCAGCACCGCCCTCGGATACGTCCCCGGAGTGGGCGAACGTCCCGGCACCGGACTCCTGCTCGCCGGTGGCGCCGGGCGGCGCATCGGCTTCGACCCGCTGACCGGCGAGGGGCGCTGGAGCCTGCCCACCGCGGGGCTCGACGCGAGCTGGCGGCGGGTACGGGCCCGTCAGCGCGGACGGCGTCCTGCTGCACTGGACCGACGAGAAGGCGCTGCGGGCCGTCGACCCGGCCAGCGGCAAGGAGCTGTGGCTGGAGACGTTCGGCGGGACCGCACAGATCCCACCGGCCGTCGTGGACGGCACCGTCTACGCGGCGGCGGGCGACGTCTGCCGCGCCCTGGTACCTGCGCGGCTGGCGGCGCCGCGAGGAGTGGCGGGCAGGCGGCGAGATCACCGGCCTCGCCGCCGACTCCTCCGGCTGGTACGCGCGGATCGAGAACGACTCCGTGCGTGCGGTCAATGCCGCGAGCGGCGGCTAGCCGCGCTGCCTGCGCCAGGGGCCGGTGATGGCCAGCATGATGCCGGGCGACTGGATGTTGGCGTACAGGGTCTTGCCGTCGGGCGAGAACGTGACTCCGGTGAACTCGCTGTAGGACGGCTTCTCCGGGGTGCCCGCGTTGAGGTCGTTGCGGGCGATCGGGTACGTGCGGCCGCGGTCCGTCGCCCCGAAGAGGTGCTGGATGCCGTCGCCGTCCTCGGCTATGACGAGTCCGCCGTACGGGGAGACGGTGATGTTGTCCGGGCCGTCGAAGGCGCCGTCCTTGCCGGGGTCCTGGTTGACGCCGAGGAGGACCTTCAGGGTGAGGGTGCGCCGGGCGGGGTGGTAGAACCACACCTGCCCGTCGTGCTGGACGGGACTCTCGTCGCGGGCGTAGGAGGCGACGATGTAGACACCGCCGTCGCCCCACCACATGCCCTCCAGCTTGCGGGCCCGCGTGATGTCGCCGTCGTCGAACTGCTCGCGCACCGGCACCGTGCGGGCGTCACGGTCCGGGACCTCGACCCAGTCAACGCCGTACACCGTGCCGATCCTGGTGGCGCGGGACAGGTCGTCCACGAAACGGCCGCCGGAGTCGAAGCACTTGGGGGCCTTCAGGACGCCCGCGTCGTCGGCGAGCGTGCGCAGCTTGCCGCGGCCGTGCTCGAAGCCCTGCGGCGGGGTCCAGCGGTAGAGCAGGCCGTTGGGCTCGTCGGCGTCCTCGGTGAGGTACAGGTGGCCGCGCCTGGGGTCGACGACGACGGCCTCGTGGGCGTAGCGGCCCAGCGCCTTGATCGGTTTGGGGTCGCGGTTGGCGCGCTTGTCCAGAGGGTCGACCTCGAAGACGTACCCGTGGTCCTTGGTCATGCCGTTCTCGCCGGCCAGGTCCTCGGTCTCCTCGCAGGTGAGCCAGGTGCCCCAGGGGGTGCTGCCGCCCGCGCAGTTGGTGGCGGTGCCCGCGATGCCGACCCACTCGGCGACCTGTCCGTCGCGGCGGACCTCGACGACCGTGCAGCCGCCGGACGCGGCCGGGTCGTAGACGAGGCCGTCGGTGAGCGGGACCGGGTGCTTCCACTTGGACCGGGGGCCGCTCAGCTCGTGGTTGTTGACGAGCAGCGTCACTCCGCGCGGGCCCTCGAAGGTGGCCGTGCCGTCGTGGTTGGACGGGGTGAACTCGCCCGTCTCCAGCTTCGTCTTCCCGCTGTGGGTGAGGACGCGGTAGGAGAACCCGGCGGGCAGCGCCAGCACTCCGGCCGGGTCGGGGACGAGCGGGCCGTAGCCGGGGGCGCCGTGCTCGGGTGCCACTTCGGCCCCTTCCGTGCCGGCCTCCGTGTCGGTCTCCGTCTCGGTGGCGGCGAGCGCGCCGGGTGCGGTGGCGAGCGCGCCGACGCTGCCGGCCAGCGCAACCCCCGCGCCGGTGATCGCGGAGCGTCTGGCGAAGTCCCTGCGGGTGAGCGACATGATCTCTCCTGAGGCGCGTACGGGCGGACTACGGACGGGCTGCTGTTCGGCGTCACGTTCCCGCCCGCGCGCGAACGGCGGTTGAACACCGTCCGACGCCGGGGGGCCGGCCGCCCGAACAGGCCACCGGGAAGAATCTTCGTAAAGAAGGTCAACAGGCGCGGATCACCCGTAAAGCCAAGATTTCGTGCGGAACGCCTTGACCGGCGATCCACCCGGCAATAGACATCCCCTACCTGCATCACCTGTTGGGGGAGGCGAGCCGCGTGGACGCACAGCAGGCACGCAGCCTCCACGAGGACCGGCTGATGAAGCTGGCCAATGTCACCGGCGTCGGCATCGGCAGGGACGACGACTCGGGGGCGGACGTGATCGTCGTGTTCGTCACCCGCTCCGTGCCCCGCGACCGGCTCCGTGACGACGACGTGATTCCGGAGCTGCTCGAAGGCGTCCCCGTGCGGGTGCTCGCCATCGGCGAACCCGTGGCCCAGCAGGACGACTGACTCCGGCGGCCCGGAACTCCGCCCTTCGACCAAGGGGAAGAGGTGGTCTGGCGTGGTGAGCCAGCCCGAATTGATGCGAGGACCCACCGGCGGTCAGCTCAGCGACAGCTCCCGTCAGCAGGCGGCGGCCGAGTTCCTGCGGCCCCAGTCGCCGCTGGCCAATGTCGTCGGCTTCGGCCACGGCGTGAAATGGACCGACGGTGAACCCACCGGCGAACCCGCAGTCCTCGTCTTCGTGACCCAGAAGGTCCCGGAGTCCCTGCTCCCGGAGCGGGACGTGATCCCGCCCCAGATGGACGACGGCACCCCCACCGACATCGTGGCCGTCGGCCACGTCGCCGCCCAGCGCCAGCAGCGCAAGGCCGGCCGCGCCGACGACCGCTCATCCGTGACGTTCGACCCCGACGGCAGCGTCAGCGAGCAGCTCGCGGGCCTGTCCCAGCCCATGCTGGAAGAGCTCGGCGGACTCGGCGCGTTCGAGCCGCAGCTCCTGCGGCGCCGGATGCGTCCGTGCCCCTCCGGGTTCTCGGTCGGCAACGTACGCGTCACGGCCGGCACGCTCGGCAGCGTCGTCTACGACTTCCTGCCCGGCGCCTCCGTCGACCCGCCGGGCCCCGGCCTCGGCGTACCGGCGAAGTTCTACATCCTCTCCAACAACCACGTGCTCGCCGACTCCAACCGGGCCCAGCTGGGCAGCGCGATCGTGCAGCCGGGCGTCTTCGACGGCGGCCAGGACCCGGCCGACCGCATCGCGGTCCTCGACCGGTTCATCACGATCCAGTTCGCCCCGCAGATCCCGCTGGAGCGGCACAACAACGTCGTCGACGCGGCGCTCGGCACCGTCGACTTCCAGGACGCGACCCGTGAGACGTACTTCAGCGGTGCGCCGCGCGCCTGGCGCCGCAAGGCGAACGTCGCGGTCGGCGACCTGGTGAAGAAGACCGGCCGTACGACCAACATCTCCTTCGGCCGGATCATCTCCGTCGACGCGACCATCGACGTCAACTACGGCACGGCGGGCACGGCCCGCTTCAAGGACCAGATCCTGACGACGAACATCTCGGCGGGCGGCGACTCCGGGTCCCTGGTGACCTCGCTCGACAACGTCGCGCTCGGCCTGCTGTTCGCCGGGTCCTCGACCGTGACCGTCATCAACCACTACGAGAACGTCCGCGCGCTGCTGCGGGTCGAGGTCTCCGAGCAGCTGGCCTGACCGGTCGCACCACGAGAACGGGTCGCACCACGAGAGGAGGGTCTTCATGACCACTCAGGCACGTAAGCAGAAGGGCCAGGCCCGCGCGGAGCACCGCTTCCACAATCCGCAGGGCGCCGAGGTCAAGACGCGCGACGAGGCCTTCGCCGCGCCCCAGGAGGTATCCGCCGAGGCGGTGTCCACCGAGTGCAAGCTGGAGCTGCACAACGGTGCCATCACCTTCGCCATGACGGTGAAGTACAACCCGAACACCTACCCGCACGTCGTCGTCGGCGGCCAGATCACCGCCGGCATCTGCGGGGCGCCGTGGGACATCACGGGCGGCCTCATCGGCGAGACGATCAGGCTGGACGCCAAGCGCTCCGGTCAGGGTTCGTGCGCGAACACGATCACGATCGTCGGCGAGTACCAGAACCCTCCGGCGTACCGGGGGACGTACGGATTCGACGGCGCGACGTCGTCGTTCAAGCACACGACGCTGTATCAGTGCTGACAGCCTTCCATCAGCGCTGAGCTGAACCGGAAAGCGGCCGGGCGGAACCTCCCCGCCCGGCCGCCGACCGCGTCAAATCCCTTGCTGCGACCGCGCCTTGAACGCCGCCTTCCGCGCCTCCTTGGCCACCTTCTTGTCGGGGTGCAGCCGGCCCATCGCCTCCAGTACGTCCGCCGTGGCGGGGTGGTCCACCCGCCACGCCGCGGCGAAGAACCCGCCGTGCTGCTCGGAGAGCCCCTCGACCAGGCCCTGCAGCTCGTCCGAGTTGCCCTCGGCCTGGAGCTGCGCGGCGATCGTGTCGATGGTCAGCCAGAACACCATCGCCTCGGACGGCACGGGCACGTCCGCCGCGCCGTGCTCGACCAGCCACACCCGGGCCAGTCCGCCGAGTTCCGCGTCGTCGAGCACCTCGCGCAGGGCGGGCTCCGCCTCCGTGCCGACCAGCGAGAGCGCCTGCTGGCAGCGGAGCCTGCGCAGCGGCGCGTCCTCGTCGCCGCCGCGCGCAGCGGCCAGCAACTCCCGCGCGGCGCCCAGCGGTTCGTGCCGGGCGAGCCAGCCCTCGATCTCGGCCTGCGCCGCCGCCTGCGGGAAGCCGGCCGTGCCGTCGAGCAGCGAGTCGGCACCCTTGTCGGCGAGGTCGCCGACCGCGGGCGCGTCGACGCCGGCCTCCAGCATCCGGGCGCGTACGCCGTACAGGCCGAGCGGGGTCAGCCGGACCATGCCGTACCGGGAGACGTCCTCGTCGTCCGCCGGCAGCGGCGCCTCCGCCTCGTCGATGTCGACCATCAGTGCCTCGTCGACCGGCTGATACTCGACGAGACCGAGCGGCTCGAAGAGCCGGAACTGGTCGTCGAGCTTCATCATCGCGTCCGACACCTGTTCCAGGACGTCGTCCGTGGGCTCGCCCATGTCGTCCGGGACGATCATCGACGCGGCGAGCGCGGGCAGCGGAACGGGGCCTTCGCTCGCGGCGGAGTCGCTGACGGTCAGCAGGTAGAGGTTGCCGAGCACACCGTCCAGGAAGTCCGCCTCCGCCTGCGGGTCCCAGCCGAGCTCCTCGAAGTCGATCTCGCCGTTCTCCTCCAGGACGTCCAGGAGGTTGTCCATGTCGGGCACGGTCGCGTCCGCGTACACGGTGTCCAGGGCGCCGAGCCAGACGCCGAGGATGTCCTGCGGGCTGCCGGAGGTGAGCGCGGCGAGGTCCTCGCCCGCGGTGACCGTGCCGAGCGCGGCCTCGCCCTCCGCGTCCTCGTCGCCGTCCGTGACCTCGACCAGGCCGGTGTCGACGGCGACCCGCCAGGCCTCGCTCGCGTACGCGGCGGAGTCCGGGTCGCCGGCGTCCAGGCCCAGCTCTGCGGCGGCGGCCGGAAGCTGCTCGTCGACGAGCTCGCCGCCCGCCCCGACCCGGGTCTCGGGGCCCGCCCAGCGGGCGAGCCGCGCGGCGCGGGAGAGCAGCGGTGTGGCGAGCGCGGCCCGCGCGAGCTCCGCTTCGGGGTGCAGCAGCACCGGCGGCAGGGTGGCGGGACTTACGGACATCGGCTGCTTCTCCTCCGGGGGAAAGGTGGTCGACAGAAGCCTAGACGGATTTGGACCCATGCCGCCCGGTTCATGTCCCTGTCAGGAGCCATGCAGCAGACATACACGGCGAGAACACCCATCGAACCTTGACAACTCCCCTGGTCACACAAGAGATTGACGCGCGTAGAGCGCCGTACTCGTCAGTTCGTCACCCTCACGTCGTCACCCTCACCGGAGTACCTTCATGCCTCACATATCCCGCGCCGCCCGCCCCACCGCGAGGACCACCGCCGTCGCGGCGGTCGTCACCACCGCTCTCGCGGCCGGTCTGCTGGCGGCGACCTCCTCCACGGCATCCGCCGACGAGGTCCGCGTGCACGACATCCAGGGCACCACCCGGCTCTCTCCGCTGGCCGGGCAGCAGGTCACCGACGTGGCGGGCATCGTCACGGGGGTCCGCGGCCATGGCTCGAAGGGCTTCTGGATCCAGGACCCGAAGGCCGACTCCGACGCCGCGACCAGCGAAGGCGTCTTCGTCTACACGGGCTCGGCGGCGCTCACCGTCAAGGTCGGCGACGCCGTCCGCGTCTCCGGCACGGTCACCGAGTACGTGCCCGGCGGCGCCGACTCCGGCAACCAGTCCCTGACGCAGCTCACCAAGCCGACGGTGACCGTGGAGTCCTCCGGCAACAAGCTGCCCGCACCGGTCACCGTGGACGCCAAGTCGGTGCCTTCCGCGTACGCGCCCGAGGGCGACCCGGCGGACGGCGGCAGCATCGAGGGGCTGGGGCTGAAGCCCCGCTCGTACGCGCTCGACCGGTACGAGTCCCTGGAGGGCATGAACGTCCGCGTCGGCACCTCGCGCGTGGTCGGCGCCACCGACCCGTACAACGAGCTGTGGATCACGGTGAAGCCGAACGAGAACGCGAACCGGCGCGGCGGCACGGTCTACGGCTCCTACACGGCGCAGAACACCGGACGGCTGCAGATCCAGCAGCTCGCCCCGGTCGCCGAGCAGCCCTTCCCGAAGGCGAACGTCGGCGACGTGCTCTCCGGCGGCGCCGAAGGCCCCCTGGACTTCAACCAGTTCGGCGGCTACACCCTGACGGCCCGCACGCTCGGCAAGGTCACGGACAACGGTCTCGTACGGGAGAAGACGCGGCGCCAGGCGAAGAGCGAGCTCGCCGTGGCCACGTACAACGTCGAGAACCTCGACCCGACCGACCCGCAGAAGAAGTTCGACGCGCTCGCGGCGGCCGTCGTCTCGAACCTCGCATCGCCCGACATCGTGGCCCTGGAGGAGATCCAGGACGACAACGGCGCGAAGAACGACGGGACGGTCTCCGCGGAGGCGACGCTGAAGAAGTTCACGGACGCGATCGTCGCCGCGGGCGGGCCCCGCTACCAGTGGCGGTCCATCGCCCCCGAGAACAACAAGGACGGCGGGGAGCCCGGCGGGAACATCCGGCAGGTGTTCCTCTTCAACCCGGAGCGGGTGTCCTTCACGGACCGCGGCGAGGGGAACGCGACCACCGGCACCGAGGTCGTGCGCGACGGCGGGCGGCCCGCGCTGAGCCTCTCGCCGGGCCGGATCGACCCCGCGAACTCCGCGTGGGCGGACAGCCGCAAGCCGCTGGCCGGCGAGTTCACCTTCCAGGGGCGGACCGTGTTCGTGGTCGCCAACCACTTCGGCTCGAAGGGCGGCGACGAGGGTCTCACCTCGAAGCACCAGCCGCCGGTGCGGTCCTCGGAGGAGAAGCGGGTGCGGCAGGCGAAGGTCGTGAACGACTTCGTGCGGGACGTGCGCGCGGTGCGCAAGGACGCGGACGTGGTGGTCCTCGGGGACGTGAACGACTTCGAGTTCTCCGCGACGACGAAGGCCCTTGAGGCGGGCGGCGCGCTGAAGTCCGCGGTCAAGTCCCTCCCCCGGTCCGAGCGTTACTCGTACGTCTACCAGGGCAACTCGCAGGTCCTCGACCAGATCCTGGCGAGTCCCGGTGTGGGGGGTGCCGGGGACTTCAGTTACGACAGCGTGCACATCAACGCGGAGTTCGCGGAGCAGAACAGCGACCACGACCCGCAGGTGCTGCGGTTCCGCCCGTAGCAGAGGGTCAGGCGTAGAGCCTGTCCAGCCAGTCCCGCCAGGCCAGTTCGGTGCCCTTGGGGTCGGCGTGCGGCGCGAAGTCGTGGACGCTGATGCCCACCGGTGCACCGAACCGGCCCAGGCCGAAGAAGCGGTGCAGCACGCTGTCCGTGCGCAGCCCGATGAAGTACCGCGTACGGAAGTCGACGAGCGCGTCGAGGGGTCCGCCGGGCGCCTCGACGCGTACGCGGGCGCCTTCCCGCGCGTCGTCGGGCAGGCCGAGGCCGCGGCCGAGCCTGACGAAGGCGTCGGGGGCGGTGGAGGCCGGCGGGCCCTCCAGGGTGGTGAAGGTGGCGGGGAGGCCCGCGAAGTGGGTCAGGTACTGGCGCAGGGTGTGCAGATGGAAGTCGGTGTGCTTGCACGCCGCGTCGTACCGTCCCGCCCAGTCGTCGGTGAAGAAGCCGCCGTGCACATAGCGGACCCAGGAGCGGCGGCCGCCGTCGCGGGGCTGGACCAGGTGGTCGAGCTCGCTCCGGGTCTGGCCCGCGGGGAGGCCCGCCGGGTCCGTCACGCGGGCGGTGAGGCGGTGCGGCGGGTCCCAGTGGACGACGGTCCCGCCGGAGGGGGCGGAGCCGCCCTCGCGCGGTTCGTACTCCATGGGCCACAGCCAGCCCGCGGTGCCGGTGGTGAGCGCGTCCCAGACCTCCGCGGGCGAGGCGTCGACCTCGAACTCCCGGGCGATCTCGAACTCCTTGCCGTTGCTCATGCTGACTCCCCCTGTCGCTCTGCCGTGCGGTACGGGCCGTTACGGGGCGTTCATGCTGGAGTGCGGTACGGGCCGTTCACGCCCGCTCTGGAATCGTCACCGGGCCCAGGCGCGGCCGCTTCGCCTCCCGGCCGTCCCCCGAGGAGCGGCCCCGCAGCCGCCGCCACGCCCAGGGGCCCATGAACTCCGCGAACCACTTGGCCTCCGCCGCGGCGGCCCGCAGCGTCGACACCGGGGCGAGCGGCGGCGTCAGCGGCCGTACCCAGTCCTCGTGGCCGGGGATGCCGAGCGCGTCGGCCATTCCGGCGGCGATCCGGGCGTGGCCGACGGGGCTCGCGTGCAGCCGGTCGGAGGTCCACAGCCGGGGGTCGGTCGTGACGCGGTGCGGGAAGGTGTCGAAGACGACCACCGAATGGCGGTCCGCGGCGGCCCTGATGCGGGCGTTCAGGTCGAGCACGCGGGGCAGCGCCCGGCGCGCGAGCGGGGAGATCCGCCCGATGTCCGGAAACGTCACGGTGGCCACGCGCGCGCCCGCCGCGGTGAGCTCGGTGAACATGTCCTCGATGTCGCGGGCCACCCGTGCGGCGTCGAAGCCGGGGCGCACCAGGTCGTTCATCCCGGCCATGACGGTGACCAGGTCCGGCTTCAGGGCGAGCGCCGGGGCCAGCTGCTCCGCCTTGATGCCGGCCGTCAGCCTGCCGCGTACGGCGAGGTTGGCGTAGCCGAGACCGGGGTTGCCCTCGGCGAGTATCTCGGCGAGCCGGTCGGCCCAGCCGCGGTAGCCGTGGGTCTCGTCGCCATCGCCGATCCCTTCCGTCTGGCTGTCGCCGAGCGCGACATAACGTGCGTACGGGTGTGTCCTCATGGCCTGAGCCTCCTCTGGGCGGCCAGGGGCGTCAACGCGGCGGGGCCGTGCGCCCGCCCCATGGGACGCGCGCACGGCCCGTCCGTTCACAGGAGGTGGCCGCCGCCGTCCACCAGCAGCACCTCTCCGGTGATGTACGCGGCGCCGACCAGGTCGAAGACGGCGTCGGCGATGTCCTGCGGCCGGCCCACGCGGCGCAGCGGCAGCCGGGCCGCGGTCTCGGCCATCGCGGACTCGATGCCCTCGACACCGTCGAACCAGGGGGTGTCGATCATGCCGGGGGCGACCGCGTTGACCCGGATGTCCGGGCCGAGGGTCTTGGCGAGGAGCTTCGTCATGTGGTTCACGGCGGCCTTGCTGACCGAGTACGGGATCGAGCTGCCGCCGGGGCGCACACCGGCCTGCGAGGAGATCGTGACGACGCTGCCCGCGCCACCGGCCCGCAGATGCGGGACGGCGGCCGTGATCGTCTGCCATACGCCGATGACGTTGATGTCGTAGAGCTCGCGCCAGACGTCGGGGCTCGCGGACTCCAGGTCGTCGTGGGCGATGAAGCGTGTGGCGCCCGCGCAGTTGACCAGGACGTCGAGGCGGCCGTACGTGTCGACGGCGGCCTGGACCAGGCGCTTGGCGTCGGCCTCCTCGGCGACGTTCGCCTGGACGTAGACGGCGTCGGGGAGTTCGGCGGCCAGCTTCTCGCCCGCCTCGACCGAGTTGGCGGAGTTGACCACCACCCGGATGCCCGCGGCGGCGAGGCGGCGGGCCACCTCGGCGCCGATTCCCGAGGACGAGCCCGTCACCAGGGCGACGCGCCTCTCCTGCGTTCGTGTTCCGTTGTTGTCGTTCTCGTTCATCAAGCCTCATGCCTTGTCATGTCATGTCGGCCTGTCACGCCCCGCGGCCGATCATGCCAGACCGGCCCCGGTCAGCTCGTTCGGTCCTCGCTCAGCTCGCTCCGTCCTCGCTCAGCCGCGCCAACTCGCCCTGGAACACGTCGAGTCGGGCCTGCAGCAGCGCCGCCTCCGCGACCAGTTCGGGTACGCCCATGGCCTGCGCGGGCGAGGTGGGCACCGTGTCCGGGCGCGCCCCGACGACCGTGAGCCCCTCCCCCGCGACGCCCGCGAACTCCGACAGGCGCAGTGCCGAGCGCCGCCCGGCGCAGCCGCCGCACGCGCTCTCCAGCACCTGCCAGCCGGGCCTGCCCCATCCCGCGTCCACGAGCAGCGTCGCCCGCGCGCCGCAGCGGCAAGGCCGCACCGTCGCCGTACGGACGCGCTGACGCGCGTACCGGAAGCCCCGCTCGAAGCGGATGTACGCGCCGAGCACCGTCACTTCGAGCAGGGCCGCCCCGCGGTGCTCGGCGGTGCACAGGAGTGCCTCCGCCGTGGCGCGCTCATGGACGCAGTGGAAGCCGCAGTCGCAGCGCCGGTGCGGGGCCGCGTGCCGCCGGCCGTAGACGCAGTGCGCCTCGTCGAGCACGGCGTAGGGCAGCGCGGCGCCCAGGGAGACGCCGGTGAACCCGGCCCGGGTGCCGTCCTGGGACAGCACCGGGCGGGCGATCTTGTATCCGGTCGGCGGCTCCTTCGGGCGTTCCGCGGGGAGCCGCAGCCTCATCGGGCCGCCGCGACCTCGACCGGGGCCGGGTCGGCCGACTCACGGGGCTCCTGGACCCGTTCGGGATCGAGGACCGCGTCCTCGACCCTCCGTTCCTCGATCGGCTGTTCCTCGGCGATACCGGTGGCGAGTGCCTTGCCCAGCCTCATGACGCCTCCTGTGGCCGGCCCAGCGGCCGTCCGTCGTCGACTACCGTCCGGCCCATGGTGACCCATACAGGGGCGAGTTGGCACTAGTGCCCGCCGAGTCCAGGCGTACGTCGTAGCGTTCCTCGCCCTTACCTCGTAGCAGAATTAAGTGGAGCTTCACCGTCTGCGTACCGACACTGCCTCTATGACCTCACCCTCATCCGCCCGTCCCCCTTTCGGCCGCGCGCTCTGCGCGATGATCACGCCCTTCACCGAAGACGGGCTGCTCGACCTCGACGGGGCGCAGCGGCTCGCCGCGCGTCTGGTGGACGGCGGCTGCGACGGGCTCGTCCTGTCCGGCACCACCGGTGAGTCGCCGACCACGTCGGACAGCGAGAAGTCCGCGCTGGTGCGGGCCGTGGCCGAGGCCGTCGGCGACCGGGCCTCGATCGTCGCGGGGGTCGGCAGCTTCGCCACGCGGCACACGGTCGAGCTGGCGCTGCAGGCCGAGAAGGCGGGCGCGGACGGCCTGTTGGTGGTCACTCCGTACTACAGCAGGCCGCCGCAGGACGCCGTCGAGGCGCACTTCCGGGAGGTCGCGGACGCGTCGGGGCTTCCGCTCGCGCTGTACGACATCCCGGGCCGCACCGGGACGCGCATCGAGCCGGAGACGATGCTGCGGCTGGCGGAGCATCCACGGATCGTCGCGGTGAAGGACTGTGCGTATGACTTGATGGGCACTCAGAAGGTGCTGTCCCGCACGGACTTGGCGTACTACACGGGCTGCGACGAGTACATCCTGGCGATGTACGCGATCGGCGGAGTCGGCTACATCAGCACGGTGGCCAACGCGGCACCACGTCAACTCCGGTCGATCATCGACGCGTTCGACGCGGGTGACCCGACGGAGGCCCGGCGACTCCAGCAACGGGCCATGGGACTCATCGAGTTGATGATGGGCTCGGGCCTGCCCGGCACGGTCACCTCCAAGGCGCTGCTCGGCGCGCTCGGTCTGCCCGGCGGCCCGGTGCGGGCACCGCTGCTGCCCGCCGGCCGCGAGGCGACCGACGGGCTGCTGGCTGCGTACGAGGCGCTGCGACAGGGGGTCAGCGGGCGGCGAACATGGGCGTCCAGCGGCCCGGATAGTCGTCGGACGCCTTGCGGAAGTCGCTGAGCGGCACGACCTTCTTGCTGCCCACGGTCACCAGCAGGAGCTGGTTGCGGAACTCGCCCTTGCCGTCGCACTTCTTGGGGTCGCAGCCCCAGGCGATGAGCCGCTTGTTGTCGGCCCAGGCGAGCTGCTGCTGGCCGGGCACGGTGGTGATCTTCTTGCCGGTCTCCGGGTCGAGGATCGGCGATCCCTTGTCGTCGCCGTCGCTCGCGAGCAGCTTCCCGTCGGGCGACAGACCGGCCGCGGGCCAGCCCGCGTACCGCTCGCCGTCGGGCGCCGCGGCCTTCTCTCCCGCCAACGTGTACCAGGACCGATTCTTGCCGTCGGGACCCTCCGCCCCCTGTACGTAGAGCACCTTGCCGTCACGGCTCCACTGCAGGTCCTCACGTGAATTGCCGGAGAAGAAGCCGAACTTGTCGTCGGTCTTCTGCGGCAGCGCGCGGAACGGACCGACCTGACCGGACGAGACATCAACAACGAAGAACCCGGTACGACTGCCGTGCCGCTGGGGCGGGTTCTTGGGGTGGTCGTCGGGCAGGTCGATCATCCGGTCGGGGTTCTTGCTGTAGGCGGTGGCGACGAGTTTGCTGCCGTCGGGCGACCACTGGACGCCGGCCACCTCGCGGTCGACCGGGATCCAGCGCTCCACCTTGCCGGTGATCAGGTCGAGGACGCCGATGCGCGGGGCGGGCAGCTCGCCCTCCAGGACGGCGGCGGTGCGCATGCCTGGCGCGACATCGATCCAGGCCCACTTCTTGGCGGCCTTCTCGTACTTCCCGGTCTTCTGGTCGAGCAGGCCGTAGGTGCGGGTGGTGAGCTTGTCGCCGCCCGGCAGCTTGCTGGTCCTGGTCGTGTAGAACGCGGCGAGCGCGGTGTTGCCCGCCGCGATCAGGTCGCGCGGGGGCGACTGGTCGGGGTGAGCGACGACATCCCCGGACTGCGCCTCGCTGGCCGGGCGTACGTCCTGGTCACCGGAGTCCAGGGCGGGCACGGCCACGGCGGCGGCGACTACGGCGGCAGTGGCGGCCGCGAGTCCCGCGAGATTCCGGGTCCTGCGCCGGCGCCGCACGGCGAGGACCCGGTCGGCGAACCCGGCCGGCGGCCTGGCTCCGCCGTCCGCCTGTTCCCGGAGCGACTCGCGCACCAGCTCTTCCACGTTCACGGCTGTACCTCCACGGACGACACGGGCGAATAGTCATGGGACGGCCGGCTGCCGGTGCCGGCGTCCGGCCCGTCGAGCGCCGCCAGCTCGGGCGCGAGGCCCCGCAGCTTGGCGAGCGAGCGGTGCGTGGTGCTGCGCACGGTGCCGACCGAGCAGCCGAGCAGCCGGGCCACGTCGGCTTCGGGCAGGTCCTCGAAGTACCGGAGCACCAGCACGGTGCGCTGCCGCGTGGTGAGCTTGCCGAGCGCGGCCCGCATCACGACCCGCAGCTCGGCGGCGCCCGAACCGTCCCCCACGGCGCTCTCCGGCGGCTCGGCGACGGCCAGCTCCCGCCGCGGCCACTTCAGCCGCCATCTGCTGACCTGCTGCCGGTAGAGGATCTGCCGGACATACGCCTCCGGGTCATCGATCCTGTGCCACCGGCCCACGGCCTTGACCAGCGCGTTCTGCAACAGATCCTCGGCGGCGTGCCGGTCGCCGCCGCTGAGCAGCACGGCGGTCCTCAGCAGCGCGGCCGACCGACCGTCCACGAACTCCCGGAAGCTTTCCTGCCCTTCGGCATCCATCGCCACCTTCTCGTCTCCGACGTCCCGACGGGCCTCACTGCCCCTCTGCCCTTGATGACGCGCGCACCGCGCCGCGGCTATGCCTCGCCTGTGCGTCCGTCTCCACGAAGGCGTATCCGTCTCCACATACGCGTGGGCGGCCCGCACCGGTTCCTCCGGCACGGGCCGCCCACGGGGACGACGTCGGGTGCGTCAGTTGTGGCTGTGCAGGACCTCGTTCAGCCCGCCCCACACCGCGTTGTTCGGGCGGGCCTCCACCGCGCCGGAGACCGAGTTGCGGCGGAAGAGGATGTTCGAGGCGCCGGAGAGTTCGCGGGCCTTGACGATCTGGCCGTCGGGCATGGTGACGCGCGTACCGGCGGTGACGTAGAGGCCCGCCTCGACGACGCACTCGTCGCCGAGCGCGATGCCGACGCCCGCCTCCGCGCCCACCAGGCAGCGCTCGCCGATGACGATGCGGACGTTGCCGCCGCCGGAGAGGGTGCCCATGGTGGAGGCGCCGCCGCCGATGTCCGAGCCGTCGCCGACGACGACGCCGGCGGAGATGCGGCCCTCGACCATCGAGGTGCCGAGCGTGCCGGCGTTGAAGTTCACGAAGCCCTCGTGCATGACCGTGGTGCCCTCGGCGAGGTGCGCGCCGAGGCGGACGCGGTCGGCGTCGGCGATGCGGACGCCCTTCGGGGCGACGTAGTCCGTCATGCGCGGGAACTTGTCGATCGAGGTCACGGCGAGGTGCAGGCCCTCGGCGCGGGCGTTGAGGCGGACCTTCTCCACGTCGTCCACGGCGACCGGGCCGAGCGAGGTCCAGGCGACGTTGGCGAGGAGGCCGAAGACGCCGTCCAGGCTCTGGCCGTGCGGCTTGACCAGGCGGTGCGAGAGAAGGTGCAGACGCAGGTAGGCGTCGTGGGCGTCCAGCGGCTTCTCGTCGAGGGAAGCGATGACCGTACGTACGGCGATGATCTCCACGCCACGGCGGTCGTCGCGGCCGATGGCCTTGGCGGCGCCCTCGCCGAGCAGTTCGACGGCGCGCTCGGCGGTCAGCCGCTCGGTGCCCGCGGGGCCCGGCTCGGCGGTGAGCTCGGGGGCGGGGAACCAGGTGTCGAGGACGGTGCCGTCGGCGGTGACGGTGGCAAGGCCTGCGGCGACGGCGCCGGTGGTGCGGGAAGCGTTCGTGTCGGTCATGGGGAAAACCTAACCGGCGGGGCGCCGCGCGGGCGAACCGGTCTCAGTGGCCGAGCCGGTCACGGGCCGCGGGGCGGTCGCGGCCCGTCTCCCGGCGGCCAGCACGACGCCGCCCGCCACCGCCGCGAGCCCCGCGCACAGCGGCCAGAGCAGCCCCGGCGCCACGGTGTAGAGGGCGCCGCCGAGCGGCGCGGAGAGCACGACGCCGCTCACCGAGACACCCGAGTACAGGCTCTGGAAGCGGCCCTGCACCTGGGCGGGCGCGTGGTCGGCGACGTACGCGGTGGCCGGGGTCTTGTAGAGGATCTCGCCCGCGGTGAGCAGCAGCATCAGGATGACGGCCGTCGCGAGACCGGTGCCGAGGGCGAGCGCGCCGTATCCGGCGCCGACGAGCAGCAGCCCGGTGCCGATGATCCGCAGGGGTGCGCGGCCCCGCAGGGCGAGGGTGGCGGGGAGTTCGAGGAGCAGGATGACGCCGCCGTTGATCGCGAGGAGCCAGCCGTAGACGCCGGTGTCGAGGCCGTGCCGGTCGAGGTCGACGGGGAGGGTCGAGTACTGCTGGCGGTAGACGAGGTCGGTGACGAGGATGGCGCCGAGCAGGATGAGGACGGTGGGGCGCTGCCGCAGCGCGGCGAAGACGCCGGGGCCCGGCTCGGCCGCCTTTCCGCGCACCGCGCCGTGCGCGGGCAGCACCCGCCAGGCGTACGCGGCGAAGGCGAGGGTGCCGAGACCGTCGACGACGAAGAGCCAGCCGTAGGAGGCGTGGGCGATCAGCAGGGCGCCCAGCGGGGGCCCGACGGTGAAGCCCGCGTTGCCCGCGAACCGCATCACGGCGAAAGCCTGCCGCCGCTCGCCCTCGGGCACGCTCACGGCGACGAGCGCCCCGTTGGCCGCGCGCACGCAGCCCCCCGCGTACTGACCGAGTACCGGCACGACGTACAGCAGCGCGACCGGCAGGACGGGCAGCGCGAGCACCGCGACTCCGCTGACGAGCGAGCCGATGAGCAGGACGCGCCGGTGGCCGTACCGGTCGCCGAACCAGCCGCCGGTGAAGTTGCCCGCGACCTGGCCCGCCCCGCCGATGCCGCTGATCAGCCCCGCCTGGGCGACGGAGAGGCCGCGCCCGTCCGTCAGGTAGACAAAGAAATAGACGAAGGTGAAGGCCACGACCATGTTGCAGAACCCGCCCGCGGCCAGCAGCCACACGGTCCTCGGTACGTCACGCAGCGCCCCCACTCTGCCCGCCCCCTGAGTCAGTTCCTTTTGGGAACGGACTATGTCAGCATGAGGGGCATGGCGCAACGGACCCGACTCGACGACGACCACTGCGCCATCGCGCAGGCCCTGGACGTGGTGGGCGACTGGTGGACCCTCCTGATCGTGCGCGACACGGCCCGCGGCCTGCACCGCTTCGACGAGCTGCAGCGCGAACTGGGCGTCTCCCGCAAGGTGCTGACCGAGCGGCTGCGGCTCCTGGTGGACGCGGGCGTACTGGAACGCGTCCCGTACCAGGACCGCCCGCCGCGCCACGAGTACCGACTGACGCCGCGCGGCCGCGCCCTGCTGCCGGTCCTGGTCGCACTGCAGGACTGGGGCGACACCTGGGTACTGGGAGAGGGAGAGACGATGGCGACCGCGGCGGAGGCCTCCGTGGAGGCACAGCGCGTGCACGAGCTGCTCGGGACGAGACTCCCGGAGCTTCAACTCCTCGCCCACGACGGGGAGTTGCGGGACCCAGTGGCCGAGTCCACCCCGTACACCGTCCTGTACTGCTTCCCCGGCGCGTACGCCCGCCCGGACGCCTACCCGCCCGGCTGGGCCGGGATCCCGGGCGCGCGCGGCTGCACCCTGGAGTCCTGCACCTACCGCGATCAGCTCACGGAGTTCACCGCGGCGGGCGCGAGCGTCCACGGCGTATCGACCCAACGCCCGGACGAACAAAGGGCGTTCGCCGAGAAGGAGCGGATCCGCTTCCCGCTCCTCTCGGACGCGGAGCTGAACCTGACGGCGGCACTGCGCCTGCCGACGTTCCGCACGGCGGGGGTGAGCCGCCTGAAGCGGCTGACCCTGGTGGTGGACCGGGAGCGGGTCGTACGGGACGTGCAGTATCCGGTCACGGACGTGACGGCGAGCGTCGAGGCGGCGCTGGCGGCGGTCAATCGCCTTGCCGGGTCACCCGGTTGAGGATGCCGGAAGCAGCCGGTTGAACATTTCACGGGCGTACGCCTTGTCATAGACCCCGTCCGTCAGCAGCACCTGCAGACAGATCCCGTCCATCAGCGCGACCAGCGCCCGCGCGGTGGCCGGGTCGGTGCGCTCGGCGAAGACCCCGGCCAGCTCGTCGCACCAGCAGGCGGCCACCGGCCGCAGCGCGGGCCTGCGCAGGGCCGCCAGATACAGCTCGTACTCAAGCTCGACGGCCGTACGCTCCTGGCCTAGCCACAGTGCGAGGATCTCGGCGATCTCGCCGGCGAGGTCGACGCGCGGGTCCTGGAAGGCGCCCCGGCTCGCGACGACTTTCGCGAAGCCCTCGTTGGCCTGCCGCAGCGCGGCGAGCAGCAGCTCGTCGAGTGTCTTGAAGTGGTACGTCGTCGACCCGAGCGGCACATCGGCCTCGGCCGCCGCCGACCGATGGCTGAGCGCCCCGATGCCCTTCTCGCCCACCACCCGGATCGCGGCGTCGATGATCCGCTGGCGCCGCTCGGGATCGTACCGACGAGCCATCAGTGCGCACCGCCGAGGTTGAGCACGACGACTCCGGCGATCACGAGGCCGATCCCCGCGACCTTCACCAGACTGGTCGACTCCCCCAGGAACAGCATGCCGATGGCGGCGACGGCGGCGGTCCCTGCCCCCGCCCAGATCGCGTAGGCGGTGCCCACGGACAGCGTCTTCAGCGTCTGCGCGAGCAGCGTGAAGGCGACCAGATATCCGGCGACGGTGATCAGCGAGGGCCAGAGCCTGCTGAACCCCTCGCTGTACTTCATGGCCGTCGTCCCGGCCACCTCCGCCGCGATCGCCGCGGCCAGCAGTCCGTATCCCATGCGTACGAGTGTACATAACGTTGTGTACGGGCGTACGCAACAACCGGAAGCGGAGGGGAGAAAACCGGTTAAGGTGGCGCAATCACTGTGGGGGGCCACAGAGAACACTCGGCAGAATCCGCACGACACTACGGAGCACAAGAGCGATGTCGGACACATCGGGGTGGGGACCTCAGGGACCACAGGGACCACAGGGACCTTACGGCGGGCCGCCCGGACCGTATGGTGCGCCGTACGGCGCACCCCCCGGCTGGGGCTGGAACGGCAGCGGCTGGGTGCCGCCGCCCCCGCCGCCGAAGCCGGGCGTCATACCCCTGGCCCCGCTCGGCGCCAACCACGTCATCGGCGGCGCGTTCGCGACGATGCGGCGCTACGCCAAGCCGCTGTTCGGCACCGCAGCGGCGGCCTACGGCCTGCTCGCCGTAGTCGTCGTGGCCGGTCTCGGGGTCGCCTACGTCGCGACCCGGGAACACGTCAGCGCCATCTACGAAGCGGACGCGGACTTCACCTGGGACGACGCCAGGCCGATCCTCGTCGCGTTCGGCCTGGCGTGGCTGCTGTTCATGCTCGCCACGCTGGTCGTCAACTCGTTCGTCCAGGCCTCGTGCGCCGCCACGCTGCACGAGGCGGTCCTCGGCCGCCCGGCGAGATTCGGCGCGGTCTGGCGCAGGGCGTGGTCACGGACGCCGTCCGTGCTGGCCGTGACCCTGCTGCTCTCGCTCATTCTGATGCTGCCGATGGCCGGGTTCGCGCTGGTCCTCTTCTCCGTCGTCTTCCTGATGATGACCCAGTCGCTCATCCCGATCGGCCTGGTCTTCCCGCTGTTCCTGCTGACGATCCCGCTCGCGGCCTGGCTGTACGTCCTGTTCGCCTTCGCCCCTGCGGCGGCGGTCCTGGAGACGGCGGGCCCCTTCACGGCGTTGCGGCGCTCCGTGCGCCTGGTGCGCGGCGCCTGGTGGCGCACGTTCGGCATCTCACTGCTCGCGGGCCTCATCGTGGTGGGCGTCTCCCTGGCCCTGCGCCTCCCCCTGCAGTTCGCCGCCCCGACCCCGCCCCCGGTCGACCCGGACGACCCCGCGTCGGCCTACCTCCTCGACCAACTGCGCTCCCAGTTCGGCCTGTACGCCGTCCTCGGCCTGCTCGCCAGCTTCCTCACCCAGCTGGCCGCCACGGTGTTCCTGCCCCTGGTGACGGCCCTCCTGTACATCGACCGCCGCATCCGCAAGGAGGGGCTGGCGCAGACGCTGACGGAGGCGTCGGCAGTCCAGGAGCCGGTCCAGGATCCGGTCCCGTAAACACAGTTCGGCCCCCCGCACCCAAGGTGCGGGGGGCCGAATCAGCGGTCCTGTCTCAGACCCTGAGGTCCTGTCTCAGACGTTGAACCCAAGCGCCCGAAGCTGCTCGCGGCCATCGTCCGTGATCTTGTCCGGGCCCCACGGCGGCATCCAGACCCAGTTGATCCGCAGCTCGTTCACGATGCCGTCGGTGGCGGACTTCGCCTGGTCCTCGATGACGTCCGTCAGCGGGCAGGCCGCCGAGGTGAGCGTCATGTCGATCGTCGCGATGTTCGCGTCGTCGATGTGGATGCCGTAGATCAGGCCCAGGTTGACGACGTCGATGCCCAGCTCGGGGTCGACGACGTCGTACAGCGCCTCGCGGACCTCTTCCTCGGAGGCCGGCTTCGTCAGCGTCTCGTTCTCGCTCATGCGGTCTTCCTCTCAGCGATCCCGGCCTCGGCGCCCTCGAGCGCCTGGGCCGTCGCGTCCTTCCACGCCATCCAGCTCAGCAGAGCACACTTGACCCGCGCCGGGTACTTCGAGACCCCGGCGAACGCGACCGCGTCCTCCAGGACCTCCTCCATCGCGTCGTCGGGCTCCAGCTTGCCCTTGGACTGCATCAGCTCCAGGAACACGGCCTGGATCTTCTGCGCCTCGGCGAGCTCCTTGCCGACGAGCAGATCGTTCAGGACGGACGCGCTGGCCTGGCTGATGGAGCAGCCCTGGCCCTCGTACGACACGTCGGCGATCGTCGAACCGTCGTACTTGACGCGCAGCGTGATCTCGTCGCCGCACGTCGGGTTGACGTGGTGCACCTCGGCGTCGCCATCACGCAGACCGCGCCCGTGCGGGTGCTTGTAGTGGTCCAGGATGACTTCCTGGTACATCGAATCCAGCTTCACGTTCCCAGCCAGCCCCTCAGCCGAAGAAGTTCCGTACGTGCTCCAGGCCGTCGATCAGCGCGTCGATCTCGCCGGGCGTGGAGTACAGATAGAACGACGCTCGCGTGGTCGCAGGAATTCCGTAGCGGAGGCAGACGGGGCGGGCGCAGTGGTGACCCACGCGGACCGCGATGCCTTCCTCGTCCAGGACCTGGCCCACGTCGTGCGGGTGGATGTCGCCGAGCGTGAAGGAGATCGCGGCGCCGCGGTCCTCGGCCGATGCCGGGCCGATGATCTTGAGGTCGGGGACCTCAAGGAGGCGCTTGACCGCGTACTCGGTGATCGCGTGCTCATGAGCGGCGATCTTGTCCATGCCGATCGCGGACAGGTAGTCCACGGCCGCGCCCAGGCCGACGGCCTGGGAGACCGGGGGCGTACCCGCCTCGAACTTGTGCGGCGCGGGAGCGTACGTCGACGAGTGCATCGACACCGTCTCGATCATCTCGCCGCCACCGAGGAAGGGCGGGAGATCTTCGAGGAGCTCCTGCCGTCCCCACAGGACGCCGATGCCCGTCGGGCCCAGCATCTTGTGGCCGGTGAAGGCCACGAAGTCAGCCTGCAGCGCCTGCACGTCGAGCACCATGTGCGGGGCGGCCTGCGAGGCGTCGATCAGGACGAGCGCGCCGACTTCCTGGGCGCGGCGCACGATGGCCTCGACCGGGTTGAGCGTGCCCAGGATGTTCGACACGAGCACGAAGGAGACGATCTTCGTCTTCTCCGTGATGACCTCGTCGATGTTGGAGAGGTCGAGCCGGCCGTCGTCGGTCAGGCCGAACCACTTCAGCTTCGCGCCCGTGCGCTGCGAGAGCAGCTGCCACGGCACGATGTTGGAGTGGTGCTCCATCTCCGTGATGACGATCTCGGTCTCGTGGTCCACGCGGTAGGGCTCGTCGGCCCAGCCGAGCATGTTCGCGACGAGGTTGAGCGACTCCGAGGCGTTCTTGGTGAAGATCACCTCGTCGCGGCTCGGCGCGTTGATGAACGCCGCGACCTTGTCACGCGCGCCCTCGTACAGCGCCGTGGCCTCCTCCGCGAGGACATGCACGCCGCGGTGGACATTGGCGTTGTGCTTCTCGTAGTACTCGTTGAGTACGTCGAGCACCTGGCGCGGCGTCTGGGAGGTCGCCGCGTTGTCCAGGTACACGAGCTTCTTGCCGTCGTGGATCGTGCGATCCAGGATCGGGAAGTCCTTGCGGATCGCCTCGGTGTCGAGGAGGCCCGGCAGCTGTGTCACGCGGATACGCCACCCTTCGTGTAAGCCTCGTAGCCCTCGGCCTCGAGCTTGTCGGCGAGCTCCGCGCCGCCGGACTCGGCGATGCGGCCGTTCGCGAAGACGTGCACGAAGTCGGGCTTGATGTAGCGCAGGATGCGCGTGTAGTGCGTGATCAGCAGGGTGCCGACCTCGCCCGTGTCACGGACACGGTTGACGCCGTCGGAGACCTGACGCAGGGCGTCGACGTCCAGACCGGAGTCCGTCTCGTCGAGGATCGCGATCTTCGGCTTGAGGAGCTCCATCTGGAGGATCTCGTGGCGCTTCTTCTCACCGCCGGAGAAGCCCTCGTTCACGTTGCGCTCGGCGAAGGCCGGGTCCATCTGGAGCTGCTCCATCGCGGACTTGACCTCCTTCACCCAGGTGCGCAGCTTGGGGGCCTCGCCGCGGATCGCGGTGGCCGACGTGCGCAGGAAGTTGGAGACCGAGACGCCGGGGACCTCGACCGGGTACTGCATGGCCAGGAACATGCCGGCGCGGGCGCGCTCGTCGACGGACATCTCCAGGACGTCCTCGCCGTCGAGGGTGACGGTGCCCTGCGTGATCGTGTACTTGGGGTGACCCGCGATCGAGTACGCGAGGGTCGACTTGCCGGAGCCGTTCGGGCCCATGATGGCGTGGGTCTCGCCCTGCTTCACGGTCAGGTCGACACCCTTGAGGATTTCCTTGGTGCCGTTGTCGACCTCGACGGTGACGTGCAGGTCGCGGATTTCAAGCGTTGCCATGTGCCTCAGGACTCCTGGGTGAGGGAGACGAGCACATCGTCCCCTTCGATCTTTACGGGGTATACGGGGACGGGGCGCGTCGCGGGAAGGCCGGACGGCTTGCCGGTGCGGAGGTCGAACGCGGAGCCGTGCAGCCAGCACTCGATCTGACAGTCCTCCACCTCTCCCTCGGAGAGGGAGACGTTCGCGTGCGAGCAGATGTCGTGGATCGCGAACACCTCGCCCTCGGTGTGGACGACCGAGACCGGCGTGCCGTCGAGTTCCACCCGCTTCGGGGTGTCCTCCGACAGCTCGCTCAGCCCACAGGCGCGTACGAAGGTCATGCGACCGTCGCCTCCAGCTCCTCTTCGATCTTGGCGATGAGGCGCTCCTCGACATCCGGGATGCCGATCTGCTGGATCAGCTCGGCGAAGAAGCCGCGGACGACCAGGCGACGGGCCTCGTCCTCCGGGATGCCGCGCGACTGCAGGTAGAAGAGCTGCTCGTCGTCGAAGCGGCCGGTCGCCGAGGCGTGGCCCGCGCCGACGATCTCGCCGGTCTCGATCTCCAGGTTCGGCACGGAGTCGACTCGGGCGCCGTCGGTCAGAACCAGGTTGCGGTTCATCTCGTACGTGTCCGTGCCCTCGGCCGCGGCCTCGATGAGGACGTCGCCGATCCACACCGCGTGGGCGTCGTCGCCCTGGAGCGCGCCCTTGTAGACGACGTTCGACTTGCAGTGCGGGGTGTTGTGGTCGACCAGGAGGCGGTGCTCCTGGTGCTGGCCGGCGTCGGTGACGTACAGACCGAGGAGCTCGGCCTCGCCGCCCGTGCCCGCGTACTCGACGCGCGGGTGCAGCCGGACCACGTCGCCGCCGAAGGTCACGACGACCGACTTGAAGGAGGCGTCCCGGCCGAGCAGCGCGTTGTGCTGCGCGACGTGCACGGCCTTGTCGTCCCAGTCCTGGACGGAGACGACGGTCAGCTTGGCGCCGTCGCCGACGACGAAGTCGACGTTGGCGGCGAGCACGGCGTCACCGGTGTGGTCGATGACGACGAGGGCCTCGGCGAACGCGCCGACCTCGATGACCTGGTGCGCGAAGGCGGTGCCGCCCTCGCCGTGCACGGCGATCCGGATGGGCTCGGTGAGCACCGTCTCCTTGGGGACGGTCACCACCGAGGCCTTCTCGAAGGACGTGTACGCCTGCGCGGCGATGCGGTCGACGGGCTTGCCCGCCTTGCCGACGCGCGCGTCGTCACGGCCGACGGTCTCCTGGGTGACGCCCTCGGGCGCGGTCACCTCGACGCGGATGCCGCCGCTCGCGACCGCCGTCCCGTCGTGCAGCCCGCGCAGGCGCTCCAGCGGCGTGAACCGCCACTCCTCCTCGCGGCCGTGCGGCACCGGGAAGTCCGCCACGTCGTAGGACGGGGGCGCGCTCATGCGGGTCGCGACGGTGGACTCGGCGGCCACCGCGATCGATCCGGCGGTGGTGGACCCCACCGGGATGTTCTGAGCCTCAGCCATGGCTGTCGTCGTGCTCTCTCTCTGCGTAAAGAAGTCAGTCGCTGCTACGGGGGCCCGGCCGGTGCGGTGACCGGCCGGGACGCGGCCGGTGTTAACCGACCGAACCCTCCATCTGCAGCTCGATCAGCCGGTTCAGCTCCAGGGCGTACTCCATGGGCAGCTCCTTGGCGATCGGCTCGACGAAGCCGCGGACGATCATCGCCATGGCCTCGAACTCGGTCATGCCGCGGCTCATCAGGTAGAAGAGCTGGTCGTCGGAGACCTTGGAGACGGTGGCCTCGTGACCCATGGAGACGTCGTCCTCGCGGACGTCGACGTACGGGTAGGTGTCCGAGCGCGAGATCGTGTCGACGAGCAGCGCGTCGCACAGCACGTTCGACTTCGATCCGGCGGCACCTTCGCCGATCTCGACGAGACCGCGGTAGGACGTACGGCCGCCGCCACGCGCCACGGACTTCGAGACGATGTTGGAGGACGTGTTCGGCGCCATGTGGACCATCTTGGAGCCGGCGTCCTGGTGCTGCCCCTCGCCCGCGAAGGCGATCGACAGGGTCTCACCCTTGGCGTGCTCGCCCATGAGGTAGACGGCCGGGTACTTCATGGTGACCTTGGAACCGATGTTGCCGTCGATCCACTCCATGGTCGCGCCCTCGTACGCCACGGCGCGCTTGGTGACCAGGTTGTAGACGTTGTTCGACCAGTTCTGGATCGTCGTGTAGCGGCAGCGGCCGCCCTTCTTGACGATGATCTCGACGACGGCGGAGTGCAGCGAGTCCGACTTGTAGATCGGCGCGGTGCAGCCCTCGACGTAGTGAACGTATGCATCTTCATCGACGATGATCAGCGTCCGCTCGAACTGGCCCATGTTCTCCGTGTTGATACGGAAGTAGGCCTGGAGCGGAATCTCGACGTGCACGCCCTTCGGCACGTAGATGAACGACCCACCCGACCACACGGCGCTGTTCAGCGAGGCGAACTTGTTGTCACCGACGGGGATGACGGTCCCGAAGTACTCCTTGAAGAGCTCCGGGTGCTCCTTCAGGGCCGTGTCGGTGTCCAGGAAGATGACGCCCTGCTCCTCCAGGTCCTCGCGGATCTGGTGGTAGACGACCTCGGACTCGTACTGGGCCGCGACACCGGCGACGAGGCGCTGCTTCTCCGCCTCGGGGATGCCGAGCTTGTCGTACGTGTTCTTGATGTCCTCGGGCAGGTCCTCCCAGGACTCCGCCTGCTTCTCCGTGGAGCGCACGAAGTACTTGATGTTGTCGAAGTCGATGCCCGACAGGTCCGAGCCCCAGTTCGGCATGGGCTTCTTGTCGAAGAGGCGCAGGCCCTTGAGGCGCAGCTTGGTCATCCACTCCGGCTCGGACTTCTTGGCCGAGATGTCCCGGACGACGTCCTCGTTGATGCCGCGCTTGGCAGAGGCACCAGCCGCGTCGGAGTCGGCCCAGCCGTATTCGTACGTACCCAGACCCTCGAGTTCGGGGTGGGCAGTCTCCGTGGGGAGAGTCATGCGGGGTTCCTCCCGGCCGTGCTTGCAGATGCGTTATGTGTGGTCTGTGGGGTGTTGCGAGGAATGAACGTCGTGCAGACGCCGTCGCCGTGGGCGATGGTGGCGAGCCGCTGGACATGCGTTCCGAGCAGGACGGAGAAGATCTCCGTCTCCGCCTCGCACAGTTGCGGGTACTGCTCGGCGACATGAGCGACGGGGCAGTGGTGCTGGCACAGCTGCTCTCCCACGGGGGCGCTGCGCGCCGTAGCAGCGTACCCGTCGGCGGTCAACGCCTTCGCAAGAGCCTCGGTGCGCTGCTCCGCGGGGGCCGCGTCGATCGCCTTCCGGTAGGTCTCGGCCGCCGTGGCGATCCGCTCGCGGGCGAATTCGACGACCGCTCCCTCGCCGTGCCGCTCGCTGATCCAGCGCAGGGCTTCGGCGGCGAGCTTGTCGTAGGACTGGTCGAAGGCGTCGCGGCCGCAGTCGGTCAGCGCGAAGACCTTGGCGGGCCGGCCGCGGGTACGCGCTCCGTAGACCCGCTTCTCCCGGGGCTCGACGACGTTCTCGTGCACCAGGCTGTCGAGGTGACGGCGGACCGCCGCCTGGGTGAGGCGGAGGCGGCCCGCGAGGTCGGCGACCGTCGAGGGACCGTGATCCAGGATGGACCGCGCGACCCGGTTGCGCGTAGACCGATCCGAGCGCACCCCAGCCGCGAGTTCCTCCTGCGGAGCCTCGCCAACGTTTTTCACAACGCCATTGTTGCGTAATTCCTCAGAGCCTGACAACCCGCGTCCGGATCACGGTCCGGTGCGCTGCATCACTTAGGCATACCTAAGCTGACCTGCGAAAACGATCATTGATCGATCAAATCGGTGGCACGCGCAAGCGGCTCCGAGGACACTCTCCAACCATGCCCACACCCCCTCCGACCGGCCCTTTGTGTACGAGGACGTCGCTCGCCGCGGGCTCGGCGTACGGCCCGGCGAGACCCCACGCTCGGCTGGGTCAGCGGCGGACAGACCACGGTCGTCCAGGCACTGCTCGACGCCCTCGGCGAGCAGGGCACCCTCGTGGTCCCCACGCAGTCCAGCGACAACGTAGTCGTCCGCGGCCACGCTGTGGCTGGTCGCGCCCCGCGGCGGAGCCGCAAATGTCACAGCCCCGCGCCCCTTCGGGGCACGACCCGCGGCACGCGACGAGACGCGAGGGGACGTGTCGGTATGTCCGCACGGAGCACGGTGCGCAGGCCTCCCGAGCCGAAGCAGTAAAGGGGCTTGCAGGAGATGGCGAGTACGGACATACCGGCGCGGCCCCGCCCCACAACCGAACCGCGACGCCCAGAGCACTGCGACGCCCGCCCCCAAGACGAGCCGCACCCCCTGCCCGCACCCTCTCCCTCCCTCTCTAGACTTCCCGCCATGGGAACTGAGTCCGTCGTCCAGGTCACCGGCCTGGTCAAGCGGTACGGCAAGAAGACCGCGGTGGACGGCCTCGACCTCCGGGTCCGTGCGGGCACCGTCACCGCGGTCCTGGGGCCGAACGGCGCGGGGAAGACCACCACCGTCGAGACCTGCGAGGGCTACCGCAGGCCGGACGGCGGCACGGTCCGCGTCCTCGGCCTCGACCCGGTCACGCAGGCCGCCGCCCTGCGCCCCCGCATCGGCGTGATGCTCCAGTCCGGAGGCGTCTACTCCGGAGCCCGCGCCGACGAGATGCTGCGCCATGTCGCCAAGCTGCACGCCCACCCGCTGGACGTGGACGCGCTCATCGAACGCCTCGGGCTCGACAGCTGCGGGCGCACCACCTACCGGCGCCTCTCCGGCGGCCAGCAGCAGCGCCTCGCGCTCGCGATGGCCGTGGTGGGGCGGCCCGAGCTGGTCTTCCTGGACGAGCCCACCGCGGGCCTGGACCCGCAGGCACGCCGGGCCACCTGGGACCTCGTACGCGATCTGCGGCGCGACGGCGTCAGCGTCATCCTCACCACGCACCACATGGACGAGGCCGAACAGCTCGCCGACGAGGTCGCGATCATCGACGCGGGCAAGGTCATCGCCGAGGGCACCCCCGAGCAGCTCTGCAAGGGCGGCGCCGAGAACACCCTGCGCTTCACCGGCCGCCCCGGACTGGACGTCGGCTCCCTGCTGAAAGCACTCCCGCCGGATTCCGCCGCCGCCGAACTCACCCCCGGCGCCTACCGCGTGACCGGCACGGTCGACCCCCAGCTGCTCGCCACCGTCACCTCCTGGTGCGCCCAGCACGGCGTGATGCCGGAGAAGATCGCGGTGGAACGCCACACCCTCGAAGACGTCTTCCTGGAGCTCACAGGCAAGGAGCTGCGCGGATGAGCGCCGCCGGTACGTACACACCGAAGCCGGGCGCCGCCCCGCTCCCCCGCATGATCGCCGCGCAGGCCGCGCTCGAGACGAAGATGCTGCTGCGCAACGGCGAGCAGCTGCTCCTCACGGTCGTGATCCCGACCCTGCTGCTCGTGCTGTTCAGCGCGGTCGACATCGTCGACACGGGCAAGGGCGAGGCCGTGGACTTCCTCGCCCCCGGCATCCTCGCGCTCGCCGTGATGTCGACGGCGTTCACCGGGCAGGCCATCGCGACGGGCTTCGAGCGGCGCTACGGCGTGCTCAAGCGGCTCGGCGCGTCCCCGCTGCCCCGCTGGGGCCTGATGGCGGCCAAGACCCTCTCGGTCCTGGTAACCGAGGTCCTGCAGATCGTGCTGCTCACGGCCATCGCCTTCGCGCTCGGCTGGTCGCCGCAGGGCAACCCCTTCGCCGTACTCCTCCTGCTGATCCTCGGCACCGCCGCCTTCTCGGGGCTCGGGCTGCTGATGGCGGGCACCCTGAAGGCGGAGGCGACGCTCGCCGCGGCGAACCTGGTCTTCCTGCTCCTGCTCGTCGGCGGCGGTGTCATCGTCCCGCTCGACAAGTTCCCGGACGCGGCCCAGTCGGTGCTCGGCCTGCTGCCGATCTCCGCGCTCTCGGACGGCCTGCGGGACGTGCTCCAGCACGGGGCGGGGATGCCGTGGGGCGACCTCGGGATCCTCGCGGTGTGGTCGGTCGTCGGGCTCGGCACGGCGGGGAAGTTCTTCCGCTGGGAGTAGCGGCCGGGGTAAGCCGCGTCACAAAAGCACCGCATACGTCCCCCTCGTGAAGCCGTGCACAAGCGGCCCCCTACGATGGGGCCCGTGCCAAACGTGACCCGAGCCGACGCCGCTCAAGCCGTGCGCAACCCGCTCGCCTTCATCGCCGAACGCTGGACCCCGCAGCAGCGGACCGTCCGGCGCGCGGCCATGATCTCGCTCGTGATGACGGTCTGCATCGTGGTCACCGGTGGCGCCGTCCGCCTGACCGGCTCCGGCCTCGGCTGCCCGACCTGGCCCAAGTGCACCGACGAGTCGCTCACCGCGACCAGCGAGATGGGCTTCCACGGCTTCATCGAGTTCGGCAACCGCCTGCTGACGTACGTGCTGTGCGCGGCCGTCGGCTGGGCGATCATCACGGCCCGCTCGCAGAAGCCGATGCGGCGCAGCCTCACCCGGCTCGGCTGGATCCAGTTCTGGCTGGTCATGGGCAACGCAGTGCTCGGCGGCATCGTCGTGCTCGTCGGCCTGAACCCGTGGACCGTCGCGGCGCATTTCCTGCTCTCCACCGGTCTGATCGCGGTCGCCGTCACGATGTGGCAGCGCACCCGCGAGGGCGACGCCGAGCCGCGCCCGCTGGTCGGCAAGGCCGTGGTGCAGCTGGTGTGGTTCCTGCTCGCGGCTTCGGCGCTGCTGATCGCGGCCGGCACGATCGTCACCGGATCGGGTCCGCACGCGGGCGACTCCAGCGAGGTGCCGCGGATGGGCTTCGACTGGGAGACGGTCAGCAAGGTGCACGCGGTCCTCGCCTGGATCGTGGTGACCCTGACGTTCGCCCTGTGGTTCGTCCTCAAGGCCGTCGACGCGCCCAAGGGCCCGCTGAACCGCACCCGCGACCTGTTCCTGATCCTGCTCGCCCAGGGCGCGATCGGCTACGTCCAGTACTTCACGGACCTGCCCGAGGTCCTGGTGGGCCTGCACATGTTCGGCTCGTGCCTGGTGTGGATCGGCGTGATGCGGGTGCTGCTGTCGCTGCGCGAGCGCCCGCTGACCGCGGTGGAGGTCCCGGCGCAGGCCGACGACTCCCGCCTTTCCGCGGTCTGAGGCCGGGCGACCGCCAGAGCCCGCATCTGAGGCCGGGCGACCGCTAGAGCCCGTACACGCGGCGGGCGTTGTCCGCCGCGACCAGACCCGCCACCCGCTGCGCGTCCGCCAGCGACCAGGCGCCCTCCGCGACCCAGCCGCCGAGCACCCTGCCCAGCGCCTCCTTGAACAGCCGCGCGCCCACCACGTGCAGCTCGGGAAGGCCGTGCGCGCCGCTGGAGAACAGCACCTTGCCGAACGGCGCCAGCTCCAGGATCTCCGCGAGTACGGCCGCCGCGCGGGCCCCGGTGCGCACCAGGGCGGGGCCCAGATCGGCGTACACATGCGGGAAGTCGCCCGCGAGCTGGGCGGCGCCCCGGTGGTACGGGTAGCCGTGCAGCAGCACCAGATCGGTGCCGAGCCCCGCGGTCGCCCGCGCGAAGCCGCCGAACGACGCCTGCGGATCGCCGTCCCCCGCGTGCAGTTGCAGCGGGCGCCCCGAGGCGACCGCGATCCACAGCAGATGCCGCAGCAGCACGGGATCGCCGAGCGCGCCGCCCACCTGCCGCCCCGAGAGCCAGCGCCCCGCGGCGCCCCGCACCTCGCCGGGGCCCGGCGGTTCCGGGGTCAGGGCGAGGCCGTGCCGGACCCCCGCGAGCGAGGTGAACGCGACGGCGCCCGCGGCCGCGGCGTGCACGGACTCGGCGAGATTGGCCAGGAAGGAGTCGACGGTGCCCGAGGTGTCGGCGACCTGCTCGGCGAGGAGTTCCAGGCGGACGATCTCATGGGCCTCGGCGGCACCGGCGGACGCCATCTCGCCGGGTCCCGTCAGATCGCCGGGCAGTCCCGTGTCGACGAGGTACGTCGTGATGCCGCTGCCCCTGAGCAGCCGCCGGCCCGCCTCCAGCACGCCCAGTTCACGGCGGCGGGCGAGATAGCGGGCGGGCGGGCAGTGCGGCTCGAGGCCGAGCAACGGCGGGCACCAGCGGCGCACCGCGAAGCCGGTCTGGGTGTCGAAGAAGGTGGTGCCGGGCGCGGGCGGGCCCTCGCCGCGGCCGAGGTGGGCCTCGAAGGTGCCGAGGCCCAGCTCCGTACGCAGCACGCCATGGCAGTACTGGTCCACCAGAGACGGCGTTTCGATCATCCGGGCTCCCGGTAGGCGGACCTTGCTCCTACGGTCCTAACGGGTGACCCGGTCGTCAGGTGTTGCTTTCGGCCGTTCTCGGGAAGTGCCGTGCCCGTCCCGGGAGGTCTCCGCGCGGCGGCCGTCAGCCGTTGCGCTTGCCGCCGATCTGGATGCCCGCCATCCGCGACCACTCGTAGGGCCCGGTCTTCACCTTGGCGGCGAACTCGCCGTCGAAGTCCTCGTGGACGGTGATGCCGGCCTTCTCCACGGCGCTCTGCGCGATGGCGTAGGTGGGCGCCACCAGGTCGCCCCAGCCGCCGTCCTCGCCGACCAGGACGATCCGGGTGCCGTGCTCCCCGATGTACGCGACCTGGCCCTCGGCACCGCCGTGCGCCTTGGCGAACGTACCGATCTCCTTGGCGAGCCTGGCCGCCTTGCGCTCGGCCTTCGCCGCCTGCTTGCTGCTCTCCACCTGCTGCGTCTCTGCCATGGGCAGGATGCTACCGACGGGTAGATCAACTGGCGACGGGCGGGGCACGTGGCGTTCAACACCACGCGCCCCGCCCGTCGGCGGAGTTCCGCAGGATCAGCGCAGGAAGGGGTCCACCGCGACCGCCACGAAGAGCAGCGAGACGTACGTGATCGACCAGTGGAAGAGCCGCATCTCCTTGAGCTTGCCGCCGGTGACCTCGGCCTTGGCGCGGTTCTGCAGGCCGTGCGCCTCCCAGAGCCAGAAGCCGCCGGAGAGCAGGGCCACGGCCGTGTAGAACCAGCCGGTGTAGCCGAGCGGCTGGAGCAGCAGGGACACGGCGACCATGACCCAGCTGTAGATCACGATCTGCTTCGCCACGACCTTGTTGGAGGCGATGACCGGCAGCATCGGCACGCCCACGCGCGCGTAGTCGTCCTTGACCTTCATGGACAGCGGCCAGTAGTGCGGCGGCGTCCAGAAGAACATGACCATGAAGAGGATGACCGGCGCCCACGACATGGAGTTGGTGACCGAGGACCAGCCGATGAGGACCGGCAGACAGCCGGCGATGCCGCCCCAGACGATGTTCTGCGACGTACGGCGCTTCAGGATCATCGTGTAGACGACCACGTAGAAGAGCAGTGCGCCCAGGGAGAGCCAGGCCGACAGCCAGTTGACGGTCAGGCCGAACAGGAGCGTGGAGATCACCGCGAGCGAGATGCCGAAGACCAGGCACTCGCGGGGGCTCACCATGCCGGTGACCAGCGGCCGTTGCGACGTACGGTCCATCAGGGCGTCGATGTCGCGGTCGATGTACATGTTGAGCGCGTTGGCTCCGCCCGCCGACAGGTAGCCGCCGACGCAGGTCAGCAGCACGAGCCACAGGTCGGGCACACCCTGCTCGGCGAGGAACATCACCGGAACAGTGGTGATCAGGAGGAGCTCGATGATCCGCGGCTTCGTGAGCGCCACGAACGCCATGACACGGGCCCCGAACGGCCGGTGGCTTGGGCTAGAGCTCGTCCCAATCGCTCCCGCTGGACGGGATTCAACGGCCGTCACGCACACCCCTGACAGAGACTTCCCAGCAAGCCGCCGGGACGTTCAGACATGAAGATCCGGTAAAGGCTCGCGCGTACCACGCCACTGTAGACGTTGCCCATACCTCGCCCTTCGCGGGGGTGGGGTCGTGTTGGACGGCGTGTTGAGTCGGCCGGGAAGCTCCCGGAATCGTGGTGCTGCACCCGTTCAGATGAGCGGTCGGGCACTCGTTCACACAGTCCATCTGAGCGGCTGCGACTTCACATGGTGAACACCGTGGATCCCTTTCAACAGGCGGATCCGGACGCATCCCGGCAGTCTGGAATGACTCGAAAAAATGCACGTCTTTACAGCGGTAGGCTCGACATCGGCCGGTGGGATCTACATCGCCGGCATTCGACATGTGGAGAGGAGCCCTGACTCAGGGTGAGCACCAAGCCGACCACCACAGACTTCGAGTGGACCGAATTGGACCAGCGGGCCGTTGACACCGCCCGCGTCCTGGCCGCCGACGCCGTACAGAAGGTCGGCAACGGCCATCCGGGTACGGCCATGAGCCTCGCGCCTGCCGCGTACACCCTCTTCCAGAAGGTGATGCGGCACGACCCGGCGGACGCCGAGTGGGCCGGACGCGACCGGTTCGTGCTGTCCGCGGGACACTCGTCCCTGACCCTCTACATCCAGCTGTACCTGGCCGGCTTCGGCCTGGAGCTGGACGACCTGAAGGCGTTCCGCACCTGGGGCTCCAAGACGCCGGGTCACCCGGAGTACGGGCACACCACGGGTGTGGAGACGACGACCGGGCCGCTGGGCCAGGGTGTCGCGAACGCCGTGGGCATGGCGATGGCCGCCCGTTACGAGCGGGGCCTGTTCGACCCGGAGGCCGCGGCGGGCACCTCGCCGTTCGACCACTACATCTACGCCATCGCCGGTGACGGCTGCCTCCAGGAGGGCATCTCCGCCGAGGCGTCCTCGCTGGCCGGGCACCAGAAGCTCGGCAACCTGGTCCTGCTGTGGGACGACAACCACATCTCGATCGAGGGCGACACGGAGACCGCGATCTCCGAAGAGACCATGCAGCGGTACGAGGCCTACGGCTGGCACGTGCAGCGCGTGGAGCCCAAGGAGAACGGCGACCTGGACCCGCAGGCCCTGTTCGAGGCGATCGAGGCGGCGAAGGCGGTGACGGACAAGCCGTCCTTCATCGCGATGCGCTCGATCATCGCCTGGCCCGCGCCGAACGCGCAGAACACCGAGGCCGCGCACGGCTCGGCGCTCGGCGACGAGGAGGTCGCGGCCACCAAGCGCGTCCTGGGCTTCGACCCGGAGCAGACCTTCGAGGTCTCCGACGAGGTCATCGGGCACACCCGCGCCGCCCTCGACCGCGGCCGTGACGCCAAGGCCGAGTGGGAGAAGGGCTTCGCCGCCTGGCGCACCGCCAACGGCGAGCGCGCCGCCGAGTTCGACCGCGTCGCCGCGGGCGAGCTGCCGCAGGGCTGGGAGGAGAAGCTCCCGGTCTTCGAGACGGGCAAGGGTGTCGCCACCCGCGCCGCGTCCGGCAAGGTGCTGCAGGCCCTCGGCCCGGTCATCCCCGAACTGTGGGGCGGCTCCGCCGACCTGGCGGGCTCCAACAACACCACGATCGACAAGACGTCGTCGTTCCTCCCCGCGGACAACCCGCTGCCGGAGGCCGACCCGTACGGCCGCACGATCCACTTCGGCATCCGCGAGCACTCCATGGCCGCGGAGATGAACGGCATCGCGCTGCACGGCGGCACCCGTATCTACGGCGGCACCTTCCTGGTGTTCTCCGACTACATGCGCAACGCGGTGCGTCTGTCCGCGCTGATGCACCTGCCGGTGACGTACGTGTGGACGCACGACTCCATCGGCCTGGGCGAGGACGGCCCGACGCACCAGCCGGTCGAGCACCTGGCCTCGCTGCGTGCCATCCCCGGCCTGAACGTGGTCCGCCCGGCCGACGCCAACGAGACCGCGATCACCTGGCGCGAGATCCTCAAGCGCTACACCAAGGTGTTCGGCAAGGGCGCCCCGCACGGTCTGGCGCTGACCCGGCAGGGCGTGCCGACGTACGACCGTGAGGTCACCGAGGGCGCGGTCAAGGGCGGTTACGTCCTGTTCGAGGCCGAGGGCGGCAAGCCCGAGGTCGTCCTCATCGGTACGGGCTCCGAGGTGCAGCTCGCCGTCGAGGCGCGCGAGCAGCTCCAGGCGGCCGGCGTTCCGACGCGGGTCGTGTCGATGCCGTGCGTCGAGTGGTTCGAGGAGCAGACGCAGGAGTACCGCGACAGCGTGCTTCCGCCGTCCGTGAAGGCGCGCGTGGCGGTCGAGGCGGGCATCGGTCTGACGTGGCACAAGTACGTCGGTGACGCCGGACGCATCGTTTCGCTGGAGCACTTCGGCGCTTCGGCCGACGGCAAGGTCCTCTTCCGCGAGTTCGGCTTCACCGGCGACGCCGTCGCCGCCGCCGCCCGGGAATCCCTCGAAGCCGCTCAGCGCTGACGCCGAACAGACGACGAAATCATAGGAACCGGAGATGTAACCCTCATGACAGACGCACTCAAGCGCCTCTCCGACGAAGGCGTCGCGATCTGGCTGGACGACCTGTCGCGCAAGCGGATCACGTCCGGCAATCTGGCCGAACTGATCGACCAGAGCCACGTGGTGGGCGTCACGACCAACCCGTCGATCTTCCAGAAGGCGATCAGCAGCGGTGACGGCTACGAGCAGCAGCTCGCCGACCTCGCCGCCCGCAAGGTCACCGTCGAAGAGGCCATCCGCATGATCACGACGGCGGACGTCCGTGACGCCGCCGACATCCTGCGCCCGGTCTTCGACGCGACGGACGGCCAGGACGGCCGGGTGTCGATCGAGGTCGACCCGCGCCTGGCGCACAACACGGCGGCCACGGTCGCCGAGGCCAAGCAGCTCGCCTGGCTGGTGGACCGCCCGAACACGCTCATCAAGATCCCGGCGACGAAGGCGGGCCTGCCCGCGATCACCGAGGTCATCGGCAAGGGCATCAGCGTGAACGTGACGCTGATCTTCTCGCTTGAGCGCTACCGCGAGGTCATGGACGCGTACCTGGCGGGCCTGGAGAAGGCGAAGGCCGCGGGCCTGGACCTCTCCAAGATCCACTCGGTGGCGTCCTTCTTCGTGTCCCGCGTGGACACCGAGATCGACAAGCGCCTGGACGGCATCGGCACGGACGAGGCCAAGGCCCTCAAGGGCAAGGCCGCGCTCGCCAACGCCCGGCTCGCCTACGAGGCGTACGAGGACGTGTTCTCGTCGGACCGCTGGGCCGCCCTCGACAAGGCGCAGGCCAACAAGCAGCGTCCGCTGTGGGCCTCGACCGGCGTCAAGGACCCGGCGTACAAGGACACCCTGTACGTCGACGACCTGGTCGCGCCGAACACGGTGAACACCATGCCGGAGGCCACCCTGGAGGCGACCGCCGACCACGGGCAGATCACCGGCAACACCGTGGCGGGCACCTACGACGCCTCGCGCGGTGAGATCGAGGCCGTCGAGAAGCTCGGCATCAGCTACGACGACGTCGTGCAGCTTCTTGAGGACGAGGGCGTGGAGAAGTTCGAGGCGTCCTGGAACGACCTGCTCAAGTCCACCGAGGCGGAGCTCAAGCGCCTCACCCCTTCGGAGGGCTGACCACCTTGACCGCAGTTCATGGAGCGAACCCGCTCCGTGACGCCGCAGACCGACGGCTCCCGCGTATCGCGGGGCCGTCGGGCCTGGTCATTTTCGGTGTCACGGGCGATTTGTCCCGAAAGAAGCTGATGCCCGCGGTGTACGACCTCGCGAACCGAGGTCTGCTCCCGCCGGGCTTCTCCCTCATCGGGTTCGCCCGCCGCGAGTGGCAGGACGAGGACTTCGCGCAGGAGGTGCACGACGCGGTCAAGCAGCACGCGCGCACGCCCTTCCGCGAGGAGGTCTGGCAGCAGCTCATCCAGGGCATGCGCTTCGTCCAGGGCAACTTCGACGACGACGACGCCTTCGAGCAGCTCAAGGCGACCATCCAGGACCTCGACAAGGCGCAGGGCACGGGCGGCAACTTCGCCTTCTACCTCTCCGTGCCGCCGAAGTTCTTCCCGGACGTCGTCCAGCAGCTCAAGAAGCACGGGCTCGCGGACGCCCCCGAGGGCTCCTGGCGCCGCGCGGTCATCGAGAAGCCCTTCGGGCACAACCTGGCGTCCGCCAAGGACCTCAACTCGATCGTCCACGAGGTGTTCGCCCCGGACCAGGTCTTCCGGATCGACCACTACCTGGGCAAGGAGACCGTCCAGAACATCCTGGCGCTGCGCTTCGCCAACCAGATGTTCGAGCCGATCTGGAACCGGTCGTACGTCGACCACGTGCAGATCACGATGGCCGAGGACATCGGTATCGGCGGCCGGGCCGGCTACTACGACGGCATCGGCGCCGCCCGTGACGTCATCCAGAACCACCTCCTCCAGCTGATGGCGCTGACCGCGATGGAGGAGCCCGCCTCCTTCGACGCGGACGCGCTGGTCGCCGAGAAGGCGAAGGTGCTCGGCGCCGTCCGGCTGCCCAAGGACCTCGGCGAGAGCACGGTCCGCGGGCAGTACTCCGCGGGCTGGCAGGGCGGCGAGAAGGCCGTCGGCTATCTCCAGGAAGACGGCATCGACCCCAAGTCGAAGACCGACACCTACGCGGCCATCAAGCTGGAGGTGGACAACCGCCGCTGGGCGGGCGTCCCCTTCTACCTGCGCACCGGCAAGCGCCTGGGCCGCCGCGTCACCGAGATCGCGGTCGTCTTCCAGCGCGCCCCGCACTCCCCCTTCGACCACACGGCGACGGAGGAGCTGGGCCAGAACGCGATCGTCATCCGCGTCCAGCCCGACGAGGGCATCACGGTCCGCTTCGGCTCCAAGGTGCCCGGTACGTCGATGGAGATCCGCGACGTGTCGATGGACTTCGCGTACGGCGAGTCCTTCACTGAGTCCAGTCCGGAGGCGTACGAGCGGCTCATCCTGGACGTCCTGCTCGGCGACGCCAACCTCTTCCCGCGCACGGAGGAGGTCGAGCTGTCCTGGAACATCCTCGACCCGATCGAGGAGTACTGGGACGAGCACGGCAAGCCCGCGCAGTACCCGGCAGGCACGTGGGGCCCGACCGAGGCGGACGACATGCTCGCACGAGACGGACGGAGCTGGCGTCGGCCATGAAGATCGACCTCACGGACACCACGTCCAGCAAGATCAACAAGGCGCTCGTCAAGGGCCGCCGCGCGATCGGCACCCCGGCCGTCGGCATGGTCCTCACCCTCGTCATCGTCACCGACGAGGAGAACGCCTACGACGCCCTGAAGGCCGCCAACGAGGCGTCCCGCGAACACCCTTCGCGCACCCTGGTCGTCATCCGGCGCGCCGCCCGCTCGCCCCGTGACCGCACCACATCGCGCCTGGACGCCGAGGTGCGGGTCGGCGCGGACGCGGGCACCGGCGAGACGGTCGTCCTGCGGCTGTACGGCGAGGTCATCAACCACGCCCAGTCGGTCGTCCTGCCGCTGCTGCTGCCCGACGCCCCCGTGGTCGTCTGGTGGCCGGTGAACGCCCCGCTGGACCCGTCCAACGACCCGCTCGGGGCGCTGGCCCAGCGGCGCGTCACGGACACCTACGCGGCGGAGCAGCCGATCCACGAGCTGACCGCGCGCGCCGAGGCGTACCACCCCGGTGACACGGACCTGTCCTGGACCCGGATCACGCCGTGGCGCTCGATGCTGGCGGCCGCGCTCGACCAGGTCACCTGCAAGGTCACCGCCGTCGAGGTGGAGGGCGAGGAGTTCAACCCGAGCTGCGAGCTGCTCGGCATGTGGCTCGCCGACCGGCTCGACGTCCCGGTGAAGCGCCTGCTCTCCGCGGGCCCCGGTCTGACCGCCGTACGCATGGACACCGACTGCGGTCCCATCACGCTCGGCCGGCCCGACGGCTCGCTCGCGACGCTCTCCATCCAGGGGCAGCCCGACCGCGCGGTGGCGCTCAAGCGCCGCGAGACGGCCGAGCTGATCGCCGAGGAGCTGCGCCGTCTAGACCCGGACGACACCTACGCGTCCGCGCTGAGGTTCGGCGTGGAGCGGCTCGGCGAACCGACGCCACAGGCTCCGGCGAAGGCGGCCGCGACTGCGGCGGCGGCTCCGGCCGCGGAGCAGGCCGAGCCCAAGAAGGCCGCTCCCGCGAAGAAGGCCGCGGCGAAGAAGGCGGTCGCCAAGTGAGCGCGGCACCACAGCTCGTCGTCCACCGCGACAAGGAGCTGATGGCACAGGCGGCAGCGGCCCGGCTGATCACGAAGATCGTCGACGCGCAGTCCGCGCGGGGCTACGCGTCGGTGGTCCTCACCGGCGGCCGCAACGGCAACGGCCTGCTGGCGGCGCTGAGTTCGGCCCCCGCGCGGGACGCGATCGACTGGTCGCGCCTGGACCTGTGGTGGGGCGACGAGCGCTTCCTGCCGGACGGTGACCCGGAGCGCAACTACACCCAGGCCAAGGCGGCGCTGCTCGACTCGGTGCCGCTCAATCCGGCGCGGGTGCATCCGATGCCCGCTTCGGACGGCGCCTACGAGGCGGACGCGGCGGCGGGCGTCTACGCCGCCGAGCTCGCGGCGGCGGCCGGACCCGAGGACCACGGTCCGGTGCCGACGTTCGACGTGCTGATGCTGGGCGTCGGGCCCGACACCCATGTCGCCTCGCTCTTCCCGGAGTTGCCGGCGGTCCGCGAGACGGAGCGCACGGTGGTCGGCGTGCACGGCGCGCCCAAGCCGCCGCCCACCCGCATCACGCTCACCCTCCCGGCGATCCGGTCGGCCCGCGAGGTGTGGCTGCTCGCGGCGGGCGAGGACAAGGCGAACGCGGCGGCGATCGCCCTCTCCGGAGCGGGCGAGATACAGGCTCCCGCGGCGGGCGCCTACGGCAGGTCGCGCACCCTGTGGCTGCTGGACGCGGCGGCGGCCTCGCAGCTGCCGCGCGACCTGTATCCGCCGGCTTCGCCCTGAGCGACCGCTGAAACGCCGTACGGCCCGGACCGCCTCTCGGTGGTCCGGGCCGTACGGCGTTTCAGGGGCTCAACGCCCGCGCAGCGTCCGGTACTTGGCGACGAGCGCCTTCGTCGACTCGTCGAGTCCGGGGACGTCCGCGCCCTCGGTGAGCGCCGGCTCGACGCGCTTGGCGAGCACCTTGCCGAGCTCGACGCCCCACTGGTCGAAGGAGTCGATGTTCCAGACGGCGCCCTGCACGAACACCTTGTGTTCGTAGAGCGCGACGAGTTGGCCGAGAACCGACGGCGTCAGTTCCCCGGCGAGGATCGTCGTCGTCGGGTGATTGCCCCGGAACGTCTTGTGCGGGACCAGTTCCTCCGGCACCCCTTCGGCCCGCACCTCGTCCGGCGTCTTGCCGAACGCCAACGCCTGTGTCTGCGCGAAGAAGTTGGCCATCAGGAGGTCGTGCTGGGCGACCAGACCCGGCAGCAGATCACCGACCGGCTCGGCGAAGCCGATGAAGTCCGCCGGGATCAACTTCGTGCCCTGGTGGATGAGTTGGTAGTACGCGTGCTGCCCGTTGGTACCCGGGGTGCCCCAGACGACCGGCCCTGTCTGCCAGTCGACGCGCTCACCGTCACGGCCGACGGACTTGCCGTTGGACTCCATGTCCAGCTGCTGGAGGTACGCGGTGAACTTGGAGAGGTAGTGCGAGTACGGCAGCACGGCGTGCGACTGGGCGTCGTGGAAATTGCCGTACCAGATGCCCAACAGACCAAGGAGCAAAGGTGCGTTGGCCTCGGCGGGGGCGGTGCGGAAGTGCTCGTCGACCAGGTGGAAGCCGTCGAGCATCTCACGGAAGGCGTCCGGGCCGATCGCGATCATCAGCGAGAGACCGATCGCCGAGTCGTACGAGTAGCGGCCGCCGACCCAGTCCCAGAACTCGAACATGTTCGCCGTGTCGATACCGAACCCGGCGACCTTCTCGGCGTTCGTCGAGAGGGCCACGAAGTGCTTGGCCACCGCGCTCTGGTCGGCGCGCAGGCCGGTGAGCAGCCAGTCGCGCGCGGAGGTGGCGTTCGTGATCGTCTCGATGGTCGTGAAGGTCTTCGAGGCGATGACGAAGAGCGTCTCGGCCGGGTCCAGGTCCCGCACGGCCTCGTGCAGATCGGCGCCGTCCACGTTCGACACGAACCGCACGGTGAGGTCGCGGTCGGTGAAGGAGCGGAGCACCTCGTACGCCATCGCGGGACCGAGGTCCGAGCCGCCGATGCCGACGTTCACGACGTTCTTGATGCGCTTGCCCGTGTGGCCCGTCCACGCACCGGAGCGGACCTTGTCGGCGAAGGCGGCCATCCGGTCGAGGACTTCACGCACCTTCGGTACGACGTTCTCGCCGTCGACCTCGATCACCGCACCGGCCGGGGCACGCAGAGCCGTGTGCAGCACGGCGCGGCCCTCGGTCGTGTTGATCTTCTCGCCGCGGAACATCGCGTCACGCAGCCCGAACACATCGGTCGCGACGGCCAGCTCGCGGAGCAGCGTCAGCGTCTCGTCCGTGATCAGGTGCTTGGAGTAGTCGATGTACAGGTCGCCGACCTGGAGCGAGTACGCCGTACCACGCGCCGGATCCTGCGCGAACAGCTCACGCAGCTGCACCTCCCCCAGCTGCTCCCGGTGCTTGCCGATCGCCGCCCACTCGGGCGTCTGGTTGAGCCGCGCGCGGCTTTCTGCGTTCATCTCGGACTTCAGCCTTCTCTCGTACCCATGTACGTACCTTGCCCCGCTGCACGGTCCAACCTAATTGATCAGGGCCCGGTATGAGAGTTCTGCGGCTGTCTGTCCGTACACGTAACGGGAAACGTCACGTGAAAGACGGACCGGCCCGGACAAGAAGGCCGGACGGGAAAGCGCGGCGGCCGAACACCCGAAGATGTCCGGCCCCGTCACAAGTCCTAGATCTCGCCCCGCAGTTTGGCGAGTGCTTCGGCGAGAATCGCCTCGCCGTCCGCGTCGCTGCGCCGCTCACGTACGTACGCGAGATGCGTCTTGTACGGCTCGGTGCGCGGCGGGTCCGGCGGGTTGTCCCGGTCCTGACCGGCCGGGAAGCCGCAGCGGGGGCAGTCCCAAGTATCGGGAACCTGCGCGTCGCTGGCGAAGCTGGGCTGCGTCTCGTGCCCGTTGGAGCACCAGAAGGAGATGCGCAGACGCGGCGCTGACTCACCGCGCTCGGCCTCGCCCATCGGCCCCGCCCCGACCCGACTTCCTCGGATCGCGTTGCCACTTGCCACGGTCGTAACTCCCTGCGTGATGGTGCTGCTGCGGGCGCCTCAGTCTACGTAAGGCCCAACGCGCGTCCAGTGTGCGGAGTTACACCCCCACCCTAAGACGCAAGCCCCATGATAATCCGCGCTTGTGAGCACGCACCGTACATGGGGCTTTCAGCGAAGCTTTCGCAAGGTAAGAATCAGGCCGCTTTCGCGGTCAGTTGTTCACCTTCATCAACAGACCGAGCACGACGATGCACGCGAACCAGAGAAGACCGACCACGACGGTGATGCGGTCGAGGTTGCGCTCGGCGACCGACGAGCCGCCGACGGACGACTGCATGCCGCCACCGAACATGTCGGAGAGGCCGCCGCCCTTGCCCTTGTGCATCAGCACCAGCAGCATCATCAGCAGGCTGAAGACGATCAGGGCGATCGAGAACCCCATAACCACGGCTGGACCAACTTCCTCGGATCAGATCTGACGACGGGGCCGGGGCTCTGTTTTAGAGCGTCATACGCTCTGTTTTAGAGCGTTATGCGCTCTATTCGAGAGCCGCCGACCCCGCAAGGGTACGTCGTAACGCCGCTACGGCATACTCACTGCTCGCTGAAGCGGACGATCTTGACGAACTCGTCCGCGTCCAGGGCGGCACCGCCCACCAGGGCGCCGTCGACGTCGGGCTGCGCCATGATCGCGGCCACATTGCCGGACTTCACCGAGCCGCCGTACTGGATGCGCACCTTGTCGGCGAGCTCCTGGGAGTACAGCTCGGCGAGGCGGCCGCGGATCGCACCGCAGACCTCCTGGGCGTCCTCGGGGGTCGCGACCTTGCCGGTGCCGATGGCCCACACGGGCTCGTAGGCGATCACGATGGACTCGGCCTGCTCGGCGGGGATGCCCTTGAGGCCGCCGTCGATCTGGTTGAGCGTGTACTGGATCTGCTGGCCGGCCTCACGGATGTCGAGGCCCTCGCCGACGCAGAGGATCGGGGTCAGGCCGTGCCGGTAGGCCGCCTTCACCTTCTCGTTGCAGATCTCGTCGGTCTCGTCGTGGTACTGGCGGCGCTCGGAGTGGCCCACGGCCACATACGTGCACTTCAGCTTGGAGAGCATGGGGCCCGAGATCTCACCGGTGTACGCGCCGGTGTCGTGCGCCGAGATGTCCTGGGCGCCGTACTTGATCTTGAGCTTGTCGCCGTCGACCAGGGTCTGCACGGAGCGCAGGTCGGTGAAGGGCGGCAGGACGGCGACCTCGACCGCCTCGTAGTCCTTGTCGGCCAGGGCGAAGGCGAGCTTCTGGACGTGGGCGATGGCCTCAAGGTGGTTGAGGTTCATCTTCCAGTTGCCCGCCATCAGCGGGGTGCGCGTAGTCATCAGGTGTCAGTTCTCCAGTGCGGCGAGGCCGGGGAGCGTCTTGCCCTCAAGGTATTCGAGGGAGGCGCCGCCGCCGGTCGAGATGTGGCCGAATGCGTTCTCGTCGAAGCCTAGGTTGCGGACGGCCGCAGCGGAATCGCCGCCTCCGACCACGGTGAAACCGTCGCAGTTGAGCAGGGCCCGCGCGACGGCGGCCGTGCCCCCGGCGTAGTCGGGGTGCTCGGCGACGCCGACCGGGCCGTTCCAGAAGACGGTCTCGGCGTCGGCGATCTTCGCGGCGAAGAGCTCACGGCTCTTGGGGCCGATGTCCAGGCCCTCCATGTCCGAGGGGATCTGGTCCGCGTCGACGGTCTTGAAGTCGGCCGGGGCCATCGTCTTCAGGTCGGGGAAGTCCGTGGAGACGAGGACGTCGACGGGGAGAACGAGCTCGACGCCGTTCTTCTCGGCGCGCTCCATGTACTCCGTGACGACCGGGATCTGGTCCTCCTGGAGGAGGGAGATGCCGACCTCGTACCCCTTGGCCTTGAGGAAGGTGTAGGCCATACCGCCGCCGATGAGGAGACGGTCGGCCTTGCCGAGCAGCTCGTCGATGACGGCGAGCTTGTCGGAGACCTTGGCGCCGCCGAGGATGACGGTGTACGGGCGCTTGACGTCCTCGGTGAGCTTCTTCAGGACGCCGACCTCGGTGGCGATGAGGTAGCCCGCGTAGTGCGGCAGACGGGCCGGCAGGTCGTACACGGAGGCGTGCTTGCGGTGCACCGCGCCGAAACCGTCGCCTACGTAGACATCGGCCAGGGCCGCGAGCTGGTCGGCGAAGGCGCCGCGCTCGGCGTCGTCCTTGGACGTCTCGCCGGCGTTGAAGCGGAGGTTCTCGATGACGGCGACCTGGCCGGGCTGCAGTCCGTCCACCGCGTCGTGCGCGGCGGGGCCCACGGTGTCCTGCGCGAACGCGACGGGCGCGCCCAGGAGTTCACCGAGCCGCTCGGCGGCGGGCAGCAGCGAGAACGCCGGGTCCGGGGCACCCTTGGGGCGGCCCAGGTGCGAGGCGACGACCACCTTGGCACCCGCGCCCGCGAGGGCCTTGACCGTCGGCAGGACGGCACGGATGCGGCCGTCGTCGGTGATGGTGCCGTCGGCGAGCGGCACATTGAGGTCGGCTCGGACAAAGACCCGCTTGCCCTCGACCCCTTCGGCGAGAAGTTCGTCGATCGTCTTCATGGCTGGACTCCTGGACTCCTAAAAGAGGGCTGACGTGCAACAAGGCCCGGACCACGCAGTATCGCGCGGTCCGGACCCTGTGCTCACATCGAGGTGCCTGCTCTGCCGATCAGAGCTGGCCGCCGACGAAGACCGTGAGGTCGACGAGGCGGTTGGAGTAGCCCCACTCGTTGTCGTACCAGCCGAGGATCTTCACCGACGTACCCTCCTGGACCATGGTCATCAGGGAGTCGAAGGTGCAGGAGGCCGGGTCGCTGACGATGTCCGAGGACACGATCGGGTCCTCGGTGTAGTAGAGGATGCCCTTGAGGTCGCCGTCGTCGGCGGCCTTCTTGAACGCGGCGTTGACCTCGTCCTTGGTGACCTCGCGGGAGACCTCGACGACCAGGTCGGTGGCGGAGCCGGTCGGGACCGGGACGCGCATCGAGATGCCGTCGAGCTTGCCCTTGAGCTGCGGCAGGACCAGGGCGGTGGCCTTGGCGGCACCCGTCGTGGTGGGAATGATGTTCTCGGCGGCGGCACGCGCGCGACGCAGGTCCTTGTGCGGGAAGTCCAGGATGCGCTGGTCGTTGGTGTACGCGTGGATGGTCGTCATCAGGCCCTTGACGACGCCGAAGTTCTCGTCGAGGACCTTCGCCATCGGCGCCACACAGTTGGTGGTGCAGGACGCGTTCGAGATGATGTGGTGCTGCGCCGGGTCGTACTTGTCCTGGTTGACGCCCATCACGATGGTGATGTCCTCGTCCTTGGCCGGAGCCGAGATGAGGACCTTCTTGGCGCCGCCGGCGATGTGCTTCTCGGCGTCCGCCTTCTTCGTGAAGATGCCCGTGGACTCGATCACGATGTCGACGCCGAGCTGGCCCCAGGGGATGTCGGCGGGGTTGCGCTCGGAAAGGACCTTGATGGTGTGGCCGTCGACCGTGATGGTGTCCTCGGTGTGCGACACCTCGGCCTTGAGACGGCCCAGGATGGTGTCGTACTTCAGGAGGTGCGCCGTGGTCGCGGTGTCACCCAGGTCGTTGACAGCCACGATCTCGATGTCCGCACCCTGCTCAAGCAGCGCCCGGAAGTAGTTGCGCCCGATGCGGCCGAAGCCGTTGATGCCTACGCGGATCGTCACGAACCGATCTCCTCGTATAGGTACGCCGGTTTCAGACGCCGGCGAGTTGTATGGGATGTCCCCGACCGCCTCCGACCCTACCTCTCTGACGGCCCCGGAGTGACATCGAGAGAGGCGATATGCGGCAGGTTGGCCCCTACCCCCGAGTAGGGGCAGGGGCCGTACTTCGTCACGGAGCGTCAGCGGCTCAGATGTGCCAGGGAGGCGCCCATTAGAGCGGTGCGCTCTGGGGTTCCGGGCACATGCTCGAACCCGAAGCCGAGGAGCACACTGTCACGCGCTGTGACCGCCGCATAGGGTTTGTAGAGCTCCCCGGTGCGCGCCCAGTCGCCTGTGATATTGGGGCTCCCCACCGGGGCCGGCGAGACGGCCCAGACGCCGAGTCCGGACTCGAATCCCTCTGTCTCCTTCGCGTCCCCGCCGACGACCAGCTGGGCGTTGTCGGCGAAGAGTCCGCGGCCGCCGCTGGAGGGGTCGGTGACGGAGCTGAGCGACACCTCGATCTTCTTGCCCGCGTAGGCGCTGAGGTCGAAGGCGACGGGCTTCCAGCCGCCGGAGGATCCGGTGAAGCTGTTCCAGACGCCGCTGGTGCCGCTCGCCGTGCAACCGGTCGCCGTTTGCGTCAGGTAATGGCGCAGGAACGGGTGGCCGTTGATGAAGAACCCGGCCCCGCACTCGGCGGGCACGGTGGTGGACGAGTTGCCGTTGCTGTCCGGCAGTGTGCTCCAGTCGTCGGCGCCGACCGTGTGTGCCTCCAGGAGGCCGTGGTCGTAGCCGGGCTCCAGGTTCCAGTTGAGCGCGAACCGCAGCTCCGGCTTGTCCGCCGCCGTGACGCCGGTCAGGTCGATGGTGCGGGTCAGCCGCTTCCAGTCCTGGTCGGCGTGGGTCGCCGACGCCATGCCCTGGCCCTCGAAGGGTGCGTACGGGTTGCTGAGTCCGGGGTAGCTGCCGGCCGCCGCGCTCTTGAACTGCGGGAACTTGTCGGCGGGCAGACTGTCGGACGTGACGGTGTAACGGCCCGCCTTGTCCAGGGGGTTGGCGTCGGCGGCGGCGAGCGGGGTCGTGACCCCGTTGAGGGCGCCGCTGCCGCTGAAGCTCGCCGCGCCGGGCGCGGAGAGCCGCTCGTACGCGCCGAGGTAGTACTGCGCGAAGTCGTCGGTGAGCGCGTCACCGAGGTCCACGTTCGTGCCCGTGCGCTCGCCGGACTCGATCAGCTTGCCGCCCTCGTTGAGGTAGGCGCGCAGGGCGAGTTGGGTGGGCGCGCCGGGCACGGGGTCGCCGGTGTAGTGCACGACCGCGGAGAAGTGCGACAGGACGCCGAGCGGATGCGGGGCGCCCTGCTTGGCGACGTCCCAGACGGCGGCCGAGCGGCCGTTGCCCTTGAGGGCGTCGACGTACTTCTGGGCCTGCGTCGCGGGTGCGCCCTCCTCGGCGACGACGAGGGTGCTCCCCTTGGGCCGTTCGGCGACGGTGTACGTGAAGTGCTCGCTCTCGGTGCGGCCCTTCTTCGTACGTCCCGTGAACCACACCTCGACCTTGTCGCCCACGCGCGCGCCCTCGACCTCGGCGCGGTACTGGTCGAAGTGCAGGTTGTCCTCGCCGCCGTATGTCTCGCCGCCCTTCCAGGCCGCGAGGGCGCCATCGACGGCCCGCGTACGACCGCCGTTGACGCGGTAGTTGAGCTTCTTGTCCCGCACCGACTTGCGGGCGGTCACGGCGACCTCCTGGTCGCCTCCGCGCGCGTACGACGTGGAGAAGGCGTCCGGGGTGAAGTCCGGGGCCTCGATGCCGGTGACGGAGACCGGCTGGTCGGGGTGGAGCGCCGTCTCGGCGACGGCGAGCGCGAAGGGCACGTTCTTCGCGAACTCCTGCTGGATCAGCTTCTCGTCGTCCGGGAAGGTGAAGATCGAGGCGCAGTCCTCGGGCTTCCAGGGGTCGTTCGGGTCGATCGCGGAGACGGTCTGGCAGGTGGACATCTCCGGCGTGAACATGGAGATGCCGTTGATGTTGCCCGCGTGGCCGTCCGCCTCGCCGTTGGTGGTGTAGAGCTCGGAGGCGACCTGCGGGTGGTAGCCGGGGATCGCGGGCTTCTCCGGGGTGCCGGCGAGGGCCTTGTAGAGCACGTCGTCCGGGGTGGGCGTGGCGACCTGCCAGCCCACTCCGTAGAGGATCAGTTCGGCCGCCGAGTGGTAGTTGATGCCGTACTCGAAGCCGATGCGCTTCTGCAGGCGGTCGAGCGCCTTGGTCTCGGGCTCGGACATCGGGCCCGTGCCGCGATAGGTCTCCGAGGAGGGCGCCGGGGACGAACCCTCGTTGTCGTAGCCCCACTTGTACTGGAAGTTGCGGTTGAGGTCGACGCCGTCGCCCGCGGCGATCTTGCCGTCGCCGTCGATGTCGCGGAGGTTCTTGCGCCACTGGCGGTTGCCGTCGGCGGCGTGCGTGAAGTCGTAGCCGTCGGGGTTGGCGGAGAGCACGAACCACAGCTCGGTGGAGTCCACCAGCTTGGTGATGCGCTTGTCCTTGCCGTAGTTGTCGAGGTAGTGGTGCAGCAGGCGGCGGTTCATCTCGGGGGTGATCCACTCGCGCGCGTGCTGGTTGGAGAGGTAGAGCGTGGCGGGCTTGGCCCCGTCCTTGGACTTCTTGGCGCCCTTGGAGAGCTTCAGCGCGAGGATGTCCTGGCCCTTGAGGGTCTTGCCGATGGAGACGACCTTGGTGAGGTCGGGGTGGGCCTGCCCGGTCTTGACGATCTCTTCCTTCAGGCCGCCTTTTCCGCTGTACGGCCGGAAGACGCCGTCCCCCGCGGCCTTGAGCTTCTTCACGGTGCTCGCCGAGACCTTGTGCTCGGTGAGTTCGATGCCCTCGCGCTCTACGCCCTTGGCCTGCGCCTCGGTCAGATAGACCTGGACGCGGGCGGTGCCGCGCTCGGGCGCCTGGCCCGCGAGTTCATGGGCGTCCTGGCCCGCCTTCACCAGGATCGGGATCTGCTGCTTGGTGACGTCCGCCTCGTAGACCTTGACGGCCGCCGGATCGTCGGCGGCCGGGGCCTGCGGGTCGGGCTGTGCGGATGCGCCCGGCGCGGCGACGAGGCCGCCGATGAGCAGCGCGCCCGCGGCGACGACGGATCTGGCTCTTGCTCTTCGTCTCATGAGCCCCCCTTGCAGTTGTCCGGCACATACGTGCGGGACGCCAGGCTCGTGACACTTCATGATCATGTCAATATGGCGGGAAGAGGGACAAGGGGCGTTCAAGACGGGCATACGTAAGCCGCCGGTGCCCAAGGGGACACCGGCGGCTCACGAGGCGTATGTGACGCGTGGTGCTCAGACCGCCATGTTGTCGGCGAGCTCCTCGCTCAGATTGGACTCCGTGCCCGGGATGCCCAGGTCCTGGGCCCGCTTGTCGGCCATGGCGAGCAGCCGGCGGATCCGGCCCGCGACCGCGTCCTTGGTCAGCGCCGGGTCGGCGAGCGCGCCCAGCTCCTCCAGGGAGGCCTGCTTGTGCTCCATGCGCAGCCGCCCCGCGGCCGCCAGGTGCTCGGGCACCTCGTCGCCGAGGATCTCCAGGGCGCGCTGCACGCGGGCGCCGGCGGCGACCGCCGCGCGGGCCGAGCGGCGCAGATTGGCGTCGTCGAAGTTGGCGAGCCGGTTGGCGGTGGCCCGCACCTCGCGGCGCATCCGCCGCTCCTCCCAGGCGAGCACCGACTCATGGGCGCCGAGCCGGGTGAGCAGCGCGCCGATCGCGTCGCCGTCCCGGACGACGACCCGGTCCACGCCGCGCACCTCGCGGGCCTTCGCCGCGATCTGCAGCCTGCGGGCGGCACCGACCAGCGCGAGCGCGGCCTCCGGGCCCGGGCAGGTGACCTCCAGGGACGAGGAGCGCCCCGGCTCGGTCAGCGAGCCGTGCGCGAGGAAGGCGCCGCGCCAGGCGGCCTCCGCGTCGCACGTGGCCCCCGAGACCACCTGCGGCGGCAGCCCTCTGATCGGACGGCCGCGGCCGTCCACGAGTCCCGTCTGCCGGGCCAGCTGATCGCCGCCCGCCACCACCCGTACGACGTAGCGCGAGCCGCGGCGCAGCCCGCCGGGAGCCATCACGATCAGCTCCGAGCTGTGCCCGAAGATCTCCAGGATGTCCCGCTTCAGCCGCCGCGCGGCCATCGCCGTGTCCAGTTCCGCCTCGATCACGATGCGGCCGCTCACCAGGTGAAGGCCGCCCGCGAACCGCAGGATCGCCGAGACCTCTGCCTTCCTGCAGCAGGTCCGGGTGACGGGAAGCCGGGAGATCTCGTCCTTCACCGCTGCCGTCATCGCCATGGGCCGATCCTTCCATGCATCCGAAAAATACGGTCGTACGCGGTGGCCAGAAGCTCCGGATCGTGCCTCGGAGTGCCGTCGGGCTTGGCCACCGGCGCCAGCTCGACCGTGGCACCGAGCCGCTTGGCGGCATCGGTCAGTGACTCACGGTCGGGCACGGCGGCGTCGTCGGCCAGCACCACGTCCAGGGCGAGTTTAGGGGCGTGTCGGGCCAAAACCTCCAAATGACGCTGCGGAGAGAACCCATCGGTTTCACCGGGTTGCGGCGCGAGGTTCAGCGAGAGCACCCGGCGGGCCTTCGTCTCGATGAGCGCGTCGAGCAGTTCGGGCACCAGGAGATGCGGGATCACCGAGGAGAACCAGGAGCCCGGGCCGAGCACCACCCAGTCCGCGTCGAGGACGGCGGCGACCGCCTCGGGGACCGCCGGCGGGTCGTGCGGTACGAGGTGCACGGACTGCACCTCGCCCGGAGTCAGCGCCACCGTGGCCTGCCCGCGCACCGTGTCCACGTCGTCCGGGCGCTTTGGGTCATGGCCCTTGACCAGCGCCTGCAGCTCGAGCGGCACGGCCGACATCGGCAGTACGCGGCCCTGCGCGCCGAGCAGCTTGCCGACCAGGTCCAGGGCCTGGACATGGTCGCCGAGCTGCTCCCACAGGGCGACGATCAGCAGATTGCCGACCGCGTGCTCGTGCAGCGCGCCCTTGGACTGGAAGCGGTGCTGGATGACGCGGGCCCAGGTCTGGCCCCAGTCGTCGTCCCCGCACAGGGCGGCGAGCGCCTTGCGCAGGTCGCCGGGCGGCAGCACGCCCAGCTCGTCGCGGAGCCGCCCGCTGGAGCCGCCGTCGTCGGCGACGGTGACCACGGCGGTGAGGTCACCGGTGATGCGGCGCAGCGCCGCCAGGGACGCGGACAGCCCCATTCCGCCGCCGAGCGCCACCACCTTGGGCTGGGTGCCCCGCTTGCGGCCCAGACGGTTCAGCCGCAGGGAAGCCTTCACTCTCGCCCCATGTCCCGGTGGACGATGACGGTCTCCACTCCCTCGGACGCGAGGCGGGCGGCGAGCTTCTCCGACATGGCGACGGAGCGGTGCTTGCCGCCCGTGCAGCCGACCGCGATCGTCACGTAACGCTTGCCCTCGCGGCGGTAGCCCGCGGCGATGAGCTGGAGCAGCTCGGCGTACCGGTCGAGGAACTCCTTGGCGCCCGGCTGGTTGAAGACGTACGCCGCGACCTCCTCGTTCTGGCCGGTGTACTGGCGCAGCTCCGGGACCCAGTGCGGGTTCGGCAGGAAGCGCATGTCGACGACCAGGTCGGCGTCGACCGGAAGCCCGTACTTGAAGCCGAAGGACATCACCGTGGCCCGCAGCTCGGGCTCCTCCTCGCCCGCGAACTGGGCGTCCATCTTGGCGCGCAGCTCGTGCACGTTCAGGCTGGAGGTGTCGATCACCAGGTCGGCGTCGCCGCGCAGCTCGCGCAGCAGGTCGCGCTCGGCCGCGATGCCGTCGACGATGCGGCCGTCGCCCTGCAGCGGGTGCGGGCGGCGGACCGACTCGAAGCGGCGCACCAGGGCGTCGTCCGAGGACTCCAGGAAGACGATGCGCCGTGTCACGTTCTTGGACTCCAGCTCCGCGAGGGAGTCGCGGAGGTTGTCGAAGAAACGCCGTCCTCGTACGTCGACGACCACCGCGATGCGGGCCACGTTGCCCTGCGAGCGGGCGCCGAGCTCCACCATGGTGGGGATCAGCGCGGGCGGCAGGTTGTCCACGACGAACCAGCCGAGGTCCTCCAGACACTTCGCCGCCGTGCTGCGTCCGGCGCCCGACATCCCGGAGATGATCACCAGCTCGGGGATCGCCGCGTCGGGGACTCCCGGCGTCTCGATGGACGTGCCCGTACTCACTTGCTCGCCGCCTTCGTCATGCTCATTCATGGTGTGCCCCCGTCGTTCTCTGCGGTGCCCACGGTCGCGGGCTCCTCGTTCGCACTGCCCGAGGTGCCCTGCGTGGTGGGCTCCTCATCTTCAATGATCTCTCCGGTCGCCGTATTCACGGCGGGCGCCACGGGAGCCGCGTCCGCGAGGGCCACGACGATCGCCTCGGCCGTCTTGCGGCCTATCCCGGGGATCTCGCAGATCTGCTCGATTGTCGCGGATCGCAGCTTCTTCACCGAACCGAAGTGCTTGATCAGTGTCTGCTTGCGCGCGTCGCCCAGGCCGGGCACGGCGTCCAGCGGCCCCGCCTTGAAGCGCTTGGCCCGCTTGGCGCGCTGGTAGGTGATCGCGAAACGGTGCGCTTCGTCACGTACGCGCTGGAGGAGGTAGAGCCCCTCGCTGGTGCGGGGCAGGATCACCGGGTCGTCGTCGCCGGGCACCCAGACCTCTTCGAGGCGCTTGGCGAGGCCGCAGACCGCGATGTCGTCGATGCCCAGCTCGTCCAGGGCGCGCTGGGCCGCGGCGACCTGCGGCTGGCCGCCGTCGACGACGACGAGCTGCGGCGGGTAGGCGAAGCGCTTGGGACGCCCGTCTTCTTCGGTCAGGCTCTCCTGCTCGGCCCCGGGGGAATCGGGCGACCACTCCCCCGTCTTCTCCTTGTCGGCGAGGTAGCGCTTGAAGCGGCGGGTGAGGACCTCGTGCATGGAGCGGACGTCGTCCTGGCCCTCGAAGCCCTTGATCTGGAAGCGCCTGTACTCGCTCTTGCGGGCGAGGCCGTCCTCGAAGACGACCATCGAGGCCACCACGTCGTCGCCCTGGAGATGCGAGATGTCGTAGCACTCGATGCGCAGCGGGGCGCTGTCGAGCTCCAGGGCCTCGGCGATCTCCTCCAGGGCGCGGGAGCGGGTGGTCAGGTCGGAGGCGCGCCTGGTCTTGTGCAGCATGAGCGACTGCTGCGCGTTGCGCGCGACGGTCTCCATGAGCGCCTTCTTGTCGCCGCGCTGCGGGATGCGCAGCGAGACGTTCGCGCCGCGCCGCTCCGTGAGCCACTCCTGGACGGGCTCTATCGGGTCGGGCAGCGCGGGCACGAGGACTTCCTTCGGTACGGAGTCCCCGCTCTCCTCTCCGTAGAGCTGCTGGAGTGCGTGCTCGACGAGGTCACCGCTGGTGACCGCCTCGACCTTGTCGGTGACCCAGCCGCGCTGACCGCGCACCCGGCCACCGCGGACGTGGAAGATCTGGACGGCGGCCTCGAGCTCGTCCTCCGCCAGGGCGATCAGGTCGGCGTCGGTGGCGTCGGCGAGGACGACGGCGCTCTTCTCCATGGCCTTCTTGAGCGCCTCGATGTCGTCACGGAGGCGGGCCGCCTTCTCGTACTCCATCTCCTCGGCGGCGTCCGTCATCTGCCGCTCCAGACGGCGGATGTACGTCCCGGTGCGGCCCGTCATGAATTCGCAGAAGTCCTCGGCGAGTTCGCGGTGCTCCTCGGGGGAGACCCGCTCGACGCAGGGCGCCGCGCACTTGCCGATGTAGCCGAGCAGGCAGGGGCGGCCGGTGCGGGCGGCGTTCTTGAAGACACCGGCGGAACAGGTCCGCACGGGGAAGACGCGCAGGAGCAGGTCGACCGTGTCGCGGATGGCCCAGGCATGCCCGTACGGCCCGAAGTAGCGCACGCCCTTCTTCTTGTGGCCGCGCATCACCTGGACGCGCGGGAACTCCTCGTTCATCGTCACCGCGAGGTACGGATAGCTCTTGTCGTCGCGGTACTTGACGTTGAACCGGGGGTCGAACTCCTTGATCCAGCTGTACTCCAGCTGGAGCGCCTCGACCTCGGTGGAGACCACGGTCCACTCGACCGATGCCGCGGTCGTCACCATCGAGGCGGTACGCGGGTGCAGGTTGGAGAGATCCTGGAAGTAGTTGGCCAGGCGCTGACGCAGGCTCTTCGCCTTGCCGACGTAGATCACCCGGCGGTGTTCGTCACGAAACTTATAGACCCCCGGCGAGTCGGGGATCTGTCCCGGCTTGGGGCGATAGCTGGAGGGGTCTGCCATGCTCCACACCCTACTGGCGGGGGGTGACAGTCCGGGGGCTGGAGGGTGAGGCGGGGGCGGTCGGCCTTCCCCCCCCCACCCGCCCTAAAGGGCGGGTGGGGGGAAGCCCGGCCGGAGGGCGGGCCAGGTTAGCTGTGTTGCCGGGTGCGGCGGCGTAGGAGCATTGCCCCTGAGAGGCCCAGGGCAAGCACGGCTCCCGCGCCGGCTATCGAGGAGGCCAGCGTTATGGGGCCGGCGGGTGAGGGGTTGCCGGAGGGCGGTGCGTAGCCGCCCGCCTCGCCGGACTTGGCGTAGCCGCTGCCGGGCAATTTGTCGGCGTACGCAGCATGGACACGCTTCTGATAGGCGGCCACCGAGACACCGCCGGAGCCCACGGCAGCCCTCGCGTCGGCGTCCAGCGGCAGCACCCGGCCGCTCCCCTGGACGTACCAGGCGTCGATCTGCGGCTCGCGGAAAACGGTGCCTCCGGGGAGCTTCTCGGCGCCCACGCGCGCGTACCGCGTCTCGTCGTCCCCGGTGGCGATGTTCACGACCTTCCAGGACCCGCCTTCCTCGACGGTCCAGAGGGAGGCCTTCTGGCCGTCCGAGGAGACCGCCTTGCTGGCGAGGAACTCGAGGCGGGCGACCGGCGCCCCCTTCTTCCCCGCGACGAACTCCGGGGAGAGGTAGTACACGGGCACGGCGTCCCCCTGGACGCGGGGATCGGCCGCCGCCCTGCTGACGGCTCCCTCCCGCGCGAAGAAGCGGGACAGGGTGTCCAGCGTCCCCGGCGCGCTCGCCGCCTTGTGCGCGGCGGCGCGCGAGGACTCAGAAGGGCCCGGCTCCGCGGCGGCGTGCGGGGCGGCGAGGCCGAGGAACACCGTGGCGACGGATCCGGCGAGCGCGGCTCGCAGCAGTTGACGGCTCATCGCGCTCACGCCCCGATCCGGTACAGCGAGTGGGTCCAGGAGAAGGTGTTGTTGCCGACATACCAGTCGTGCGAGGCCCAGTTGTAACGGTCGCTGGAGGGCCAGGGATCGCCCCAGTAGACCCAGCTCTGGGCGTCGTCGTAGCCGTAGATGACGTGCATGTGGCCGCCGCCGCCCGACCACTGGATGCGGGTCTCGACGGGCCGCCCCGCGTTGATCTCGGCCTGCACGGTCGGATAGCGCAGCCACCCGGTGACGTACGAACCAGAGTTGATGCCCGCCCACTCCAGACCGCTCTGTACGTTGCCGAGCGTGGCCTGGTTGTTGGGGCACTCGGTGTTCTGGTTGCGCCCGAAGGCCGCGTTGCAGAACTGGTTCTGGCTGTACTTCCTGCCGTAGAAGGCGGCGATGGTGTTCCCTCCCGCCGCCCAGCACCAGTTGGTCTTCTCCTGGGCCTGCATCGTGATGTTCAGCCGCTTGGCCGCGAGAGCCGACGGGGCAGACGAGGTGGACTGGGCGGATGGGGCAGACGGGGCGGGCTGGGCCGGCTGAGTCGACGGATCGGCGGGCGCCGCCGTAGCCGTCGCCGCCGGCGCGGCCACCAGTGCCGCCGCCACGACGGCGAGCGCGGACAACCGTCTGCGCCCGCTGTACCTGCAGTTTCTCTGGCGCATCGCGTTCCTCCCGAGGGGAGTGAGGGGTGGAGGAGCGCGTCCGGACGCTGCGATTGAGCATCGAGTGTTGTCCGGTGCAGGTCAACACGGTTCAATGCGGGATTACTTGGGCCGTGAACGGCGGCGTACGTATGTGAACACCCCTCGTACGCCCACCTGGTGGCCCGCTCCGACCGGCGCGTACGCCCGGCCGGCCGAAGTGAACGTTCACAGAAGGGGCCTTGCGATGCGGCACGGGACAGAGCTCGCGGACGGCACTCCTGCGGACCTGGAGACCGTCCTGCGCACCGGCCCCTTCCATGTGGCGCTGCGGGCCGCGATCGCCGCCCGCCGCCTCCCCCTGCAACGCGTACGCCATCATCTCGCCCGGCAGGGCGTCAACGTCGGCGTGACGAGCCTGAGTTACTGGCAGCAGGGCGCGCGCCGCCCCCAGCGCACCGAGTCGCTGCGTGCCGTACGCGCCCTGGAGGAGATCCTCCAGCTCCCTGAAGAGTCACTGATCCGGCTCCTCGCCCAGCCCGCCCACTCCTCTGCGGCCCCGGGCTTCGAACGCCCCGCCGCCCGCTCCTACCGCTCCCTCCTGGAAGCCTCCGACGTCGTGCAGCGGCTCCTCGCCGAGCTGGAGTCCCCGCTGGACGGCGGGCTGCACACCATCGGCCACCACGAGCGGGTGCGGATCGGGGCGCGCCGCGAACTCCTCGGCCGCGACTCCCAGCACGTCGTACGCTCCCACCGGGACGACGTGGACCGCTACCTCGCCATCTACCACGGGGACCCCGGCTGCGTACCCGAACACATCGGCGTACGCGCCCTGGAGAACTGCCGCACCGGGCGGGTGCGCTGGCACCACGAGACGGGGGTCCTCGTCGCCGAGCTGCTCTTCGACGCACGGCTGCGCGCCGGGGACACCCATCTGTTCCGCTACGGCTTCGAGGACGGCACGGCGGGCGCGGCCACCGAGTATCTGCGCGGCTTCAGCTTCGCGGGCGGGCAGTACGCGCTGCAGGTGCGGTTCGACGAGGGCGCCCTGCCGCTGCGCTGCCACCGATTCGCCCAGCATTCGGCAGCCGCCCCGCGCGCGGGCCGCCGGGAACTGACGCTGAGCGGCCGCCACCGTTCGGTGCACCTCGTGGAGCCGCAGGTGCGGGCGGGAATACTGGGGATCGCCTGGGACTGGGAGTGAGCGGCCCGCCGACCATTGACCGCCGACCGCCGACCGCCGACCGCTGACCGCTGACCGCTGACCGCTATGCCCCCGGACCCGCGACGATCTTGCCCTTCTCCACCTTCACCGGCAGCTCGGGCAGCGGGCTGACGGCGGGCTCGTGCAACACCTTGCCGTTGGTCGCGTCGAACTCGCTGCCGTGGCAGGGGCAGATGAGCTTGTGCCCCTCCAGCTTGTTGATGGCACACCTCTGGTGCGTGCAGATCGAGCTGAACGCCTTGTACTCGTCGTCCGAGATCCGGCTCACGACCACGTTCTCGTCCTTGTAGAGCTTCGAGGCGCCCACCTTGATGTCGTCGGCAGCCCCGAGGTCCACCGGCGCGGTCGGCGCGGAACGGCTGCCGCCGCCGTCGCCGGACGAGCAGGCCGTGACGCCGATCCCGGCGGCCGGCACCAGGGCGGCGGCGCGCAGCACGGTGCGACGGGCGGGGGGCGGCGTGCCGGGCATTCGGGTCTCCACAGGTCAGGCGCTTCGGTGACGGAACTTCAGGGACGGAGCGTCACGGACGGATCTTCGGTGACGGATCAGACCATACCGGTGCGGCCTCGCCCGCCCGTGTTGGGCACGACCGTGCCCGAGTGCCGCCCGCATCGGCCCGCGCCCGCCCGGTGGCCCTAGCCTGTGCGTCAGCCGGGAGTACGGCGTCCACGACCGCAGAGCCGAGAGGAAACGCCCGTGATTGTCGTCGCCGGAGAGGCCCTGATCGACCTCGTCCCGGAGGGTGACCCCGGCGCCGGACTGCCCTCGCTCGCCCCGCGGCTCGGCGGCGGCCCGTACAACACGGCGGTGGCGCTCGGCCGGCTCGGCTCCCCCGTCGCCTTCTGCTCCCGGATCTCGCGGGACGCGTTCGGCGATGCGCTGGTGGACGGGCTGCGGGCCGCCGACGTGGACGTGTCGTACGTCGGACGGGGCGCGGAGCCGACGACGCTCGCCGTCGCCTCGATCGGCGCGGACGGTTCGGCCGGCTACTCCTTCTACGTCGAGGGCACTGCCGACCGGCTGTTCACCGCCCCGGACCGACTGCCCGGCGGCGTACGCGCGATGTCGTTCGGCACCTGCTCGCTCGTCCTGGAGCCGGGCGCGAGCGCGTACGAGGAGCTGATGCGCCGGGAGGCGGGACGGGGCGTGTTCGTGGCGCTCGACCCGAACATCCGCGCCGGTCTGATCCCGGACGCGGACGCCTACCGGGCCCGCTTCAAGAGCTGGCTGCCGTCGGTGTCGCTGCTCAAGCTGTCGGAGGACGACGCGAGTTGGCTCGGCGGCACACCGCGCGAGTGGCTCGCGTCCGGGCCCGGCGCGGTGGTGGTCACGCGGGGCGGTGCCGGGCTCACCGTCTTCACGCGGGACGGCGGCGAGTGGTCGGTGCCGGGCGAGCGGGTCGACGTGGCGGACACCATCGGCGCGGGCGACACCGTCAACGCGGCGCTCCTGCACGGTCTTTCCACGCGGGACGCGCTGTCTACGGAGGCGACGCTTTCCCTCGGAGCGGACGGCTGGGGCGAGGTGCTGCGCTTCGCGGCGCGCGCGGCGGCCGTCACCGTGTCACGGGCGGGCGCGGAGCCGCCGTACGCGGCGGAGCTGGCCTGAGGCGGCTGACGGTCAGCCGTTCACCGCGCGCAGGCCGCCGGGCCGACGGCCGCCCAGCCGGTCCAGCGCCGCCGACGTGGCGTCGTCGGCCGGCAGGTAGACCACCAGGTGCTGGCCGTCGCCCTCGGGCAGGGCGAGGGTCTCGTACGACAGACGCAGTGCGCCCGCCTCCGGGTGGGTCAGCCGGTCGATGCCGCTGCGCCGGGGCAGCCGCGGCACGGCCGCCATGCGGTCGGCGAACGGGGCGCCCGCGAGGACGGTCAGCTCGTCGGCGAACCCCACGGCATGCGGGTCGGTGAGCATGGACTCCAGCCGGAAGCCCGCCATCTGCTCGTCGGCCACGCTGTCCCAGTCGGGGTAGGCGGCACGGGCCCGCTCATCGGTGAACAGGAAGCGGATGAAGTTGGGCCGCCCGCCGTCCAGGAGACCGAGGGGGCGGACGATCCGCTCGTAACCCGATGTGTACGCGAGGACATCGCTCAGCCGGTTGAACAGGACGGCGGGGCCCGGCTCCAGGCGGTCGACGAGCGCCTGCACGGTGGGCCGCACCGACTGGGCCGGTGCGCTCGCCGTCGGGCAGCAGGGGTCGCCGGTCGCCTCCTTCTCCAGGCGCCGCAGATGGAACCGTGCCTCCACGGACAGCCGCAGGGCATCGGCGAGCGCGCCCATCACCTGCGGCGAGGGGTGGCGGTCGCGGCCCTGTTCGAGCCGGGCGAGGTACTCGACGCTGACGCCGGCGAGCGTGGCCACCTCGGAGCGGCGCAGGCCCGGCGTGCGGCGCCGGGGCCCTGTGGGCAGTCCGACCTCGGCGGGCGTGACCGCCTCACGGCAGGTGCGCAGGAAATTGCCCAGCTCGTTGTCGCTCACCGATCGAACGTACCAGCCTCCCCCGGACCGGATCGTGGCCCTGTCACTACCAGTCTCGGCCCGGCCTTCCTCGGGTCCGGGCGGGCGCACATCGTGGACGGCATGACTACTGAGAGCAGTGCCGGCACCGCGACGACCGCCCTTCCGCTGCCCGCCGGGGAGTGGGAGATCGACCCGTTCCACTCCGCCGTGAACTTCACCATCCGCCACCTCGGGATCTCCAAGGTGCGGGGCCGCTTCAGCGAGGTGTCGGCCGGCCTCGTCGTGGGCGAGAGCGCCGAGACCTCCTCGGTGACGGCGACCATCGCCCTGGCCTCGATCGACACCGGCAACGCGGACCGTGACGCGCATGTCAGGGCGCCCGATCTGCTCGACGTGGAGCGTCGGCCCACGATGACGTTCCGCTCGACGCGGGTGTCCGGCGAGGGCGAGGACTGGGCCCTGGAGGGCGAGCTGACCATCGGCGACGTCACCAGGCCGACCACGCTCGACGTCGAGTTCGGCGGCCTTCAGGCCTTCCCCGGCGACACGCGCCGCCACGCGGGCTTCGAGGCGACGGGCGAGATCCGCCGCAGCGACTTCGGGCTCGACTTCGGTACGGGGCTGCTCGGTGACGTGGTGAAGATCCAGCTGGACATGCAGTTCCTGGAGCCCGTGTCTTCGGAGAAGTGACTTTGGGGGCTCAGTCGTCCGTGAAGGCGCCGTGCCGTCCCGCTCCGGCGGCGAAGCGGGCGGCGCCTTCGGACGCCTCGGCGAACGACCGCAGCCCGTGCCTCAACTCGCCCGCCATGGCCTCCTCTTCGCTCAGCCCGGCCTGCTCCCGCACGGAGAGCCGGTCGCCCCGCAGACAGGTCTGCGGGAACGCGGCGATCTCCGCGGCGAGGCGCTCGGCCGCGGCGCGGGAAGTGCCGGGCGGCACGGTCCGGTTGACCAGCCCCATGGCGAGCGCCTCGGCGGCGGGCACGGGGCGGCCGGTGAGCACCAGGTCCATGGCCCGGCTCTCGCCGATGAGCCGCGGCAGCCGCACCGTCCCGCCGTCGATGAGCGGGACGCCCCAGCGGCGGCAGAACACTCCGAGTACGGCGTCCTCGTCGGCGACCCGCAGATCGCACCAGAGGGCGAGTTCGAGGCCGCCGGCGACCGCGTGTCCGGAGATGGCGGCGATGACGGGCTTGGAGAGCCGCATCCGGGTCGGCCCCATGGGCCCGTCACCCTTCTCGCTCACCTCGTTCCCGTCCGGCGTACCGATCGCCTTGAGATCGGCCCCCGCACAGAAGGTCCCGCCCTCACCCCACAACACGGCGACGGAGGCCTCGGGATCATCGTCGAACTCCCGGAAGGAATCGGCGAGTTCACGTGCGGTGGGCCCATCGACGGCGTTCCGTGAGGCGGGCCGGGACAACACGACGGTGGTGACGGGGCCTTGACGTTCGGTGCGCACTGACATGGCCTCAGTCTGGCGCCCCGTAAGGGGCGCGGGGAACTGCGCGATCAGCCACAACGCACCCCGCGCCCGACGGCGAACGTCAGCTCTTACGAGCCTTGGTCACCTTCTTCGGAGCAACCTTCTTGGCGGCGGCCTTCTTGGCAACCGTCTTCTTGGCCACCGTCTTCTTGGCAACAGCCTTCTTCGCGGTCGCAGCAGCGGAAACCGCGACCCGCTTACGCCCCTGTGAGGGCATATCGCTGATGCGGTCTGCGGCAATGATGTCCCGCAAGAACTTCCCCGTGTGGCTCGCCGGCACCCCGGCGACCTCCTCGGGCGTGCCCTCCGCGATGACGAGACCGCCGCCGTTGCCGCCCTCGGGGCCCATGTCGACGACCCAGTCGGCCGTCTTGATGACGTCGAGATTGTGCTCGATGACGATGACCGTGTTGCCCTTGTCGACAAGCCCGGAGAGCACCGTGATCAGCTTGCTGATGTCCTCGAAGTGCAGACCGGTGGTCGGCTCGTCGAGGACGTACACGGTCCGCCCCGTCGACCGCTTCTGCAGCTCGGAGGCCAGCTTCACGCGCTGGGCCTCACCACCGGAGAGCGTCGGCGCGGACTGCCCGAGACGGACGTACCCGAGACCGACGTCGTTGAGCGTCTTCAGGTGACGCGCGATTGCCGGGACCGCCTCGAAGAAGCCGAGCGCCTCCTCGATCGGCATGTCCAGGACCTCGGCGATGGACTTGCCCTTGTAGTGGACGTCCAGCGTCTCGCGGTTGTAGCGCGCCCCGTGGCAGACCTCGCACGGCACGTACACATCCGGGAGGAAGTTCATCTCGATCTTGATGGTGCCGTCACCGGAGCAGTTCTCGCAGCGGCCGCCCTTGACGTTGAAGGAGAAGCGGCCGGGCAGATAGCCGCGGACCTTCGCCTCCATCGTCTCCGCGAAGAGCTTGCGGACGTGGTCGAAGACTCCGGTGTACGTCGCCGGGTTTGACCGGGGCGTACGGCCGATGGGCGACTGGTCGACGTGCACGACCTTGTCGACGAGGTCGTCGCCGTCCACGCGCGTGTGGCGGCCGGGAACGGACCGTGCGCCGTTCAACTCCCTTGCCAGGTGCGTGTAGAGGATGTCGTTCACGAGCGTCGACTTGCCCGATCCCGAGACACCCGTGACCGCCGTGAGGACGCCGAGCGGGAAGGAGACGTCGATGTCCTGGAGGTTGTTCTCCCGGGCGCCGTGCACCGTGAGCTGGCGGGCGGGGTCCGCGGGGCGGCGGATGTCCGGCACCGGGATGGACTTCTTGCCCGACAGGTACTGCCCGGTGACCGACTTGTCGTTGGCGAGCAGCTCCTTCATGGAGCCGCTGTGCACGACCTTGCCGCCGTGCTCGCCCGCGCCGGGGCCGATGTCGACGACCCAGTCGGCGACCTTGATGGTGTCCTCGTCGTGCTCGACGACGATGAGCGTGTTGCCCATGTCGCGCAGGCGTACGAGCGTCTCGATCAGGCGGTGGTTGTCGCGCTGGTGGAGGCCGATGGACGGCTCGTCCAGGACGTAGAGCACGCCGACCAGGCCGGAGCCGATCTGGGTGGCCAGGCGGATGCGCTGGGCCTCGCCTCCGGAGAGGGTGCCCGCGGCGCGGTTCAGCGAGAGGTAGTCCAGGCCCACGTCGACCAGGAACCGCAGCCGTTCGTTGACCTCCTTGAGGACCCGCTCGGCGATCTTCTTGTCGCGGGCGCCCAGTTTCAGCTCGGCGAGGAAGTCCGCGCAGTCGCTGATGGACATCGCGGAGACCTCGGCGATGGACCGGCCCATGACCGTGACGGCCAGGACGATCGGCTTGAGGCGCGTGCCCTCACAGGTGGGGCAGGGCACCTCGCGCATGTAGCCCTCGAAGCGCTCGCGGCTCGCGTCGCTCTCGGCCTCGCTGTGCCGGCGCTTGACGAAGGGGACGGCGCCTTCGAAGGCGGTGGTGTAGACCCGCTCGCGGCCGTATCGGTTCCTGTAGCGCACTTCGATCTGCGTCTTGTGCCCGTACAGGAGGGCCTTCTTGGCGCGCTGCGGGAGGCCCGCCCAGGGCATGTCCGTGGAGAAGCCGAGGGCGTCGGCGAGGGCGCCCACGAGGCGGCCGAAGTAGTCCTTCGTGTGGCCGTGCGACCAGGGGTGGATGGCGCCCTCGTCGAGCGACTTGTCCTCGTCCGGGACGATCAGCTCGGGGTCGACCTCCATCCTCGTACCGATACCCGTGCAGTCCGGGCAGGCGCCGAAGGGCGAGTTGAAGGAGAAGGAGCGGGGCTCCAGCTCCTCGAACGACAGGTCGTCGTACGGGCAGTAGAGGTGCTCCGAGTACATGCGCTCGCGCTCGGGGTCGTCCTCGGGGAGGTCGACGAAGTCGAGCACGACCATGCCTCCGGAGAGCCCGAGGGCGGTCTCCACGGAGTCGGTCAGGCGGCGCTTGGCGGAGTCCTTCACCGTGAGGCGGTCGATGACGACCTCGATGGTGTGCTTCTCCTGCTTCTTCAGCGTGGGCGGCTCGGAGAGCTGGATCGTCTCGCCGTCGACCCGAGCGCGGCTGTAGCCCTTCGTCTGGAGGTCGGCGAAGAGGTCGACGAACTCGCCCTTGCGCTCGCGCACCAGCGGGGACAGGACCTGGAAGCGGCTGCCTTCCGGCAGCTCCAGGACCTTGTCGACGATGGCCTGCGGCGACTGCCGGGAGATCGGGCGGCCGCACTCGGGGCAGTGCGGCTTGCCGATGCGGGCGAAGAGCAGGCGGAGGTAGTCGTACACCTCGGTGATCGTGCCGACCGTCGAGCGCGGGTTGCGCGAGGTCGACTTCTGGTCGATCGAGACCGCGGGCGAGAGGCCCTCGATGAAGTCGACGTCCGGCTTGTCCATCTGGCCGAGGAACTGCCGGGCGTACGAGGACAGCGACTCGACGTACCGCCGCTGGCCCTCGGCGAAGATCGTGTCGAACGCGAGCGAGGACTTGCCCGACCCGGAGAGCCCGGTGAAGACGATGAGGGAGTCACGCGGGAGGTCGAGCGAGACGTTCTTGAGATTGTGCTCGCGCGCGCCACGGACGATGAGACGGTCGGCCACGCCGGTCCGCACCTTTCTTGAGAGTGGTGACAGGGGCGGGACCCCCGTCGTTCACAGACTAGGGCGAGCCACTGACAACGCCGGGCTGCTTTCCCTGGACGGCAACAAACCCGGACCTTCAAGCATGCCCGATGCCGCACCCGACCATATAGCACGTGCATTCGATTTGCGGTGCCGCTCCACCACCTTCACCCGAACGTGTGGCGCGGCTATCGTCGGGCGCATGATTGATCATGTGCGCGACCTGGCGTCTGTACGTGACGCGACCGACCGGCTGCTCACCGCAGCCGCGAAACTGAACAACGATTCGACCGCCGAGCCGTCACGGCTCCCCGGCTGGACCCGTGGCCATGTCCTCGCGCATCTCGCGCGGAACGCGGACGCGCTCGTGAACGTCCTCGCCGGACGGCCCATGTACGTCAGCGGGGAGGCGCGGGACGCCGACATCGAGCGGGACGCGCCGCGACCGCTGGCCACGCAGCTCGACGACGTCCGCGACAGCGCGGCCCGCTTCGAGGCACAGGCGGCCGTCCCCGCCGACTGGTCCCGGACCATCGAGATGCGCAACGGGGTCACCGACTCCGCGTCGCGGGTGCCGTTCCGGCGGTGGGTCGAGGTCGAGCTGCACCATGTCGACCTGGGGATCGGGTACGAGCTCGAGGACCTGCCGGAGGAGTTCGTCCAGCGGGAGATCGCGTTCCTCGCGGCGCGTTTCTCGGGCAACCCCGATGTGCCGCCCACCCGGATCTCGGACGGCACGCACGCGTGGAGCACCGGCCGGGAGGGCGACCCCGAAGTCACCGTCTCCGGAGCCGCGCCCGACGTCGTCGGCTGGCTCTCCGGCCGTCGCGACGGCGCCGCCCTGACGGCCGAAGGCGGCCTCCTGCCCGCACTGCCCCCGCTATAGGCTGAGGCACATGACGTACAGCGGAGCAGTGAAGGTCGGCGGTCCCGCGGATGTGCACGAGCTGCAGGACCTGATGATCTCGAAGGTCGCGGTCGGCCCGATGGACAACAACGCCTATCTGCTGCGTTGCCGGGCCACGGACGAGCAGCTCCTGATCGACGCGGCGAACGACTCCGGCACGCTGCTCACGCTGATCGGTGACGACGGCATCGCGTCCGTCGTCACCACCCACCAGCACGGCGACCACTGGCAGGCACTCGCCGCGGTGGTCGCCGCGACGGGCGCGCGGACCTTCGCGGGCCGCGAGGACGCCCCCGGCATCCCGGTGCCCACGGACGTCCCGCTGGTCGACGGCGACACCGTGCGGGTCGGCCGGGTCTCGCTCACCGCGCGGCACTTGGTGGGCCACACGCCTGGCTCGATCGCCCTCGTCTACGACGACCCGCACGGCCACCCGCACGTCTTCACCGGCGACTGCCTCTTCCCGGGCGGCATCGGCAACACCCACCAGGATCCGCAGGCCTTCGCGAGCCTGCTGCGGGACGTCGAGTCGAAGATCTTCGGCGCGCTCCCGGACGAGACCTGGGTCTATCCCGGCCACGGGAACGACACGACGCTCGGCACCGAGCGCCCGCATCTGGGCGAGTGGCGGGCGCGGGGCTGGTGAACCGGGGGGTCGGGGCCGGCGAGCCGGGGGCTCAGGCCCCGCCGAGCAGCGCCGCCACCCGCTCCACCGCGAACGCGTAACCCTGCACGCCGCAGCCCGCGATGACGCCGTCGGCGCGCTGGGAGACGTACGAATGGTGCCGGAACGCCTCGCGCTGATGGACGTTGGAGATGTGGACCTCCAACACCGGCATTCCGTCACAGGTGTTGAGCGCGTCCAGGATCGCGACCGACGTGTGCGAGTAGGCCGCCGGGTTGATGACGATGCCCGCGTGGCGCTCGCGCGCCTCGTGGATCCAGTCGACCAACTGGCCTTCGTGGTTGCTCTGTCGCAGGTCCACCGTGCCGCCGTGGGCCGCTGCCGCCTTGGCGCACAGGGCCTCGACGTCGGCGAGGGTGTCGGAGCCGTAGATCTCGGGCTGGCGCTGACCGAGCAGGTTCAGGTTGGGGCCGTTCAGGATCATGATGGGGGCGTTGGCCAGGGTGCGGGTCATGCCGTCAGCGTACTGAGGAAGCCGTCCGCGCACCGAGAGACCTCCCCGCGTCCCGAGGAACCCCTCCCGCACCTCCGTACGCCCCCGTAACCGGCTGTCACGGCGGGTAGTTGACGCGGCATGCGCAAGAGCCACTCCCCCACCGCCACCAGCACGCCTTCACTGCCCCGGCTCGCGGCGGCCTCGCTCGCCGGGACCGCGATCGAGTTCTACGACTTCTTCATCTACGGGACGGCCGCGGCGCTCGTGCTCGGGCCGCTGTTCTTTCCGACGTTCTCACCGCTGGCGGGAACTCTCGCGGCGTTCGCGACATTCGGAGTGGGCTTTGTGGCCCGGCCGCTGGGGTCCGTCCTCTTCGGGCACGTCGGTGACCGGCACGGGCGGCGCCCCGTGCTCATCGTGTCGCTGCTCCTGACGGGCCTCGCCACGGTCGCCGTCGGCTGTGTGCCCACGTACGACTCGATCGGTACGGCCGCTCCGTTGCTGCTCCTGGTGCTGCGGTTCCTCCAGGGGCTCGGGCTCGGCGGCGAGTGGGGCGGGGCGGTGCTGCTGACCGCCGAGCACGCGCCGGCCCGCCGGCGGGGGCTGTGGGCGAGCTTTCCGCAGATGGGTCCCTCGCTCGGGTTCCTGCTCGCCAACGGCATCATGCTGGTGCTCTCCGCGACCCTCACCGACGCGCAGTTCGCCTCCTGGGGGTGGCGGGTGCCGTTCTGGGCGGCGGGCGTGCTCGCGGCGGCCGGGCTCGCGCTGCGCACCTCGCTCGCGGAGAGCCCGAGCTTCCTCGAACTGCGGGAGCACGCGCGCGTGCCGCTCGCCGAAGTGGTGCGCGAGCACTGGCGCCTTGTCCTGCTCACGGCGGGCGCGCTGGCCGTCGGGTACGCGGTGTTCTACGCGGTGACGACCTGGTCCCTGGCGTACGCCGTGGAACGGCTCGACGTCAGCCGTACGGTGATGCTCGGCTGCATCATGGCGGCGGTCGTGGTGAAGGGGGCGCTGACGCCCGTGGCGGCGGTCCTCGGCGACCGGTACGGGCGCCGGCCGCTGTGTCTGCTGGGGTGCGCGCTGTCGGCGCTGTGGATGTTCCCGATGATCGCGCTGCTCTCGACCGGTGAACCGCTGCTGATGTTCCTCGGCTTCCTGGTGGCGATGCTCGCGTTCATCACGATGTTCGCGGTGATCGCCGCGTATCTGCCGGAGCTGTACGCGCCTCGGGTGCGCTGCACCGGCGCCGCGGTGGGCTACAACCTGGGCGGGGTGCTCGGCGGCGCGCTCACCCCGATCGTGGCGACGGCGGTGGCCTCCGGGAGCGGGCCGCCGTGGGGCGTCGCGGCGTATCTGACGGGGGTCGCGCTGCTGAGCCTGGGCTGCTTCGCGCTGCTGCCGGAGACGCGGCCCGCGCCGGAAGCAGCACCCGTCACGGCGTGACTCACGGCGTGACCGCGAGCTCCAGATAGGCCGCGAACAGCACCAGGTGGACGCCGCCTTGGAGCGGGGTGGCGCGTCCCGGCACGACCGTGAGCGTACCGACGACGACGGTGAGCGCGAGCAGCACCATGTGGGTCGAGTTGAGGCCGAGCACCAGCGGTCCGGAGAGCCACACGGAGGCGACCGCGACGGCAGGGATGGTCAGTCCGATGCTGGCCATCGCGGAGCCGAGGGCGAGGTTGAGGCTGGTCTGCACGCGGTCGCGGCGGGTGGCGCGCAGGGCCGCGATGGTCTCGGGAAGCAGCACGAGCAGCGCGATGATCACGCCGACCACGGCGTGCGGCATACCGGCGTTCTCCACGCCGGACTCGATGGTCGGCGAGACGCCTTTGGCGAGGCCGACGACGCCGATCAGGGCGAGTCCGAGCAGCCCCACGCTGACCAGGGCCTCGCGGCTGGAGGGGCCCTCGTCGTGATCGGAGTCGATCACCTCGCCCTTGCGGGTGATGGGCAGAAAGTACTCGCGGTGCCGCACGGTCTGGGTCGCCACGAACAGGCCGTACAGGACGAGCGAGGCGAGCGCCGCGAAGGTGAGCTGTGCCGTGGAGAACTCGGGGCCCGGTTTGCTCGTGGTGAAGGTCGGCAGGACCAGGCTGAGGGTGGCGAGCGTGGCGACGGTCGCGAGGGCGGCGCCGGTGCCCTCGGGGTTGAAGACGGCGACGCGGTGCCTCAGGGCGCCCGCGAGCAGACAGACCCCGACGATGCCGTTACAGGTGATCATCACGGCGGCGAAGACGGTGTCTCGGGCCAGGGTCGCGCTCTTGTCGCCGCCGTCCGCCATCAGCGTGACGATCAGGGCGACCTCGATGACCGTCACGGCGACCGCGAGCACGAGCGAGCCGAAGGGTTCGCCGACGCGGTGCGCGATCACCTCGGCGTGGTGCACGGCGGACAGTACGGCACCGGCGAGCACCAGCGTCACCACGGCGACGACCGGCCCCGGCAGATCGCGGCCCCAGGTGAAGGCGAGCAGCACGACGGCGAGGACAGGTACGACCGCGGTCCACCGCGTGGCGAGTTCCCGGAGCCGAGCGATCATTCCTCGATGCTGCACCGGGTACCGGGGCCCCGCGACTTCAAGAGCGCCCCGAACGTGTAAGGGCGGTGGCCCGCGGCGCGTTGCCGCGGGCCACCGCCCTACTGGAAGCTGCTGCGTCGGACGCCGTCAGGCCTCGATGCTGTCCTTCGAGGACTCGTCGGTCACGGTCTTCTCGCCGCCCTTGGCGGCTTCCTCCGCGGCCTCCTTCTGCGCCTGCTTCTTCGAGGCGATGAGGCTGGTGATCGTGGTGACGATCAGCACGCCGCAGATGACGCCGAGCGAGACCGGGATGGAGATCTCGGGAACGTGCACGCCGTTCTCGTGCAGTGCGTGCAGGACCAGCTTCACGCCGATGAAGCCCAGGATCACCGACAGGCCGTAGCTGAGGTGGACCAGCTTCTTGAGCAGGCCGCCGATGAGGAAGTACAGCTGACGCAGACCCATCAGGGCGAAGGCGTTCGCCGTGAACACGATGTACGGGTCCTGGGTGAGGCCGAAGATCGCGGGGATCGAGTCCATCGCGAAGAGCACGTCGGTGGTGCCGATGGCGAGCATGACGACCATGAGGGGCGTCATGATCTTCTTGCCGTTCTTCTGGATGAACAGCTTCGTGCCGTGGTACCGGTCGGCGACGCCGAACTTCTTCTCGGCGGCCTTCAGGAGGCGGTTCTCCTCCCAGTCCTCTTCGTCCTCGTCGGCCCGCGCCTCCTGGATGAGCTTCCAGGCGGTGTAGATCAGGAACGCGCCGAAGATGTAGAAGACCCAGGAGAAGTTGGCGATGACCGCGGCACCGGCGGCGATGAAGATCGCCCGCAGGACGAGCGCGATCAGCACACCGAAGAGCAGCACCCGCTGCTGGAGGTGCGAGGGCACCGAGAACTTCGCCATGATCAGGATGAAGACGAAGAGATTGTCGACGCTGAGCGACTTCTCGGTGATGAAGCCCGCGAAGAACTCGCCGGCCGGCTCCCCGCCGCCCCAGATCAGCAGGCCCACGCCGAAGAGCGCGGCCAGCACGATCCAGACGACCGTCCAGATGCCGGCTTCCTTGATGGATACGTCGTGCGGCTTGCGGCCGATGAAGAAGTCGGCCGCGATCAGGGCACACAGACCAAGAATGGTCAGCACCCAAAGGGTCATTGAAACGTCCACTGCGCCTCCGGCGTCGTACGGCTACTGATCAGCGTCGTCGCTGCCGGAGGTCTCTTCCACCCGGGGCGGCTGGCGCCCCGCGGGCCGACGCCCCGGGACCGATGGCGGTCCGTATTGACGGGCACGTCGCGTTCGGGAGTACTCCCCTCCGCTGGTAGAAGAGTACGCGAAACACCAAGGTTTGGTAAAGGAGACGGTAAAGAAGGACCAAAATCCCTGGTCAGGGGCGAGTAAAAGTCGCTTTACCGGTTCACCGGCCGCCCGTGCGGCGGGCCTCGCCCACCTTGTTCAGGACCTCCCTGAGCACCTGGCTGCCGGGCGGTGCCATCGGCGGTTCGTACGTCCACGCGTGGCCGACCCACGGGTCGGCGAGGTGGTCGTCGGCCACCGGCGTCAGACGCAGCAGCGCGCGCCACAGCGGGTCGAGCAGCGGGCCGTACTCCGCGGCGTCCTCCCGGTCGGCGACCAGCATCAGGTGGACGCCGACCGCGGGGCCCTCGTCCGCGAGATAGCGGAGCTGGGTCACGGCGCGGTCGTCGAAGCCGTGCGGGAAGTCGTTGACGATCAGGAGCTGCTCGGCCGTGTCGAGGTCCGGCGGCAGCGCGTCGGCGGCGCCCGCGCGGATCGCCATCTGCACCAGGTCCACCCGCTGGGTGAGCCGGGCGAGCACGGCGGATACACCGGCTGCTCCGGACGCCGGCGGTCCGGCCAGCGCACCGGCCGTCACCAGCGGGGCGAGCGCTCCGGCAGCCGTACCGGCCGCGTCGATCACGTGCACCGAGAACTCGTTCGGCGGGTACGCCGCGAGCAGCCGCGCCGCGTGCGCGACCGCGCTGTCCATGGCGAGGCGGCGCAGCTGGTCGGCGTCGGCGAGGGAGTCCGTGCCGGAGGAGCGGCCGCTGTCGATCCACAGGCCGCGCTCAAGCGGCAGCCGGACCAGCATGGGGATGTGCAGGTCGGGGCGCTCGGGCAGATGGAGGTCGCCCAGGCGCAGCGCCATGGGGATCTCCATGGGGACGCGGTAGCCGTGCCAGACCGGGTTGTCCCAGCCTGCGTACGCCGCGGGCAGGGCGGGCTCGACGACGTCGGACTCGGCGGCGAGCTGGGCCAGGTCGCGGTCGAGGGCGGCCCTCGCCTGGTCGACGAGGAGGCCGTGCTTGGTGCGGGCGGCCTCGCGCGCGGCGTCTCCGGTGTTGCCGATGCGGCTGCGGGGGTCGGAGAGGACCTTGTCGAGTTCCTGCTCCATACGGGACTCGGCGAAGTCGACGGCGCTCCGGTACGCCGCCGTGGTGCGGGCCAGGTCCTCGAACATGCCCCACACCTGGTTGTAGAGCCGCTCCTCCATGGACCAGCCCGTCGCGTCGCCCGCCACGGGCTGGGCGGGCTTTCCGGGCTCGGCCGGGGCCGCGCTCGGCGGGGGCGGCGGCGGTGTGGTCGTCTGGCGGCCGGGATGGGTGTAGTTGACGGGGCCGCCGCCCGTGGCGCCGCTTCCCGCGTCGCCCGGCTGGTGCGAGGGCTGCGCGGGCTGGCCGGTGGTCGCCGGGCCGGGGCCGGGGCCCCCGGCGGGCGAACCGGTGGCCTGCTGTCCCGTGGTGCGCACCCGGGCCTCGTCCGAGGGGCGGGGCGGCGGCGCGGCGACCGAGCGGGCCAGGCCCTGGGCCACCGCCTCGTTGATCGTCGCCGCCAGCTCGCTGGCCTGGGGCAGGCCCTGGTCGGTGAGCATGTCGGCGAGACCGCCCGCATAGCCCTGGCCGACGGCGCGCACCTTCCAGGCGTCCTGCCTGCGGTAGAGCTCCAGGGCGACGACGGCGGACTCGGCGTCGAGGTCGGTGATGGTGTAGCTGGCGACCTCGGAGCCGTCGAGTCCGGTGACCGCGACGAACGGGGCGGCGAGGGCGCCGAAGCTGACCGGGCCCCCGACGCCCACGGGGAGCGCGAGCAGGACGTTGACCCGGTGCACGGTGTCCGGCACCGCGTCCAGGTCCACGGCGAGGCGATGGTCGGCCGCCGCCTGCTTGGGCACTTCGAGCCCGGGCAGGTGGGGTGATCCGGGGTGGGCCACCCAGTCCGTGCCGCGCACCTTGCCCTGGTCGTCGCTGAGCGTGACCCCGGCCACGATCGGCTTGCCGACCGATACGCGGATCTCCAGACGGGTCCCGGGAAGCGGGTGGTTCTGCCCCCGGACCAGCTCGGCCGTCATCGCCTTCGTCCCCCTCGTGCCCTTGTGCGTACTCGTGCCGCGCGCCGTGTCGCGTGCTCTACAGGTGCGGCAGGATCGACGGCATCAGGTCCTGGAACGTCCGGCCGTTGGCCGGGTTGCCGAGGGCCGTCATCTGCCAGCCGGTGCCCGCGCGGTGGACCTTCGCCATGATCTGCGCGGTGTACTGACCGCCGCCGTCCAGGGTGTACCGGGCCAGCTCCTGGCCGTTGGTCTCGTCGACCAGACGGCAGAACGCGTTCTGCACCTCCTGGAACGTCTGGCCGGTGAACGAGTTCACCGTGAAGACGATCTGGTCGATGTGGACCGGGACCCGCTGCAGGTCCACGAGGATCGACTCGTCGTCGCCGCCCTGTCCGGCGCCGCCCACCAGGTTGTCACCCGTGTGCCGTACCGAGCCGTCGTCGCTGACCAGGTGACGGAAGAACACGACGTCCACCGGCTGCTTGTCGGCGAAGAGCACCGCCGACGCGTCCAGGTCGACCTCGCGGGTGCGCGTGCCGAACAGGCCCCGCCTCGGGGCCGCTTGCCAGCCGAGTCCCATGCGCACCGCGGTCAGGGCGCCCCCGTCGTCCTTCTGCAGGCTGATGGCCTGACCCTTGGTCATGTTGACCGTCACGCGCTGTCCCCTCTCGAACTGCCTGGGCAACCGCCAGTCTGTGCGGTTGCCCAGCACCCTACGCAGAGCCACTGACGGTGCCGCACCATGGGCGGCACTTTGTGGCGTTCTTGCAACACACCAGCCAGTACGGTGTTTCCAGCCCTCTCAGAGGCCGCGCTAGGCCTGGCCCGCCTCCTTCATCTGCCGCAGCTCCTTCTTCATCTCCGACACCTCGTCACGCAGCCGGGCGGCGATCTCGAACTGCAGGTCCGCGGCGGCCGCGCGCATCCGCGCGGTCATCTCCTCGATCTGCTCGGCCAGTTCGGCGGCGGGCCGGTCGGTGGGCACCTTCTCGGCCTTGCCCTTGGCTCCCTTGGCGGCCTTGCCCGCCTTGCCGTTGGCACCGCCGAGCGCGGGCACGGGCGCCTTGCCCTCCTTGCCCTCCTTGGCCTTGCGGTAGTCCGTGCCGAGCAGTTCCTCGGTGTCGACCTCCTCGCGCGCGATCGCCGACACGATGTCGTTGATCTTCTTGCGCAGCGGCTGCGGGTCGATGCCCTTCTCCTTGTTGTACGCGATCTGCTTCTCGCGGCGGCGGTTGGTCTCGTCGATGGCCTGCTCCATCGCCGGGGTGATCTTGTCCGCGTACATATGGACCTGGCCCGACACATTGCGCGCCGCGCGGCCGATGGTCTGGATCAGCGAGGTGCCGGAGCGCAGGAAGCCCTGCTTGTCCGCGTCGAGGATCGCCACCAGGGAGACCTCGGGCAGGTCGAGGCCCTCACGCAGCAGGTTGATGCCGACGAGTACGTCGTACTCACCGGCGCGCAGTTCGCGCAGGAGCTCCACGCGGCGCAGGGTGTCGACGTCGCTGTGCAGATAGCGGACCTGGATGCCCAGTTCGAGGAAGTAGTCGGTGAGGTCCTCGGCCATCTTCTTGGTGAGGGTGGTGACCAGGACCCGCTCGTCCTTCTCGGTGCGCGTGCGGATCTCGTGCACCAGGTCGTCGATCTGGCCCTCGGTGGGCTTGACCACGACCTCCGGGTCGACGAGGCCGGTGGGGCGGATGATCTGCTCGACGAAGCCGTCGCCGCGCGAGAGCTCGTACTTCCCCGGGGTCGCCGACAGATAGACGGTCTGGCCGATGCGGTCGAGGAACTCCTCCCACTTCAGCGGGCGGTTGTCCAGCGCGGACGGCAGCCGGAAGCCGTGGTCCACCAGGGTGCGCTTGCGGGAGGCGTCGCCCTCGTACATGGCGCCGATCTGCGGGACCGTCACATGCGACTCGTCGATGACGAGGAGGAAGTCCTCCGGGAAGTAGTCGATGAGGGTGTTCGGGGCGGAGCCGGGCTCGCGGTCGTCGAAGTGCATCGAGTAGTTCTCGACGCCGGAGCAGGAGCCGATCTGGCGGAGCATCTCCAGGTCGTACGTCGTGCGCATGCGCAGGCGCTGGGCCTCCAGCATCTTGCCCTGCTTCTCCAGCTCGGCGAGGCGCTCGGCGAGCTCCTTCTCGATGCCGGTGACGGCCTTCTCCATGCGCTCGGGCCCCGCCACATAGTGCGAGGCCGGGAAGACGTAGAGGTGGTCGTCGTCGCTGATGACCTCGCCGGTGAGGGGGTGCAGCGTGGAGAGCGCCTCGATCTCGTCGCCGAACATCTCGATGCGGACGGCCAGCTCTTCGTAGACCGGGAAGATCTCGATGGTGTCGCCGCGGACCCGGAAGGTGCCGCGGGCGAAGGCCACGTCGTTGCGCGTGTACTGGATGTCGACGAAGCGGCGCAGGAGCTGGTCGCGGTCGATCTCGTCGCCGACCTTGAGGGGGACCATCCGGTCCACGTACTCCTGCGGGGTACCGAGGCCGTAGATGCAGGAGACGGAGGCGACCACGACCACGTCACGGCGGGTCAGGAGCGAGTTCGTCGCGGAGTGGCGCAGGCGCTCCACCTCCTCGTTGATCGAGGAGTCCTTCTCGATGTAGGTGTCCGACTGCGGGACGTACGCCTCGGGCTGGTAGTAGTCGTAGTACGAGACGAAGTACTCGACCGCGTTGTTCGGCAGGAGTTCGCGGAACTCGTTGGCCAGCTGGGCGGCCAGCGTCTTGTTCGGCGCCATCACGAGGGTGGGGCGCTGGAGCTTCTCGATCATCCACGCGGTGGTGGCCGACTTGCCGGTGCCGGTCGCGCCGAGCAGGACGACATCCTTCTCACCTGCGCGGATGCGCCGGTCCAGGTCGGCGATGGCCGCCGGCTGGTCGCCGCTTGGCGTGTAGTTGCTGACGACCTCGAAGGGCGCCACCGTGCGTTCGATCTTGGATACGGGCCGCATGGAACCCACCGTACGACCCCGCACTGACAACGGGGCCTGATCACCAGCTCTGCGGGGCCCTGGAGCCGGGGCGGGGCGGGGGCCTGCGGCCGGCCCGCGGGTCGTGCCGGTCGCCCGAGCGCGGGACGGGGTAGGGGGCGCGGGCCGCCTGGGCGGCGTTCTTGAGGTCCTCCTTGCCCATCACCATCAGCGGGTCGAACATCACGATCACCCCGGCGAGGAGCAGGAAGGCGAGCGGGCCGATCATCATCGGCGCGAGCAGCTCGGCGGGTGAGTCGCCGGTCGAGGGCGCGGCCGACGAGCCGTGCAGATGGACCCGGAGCGCGGCCATTCCCGTGTAGTGCATGCCGCTGACGGCCAGGCCCATGACGAGGCTCGCGCCGAGGCTCCACAGGAAGCCCCTGACCTGTGCGGCCGCCCACAGGGCCGCGGTGGCGGCGACGACGGCGATGACCACGGAGGCGGAGACGGTGAGGGTGTTGTACTCCAGCGTCCCGCGTAGACGCATTCCGGCCATCCCGAGGTAGTGCATCGAGGCGACACCGAGGCCGGTGATCGTCCCCCCGGTGAACAGTGCCGTCCCCGTGGCGCCGCGGTAGCCGACGATGAAGATCCCGATGCCGACCATGACGATCGCGACGGCGAGGCTCGCGAAGGTCAGCGCCTTGTCGTAGTGGATCGGGGCTTCCTTGACGGTGAAGCCCATCATCGCGACGAAGTGCATGGTCCATATGCCGGAGCCGATGGCGGCCGACCCCAGGGCGAGCCAGCCGGGCCGCCAGGAGTGCGCGACAAGGAGCGATCTCGTGGTGCAGCGCAGTCCGAGCGCGCCGCCCAGACAGGCCATGAGGTACGCCACTACGGGTGTGACCGCTCCGTAGCTGAAGCCGTCGACCGTGCCCTGCATTCGCGGTAGCCCTTCCGCCTCTGATACCTGATCGCCCGGTAATCCCCGATGGGCCGGGAACATCCCCGTCCGGCCTCAGCCGACGGTCTGCTGAAAGACCGTGGGCTGCCGCTGAGAGTAAAGCCCACGCCGGAACGTACGAACGATTTTCCGGGAAAGAGACCCGGTTGTCTCCGTTCAACCTGTGGCCATCCTGCACCTGTCTCGCGTTGGCCGTGGACTGTCACTCTCATCCGGTCCGTGACCGCACATCGCGAGGAGACTCCGTTGTACGCACGCGTTGCCGCTGCCACCACCGCCGCTCTTCTTGGAGCCGGTGCACTCGCTCTCCCCTCCACCGCTCAGGCCGACGACCGGACTTCGGAGCAGACGTCCGCCCAGTCCTCCGCCGGGCACGACAGACCGCTGGTCGTCGCGCACCGGGGTGCTTCCGCCTACGCTCCGGAGAACACTCTTTCAGCCATCGACAAGGCGGCTGACATGGGGTTCCGTTGGGTGGAGAACGACGTCCAGCGCACCAAGGACGGCGAGCTCGTCATCATGCACGACGACACCCTGAAGCGGACGACGAACGTCGAGGAGCTCTTCCCCGACCGCGCGCCCTGGAAGGTGGCCGACTTCACGGCGGCGGAGATCGCCACGCTGGACGCGGGCAGCTGGTTCAGCCCCAAGTACGCGGGCCAGCGCGTGCCGACGCTGAAGCAGTACATGAACCGGGTCTCGCGCAACCACCAAAAGCTCGTCTTCGAGTTCAAGAAGCCCGAGCTGTACCCGGGCATCGAGAAGCAGGGCCTCGAGGTGCTCCGCAAGACGGGCTGGCTCGACCGGCACCACGTCGGCAGCAAGCTCGTCATCCAGAGCTTCAGCGCGGAGAGCGTGAAGACGGTGCACGCGCTGCGGCCGGACGTCAAGACGGGCTTCCTCGGCACGCCCGCCGTGGCCGACCTGCCCAAGTACGCCGAGTTCTCCGACCAGATCAACTCGACGCACGGCTCGATATCCAACGACTACGTCGCCGCGATCCACGCGCTCAAGGGGCCGCACGGCAAGCCCCTGGAGATCTTCACGTGGACCGTGAACGACGCGGCGGCCGCGCGGCGCGTCGCGGACTTCGGCGTGGACGGCATCATCACCAACACCCCGGACGTCGTGCGCAGGGCGATCTCCGAGTAGCGGCACCCGGCGGACCGGCCGCCGCGACCGGGCGTTGTCAGTGCCCGGTCGTACGGTGGTCGGCATGAACGCCAATGGGCAGGACACGCAGGCGCCGGAGGACCGGCAGCGGGTGGTGTGGGCCGTGGTCGCGAGCGACATCGGCCCGCTGCTGCTCGCCGCGACCGGTGCGGGTCTGGTCACCGTCGTCTTCCACGCCACGGACGCGGTGCGCGACAGGGCGCTCGACCGCCTCGGCTCCCGGCTCGGGGCCGAGCCGGTCGAGGCACCCGACTCGCCGCTCCTCGCCGATTCCATACGCCAGCTCGCCCAGTACTTCGCGGGCGAGCGGCGCGATTTCGAGCTGCCCCTCGACTGGTCGCTGATCTCCGGGTTCAACCGCCAGGTGCTGCGCGAGCTGACCGCCGTCCCCTATGGCGCGGTGGTGGGTTACGGGGACCTGGCCCGCCGCGTCGGCCAGCCCGGCGCGGCCCAGGCGGTCGGGCTGGCGATGGGCGCCAATCCGCTGCCGGTCGTGGTGCCGTGCCACCGGGTTGTGGAGAGCGACGGCGGCATCGGCGGATTCGGCGGCGGCCTGGAGACCAAGCGGCAGCTGCTCGCGCTGGAGGGGGTGCTGCCGCAGCCGCTGTTCTGAGATGCGGCGGTGTTGCGCGCGTATGAAGAGAACCCTGTTTCATGCGTACGGACGTGCTGGCACACTGCGTCAGTGACTTCGACCCTGGACGCTCCTGACATACCCGCGCCGGAAGCCCTGCCCGGCCTGCGCCGCCGTACCACCGCGGTACTCGTCGCCAGTCAGATACTGGGCGGGCTCGGGGTGCCGATCGGCATCGCCCTGGCCCCGGTCCTCGCGACCGAGGTGAGCGGCACCGAGGCGATGTCCGGCCTCGCGCCCACCGCGTCCGTGGCCGGTACGGCGCTGCTCTCGCTGCCGCTCGCCGCGCTGATGACGTCACGCGGGCGGCGGCCCGGTCTTGTCCTCGCGTATGTGATCGGCGCGGTCGGCGCGGGGCTCGTGGTGCTCGCCGCGGTGGTCGAGAGCTTCCCGTTGCTGCTGCTCGGCATGGCGGGCTTCGGCGCGGGTTCGTCGGCGAACCTCCAGGCGCGTTTCGCCGCGGCCGACCTCGCCGAGCCCGAGCGGCGCGGCCGGGCCATCTCGCTGGTCATCTGGGCCACCACCATCGGCTCGGTCCTCGGGCCGAACATCGCGGCGCCCACCAGCCGCGCCTTCGCCGGCACCGCCATTCCGGAAGAGGCAGGTCCGTTCCTCTTCGCCGCCGGCATCTTCGCCGTCGCCGGGATCGTGGTGGCCGTACTGCTGCGGCCCGACCCGCTGCTCACCGCCCGCGCCCTGGCCCCGCAGGAGGACGACTCCGCGCAGAGCCGCTCGCTGCGGGCCGGCATCGCCGCGGTGGCCGCGTCGCCGATGGCCCGGCTCGCGCTGGTCACGGTGGCCGCCTCGCACACGGTGATGGTCTCGATCATGGTGATGACGCCGGTCGACCTGGGCCACCACGGGGCGAGCCTGCAGCTGGTCGGCCTGGTCATCAGCGGTCACATCGCGGGTATGTACGCGCTGTCGCCGGTGATGGGCTGGCTCGCCGACCGGTTCGGCAGGCTCTCGGTGATCGGTCTCGCCGTCGGGCTGCTGTGCTGCGCCGCGCTGCTCGCCGGCACGGCCGGGCCCAGCCACGGCCAGACCGCCGCCGGTCTCTTCCTCCTCGGCCTCGGCTGGTCCGCGGGCCTGGTGTCCGGCTCGGCGCTGCTCACCGACTCCGTGCCGGGGCCCGCCCGCGCCGCCGTGCAGGGCCTCTCGGACCTGACGATGAACACGGCGGCGGGCATCGGCGGCGCGGCGGCCGGACTGATCGTCGCGCAGGCGAGCTACGGCTGGCTCAACCTCATCGGCGTCTGTGTGCTGCTGCCGATGGCGGGGCTCGCGATCCGCCGGGCGGTCAAGAAGTCCTGACCCCGGCAGTCGTGACCCCGCAGGACCCCGGCAGTCGTGACCGCGCGGGTCAGGGCAGCGTGATGTGGTACGCCTTGCGCAGCGTCTCGTGCACCGTCCACGTCGTACGGTCGCCCTCGCGCAGCACGGCCGCGTCGCCGGGGCCGATCTCCAGTACGTCGCCGCCCTCGACGGCGACCGTGGCACGGCCGCTGACGACGACGAAGAGTTCATTGGCCTCGGTGTCCGTGACCACGCCGGGCGTGATCTGCCAGATGCCGCGCAGCTGCTTGCCGTCGGCGGACTCCCACAGGACCTTGCCGGTGACCTCCGGGGTGCCGGAAACGATCTGCGCCGGGTCGAGCGGCTCGGGCTCGAGGTCGGCATCCGGAATGTGCACGGCAAAAGACGCGGTGGCCTGATCATTCGTGGTCATGGCCGGTCACCCTAGCCGGGCCTCCGCGAGCGGATCCGGCAGGGTCGGGGTCGTCCCCCGTACCCCACGGGTTTGACGGGATGCGCCGCCCGCCAGGGATGAGAGGGAGACCCGACAGGCAGGAGGCAGGCCCGTGCTGGTGGTGTCCGACGAGGTGCAGACGGCGGTGACCGAGCGGCGTCCGGTGGTCGCCCTGGAGTCCACGATCATCGCGCACGGGCTGCCGCGCCCGCGCAATCTCCAGGTGGCGGTCGAGTTGGAGCAGGTCGTACGCGAGGAGGGTGCCGTCCCCGCGACGATCGCCGTCCTGGACGGGCGGCCTCATATCGGCCTGGACAAGGAGCAGTTGGACCGGGTCGCGAACGAGGACGGCATCCGCAAGCTGGGCCACCGCGATCTCGCCCTCGCGGTCGCGGCCGGGGCGAGCGGGGCGACGACGGTGTCGGCGACGGCGCTGCTGGCCGCCCGCGCGGGTGTGCGGGTGTTCGCGACCGGCGGGCTCGGCGGGGTGCACCGGGAGTGGACGGTGACCCAGGACGAGTCCGCCGATCTGGGGCTGCTCGCGCGGACCCGGCTCACCGTCGTCTGCGCGGGCGTGAAGTCGATCCTGGACGTGCCGGCGACCCTGCAGCGTCTGGAGACCCTGGGTGTCGCGGTGGCCGGGTACGGGACGGACCGCTTCCCCGGCTTCTATCTCACCGACTCCGGGCATCCGGTGGACTGGACGCTGCGTACGCCGGCGGAGGTGGCGCAGGTGATGCGGGCCCAGGACGCGGTCGGCGGCCCGGAGTCCGCGCTGATCGTGGCGAACCCCGTCCCCGAGTCCGAGCAGCTCGATCCCGCGCTCCACGCGCGCGTGCTCGCCGAGTCCCTCGAGGAATGCGCCGAGCGGGGCATCACGGGGCAGGCGGTCACGCCGTTCCTCCTGGACCAGTTGGTACGCCGTACACAGGGCGCGTCGCTGGAGGCGAACCTCGCGGCGGTGCGCGGCAACGTACGGCTCGCGGGGCGGATCGCCGCGGCGTGGGCCGGGCGGTGAGCCCTGGGGGCGGCGCGCTGCTGGTCGTGGGTGATGTCGTCACGGACATCGTGGCCCGGCATCGCGCTCCGCTCGCGCCGGGCACCGACACGGCGGCGGCGATCCGTACGGTGCCGGGCGGCGCGGGCGCCAATGCGGCCGCCTGGGCGGCCTCTTGGGGATGCGGGGACGTACGGCTCCTGGGGCGGGTCGGCGCGGAGTCGGCGGCGTGGCACGAGGAGGCGCTCACGCGCGCGGGCGTACGTCCACGCCTCGTCGTCGATCCGGGGGCGCCGACGGGGACGGTGATCTGTCTGGTCGACGGGGCTGCCGGGGCCGAGCGGTCGTTCCTGAGCGACGGCGGCGCCTCCCTGCGCCTGTCGGCGGCCGACTGGTCGCCCGCGCTCCTGGACGGTGTCGGGTGGCTGCATCTGTCGGGGTATCTGTTCTTCGCCGGGCCGAGCAGGGCGGCGGCCGGGGCGGCGCTCGCGTCGGCACGCGCGCGTGGCGTGCCGGTGAGCGTGGATCCCGCGTCGGCGGGGTTCCTCGCCGAACTCGGCGTGGACGCGTTCCTGGCGGCGGCGGACGGCGTGCACGTGCTGCTGCCGAGCGAGGACGAGGCACGGCTCCTGACGGGTCTGCCGGACGCGGCGGACGCGGCCGTGAAGCTGAGCCGCCAGTTCCCCGCGGTGGTGGTCAAGCGGGGCGCCGCGGGCGCGCTGGTCGCGCGGGACGGCGAGGTGCGGGCCACGGTTCCCGCGCGGCCCGCCGAGCCGCGCGACTCGACGGGGGCGGGGGACGCGTTCACCGGGGCGTTCCTGGCGTCCCGGCTCGGCGGTTCGGGGCTCGGCGAGGCCGCGGCGGAAGGGTGCAGGGCGGGGGCCCAGGCCGTCGAACGGATCGGCGGGAGGCCTCCGTTGCCGGAGTCGACGGCGCCCTGAGGGATGCGGGGAGCGGCAGGCCGAAGGGGACGGGATCAGCCGGCCCGCCTGCTCCCGTCCGCCCGGCCGCTACGAGCTACCCCTTCTTCCCCCACGCCGAGATCAGCGGTGACGTCGCCAGGTCCATCGTGCCCGTCGCGACGCTGGCCAGGTGTGTGGTGATGTCCTCGTCCGTGGCCAGGCCCGCGGCGGTCAGGGAGGTGCGGGACTGCTGGATCGTCACGGTCTCCAGGGCCGCGCAGGCGGGCGCCGTCAGGGGGAAGTACGCGTCGGCCTCCACCTGGCGCAGGCCCGCGGCGCGCAGCAGGCGGGGCAGTCCGCGGCCGTATGCCACGTCGTTGCCCCGCTGGGTGAGCAGCGCGCGGCGCAGTCGGTTGGCCAGCTGCTGTGCGGGGCCGTGCTCGTCGGGGCAGGGCAGCGGCTGCAGCGCGGGGTCGGCCTCCTCGATCAGCAGCCGGCCGCCGGAGCGCAGCGCCCTGATCATCGAGCGCAGGGCCTGCTCCAGGTCCGGCATCCGGCCGAGTACGAGGCGCGCGTGCACGAGGTCGAAGCCCTCGGCGGGCGGCGCGTCCGTTTCCAGGTCGTGCCGGCGCACCTCGATCGGCGAGCGCGCGGCGGAGGTCTGCCAGGAGGTGTCCGTCGCGGTGGCGAGGACCCGGCCGGTGGGGCCGACCCGCTTGGCGAGCCAGGAGACGACGGAGGTGCCGCTCGCCCCGACCTCCCAGCAGCGCCATCCCGGCCCGATGCCGAGCCGCTCGATGTGCCGGAAGGTCGTGGGGTCGAAGAGGGCCGCGAAGGCGTCGCGGCGCCGGTCGGCCTCGGCGGACTCGGCGGCCCCCGCCGGTCGTTTTCCGGAGAGATGACTGTCGATGAGCGTCATGTCGAAATCATCCCAGTTGACCGGCCCACTCCGGGGAGGCCGATCCGGGCATATCGGAACGACCGACCCGGACATACCGGAGCGGAATCCTCCGTTCCCCCAGGGTCAGGCCGCACTGTCGCCTCGTACTGGCAGACTTGCTCGCCAAGTCACCGGAACGAGGAGCCAGGCATGTCGATGGCAGGCAACCTGCGAAAGGTGGGGAACCTTCGCAAGGTGGGCGGCCTGAGAAGAGTCGCGCGCGCCGCGCGCCTCACGCGCAGGCACACCCGCGTCGACCTCAGTCACCCCGCCCGTTCCCCGCTGGGCTCGTCCGTGGTGAAGTGCGTGACGTACCGGGAGGGGGTCCGCCAGGAGGGCGGCCGTGACCTGGTCGAGGAGGTCGAGCGGGTCCGCAAGAGCGGCGACGGATTCGTCTGGCTCGGCCTGCACGAGCCCACGGAGCAGGAGTTCGCCGGCATCGCCGACCTCTTCGACCTGCACCCGCTCGCCGTGGAGGACGCGGTCCACGCCCACCAGCGCCCGAAGGTCGAGCGGTACGGCGAGACGCTGTTCGCCGTCTTCAAGACGGTCTGCTACGTGGACCATGCCGAGCTGACCGCGACCAGCGAGGTCGTGGACACCGGCGAGATCATGGTCTTCGTGGGCCGGGAGTTCGTCATCACGGTCCGGCACGGACGGCACGGCTCGCTCGGCCCGCTGCGCGAAGGCCTGGAAGCGGATCCCGAGCAGCTCGCCAAGGGCCCCGGAGCCGTGCTGCACGCGCTGGCCGACCATGTCGTGGACGACTATCTCGCCGCCACGGACGCCGTGCAGGCCGACATCGACCAGGTCGAGATGGAGGTCTTCGCCAAGGAGGGCGAGCGCGCCGATCCGGGCCGCATCTACCAGCTCAAGCGCGAACTGCTCGAACTGAAGCGGGCCGTGGTGCCGCTCGGCCGCCCGCTGCAATTCCTGTCCACCCAGCCGATCCGGGTCATCGCCCCGGAGATACAGGCGTACTTCCGGGACGTCGACGACCACCTGAAGCGCGCCACCGAACAGATCGCCTCGTTCGACGAACTCCTGAACTCGATCCTCCAGGCCCACCTCGCCCAGGTCACGGTCGCGCAGAACGAGGACATGCGGAAGATCACCGCATGGGCCGCGGTGATCGCCGTACCGACGATGGTCTGCGGTCTGTACGGGATGAACTTCGACCACATGCCCGAACTGCACTGGAAGTACGGCTACGGCATGGTCGTCGGCCTGATCGCCACGGTCTGTTTCGCGCTCTACCGCGGCTTCCGCCGCAATGGCTGGCTCTGACGCGCGGGCGAGTACCGCACGGCGCCCGGCGTCTAGTCTGTGACGGCCATGTCAAACACCGGGGGAACTGGGGGAAGGTGACCGATGCCTCTGCGCGAGGATGATCCCGAGTCGATCGGCGGCTACCGGATCGAGTCGCGGATCGGCACCGGCGGCATGGGCGTCGTCTATCTCGGGCGCTCCGCGTCGGGCCGCGCGGTCGCGGTCAAGGTCGTCCACACCCAGTACGCGGACGACCCTGAGTTCCGCGCCCGCTTCCGCCAGGAGGTCACGGCCGCGCGCCGGGTCAGCGGCGCCTTCACCGCGCCGGTCGTGGACGCCGACCCGGAGGCCGCGCTGCCCTGGATGGCCACGGCGTACGTCTCCGGGGACACGCTCGCCCAGCGCATCACGGAGCGGGGGCCGCTGGACTGGCCGACCCTGAAGCGGCTCGGCGGCGAGCTGGCCGAGGCGCTGCGGGAGATCCACCGCGCCGAAGTGGTGCACCGCGACCTGAAGCCGAGCAACGTACTGCTGCTCGACTCCACCGGGTCCGACGCGGGCGACGGCGGCGACAGCGGGATGACGCGCGTCATCGACTTCGGCATCTCCCGCGCCGCGCACAGCGATGTGCGCACGCAGACGGGCCTGGTGATGGGCTCGCCGCCGTTCATGGCCCCGGAGCAGTTCAGCAATCCGCGCGAGGTGGGGCCGCCCGTCGACGTCTTCGCGCTGGGCGCGCTCCTGGTGTACGCGGCGACGGGGCGCAGCCCGTTCGAGGCGGAGAACGCGTATCTGGCCGCCTACCAGACCGTGCACAACGACCCCGAACTGGGCGCGCTGCCCGAGCGGTTGCGCCCCCTCGTCCTCTCCTGCCTCACCAAGTCCCCGCAGGACAGGCCCACTCCGCTGCAGGTCCTGGAGGCGCTTGCGGCGCTCCCCGACGAGGCGGGGCAGCCGAGCGCGCCGCGGGAGCCCGCGCCTCCCGGGGAGCAGACGGCGCCGGAACCCGCGACCGACGTCACGTTCGCCCTGCCCGCGACGGCACCCACGCCGCAACGCCCGCGCCGGGGGCGCCGGTTCAAGGTGATCCTCGCGAGCGCGGTGGCCCTGGTCGCCGTCGTCGGCATCGGCGCCTCCGTCGCCCTGTTCGGTGGCCCGGAGCCGGCCGACGGCGGCGCGGACGCGAAGCCGGGCCTGCCCGCGGGCTGGCGGCCCTGGCATGTCGCAGCCGAGAAGGACGGCGACAACATGATGCCCTCGATGGAGTCCTGCACCCCGAACGCGCGCGGCGTCTACTGCGCATCGCCGACCACAGCGCTGACCCGGCTCGATCCCCTGACGGGCAAGGTCAAGTGGACCAAGCCGATGCACCGCCCGAAGTCCGTCAACGGCTATTCGGTCACCGAACCCGTCGTGGGCGCGGGGACGGTGTTCACCTACAGCGCGGAGGGCACCCAGGGAGTCGACGCGTACGACGCGGTGAGCGGCCGGCGGCTGTGGCGACTGCCGGGCCCGCACGCCGAGTTCCAGTTCCTCAGCGGCGTACTCGTCGTGCACAAGGGCGAGTTGAGCGAGTCCCCGACGTCGACGTACACGGCGTACGACCCCCGGTCGGGCGAGGAACTGTGGCACCACGAGGTGACCAGCAACTCGCCGAGCGTGTTCTACGCGGGCCCGGACGGCACGGTCTTCGCCGATCTGCGCACCACCGCGCGCAAGGGCTCCGCCGCCCGCGCCTCGTCGGACATCACGCGCTTCGACGCGCGCTCCGGCCGGAAGCTGGGCACGGTCGAGGCGCCGAAGGGCGACCTGTGGCTGGCCACGGTGCAGGACGGCAAGGGGTACTTCGCACGCTGGGAGAACGACTCGGGTGTGTCCTCGCGCTTCTTCATCCAGGACCTGACGTCGGGCGACGTGCGCGGCATCGACTTCCCGTGGGCGGTCGAGCCGGAGGCGCCGCCGCTGGTGCGCGGCGACGCCATGTACCTCTTCGACTACGCCAACGAGACCGTGCTCGCGCTCGACCTCAAGCGCGGCAAGCCGCTGTGGACGACCTCCCGCGAGCTGCGGATCTTCAGCGAGCCGTCGGTGCGCGGCGAGACGCTGTACGCGACGATGCCGGACACCAGCGTGATCGCCGTCGACATCCGTACGGGGAAGGAGCGTTGGCGCTCGGAGCCCTCCTTCACGGCCGCCAAGGGCGGTTCGGTCGACGACCGTTCGCCAAGTGGCGTCGCCCCGCTGGCGGTGGGCGGTGTGCTGTACGGGGTGTCGGACGAGGGGACGTTCTCGGTGGCGGCGAAGCGGTAGCAGCTTCCTCCGGTTTCCCGGTCTCCCGGTCTCCCGGTCTCCCGGTCTGCCGGTTTCCCGGTTTCCCGGTTTCCCGGTCTGCCGGTTTCCCGGTTCTCCACGGAGCGCGCGGGGTGCCTCAGCCCTTCGCGTACACGCTCTCCACCCAGCCCGCCAGTTGCTCCTCGGTGAGGTGCTTGGCCAGGTCCGCCTCGCTGATCATGCCGACCAAGCGCTTGTTCTCGATGACCGGGAGTCTGCGGATCTGGTGGCCCTGCATCTCGTCCAGGACCTCGCCGACGTCCGCGCTCGACTCGACCCAGCGGGGCGTGCCCTTGGCCATCTCGCCCGCCGTCACCTTGGCCGGGTCGTGCCCCATCGCCACGCAGCCGACCACGATGTCACGGTCGGTGAGGATGCCGCAGAGCCGTTCGTTCGCGTCGCTGATGGGCAGCGCGCCCACGTCGAGGCGGGCCATCAGCTGGGCGGCGCGGTCCAGGGTCTCGTGTGCGGGGATCCACTGGGCGCCGCGGTGCATCATGTCTCCGGCGGTGGTCATGGGTACCTCCCGTTGCCGGACGGGCCGGCGCGGCGCGGAGGCACCGCTAGTCCCGGCGCCCCTCATTCTCGCCGGGGCCACCGGGGTCCGCACGCCGGGCGGCCTCCGCCCGTGCCAAGCCGCTCAACCGCTCAGCCACTCAGCCGCTCAACCGCTCCACGCCGGATGCCGCGGATCGTCCGCCCGCACCACCACGTCCGCCGCCGCGCCGGGATCCGTCTCCGCCTCGTACCGTTCGAAGGCCGGCAGCGTCCACCGCTCCCCCGGTTCCGTACGTCGTCGCAGGGCGCCCGGTGAGAGCCGGACATGCACCGTCAGGTCGAACGGGAACCAGTGGCCGAGGAGCAGCGGACCGTGCAGCAACAGGACGCCGCCGGGCGGGAGTCGGACGTACGGGCTGCGGGTCGCGCGGTCCGCGGCCGGGTCCCACAGGTCCGGCAGCACGCGCCCCGTCCCGTCCGGGTCCAGCGGTCCGAACACCTCGCGCCACAGCGCGCCCGTGTCGAACCAGCCGCTGTAGTACGCCTCCACGTCCTCGCGGCCGTACTCCAGACGCAGCGACGCGGGGCGCAGGAAACCCTCCGTGCCGACCACGAGCGCGGAACGGCCGCGCAGCCGCAGGGCATCGGCGACCCGGAGCGCCAGCTCGCCCGGCCTGCCCGCGGGCGCGCCGTCGAACGCGACGCGGGGCCAGGGGCTCGCGTCGGCGGTCTTGAGGTCCGTGATCCGGTCGGCGAGCGTTTCGGTGAGCCGTTCCCAGGTGATCGCTTCGAGTCGCACCCACCCCATGATGCCGGGCGGCGGACGCGGTACGCGGCGCCGGGGAGCGGGCATCACGTCGGCATGGCTCCGAACGCCACGCCTCCGCCGCCTCCCCCGACGCCGAATCCGAATCCGAATCAGACTCCGAATCCGAGTCGGACTCCGCCTCCGACTCCGACTCCGGCTCCGACTCTGCCGATTCCGCCCTCCCGACCGGGACTTGTCGCCGTCCAGCCGCTGAAGCGGCGGCACTGCGCCGAGTGCCGCGGCGGGCCGCTCGCCCTGCTGGTCGTCGAGGACGCCGAACCACACTGCCTGGACTGCGCCGACCTCGGCCATCTCGTCTTCCTGCCGCGCGGCGACACGGCGCTGACCCGCAGGGCGCGCGAGGGCAGCGGCCTCTCGGCGGTGGTCGTCCGCCTCAACCGGCGCCGGAGCCGGTACGAGCGGCAGGGCGTCCTGGTCGAGGAGGCGGCGCTCGCGCGGGCCGAGGAGCGGTGCCTCGCGGACGCGGAGGCGCGGGCGCGGCGCAGGGCGCGGGACGCGGTGCGCCGGGCGGCGGAAGACGTCCGCTTCACGGCCGCGTTCGCCGCCGAGATACGCCGCCTCTTTCCGGGATGCCCGCCGGAGCGGGCCGACGCGATCGCCGCGCACGCGTCCGTGCGGGGCAGCGGGCGGGTGGGGCGCAGTGCCGCGGGCCGCGCACTGTCCGGTACGGCGGTGACCGCGGCCGTGGTGGCGGCCGTGCGGCACACGGAGACTCCGTACGACCGGCTCCTGATGAGCGGGGTGCCACGGGCGGAGGCCCGGCGCCGGATCACCCCCGCGGTCGAGGCGGTGCTGCACGGCTGGGGCACCGCCCCGCCCGGCCGGGCGACGGCCTGAGACTTCCGGCTCCGGGCTTCGGGCTTCCGGCCCCGGCTCCGGGCTTCGGGCTTCGGGCTTCCAGCCACCCGGCTCCGGGCTTCGGGCTTCGGGCTTCCAGCCACCCGGCTTCCAGCCCCCGGCTCCCGGCCCCCAGCCCCCGGCTTCGGGCTTCCAGCCCCCGACTCCCGGCTTCGGGCTCCCGGCTCCCGGCTTCGGGCTTCGGGCTCCCGGCCCCCGACCCCCGACCCCCGGCTTCGGGCTTCCAGCCCCCGACTCCCGGCTTCGGGCTCCCGGCTCCCGACCCCCGGCCCCCGGCCCCCGGCCCCCGGCCCCCGGCTGCGGCCCACTTCCCCGCAGACGCCCGCGCATGCGCCTGCGGGCCCCGCGCATGGCCTTCCGGCGCCCGAGGGAATTGACTTGTGGTGGGCGACCCGGCCATGCAGACTCACGGCTCGCCCGGCACCGGGACGGCTGCCACATCTGACGCGGGAGTTGCCATGATCGAGGGACCGTACTTCGTGCTCGTGCTGCTCGGCGCGCTCTCCAGTGGCCTGGTGGCCGGAGCGTTCGTCGCGTTCTCGACCTTCGTGATGAAGGGCCTCGCCGCACTGCCCCCGGCGCGGGGCATCGCCGCGATGCAGTCGATCAACGTCGCCGCGGTCACCCCGGCGTTCATGGCCGTGTTCATGGGCGCCGCGGGCCTCAGCGCGGTCGTCGCCGTGGTCACCTTCGTGCTCTGGCCCGACGAGGGCACCGTCGAGATCCTGCTCGGCAGCGCGCTGTATCTGTTCGGCTCGTTCGGGGTGACCGTCGCGGCGAACGTCCCCCGCAACGACGCCCTGGCCAAGCTTGACCCCGAGGCCCCGCAGAGCGCGGACCGCTGGCGTACGTACGTCGCCGAGTGGACCCGCTGGAACCACATCCGGGTCGGCGCGGCACTCGCCTCGTCGGCGGCGTTCATCCTGGCGCTGACCTGACCTGACCTGACCCCACCCGACCGACCTGACCCGACGTGACCGAGTGCCGGGCCGCCCGGCCCGACGTATGGTGGCCAAAAGCCTGCGAAAGCACGCGAGAGCCTGCGAATGCACGCGAGGGAGACGGCCATGGCCGACCCCAAGGGCTTCCTCACCACCCCCCGGCGGGAATGGCCGCGCCGGTCCGTCGGCGAGCGGATCAAGGACTGGGACGAGGTGTACGTCCCCGGCGCCCTGCTGCCCATCGTGGAGCGGCAGGCCGACCGGTGCATGGACTGCGGCATTCCGTTCTGTCACGACGCCTGCCCGCTGGGCAATCTGATCCCGGAGTGGAACGACCTCGTCTCGCGCGCCGACTGGCGGGCCGCCGCGGACCGGCTGCACGCCACGAACAACTTCCCGGAGTTCACCGGGCGGCTCTGCCCCGCGCCGTGCGAGACGGGCTGCGTCCTCGCGATCAACCAGCCCGCGGTGACCATCAAGAACGTCGAGGCGGCGATCGCCGACCGCTCCTGGCGGGACGGGCTCAATCCGCCGCGGCCGCCGGACCGGCATTCCGGACGGACCGTCGCCGTCGTCGGCTCCGGACCGGCCGGGCTCGCCGCGGCGCAGCAGCTGACACGGGCCGGGCACACCGTCGCCGTGTACGAGCGCGACGACCGGGCGGGCGGGCTCCTCCGCTACGGGATCCCCGCGTTCAAGATGGAGAAGCACCACGTCGAGCGGCGGCTCGCGCAGATGCGGGACGAGGGCACGGTCTTCCGTACGTCGACGACGGTGGGGCGGGACATCGGCGCGGCCGAGCTGCGGTCCAGGCATGACGCGGTCGTGCTCGCGGTCGGCGCCACCGCGTGGCGTGAACTGGACGTGCCGGGGCGGGAGTTGGCCGGGATCCGGCAGGCCATGGAGTATCTGCCGCTGGCCAACCACGTCTGCGAGGGCGACATCGACCGGTCCCCGCTGTCGGCGGCCGGCAAGCATGTCGTGATCGTCGGGGGCGGGGACACCGGGGCCGACTGTCTGGGCACGGCGGTACGTGAACAGGCCGCGTCGGTCACGCAGTTGGACATCTACGCACGGCCCGGCGACGCCCGCGACGACCTCGCCGAGCCCTGGCCGACGTACCCGAAGGTCTACCGGCTCTCCGCCGCGCACGAGGAGGCCGGGCAGCTCGGCACCGCACCGGCGGCGGACGCCGACGCGCGCCTCTTCGCGGCGTCGACGCTGCGCTTCACGGGCGACGCGGCGGGGCGGGTGCGCGCCCTGCACCTGACCGAGGTCGACGCGGACCGCCGCCCACTGCCCGGCACGGACCGGGTGCTCCCCGCCGACCTGGTGCTGCTCGCCCTCGGCTTCTCCGGTCCCGAGCGGCCTGCGGGCGGCCTGCTGGACCAGCTCGGGGTACGGGTCGACGAGCGCGGCACGCTGGCCCGCGACGCGGATTTCGCGACCGGCGTGCCGGGCGTCTTCGCGGCGGGCGACGCGGCGCGCGGCCAGTCACTGGTCGTGTGGGCGATAGCCGAGGGCCGCGCGGTCGCGGCGGCGGTGGACCGCTGGCTGACGGGCTCGACGCGGCTCACCGCGCCCATCGGCCCGTACGACCGGCCGATGACGGTCTGAGGCCCGCCCCCCCCCACGGCCTGACCGGAAGCGTGCGTCGACTCGCGGGCCCGCTCCGGGAATTGACCCCGCGTTGGGATCGTTGTCAGAGGAGGCATGTCGCCGTCCGGCCGGTGTGCGGAAGCGGGGCCGGGCGATTCGGCGGTGTGCCGAGATCCTTCGTTCCGCCGTCAGGCGCAGGGCCACCCCAGCGCGTCCCCCCTGTTGGCGGCCGGTCCTGGAGGGTGCCTGATGACGACGCTCGGCGAACGCCCCGCCTATGACGGCAGGGGCAGGCAGCAGGGGACGGGGGGTGCCGCCGGGCTGCCGACCGTCCCGCTGCACGATTCCCTGGCCGCGCGGGTCGGGCTCACCGGCTCCAAGGCCGCCCACCTCGCGCGGGCCGCCCGAGCGGGACTTCCCGTACTGCCCGGTTTTGTCGTCCCGCACGGTTACGTCGTCCCGCACGGCTTCATCGTCCCGCACGACGCGGGCGACGCCCCGCACGACCCGGACGGCTCCCCCGACGGACTGCGCCGTGCCTGGCGCGAGCTCTCGGCGGACGGCGCACTGCCCCTGGTCGTGCGTTCGTCGTCGCCTCAGGAGGACACCCAGGAGTCGTCCCTCGCGGGGCAGTTCGCCTCGGTGCTCGACGTACGCGGCTGGGACGCCTTCCGTGATGCCGTGCGCACCGTCCTCGCTTCGGCGCGGTTGCCCGACGGTTCGACGGCCGCGATGGCGGTGCTCGTCCAGCCGATGCTCACCGCCCGTGTCGGCGGTGTGCTGTTCGGCGCGGACCCCGTCGAGGGGCGGCGGGACCGGATGCTGGTGAGCGCGGTGCGGGGCGGTCCCGACACCCTCGTCAGCGGTGCGCAGCCCGGCGTGAACTATGTGCTCGGCCCGCGCGGTCGCGTGCTGCGCAGTGAACCGCCCACGCAGGAGCGGCTGTTGTCCCCGGCCGAGCTGCGCCGTCTCGCCCGCCTCGCCCGGCGTGCGCGGAAGGTGTTCGGCGGGCCCCAGGACATCGAGTTCGGCTTCGACGGCGACGGGCGGCTCTGGCTCTTCCAGAGCCGGCCCATCACGGCGATGGCGGCCCGGCCGCCGCGCGGCGCCCGGCTGCTCGGCCCCGGCCCGGTCGCGGAGACCCTGCCGGATCAACTCCAGCCCCTGGAAGAGGACTTGTGGGTCGCGCCGATGGCCAGGGGTCTCGCCGCCGCCCTGGACATCGCGGCCGCCGCCCCGCGCCGCACCCTGCGGACGACGCCCGTCGTGACGGTGGTCGGCGGGCGCGCCGCCGCCGATCTGCGCCTCCTCGGCGTCGTGCCACCCCCGCACCGCGGGCTCGCGCTGCTCAACCCGGCGCCGGGCGCACGCCGGCTCGCCGCGGCCTGGCGGCTCGGGAGGCTGACCGCGGCGCTCCCCGGACTGGCCGTCGACCTGGCGGCGGACATCGACCGCGGGCTCGCCGAGACGGCACCTCCGGCCGAACTCCCTTACCCCGCCCTGGAGTCCACCCTCCGCTGGACCCGCGCCGCCCTCGTCTCCCTGCACGCCCAGGAGGCCCTGTGCGGGTCCCTGCTGCCCGAGCGGCACACCGCCACGGCGGCGGGCACGGGCCTCGCGGCGCTCGCGGAGGGGCGGGCGCTGGGCCTGCCCGATCACCGCCTTGTGGCGGCGCACCCGGCAGTGCTGGCGCTCGTTCCGCCGCGCCTGGCAGGGGAGTTGCGACTGCCGGACGCCGAAACCGCGCCTTCGGCGACGCCCGCGCCCCCGTCGGCCCTGCCCCCGCGCGAGGCCCTGCGGCTGCGCGTCCGCTGGGTGCAGGAGCTGCAGGTACGCCTGGTCCGCGAGGCGGCCCGGCGGCTGGTGGCACGGGGCGAGCTCGACGGGCCCGAGCGGGTCGGGCTGCTGCGGTGGACGGAGTTGACGGTCGCACTCACCGGCGGGCGGCTGCCGGGCGACGTCGGCGAGCGGCTGCCGCGGGCGGTGTCGGCGCGACTGCCGGACGCGTTCCGGGTCGCGGAGGGCGGCACGGTGGTCGCGGAACGGACCGCGCGGGGCAAGAACGACGGCGGGCGCGGCGTGTCCGGCGGACGGGCCGCCGGGACGGCGTGGGACGGCACGGGGACACGGCCGCCGGACGCGGTCCTCGTCGTACGCACCCTCGACCCGTCGTACGCGCCCCTGCTCCCCGGCCTCGCGGGCCTCGTCGCCCAGACGGGCAGCCCGCTCTCCCATCTGGCCGTCCTGGCACGGGAGTTCGGCCTGCCGACGGTCGTCGGCGCCACGGACGCGACGGTCCGCTTCCCGCCGGGCTCCCAGCTCACCCTCGACGGAACAACCGGGGACGTACACGAAGCCGACCCCTCCGACCGGGACGGCCGCTCCCGGCTGCCCGAGGTGCCGCGATGAGGCGCCTCGCGTACGTCTTCAGCCGGGCCGCCAGGGAATCCGCCCCACCCACCACCATCAGCGCCACCGATGCCACCGATGCCACCGACGCCACGGGACGCTTCCCCTCGGGCTCCCAGCTCACCCTCGACGGAACAACCGGGGACGTACACGAAGCCGACCCCTCCGACCGGGACGGCCGCCCCCGGCTGCCCGAGGTGCCGCGATGAGGCGCCTCGCGTACGTCTTCGGTGGGGCCGCAGCGGCGGGAGCGGCCGGGTATCTGGTCGTCTACCTCTACCGCTGGCAGTGGCAACGGGCCATCCTCTGCGGGGTGTTGCTCCTGGTCGTCGAGATCATGCTGCTCGGCGCCGTGCTGCTGGCCCGGATCGCCCGCGTCGAGGAACGGCTGCGGGACGCCGACCGGCGCCAGGAGGACGTCCTCGCCCGGCTGCGGGCGGCCGAGCATCCGGGGCCCGAGGCGCGGACGCGGGGCTTCCGCTGGCTCGACGACGACCCCGCCGACCGTACGTATGTCTTCGTGCCCGTCTTGATGGTCACCGGAGTGGTCCTTTCCGGTCTCGCCTGGCTGGTGCAGCGCGTCGCCGCCCTGACCGCGCGGCCCGCCGCGGAGCAGCGGCTCGCCGGACGCCTCGCCGTCCTTGCGGCGCCGCCGCCCGGCACCGGCCTGGAGGACCTGCCACCGCCGGGCGCTCCTCGCGACCGGCGCGGCACGGTACGGCTGCTGGCCGTCGCCGCCGTGGGCGCCGCCCTGCTGGGCTCGCTCGTGGTGGGCCTCGCCGAGCTCACCCAGACCCGCGCCGAGGAGCGCGGCGGCTCGGCGGCGACCTCCGTGCTCCTGCGCGTCGACATGCGGGGCGGCGACGCCACCGCGGAACGCCGCTCGCTGGCCGCCCGCCAGGTCTGGGAACGCTGCCGCGACTCCACCTCCGTGCCCCTGCGCCACGCCTCCCTCGGCGCGCTCGGCGACGACACGTACGCGGGTGTCGTACGGCCCGCGCTGACCGGCCACGACCGGATGCGGCTGCGCGGCTGCCTGGAGGACACGGGCCTGGACAAGACGCGTCTGACGGTGCTTGCCATCGGGGACGCGGATGCGGACGCCGAGGACTGAGGAGCTCGTCCGCTCCTCGTCAACTCCCTTGCGCAATCGACGCGTTACCCTGCGAGTACGACCCGTCGTCCCCGGCCCCCTGGTCGCTCATGACCGTTCCCCGCACCGCCCCGCTCCCACCGCTCCCCCGCCGTGAGCAGCGCGGCCGCGGCCTGCGCCGCCGCTGTCTGCGTGCCGTGGTCGGCTGCGCGCTCGGCTATCTGGTGCTCTGGGCGACCGGCACCTTCGGCATCCTCGCCCTCTCCTCCTGGGCCCGCAGCACGACTCCCGCCCCCTCGGGCGCGGTCGCCGGCATCCACCACTTCCGCCCGGTGGACAGTGTCGGGCGGCTGTGGCGGGGTGCCGCCCCGTCGCCCGAGGGATACCGGCGGCTCGCGCGGCTCGACTTCAGTACGGTCGTCGATCTGCGCGCCGAGGACCTGAGCGCGGCACAGCTCGGCGCGCCCCGCAGGGCCGGGCTCGACGTCGTACGGCTGCCGATCCGCGACGGCCAGACGCCGACGGCCCGGCAGGTGCGCCGGTTCCTGGACGTGGTGCGCACCGCACCCGGCCCGGTGTTCGTGCACTGCGGCGCGGGAGTGGGGCGTACGGGCACGATGGCGGCCGCGTATCTCGTGCGGACCGGACAGGGTTCGTCGCAGTCCGCGGTGCGCCGCAATCTCGCGGTGGGTCCGCCCTCGGTCGAGCAGGTCTACTACGCGCTGCGGCTGCGCGACGACCGTGCGCAGCAGCCCCCGCTGCCGGTCGTCGCGGTGAGCCGCCTCGTGGACGCCCCGCGCAGGATGTGGTCGCGGCTGTAGGGCCGGCGGGACCAGGCGCCCGGGACGGCGGGCGATCAGGGCGGCGGGAGATCAGGGCGCGGGAGATCAGGACAGCAGGAAATCGGCCTCCCCGGCCTTCGCCCCCTGGATGAACGCGTTGATCTCGCCGTGGGTGTAGATCAGCGCCGGGCCGTCGGGATCGGCGGACTGGCGGACCGCGACCCTGCCGTCGGCCAGCTTCATGGCCTCCAGGCAGTTGCCGCCGTTGCCGCCGCTCCACGGCTTGTGCCAGCCGTCGCTCCCGAGGTCACGGGCCGGCATGCCGTTGTAAATCCGGGAGTCGTCGCGGGACTCGGGGCGGGACCCCGCTCCGGGCTTGGACCCGGGTCGCGTACCGGCTCGGTGTCGATCCATTCACAGCTCCTTGCGGACATCCCGGAGGATCTCCTTTGTGCGATGTGCCGTCGCGGCTTGCGCCGCCATGCGGTCCATGACCTCCAGGTGGGTCGCCACCTCGGTGCGCGCGTCCAGATAGACGGCGCCGGTCAGGTACTCGCTGTAGACCATGTCGGGCAGCTCCGGCATGGCGAACCGGAAGAGCACGAACGGGCCGTACGTGCCGGGGTGCGGACCCGCCGCGAACGGCGCGATCTGCAGCGTCACATGAGGCAGTTCGACGGCTTCGAGCAGCTTGTCGATCTGCTCGCGCATCACATCGGGACCGCCCACGGGTCTGCGCAGCGCGGTCTCGTCCATCACGATCCACAGGCGCGGCGCGTCCGCGCGGGCGAGCAGCGACTGGCGCTCCATGCGCAGCGCCACGTACCGCTCGATGTCGTCGGGGTTGGTCTGGCCGATCGCCCCGGAGCGCATCACGCCGCGGGCGTACTCCTCGGTCTGGAGCAGTCCGGGCACGAAGTGCGGTTCGTACGACCTGATGAGGCTGGCCGCGCCCTCCAGGCTGACGTACATGCTGAACCAGCCCGGCAGGATGTCGTGGAACCGCTGCCACCAGCCCGGCTTGTTCGCCTCCTCGGCGAGCAGCACGAAACCCTCGGCCTCTTCGTCCGCGACGCCGTAGGACTTCAGGAGCAGCTGGAGGTACGGGATCTTCAGCGCGACCTCGGCCAGCTCCATCCGGCGGACCGTGGCGGGGGCGACGCGCAGGATCCGCGCGGCCTCCTCGCGCTTGAGACCGGCGCGCTCACGCAGGTCCTGCAGGCGACGACCGAGAACGACCTGTCCGACGGTCGGCGCGGACCGCGGTTCGCTCACTGCCCTACCTCCACGTACTCCACGTAACCCCAACTCACTCCGCACCTGGAGTCGTTGCGAGCAGTGTGCCATGCGCCGTCTCGGAGGAACACGCCACTGTGCACTTTTCAGAGTGGGTCTTGCCAAGGTGTTCCCGGCGGGGCGATAGTGGATGGCGTGACTCCGCCCGCGCCGTTACATGCCGCAGCCGCCGAGGACCGTGTTGGCGATACCGCCGACGCCTGGTTCGAGGACGGCACAGAGCTCTGCGTCAGCTTCGCGCTCGCACCGCGGCCGGGCTCGGCCGCGCAGGCCAGAGCGCTGGCCAGGGACCGGCTGCTGAGCTGGGACATAGGCGAGGACGCGCGCGACGCCGCCGCCCTCGTCGTCTCCGAGCTGGTCACGAACGCGATCGTGCACACCGCGAGCCACCGGATCATCTGCGAGCTCTGCACGCGTCCGGGGACGCTGCGGATAGCTGTGCGTGACGAGGGCTACGGGTCGGGTGTGCCGCGCCCCGCCCGGCGGGGACCCGACGACGAGCACGGGAGGGGATTGCTCCTCGTCGAAGCGGTCAGCCGCGCGTGGGGGGTGCGGGACGAGGGAGCCGGGGTCGGCTCCACGGTGTGGGCGGAATTGCGGGCGTGAGGACGGGGAGTGTGTGAGCGCGGTGACAGTGCGGCGGCCGTTGGATCTGGACACGCTGGTGCGGCTCGAGCGGGGGCGGGTCGCCTCGGTGGCGCCGCCGGTGACGCGGCTGGCCGTGCCCGAGGGGATGTCGCAGCCGTTGGGGTGTGACGCGGTGGCGGTGCCGGCGGGGCTCGGGCCCCTCCTGATGGCCCGGTTGCCGCGGGTGGGGTGTGTGTACGAGGACGTCGACGGGGCGCGCTGGTGGTGGATCGTCCCCGCGGACTCCGACGTGGCCCTGGAGTGGCCGTCCCCTTCTTACTACGCACCGGGCGCGATCATCCCGGACGCCCTCCACGCCCCGTCCCTGATCCACACCCCGCCGCCATCGGACGGCGGCGTCCCCTACACCCCGCCGATCCCCCTGTACCTGGCCCTGTGCAGGGCCACGGGGACGACTCCGGGCTGGTCCAGGCCGGTACGGGCTTAGGGCCCTGCGGGGTTCATCGAACGCGGGGCTCCTCAAACCCGGGGCGACGACTGCGAGGGAGCGCGGCGCCCTCCCGCGGACGCCGCCCCCTGCCTCCCGCCCCCTGTCTCCCGCCCACGCGTCAGGCGGACACCACCGACTCCACCGCCGCCACCACCTCCCCCGGCGCCTCCATCTGCGCCATGTGCCCCGCGCCCTCCACCACCCGGAGGGAGACCCGGCCCTCCAGGGACTTCGCGTTGGAGAGGGGGAGGACGCGGTCCGCGCTGCCCCAGACCGCCGCCACCGTCAGGGACTCCGGAAGCAGGGGCCGCACGTCGAGGGCCGGTGCGTCGTCCTCGTCGAGCAGCGTGCCAAGGAGTGCACGGAGCGCGGCGTCCACGCCGTCCAGGCGCTTGTACCTGAGCAGGTCGTCCACCAGCTGCCGCGTCACGAGGCCCGCGTCGGCGAACAGCTTCTCCACCTCCGGCCGCAGCTCCCGCCGCGTCCCCGCCGCCGCGAAGCCCCGCAGATAAGAGGCGTCGACGTCGGGCCCGTACCCGGCGGGCGAGATCAGTGTCAGGGACCGCACCCGCTCCGGGACCCGCGCGGCCACCGCCGTGGCGACCGCCCCGCCCAGCGAATGCCCCACCAGATGCGCCCGCTCGATGCCGAGCGCCTCCAGGAAGCCCATGACCACGTCCGCCAGCGCCCCCAGGCTCCCGTCGCCCACGTCCTTGCCGGACTCGCCGTGCCCCGGCAGGTCCAGCGCGTACACCGTGTGCCGCGCGGCAAGCGGCTCCTGCACGAAGAGCCAGGAGTTCTTGTCGCCCCCGTACCCGTGCACGAGCACGATCTCCTCGGGCCCCGACCCCGACGTCGTGTACGCGATCGCCCTGCCCTGCACCGAGGCGAGACCACTGACGGGACTGCCCTCGTCCTCCGCGGGAACGCCGCGCGCCAGCTGCTCCCGCGCCTGTTCCGCCACCCGCTCGATCTCGTCCTCCGGTACGTCGGCTGCCGCGATGACCGCGATCACGCACCCCACGGGCGCCTCACCGCCCGCCCCGGCGACGATCCGCCGCAGTACGCCGCCGCGCGGGGCCTCCAGCGTGCCCGCGATCTTGTCGGTGTCGATCTCGGCCAGATCGTCCCCCTCCTCGACCTCGTCGCCCTCCTCCGCGAGCCACTCGGTGATCTTCCCGGTCTTCATGGACAGGCCCCATTTCGGCATGGTGACCCGCTCGACGAGCGACATCCCCGGCATCCCCGGTATCCCCCCTGAGCTCCCGAAACTTCCCTCACGGCTTCCAGTCGACGGCCGACTTCACCGCGGCGGCGACCCGCCCCGCGTCCGGCATGTACAGGTCCTCCAGCGCCGGGCTGAACGGCACCGGCGTATGCGGCGGCGTCACCGTCCCGATCGGCGCCCGCAGCGCCCCGAACTCCTCGCGGGCGACCAGCGCCGAGATGTCGGCCGCCATCCCGCAGCGCGGCGACGCCTCGTCGACCACCACCAGCCGCCCGGTCCGCGCGACGCTCTCCAGGATCGTGTCGGCGTCCAGCGGGCTCGTCGTACGGGGGTCGATCACCTCGCACTCCACCCCGGAAGCCGCCAGTTCCGCCGCCGCGTCGGACGCCACCGACACCATGCGCCCGAGCGCCACCACCGTCACGTCGTCGCCCTCGCGCACGATGTCCGCCTCGCCGAAGGGAATCGCGTAGCTCTCGGCGGGCACCTCGCCGACCACGTCGTACATCGCCTTGTGCTCGCAGAAGATCACCGGGTCGTCGTCCCTGATCGCCTGGATCATCAGCCCCTTCGCCTCGTACGGAGACGACGGAAGCACCACCTTCAGTCCGGGCACGGCGGTGAACGCGGGGTACATGGCCTGGGAGTGCTGGGCCGCCGCCCGCAGCCCGGCCCCGTACATGGCACGGATGACGACGGGGGTGACGGCCTTGCCGCCGAACATGTAGCGGAACTTCGCCGCCTGGTTGAAGATCTGGTCGAAGCACACGCCCATGAAGTCGATGAACATCAGCTCGGCGACCGGCCGCAGACCGCGGGTCGCGGCACCGACCGCCGCGCCGATGAACGCCGACTCCGAGATGGGCGTGTCGAGGACCCGCCCCGGGAAGCGCGGATAGAGCCCCTTCGTGACGCCCAACACCCCGCCCCAGGTGTCGGATTCACCGGGTGCGCCCGCGCCGCCCGCGTTGTCCTCGCCCATCACCACGACCGAAGGATCGCGTTCCATCTCCTGCGCCAGCGCCTCCCCGATCGCCTCGCGATAGCTGATGCTGCGTGCCACGGTCGACTCCCCTCACACGAATCACGTCACGCGTACATTCAGAGGTACGAGATGTAGACGTCCGTCCCCAGATCCGCGTCGGTCGGCGGCGGCGCCGCCTGCGCCTGGGCGACGGCCTCGTCGATCAGTCGCGCGACCTCCGCGTCGATCGCGTCGAGCCGCGCCGCCGAGACGTCGTCCGCGACCCGCTCCCGGAAGCGGTTGATGCAGTCGAGTTCGGCGCGGGCGCGGCGCACCTCGTCGGCCCGATACTTCTGCTGGTCGCCCTCGAAGTGCCCGTAGTACCGGGTGAGTTGGACCTCGATGAGGGTGGGCCCGCCACCGTTCCTGGCCCGGTCGACCGCCTCGCCCGCCGCCTCGTGCACCGCGAAGAAGTCGAAGCCGTCGACAGTCCTGCCGGGCATCCCGAACGCCGCCGCGCGGGCCGCGATGGAGCCGCCGCCCACGGACCAGCCGGCCGCGGTGGCCTCCGCGTACCCGTTGTTCTCGGCGACGAAGACGGCGGGCAGCCGCCAGACGGAGGCGAGGTTGAGGGATTCGAGCGTGGTGCCCTGATTGCTGCCGCCGTCACCGAAGAAGGCCACGCCGACACCGCCGTCCCCGCGCAGCTTCGCCGCGAGCGCGGCACCGCAGATGAGGGGCGGACCGCCGCCGACGATGCCGTTGGCACCGAGCATGCCCTTGGAGAGGTCGGCGATGTGCATGGAGCCGCCCTTGCCGTGGCAGGATCCGGTCGCCCTGCCGTAGATCTCGGCCATCATCGACTTCACGTCGACGTGCTTGGCGATGCAGTGGCCGTGGCCCCGGTGGGTGGACGCGATGACGTCGCGCTCGTCGTCGAGATGCGCGCACACCCCGGCCGCCGACGCCTCCTCACCCGCGTACAGATGGACGAAGCCCGGGATGTCGCCGGTCGCGAACTCCTCGTGGAGCCGCTCCTCGAAGGCACGGATCGTACGCATCGTGCGGTACGCGTCGAGCAGCGCGGGCTGGTCGAGACCATGCTCGCGGGGCGCTCGGGATGTCCGGAGTGCGTCGGTCACGGAAGAACCCCTCTGCCTGTGCGGTGCTCAGTCGCGTGCATGGGGTATCGCACTGCGACCCGGACCGACCGGCAACAGTTGCCCGGGGTTGCAAGTCACCACAGGACGTACGCAACCGGAGCAGGATCAGCTTCGGTTCACGGCGCCGCGAGGGCTCACGCGGCGGCGGGCTCCGGCTCCCGCACGATCACCAGGAAGGCGTCGCTCGCGAGGTCCATGACGACCTCCGCCGGCTGCCCCTCCATGCGGCGGGCCCGTGCGAACTCCTCCGCGGGCCACGATCCGCGCGGCCCGCCGGCCGGAAAGCGTCCCAGTACCACTCGGCTGTTCATCGTCGTTGTCGTCATCGTCGTCTTCCTGCTCCCCCGTCGGCAGTCCCGCAAAGGACTCTCAGGGAGTAGAACGCGCCGCGGGGCGAGAAGGACTCACAACGTGACGTACCTGACACCGAGTTGTATCGGTACCTCAGTCCTCGTACTCGTCAGCCCTCGTACCCGTCAGTCCTCGTACCCGTCAGTCCTCGTACCCGTCAGTCCTCGTACTCGTCGTGATACCGCACCCGCCCGCTGCCCGCCGGAGCGCCCAGCGCCGACGACCGCCCCTTCGGCTCCTCCCACTCCTCCTGCCGGCCGAGGGCGGTGAGGTCGAGGAGGCTGGAGTAGGAGCCCACCCAGTCGGTGCCCCGGTCGAACGTCGAGTACGTGTGGAAGACGCGGTCGCCGTCCCGCAGGAAGCAGCTCAGACCTGGTACGTCGACGGAGTGGCCGTCCTCGTCGAGGGTGGCGTGGAAGTCGTGGTTGAAGTCGTCGCCGTTCGACGAATACCACGGCACCGTCCAGCCCATGCGCGCCTTGAAGGGCAGGATCCTGGTGAACGGCGCGCGGGAGACGGTGACGAAGTTGGTGCCGCGGGCCCGCAGATGGGCGAGGTGCCCGATCTGGTCGAGGAACGCCGAGCAGCTGGTGCAGCCCGCGTCCCACTCCGGGGCGAACATGAAGTGATGGACGATCAGTTGGGCGTGCCCGTCGAAGAGGTCGAACAGGGTCGCCTTGCCGTCGGATCCGTCGAACAGGTACTCCTTCTCGATCTCCACCATGGGAAGCCTGCGCCGCTCGGCGTTGAGCGCGTCGCGCGCCCGCGTCTCGGCCTTCTCCTTGGCGAGCAGTTCCGCGCGCGCGGCGACCCACTCCTCGCGCGTGACGATGTCGGGAAGTCCCATGGTCCCTCAGTCCCTCCTGCGGGATCCGCACGTCGGATCCGTGCCTTCGGAGGTGTGACCCGAGCACTCACCGGAACTCATCGGTCTGCGCGAAGAAAGTTTGAGATTTTCTGTTACGCCTGGTCAGTGGCCCGAAGTCCGGCCTGGGCGCCTGACCTGAACGCCTAGAAGGTGACCGGGAGTCCGAGCAGACCGCGGGCCCGCGTCGAGGGCCGCCACCGCAGTTCCTCCGGGGGCACGGCGAGCGCGAGGCGGGGGAAGCGTTCGATGAGGGCGCCGAGCGCGGTTGCCGTCTCCAGGCGGGCGAGGGGCGCGCCCACGCAGTGGTGGATGCCGTGGCCGAGGGCGAGCTGCCCCGTGGTGTCGCGGCCGATGTCGAGGCGGTCGGCGTCGGCGAATCGGCGCGGATCGCGGTTGGCGGCGGACGGCGAGAGCAGCACGGTCTCGCCCGCGGGTACGGTGACGCCGCCGATGGTGACGTCCTCCAGCGGGAAGCGCCGGATGGCGAGCAGAGCTGGACCGTCGTACCGCATGAACTCCTCGACGGCACGCGGCAGTTTGGAGGGATTCTTACGCAGGGCCGCGAGCTGGTCGGGGTGGCGCAGCAGGGCGAGGGCGGCGTTGCCGATGAGCTGGACGGTGTTCTCGTACCCGGCGAAGAGGATCAGGAAGGCGAGCGACATCAACTCGTCCTCGCTGAGCCGGCCGCCTTCGCCTGCGCGCTCGTCTCTTACGGTCTCGTCCCGTACGGTCTCGTCCCGTACGGCGATGAGGTCCGACAGCAGATCGTCGGCGGGCCTCTCGCGCTTCTGGGCCAGCAGCCGGGTGAAGAAGCCGAGCATCGCGACGACGGCCTCCTTGGCGCCCTGCGGCCGTGCCGGGTCGGGCGCGACCAGGGCGTCGGTCCAGGCGCGGAAGTCGGGCCGGTCGTCCCCGGGGACGCCGAGCAGGTCGCAGATGACGGTGATCGGCAGCGGGGCGGCGTAGCCGGCGACGAGGTCGGCGCGTCCCAACGGCTCGACGGCGTCGAGGAGTTCGTCGGCGGTGCGCCGGATCGGTGCGCGCAGGCTCTCCACGCGGCGCGCGGTGAACGCCTTGGTGGCCAGACGCCGGATGCGGGTGTGGTCCGGCGGGTCCATGTTGAGCAGGTTCGCGTCCAGGGCGGGCGGCAGCGCGAAGCCCCGGTAACCGCCGGGCAGCGCATGGCTCTTGTCGAGCGAGAGCCTGGGGTCGGCGAGTGCGGCGCGGACGTCGTCGTACCGCGTGACCAGCCAGGCCGGGCTGCCGTCGGGTCCCGCGACGCGGTGCACGGGGGCGGTGTCACGCAGCCGCGCGTACCCGGCGTACGGGTCGTCGACGAGTCCTTCGGCGGGGTCCGGCTGCGGTGCGTGCGGCATGCCCCCACCCTAGGCAGCGGCCTTGCGGAGCCTGTCGTCAGCCCTGGTAGTCCTGGATGCGCTTGCCGTGGCTGCGGTCGATCAGCGCGGGCAGCTCGGCGGTCAACTCCCCTACGATCTCCGGCACATCAAGGGTCAGCAGCCGCCCGTCGCGCATCAGGACCCGCCCGTCGACGATCGTCGTGCGGACGTCCGCCGAGCGGGCGCTGTGCACGAGCGTGGCCGCCAGGTCGTGCACCGGCTGGGTGTGCGGCCCGGTGAGGTCGACGAGGACGATGTCGGCGCGGCGCCCCGGCGCGAGGCTGCCGATCTGCTCGCCGAGGCCGACGGCCCGCGCGCTCTGCAGCGTGGCGTGGTGCAGCGCCTGACGGGAGGTCAGCCAGCGCGGGTCGCGCTCGGTGGACTTCTGCACGAGCGCGGTGAGCGCCATGGACTCCCACACGTCGAGGGAGTTGTTGGACGCGGCCCCGTCGGTGGCGAGGCCGACGGGGATGCCGAGGTCGCGCAGGGCGCGTACGGGTGTGGTGTCCCAGCCGAACTTGAGGTAGCCGCGCGGTGCGGAGGCGACGGCGACGCGGCCCGTGGCCTGCCGCAGCACGGGCAGGTCGCGGTCGAGGATGCCGGTGCCGTGCGCGATGAGGACGTCGACGTCGAGGAGTCCGGTGCGGTGCAGCACCTCGATGGGCGTACGGCCGTTCCGGTCCAGGCTGTTCCGGGTCTGCTCGGCATTCTCCGAGGCGTGCAGATGCACCAGCAGTCCGTGTTCCCCGGCGAGTCGGGCGGTCGCGGCGAGGTCGGCGTCGTCGACGGTGTACGGCGCGTGCGGGGCGAGGGATGTGGTGATGCGGCCGTCGGCATCGCCCTGGCGCCGGAGCGCGAACTCCAGGGAGGCTTCCCGCCCCTCGGGCCCCTGCGAGGAGAAGAACGCCGCGCCCAGGTTGGCCCGCAGCCCGCTGTCCGTCACCGCGTCGGCGACGGCGTCCATCGCGAAATAGTGGTCGGCGAAGCACGTCACCCCGCCCCGGATCAGCTCGGCGCAGGCGAGGCGGGCACCGAGCGCGACGACCCGTTCCGTCAGATTGGACTCGATGGGCCAGATCCAGTCGTTGAACCACTCGTGGGCCGGCAGATCCTCCGCGAGGCCGCGCAGGGCCACCATCGGGGTATGCGTATGACAGTTGATCAGCCCCGGCAGGGCGGCCTGGCCGCGGGCGTCGACGGTCTCGGCGGCGGCCAGCCCGGCCACGGCCTCGCTCGTGGTGACGGAGTCGATCAGCCCGTCCCGGACGACGATCGCGGCGTCCGCACGGAAGCGGATCGTCTCGTCCGCGTCATGGACGAGGGCGGTGCAGCCGGTGACGACGAGATCGGCGGGGCCTTGCGCGGGAGGCGGCGTCATCTCTTCACGGTACGGGGAGTGCGCATCCCGTGCCCTGTCACGTCGCCGGTTTCGCGAGCACTCTGACGTCAACCGACGAACGCGCGACGTCACCGGCGGACCCGTGACATCAACCGGCGTTCCCGTACGGAAAATTGGAGCCCGCCATGCTCCTAGGCACCTGGAACCTGGAGAACCTCTACCGGCCCGGCGGCAGGTTCGGGCCCAAGGACAAGGCCGCGTACGAGGCGAAGCTGGCCTCGCTCGCGACGACGATCAAGGCCTTGCGACCCAGTGTCCTCGGCGTACAGGAGGTCGGTGACCCCGAGGCCGTGCAGGATCTGGCCGGCATGCTCGGGGAGCGCTGGAACGTGCTGCTCTCCGAGCACGCGGACGACCGGGGCATCCGGGTCGGCTTCCTCGCCGACCTGCCGATGTCCGTCGTCGCCGACGAGAACTGCTTCCCCGGTCCGATGCGCCCGGTGCAGGCCGACGACTCGGGCCGCCCCGTGGCGCGGTCGGGGCGCGGCGTACTCGCGGTGAGCGTGTCGACGCGCGCGTTCTTCTTCGAGGCGGCGGTCTGCCACCTGAAGTCGAAACTCCTGTCGTATCCGGGCGGCCGTTTCCAGCCCGAGGACGAGGGCGAGCGGGCCCGCTACGGCGCCTACGCCCTGTACCGGCGTGCGGCGGAGGCCACCGTGGTGCGCTTCCTCGCCGACCGGATGCTGCACGGCGACGGCCGCCTGCACGAGGTGATGGTGCTCGGCGACCTGAACGACGAGGTCGCGTCGGCGACGACGCAGCTCCTCCTGGGCCCGCCGGGATCGGAGATCGGCACCCCCGGCTTCGACAAGCCGGACAAGGGCGACGCGCGGCGGCTGTGGAACGTGGCCCCGCTGATCCCCGCAGACCGGCGCTTCTCCCGGATCCACGCGGGCCGCCGCGAACTCATCGACCACATCCTGCTGAGCAAGAAGCTCCTCGGTTACGTCAAGGAGGCGGGCACGGGCGTACCGGGCGCCGCACCGACCGCGCTGCCGTCGCTCGCCGAGGACGAGGATCCGGCGGTGCGGAGGAACGCGGCGGGTTCGGACCATGCGCCGGTGTGGATCCGGATCGAGCGCTAGCTCCGCACTCTGACCGGGTCACGCGAGACCAGTCCCGTCTGAACCGGCACTTCACGCGACACGCGCGCACGTCGCCCGCGCGATTTCGGCGTACGTGACAGGCTGCCGTCAGCCCCGCGGAAGCACCGTGGACAGCACCCCCGGCAGCGGATACCAGTCGGACGACACGATGCTCGCGTGACCGCGGGCGAGCAGGGCGACCCGGTCGCGGGCCTGGGTCTCGGTCGGGTTGACGGAGTCGATGGCCGGGGCGACGTTGTGGGCGTCGGTCATGACGACCAGGTAGCGCCGGTCGGCGTACCACTTGGTGTCGATGCCGCCGCCCGCGTACGCGGAGGCGGCGCCGTCGAACAGCACGAACCAGGGCCTGATCGCCGCGTCCTGGTACCGGGCGCGCGGATCGCCCGGCTCGGCGCCGAGCACCGCGGGGAAGGCGGCGGCCTCGCCCAGGCGGCCGGCTGCCGCGAGGTCGCGCAGATGGGTGGCGTACTCGCGGTCGGTCCACAGGGTGTCCGCCGGGTTGCCCTGTTCGACGGTGCCGGGGATCAGCTCGACGACGAACTTCCCGGCCAGTGCGCTCCGTTGGGGCCAGCCGTCGGCGCGTACGGCCTCGTCGAGGGTGGCGTGTCCGCCGGTCAGCGTGCCGGGGCGGTAGACGGCGTCGCCGAGCTTGCTCGCCAGGAGGGCGTCGAGGTCGGCGGGGCCGCGGCCGTTCTTCGCCTGGAAGCCGTCCTTCAGCTCGACCTTCACCAGGATGGGCCGGTGTCCGGGGTGCGCGTCGTGCCAGCTGCGCATGTCCGCGAGGCAGCCGGCGAGGCTCTGGTCGCGCGGTTTGGTGCGCAGTTCGGCCGCGGTGGCGGCGTTCTCGCAGTTGTTGTCGTTGCCGAGCGGATTGCTGTGCGAGACGCGCCAGCCGCTGCCGAACACATTGGTCCATACGTCGAGTTCGAGCATCCCCGCGCCGGAGTCGAGCGCGTCGGCGAAGTAGGGGTACTTCGCCTTCTCGTAGGCGTTGTGGACGCCTACTCCGGTGGTCGAGGAGTACGGGGACGCGGGTGCGGGTTCGTAGACGGCGCGGTCGGCGCGGTCGGCGCGGTCGGCGTGGGCGGCTTGGGCGGGGCCACCGGCGGCACCCAGCGCGAGCGCGCCCGCCGCGACGACGGCCGCCGCGAGTCCCGCCCCTCTCGAATGCACCTTCATGTCCACTGCTCCCTACCGCCACACGGTCAAGTCCTCAGCAAAGTATGGGAGTTGAGTGACCGTTGGAAAGACGGCCGATTGCCGGGAGGGGGGAGATATCCGGCCGGGCGCGGGCGGGGACGGTCCATGGGCGTCACGAGTCCGCTACTGTCTGCCACCGTTGTGGATCTCCGTGTTCCGCGGAGGTTCCCAGCGTGCTCCACAGCGTTCTCCACCCCCCGCAGAAGCGTTCTCCACCCCCCGCAGAAAGGGCTCACGCCGCCATGCCGATCACTCTCTCCCCTGTCTCCCGCACCCGTCTCGCCGTGGCCGCCGCCGCGACGGCGGTCCTCGCGGTCGGCGCACCGGCCGCCTACGCCTCGCTGGACACGGCCGACACCCCGACCCGGACGACGCCGAGGACGGCGACGGTGGCGCGCGGCGACGCCTACACCGAGACCCGCCTCTTCTTCGGCACGGAACGCCCCGACGGCGGCCCCGATGTGACAGACGAGCAGTTCATGGCGTTCATCGACGACGAGGTGACGCCGTCGTTCCCCGATGGACTGACCGTGCAGGACGGACGCGGCCAGTGGCGCGACTCGAACGGCAAGATCGAGCGGGAGCGTTCGTACGAGCTGATCCTGCTGTACCCGACGAGCGAGGCACGCAAGCGCGACCCGCAGATCGAGGAGATCCGCTCGGACTACGAGAAGCTGTACGCGCAGGATTCGGTGGCCCGCCTGGACGACCGAACCCGCGTGGACTTCTGACGCTCGTACAGGTGCAGCGGGTTCAGGCCAGGGCGGGGAGCCCGCTGCCACGTTTCCACGATGTGACGCTCGAATGTGATGCTGCGGTGTGCGCAACAAGAACCTGAGGAAAGAACCGCAACAGCACCCGCAAAAGGAACCGGAGAGAGAACCGGAAGGTGAACCGGCAGGCAAGGAATCCGGCTGGCCCGACCGCCCCGGCGAGACAGCCCTGACCATCAAGGTCCCCGAGGCGGACCAGCTGGTGCGGGCGGACTTCCCGGCGCACGTGACGGTCCTGTACCCGTTCCTCCACGAGTCCCGTATCGACAAGTCGACCGACGCCGAACTGAGCCGCCTGTTCACGGCGCACCCCGAGTTCACCCTCGACTTCACGGAGTTCCGCCGCTACCCCGGAGTCCTCTACCTCCCCCCGGCCCCGCCGGACCCCATACAAGCCCTGACTCAGGCGCTGACCACCCGCTGGCCGGAGGCGATCCCGTACCGGGGCATCTTCGGCCCCGAGGGCTTGGACCCCCACCTGACGATCGCGAACCACGAGGGCCCGAAGACGTACGAGACGGCGTACGACACCCTGCAGTCCGAACTAGCCCCGCACCTCCCTCTCCGAGCCCGAGTCGGCGAGGTCCACTTGATAGTGAAGAGGAACGGCGCATGGCAGAACAGCAGGACGTACGCCTTGACGCCGACCAGGAGCGGGAGCGGGAGCGGGAGCTACCCGACCGGAAGCCGGAGCTGACGCCCCCGGCGCCACCCTCGACGACCTCGCAGGCTCACCCCTTCCGCACCTGCCCGATGGACCCGCTCTGGATCACGAACCCGCTCTGCACCCCACCACTGATGGTGTTGTAGACATCGCCCCGCCGCTCCGGCTCCCCCTGGGGAGCCAACTCGTCGAGCAGCGCCCGCAGTTCACCGGCGGCCTCGGGATCCGCCCGCAACGTACGCCGCATCCGCCCGCGCCACTCGGCCAGCACATCCGCCTCGGCCTCTTCATCAGAACTGTCCCGAGCGGCGGCAAGCTCGGCCCGCGCCTCCTCCAGCTCCCCCTCGACGACGTCCTCGTCCCCTTCCCGCCCCCGCGAGAAGAACCCGACGACCTTCCCCCTGACCTGCCCCCACCCATCGGTCACCATCTGCTGCACAAGAGCCGTAGCCCCCGCCGCCGCCAATGCGGTCAACTCAGCGTCCACCAGGCCTCCTCCATCTCACCGCCCACCACGAACCAACACCTTCACGGTAGCGCCGACCACCGACAATCCACTGGCGGACGGAGTCGTCTCCCTGCACGCTGACCCCCATGAACGCCACAGACACCGTCGACGCCACCGCACCCCCGACCCACCAGATCCGCGCCCAGTACACGGCCACGACGGTCACCGTCTACCAGGCGTACGCCCCCGCCATCGGCGAGGCGGCGGCACGAGACGGGCGGTTCCCCGCCGCGTGGAAACGGGACCGCATGACCTGGGTCAAGCCCTCGTTCCTGTGGATGATGTACCGCTGCGGGTGGGCCGCCAAGGAGAACCAGGAGACCGTCCTGGCCGTCGAGATCGCCCGTGAGGGATTCGAGTGGGCGCTGCGGAACGCGTGCCTTTCGCATTACCTTCCTGGCCTGCACCCCGACCAGGGCTCCTGGAAGCGGGACTTGCGGCGGGCGCCGGCGCGGGTCCAGTGGGATCCGGAGCGCGACCTGCGCCTCAACCCCCTCCCGCACCGCTCACTTCAGCTGGGGCTCGCGGGTGATGCCGCGCGGCGTTACGCCGACGAGTGGACGGTGTCGATCACGGACGTCACCGAGAAGGCCAGGGCCGTCCACACCCTCGTACGCGAGAACGATCTCGACGGTGCCGCCCGGCTGCTCCCCCGCGAGCAGCCCTACCCGGCCGCCGAGGGTCTGCTCGGTCATCTGACCGCGAGGAACCGGCGAGGCACCCCACCCGGATGATTCTTGAGGAACTGTCCGTCCGGGCCGCCGAGGCCGCCACTCGGCAAGGCGGCGGCGACCGTGCCTGCCGCCGTCAGACGGCGAGCGTGCGGATCAGCTTGTTGGCCTTGAAGTCCCGTGACTCGACGGTGAGTTTGCCGTCGGCTCCGAGGAGGACGCGCAGGCCCTGCGACTCCGCTCCCGAGCCCGGCTTCTCGCCGCCGTTGCCGTCCGGGCCGTACATGGTCTGAATGAAACCGGTGTTGACGACGGTGAAGCCCTTCGGGTCGCCGCCCTCGACGATCTTCTTCGCCGCCCAGTCGGAGCGGTTGAGGTCCCAGTGGGTGTGGCCGGAGAAGAAGACGACGTTCGGGTGGGCGCCGAGGATGGTCAGCAGGTCCGCCTCGTCGACGAAGTCCTGGTCGTAGAAGCGGGCGGCGTCCGGGCCCGTCGTGCCGGAGACCGAGCCCGGCAGGACGTGGTGGCTGAAGATCAGTACGTAGGGCTTGTCCGCATGCGACTTCAGCGTGCTGTCCAGCCAGGAGAGCTGGGACGAACCCAGCGTCACGAAGGGCGGGTTGGTGCCGTTGACCGCGGGCTTGGTCGTGCCGATGAAGAGCAGGGGGAGATCGCCTGCCGTCGTCCGGGAGTACACGTCCGGCATGCCCGTGTAGTCCAGGAAGCGCTTGACCTGGGTGTCGAAGGGGTCGGCGTTGTACTGCTCGTGATTGCCGAGCGCGGCAAGGACCCGCTCCGGGTGGGGGTGGCCGGCGAGCGTCGCGTAGAGGTCCTCGTACTGCTGGGCGGCGCCCTGTGCGACCAGGTCGCCCGCGATGACCAGGGCGTCGGAGCCGCCGAAGGAGTTCAGGTCGTCCAGCGCGTTCCCGAAGTCGGCCAGGTCGCCCTGGATGTCGGAGATGACGTCAAGGGCGGTGACGGGGGCCGCCCCCTTCGGCTTCCGGGCGGCGGCGGCCTGCGCGGCGGTGAGGCCGCCCAAGGGAATGGTGGCGAGCGCGATGCCGCTCGCGGTGAGGAAGCTTCTGCGGGTGGGGGGAGTTTTCATGGCCGGGAGAGTAACGGGGGTGCTGGAACGGGGAGTTGGACTCGACGCGGCCACTTGTTGGACTGTTGGAGATCATTACGGTCCGAGCAGCGCCGTCAGCGCCCCCACCGGATCCTCGTCCGCCTCCCCCTCCGGCCACCAGTCGTCGTGGCCCGGCTCGCTTCGGTACGGGTACCAGCGGGCGTCCCTGCCGTAGCGGAGCTGGAGGGTGCCGGACGCGTCGGTGAGATGGTTGCGGTGGATCGTCATGCGGGGGAGGTCCGCCGTGATCAGGGCGCCTCTCGCCCGGTCGAAGGGGCCCGCCGGGGGGTCCCAGGGGGATTCCAGGACCGACAGGCCCTCCTCACCGCCCTGCCGCCAGGCCGCTGCCGCGCGGGAGAGGTCCGCGGGGGTGTGCCTCACCGCCCTTGCCAGCTCGGCGAACTGGCGGGTGAAGCTGCGGCGGCCGGTCAGGCCTGGGTGCGATGCGGCCAGGCGGGCCGCGTCCCGCCAGGGGTCCCGGCATGTGAAGGGGTCCGCGCCGGTCGTCAGGTAGGCGTGGGCGCGGGTCGTCGCGTCCGTCGCCAGGAACTCCAGGGATGTGGCGTCCGGGGCGCCTGGGACGGACGGGAGCAGTGGGGGTTCGCCCGGGTGGGCGGGGGGCCGGAGCGGGGGTGGGAGCGGGGGGCGGTAGTCCGTGGCCAGGGCCTCGCGGGCCGGCGTGCCCGGGAGCGGCGATGCCGCCTCTTCGCCTGTGCCCCCCGACTCTTCCCTCGCCGCCTCCTGGGCGTTGCGGTGGGCCAGTTCATCCAGGAGCGCCGACTCGTCCCCGCCTCGCAGGAGGAGGAGTACGAACGGGTCCGCGTCCAGGAGTCGCGCCGTCTGGTACGTCAGCGCCGCCGCGTGCTTGCAGGGGCGTCCGTGGTCCGGGCAGCTGCAGGACGGGATCAAGTCGCCCGGGCCGGGGAGGAGTTGGGTGTGCGGTTCGCTCGCCGGATCCGCCAGCGCCTTCGGCAACTCCTTGGCCAGGAGCGCCGCCATGTGCGCCGGGTCCGCCGCCACCGCGTCCAGGAAGCGGGCCCAGTCCTCCGGCGTCAGGGTGCGCATCCGGATCTCCGCCCGGTAGGGGCGCGGGCGGCTTCCGTGTACGTACGCCACGATGCGGCCCGGCGAGACCGTGATGGTGTCCACGTGGCCCTCACGGGCGTAGGCGCGCCCCCGGGCCAGTCGCCCCGCGTCCAGCGAAGTGCTCTCCAGCGCCTCGATCCAGGCGTTGCCCCACCAGGACGCGGCGAACGGGGCCTGGGGGTCGGGGTGTCGGGGGAACGGCGGGAAGACCCTGCCCGCGCCGGAGGAGCGGGCGACCCCCGTCAGCCCGGTGCGGGCGGCGTCCCCCGTTCCGCGACGCGCGCCGCCCGCACCGGCGGCATCCCCCGTTCCGCGACCCGCGCCGCCCCTCATCCCACCCTCCGCAACGCCACCAGGTCCGCCAGCTCCGCGTCCGACAGTTCGGTCAGTGCGGCCTCGCCGTCACCGAGGACCGCGTCCGCCAACGCCTGCTTCGCCGCGAGGAGTTCGGCGATGCGGTCCTCCACCGTGCCCTCGGCGATCAGGCGGTGGACCTGGACCGGCTGGGTCTGGCCGATGCGGTAGGCGCGGTCGGTTGCCTGGTCCTCGACCGCCGGGTTCCACCAGCGGTCGTAGTGGATGACGTGGCCCGCGCGGGTCAGGTTCAGGCCCGTGCCGGCCGCCTTCAGGGAGAGCAGGAAGACCGGGGCGCCGCCCGACTGGAAGCGGTCCACCATGGCCTCGCGCTGCGGGACCGGCGTACCGCCGTGCAGGAGTTGGGTGTCGATGCCTCGCGAGGAGAGGTGCGATGCGAGCAGGCGCGCCATCTCCACGTACTGCGTGAAGACCAGGACCGCGCCGTCCTCGGAGAGGATCGTGTCGAGGAGTTCGTCGAGGAGCTCCAGCTTGCCCGAGCGGGAACGGCCCCCGCGCGTGGTGATCGCGCCGTCCTTCAGATACTGCGCCGGGTGGTTGCAGATCTGCTTGAGGGCCATGAGCAGTTTCATGACCAGGCCACGGCGTGCGATGCCCTCGGACGCCTCGATGCGGGCCATGGTCTCGCGCACCACCGCCTCGTACAGGGAGGCCTGTTCGCGGGTGAGCGTGACGGGGTGGTCCGTCTCCGTCTTCGGCGGGAGTTCCGGGGCGATGCCCGGGTCGGACTTCTTGCGGCGGAGGAGGAAGGGGCGCACGAGGCGGGAGAGGCGGGAAATCGCCTCCTCGTTCTCCGCCGTCTCGCCGCCCTCCACCAGGCGGGCGTGGCGCGCGCGGAACGACTTGAGCGAGCCGAGCAGGCCCGGCGTGGTCCAGTCGAGCAGCGCCCAGAGCTCGGAGAGGTTGTTCTCGACGGGGGTGCCGGTCAGCGCGACCCGCGCCGCCGAGGGGATGGTGCGCAGCGCCTTCGCCGTCGCCGCGTGCGGGTTCTTGACGTGCTGGGCCTCGTCCGCGACCACCAGACCCCAGGCGTGGGACGCCAGTTCGGACGCGCTCGTGCGCATCGTGCCGTACGTCGTGAGGACGAAGCCGCCCCGCAGGTCGCCCTGGAGGCTGCGGCCCGTGCCGTGGAAGCGGCGCACCGGCACGCCCGGCGCGAACCGTTCGATCTCCCGCTGCCAGTTGCCGAGCAGCGACGCCGGGCAGACCACGAGCGTAGGCTCGGGACGGGCCCGGTGCAGATGGAGGGCGATCAGCGTGACCGTCTTGCCCAGGCCCATGTCGTCGGCGAGGCAGCCGCCGAGGCCGAGGGACGTCATCCGGTCGAGCCAGGCCAGGCCGCGGAGTTGGTAGTCGCGGAGGGTCGCGGCGAGGGCGGGCGGCTGCGCCACAGGGCGCAGGTCGTCCGTGAGGCGTTCGCGCAGGCGGGCCAGCGCGCCCACCGGCACGGCCTCGACCCGCTCGCCGTCCACCTCGGCGCCACCCGTCAGCGCCACGGACAGCGCGTCCACGGGGTCGAGCAGGCCCAGGTCGCGCTTGCGTGCCTTGCGTACGAGGTCGGGGTCGACCAGCACCCACTGGTCACGGAGGCGCACGACGGGGCGGTGCGCCTCGGCCAGGAGGTCCATCTCCGCCTCGGTGAGCGGATCATCCTCTCCCTCGGAGCCCAGCGCCAACTGCCAGCGGAATTCCAGGAGTTGCTCGGTCTTGAAGAAGTCGAAGTTGTCGGCCGCCGTGCCCGGCGCGGGGCGCACGACGGCCGTTGCCGTCAGGCCCCGGATCAGCTCGCGCGGCCAGTGCACGGCAACGCCCGCCGCGCCCAGCCTGGCCGCCGCGGCGCCGAGGAGCTCGTACAACTCCCCTTCGGTGAGCGGCAGTACGTCCGGCTGCGGCCGTTCGAGGAGCCGGGCGAGCGGCGGCCACACGCGGGCGGCGCGGCGTACCGCGAGGAGTGTGTCGACGCGGGCGCGCGGCCCGAAGTGATCGGCTCCGGCCCAGAGTTGAGCCGCGTCCGCGACGAGCGTGGGGTCGGCGAGGCTGTGCACCTGAAGCACTGCGGCGGCGGCATCGGCGCGGTCCTCGGAGTGGCGCCCGGAGGCGGATTCCCCGGAGGCGGATTCCCCGGAGGCGGATTCCCCGGAGGCGTCGAACACCTCGTGCGCCCGCAGATCCAGCCGCAGCGACACCCGCACCCCGGCATCCATCCCGGCCGCCACCTCCGCCGCCCACTCCCGCGCGCCCGGCATTCGCTGCGGGGCGCGCGCGGCGAACGGCGTGCCGACCGCGTGCGCGGCTGCGGGCGTCCGGGGCAGGACGTCCACGACGGCGTCGACGAAGGCTCTGACCAGGGCGGACGGCTCCGGAAGGAGGAGGGGGCGGCTGCCGGGGAGGGGTACGGCGTGCGCCTCGGCCGGCAGTGCGGCGGCGATCGCACGCAGCTGCGTGACGTCGTCCGCGTCGAGCGGCCCGGCCCGCCAGGCGTCGAGGTCGTCGCCGGTGAGGCCGGGCAGCAGCCGGCCCCGCGCGGCCAGGTGCAGGGCGTGCCGGGCGGCGGCAGCCCAGCAGGCGACGGCGGGGTGCGGCTGGACCCGCTCGGCGTGCAGCAGCAGCGGCAGCGCGTCGGCGACCGGGAGGATCAGCGCGGGGACGGTGCGCGTACGGACGCCCTTGCCGTGCCGACGTACGACGGGAATCTCCCCCTCGACGACACCGGGCAGCGCCCCCTCCGCACCGGACAGCACCCCCTCCGCATCAGGCAGCAGCGCCCCGCCCGCACCGGACACCCCCGCCGGAAGCTCCCCCTCCGGCGCCCAGAAGGCCACCCGCCCCTCGCGCGGCACCCCGGCCGGCAGGAACACCGCGGCGCAGGACCTCAGCAGCTCACGGCCGCCCGGAGGCACGGAGGCGTCACCGGCGTCCCGTACCCGCACCGCCGTCACGTTCACCGCCTCGCTCACCCTCGGCCACTCGCACGTCATTCCCGACCGCCAGCCTAAGTCAGCACGCCGGCCACCTCGGAAGTCAGCACTTCGGCCACCTCGGAAGTAGGCAAGTCGACCACCCCGGGATGAACGCTGGTAGGAAACTTTCCTAACAATAGTTCACCCCAAGTTATTGACGCGCACATGCCGCCTCGACAAGATGCCTGCGGAACGGTCCCCCACACCGCTCACGGCCCCCGAGCCGATCTAGGAGACGGACATGCCGCCCACCCCCCGCAGCAACTCCCGCAAGAAAAAGGCCCGTTGGGCCGTCCCCGTCGCCACCGGCGCCGCACTCGCCCTCGTCGGCGGAGTCCTGCTCTGGTCCCCCGCCGACGAGGCGGACGCAGCACCGACCGGCAAGGCCGCGCAGAACACACAGAACACGCAGAACTCGCAGAACACGCAGGCCGCGTTCACCGCGGTCGCCGCCGGCGACATCGCCGAGCAGTGCACCGAGGGCGACAGCGGCTGCGAGCACCCCAAGACCGCCGCGCTCGTCGAGAAGCTGAACCCGTCCTTCGCCATGACGATGGGCGACAACCAGTACGACGACGCCCGGCTCCAGGACTTCGAGAAGTACTACGACACCACCTGGGGCGCCTTCAAGGACAAGACGCGCCCCACGCCGGGCAACCACGAGACGTACGACCCGGAGGGCTCGCTCGCGGGCTACAAGTCCTACTTCGGGGACATCGCGTACCCGAAGGGCGAGAGCTACTACAGCTACGACAAGGACAACTGGCACTTCATCGCGCTCGACTCCAACAGCTTCGACGACGACGCGCAGATCGACTGGCTGAAGGCCGACCTCGCCGCCAACTCCAAGAAGTGCGTGGCCGCTTACTGGCACCACCCGCTCTTCTCCTCCGGCGAGCACGGCAACGACCCGGTCAGCAGGCCGGTCTGGAAGCTGCTCCACGACAACAAGGCCGAGCTGGTGCTCAACGGCCACGACCACCACTACGAGCGGTTCGCACCGCAGAACGCGGACGGCGAGGCCGACGAGAACGGCATCGTCGAGCTGCTCGCCGGAATGGGCGGCGCCAACCCGTACGACATCGAGGAAGTGCAGCCCAACAGCGAGAAGCGGCTCACCAAGACCTTCGGCGTGGTGAAGCTGGACTTCACGGACACCGGGTTCTCCTGGGACCTCGTCGGCACGGACGGCTCGACGAAGGACAGCAGCCCGTCCTACGAGTGTCACTGAGCCGCCCGGATGTATCTGGCATCCACTGACGCGGTCGCGAAGGCGAAGGGCAGGGCAGGGGCGCAGGCCGACGCCGAAGAGGCGCGGCCCGCACCGCCACCGGGCCCGGCCAAGCGCGGCCGCGTCGCCGGGCCCGTCCTCGCCCTCGGCGCGGTCAGCCTGGTCACCGACATCTCCTCCGAGATGGTCACGGCGGTCCTGCCGCTCTACTTCGTGCTCCAACTCGGCCTCTCCCCCCTCCAGTTCGGATTCCTCGACGGCCTCTACAACGGCGTGACCGCGTTCGTGCGGCTGCTCGGCGGATACGCCGCCGACCGCGGCGGACGGCACAAGCTCGTCGCGGGCGGCGGCTACGCCCTCTCCGCGCTCTCCCGGCTCGGCCTGCTCCTCGCGGGCGGCGCCACGGCCGGGATCGGCGCGGCGCTCGCCGCCGACCGCATCGGCAAGGGTGTGCGCACCGCGCCGCGCGACGCGCTGATCTCGCTGAGCAGCCCGCCCGACGCCCTCGGCCGCGCCTTCGGCGTGCACCGCGCGATGGACACGACGGGTGCGCTGCTCGGGCCGCTCGCCGCGTTCGCGCTGCTGTGGGCGACGGCCGACGCGTACGACGCCGTGTTCGTGGTCAGTTTCTGCTTCGGGCTGCTCGGCGTACTGATGCTCGTGGCGTTCGTGCCGGGCCGCCACGACACGGTCCCGGCGGTGCGGGCGGCCGCCGACCACCCGTCAAAGACCAAGCGGGGCAAGGTTCTTGACCTTCTCCGCGTCCCCGCCTTCCGCCGGATCCTCGGCGCCGCGGCGCTGCTCGGCGCGGCCACCATCGGCGACGCCTTCCTCTATCTGCTGCTGCAGCGGCGGCTCGACTTCGCGGTGAGCTGGTTCCCGCTGCTTCCGCTCGGCGCCGCCGCCGTCTATCTGCTGCTCGCGGTGCCGGCCGGGCGGATCGCCGACCGGGTGGGCCGCCGGGTGCCGTTCCTGGCCGGGCACGCGGCACTGCTCGGCGGGTACGTGCTGCTGCTGTGCCCCACCGACGGCCTGCCCCTGCTCATCGGCGTACTGCTGCTTCTCGGCATCTTCTACGCCGCCACCGACGGCGTCCTGATGGCGCTCGCCACGCCCGTGCTTCCCTCGGGCCGCCGGGCGAGCGGCATGGCGGTGCTCCAGACGGGCCAGGCCCTCGCCCGGCTGGTCGCCGCCGCCGGCTTCGGTGCGGCGTGGACGCTGTGGGGCGTCGGCCCGGCGCTGACCTGCGCGGTACTCGCCCTCGCGGCGGCGCTGGCGGGTGCGGCACTGCTGCTGCCCCGCGCCGAAGGCTCCGGACGCGCCGGAGTACCCGGCGGCGGCGGAGCCACCGAAGCCCCCGAAAGGCAGGCATGACCCCACCCCCACGCTCACTCCGCGCCCGCGTCATCGCCGTGGCCGCTGCCGCCGCCGTCCTCGCCACGGTGGCCGTCGCCTACACGCTGCACGCGGCCGGGCGCGCCGAACCGACCGCCACCGCCTCGGAGTTCGCGCTCGACGCCGGGCAGCTGTACTTCCGCAGCTCGGAGGCCGGCGCGGGCCGCGTCGCGCGCACCGCGACGCGGCCCGGCAAAGGACCGCGCAAGGAACCCCGCACCACCGGAGGCCCCTCCTGTGAGCGGTTCTACGCCGCCGGGGGCACCGCACTCTGCCTCCAGCGCCGCTCGGGCATCCCGCCCAAGTCTTACGCGGTGGTCCTGGACGACCGGCTCCGCGAGAAGCGCCGCATCGCGCTCACCGGCATCCCCAACAGGGCGCGGGTCTCGGCGTCGGGCCGGATGCTGTCGTGGACGATGTTCGCGACCGGCGACTCCTACGCGGGCTCGTCCTTCTCCACGCGTACGTCGATCCTGGACACCCGCACCGGCTATCTCATCAAGAACATGGAGCAGATCCCCCTCACCCTCGACGGCCGCCGTTACCACTCCCCCGACGTCAACTACTGGGGCGTCACCTTCACGAAGGACGACAACCGCTTCTATGCGACGGTCTCGACGAAGGGCAAGACGTACCTCGTCGAGGGCGACATGAAGAAGTGGGCGGCGCGCACGCTGCGTACGAACGTCGAGTGCCCGTCGCTCTCCCCCGACAACACCCGCATCGCGTTCAAGAAGCGGGTACGGAAGGGGACTTCGGACCCCTGGCGGCTGTACGTCCTCGACCTGCGCACGATGCGCGAGCGCCCGCTCGCCGAGTCCCGCGGCGTCGACGACCAGGCGGCGTGGCTGGACGACGACACCCTCGCTTACGCCCTGCCGGGCGGGGAGGGCCGCAAGCAGGACATCTGGTCGACGCGGGCGGACGGCGAAGGGAAGCCGAAGTTGCTGGTGGCGGGAGCGAGTTCACCGGCGCAGGTGAACTGACGCCCGCGCGCTCAGCCGAGGAACTCCCCGATCGTCCCGACGAACCCCTCCGCGTCGTCGAGCCACGGAAAGTGCCCCGCTCCCGGCCGTACGACGAACGTGGCGTCGGGGAAGAGACCGGCCACCTCGGCCACGGCGGACGGCGGCGCGCCCAGGTCGAACTCCCCGGCGACCAGCAGCACCGGCGCCCCGAACGCGGCGAGCCCCGCGCGCGTGGCCTCGGGGTCGAAGGCACCGTCGGCGCCGAAGGCCTCGGTGACGGCCGGGTTCTGCTGGCCGGCCTCGGCGGCCTGATGGGCCTGGGCGGTCGCGTCCCATCTGCCGTACGAGAAGGGCGCGATGGCCTGCCAGCTGTCGGCGGTGGCGTTGCCGGACACGATGGCTTGCAGCGCCTCGAAGGCCTCGGGGAACCAGGGCTCGTCCCTGCGCAGGAGCGCCGTCGCACGCCGGGCCTCGCCGGGGATCGCGACGCCGACGGCCCTGGTGCTCGGGGTGATCAGGAGCAGCTTGCCCAGCCGTTCCGGGTGCCGGGCCGCGTACTGCACCGCGATGTTCGCGCCCGCGCTGTGCCCGAGCAGGTCGACGCGGTCGAGCCCGAGGTGCTCGCGCAGCGCCTCGACGTCGTCGACGAGCCGGTCGCACCGGCAGGACGTGAGATCGCCGGGGAGCGCCGACTGCCCGGTCCCTCGGATGTCCAGCATGATCAGCTTCCGCCGCGCGGAGAGCCCGCCGAGCTCGCCGAGATACACGGAGTCCTGCGGTCCGCCCGGCAGACAGATGAGCGGGGCGCCGTCACCGTACTCGTGAAAGGCGAGGTCGGTGCCGTCGTACGCGGAGAGGGTAGGCATGCGCGCGATCCTGACAGCGCGTTCCGGCCACGGCAACCGAAAACCGGACGGTCCGCCGGGCCCCGCCGCCGAATTCGGATGCGGAGGCCCGCCGCTCTCCCGCACGATCGGATCATGACCACTCCGCACCGCACCGTCGTGCCCACCCTCTTCCCGCCGCCCGGATACGCCCACTCCGCCGTCGTCGACGCCGGCACCCGCCTCGCGTTCATGGCGGGTTCGGTACCGCTGGACCCCGAGGGCAACCTCGTCGGGGAGGGCGACGTGCCCCGCCAGACCGCGCAGGTCATCGCCAACCTCGACGAGGCGCTGCGCGCGATCGGCAGCGATCTGTCCCAGGTGGTCACCAGCACGGTGTACGTCGTCGGCCACGAACCCGGCGTCCTGACCGAGGCCTGGGAGGTCGTCCGCGAGTCCGATCTGCACGCGGGCCCGCACACGTCGACGCTGCTCGGCGTCACGTGCCTCGGCTACCCCGGCCAGCTGGTGGAGATCACCGCCACGGCAGTGGTGCCGCCGGGCGCCTAGCCCTTGCTCCTAGCCCTTGCTCCTATCTCTTGCTCCTATCCCTTCGCCCTGCTCGCCAGGCCGAGGGCGTACTGCGGCCACCACTGGCCGGCGCGCGGGCCGCCCCGGCAGGTTCCGTCGGACTCGCCGGGGCGTTTGACCCAGAGATAGGCGTCGATCGCGGGGTCGCCGGTGCGGGTGGTCGGCGGGGTGCCGAGGGCGCGGCCCGGCGGATTGCACCAGGACAGGCCGGAGCCGGTGTAGGGGCCGTTGCCGTTGCGGCTGCTGTCCACGACGAAGTGCTTCGCGCCGCCGAGGGCGCGCACGAGACGGTGGCCGTACGCCGAACTGACCGCGTTCGTCTGGTAGTTGGAGACGTTGAGCGCGAAGCCGTCCGCCTTCGCGATGCCCGACTTCCGGAGCGGGGCGACAAGCCGGTGCTCGCCGGGGATCCAGCCGGAGTTGCCCGCGTCGAGGTAGACCTTGACCTGCGGGCGGGCCTTGAGCCGGCCGACGGCGTGGGCGAGCAGGGCGTACCGCTCGCTCGCGTCGGCCCGTGCGCAGCCGGCCACCTCCTGCGCGACGGCGTCCGGTTCGACCACGACGTACGCGGGGCGGTTGCCGATGCCTGCGGCGAACTCCTCGATCCACCGCCGGTACTCCGCCGCGCTCGCCGCCCCGCCCTGCGAGTACTCGCCGCAGTCGCGGTGCGGGATGTAGTACGCCACCAGCACGGGGGTGCGCCGGGCCCTGGCGGCCGCCTCCGTGACCGCGCGAGTCTTGGGGCCGGGGTGCGGGTCGTGCAGCCACACCGCCTGGGAGCGGGTGGCGATGCGGTCGATGAGCGCGGCCTGGGCGGTGTAGCCCTGGCGGCGCCACACGGTGGACTGCCGGAGCGCGGAGCTGTCCGGTTCGACCCAGAAGGCGGTGTCGCCGGGGGCGGCTCCGGGGGCGCCGGACGCCTCGGCGCAAGCACTCGCCGCCGCGCCGAAGAGCAGCGCGGCGGCGAGGAGCCCGGAACGGAGGGCACGGACAGGACGGACGGTACGGCGAAGGGCGACGGCGCGGGGCCTCAGACGGGCCTCGTCGGGTCGGACGGCCGGCTGTGACACCGGGCACCTCCAGCGGCTGGGCGCCGGACCGCCCGGCGCATTGCACGGAGTCTGCGGTCGTCCGAGCCCCGCGAGGCCCTGTCCCCCGCCGGTCGTGCGGCAGATCGTTCCCTAAGATCACTCCGACGGCGGCCCCCAAGTACGGGCCTTCGGCAGGGGTTTGGCATATCCGCCGACGCGGCTCGTGGTGAGCCCGAGGCCGACGAGCGACTCGGCGAGCTTCACGGCGGCGGCCACACCGTCGACCACCGGCATGTCGAGGGCGGCGCCGACCTTCTCCTGCAGCCCGGTCATCCCGGCGCAGCCGAGCACCAGGACCTCCGCCCCGGCGTCCCGGGCCCGCTCGGCGGCGGCGAGGAAGGCTCGGAACGTGGTCTCGGCGTCGCCCAGGTCGAGCACGCCGAGCCCGGTCCCGACGACGGCCGCGCAGTTCCGCGCGACGCCCGCCGCGTGCAGGCTGTCCTCGATCTGGCCGCTGGCCCGGTCGAGGGTGGTGACGACGCCGTAGCGGCGGCCGAGCAGACAGGCCAGATGGGCGGCGGCCTCGGTGATGTCGACGACGGGCACGTCGAGCAGCTCCCGTGCGCCCTCGCGTCCGTGCTCGCCGAAGCCGGCCATGACCACGGCGTCGTACGGATCCTCGTACGTCCGCAAGGTGTCGAGGACGGCGGCCGCCGAGAGATAGCTGTCGAGCCACCCCTCGGCGGACTCCGGGCCCCAGGCCGGGGTGAGGCCGGTGATCGTGGTGCCGGGGGCGGCGGCGTCGCGGGCGCCGCGCACGATCTCCTCGGTCATCGACCCGGTCGTGTTGCAGTTGGTGACGAGGATGCGCACTAGCCCTCCACCTCGGCGGCCGAGGGTTCCGCCGCCACGGGCTCGGCCGTCCGCTCGGAGCGGCATAGCACGGCGTACAGGAGCGCGGCCGTGGCGGTCCCGATGAACCAGGAGTACGGGGCGACATAGTCGAAGAACGGCACCAGCGCGCACACCGCCGCGCAGCCCGCCGTCGGCAGGAAGGCCGCGAGCGCCTTCGGGTTGACGCCGTTCTTGTAGTAGTACGCCGATCCCGGCTCGGCCTTGAACAGGGCCTCGGTGTCGATGCGTCCGCGCTTCACCCAGAAGTAGTCGACCGCGATGATGCCGAACAGCGGCCCGAGGAAGGCGCCGAGGCCGCCGAGAAAGTAGTTGACGACGGTCGGGTTGGAGTAGAGGTTCCACGGTGTGACGAGCAGGGCCGCGACCGTGGAGATCAGTCCGCCGATCTTGAAGGTGATCTTCTGCGGCCAGACATTGGCCAGGTCGTACGCGGGTGAGACGAAGTTGGCGACGATGTTCACGCCCATCGTGGCGACGGCGAAGGTGAGCGCCCCGAAGATCAGCACCCAGGTGTTGCCGATCTCGGCGACCAGTTCGGCGGGGTCGGTGATGGCCTTGCCGAAGACCTCGAGGCTGCCCGCGGTGACGACGACCGAAAGGATCACGAAGGCCGTCGAGTTGATGGGCAGGCCCCAGAAGTTGCCGCGCTTGACGGTGCGGTAGTCGGGGGCGAAGCGCGAGAAGTCGCAGAAGTTGAGCATCAGCGTGCCGTACGTGGCGAGGATGAGGCCGATGGCCCCGAACCACTGCCGCACCTGCTCGCCGGTGGAGACCGGGTTCGGGGTGCTGGTGAGCGAGATGGTCCAGCCGGCCTTCCAGAGGATCCACACGGCGAGGGCGATCATCACGACCCAGATGGCGGGCCCGCAGAAGTCCTGGAACTTCCGTACGGATTCCATGCCTTGGGTCATGATCAGCCCCTGCACCAGCCAGAGGGCGACGAAGGAACACCAGCCGAGGGCGTGCAGGCCGAGGAAGGTGCCCTCGGTCCACGACTCCAGGCCCGGGAAGGCGGCGATGAGCATGACGTTGACCGCGATGGACGCCAGATAGGTCTGGATCCCGTACCACATGATGGCGATCACGGCCCGGATGAGGGCGGGGATATTGGCGCCCCAGACGCCGAAGCTGATGCGGCTGACGACGGGGAACGGCACGCCGTGGCGCTGACCGATGCGGCCCATCATGTTCATCCCGACATAGATGAGCACGAAGCCGACGAGGAGCGAGGTGAAGATCTGCCAGACGTTGAGTCCGAGCACCAACAGGCCTGCGGCGAAGGTGTAGTTGCCGAGGTTGTGGACGTCGGACATCCAGAGCGCGAAGAGGTCGAAGACCTTCCACTTGCGTTCGGCGGTGGGGGCGAGGTCTTCGTTGGTGAGCCGGGGGTCGGGGACGAAGTCCGGGGTCGTGCCGGGGGCGTCGGCGCGTTGGTCGAGGGACACGGGGCCTCCTGCGAGGGGGGACGGAGGTGCGGTGCTCGGGGACGGGGGTGCGGGTGCTCGGGGACGGGGGTATGGGGTGGGCGCTCGGGGACGGAGCGCAGGGGGAATGACGGCTTTGGTATACCAAGACTTGGTATACCAAAGTGCGGCCATACTCCCGCCGGGGAGGGCGCCCGGCAATGTCCGTACGGTTACGAATCGGTAAATCGATGCGGGGTTCGGCAATGATGGACCCCATGACGACCGTGGAGCAGCCGATCGGCGCCGTGCGCGAGCGCGTGCTCGCCGAGTTGCGGCAGGAGATCATCGCCGGGCACCTCGGCCCGGGGGACCGCCTGGTCGAACGGGAACTCGCCGACCGCCTCGGGGTGTCCAGGGTCCCGGTCCGCGAGGCGATCCGCGCGCTGGTGGCCGAGGGGTTCATCACCTTCGAGACGCCGCGCAGGACCGTCGTACGCCGACTGACCCGCACCGACGTGACCGAACTCTTCGAGCTGCGCGAGGCGTTGGAGGTCTACGCGGCGGGCCGCGCGGCGGAGCGGGCCACAAAGGAGGGCCTCGCGGAGCTGTCCGCGCTGCTCGACAGCGCGGCGAAGGCGACGCGGACGGCGGACGGGGAAGCGATCACGGACATCAACACCCGCTTCCACGACCGCCTCTTGGCCATGGCGGGCAACAGCCTGCTCACGTCCGTGATGGAGCCGGTGGACGGGCGGCTGCGCTGGATGACGCGGCGCAACGAGGAGTGGGCGCACCTTTTGACGGAGCATCAGGATCTGTACGAGGCGGTGGCCTCGGGCGACGCCGCACTGGCACGGGAGCGGGCCCTGGCCCACGTGCAGACCAACTACCGCTCCACGGTGCGGCACCTCTTCGGCGAGGAGTAGCGCGCACCCCCTCGGTGCCGCGTCTCAGCCCGTCCTGAACCGGTCCGTGGCCCGCACCAGCTCCTCCGCGATCCCCCGCGCCCCCGCGTTGTGCCCCGCGTCGTCGACGAGGACCAGCTCGCTGCCGGGCCACGCCTCCCGCAACCGCCACGGCACCCCCAGCAGATTCCCGAAGTCCAGGCTCCCCTGCACCATCACCCCCGGAATCCCGCCGAGCGAACCGGCGTCCCGCAGCACCACCTCGTCCCCGCCCAGCCAGTGGTCATGGGCGAAGTAGTGCGTGACGGTCCGGGCGAAGCCGGCCCGGAAGGCGGCGTCCTCGTACCGCGGCACCGACCTCGGCGGCGCCGGCACGAACGCCGTCTCCCAGTCGGTCCAGCTCCGGGCGGCGGCGGCCCGGACCTCCGCGTCGTCCGACGCCAGCAGCCGCTCGTACGCGGCGGCGAGATCCCCGTCCCGCTCCCCCTCCGGCACCCCGGCACGGAACGCCTCCCACGCCTCGGGAAAGAGCCGCCCGAGCCCGCGGGTCAGCAGCGCGACCTCCGCGCGGCTCCCCGTGGCGACCCCCGTGAGGACCACCTCCGAGACCCGGTCGGGATGCGTCTGCGCGTACCGCAGCCCCAGCACGGAACCGAACGACACGCCCCACACCAGCCACCGCTCGATCCGCAGATGGCGCCGCAGCAGCTCCAGATCGGCGATCAGATGCGGCATCGTGTTGACGCTCATGTCCGTCGCCGGATCGCTCGCACGCGGCGTGGAGCGCCCGGCGCCCCGCTGGTCCAGGAGCACGATCCGGTACGCGTCCGGGTCGAAGTACCGCCGGAAGAAGGGCGTACACCCGGAACCGGGTCCTCCGTGCAGCACCACCGCCGGTTTCCCCAGCGGATTGCCGCAGACCTCCCAGTACACGCGGTTGCCGTCACCGACGTCGAGCATGCCGTGGTCGTAGGGTTCGATGTCCGGATAGAGGCCCATCGCGGCACCCTAACCCCGCCCGGCACCCGGCCATGCTCCCGTCCCGGAAGGCCGCCTCAGCCCGCCTTCGCGTTCCGCATCCGCCCGTACGCGTACACGCAGCCCGCGAGCGCGAGGTCGGACAGCAGCATGAAGCCGATCGAGTACGAGTCCTTCGCACTGTAGATCGCGCCCATCACCAGCGGCGGCAGGAACCCGCCGAGCCCGCCCATCGCGCCGACGATGCCCGTGACGGAGCCGACCTGCGGCTGCGGGGTGACCTGCGAGACCAGGGCGAAGACGCTGCCGCTCGCCGTGCCGAGTCCCGCCGCCATGACCAGGAAGCAGATCGTGCCCATCGGGTCCAGCGCCGGGTCGAAGGCCTGCACGATGGCGAAGAGCGCGACCACCGCGAGGGCGACCGAGGTGACCGTGGCCGGATGGATGCGGTCGGAGAGCCAGCCGCCGATGGGCCGGAAGACGACGGTGACGAGCGCGAAACCGGCCGCCTTGGTGCCCGCGTCGGTGGGCGAGAGGTCGTACCAGGTCTTCAGATACGTCGGCAGATACACCCCGAAGGCCACGATCCCGCCGAATCCGATCGCGTACAGCGCGGACAGTTCCCAGGTGACCCGCAGCCGGCCGGCCCGCCCGAGCCGGGTGCCGAGGGAACTGGTGGGCACGGGCCGGTCCGGGCGGTCGGTGATGAACGCCGCGGCGAGCAGCGCGTACGCGGCGAGCGCGATCGCCACGACGACGAAGGGCAGCGTCTCGCCGTGCTTGGCGATCCGCGGCGTGAAGTATCCGGAGAGCGCCACTCCGCCCATGCCCATGCCGAAGACGCCGAGCGCGAAGCCCCGGTGGGCGGGCGGGAACCAGGAGTTGACCAGCGGGATGCCGATCGCGAACGTCGTACCGCCGAGTCCGAGCAGAAAGCCCACCGCGAGCATCGCGAGATAGCTGTTCCTGGCCGGGATGATCAGCAGCACCGGGACGATCGTGAGCGCCGAGACCAGCGGGAACATCAGCCGGGCGCCATAGCGGTCGGTGAGCGCGCCGACCGGCACCCGGCCCAGCGAGCCGACGATCACCGGCACCGCCACGAGGAGCGACTGCTCGAAGGAGCTCAGCCCAAGGCGGTCCTTGAAGTCGCTGCCGAGTGGCGCCACCAGGTCCCAGGCCCAGAAGGTGAGCGTGAAGCCGATGGTCGCCACCGCCAGATTGCGGTAGGCGGCGGCTGAAGGCTTGGCTGCGAGAGTCTCGTCCACTCCCCCACGCTAGGAATGATCACCCGGCTCGGCGCGCCCCGTTGGGCCGTACGGGTGCCCATACGGGTGGGCCCGTACGCCTCACGCAGATGGACCCGTACGCCTCACGTCACCGCCGCCCCCAGCGCCACGAACCCGCAGATCAGCACGAACAGGATGGCGAGGAGCGGCCAGACGAACCGCAGGTATTTGTCGTAGCCGACCTTCGCGAGCGCGACACCGCCGATGGTCACCGCCGTCGTCGGCACCCAGAGGTTCATCCACCCGCTGGCCGCCTGCCAGGCCGTGACGACGACCGAGCGGGAGACCCCGGCGAAGTCGGCGAGCGGCGCGAGGATCGGCATGGCGAGGGTCGCGTGGCCGGAGGTGGAGGGGATCAGGAAGGCGAGCGGCAGGTTCACGACGAAGATGATGATCGCGAAGAGTCCGGACGATGTGCCCTTCACGACGCCCTCGATGGAGTGCAGGACGGTGTCCGTGATCTTCGAGTTGTTCATGATCGTCGTGACCCCGCGGGCCAGCAGGATGACGAGCGCGGGCGATACGAAGTCGGCCGCGCCCTGGACGATCGTCGAGCTGAGCTTCTGCTCCCCCATCCGCGCCACGATCCCGACGAGTACGGCCGCGCACAGGAACAGCGCCGCCAACTGCGGGAAGGACCAGTCGAGTTCGAAACCGTACGGCTCGGCGTCCGCCTTGCCGGTGAGCGCGCTCGACCAGGGCACCACCGAGAAGATCATGAAGGCGAACACGAGGGCGGTGGTGACGAGCACCGCCTTGTGCAGGCGGGTCAGTTCGGGCACCTCGCCCGCGTCGGCGGCGGACTGCTCGCGGTCGCCCGGCAGGAACCCCGAGAGGGAACGCCCCGGATCCTTCTGTACGCGCTTGCCGTACCGGATGACATAGGCGACCGTGACCGCCGTCAGGACGATCCACATCGCGAAGCGGAGCACGATGCCGTCGCCGAGCGAGATGTCGGCGGCGGACGAGGCGACGCCCGTCGCGAAGGGGTTCACGGTCGAGCACAGCACCCCGACGCCCGCGCCGAGGATGATCGCGCCGACGGCGGTCATCCGGTCGTAGCCGAGCGCGAGCATCAGCGGCACGATCAGTCCGTAGAAGCCGAGCGTCTCCTCGGCGAAGCCCTCGACGGTGCCGAGGACGGAGAAGACGACCATGACGCCGGCGATGAGCAGCGCCCCGCGGTCGCGCAGCCGGTGCGCGAGCCGGCCGATGCCCCGGTCGAGGGCACCGGTCGCGAACACGACCGTGATGAAGGCCCCGATGGCGAGCACGAAGAGGAAGACTCCCGCGCTGCCGTACAGCGCGCCCACGTTGTCGGGCGCGACCAGGGACGTCTTCTCGTCCTGGATGCCGTAGAGGCCGTTGACGGGAGAGAGGAAGAGGTCGCCCAGGCGGTCGACGAAGGACTGGCCGGAGTCGACGCGGTGGTAGGTGCCCTGGACGGGGGCGCCCGAGTCGTTGCGGTCGTACTGACCCGCGGGGATGAGGAAGGCGAGCAGCCAGACGGCCACGGTGACGACCGCGAGGACGGTCAGCGCACTGGGGAAGGTGAACTTCCCTTTCCGCGGGGGCTCTTCGGTGTCGGGCTCGGCCCCGGTGTCGGTCACGCTCACGCGGCGCCGCCTCCGGCCTTGATGTCGGCGGCCTTGATGTCGGCGGCTTTGGGATCTGCGGCTTTGAGGTCTGTGGCTTTGAAGTCGGCGGCGTACTCGCGGACAAAGGCGCACATCGCGACGACCGTGTTGCGCAGCTCGGAGAAGAGGACGCGCTCGTTCGGGGCGTGCAGATTGCACATGCTGTCCTGAGCGCCGAAGAGCAGCACCTCGGCGCCGGGCGCCGCCTTCGCGAGACCGTTGACCAGCGGGATCGAGCCGCCGGTCGCGACGTACGAGGCCTCCTCGCCCCAGGCCTCCTTGAGCGCGGCGCGCGCCGCACGGTAGGCAGGGCCGCCGGTGGCCGCCTCGTAGCCGGGGCCCGTGTCGCCGGGCGTGACGGCGAGCGGGACGCCGAACGGCTTGAGCGAGCGCAGATGGTCGACCAGCCTCGCCTGTGCCTCCTTCGGGTCCTGCCGGGGGTGGAAGCGGAGGTTCAGCTTGGCCCGGGCGTAGGGCACGACGGCCGACGCGGCGTGCTCGACGCCGGGAGCGTCCAGGCCGATGACGGTGATCGCGGGGCCGCTCCAGAGCCGCTCGCCCAGGCTGCCGCTGCCGACCAGCGGCACCCCGTCCCGCACCCCGGCCAGCTCACGGAACTCCTCCTCCGTATAACTCGTCCCGCTCCAGTCCTCGCGCCGCAGCCCTTCGACGGCCACATCCCCGTGTACGTCGTGGAGGGTGGCCAGAGCCTTGAGCAGGACGACCAGTGCGTCGGGCGCCGCACCGCCGAACTCCCCGCTGTGGCGCGGCTCTTCAAGGGTGCGCACCTCGACGACCACCTCGCTGGCGCCGCGCAGCGCGGTGGTGAGCGTGGGGGTGCCGGGCCGGAGGTTGCCGAGGTCGGCGACGACCATCGCATCGCAGGCGAACCGCTCCGGATCGGTGGGCGGATAGTCGTCGAAGGCGCTGCCGTACTCCTCCTGCCCCTCGATGACGACCTTGATCCCGACCGGCGGGCGCCCCTCGTAGGCCCGCAGCATGCCCAGATGCGCGATGACGTTGGACTTGTCGTCCGCGATGCCGCGCGCCCGCAGACCCCCCTCGATCGGCGTCGGCTCGAAGGGCGGCGACTTCCACAGACTCTCGTCACCGGGCGGCTGCACGTCGTAGTGGCCGTAGAGCAGGACCGTCGGCGCGTCCGGGGACGGCGGCGGGATCTCTCCGTAGATCACGGGCGCGGTGTCCGGCAGCTCGAGCCGCTCGATGCCGGTCACACCCGCTCCCCGCAACAACTCGACGAGCAGATCGTGCGCCTCCCGCACCGGCTCGGCCGGGAAGCCGGGGAAGGCGATCGAGGGGATCGCGGCCAGCCGCTCGAGGTCGGCGCGCAACGCGTCCATCAGGTCATCGACGGTCTCTTCGGGCTTCACGGTCGGCACCCCTCGCTCTTCGTCCGGCTCTTCATCCCGCTATGCGGCGATCAGCCCGAATTATCGGACTCGGGGACGAAGTGATTCCGGACGGCTCGCCGGGCACGAGCCGATGCGGCACCGCTGCCGCACCGGCCCCCCACCCACCGCCCACGCACTAAAGTCGGGGCATGGCTTCGGAGACTGCGAGCGACGGCAAGGGCAACGGCGACGCGACCAACGCGGGCCCGGGCTCGGGCGGGGGCTCCGGCTCGGGCGGCGGTTCCGTGCGGGTCGACGCCTGGATCTGGTCCGTACGCCTGGTCAAGACCCGCTCGATGGGCGCGGCGGCCTGCAAGGGCGGCCATGTCCGGGTCAACGGCGAGCGAGTGAAGCCCGCTTACGGCGTCCACGTGGGCGACGAGGTACGGCTGCGGCACGCGGGCGGACGCGAACACGTCGTGGTCGTCAAGCGCCTCATCCGCAAGCGCGTCGGCGCCCCCGTGGCCGTCGAGTGCTACGTCGACAACAGCCCTCCCCCACCACCCCGCGAGGCAGTGGCCCCCGCCGGCGTACGCGACCGCGGCACAGGCCGCCCCACCAAGCGAGACCGCAGGGACATGGAGCGTCTACGGGGCTTCGAGGGCGCGTAGACCCGACCGACCCGCAACTCCGTCCAGCCCGCAGCCCCAGCCGGGCGGGGCCACGTGCGGGCGGGGCCACGTGTGGGAGTGACCCCAGGTGGGAGTGGCCGCGGGTGGGCCGAGCCATTGTCCGGCGGTGGCCACCCCTCAGGCGAGGCCACCGCCGGGCTGGGCGCGGGTGACCCGACCACCCACGGTCCGGCGAGCCCACCGCCGGGCCTGGCCTCATGTGGGCCGGCCACCGTTGAGCGAAGCCACCGCCGGGCGAAGCCAACCCGGCGAAGCCAACCCTCAGCCCGGCTGCTCAGCTGACCGCCACCGCCCGTACCCAGATCTCGTCCTCCGTCAGGTACTTGTCGACCTTCAGACCCGCCTCTGCCAGGGCCTCTTCGAACTGGTCCTTCGTCAGGGGGCGGGCCAGGAAGGTCTGGGTCCAGCGGGCGTCCGGGAAGATGTACTCCGCGTGCACCCTGTTCACCCCGTCGCCGACCGGGTCCGCCGACACGATCCGCACGGTGTAGCCGCCCGGATCGACCCGCTCCCTCGGCAGGTTCGTGTGGTAGTCCGCGCCCTCCCGCTGGATCAGGACACAGCCGCCGTCCGCGACATGCTTCCGGCAGGTCTCCAACATGCCGCGCCGCACCGCCAGATCGCCCTCGTGCACGAGGAACGAGCCGAGCATCACCACGTCGAACGTCTCGTCCAGGTCCAGCGACTCGATCGCGCTGCGCACCGTCCGCACCAGGCCGCCGACTCCCTCCGACCCGGCTCGCGCCTCGACCTTCTCCAACATCTCGGCCGACTCGTCCACCGCCGTCACCCGGAAGCCCCGCTGGATCAGCGGCCGGGTCACCCGCCCCGCCCCGCTGCCCAGTTCCAGGATGTGCGCCCCGGCCGGCACGGCGGCCTCGATGACGTCCGGCTCGTCCCCGACGGTCAGCCGGGTGTACAGATCCACCGCGCAGCCGTCCGGCGTGATCGCTCCAGGTCCCGTTCCCTCGTGTCCCTCACGCATCTCAGCAGTCATGCCCCGTCAACGAAGCGCCCCGCGGGCCCGTTCCCCCCTTCTCCTCCGCCGCGCCCGCTACAGCGGGAACCAGCCATGCCCTCCGTACCAATGCCCTCCCGCCCGCAGATGGTCCCCCACCGCCCGCTCCACGCTGGTCCGCCGCGGCAGTTCGGCCACGGGCAGGTCCCGGTCGCCGAAGATGAAGGCTATGGGGCCGCCGTCGTCCGGCTCCTCCTCATAGCCCTGAGCCGACCGGAATCGCTCCTGGAAGCGGACGATGTTCGATTCCGCGGGCAGATACCGCTTCAGCTGCGGGTCGAGCAGCCAGGAGTGGCACACGGCTGTCTCATATCGCTCCTCCGGGAAGTGCCGCGCGAAGAAATCCCGCGCAAGCGCCAGCGACCGGTCACACGCCTCCGGAGTCAACGGCCCCCGGAAGTCGGCTATATGGACGTTGAGACAGGGATCGCCCGGTCCCGCCGAGTGCCCCGCGCCGGCCGTCGCCCCTCCCATCCGCGCACCGAGGACGGCGCGCTGGAACTGCAGCCGGCCCAACTGATAGATCTCACCGCGGAAATGCAGGCTGAGCCACCCCGGCGCCTTGAGCCCGCGCCCACCGCGCGCCCTGCGGTGCACCGCCAGATGGCGGCCGAGGTCGGCGAGGGTGCGGCGCGAGACGTCGTCCGGGATGCCGCGGGCGCGGTGATAGGCCCGGACGTACGGCAGCGCCGCCACGTACACGAACAGGAAGAAGGAGCGCCCCAGCTCCCCCGACTCCTCGGGCAGCATCGGGATCCCGGGTCCCGCCCCCGGTCTCCCGATGTCCCGCACCAGCGCGGCGACGCAGCGGTCGAGCAGCCACTGCCCGTCCGGCTCCGCGAGGAGCCGCCCGCGCAGCGCCACCAGGCCATTGACCTCCTCGTGCGGCACGGACAGGTCGAGGAGCACCTCCGGCAGGTCGTCGGCGTCCGGCAGCGCCGCGCCCGCACTCGGCGCGCTCGCGCCCTCGAGATCCCGCAGCCACGCGGCGAGGCCCTCATCCGTCCTCGCACGATCATTCAGTACGTCCAGCACAGTCCTGCCCCCCGATCAGCGACACCGGCGACGCATGGGCATCGTCGGCACATCTACGATCTTGCGCCCTGCGGCCCTTCCGGACCACCACCCACGGGTGGATCCTGGAGGGTGGAGGGGTTGACCCCGCCCGGTGGAGAAGCGGGTGGAGAATCGGGGGGAGAGAGGGTGGAGATGACCCTCATGATGCGCACGGGCAGTGAACCGCTGACAGCGCGCAGCCCCCTGCGGATGCGCTTCTGGTTCAGCGTATGGGGCCTGTTCTGGGCGATGGCCGGCACCGCCGCCTTCGCGCTCGCGGGACGGCCGGGCTGGGCGGCGGCCTGCGGCGTGCTCTGCCTCGTCGTCACCGCCGACCTGGTGGTCGTCCTGCACCGCATCCACCAGGGCCCGCACTATCAGCCGGGCCGCGACATCCCGCCGTACGAACCGCCACGAGCGAGGTAGGGCCGAGCGAGGTAATGCCGGAGCAAGGCAGGGCCAGAGCGAGGCAGGGCTAGCCCTCGCCGCCCTCGAAGCGCGCCGCCGCCAGATACTCCGGCTGCGGGTCGAGCGCCGCCGCGAGGCGGAAGTGCCGCCGCGCCTGGTCCGGCTTGGCCGCGCGCTCATAGGTGCGGGCGAGCGCGAAGTGGGCGAACGCGTTGTCCGGCTCGCGCTCCAGGACGATGCTGAACTCCAGCTCGGCGGCGCGCAATTGGGCCGCCGCGAAGAAGGCGCGGGCCCTCAGCAGCCGCGCCGCCGTGTTCTCCGGGTGCGCCGCGATGACCGTGTCGAGCAGCTTCACCGCGCCTCGGGGATCGCGCGCGGCAAGGAGCTGCTCCGCCGCGCGGAAGTCGATGACATGGGTCTCCGGGGTATTTTCGGGCACGCGTGACTCCTTCCCTCGCTCCACTGTGTCAACGCCCTTCACGTGGAAGCGTATTCCGCCGCTTCCCGTGCGGGCGGGCGGCTCACAGCGCCACGACCAGCAGCACGAGCCCGAGGACGAACACCGCCGCGCCCGCGCCCACGAAGCCCCGGTCGATGCCCCTGCGCTCGTGGCCGAGCAGCACCGTCTCCCGGGGATCGTCACTGTCGTAGGCGATGCGCACCCGGTCGCCGGGAGCCAGCGGGCGCTTCCGGCTGCGCGGCACCGGCGACACCACCTCGACGACCCGTCCGTCTCCGGTCTCGAACTGCAGCGTCGGCCGCGTGGCCCCCGGCTGCACCGCCTTGACCAGGGCCCGCGCCACCTCTCCGGATTCGGTGATGCGCCGGGTGTGCCACAGGCCGTAGGCGCCGGCCAGCAGCGCGACCAGGCCGCCGACAGCGGTGAACACCGCCAGTACGACCACTGCCCCAGCCCCCTTCTAGGCCGCGCCCGCCCGCCGCGTCAGGTCCGCCCACACCGCGCCGACGCGCTGCTCCAGGCCCTCCAGCGGGCCGTCGTTGTCGATCACGATGTCGGCGATCTCCAGGCGCTTGCCGCGCGAGGCCTGGGCTGCCATCCGCGCGCGGGCGTCCTCCTCGCTCATGCCGCGCAGCCGCACCAGGCGGTCCAGCTGGGTCTCGGGGCTCGCGTCGACGACCACCACGAGGTCGTACAGCGGCGCGAGGCCGTTCTCCGCGAGCAGCGGAACGTCGTGTACGACCACCGCGTCGTCCGAGGCGGAGGCCTCCAGCTCGGCCGAGCGGGAGCCGACCAGGGGGTGCACGATCGCGTTCAGTACGGCCAGCTTGTCCGCGTCGGCGAAGACGATCGAGCCCAGCTTCGGCCGGTCCAGCGAGCCGTCCGGAGCGAGGACCTCCGGTCCGAAGGCCTCAACGACCGCCGCCAGACCGTCCGTTCCCGGCTCCACCACCTCGCGGGCGATCTTGTCGGCGTCGATCAGCACCGCTCCGGACGCGACGAGGAGCCGCGATACTTCACTCTTGCCGGCGCCGATACCGCCGGTCAGACCCACCTTCAGCATGACCGGCAGCTTAGGGGGTGACGTCAGACGTCGCCCTCCCGCTCGGCGAGGAAACGTTCGAATTCCTGGCCGATCTCGTCGGCCGACGGGATCTCCACGGGCTCGGCGAGCATATTGCCCCGATCCTGGGCGCCCGCGGCGGCGTCGTACTGGTGCTCAAGTCCCTGTATCAGGGAGACCAGTTCCTCGTCGCCCTCCTGGATCTGCCGGTCGATCTCGGTCTGCGTGCGGTGCGCCTCGGTACGCAGTCCGTGCGCGACGCCCGGCAGGACCAGGCCGGTCGCCGCGGTGATGGCCTCCAGGACGGTGAGGGCCGCGTCCGGGTAGGCGGAGCGCGCGATGTAGTGCGGCACGTGCGCGGCGACGCCCAGGACGTCGTGGCCCGCCTCCAGGAGGCGGTACTCGACGAGGGCCTCGGCGCTGCCCGGCACCTGCGCCTCGTCGAAGGGGCTGCGGTGGCCCGGCACCAGGTCGGTGCGGTTGCCGTGCGGGGTCAGGCCCACGGGGCGGGTGTGCGGCACGCCCATGGGGATGCCGTGGAAGTTCACGGAGAGGCGGACGCCGAGGCGCTCCACGATCTGCTGGACGGCGGCGGCGAAGCGCTCCCACTCGACGTCCGGCTCGGGTCCGGAGAGCAGCAGGAAGGGCGCTCCCGTGGCGTCCTGGACCAGCCGCACGTCGAGTGTGGGCTCCTCGTAGTCGGTCCAGCGCTCGCGCTTGAAGGTGAGCAGCGGGCGGCGCGCGCGGTAGTCGACGAGCCGGTCGTGGTCGAAGCGTGCCACGACCTGGCCGGGCAGGCTGTCCACGAGCCGCTCGACGATCTGGTCACCGGTCTCGCCCGCGTCGATGTACCCGTCGAAGTGGTAGAGCATCACCAGGCCCGCCGACTCCTGGGCGAGCGCCATGTCGACGACGGCAAGCCCCTTCGGCTCCCATGAGTACAAACCCTGCGGATCAAGCACTGTGACCGCCCCTCGCCTTCTGCATCGTGACTCGTAGTGCTCAACGCGCGCCGGGGCGAAGGCATTCCCTCCGCTCGGAGCGGGCGCGGCACGCCCCTTGGTCCATACCTTGACGCGGACATGGCACGCCTCTACGTTCAGAATGACATCCGAGGTTCACGTACAAGAACAGAGAGGGCACCCCCACATGCGCACCCGACGCACCCTGCTCATCTCCGCGCTCGCCGCGACAGCGGCCACCGGAGGCCTGGCCTTCGCGGCCACCGCCGCACCGGCCGCCGACGCCGCCGAGGTCATCGAGGTCTCCACGGCAGCCGAGCTCAAGTCCGCACTCACTGCCGCCTCCCCCGGCGACACGATCCACCTCGCCGACGGAACGTACTCAGGCAACTTCAAGACGAGTACGGCGGCGAGTTCGGGCTCCCGCATCACCCTGACCGGCTCCGCCAAGGCGGTGCTCACCGCGGGCGGCGGCTATGGGCTGCATCTGAACGGCGCCTCGTACTGGACGGTGAAGGGCATCACCGTCACCGGCGGCCAGAAGGGCATCATGATCGACTCCGCGAGGGGCGTCACCGTGGACACCGTCACGGTCCACGGCCTCGACATGGAGGGCGTCCACTTCCGGAAGTCGAGCAGCGACGGCGTCATCAAGAACTCGCGGATCTACGACACCGGGAACGACGGCAGGGGCATGGGAGAGGGCGTCTACGTAGGCAGCGCCAACACGCTCTCCGACAAGAGCGACAACGTACAGATCATCGGGAACACGATCGGCCCGGACGTCGGCGGCGAGGCGATCGACCTCAAGGAGGGCACGACGGGCGGCGAGGTCTCGGGCAACACGTTCGACGGCAAGGGCCTGACCGGCAACAACTACGACGACTCGTGGATCGACGTGAAGGGCAACGACTACGTGGTCGCGGACAACACCGGCAAGAACACCACGAACAACGGCTATGAGACCCACTCCCAGCAGTCGGGCTGGGGCTGCGGCACGGTCTTCCGCGACAACAAGTCGGATCTGACGGGCGCGACGGGCGACAAGCAGCTGGCGGTCAACGTGACGAACTACGGCGACAACTGCAGGACGACGGTGTACGCGAGCAACACGGTGACGGGCGGGAAGGGTCTGACGAACATCGGCGTGACGCCCTAAGGGCAACGTCCCGAAGGGACAAGTCCTTGGGGGCGCGGGGCCGTCACATCCTGCGGCTCCGCCGCGTGGGCGCGACAAGCCCCCACCGACCGACAGGTGACACACGACCCGCGCGAAGCGCAAGAAGGCGGGCCCGCCCCCAAAGGGTGCGGGCCCGCCTCTAACTACCTGCTAGCGCAGAGCTGGGGTCAGCTCTGACCGCCGGCAAGCTTCTCGCGCAGGGCGGCCAGCGCCTCGTCCGACGCCAGGGCGCCGGAGTTGTCGTCCGACTCCGAGGAGTAGGAACCACCGCTGCTGCTGCCACCGGCAGCCGGCGCGCCGGCGGAAGCCGGAGCGGCAGCGCCCTCGGCCTCGGCCTGGGCGTCGGCCTCGCGGGACTTGATGACCTGAGCCTGGTGCTGCTCGAAGCGCTGCTGCGCCTCGGCGTACTGGGTCTCCCAGGCCTCGCGCTGGGTCTCGTAGCCCTCGAGCCAGTCGTTGGTCTCGGGGTCGAAGCCCTCGGGGTAGATGTAGTTGCCCTGGTCGTCGTAGGACGCGGCCATGCCGTACAGGGTCGGGTCGAACTCGACGGCCGACGGGTCGGCACCGAAGGACTCGTTGGCCTGCTTGAGGCTCAGCGAGATCCGGCGACGCTCGAGGTCGATGTCGATGACCTTGACGAAGATCTCGTCGTTGACCTGGACGACCTGCTCCGGGATCTCCACGTGGCGCTCGGCCAGCTCGGAGATGTGGACCAGACCCTCGATGCCCTCGTCGACGCGCACGAACGCACCGAACGGAACGAGCTTGGTGACCTTACCGGGAACGACCTGCCCGATCTGGTGCGTGCGGGCGAACTGCTGCCACGGGTCTTCCTGCGTCGCCTTGAGCGACAGGGACACGCGCTCGCGGTCCATGTCCACGTCGAGAACCTCGACGGTGACCTCCTGGCCGACCTCGACAACCTCGGAGGGGTGGTCGATGTGCTTCCAGGAGAGCTCGGAGACGTGCACGAGACCGTCGACGCCGCCGAGGTCCACGAACGCACCGAAGTTGACGATCGAGGAGACGACGCCGGAGCGGACCTGGCCCTTCTGCAGGGTCGTGAGGAACGTCTGGCGGACCTCGGACTGGGTCTGCTCGAGCCAGGCACGGCGGGACAGGACCACGTTGTTGCGGTTCTTGTCCAGCTCGATGATCTTGGCCTCGAGCTCCTTGCCCACGTAGGGCTGGAGGTCGCGGACGCGGCGCATCTCGACGAGGGAGGCCGGCAGGAAGCCACGGAGGCCGATGTCGAGGATGAGACCACCCTTGACGACCTCGATGACGGTACCGGTGACGATGCCGTCTTCTTCCTTGATCTTCTCGATCGTGCCCCAGGCACGCTCGTACTGAGCGCGCTTCTTGGACAGGATCAGACGGCCTTCCTTGTCCTCCTTCTGGAGAACCAGGGCCTCGATCTCGTCACCAACGGCGACGACCTCGTTCGGGTCGACGTCGTGCTTGATGGAGAGCTCGCGGCTCGGGATGACGCCTTCGGTCTTGTAACCGATGTCGAGCAGGACCTCGTCCCGGTCGACCTTCACGATGACGCCGTCGACGATGTCGCCGTCGTTGAAGTACTTGATCGTCTCGTCGATCGCGGCGAGGAAGGCTTCCTCGTTACCGATGTCGTTGACCGCAACCTGCGGGGTGGTGGCGGTGGTCTCGGTGCTGCTCGTCATGTGGGAAAGGGCTCCGGTACGGACAGAGAGTCGTAGGTACTGCTAGCGCCGGAGCCGATTTCGCTCTGCATAAGCCGGACAGCCAAGGAAGCGCCTCTTTCACGTCTCCGGAGAAACGGAAGGCGCCTCGACAACCGAGGGGACTACAACAGACGCGAGCGCAGCCTGCTATGTCTGAGGAGCGCAGGCTCGCAGCGCAACTTGTAGCATACGGGGGCAGCCGGACAGGGTCAATGCGCGAAGGCGCACACCCGGGGCGGATCGCCGCATACCCGGCACAAAAGCTGTCGCATGAGGCCACAAGGGCCGCAGCGCGCTCTGCCGCGACACCTCCGGGGGTGTGTCCCGCTGCCCCGGACCGCGACGAGTCAGACGGAAGAGTACGACGATGGAGCCGATCATCCAAGAGTCCGAGCTGCCCGAGACGCCCGAACCGGAAGCCACCCGGCGTGACGCCGACGTCACGGAGAGCAGCCGTGCCAACCGTGGCTGGTGGGACAGGAACGCGGACGAGTACCAGATCGAGCACGGCACCTTCCTGGGCGACGACCGTTTCGTGTGGGGCCCCGAGGGGCTCGACGAGGTGGAGGCCGAGCTGCTCGGCCCGCCGGACGACCTGAAGGGCAAGGACGTCCTGGAGATCGGCGCGGGCGCCGCCCAGTGCTCGCGCTGGCTCGCCGCCCAGGGCGCCCGCCCGGTGGCCCTGGACCTCTCGCACCGCCAGTTGCAGCACGCGCTGCGGATCGGCGGCGGGGTGCCGCTGGTGGAGGCCGACGCCGGGGTGCTGCCGTTCCGGGACGGCTCCTTCGACCTCGCCTGCTCCGCCTACGGAGCGCTGCCGTTCGTCGCCGACCCCGTACTGGTCCTCAAGGAGGTGCGGCGCGTGCTGCGCCCCGGCGGCCGGTTCGTGTTCTCCGCGACGCACCCCATCCGCTGGGCCTTCCCCGACGAGCCGGGCCCGGAAGGCCTCTCCGTAGCGGCCTCCTATTTCGACCGCACTCCTTATGTGGAGCAGGACGAGCAGGGCAACGCCGTGTACGTGGAGCACCACAGGACGATCGGTGACCGGGTGCGGGACATCGTGGCCGCCGGCCTGCGTCTCGTCGACATCGTGGAGCCGGAGTGGCCCGCCTGGAACACCCAGGAGTGGGGCGGCTGGTCCCCGTTGCGCGGGAATCTGATCCCGGGGACGGCGATCTTCGTCTGCGAGCGGGACTGAACCGCGGCTGAACCGCGCTAGCCGTCGGCCTCGTGGGCCCAGGTCAGCAGGGTGTAGTCGCGGCCGCCCTTGCCGGTCACGTGCTCCGGCTCCGCCTCCGTGAGGCGGAAGCCGAGCCGGTCGGCGACGGCGACGCTCGGGCCGTTGTCCGGCTCTATCTGCAGCAGGACGCGGGAGAGGCCGAGCGTCGTGTGGGCGTACTCCGTGAGGAGCCGGGTGGCGCGTGCCGCAAGGCCCTCTCCGCGGTGTGCGGCCCCGACCGCGTAGCCGATGGTGCCGCGCGTGAGGCTGAGCAGGATCTCGCCCAGGGGCCGCACGCCGTCGGTGGTGATCGCGAGGTTGATGCGCTTGCCCTCGCTGTCGCGGATCGCCTGGAGGTAGTCGGCGGCGGCGGCCTCGTCGAAGGGCGAGACGAGCGGGGTTCGGTGGGCGACGGCCGGGTCGTCGAAGAGTTCGGCCATGACCGGCAGGTCGTCGCTCGTCCACTCGCGCAGGACGAGTCCGTCACCGGTGATCCGCAGGGACTCGGGCATGGGACCACCGTATCGGCGTAGTTGGGAGACTGGGGGCGTGATCCGTACCGACGAACTCGAGCGCCTTCCCGTAACTGCCGCCCTGCCCGCGCTGCGCGGCGCCCTCGACGACCACGGTGTCGCCGTGCTGTGCGCGCCGCCCGGCACCGGCAAGACGACTCTGGTGCCGCTGGTGCTCGCGGGGCTCGTCGGGGACGGTCCGGTACGTCGTGTCGTGGTCGCCGAGCCCCGGCGCATCGCGGCGCGGGCGGCCGCGCGGCGGATGGCGTGGCTGCTCGGCGAGAAGGCCGGCGGGAGCGTCGGCTACACGGTGCGCGGTGAGCGTGTGGTGGGGCGGCACACGCGCGTGGAGGTCGTCACGACGGGTGTGCTGCTGCAGCGGCTGCAGCGGGACCAGGAGCTGGCCGGGGTCGATCTGGTCGTGATCGACGAGTGCCATGAGCGGCATCTGGACGCGGACACGGTGGCGGCGTTCCTGGTGGACGTGCGGGCGGCGCTGCGGCCCGAGCTGCGGCTGGTGGCCGCGTCGGCGACGACGGACGCGGAGGGATGGGCACGGCTCCTGGGGGACGCGCCGGTGGTCGGGGCGGAAGGGGTCTCGCATCCGGTGGACGTGGTCTGGGCGCCGCCCGCGCGTCCGGTGCGGCCGCCGCACGGGATGCGGGTGGATCCGGCGCTCCTGACGCATGTGGCGGCGACGGTGCGCCGGGCGCTGGCCGAGCGGGCGGGCGACGTGCTGTGTTTTCTGCCGGGGGTCGGCGAGATCGCGCGGGTGGCGGGGCAGTTGGGCGATGTCTCCGTAGAGGTGCTCCAGGTGCACGGGCGGGCTCCGGCAGCCGTGCAGGACGCGGTGCTCGCGGGTTCGGCGGGCGGTGCGCGCAGGGTGGTGCTCGCGACGTCGGTGGCCGAGTCGTCCCTGACGGTGCCGGGGGTGCGGGTGGTCGTCGACTCGGGGCTCGCGCGGGAGCCGCGGGTGGACCACGCGCGGGGGCTCAGCGCGTTGACGACGGTACGGGCTTCGCAGGCGTCGGGCCGGCAGCGGGCGGGCCGCGCGGGGCGTGAGGCGCCGGGGGTCGTCTACCGGTGCTGGGCGGAGGCGGAGGACGGGCGGCTGCCGCGTTTCCCCGCGCCGGAGATCAAGCTGGCCGACCTGACGGCGTTCGCCCTGCAGACGGCCTGCTGGGGCGATCCGGACGCCTCTGGGCTCGCCCTGCTCGACGCGCCGCCCGGCGGTGCGATGGCGGCGGCGCGGGCCGTCCTGACGGCGATCGGGGCGGTGTCCCCGGAGTCGGGGCGGGTGACGGAGCGGGGGACGCGGCTGGCACGGGTGGGTCTGCACCCGCGGCTGGCCCGCGCCCTGCTCGACGCGGCACCGGTCGTCGGCGCCCGGCGGGCGGCGGAGGTGGTTGCCCTCCTGAGCGAGGAGCCTCCCCGTGAGTACGGGGACGACCTCGCGGCGGCGTGGCGTTCCGCCCGGCGCGGCGGGGACGGGTACGCGGGCCGGTGGCGGGCCGAGGTCCGCCGCCTCACGGCCGCAGGGCCGGCGCCGGGGGGCACCTCAGCGTCCACGCCTCCGGCGCGGGATCTTTCCCGCCCACCCGGCCACGGGGGCGGCGATGAACACGACGCCGGGCTCGTCGCGGCGCTGGCGTTCCCCGAGCGGGTCGCACGCCGGGTGGAGGGCGGAACGTACCTCATGGTCGGCGGGACCCGCGCCGAGGTGAGGCCTGCGTCCGCGCTGACAGGCGCCGAGTGGATCTCCGTGGCCGTGGCCGACCGGCCCGTGGGCGCGGGGCACGCGCGCGTGCTGCTCGCCGGGCACGTCGACGAGGACGTCGCGCGCGATGCGGCGGCCCCGCTGTACGCCGACGAGGACGAGGTCGTCTGGGCGGACGGGGATCTCGTCGCGCGGCACGTCGAGCGCCTGGGGGCCGTCGAGCTGGTCGTGCGCCCCTTGAAGAACGCCGACCCCCGTCTCGTACGCGAAGGGCTCCTTGCCGGACTGCGGGCGGAAGGGACCGGGCTTCTCAACTGGTCGCGCGGCGCGAGCGAACTGCGGCAGCGGCTGGCGTTCCTGCACCGGCATCTCGGGGCGCCCTGGCCCGACGTATCGGAAAACGCGCTCCACGCGCGCGTGGACGATTGGCTGGAGCCTGAGCTGTCCAAGGCGCGGCGCCGGTCCGACCTGGGCCGTATCGACGCCGGGCAGGCCCTGACGCGGCTGCTGCCGTGGGCGACCGGTGAGGCGACCCGGCTCGACGCGCTCGCCCCGGAGCGGGTGGAGGTGCCGAGCGGGTCCAGGATCCGGATCGACTACGCGGACCCCGAACAGCCCGTGCTCGCCGTGAAGTTGCAGGAGATGTTCGGTCTCGCCGAGACCCCGCGCGTCGCGGGCGGCACCGTACCCGTCCTCGTCCATCTGCTGTCCCCCGCGGGCCGCCCCGCCGCCGTCACCGCCGATCTCGCGTCCTTCTGGCGGGACGGGTACCGGGCGGTGCGGGCGGAGTTGCGCGGGCGGTATCCGAAGCATCCGTGGCCGGAGGATCCGGTGGGGGCCGAGGCGACGCGGTTCACGAAGGCGCGGCTGAAGGGCTGACCGCGCGGCGCGGGCCCGAGCGGTTCCGGTTCAGGCGTTGACCGGTTCGGGCTCTGCGGCCTCCGTGGGTTCCGGGTCGCCGGGTCGCCTGCTGCGGGCCTCCAGCCACAGGGAGAGCGCCAGCAGGAGCAGGCCGAGGCCCAGGAAGCCCCAGGGCAGGTACGAGGTGAGCATGAGGACCAGGACGCGCTGGGACGTCACCAGGTCGACGGTGTCCTTGATGTAGTCCTCGCGCATCTTCACGTGGCCGGAGAAGACGGTGACCTTGTCGCGGCCGCCCAGGAGCGTGCCACCGCGCAGTTCGTTCCGCTGGATCTCCTCTCCGTAGACGGGCGCCCCGGTGGTCGGCTCGACCCAGAACTTGCGCACGGTCGTGTACCAGCGGGTGGTGCCGGTCTTGGCGAGGGACTCCGGAGTGATGCCCTTGACCGGCATCGTCTTGGGGAAGGGGACCTTGGTCCAGGGGATGGTCTGCTCGAAGTAGTAGACCTCCACCCCGCGGAACGTCCGGGTGCCCTTGTAGTGGATGGGCTTGGTGACGCGGGCCTGCGCGTCGAAGTACTCGTAGTCCCGCTTCTCGGTCAGGAAGGGCCACTTGAACTCGATGCCCTGCCGCTTGACCGGGTCGCCGTCGACCGACTCGCCCTTGGCGTTCACCGGCTCCTGGCTGTGCGCGTCGAAGATGTAGCGCTCGGGGACCTTGGAGACCATCTTTCCCTCGCCGTCCTGGACGTAACTGAGCGCGTCCCAGACCACGACGTCGCGGTCCTCGCTCTTCTCGACCTGCTCCGAAGCCTCCACGTTGCCCTTGAGGGTCTGCACGATGGTGACCTTGTCGACCTTCTTGGCCTTCATGGAGCCGTAGTCGATGAGCGTCGGGTTCTTCGCCTCGAGGACCGCCTCCTGGTACTGGCTGGGCGGGATCTTGGCGAGGCGCGGGAAGGCGTACCAGCGCATGAGCGGGGACATCGCCGTGAAGAAGACGGCGAAGGCGAGCAGGATCAGGCTGGCCTTGCGGCGCATCGCGGCGGCCCTCCCTACGTTATGGGTGCTCGGGGGCGTTAGAGGTGCTCGGGGACTTAGGGGTGCTCGGGGACGGTGGTGAGGAGCGGTTCCGGCGACGTCTCGCCGGGCGGGGCACCGATGGCCGTGATCGTCAGGACCAGGGCAAGGGCGACGGCAAGACCGGTCGCGGCGGCGATGAGAGCGCGCATGCGGATCCTCCCGAGGCGGGACGCTGATGACTCCGACACCCGGACGCACCGACCATGAACTGACAGGGCGTCAGGGCTGGGGCACCGTAGCAACGCGGCCGCGAGATGAGAACACGTTGCACACACAGGAACGCCCCCGCGCCGATCGGGCGCGGGGGCGTTGCGTGGGAGACGTGCGGTACGCGGGGTGCGGCCGGGGCCTAGGCCGCCGGGGCCGCCACCTTCAGTTCGACGGTGAGCGTCGCGCCGCCCGCGGTGGTGATGCGGAGCAGATAGCCGCCTGCCGCGTCGTCCGCGTACATCTTCGGGAGCTTCAGGACTCCGTTCGCGTCCGTCTTCAGGGACTTGAGCGTGCGGACCGGCTTTCCGTCGGCGTCCTTGAAGTAGGGGCCCTTGTCGTTGGCCGTGGCGTCGTCCGCCGACTTGATCATCGTGGCGGTGGCCGCGACACCGTCCGCCGCCGCTCCCTTGTACGTCGCCTTGACCTCCACCTGGTCGGCGAACTCCGCGCCCGGCGCGCAGGTCAGCGCCTTGTCGCTGGTCCTGGCGAGCGCGTCGGCCTGGCGCGCGGTGACCGTCGCCGTGAAGTCGAGGCCGGGCAGCGAGCGGCCGACGACGGTGGCCCGCACCGTGAACTCGCCGCTCTTCTCCCCCGCCTCGATCACCGGGGCGGTGGCCTTGCCGGTGGCGCTCGTGGTGACGGTGGCGCTGGTCGCGCCGCCGTCGAAGCGGGCGTCCGTGTCGCCGACGATCGCGAACTTCACCTTGGCCTTGGCCACGGCGGAGCCCGACGCGGACTCGGTGCGCACCACCACGCGCCCCGCGAAGGCGTCGCCCGCGGTCGCGGAGAGCTCGCCGGTACCGGCGTCCTCCAGGCGCGAGACGCGGTCGGTGGGCGAGGGGGTGGGGTCGGGGCTCTCGGAGCCGCCGCCGGTGGGCGGGGTGGTCGGGCCGGTGCTGCCACCGCCGCCGGGCTCGGACGGCTTGCCCGAACCGGGCTTGTCCGTACCCGGCTTGCTCGGCTCGTCCGGCTTCGGCGAGGGCGAACCGGAGCCGCCCGGCGTCGGGCTCGGCGTGACGCCCGGCAGGTTGCCGTCGCTGCGGTCGTCCGGCAGGATGCCCGTGCCGTCGGGGATCTCGTGGGTGCCCTTGCGGTAGTACTCCAGCCACGACAGGACCGTGCGCAGGTACTCCGTCGAGTGGTTGTAGCTCAGGATCGCCTTGTGCAGGGCGCCGCCGTCGGACTCGTCGGACAGGTCGCGGCCGTTCGCGCAGAGGTAGTGGCCTGCGGCGAGCGCGGCGTCGTAGATGTTGTTCGGGTTCTTCTTGCCGTCCCCGTTGCCGTCCTGGGCCCAGGTGTCCCACGTCGAGGGGATGAACTGCATGGGGCCGACCGCGCGGTCGTGCGTGGTGTCGCCGTCGTACGCGCCGCCGTCGGTGTCGGTGATCTTCGCGAAGCCGTTGCCGTTCAGGACCGGGCCGAGGATCGGCTTGAGCGTCGTGCCGTTCGCGTCCACGCGGCCGCCGCGGGCCTGGCCCGACTCGACCTTGCCTATCGCGGCGAGCAGCTGCCAGGGGAGGTTGCAGCCCGGCTTGGAGGCGGCGAGCGAGGACTCGGCCTTCTTGTACGCGTCCAGGACGGTGGCCGGGAGGCCCGCCTCGACGTCCTTGTCGCCGCCGCTGGGGGCGCCGGTCGGCGGGACGGGGGTGTTCAGGGGCGGCAGGTCCGTGTAGTAGGGCGAGTTGCCGGTCGCGGAGTCCGCGGGCGGTGGTGTGGCGTCGGACGCTCCCGCCCGCTCGTCGCGCGGGACGTCCGTGACGCCCGGCGCCTGGGACGCCGCGAGCGCGGCCACCGCCGCCGCGGCCACCGCGGTGGTCACCGCTCCCCTGCGCAACCGCCTGCCGAATACCGCCGCCATGACCGTGGACCCCTCCCCTGGACGACTCTGCGTGCCGCCACCCGCACTCTTGTGCTCCCCTGCGGGCCGACCCAGGCGACACTACGACAACTTCCGGCGCCCAGGCACCCGTTCGCGCCCGGTTTTCACCGGTTGGCCGAGTCCTGTTCGGGTGGGACCGAACCGTCGGGGACCTCGCTGATCTCGCTCTCCGGGGTCAGTCCCTGCCCGGCGGCGCGGCCCTTGTTGAGGGCGCGGTGCACGGCCTGCGCGATGCGTTCGATGGTGCGGACGCCGTACTTCATCGTGGGGTTGTCATGGGAGAGGACGACGATCCGGTAGGTGCGGCTGCCGGCGTCAGGGGCGGTGAACGCTCCGATGCTGTGCACCCGCCAGCCGTGGGTGGAGCGGGGCAGCCAGCCGTTCTTGAGGTGCGCCCTGATGCCGCGCGGCATTCCCGCGGGCACGCCCCAGCGCTGGTCGCGGCGCACCTCGTTGAGCTGTTTCAGTCCGTACGCGCGTGAGGCGGGCGTCAGCAGGGACTTGGCCCTGGACGTCGTGAGGACGCCGAGCAGGCGGAGCTGGTCGGCAGCGGTGGTGCGGGTCAGGCCCCACAGGCCGTACGGGTTGAGGGTGGTCGCCGTGGTGCCGGCGCGGCGCAGGAAGCGGGCGATGTACGGCTGGCCCAGGTCGTCCCAGAGGCGGCGGGCCGCGGTGTTGTCCGAGCGGATGATCATCGGGCGGATCTTGCGGCGCTCCCAGGCGGTGAGGCCGCGGCGCCAGTCCTGGGCCCTGCGCAGGGCCGCCTCCATGATCATGACCTTGGCGATGCTCGCCGTGTCGTAAGGGCGGCTCTCGGCGAGGGCGCAGTTCAGGCCCGTGTCGGGGTCGTGGACGGCGACGGAGACGGTGCCGCTCCTGGCCGCCAGGACGGCGCGGATGTCGCGGGAGAGCCGGGTGGCGAGGGTCGGGTCCTTGCGGGCCGTGCAGGGCGCCGCGAGCTGCGCCGTACCGGCTTTCGGGGCGGTCGCGGTGACCGTTGCGGGGAGGGGGCCGAGGAGGGTGGCGACCAGTGCCGTAGCGATGGCTATTCGGCGCTTTCGCAGGTGAGAGGCCATGCGGTCATCGTGGCGGGGGTACCTGGCCGGGGCGCGGGGGCGGGGGCCAGGTGGGTGAGGGGCCCCGCGGGGCGAGGGCAGGGCCGGCTGCGCCCTGGCCCCGCTGAATCTCGTCGGCGGGGCCAGGGGACCAGTCCGCGCGGCGTCAGTGCGCTGCCGACTCCCAGTCCGGGCCCACGCCCACCGAGACGTCCAGCGGCGCCCGCAGTGTCACCGCTCCCGCCATCTCGCGGCGGACGATCTCCTCCGCCGCGGCGGCCTCGCCCGGAGCGATCTCCAGGACGATTTCGTCGTGGACCTGGAGCAGCATGCGGGACTTCAGCTCGGCCTTGGTCAGGGCCGCGTCCACGTTCAGCATCGCGATCTTGACGATGTCGGCGGCCGTGCCCTGGATCGGGGCGTTCAGGGCCATCCGCTCGGCCATCTCGCGACGCTGGCGGTTGTCGCTGTTGAGGTCGGGAAGATAGCGGCGGCGGCCCAGCATCGTCTCCGTGTACCCCGTCGCGCGGGCCTCGTCGACGGCTCGGCGCAGATAGTCGCGTACGCCGCCGAAGCGCTCGAAGTAGGTGTCCATCAGCGAACGGGCCTCGCCCGCCTCGATGTTCAGCTGCTGGGAGAGGCCGAACGCCGAGAGGCCGTAGGCAAGGCCGTACGACATCGCCTTGATCTTGCGGCGCATCTCCGCGTCGACGTCGGAGCCGTCCACGCCGAAGACCTGGGAGGCGACCGTGGTGTGCAGGTCCTCGCCCGAGGTGAACGCCTCCAGGAGGCCCTCGTCCTCGGAGAGGTGCGCCATCACGCGCAGTTCGATCTGGCTGTAGTCCGCGGTCATCAGGGCCTCGAAGCCCTCGCCGACCACGAAGCCGCGGCGGATCGCGCGGCCCTCGTCCGTGCGGACCGGGATGTTCTGCAGGTTCGGGTCCGTGGAGGACAGGCGGCCCGTCGCCGCCACCGTCTGGTTGAAGGTGGTGTGGATGCGGGTGTCCGCGGCGATCGTCTTGATCAGGCCCTCGACCGTGACGCGGAGCTTCGCCTGCTCGCGGTGGCGGAGCATGATGACCGGCAGCTCGTTCTCCGTCTGGGAGGCGAGCCAGGCCAGGGCGTCCGCGTCCGTGGTGTATCCGGTCTTGGTCTTCTTCGTCTTCGGGAGGTTCAGCTCTCCGAAGAGGACCTCCTGGAGCTGCTTGGGCGAGCCCAGGTTGAACTCGTGCCCGGCCGCCGCGTGCGCCTCCTTCACCGCCTGCTGCACCGCGCCCGCGAACTGCTGCTCCATCGACTCCAGATGGGCGCGGTCCGCCGCGATGCCGTGCCGCTCCAGGCGGGCCAGGAGGGTGGACGTGGGCAGCTCGACGTCTTTGAGGAGCTCGGCCGCGCCGACCTCCTTCAGCTTCTCGCCGAACGCCTCGCCCAGGTCGAGGATCGTGCGGGCCTGGGCCATCAGCGACTCGGCCTCGGCCTGGTCGTCCTCTTCTGTACCGAAGGCGAGCTGTCCGTCGGCCGCGGAGGCGGGGGCCAGCTCCCGGCCCAGGTATTCCAGCGACAGGGCGTCGAGGGCGAAGGAGCGGCGGCCCGGCTTGACCAGGTACGCGGCGAGGGCCGTGTCCATGGTGACGCCGTCCACCGCCCAGCCGTGCTCGGGGAAGACCCGCATCGCGCCCTTGGCGTTGTGCAGGACCTTGGGCTTCTTCGGGTCGGCGATCCAGGCCGCGAACGCGTTCTCGTCTGCCTCGTCCAGGCGGGCCGGGTCGAACCAGGCCGCCGCTCCGCCGGCCGCCGCGAGGGCCACCTCGGTGACCGAGCCCGTGCCGAGCTGCCAGGTGTCGACCGTGGCCACGCCGAGGACCGCCTTGCCGTGCTCGGCGAGCCACGGGGCCAGCTCGCCCGCGCCGAGCACCGAACCGTCCAGCTCCACGCCGGGCTCGGCCGGGGCCTCCTCCGCCTCCTCGGCGCCGGGGTCGACGGCGAGGAGCCGCTCGCGCAGCGAGGGGTTACGGATCTCCAGGGTGTCCAGGACCATGGCGAGGGCCGTGCGGTCGTACGGAGCGCGCTCCAGATCGGTGACCGTCTTGGGCAGCTCCACGTCACGCACCATCTCCGTGAGACGGCGGTTGAGCTTCACCGCCTCCAGGTGGTCCCGGAAGTTCTGCCCGGCCTTGCCCTTGACCTCCTCGGCGCGCTCGACCAGATCGGCGAAGGAACCGAACTGGTTGATCCACTTCGCGGCGGTCTTCTCGCCGACACCGGGGATGCCCGGCAGGTTGTCCGACGGGTCGCCGCGCAGGGCCGCGAAGTCCGGGTACTGGCTCGGCGTGAGGCCGTACTTCTCCTGGACCTTGTCCGGGGTGAAGCGGGTCAGCTCGGAGACACCCTTCGTGGGGTACAGCACCGTCACGTGGTCAGTGATCAGCTGGAAGGAGTCGCGGTCGCCGGTGACGATCAGGACCTCGAAGCCGGCCGCCTCCGCCTGGGTGGCGAGCGTGGCGATCACGTCGTCCGCCTCGAAGCCGTCCACCGCGAAGCGGACCGCGTGCATCGCGTCGAGCATCTCGCCGATCAGCTCGACCTGGCCCTTGAACTCGTCCGGGGTCTTGGAGCGATTCGCCTTGTACTCCGGGAACTCCGAGGAGCGCCACGTCTTGCGCGAGACGTCGAACGCCACCGCGAAGTGCGTGGGCGCCTCGTCGCGCAGCGTGTTCGCCAGCATCGACGCGAAGCCGTAGATCGCGTTCGTCGGCTGGCCCGTCGCCGTGGTGAAGTTCTCCGCGGGCAGCGCGAAGAACGCCCGGTACGCCAGGGAGTGCCCGTCCATGAGGAGCAGGCGGGGGCGCTGCTCGCCACTCGGCTTCGTCGCGGTCTCGGACTTCTTCTTCGCTGCTTTTTCTGCCACGTCCCCGATCCTGCCACGCCCCACTGACAGTCCGGCCCAACCCTCACCCGCCGCCGCCCTGTCGGTGCCGCGTGGGAGGATCGCAGATGTAGCTCACGTATGTGCTCGAAGGGGAGCCGACCATGGCAAGCAAGCCGCCCAAGGGCGATCCGGTCCAGGACGCGCCGCAGGTGGCGGAGGTGCAGCACGCCGCGGCGGGGCTGCCCGCCATCGGTCATACGCTGCGGATCGCCCAGCAGCAGATGGGCGTGCGCCGCACGGCACTGACGCTGCTGCGGGTCAACCAGAAGGACGGCTTCGACTGCCCCGGCTGCGCCTGGCCCGAGCCGGAGCACAGGCACAAGGCGGAGTTCTGCGAGAACGGCGCGAAGGCTGTCGCCGAGGAGGCGACGCTGCGCCGGGTGACCCCCGACTTCTTCGCCGCGCACCCCGTCGCGGACCTCGCGACGCGCAGTGGGTACTGGCTGGGCCAGCAGGGCCGGCTCACCCACCCCATGTATCTGGCGGAGGGCGCCGAGCGGTACGAACCGGTCTCATGGGAGCGGGCGTTCGACATCGTCGCGGAGGAGCTGGCCGCCCTCGACAGCCCGGACGAGTCCGTCTATTACACGTCGGGCCGCACCAGCAACGAGGCGGCGTTCCTGTACCAGCTGTTCGCCCGCGAGCTGGGCACGAACAACCTGCCGGACTGCTCCAACATGTGCCATGAGTCGTCGGGCTCGGCGCTCACGGAGACGATCGGCATCGGCAAGGGCAGCGTGCTGCTCGAAGACCTCTACAAGTCGGATCTGATCATCGTCGCCGGGCAGAATCCGGGCACGAACCATCCGCGCATGCTCTCCGCCCTGGAGAAGGCGAAGAACAACGGCGCGAAGATCATCACGGTCAATCCGCTGCCCGAGGCGGGCATGGAGCGCTTCAAGAACCCGCAGACCCCGGCGGGCATGCTCAAGGGCACCGCCCTCACGGACCTCTTCCTGCAGATCCGCCTCGGCGGCGACCAGGCCCTCTTCCGGCTCCTGAACAAGCTGGTCCTTGAGACGGACGGCGCGGTGGACGAGGACTTCGTCCGTGAACACACCCATGGGTACGAGGATTTCGTCGCCGCCGCGCGGGACGCCGACTGGGACGAGACCCTGAAGGCGACGGGCCTGACCCGCGAGCGCATCGAGGAGGCGCTCGCCATGGTGCTCGCCTCGAAGCGCACCGTCGTGTGCTGGGCGATGGGCCTGACCCAGCACAAGCACGCGGTGTCGACCATCCGCGAGGTGGTCAACTTCCTTCTGCTGCGCGGCAACATCGGCCGTCCGGGCGCCGGCGTCTGCCCGGTGCGCGGGCACTCGAACGTGCAGGGCGACCGCACGATGGGCATCTTCGAGCGGCCCGCGCCCGCCTTCCTCGACGCCCTGGAGAAGGAGTTCGGCTTCGCGCCGCCGCGCGAGCACGGCCTGGACGTCGTGCGTGCCATCAAGGCGCTGCGGGACGGCGAGGCGAAGGTGTTCTTCGCGATGGGCGGCAACTTCGTGGCGGCTTCGCCCGACACGGAGGTGACGGAGGCGGCGATGCGCAAGGCCCGGCTGACCGTCCATGTGTCGACGAAGCTGAACCGTTCGCACGCCGTCACGGGAGCGCGGGCGCTGATCCTGCCGACGCTCGGCCGCACGGAGCGCGATCTTCAGATCACCCCGGAAGGGAAGCACGCCGAGCAGTTCGTGACCGTCGAGGACTCCATGGGCATGGTGCACGCCTCGCGCGGGCGCCTCGAGCCCGCGAGCCCGCACCTGCTCTCCGAGCCGGCCATCGTGTGCCGCCTGGCCCGTCGCGTCCTCGGCCCCGAATCGGCAACACCCTGGGAGGAGTTCGAGAAGGACTACGCGACGGTGCGCGACCGCATCGCGCGCGTGATCCCCGGCTTCGAGGACTTCAACGCGCGCGTGGCGGACCCCGCGGGCTTCGCCCTGCCGCACGCGCCGCGCGACGAGCGCCGCTTCCCCACCGCCACGGGCAAGGCCAACTTCACCGCGGCACCGGTCGAGTTCCCGGAGCTTCCCGAGGGGCGGCTGCTGCTCCAGACACTGCGCTCGCACGACCAGTACAACACCACGATCTACGGCCTCGACGACCGCTACCGGGGCATCAAGAACGGCCGCCGGGTCGTCCTGGTCAACCCCGACGACGCCCGCGAGCTGGGCCTCGCGGACGGTTCGTACGCGGATCTGGTCAGCGAGTGGCGGGACGGCGTCGAGCGGCGCGCGCCCGGCTTCCGGGTCGTGCACTATCCGACGGCCCGTGGCTGCGCGGCGGCGTACTACCCGGAGACGAACGTACTGATCCCGCTGGACGCCACCGCCGACACCAGCAACACCCCTGCCAGCAAGTCCGTCGTCGTACGCCTGGAACAATCGGGTACCGACTGAGCGTTCGCTCAGCGACAGCAACGGCGACAACCGTGGACGACGATCGGAGCAGGGCCCCATGGGCGAGCAGCACAGCGTGAAGTTCCCGCAAGAGGTCATCGACGAGTACGCCGCGCTCGGCGTCGACCTGCCCGCCCTGTTCTCCGCGGGCGACCTGGGCACCCGGATGGGCGTCCAGATCCTCGAGGCCTCCGCGGACCGCGTCGTCGGCACGATGCCGGTCGAGGGCAACACCCAGCCGTACGGCCTGCTGCACGGCGGCGCGTCCGCCGTGCTCGCCGAGACGCTCGGCTCGGTCGGTTCGATGCTGCACGGCGGCAGCAAGAAGCTCGCCGTGGGCGTCGACCTGAACTGCACGCACCACCGCGGCGCCCGCTCGGGCCTGGTCACGGGCGTGGCGACGCCCGTGCACCGGGGCCGCTCCACGGCGACGTACGAGATCGTGATCACCGACGAGCAGGACAAGCGGGTGTGCACGGCGCGCCTGACGTGCATGCTGCGGGAGATGGACCTCAACGGTTCGGCGGCGTAAGGCGGTTGAGGGCGAGCGCACCGGCGCATTGTCGGAGCGTACGGCTCCGGTCTAGCGTCTGTGCATGACGCACCGTCCGTGCACGAGGCACCGGAAACAGCTCTGTGCGCTCGCCCTCACCACCGTCCTGACCGCCGCACCCTGTCTCACCGGATGCGGCGGCACCGACACCGCAAGCCCCGGCAGGACCCCCGCCCCCTCCCCGAGCACCACATCCCCCGAGGACCTCTGCACCCTCTTGATCACCAAGTGGGGGCGCCAGATCTACGACTCGGGCAAGGAGACGTACGGCGACTACCAGTCGATGGGCCTCTCCAACGGCCAGTACATGATCCTGCGCGACACGCTGGAGCTGGCCCGCGCCGAGCGCAAGCGCCAAGGGACGGCCGCGGGGCGGGAGTTGATCGCCCGCGAGGCCCGCGAACGGTGCGCGAAGCGCTACCGCGACGGCGCCCCGAGCGGCGGGCCGTGGGTGTGATGGCCATCGGCCCGGTCGAGCCCGGCGACGACACCTACGACACGCACGCCACGTACGCGGACGGCGTCACCGTCCGCCCGGTGGAGCCGCCCCGACCGCGCCTCACCCGGCGCCGCCGCACCGCCCTGGCCGCCGCCGTGGCCCTGGCCGTCGGCGTCACGGGGCTCACCCTCTATCTGACGCGCCCCAGGCCTCCGGAGCCGCCACCCCCGCTGCATCCGTCGCAGACGGTGTCCGTGACCTACGAGGGCGGGATGTCACGGCCCGAGGCCGGCGACCGCACGTTCACGTTCGCGGTCAGCATCGCCCAGGACTCCGGGCCGCCGGTGTCGGTGCGGCGGATCGCCCAGCCCTCGGCCGCCCTTTCGGTCACCGCCACCCCTGACACCCCATTCACGGTGAAAACCGGAACACCGCGCAAGGCGCGCATCACGATGCACATTCGCGAATGCGGGAAAGTGCCACGGAATGCCGGACTCCCTTTCCTGGAAGTAACACTGCGTAATGTCCGTGCAAAGCAGACGCAGAGTTTCATCCTCGGCTCGACGTACGCAAATGATCTTTCTCGCGCACTGGCGGCCGCATGCCCCCGAACTCCGGTGTCATGAGTAAAACCCCCCGACAGTCCTGCAAGTTCTCAGCATGCGGATGCGCCGAAGGGGGCATTTTCCGCCCCAACCGCCCCCTCGGTTCCAGCCCGGAATACTCCGTGGCATAACAAGAGCGTCACACCTTTGGCCTGACCACTCCACCAGGAACAAAGCGACCCTTAGAGTCACGGCCAGTCACCGCGCCCACCGGATTCCTGTCAGTTCGGTTCCGCGCTCGACTCGGCCACCCAACAGGGGAGGGCCGTGCCAGGGGAAAGGACTGATCGTGCGTCAACGTTCGCTCATAGCCATCACCGCTGCACTCACCGCGGGGGCACTCACCCTCACCGCCTGTGGCTCACGCGACGACAAGGACAAGGGAGACTCCGCGGGCGGCGGTACCACCGTGGTCATCGGCGTCGACGCGCCTCTGACCGGCGACCTGTCCGCGCTGGGCCTCGGTATCCGCAACTCCGTGGATCTCGCCGCCAAGCAGGCCAACGAGAAGAAGTACGTCGACGGCATCACCTTCAAGGTGCAGCCCGCCGACGACCAGGGCCAGCCCGCTTCGGGCCAGACCAACGCCACGAAGTTCGTCGCCAACAAGGACATCCTCGGCGCCGTCGGCCCCCTGAACTCCTCCGTCGGCGAGTCGATGCAGAAGGTCTTCGACGACGCGAAGCTCGTCCAGGTCTCCCCCGCCAACACCAACCCGGCCATGACCCAGGGCCCGGACTGGAACGGCGGCAAGAAGGTCCGTCCGTACAAGGCGTACTTCCGCACCGCGACCACGGACGCCATCCAGGGCCCGTTCGCCGCGCAGTACCTGTACAACGACGCCAAGAAGAAGAAGGTCTTCGTCATCGACGACAAGAAGACCTACGGCGCCGGTCTGGCCGCCACCTTCACGGACGAGTTCAAGAAGCTCGGCGGCAAGGTCGTCGGCACCGAGCACGTGAACCCGGACACCAAGGACTTCGGCGCGGTCGCCACCCAGATCAAGAACTCCGACGCGGACGTCGTCTACTACGGCGGCGAGTACCCCGCGGCAGGACCGCTCAGCAAGCAGATGAAGAAGGCCGGCGCCAAGATCCCGCTGGTCGGCGGTGACGGCATCTACAGCGCCGACTTCGTCAAGCTCGCGGGCAAGGAGGGCAAGGGCGACCTCGCCACCTCCGTCGGCCAGCCCGTCGAGAAACTGCCGTCCGCCAAGGAGTTCATCGCGAACTACAAGAAGGCCGGCTACAAGGAGGCCTACGAGGCCTACGGCGGCTACTCCTACGACTCCGCCTGGGCGATCATCGAGGCCGTGAAGAAGGTCGTCGAGGACAACGACGGCAAGCTTCCCGACGACGCCCGCGAGAAGATCGTCGAGGCCATGCAGGACGTCTCCTTCGACGGCGTGACCGGCAAGGTCTCCTTCGACCAGTACGGCGACGCCACCAACAAGCAGCTCACCGTGTACGAGGTCAAGTCCACCGAGGACCCGGCCAAGGGCTGGAGCCCCGTCAAGTCCGGCACCTACACCGGCTGATCCACCCCGCAGCCCACGACACCTCCGCGCGGGGCGCTGCCTGACAGCGCCCCGCGCGGCGTCGCATCCGTCACCTAAGCCGTCCGGCCACCTCGGGGCACCGCCACCGCAAGCCGGCCGCACGGCACCGAAAGACTCGGAGGACCTGCGGTGCACGAACTGCCGCAACAGCTGGTCAACGGCCTGCTATTGGGATCCATGTACGGCCTGATCGCCATCGGCTACACAATGGTCTACGGCATCGTCCAGCTCATCAACTTCGCCCACGGCGAGATATTCATGGTCGGCGGCTTCGGCGCGCTCACCGTATGGCTCTGGCTGCCGGGCGGCACCAGCATGTGGGTCGCCCTGCCCCTCATGCTCATAGGCGCCATCATCGTCTCCACCCTCATCGCGGTCGGCGCGGAACGTTTCGCCTACCGACCGCTGCGCGGCGCGCCACGCCTCGCACCCCTGATCACGGCCATCGGCCTCTCGCTGGCCCTCCAGCAGGCGGTCTGGGCCTGGTACCCGAACGCGAAGTCGTCCCGCACCTTCCCCGAGATCCCCGGCGACTCCATCCACATCGGCTCCGTCACCATCCAGCCCGGCGACATCTTCCTGCTGATCACCGCCCCGATCTGCATGTTCGCCCTCGGCTGGTTCGTGATGAAGACCCGCGTCGGCCGCGGCATGCAGGCCACCGCGCAGGACCCCGACACCGCCAAGCTCATGGGTGTCAACACCGACCGCGTCATCGTCGTCGCCTTCGCGATCGGCGCCGCGTTCGCCGGTATCGCCGCCGTCGCGTACGGCTTCCGATACGGCGAGGTCCAGTTCCGCATGGGCTTCCTCTGGGGCCTCAAGGCGTTCACCGCGGCCGTACTCGGCGGCATCGGCAACATCTACGGCGCGATGCTCGGCGGCCTCGTCCTCGGCATCGCCGAAGCCATGGCCACCGCCTACATCAACGACATCCCCGGCATGAGCCAGCTCGGCGGGCAGTCCTGGGCCGACGTCTGGGCCTTCGTACTCCTCATCGTCGTACTCCTCGTCAGGCCACAAGGTCTCCTTGGCGAGCGCGTCGCGGACAGGGCGTGACAACCATGACCACACAGACCACTGCGGCCGACGCGCCGAGCCCCAAGCAGGACACCACCCCCACCGGACTCATCGCCATCCCCGTGGGCCCCGCCCGCGCCCTGGCCACCGGCGGCGGCGCCCTCACGGTCATCTCCACGTTCCTCGCCTGGACCTGGACCTCGGCGTTCCCCGGCGACCTCACCGTCTACGGCTACCCCGGCGGCCTCCAGGTGCTCGTGCTGATCGCCGGCGCGCTGACGACGCTCTTCGGCCTCGCCTCGTACGGAGTCAAGGGCGTCCGCACGCTCGCCCCCGGCAGCGCCGACGCCGCCCTGAAGTACGCGGCGCTCGCCGCCTTCACCACCACCTGGTACACGCTGATCTCGATCAGCTACCAGCTCGGCGGGCTCGCCAACCTCGAGGTCGGCGGCTGGGTCGCCGGCGTCGCCACGCTCGCCGCCTTCCTCGGCGCCCTCGCCCTGCCCTTCAAGCGGCCGCACACCTACCCGGTCGACCCCGAGGACAGCGGCAGCGAGCAGTTCAAGCACCGCATGCGCAACGGGATGACGGTCTTCAAGGGCGCGTTCGCCGCCGAGGCTCCGCCCACACCGCGCAAGCTTCCCTCGTACGTCGAGATCCTGATCATCATCGCGGCGCTCGCCGTGGGCCTGATGGTCTTCACCTACGGCATCGGCACCGAGTACGACGAACTCTTCATCGGCTTCCTGATCACCGTCGGGTTCTGCTTCGCGGCGCTCTCCAAGGCGGGGCTCGTCGCCCAGGTCTCCACCTACACCGCGCGGCACCGCAACGTCACCCTGGCCGGGGCCTTCGCCGCCGCGGCGGCCTTTCCGTTCACCCAGAGCGACGACCAGTACGCCACCATCGGCGTCTACATCCTGATCTTCGCGACCGTGGCCCTCGGCCTGAACATCGTCGTCGGCCTCGCGGGACTTCTCGACCTCGGATACGTCGCCTTCCTGGGCGTCGGCGCCTATGCCGCGTCCATGGTGTCGGGCTCGCCCTCGTCGCCCTTCGACGTGCACCTGCCGTTCTGGGGAGCCATCCTCGTCGGCGCGGGCGCCTCGCTGATCTTCGGTGTGCTGATCGGCGCGCCGACACTGCGCCTGCGCGGCGACTACCTCGCCATCGTGACGCTCGGCTTCGGTGAGATCTTCCGGCTCGTCGCCATGAACTCCGACGGCACCTCGGGCCCGGACATCACCAACGGCTCGAACGGCATCTCCTCGATCCCGAACCTCAAGATCCTCGGGTTCGACCTCGGCGTCGAGCACACCATCGGCGGCTTCACCATCGGCCGCTTCGCGAACTACTTCTTCCTGATGCTGCTCATCACCCTCGTCGTCGTCCTCGTGTTCCGGCGCAGCGGCGACTCGCGGATCGGCCGGGCCTGGGTCGCCATCCGCGAGGACGAGACCGCGGCGCTCGCCATGGGCATCAACGGCTTCCGCGTGAAGCTGATCGCCTTCGCGCTCGGCGCCTCGCTCGCCGGACTCGCGGGCACGGTGCAGGCGCACGTCACCTACACCGTGACGCCCGAGCAGTACCAGTTCGCCAACACGGTCCCGCCGAACTCCGCGTTCCTGCTCGCCGCCGTCGTCCTCGGCGGCATGGGCACCATCAGCGGCCCCCTGGTCGGCGCCGCGCTGCTCTATCTGATCCCGAGCAAGCTGTCGTTCCTCGGCGACTACCAGCTCTTCGCCTTCGGCCTGGCGCTCGCGCTGCTCATGCGCTTCCGCCCCGAGGGTCTGATCCCCAACCGCCGCCGCCAGCTCGAGTTCCACGAGGCCGAACTGGCGCCCGGCGACACGCCCCCTCCCACAGTCCTCAGCAAGACAGGGGCCTGAGCCATGACCACCGACACCACCACCAGCAAGGACAGCGCCGCCGCGACACCGGCCGGCGAGACCGTCCTGGACGCCCGGGGCGTGACCATGCGCTTCGGCGGCCTGACCGCCGTGCGCTCCGTCGACCTCCAGGTCAACAGCGGCGAGATCGTCGGCCTGATCGGCCCGAACGGCGCGGGCAAGACCACCTTCTTCAACTGCCTCACCGGCCTCTACATCCCCTCCGAGGGCGAGGTCAGGTACAAGGGCAAGGTCCTGCCCAGCAAGTCCTTCAAGGTCACCGCGGCCGGCGTGGCCCGCACCTTCCAGAACATCCGGCTCTTCGCCAATATGACGGTCCTGGAGAACGTGCTGGTCGGGCGGCACACCCGTACGAAGGAAGGCCTCTGGTCGGCCCTCCTGCGCGGCCCCGGCTTCCACAAGGCGGAGGCCGCTTCCCGGGAGCGCGCGATGGAGCTCCTGGAGTTCGTCGGCCTCGCCGAGAAGGCGGAGCACCTCTCGCGGAATCTGCCCTACGGCGAGCAGCGCAAGCTGGAGATCGCCCGCGCCCTCGCCAGCGAACCGGGCCTGCTCCTCCTCGACGAGCCCACCGCCGGCATGAACCCGCAGGAGACCCGCGCCACCGAGGAACTCGTCTTCGCCATCCGGGACATGGGCATCGCCGTCCTCGTCATCGAGCACGACATGCGCTTCATCTTCAACCTGTGCGACCGGGTCGCCGTGCTCGTCCAGGGCGAGAAGCTCGTCGAGGGCAGCAGCGAGACCGTCCAGCAGGACGACCGCGTCATCGCCGCATATCTGGGCGAACCCTTCGAAGGCGACACGCAGGGTGACACGTCTTCCGCAGGCGACGAGGAGAACCACTGATGACCGCACTGCTCGAAGTCGAGGACCTGAAAGTCGCCTACGGCAAGATCGAGGCCGTCAAAGGCATCTCTTTCAAGGTCGAAGCCGGCGAGGTCGTCACTCTGATCGGCACCAACGGCGCGGGAAAGACCACCACCCTGCGCACGCTCTCCGGCCTTCTCAAGCCGGTCGGCGGCTCCATCAAATTCAACGGGAAACCGCTGCGGAAATACCGCGCGGATCAGATCGTCGCGCTCGGTCTCGCCCACTCCCCCGAGGGGCGGCACATTTTCCCGCGCATGACGATCGAGAACAATCTCCGGCTCGGCGCATATCTCCGCGGCGACAAGGCGGGGATCGAAAAGGACATCCAGCGCGCCTACGAGCTGTTCCCCATTCTCGGGGAGCGAAGCAAGCAGGCCGCGGGCACGCTCTCCGGCGGTGAGCAGCAAATGCTCGCGATGGGCCGTGCCCTGATGTCCCAGCCGAAACTGCTGATGCTCGACGAGCCTTCCATGGGCCTTTCGCCGATCATGATGCAGCGGATCATGGCGACGATCGCCGAGCTCAAGTCCCAGGGCACGACGATTCTCCTCGTCGAGCAGAACGCCCAGGCGGCGCTCTCGCTGGCCGACCATGGCCATGTCATGGAGGTCGGCAAGATCGTCCTGTCCGGTACGGGGAGCGACCTGCTGCACGACGAGTCCGTGCGCAAGGCGTACCTCGGCGAGGACTGAGACTCCTTTCGGGTACGACAAGGCCCGCACCCCCTGCTTCGGGGTGCGGGCCTTGTCGTACGTACGGAATCGGAGGCCGACCGGGGGCGGGGGAGCTACTGCCCCTTCGCCGCCTTCTTCTCGTCGGCGTCCTCGATGACCGCCTCCGCGACCTGCTGCATCGACAGGCGCCGGTCCATCGACGTCTTCTGGATCCAGCGGAACGCGGCGGGCTCCGTCAGGCCGTACTCGGTCTGCAGGATCGACTTGGCGCGGTCCACCAGCTTCCGGGTCTCCAGGCGCTGGCTGAGGTCGGCGACCTCCTTCTCCAGCGTCTTCAGCTCCGTGAAGCGCGAGACGGCCATCTCGATGGCCGGGACGACGTCGCTCTTGGAGAAGGGCTTCACCAGGTACGCCATCGCGCCGGCGTCCCTGGCCCGCTCGACCAGGTCGCGCTGGGAGAAGGCGGTGAGCATCAGGACCGGGGCGATGGACTCCTCGGCGATCTTCTCGGCCGCCGAGATCCCGTCGAGGACGGGCATCTTCACGTCCAGGATCACCAGGTCGGGCTTGTGCTCCCGGGCCAGCTCGACGGCTTTCTCGCCGTCACCGGCCTCGCCGACGACGGAGTATCCCTCTTCCTCGAGCATTTCCTTGAGGTCGAGCCGGATAAGAGCCTCGTCCTCGGCGATGACGACACGGGTCGTCAGCGGAGGCACGTGCGACTTGTCGTCGTCATCGGCTACGGGCTGGGGCGACTCGGGGGAAGTCACGGGGGCTCCTTGTTACGGGCCGGGCAGGTACAGCTGCCTCGCCAGCCTACCTAGCTGCAGCGCCTCACGGTGACCCGGTATAGTTCCCGCAGTGCCTGGCCGGGTTGGTGGAACGGTATACACGGAGGTCTCAAACACCTCTGCCTGAGAGGGCTTGCGGGTTCGAATCCCGCACCCGGCACACCGTTTCGAAAGCGGATGTTCACGCTCGCGTGAGCCTCCGCTTTTTTGTTGCCCGGCTCTGCCCCGCTCGTTGCCCAGCGCCACGTGACGTGACTCACGGTCGCGCCGAGGGGCCGCGCGGAGCGGTCCGGCATCCCCGCGCAATAGGACGCGTCACTCCCCTTTTCCGGCGGTCCTGGGAGCTGCCCCAATTCCCCGACGAATCCTTGACCGGCCCGTACGGCGCTGCGATCTTCGCCCCCATGACTCCCCTGAACCGGCGCACTTTCGTCGCCGCCGCGGGCGCCGCCGCGGCAGCCATGGCCCTCAGCCCCGATTCCGCGTCCGCCCTGGACGGCGCCCCCACCGGGTACGCGGCGACGGACGAGGACGACCTGGACTTCGGCGACCGGGACGACTTCGCCGACGCCGACAAGGGCTTCGTCGCCGCCCTGGTCCCGGCCGTCGTCAAGAACGCCGAGGGCCACGTGGTCTGGGACAGCGACGCGTACGACTTCCTGAAGGGCGACGCCCCCAAGTCCGCGAACAAGAGCCTGTGGCGGCAGTCGCAGCTCGTGTCGAAGCAGGGGCTCTACAAAGTCACCGACCGGATCTACCAGGTGCGTGGCCTCGACCTGTCGAACATGACGATCATCGAGGGCGACACCGGGATCATCGTCATCGACCCGCTGATCTCGGCGGAGACGGCGGCCGCGGCCCTGAAGCTCTACCGCACGCACAGGAGCGACAAGAAGGTCACCGCGCTCATCTACACGCACCCGCACGTCGACCACTTCGGCGGCTGCCGCGGCGTGCTGCCGGCCGGGTCCGAGGGTGGTGTGCCGATTCTGGCGCCGCACGGCTTCATGGAGCACGCCGTCTCCGAGAACGTGTACGCGGGTACGGCGATGCAGCGGCGCTCCGGGTACATGTACGGCGCCCAGCTGGCCAAGTCCCCCACGGGGCAGATCGGTTGCGGGCTCGGCCAGAACGTGTCCCTGGGGTCGATCGGGCTGATACCGCCGACCAAGGACATCACGGAGACCGGCCAGGTCGAGACCGTCGACGGAGTGAAGTTCGAGTTCCAGATGACGCCGGGCACCGAGGCGCCCGCCGAGATGAACTTCGTCCTCCCCGAGCTGCGTGCCGTCTGCATGGCGGAGAACGCCACGCACACGATGCACAACATCATCACGCTGCGGGGCGCGCAGGTGCGCGACGCCCGGCAGTGGGCGCATTACCTCAATGAGTCCGTGGTGTTGTTCGGCGGGCGGGTGGATGTGGCCTTCGCCTCGCATCACTGGCCGACGTGGGGCGGGGGCACGATCGTCGAGCTGCTTGAGCAGCAGCGGGATCTGTATGCGTACATGCATGACCAGACGCTGCGGATGATCAATGCGGGGATGACGGGCCGGGAGATCGCCGAGGAGATCGAGCTGCCGCCGGCGCTCGCGGGGGTGTGGGCGAATCGTGGGTACTACGGGTCGCTCAGCCATAACGTGAAGGGGATCTACCAGCGCTACATGGGCTGGTTCGACGGGAACCCCGCGCATCTGTGGGAGCACCCGCCGGTCGAGGAGGCCAAGCGGTACGTGAAGGCGATGGGGGGTCGTACGGCGACGGTCGCCAAGGCGAAGGCGTTCGCGCGGAGCGGTGATCTGCGGTTCGCGGTGACGCTGCTGAACCACGTGGTGTTCGCGGATCCGGGGCACAAGGCCGCGAAGGCCGAACTGGCCCGGCTGTACACGAAGTTGGGGCAGGCGTCGGAGAACGCCGTGTGGCGGAACTTCTATCTCGTGGGCGCGCAGGAGTTGCGCGACGGCGTGCGCGAGACGCCGACGTCCGTGGTGAGCGCGGACATGCTGATGGCGCTCTCGGTCGACCAGTTGATCGACTCGGTGGCGATCCGCGTGAACGGCCCCAAGGCCTGGGACCTGAAGCTGCGGATGGACTGGAGTCTTCCGGCGCTCGGCAAGGTCTGGCATCTGACCCTGCGGAACGGCGTGTTGACGTACCGGAGCGACAAGAAGAAGGACCCTGACGCGGGCGTCACCCTGACCATGTCGAAACCCCAGCTGCTCGCGCTGCTCGGCGGCAAGGGGCTCGGGGACATCAAGGTCGAGGGCGACGTCTCGCTCCTGACCAAGCTGCTCGGCGTGGTGGAGAAGCCGGACCCTGATTTCGCGATCGTGACGCCGTAAGGGAATGGCCGAGGGGCCGCCCCGAGCGGGAGCGGCCCCTCGGCCACCAGTCCACAGCGCCTACTTGGGACTGTCGTCCTCGCCGATGTGGTGGATGCGGACGAGGTTCGTCGAGCCGGGGACGCCGGGCGGGGAGCCCGCGGTGATGACCACGATGTCGCCCCGCTCGCAGCGGCCGATCTTCAGGAGCAGCTCGTCGACCTGGTCGACCATCGCGTCGGTGGATTCGACGTGCGGGCCGAGGAAGGTCTCCACGCCCCAGGTCAGGTTCAGCTGCGAGCGCGTCGCCCGGTCCGGGGTGAAGGCGAGCAGCGGGATCGGTGAGCGGTAGCGCGAGAGGCGGCGGACCGTGTCGCCGGACTGGGTGAAGGCGACGAGGAACTTGGCCCCCAGGAAGTCGCCCATCTCTGCCGCCGCGCGGGCCACCGCGCCGCCCTGGGTGCGGGGCTTGTTGCGCTCTGTCAGCGGCGGGAGGCCCTTGGCGAGGATGTCTTCCTCGGCGGCCTCGACGATGCGGCCCATCGTGCGGACCGTCTCGATGGGGTACTTGCCGACGCTGGTCTCGCCGGACAGCATCACCGCGTCCGTGCCGTCGATCACGGCGTTCGCCACGTCGGACGCCTCGGCCCTCGTGGGGCGGGAGTTGTCGATCATCGAGTCGAGCATCTGGGTGGCGACGATGACCGGCTTGGCGTTGCGCTTGGCGAGCTTGATGGCGCGCTTCTGGACGATCGGCACCTGCTCCAGGGGCATTTCGACGCCGAGGTCGCCGCGGGCGACCATGATGCCGTCGAAGGCGGCGACGATGTCCTCGATGTTCTCGACCGCCTGGGGCTTCTCCACCTTGGCGATGACGGGGAGCCTGCGGCCCTCCTCGTCCATGATCCGGTGGACGTCCTCGATGTCGCGTCCGCTGCGGACGAAGGACAGCGCGATGACGTCGAATCCCGAACGCAGGGCCCAGCGCAGATCCGCCTCGTCCTTCTCGGAGAGCGCGGGGACGGAGACGGCGACACCGGGCAGGTTGAGGCCCTTGTTGTCGGAGACCATGCCGCCCTCGACGACGGTGGTCGTCACACGCGGGCCGTCGACCGCGGTGACCTCCAGGGTCACTTTGCCGTCGTCGACGAGGATGCGCTCGCCGGGGGTGACGTCCTCGGCGAGGCCGCTGTACGTGGTGCCGCAGGTCTGGCGGTCGCCCTGGACGCCCTCTTCGACGGTGATGGTGAACTCGTCGCCCCGTTCAAGCAGTACGGGACCTTCGCTGAAGCGGCCGAGGCGGATCTTCGGGCCTTGAAGGTCGGCGAGGACGCCGACGCTGCGGCCGGTCTCGTCGGAGGCCTTGCGTACGCGCTGGTAGCGCTCCTCGTGATCGGCGTAGGAGCCGTGGCTGAGGTTGAAGCGGGCCACGTCCATTCCGGCTTCGACCAGTGCCTTGATCTGGTCGTACGAGTCGGTGGCGGGGCCCAGGGTGCAAACGATTTTCGCTCGGCGCATGGTTCGACCCTAGGCCTTACCGACGGGTAGAGAATTGGCTGGGCGTGACTACTCAACAACCTTTGCGTGAAAGGTTATTGACAAGTGTTGAAGTGGGCGGGGCACTGCTCTGATGAGCGGCGGCTAGAGCTTCGGAGGAGTCATCGTGAAGCGCGCGTTGACCTGTGCGTAGACCTGTTGCCGCTGGGGTTCGAGGTCGAGGGGAGCGGCCTCCTGACCCATGTCGGCCGCGCCGCCGTACGCGACGGTGCGCATGGCGGGTGACGGGCCTCCGTAGCCGAACGGCTGGGCGTTCTCCGCGCCGATGTCCGCGAGTTCCACCAGATGGGCCAGGCCCGCGCCCAGCGCCTCCGCGTACTCCCGGGCCCGCTGCACCGCCTCCCGGACGGCCTGCTGCCGGGCCTGGCGGTGGGCCGGCGAGTCGGGCCGCAGCGCCCACCAGGGCCCGTCGACCCGCGTCAGCTCCAAGTCGGCGATGCGCGTGGTGAGTTCACCGAGCGCCGTGAAGTCGGTGAGCTCGGCGGTGACGGTGACCCGCCCGTGATAGGTGCGGATGCGTTCGCCACGGCCCCGCTTGGTGAGTTCGGGGGTGATGGAGAAGGACCCGGTCTCCAGCTTCTCCACGGCCTCGCCGTACGACTTGACGAGGTCGAGGACGGCGGCGTTGCGCCGCGTCAGGTCGTTCAGGGCGTCGCGCCGGTCGCTGCCGCGCGCGCTGACGGTGATGCCGATGCGGGCGATCTCGGGGTCCACCTCCAGGCGCGCCTCGCCCTTGACGGCCAGTCGGGGTGCGTCGGGGGTGCCGTAGGGCGTGGGAACGGGGGTCGTGTCATCCATGCGGCCACTCTCGCACCGGCGGGCGGCACCGGACAGCCGTCGCGGCGCGGCACCGGACAGTCACCGGATCGAAACCTGCGGGGTCTGTTGCGGGTGGGGCGGTCAGGGACACAATCTACGCGCGTTACATCGGTCGACCAAAGGTCCAAGGGGAGTACGAAATGCCGCTGAACCGCCGGAAGTTCCTGGGCAAGTCCGCCGCCGCCACGGGGGTGGCGCTCGCCGGGGGCACGGCCGCCGCGCCGTCCGCGACGGCCCAGGCGCCCGGGAAGCCCGTACGGCCGAAGAAGCGGTACTCGTTCACCGTCATGGGCACGACGGACCTGCACGGCAACGTCTTCAACTGGGACTACTTCACGGACAAGGAGTTCGACGACAAGGACCACAACGACGTGGGCCTGGCGAAGATCTCCACGCTCGTGAACGAGATCCGCGAGGAGAAGGGCCGCCGCAACACGCTCCTGATCGACGCGGGCGACACCATCCAGGGCACCCAGCTCTCGTACTACTACGCCAAGATCGACCCGATCACCGCCGAGCGCGGCCCGGTCCATCCGATGGCGCAGGCGATGAACGGCATCGGGTACGACGCGGCGGCGCTGGGCAACCACGAGTTCAACTACGGCATTCCGGTGCTCCGCACCTTCGAGGAGCAGTGCGACTTCCCGCTGCTCGGCGCGAACGCGCTGGACGCGAAGACGCAGAAGCCGGCCTTTCCGCCGTACTTCATGAAGCGGCTGCGCACCCCGCACGGCAAGGACGTGAAGGTGGCGGTCCTCGGTCTGACCAACCCCGGCATCGCGATCTGGGACAAGGCGAACGTGCAGGGCAAGATGACGTTCCCCGGCCTGGAGGAGCAGGCGGCGAAGTGGGTGCCGAAGCTGCGGTCGATGGGCGCGGACGTCGTCATCGTCTCGGCGCACTCCGGTTCCAGCGGCACGTCCTCGTACGGTGACCAGCTCCCGTACATCGAGAACGCGGCCGGTCTGGTGGCCGAGCAGGTGCCGGGCATCGACGCGATCCTGGTCGGGCACGCGCACACGGAGATCCCCGAGTACTTCGTGGAGAACAAGGAGACCGGGAAGAAGGTCGTCCTCTCCGAGCCGCTGAAGTGGGGCCAGCGGCTCACGCTCTTCGACTTCGACCTGGTGTGGTCGAAGGGCCGCTGGACGGTGGAGAAGGTGGGCGCACAGGTCCTCAACTCCAATACGGCGGCGGAGGACCCGAAGATCACCAAGCTGCTCTCCGACGAGCACAAGAAGGTCGTCGCGTACGTCAACCAGGTCATCGGCACGTCGACGCAGGCGATGAGCACGGCCGAAGGCCCGTACAAGGATGTCGCGATCATCGACCTGATCAGCCATGTCCAGGCGGAGACGGTGAAGGGGGCGCTCAAGGGCGGCCAGTACGCGGCGCTGCCGGTGCTCTCGCAGGCGTCGTGCTTCTCGCGCACGGCGAAGATCCCGGCGGGCGAGATCACCATCAAGGACGCGGCGGGCCTCTACCCCTTCGAGAACACCCTGGAGGCACGCCTCATCACGGGCGCCCAGCTGAAGGAGTACCTGGAGTTCTCGGCGCGCTACTACGTCCAGACGGCGGCGAACGCCCCGGTCGACCCGGCGAAGCTGACCAACGCGGACAACATCCCGGACTACAACTACGACGCGCTGTACGGCGTGACGTACGAGATCGACATCGCCAAGCCCGCCGGTTCCCGCATCGCGAGGCTCAGCTTCGACGGCAAGGAGATCGACCCGAAGGCGGAGTTCGTCCTCGCGGTGAACAACTACCGCGCGAGCGGCGGCGGCAACTTCCCGCACATCGCCGCCGCCAAGCAGCTGTGGGCCGACTCGGACGAGATCCGCAACACGATCATCCAGTGGGTCCAGGCGAAGGGCACGGTCGACCCGAGCGGGTTCGCCTCGGTGGACTGGAAGCTGACGCGGGACGGGACGCCGGTGTTCTAAGCCGGTGTTCTAATCCGTACATGAACGACGACATCGCCGCCGCCCTCGCCCCGGTCCTGCGCGACCTGGAGACCACCTGTGCCGTGCGCCCGGACGTCCGGGAGGAGACCGACCACGAGGGCGAGGCGTATGTCGCCCTGTACGAGCCGGACGGCTCGGGAGCGGGGCTCGTCGTGCGGTTCGGGGCGAGCACCGCGGAGCTGACGGCGGACTTCGCGGACCAGGCGCAGGACTGGGCCGTGGAGGCGCTCTGTTCGGCGGGGAAACCGGCCGTGTGGCCCGAGTGCCCCGCTCACCCCGACAGCCATCCGCTGGCGGCCGGGGTGGTGCGGGGTGTGGCGGTGTGGTCGTGCCCGAGGACCAGGCGGGTGGTCCGGCCGGTCGGTGAGCCGGGAGGGGACATCAGTTCTTGAGGCGTACGAGTCAGCTCTTGAGGCGTACGAGATTGCCGCGCTGTTCGCCGATGTGGGGACCGGTGGGCTGCCCCTCGGGGGTCTGGAGGCCGAAGCTGGTGAAGGCCGTGCGCTGCGGGAGGGGGTAAGGGGCCTTCCCTGTCAGGGAGTTGAGGATCGTCGCACTGCGCCAGGCCGCGAGGCCCAGGTCGGGGGCGCCCACCCCGTGCGTGTGGCGTTCGGCGTTCTGTACGTAGACGGTGCCGGTGACCGAGGGGTCGAGGACGAGGCGGTACTGCTCGTCGATGCGGGGGCGTTCGGCGGAGTCCCTGCGGATGAACGACTCCAGGCCCGCGAGGAGTTGACCGAGGGGGCGCTCGCGGTAGCCGGTGGCGAGGACGACCGCGTCGGTGGTGAGGCGGGAGCGGGTGCCCTGCTGGAGGTGTTCCAGGTGGAGCTCGACGCGGGTGGAGCCGACGCGGCCCGCGGTGCGCACAAAGACGCCGGGGGTGAGGACGGCATCGGGCCAGCCGCCGTGCAGGGTGCGCTGGTAGAGCTCGTCGTGGATGGCGGCGATCGTGTCGGTGTCGATGCCCTTGTGCAGCTGCCACTGGTGCGGCACGAGCCCGTCGCGCACCGACTCGGGCAGGGCGTGGAAGTAGCGGGTGTAGTCGGGCGTGAAGTGCTCCAGGCCCAGCTTGGAGTACTCCATGGGCGCGAAGGCCTCGGTGCGGGCGAGCCAGTGGAGCTTCTCGGCGCCCGCGGGCCGGCGCCTGAGCAGGTCGAGGAAGATCTCCGCGCCGGACTGTCCCGAGCCGATGACCGTGATGTGCTCGGCGGCGAGCAGCCGCTCGCGGTGCAGCAGATAGTCCGCGGAGTGGACCACCGGGACGGTCGGGGCGTCCGCGAGGGGCTTGAGCGGCTCGGGGACATGGGGCGCCGTGCCTACGCCGAGCGCCACGTTCCTCGTGTAGGTCCTGCCGAGCGCCTCGGCCTCCCCCTCGGCGTCCAGTTGCGTGAAGTCCACCTCGAAGAGGGCCCGTTCGGCACTCCAGCGCACCGCGTCGACCTGGTGCCCGAAGTACAGCCCCGGCAGATTCTCGCTGACCCAGCGGCAGTAGGCGTCGTACTCGGCGCGCTGGATGTGGAAGCGCTCGGCGAAGTAGAACGGGAAGAGCCGCTCGCGGGTCTTCAGGTAGTTGAGGAAGGACCAGGGGCTCGCCGGGTCGGCGAGGGTCACCAGGTCGGCCAGGAACGGGACTTGGAGGCTCGCCCCGTCGATCAGCAGCCCCGGATGCCAGTGGAAGCCGGGCCGCTGTTCGTAGAAGGCGGTGTCGAGTCCGGTGAGGGGCTCGGCGAGCGCGGCGAGCGACAGGTTGAAGGGGCCGATGCCGATGCCGACCAGGTCCCGTGGGTCGTCAGGGGTGGTGAGCGGCGAAATGGGCTGCGCGTTCTGGCCGGTCATCGGGGGGTGGTTCCTTCCACGAGCTTCAGGATCTCGGCGAGTTCGCCGGGCCGGGTGCGGGGTTTGAGCAGGGTGGCCTTGAGCCAGCGGCGGCCGTCGAGCCCGGCCCGGCCGAGGACGGCGCGCCCCTCGCCGAGCAACTGCCTTCTGACGTACGCGATGTGCTCGTCGTCGGCGCCCACGGGCCGGAAGAGGACGGTGCTGATGGCGGGCCGGCCGTAGAGCTCGAACCCTGGGTGCGCGGCGACGAGGTCGGCGAACTCCTCGGCCTGCGCGCAGACTTGGTCGACGAGGGAGCCGATCCCGTCCCGCCCTAGGGCCTTCAGCGTGACGGCGATCTTGAGCACGTCGGGCCGGCGCGTGGTGCGCAGGGAGCGGCCGAGCAGATCGGGGAGACCGGCCTCGGTGTCGTCGTCGGCGTTGAGGTAGTCGGCGTGGTGGCCGAGCACGGCCAGGTCGCGCGGGTCGCGGACCAGGAGCAGTCCGGCGGCGACGGGCTGCCAGCCGAGCTTGTGCAGATCGAGGGTGACGCTGTCGGCCCGCTCGATCCCGTGCAGCAGTCCTCTGCGTACGTCGCTGAAGAGGAGCCCTCCGCCGTACGCGGCGTCGACGTGCAGCCGGGCTCCGTGGGCGGCGCAGCGGTCGGCGATCCGGTCGAGCGGGTCGACGAGCCCGGCGTCCGTGGTGCCGGCGGTGGCGGCGACCAGGACCGGTCCCGGCGCGAGCCGGCCGAGCGCCGCGTCGAGCGCGGCGGGGTCGAGGGTGCCGCCGGGGGCGGGGACGACGACGGGTGCGGGCAGCCCTAGGAGCCAGGCGGCGCGGGGCAGCGAGTGGTGGGCGTTCTCGCCGACGACGAGCCGCACGGGGGCGGAGGCGGGGGCAGAGGCGGGGCCGTTGCCGCCGTGCTCGCGGGCGAGGAGCAGCGCGAGCTGGTTGGACTCGGTGCCGCCGGTGGTGACGAGGGCGTCGCCGCTGTCGTAGACCTCGCCCGCGAGCGCGCCGGTGACCAGCGCCTCCAGCGCGGAGGCCGCGGGCGCCTGGTCCCAGGAGTCCATGGACGGATTGAGCGCGGACGCGGCGAGGTCCGCGGCGACGGCGAGCGCGAGCGGCGGGCAGTGCAGATGCGCGGCGCACAGCGCGTCGGCCGGGTCGGCGGCCCCCGCGGTGACGGCCCGCACCAGCGTGCGCAGGGCCGCTTCGGCGCCGTCGCCGCGCGCGGGCAGGACGTCCCCGGTGGCCTCCCGCACCCGCCGGGCGACGGCGGCGGGCCCGCCGGCGGGCAGCGGTCCGCCGCGCGCCGCCGCCCCGTCGCGCAGGGCGTCCAGGGTGACGCCGAGCAGCGGACGCAGCGCGGCGGGACCCTGGACGCCTCCGGCGAGGGGCGGCGGAGTGCTCATGGGGGACGTCCTTCGGGTGCGCGCGGGCGGGGGCACCAAGCCTGTACGCCGCCGCGGTCGGCACGCCCGGAAAGCGGACGTTCCGAACCCGAAAGGGGGACTGCCCTGCGGGAGAGCGCTCCGTCGAGGGGGCAGTGTGTTAGCCGCGGGACGGCGGGGACTTGACGCGCCCACGCGGCGGAGCCGCACAGGTCACCGCCCCGCGCCTCTCACGAGGCGCTGAAGTCACCCCGATGATCCCGCGCCCACTGCTCAAAGCTCCGCGCGGCGACCCCCGTCACCGCCTCCACCGTCGTCGTGACCTCCGCCTCCGCGCCCACGGCCTCGGCGAAGGACTCCAGGATCGCCGGCAGCATCTCCGGCGGCACGTGCGGGAACAGGTCCTGGCCGACCTCCTCCGGCGGTATCTCGACGAACCGCAGCTCGCGGCCGAGTGCCCGCCCGATGTCGTGGATCTGCTCCTCCGTCGTGACGGCGGCGGGCCCGGTGAGGCGGTGGACGGCGCCCCGGTGCGCCTCGTCCGCGAAGGCACGCGCCGCGACGGCCGCGATGTCGGCCTCGTGGATCGGCGCGGTCACGGCGCCCGCGAAGGGGCCGCGGACGGTGTCGCCGGAGCGGATCTGCCGCGCCCACTGGAAGCTGTTGGTGGCGAAGGCGTTGGGCCGCAGGAAGGTCCAGGCGAGGCCGCTCGCGCGCACCTTCTCCTCCAGGTCCGCGTGGGCGACGTAGATGGGATGGGTCTCTTCGGCGCCCTCCTGGATGATGCCGGACGACAGCATGACGACGTGCTCGACGCCGCCGTCGAGTGCGGCGGCGAGCACCGCTTCGGCGTGCTCGCCGACGGCCGCCATGTGCAGGAACAGCCCGGACGCGCCCTTGAACAGCGGGGCGAGCGCGGCCGGTTCGGCCGCCGGGTCGAAGCGGGCGACCTCGGCGGCCGTGGGCAGCGCGGCGCGCTCCGGGTCGCGGGTCAGCGCGCGGACCGGGGTCCCGGCGGCGGTGAGCTGGGTGACGAGGGAACGGCCCACGTTTCCGGTGGCACCGGTGGCGACGATCACGGAGGCTCCTTGGGATCTTGTACGGAGCTTCGACCCTAGGTGAGCGGAGGGAGCCTCCGGGTCGTCGGCTGGGACCAGATGCGGCTAGGTCCGCGGACCTAGGCCTGCCCGCTCCCCCGCACCCGCAACGCCCTTGCCAGGTCGTCCAGTTGATCCGCGAGCCTGCGCCGCAGCGCCGGAATCGGCTCGGCGTCCCGCAGGCACTCCTCGCCCAGCCGGAGCGTCCGCGCGTCGACCGCGGAGACGGGGAAGGCCCAGCGGCCCGCGACGTCGGCGATGGCGGGGCCGCGCCGGGCGGCCAGGGCGACCGCGTCCCGGAAGTAGCGCGGGACGTACTCCCTGACGAGATCGGCCTGTTCGGGCTGCCAGAAGCCCTGGGCGGTGGCCGTGAGGAGGTAGTTGGAGAGGTCGTCGGCGGCGAACATGGCCTCCCAGGCCCGCCGCTTGGCCTCCGGATCGGGCAGCGCGGCGCCCGCGCGGGCCGCGCCCTCCTGCCCGGCGGCGCTGGGGTCGCGCTCCAGCTCGGCGGCGATCTCGGCCTCCCCGACGGCGCCGAGCACGGCGAGCCGGGTCAGGGCGCGCCAGCGCAGCTCCGGGTCGAGCTCGGGACCGCCGGGCACGGTGCCCTCGGCGAGCCACTCCTGGAGCGGGTCGGGCCGCGTCGCCACATCGATGAATCCGCGGACGGCGGTGAGCCGCAGGCCCGGGTGGGAGCCGTCCTCCGTGCGCCGGATCAGGTCGCGGCACAGCTCGGTGAGGGTGGTGAGGGCGACGGACCGCTCCTCGTCGGCGAGGAACCGGCCCGCGACCTGGACGGTGGCGAACGTGAGGACGCCCTGCACGATTGCGAGGTCGGTCTCCTCGGGGAGGTGCTCGCGGGCGGCCCGCACATAGGCGGCGCCTTCGAGCTCGCCGTCCCTGACCAGATCGCGCAGCCCGTTCCAGAGCACCGCGCGGGTGAGCGCGTCCGGGACTCCGGAGATGCCGCGCAGCGCCGTCTCCCGTGAGACGTCGTCCAGGCGGATCTTGGTGTAGGTGAGGTCCTGGTCGTTGGGGACGATCAGGGCGGGGCGCCCGCCGTCGCGGGTCGCCGTGGGCCCGGAGTGCGGCACGTCCGTCTCGTACCGCTCGCGCAGCACGAGGCCCCGGCCGCCGCTGAGGTCCTGGTCGTAGACGCCGACGGCGATGCGGTGCGGGCGGCTGCCCTCGCGGTCGACGGTGAGGCTCCACTCGCGGGCGTCGTGCGCGACCTTCGAGGTGAGCGTGTCGACGCCGGTGGTGCGCAGCCAGGATTCGGCCCAGCCGTGCACGTCCCGGTCCGTGTGGTGGGCGAGGGAATCGATGAAGTCGGCGAGGGTCGCGTTGCCGAACTTGTGCCGGGCGATGTGGGTGTTGATGCCGGCCAGGAAGTCCTTCTCGCCGAGCCAGGCGACGAGCTGGCGCAGCGCGGAGGCGCCCTTGGCGTACGAGATCCCGTCGAAGTTCAGCATCGCGGACGCCGTGTCGGGCACCGCGTCCGGGTCGGGGGCGACGGGGTGGGTGGAGGGGCGCTGGTCCGCGTCGTACCCCCACGCCTTGCGGGCGATCCCGAAGTCGGTCCAGGTGTCCTTGAAGCGGGTGGCCTCGGCGGTGGTCTGGAAGCCCATGTACTCGGCGAAGGACTCGTTCAGCCAGATGTCGTCCCACCAGCGGAGCGTGACGAGGTCGCCGAACCACATGTGGGCCATCTCGTGGGCGATGACCATGGCGCGGGTCTGCCGCTCGGTGTCCGTGACGGCCGAGCGGTAGATGAACTCGTCGCGGAAGGTGACCAGGCCCGGGTTCTCCATCGCGCCCGCGTTGAACTCGGGGACGAACGCCTGGTCGTAGGAGTCGAAGGGGTAGGGCTCCTCGAACTTTTCGTGGTACCGGTCGTAGCACGCGCGCGTGATGTCGAGGATCTCGTCCGCGTCAGCGTCCATGAAGGGGGCCAGCGAGCGGCGGCAGTGGATGCCGAAGGGCAGCCCGCGGTGTTCGGTGCGGACCGAGTGCCAGGGGCCTGCCGCGACGACGACGAGATACGTGGAGATCAGCGGGGTGGCGGCGGCCTGCCAGGTGCCGCCGCCCACGTCCCGCGTCACGCCGTTCGCAAGGACCGTCCAGCCGTCGGGGGCCTTGACGGTCAGCTCGAAGACGGACTTCAGGTCGGGCTGGTCGAAGGCGGCGAAGACGCGCTGCACGTCTTCCATGAACATCTGCGTGTAGACGTACGTCTCGCCGTCCGTCGGGTCGGTGAAGCGGTGCATGCCCTCGCCCGTGCGGGAGTAGCGCATGGCCGCGTCGACGCGCAGTTCGTGCTCGCCCTCGGTGAGTCCGGTGAGCGGCAGGCGGTTTCCGTCGAGGTCCGCAGGGTCCAGAGGCCGCCCGTCGAGCGTGACGGAGCGCAGCTCGGCGGGCTTGACCTCGACGAAGGTGTCCGCGCCGGCCGCGCGGGCGGTGAACCGGATGACGGTCCGGGAGTCGAAGGTCTCCTCCCCCGCGGTCAGATCGAGCTCGATCGTGTACCGCTGGACGTCGAGGAGCTGGGCTCGGGTCTGCGCTTCGTCGCGCGTCAGTACGGACATGGCTCCATGCTGCCCGATGGCACCGACATCAGTGCGGGCCGCCCGGACATCTACGGTGCCGCCGGGCGCCCCGCGCTCAGGTCACGAGGACTTGGCGATGGTCTCGTGGTGCCTGATGACCTCGGCGATGATGAAGTTGAGCAGCTTCTCGGCGAACGCCGGGTCCAGCTTCGCGCTCTCCGCGAGCTCCCGCAGCCGGGCGATCTGGCGGGCCTCACGGGCCGGGTCGGCGGGCGGCAGCTGGTGGTTGGCCTTGAGGTGGCCGACCTGCTGGGTGCACTTGAAGCGTTCGGCGAGCATGTGGACGACGGCCGCGTCGATGTTGTCGATGCTGTCGCGCAGCCGGGACAGCTCTTCGCGCACGGCCTCGTCCGTCGCCCCGGATCCGTTCGCGTCGGTCGTGTGGTGGCTGGTGGTCATGGCTCACGAGCCTACGTTGCCGCGCCGGGGCCGCCGACGCCGGAAGAGCGCAAAATCGGCGGGTGGTCGGGGTCCGGGATCTGCTGCGACCAGCCGCCGGGGACGGCCCGCCCCTGCTGCTCTCGGAAGCGGACCGGCGCCATCCCCACGCGGCGGGTGAAGAGCCGCGAGAAGTAGGCCGGGTCGTCGTAGCCGACCCGGCGCGCGACGGCCGCGACCGGCAGTTCCGTCGCGGCCAGCAGCTCCTTGGCGCGGCCGAGGCGGATCCCGAGGAGATAGTCCTTGGGGCTGCAGCCCGCCCCGCGGCGGACGGCGGTGCGCAGCTCCGCCGGTGTCATGCCGTGCCGTGCCGCGTGCTCCGCGACGGAAAGTGGCTGGAAGGCGTCGCGGGCCAGGGCCTGGAGGACCGGGTCGCCGTCGGGGGCGATGTCGGCGCGGGCCCGGCGCAGGGCGACGAGGAGTTCATGGACGGCGGCGCCCGTCTCGACCTCCAGGAGCGGATTGCCGCGCCGTGCCGCGCGCGCGATGCGCCCGACGGCGGCGCGCGCTCCCGCGGCGTCGGAGAGCGGCACCACGGGGCGGGTCGGTTCGATGTAGCCGAGTTCGGTGTACGTCGCCGTGGCGGGGCCCGTGAAGTCGACGAAGCACTCGTCCCAGCCGGTCTCCGGGTCGGGCCCGTAGTGGTGGCGCACCCCGGGGGTGAGCCAGATCAGGGCCGGCGCCGTCACCGTCGTACGCCTGCCGTCGGCGCTCTGGAACCAGCCGCCGCCCGCGCTCACCACGACCGCGACATGGTGGTCGAGGGTGCGTGGGCCCACGGTCGGCAGGAGGCCGTGCTGCAGGCCGACGCCCAGGCAGGCCAGGCCGAGCCGGTGGTGGGCCGGGCTCGGCGTGAAATACCGCATCCACGTGTGGTACATCCGCGTATGCCCCTTCCGTTCCGAGCGCTGATTCGTCCGGTGCCACGGCGCGTACCGCGCCGTTGCGCACTCGCTGCGTCCAACCCGCCTAGATCTTTGTCCATGGACCCTGCCGCCCGCCAGAGGTGATCGTGGCGAAGCAGTAAGTGAGCGAGAGGGAAGTGATGGCCGAGTTCAGGGTGGGCGAGGACGATTTCGAGCTGGACGGGCGGCCCGTACGGCTGCTCTCCGGCGCGCTGCACTACTTCCGGGTGCACGAGGCGCAGTGGGGGCACCGGCTCGCGATGCTGCGGGCGATGGGGCTCAACTGCGTGGAGACGTACGTCCCGTGGAACCTGCACGAGCCGCGCCCCGGCGAGTACCGCGACGTGGCGTCCCTCGGCCGCTTCCTGGACGCGGCGCACGCGGCGGGCCTGTGGGCGATCGTCAGGCCGGGACCGTACATCTGCGCCGAGTGGGAGAACGGCGGCATGCCGCACTGGGTGACGGGTGCGGTGGGGGCACGCGCGCGTACCCGCGACGAGGAGTATCTCGGCTACGTGGACCGCTGGTTCGACCGCCTCCTGGAAGAGGTCGTGCCCCGGCAGCACGACCGGGGCGGCCCCGTGATCATGGTGCAGGTGGAGAACGAGTACGGCAGCTACGGCTCGGACGGCCTCTATCTGCGCCACCTCACGGACCTGCTGCGCGCGGCGGGCGTCGGCGTCCCGCTGTTCACCTCCGACGGCCCCGAGGACCACATGCTCACCGGCGGCTCGCTCCCCGGTGTCCTCGCCACGGCCAACTTCGGCTCGGGCGCGGGCGCGGCCTTCGAGACGCTGCGCAGGCACCGCCCCAAGGGGCCGCTGATGTGCATGGAGTTCTGGTGCGGCTGGTTCGACCACTGGGGCGCGGAGCATGTCACGCGGGAGGCGGCGGACGCGGCGGTCGCACTGCGCGGGATCCTGGAGTGCGGGGCCTCCGTGAACCTCTACATGGCGCACGGGGGCACGAACTTCGCGGGCTGGGCGGGGGCGAACCGGGGCGGCGGCGCCCTGCACGACGGCGTACTCGAACCCGACGTCACGTCGTACGACTACGACGCGCCGATCGACGAGTTCGGCCGCCCCACGGAGAAGTTCTGGGCCTTCCGGGAGGTGCTCGCCGAGTACGCGGAGGGCCCGCTGCCGGAGTTGCCCCCTCCCCCGCCGTCCCTGGGGACGGCGGCATCGGCGTCGCTCGGCTCGTGGTCGCCGCTGTCCGCCGTGCTGGAGTCGCTCGGCGGACCCGTGGTGGAGCGGGCCGTACCGCCCACCTTCGAAGAGCTCGACATCGACCGCGGCCTGGTCAGCTACGCCGTGACCGTGCCGGGTCCGCGCCGTCCGCTGCCGCTGAGCGTGCGCGGGCTGCGGGACTTGGCGGTCGTGTACGTCGACGGCGTACGGGCGGCCGGTGCCCTCACGGAGGCCGAGCCGGTGCTGGCGGAGCCCGTCGCGGGGCACGCGCGCGTGGAGCTGTGGGTGGAGTCGCTGGGGCGGGTCAACTACGGGCCCCGCACGGGGGAGACGAAAGGGATCACCGGGGGGATCCTCCATGAGCGGCAGTATCTGCACGGGGTGCGGGCGCAGGGGCTGCGGCTCGACGCGTTCGACGTGCCGTCGGCCGTGCGGGGCGTTCCGGCCGCGGAGGGCGGGAGCGGAGGGCGCCCCGGCCTGTACCGGGGCGTGATCGAGATCGCCGCCCCCGGGGACGCCGCACTCGAACTCCCCGGCTGGACGCGCGGCTTCGTCTGGCTGAACGGCTTCAACCTCGGCCGGTACTGGGGCGTGGGCCCGCAGACGTCCCTGTACGTCCCCGGTCCGGTTCTCCGGGAGGGCGAGAACGAGGTGTGGGTGCTGGAGATGGAGGAGGCCGGGGAGAGGCTGGAGCTGAGCTGAGCTGAGGGAAGGAGGGAGGGGCGGGACCCTGCGGGGCCCGCCCCTCCCTCAGCCGCCCCCTCTCAGCCGTCCCCTACGCCTCCCGCACCTCGAACCCGTCCAGGACGAACTCCGCCTTCCCGTCGTCGCCCGTCTTGCGCAGGCCGACCCACGCCTCGCCCTTCTCCGGGGCCGTGAACTCGTACGTCAGGGTCGTCGGCTCCGTGGCCACCGGCAGCTCCTTGCGCTCCAGTTCGCGCGGCGCCGGCGCGTCCACCGCCGTCACCCACACGTACTGCCCCGCCTTCTCGTTCTCGTACCGGAAGGAGACCCGGTACCGCTTCCCGGCGGCGAAGCGCACGGTGTGCGGCACCGTCCGGTAGACGAGTCCCGCGTTCTCGCCGCGCGACTTCAGGGAGTTCGCGCCGTCGATCACGTCGTCGACCGCCTTGCCGTTCCAGCCCCGCTGCGTGTACGGCGCGTGGCGTTGCGCGATATGCGTACGCGGGTCGGTGACATCCCCCGCGTCGCCCTTCACGAACGGCCCCCAGCCCTGGGGGACGTGCTCGAAGTCCTCGGCGGCGAGCACCGCGCGGGGCAGCCGCCCGGCGGCGTGTCCCGCGACGACCCGTACGTTGTCGAACCGCACCCGTGCCCGCCCCGCCTCGGCACGGAGGGTCAGGTCCACCGGGCCGCCGCCCTCGGGCACGGTGAAGTGCGTGAACACCCGCTGGAAGCGCGTGCCGTGCTTGCGGTCGGCGGCCACGTAGTTGCCCGCCGTGGACGTCCGCGTCCAGTTCGCCGCCGTGACCCCGTCGGCCGTGCGCACCTCCAGGGTCGCCTTGCGCTCCTCCCCCGCCTTCGCGCCCACCTCGACCTGTACGGACGCGACGTACGGACCGGCCTTGAGACGGCTCAGCCGCTGGCCTACCGCCGCCGCGCCGCCCGAGGCGATCACCAGCTCGTGGTCGCCGAGCGGGCTCAGTTCGACCGCTGCGGGACCGGACACCTTCCAGCCCTCCAGCGAACCGGACGTGAAGCCCGGGTCGTGCAGCGGTGTGCCCTGCCCCCAGTCGGCGTCGGGCAGCCGCTGCGCCCGCGAGCGGTACAGGACGTAGGGCTGCTTCGCCGTGGCCTTGAGGGTCACCTTGCCGCCGCTCACCGGGACGTCCGAGACGAAGACACGGCCCTGGTCGGTGAGGCGGTACAGGGCCACCTTCGAGAGGCCGGACCAGCCCTTCGGGAGCTGCCAACTGCCGCTGCCGCCCTTGGGGTTGTAGTGGTACAACTTGGCGGGATCGGTGGCCTTGCGGGGCTCCCAGGGGAGCAGATAGCTGCCGCCTTCGTAGACGACACGGCCGTCGGTCGTGATGCGCCGGGTGCCGCCCGCGTCGGAGACGGTCGTACCGCCCTCTCCGAAGAAGCCGATCTCGTGCTCGGACCAGGACTTGATCGGGTACGCCTGGAGGTACTTCGCGGGCAGCGAGTCGGTCCAGATCAGGTCGTAGAAGTACGTCCAGTCCGTCTTGCCGACCCAGCCCTCGAAGTTGCCCATCCGGGCGATGCCCAGCAGCGTGGGCCACTTGTCGGCGAAGACGTCCTTCTGGTGGTTGCGGATGAAGCGGATCAGCCGGGAGTTGATGCCGCGTGAGGTGTCGCCGCCGTAGTCCGGCTCGGTCGCCCAGTGCGACCAGACCGAGGACCGCTCGAAGCCGTGGCCCCACTCCGAGGTGACGGTCCAGCCCTGTTCGCGGAAGGCCCGCTGGAGCCGGTCGGAGGTCCAGCCGGACTCCCGGAACACGTCGATGTAGAGGGTGTTGAGGGCGTCGTCCGTCTGGGCGCGCAGGTCCGCGAAGCGCTTGATGATGTCTCCGGAGACCAGGTCCCGGCGCTGGTCGATGCGGTAGCTCTGGTCCAGCCAGTCCCACTGCTCGTTCGCCTTGTCGACGAGCGTGTCGGAGAAGGCGTTCGCCACGGGGTACGACTCCGTGGCGTTGACGTGCACGCTGAAGTCGCTGTTCCACTTCTTGCCCTCGCGGACCAGGGTGTTGAGGTCGTCGAGGCCGCCCGCGCGGGTGTTGTAGTTGTCCGCGTAGTCGGGGTGGGCGGAGTCGTGGCCCTCCGACTGGTAGCCCTTGAGCAGCGTGTACTGCCGCAGCCCGTCCGTGGCCAGGCTGATCCGCTTGACGTTGTCGAGCGTCGTCAGGAACGGATTGGTCGCCTGCGAGGCGAAGTTGAACGGGATGTGCGGGACGACGCGCAGGTGCTGCTCGTCCGCGCCGAGCGGGTTCACCATGATGTCGCGGAAGGCGATCGCGGCGTCCTGCCAGTCGACCCTGCCGTCGCCGTTCCGGTCGCCGGTGACGATCACGGTGGCGTACGGCAGCGGCTCGGTGTCCCCGACGGGCGCGGTCGCCGCGCGGTGCGTCCACTGGCCGGGCGTGAGGCGGGCCTCGACGTGGCCGTCGCGCTTGACCGTCTCGCGCCAGAGCCGGCCGTTCTCCCAGGTCGTTCCCGCCTCGGAGGTGGGCTTGTCGTACACGGTGTTGGTCTCGATCGCCCCGCCGAGGGCGTCGTGCGCGACCACCGCGTACGCGCATCCCGTGGCCGCCTCCGCGGGGCTGTCCGGCGTGGGCCTGACCTCGGTGTCGCCGCTCTTGGCCTTGTCCAGCTGGACCTTGGCGGCGAGCAGCGTCCCGCCCTTCTGGTCGCTGCGCACGGAGAGCAGGGCGAGGCCGGGGACGCGGAGGGTGCCGACGCGCAGGGCGTCGGTGTCGGCGATCTCCGTCACCCGCCAGTGCACCTGGCGTCCGTCGACGGCGATCTCGACGGCGACGGTGGTGCCGCCGGTGAGGGCGAGGACGTACGAGACGCGGTCGTCGCCGGCCCGGTGCGTGACCTTCGGGGTGTGTTCCTTCTCGTCGATCAGGAGCGTCGTGACGGCCGTCTGCTGGGCGTACAGGACCGCGTTCGTGGCCCGGTCCCGGTACGACACGATGCGCGGGAAGTCGGTGGCGACGCGCACCTCCAGCGTGCCGGAGCGGATGACGGCCTCGCCCGCCGCGGGCCCGGCGAACGCGGTGCCGCCGAGGCCCACGGCGGCGCCGACACCGGCCAGCGCTCCCGTGGCGACGACGGCTCTGCGGCTCGGCCCGGACGTTTCTGACGACACCATGGCACCCCTCCTGGGACGGTTCTCGGTGTCGATCACCTTGCGCCGTACGGGACTTGTGCGCCCATGGACAAAGGGGGGACAGGTCTTGGACTAACGGTGCGGCAGGTGCGCCGGGGGGGGCGCGCACGACGCGGGGCCGGACCACCGACCGGTCCGGCCCCGCGCTCGATCATGTGCTGTGGTGCGTTCTGCCCTGGCTAGCGGCTCAGAGCTCCGACGCCGCCTTCTCTATGTCCGCGGCGAAGGTCGACACCTCGGTGTAGACACCGGGGAACTTCGGCCGCGCGCAGCCGTTGCCCCAGCTGACGATGCCGACCTGGATGTACTCGCCGGCCTCGTCCTTGCGGAACATGGGGCCGCCGGAGTCGCCCTGGCAGGTGTCCGTGCCGCCCTCGGGCAGACCGGCGCAGAGCTCCTCGCCGGGCGTGAGGTCGGCGCCGTACGCGGCCTCGCAGTCGGCGTCGCTGACGAACGGGACCTTGGCCTTGAGCAGGTAACGCTGCTGCTCGCCGCCCTCCTTGTCGGCACCCCAGCCGGCGATGTCGAACTCGCCCTCGTTGTACTTGGTGTCCTTGGCGATCTTCAGGGTGGGCTGGTCGATCGGCTTCTCGAGCTTGATGAGCGCCCAGTCCTTGCCCTTGCCGTTGTAGCCGGGGGCCTGGAGGACCTTGGTGGACTTCACGTTGATCGCGTCGGGGCTCTCGAGGTCCACGACGCCACCGGTGGCGGTGATGCTGGTGTTGTCGCCCGAGCCGTCCACGCAGTGGGCGGCGGTCAGCACGATGTCCTGGGCGTACAGCGCGCCGCCACAGCCCATCGACAGACGGACCATGAACGGGAATTCACCCTGCTCGGCGGGGGTGCCGCCGACGACGCGCTCACCCGGGTTGGGGCCGGGGTGCGGGGCCGCCTGGGCCGCGGGCTGGAGGCTGACGGCGGTCGCGAGGGCGATGGCACCGAGGGCGGCGGCTCTTGTCACTCCACGCAGCTTGGTGTTCAACGGGCTTCCCTTCGTGGGGGGTTCGTGGGGGGTTGCACACATGACGGGCCCTTGTCGTCCCCACAGAGTGCGCGTGGATGGCATGAGCCCGCCAAAGCGTTGTTGCGGATTATGGAGATCGGTGTCCGCATAGAGCAAGGGGCGGTTTTCGGCCACGGGGCCCTGAGAGGGCTGGTTCGGGTCGCGGCGATCCGCCCTACAGTGGAGGCGGGTTGAGGCGAGTCGGGACGGACAGCGACGCTTCAGGAGGTGTGCGCGTGGCGGACGGCGGGCCGGTGCAGCACGGCTATCCCCATCTGGACACGGTGCGGTCCGCGATCACCGCGCTCTACAAACGTCTTTCGTACGACACCGTGCACACTTTCGACACCAGCGTCGCTCCCGTGGACGTCGCCTTCTGCGACGAGGACGACCTGCATCTGGGTGTGCAGCGGGTGGCCCGTGAGATGGTCCGGCACCTCCGGCTCCCGGACGCCCGCATGATCGTCAGCTTCCGTGAGATGGAGCACGCGGCGAACGTCGAACTCGCCGCGGGGCCCGAGTACTTCATCGAACTCAACGACCGATTCCGTACACATCGCCGGGACATCGGCGCGGCCCTCGCCCACGAGGTCATGCACGTCTATCTGCACCGGCTCGACCTGGCGTTCCCCGGCACCCGCGACAACGAGATCCTCACCGACACGGCCACGACGTATCTGGGCGCGGGGTGGCTGCTGCTCGACGCCTACCGCGAGGACGGCGCCTCCTCGCAGAAGCTCGGCTATCTCACGCCGGAGGAGTTCGGGTACGTCCTCGCCAAACGGGCCATCGCCTTCGGCGAGGCGCCGGAGACGTGGTTCACCAGCGCACAGGCGTACACGGCGTACACGAAGGGACTTGCCCAGGCCCGGCGCGACGAACAGCAGCCGCCGCTGACGGCCGCGGGGTGGGCGGGACGGCGGCGGTACGCGAAGGACCGGCGGTACGCGCAGGATCACGGCCCGGCGGCCGCGGCGGGGGCGGCGCGTGCGGGATCGCCCTATGCGTTCTCGTACGACGAAGGGGGCGGGGGCGGCCGGGGACCGCTGCGGGTCTCGTTCCCCTGCCCCACCTGTCAGCAGCGGATCCGGGTGCCGGCCCGGGGGCGGATCCGGGCGCGGTGCGGCCTCTGCCGGACGGTCCTGGAGTGCGACGCGTAAGGGGCACGTGTCCTGGCTGTCGCCTGTTACGCGTGTTACGCCGCCCAGTGCGAGGGGCGGTTCAGGGCCGGCGGCAGCTTGGTGGCCGCGTCGCCCTTGGCGGCGTTCACCTGCGACTGGGTCAGGAAGATGCTGCCGGTGAGGTCCGCGCCCCGCAGGTCGGCGTCCCGGAAGTCCGCGCCGATCAGGTCCGTCTGCCTGAGGTCCGCGCCGCGAAGGTCGGCGGCGATGAGATAGGCGCCGCGCAGGCTGACGCCGCGCAGATCGGCTCCCTTGAGACGGGCGCCGAAGAGATCCGCTCCCCTGCGGTCCTTCTTCTTCCGCCGGATGTCGGCGCGCGCCAGCTCGCTGGTGCGCAGGAGCAGGGCGTTGACCTCCTCGCGGTGCGCGGCGACGTCCGTCGCGGCGACGTCGGCGGGGGTGCCGCGGGTGAGGCGCTCGGTGGCTGCCAGCGTCCGCTTCAGGTCGGGCCGGATGGGGCGGGCCTGCGGGAGCTCCACGGCCTCGGTCAAGTACCAGAGCAGTTCGTGCAGTTGGCGCATGACCGGAAAGACCTCGAACATCCGGCGGGCGGTGTCGGGGTCCGCCCGCCAGTCGGTCCCGCCGAACGTACCCTGCGACACCCGCTGCCCCGCCCCGAAGCAGTCGTACACGGTGCAGCCCGAGTACCCCTGCTGCCGCAGGTCCCGGTGAATACCGCAACGGAAGTCCTGCTGAAGGTTGCCGCAGGGACTCCCGGCGGCCTTGTCGACGGGAAAGTCCGAGGACTTGGAGAACGTGAGGGCGACACAGCAGAGCCCGAAGCAACTCGCGCAGTCGGCACGGAGTTCCTGCCGGGTGTCCTGAGTCCGAACCATGATGTCCTCCACGCTCTCCGCTGTCCTCGCTGTGGTTACGCGGCCGGGCGGCGCCCGGTCCCGCCCCGGCCGGCACCACCGCGGCGGGGACGACCGCCACCGCCGGTGCCGGAGCCACCCCCGGTGGACCGGGAGCGGCGCTGGCCCTGGCCCTGGCCGCCACCTTGCCCGGCCGGACGGCGACGCCCCCGCTGCGGAGCCGCCTGCTGCTGGGGCACCTCGATCACCACCGGCACCCCAGAGGGCTCCCGCGCGCCGGTGATGCGCGCCAGCTCCTCGTCCGTGGACGTCACACGCGCGGTGTTGGGGCGGATGTCCGCGTCGGACATGAGCCGCGTCATGTCCCGCTTCTCCTCCGGGAGGACCAGCGTGACGACACTGCCCGACTCGCCCGCACGGGCCGTGCGCCCGCCCCGGTGGAGATAGTCCTTGTGGTCCGTCGGCGGATCGACGTTCACGACGAGGTCGAGGTCGTCGACATGAATGCCGCGCGCCGCGACGTTCGTGGCGACCAACGCGGTGACCTGCCCGGTCTTGAACTGGTCCAGCGTCCGGTTGCGCTGCGGCTGCGAACGCCCGCCGTGCAGCCCGGAGGCCCGCACGCCATTGGCCAGCAGCCGCTTGGTGAAGCGGTCGACGGCACGCTTGGTGTCCAGGAAGAGGATGACCCGCCCCTCACGGGCGGCGATACGCAGCGCGACCGCCTTCTTGTCGGTCTCGTCGGAGACGTACAGGACGTGGTGCTCCATCGTCGTCACCGCGCCCGCGGACGGGTCAACGGAGTGCACGACCGGATCCGTGAGGAACATCCGCACCAGACGGTCGATGTTCCGGTCCAGCGTCGCGGAGAACAGCATCGTCTGACCGTCCGGCTCGACCTGCTTGAGCAGCGCCGTGACCTGCGGCATGAAGCCCATGTCGGCCATCTGGTCGGCCTCGTCGAGCACCGTCGTACGCACCTGCGAGAGATCCGCGTCGCCGCGCTCGATGAGGTCCTTGAGCCGGCCGGGCGTCGCCACCATGACCTCGGCGCCGCGGCGCAGCGTGGCTGCCTGCCGGGTGATGGAGAGACCGCCGACCACCGTGGCGACACGGAGGTTCACGGACGTCGCGTACGGCGTCAGCGCGTCCGTCACCTGCTGGGCCAGCTCACGCGTGGGCACCAGGACCAGGGCGAGCGGCGAGCGCGGCTCGGCGCGGCGGCCCGCGGTGCGGGCGAGCAGCGCGAGGCCGAAGGCAAGGGTCTTGCCCGAGCCGGTACGGCCGCGGCCGAGGATGTCGCGCCCCGCGAGGGAGTTGGGAAGCGTGGCGGCCTGGATCGGGAAGGGCTCGGTCACGCCCTGCGCGGCCAGCGTCTTCAGGAGCGCCTCGGGCATGTCCAGATCGGCGAATGCCTCGACCGCGGGAAGCGCGGGAGTAATCGTCTCGGGCAGCGCGAATTCGCCGCCCTGCACGGGCCTCGGCTTGCCGCGTCCTGACTTCTTCGCGGCGCCCTTGGCCTGGCCGCCGCCGGCCACCGGGGCCTTTCCGCGTGCGTTCGTGGAGCGCCTGCGGGCAGGGCGCGCCGGGCGGTCGGAGCGATTCATACGGAAATGCCTTCCTGGACCTGGGGACAGCACAAGCCGGGACCCGCACCTTTCTGGTGCGGGCCCCGGCTATGAGGTTCGCGCGCTACGACGATCAGGCGGGAACGATGTTCTCGGCCTGCAGGCCCTTCTGGCCCTGCGTGACCTCGAAGGAGACCTTCTGGCCCTCCAGGAGCTCGCGGAAGCCCGAGGACGCGATGTTCGAGTAGTGGGCGAAGACGTCGGGGCCGCCGCCGTCCTGCTCGATGAAGCCGAAGCCCTTTTCAGAGTTGAACCACTTAACGGTGCCGGTTGCCATGTCAATCTCCTAAGACAGGGGCAGAGTACGGAAATCCACGGTTTTGCGGATCTCCCAGCGCTGCAATGACCCCCATCCGGGAAAGACCGGAAAAACAAACAATGCGCCTTCGGAGCATTCCCGTCAGGCGCACATCATGTTCATGGGTACCAAAACTGCAACACATGACTTTAACACGCCCATGGGCGGCCCTTGTTCCGGGCCGCCCATGAGACCTGGGTCACTCCGCCTGTGCCGCCGCATGCCGGGGCAGCGCCAGACAGAGCACCGCGCAGAGCACGAAGCCCGCCGCCACCCAGGGCATCGCCGCGTCGAGCGCTCCGGTCAGACCGCCGGACGCGTGGTCGAAGAAGACCGTGCCGATCACCGCGGCCCCCAGTGCGCCGCCGAACTGCTGGGCCGTGGAGAAGATCCCGGACGCCCCGCCCGCGAGGTCGGCGGGTACCGCGGAGAGCACCACGTTCACCAGCGGTACGACGAGGAATCCGAGCCCGGCACCGGCCACCACGAGCCCCGGCACCAGCGGCCACGCCCCGGTGTGCCGCTCGCTGGAGGCGACGACCGCCGACCAGACCCAGGCGAAGCCGCCCGCCATCATCAGCGAACCGGCGACCAGGACGAGGCGCCCGAACCGCACGGCGAGCGCGTCCGCGGCGGGCGCGGTCAGGAAGCCGCCGACGGAGAAGGCGACGGTGACGAGGCCCGCCTGCATCGGGGTGTAGCCCTCGCTGCCCTGCAGCCAGATCGCGAAGACCAGGAAGAAGCCCTGCATGCCGAGCGCGAAGAGCAGCTGCACGGCCACGCCCACGGAGAAGGCGGGGAGCCGGAACGCCCGGGACGGCAGCAGCGGCACGGTCGCGTGCGAGCGGCGCCTGCCCTCGACGACCGCGAGGCCGACGAGCGTCAGCGCGCCCGCCGCGACACAGATCCAGCCCCACAGCGGCCAGCCGTCCGCCCGGCCCTGCACCAGCGGCAGCACGATCGCGACGAGGGATCCGGCGAGGACGAGACTGCCGAGGACGTCGGGGCGCCCGGCGGAGCGCTCCCGTGTCTGAGGCACGAGGAGGAGTCCCGCCACGAAGGTCGCGGCCGCCACCGGCAGGTTGACCAGGAACACCGAGCGCCAGCCGAGGCCGAAGAGGTCGGCGTCGGTGAGTACGCCGCCGAGCAGCAGCCCGACGGCCGAGGCGAACCCCGCCACGGCTCCGTACATGCCGAAGGCGGCGCCCCGCTCCTTGCCCCGGAAGAGCGTCCGGAGCGAGCCGAGCACCTGCGGCATGAGCAGCGCGGCCGTCACGCCCTGCACGGCACGGGCGGCGACCAGCTGTCCGGGCGACTGGGCGATGCCGCAGCCCAGGCTCGCGACGCCGAAGCCGGCCGTACCGGCGAGGAAGAGGATCTTGCGGCCGTACCGGTCGCCGAGGTGCCCGGCGACGATCAGCGTCGCGGCGAAGCCGAGCAGATACGCGGAGACGATCCACTGCAGGGCGCTCTCGGAGGCCCCGAGGTCGCGGCCGATGGAGGGGATCGCGACGTTGACGATCGTCACGTCGACCAGGTCCATCAGCGCGGCGACCATCATCACGACGGCGGCCGCCCAGCGCCTGGGGTGGGGTGCCGCGCCCCCGGAGGGCGCGGCTGTGGTGTCGAGGGTCGCTGTCATGTCGGCTCCAAGGGCTCCGGAGGTTGGCGTGCGGAAGGCCGGGGCGCGGAAGGCCGGGGCGCGGATTTATTTCGTTCGGGCTAACGAAACACTTGCACGCACCCAACCGTGATCACAAGTCTTTCGTTCGCCCGAACTAAATATTTGCTAGGCTCGCCCCATGAGCGGCAGCAGCACGGACGAGAAGCCGACGGAACGCGCCGCGGAGGGCACGGCGGAGAGCACCGCGGAACGCGCCGACGCCCTGGAGCGCCTCACCTCGGCCGGGCGCGCGAACAGCGCGGCGACGGTGATGTTCCACTCCGCCGTCGCGGCCCGGCAGGGCCTCAGCGCGACGGAGAACAAGACTCTCGACATCCTGGAGCGCGGCGGCCCGCTCACCGCCAAGGAACTCGCCGAGCAGACCGCGCTCGCCCCGGCCTCGGTGACCGGCCTCGTGGACCGCCTGGAGAACAAGGGCTTCGTCCGCAGGGTCAAGCACCCCACCGACAAGCGGCGGGTACTCATCGAGATCCGCCGCGAGAAGCTGGCGGACCTCGCGGAGATCTTCACGCAGTGGCAGCGCGAAGTGGAGGAACTCTGCGGGGAGTTCACGGTCGCCGAGCTGGAGACCGTCATCCGCTTCCTTCAGGGCGCGACGGAGCGCCAGCACCGGGCGGCGGCCCGGCTCGCCGAATAGCGGACGGCGAAGACCCCCGCGCCGAGGGGCCTTTACAACCCATTGACACCTGTCACCTCTAAATTGACGATCCGTCAGTAACCCCTCGCGCACACCTTCCCCCTTGCCGGGCACCCCGCTACCTTCTGCGACCAAACAATCGCTTGGTTGAACGACGATTGACCATGAGCGACCGCTACCGAACGGAAGGCGGCCCATGCACATCGCCCGCAAGCGCACCGCAGTCGGCGTCGTGATCTCCGCACTCGCCCTGGGCACCCTGCCCGCCTGGGCGGCCCACGCCGAACCCACCGCCCCCGAGCGCGGCACCGCCCGGCACGCGCCGCACCACCCCCGCCCCGCGGCGGACGGCGTACGCCTGATACCGCTCCAAGGTGCCGTCAACACAAGGGACTTGGGCGGCTATCGGACCTACGACGGCGAGCAGGTCCGCTACGGCCGGGTGTTCCGCGCCGACGCCCTCACCAAGCTGACCGACGCCGATCTGGGGACCCTCGCGAAGCTCGGCCTGAAGAAGGTCGTCGACTACCGGGTGCCCGCCGAGGTCCAGTACGACGGCCCCGACCGGCTGCCGCCGGGGCTCACCGCGACCGCACGGCCCGTGAACGACAACGGGCTCTTCACGACCCTGATGACCGTGATCGGCTCCAAGGACCCGGTCAAGCAGGAGGAGATGCTCGGCAACGGCAAGGCGGAGGCGTTCATGCGCGACGTCTACCGCACCTTCGTCGCCGACGGCACCAACCGCGGACAGTTCGCGGCGACCCTGCGCGACATAGCGCGCGGCGGCGACGCGGCGCCGCTGCTCTTCCACTGCACGGCAGGCAAGGACCGTACGGGCTGGACGAGTTATCTGCTCCTGCGCGCCCTCGGCGTCCCCGAGCGCACCGCCGTGGGCGACTTCCTGGCGTCCAACACCTATCGGGCCGCGTACGACGCGAAGGTGCGCGAAGGCCTGAAGCAGAGCGGGATGATGCAGAACCCCGACCTGCTGATCCCGCTCCAGGAGGTCCGCACCGGATATCTGGAGGCGGCGCTGGACGAGGCGAAGAAGCGGTACGGGAGCCTCAACGGCTATCTGACCAAAGGCCTCGGGCTCGACGCGGGGACGATCCTCGCCCTGCGCAAGCAGCTGGTCGGCTGAGCCCCGCGGCTCCGGGCGCGCGGGTCAGCCGACGATGCCCCGCGCCCGCGCCGCCGCCAGCCACTTCGGGAACTCCCCCACCAACTGGTCGTACAGCTCCTCGTCCGGCACCTTGGCCGGCTTCTTCCCCGCGTGGAAGAAGCCGGCGTTGTCGACGACACGCTTGCCCGGGACGGCGAGTTCGTCGAGCTTGCGCAGATAGTCGAACTGCCTGCTCCGCGGGTTGCCGAAGCCGATGAACTGCCAGAACAGCGGCAGCTTCGCGGCCTTGCAGAGGTACCGCTCGGCGGCGGACTTGCCGCTGGGGCCACCGTCGGTCTGGAAGACGACCAGGGCCGGTGCCGCGGTGCCGCTGTCCAGGTAGTGGTCGATCACCGCGTCCATCGCCAGGTGATAGTTGGTCAGGCCCATGTGACCGAGCCCGGCGACGATCTCGTCGATCCGGCCGTGGTGGCGGTCGAGGGCGACGTCCGTGACGGCGTCGACGTCCGTCGAGAAGAAGACCGTGGGGACGAGGCCGTCGTCGTCGAGATGCGCGGAGAGGCCGAGGACGCGCTCGGCCAGGGCCTGGACACTGCCGTCCCTGTAGAACGGCCGCATGGAGCCGGAGTGGTCCACGACCAGGTAGACGGCCGCGCGTTCGCCCTCCAGGCCGTGCTTGCGGAGGCTGACACCCGCGCTCTTGTAGAGGCTGACCAGGGCGGGCGCCGCCTCCTCCACCTTCCGCAGGCTGATCGCAGGTCCCATGTGCCGTCGCTCCGCTCTCCCGTGCTCCGGCCCTGAGGTGCGGGGGCCGGTCAGGGCCCGAGGGTACGCCGGGCCGGCCGGACGGGTGCCCGGCTCAGTCACGACGGCCCCGCAGCCGCGGAGCAAGCCTCGCCGCCCTCCCCCTCCTCCTCCTTCTCTTCATCGCCCTCGGCCCCGGCAACCTCAGCGCCTCCGTACAAGGCGCCTACCGGACCGCGCTCCTCGGCAGCGTCAAGCTGTCGTCCCTCACCGCGGCGACCGGCGCGGTACTCGGACTGCTGCCGGCCCAGGCAGTGGTCACCTCCAGCAGGCGCGCGCTGCGGGAGGCCGTGCTCACCGCTTCCGGCGTGATCCCGGTCCTGCTGCCCACCCTGCTCGGCGGGTTCGTGCTGCTCTTCGGCAGCGCCTTCGCGTCGTACGCCACGGCCGCCGCGATGGTGGGCAGTTCGGTGCCGCTGCTCGCCTCCGCCGGTGCGCCTCCTGCCGGTCGGGCCGCCTCGGATGCGGCCTCGAAGTTGTATGGCCAACTTTCGAACGGCTGGCGCCCGACAGGGGCGGGTGAAGCCCCGGTGACGCGCATGTGGTCACCGGGGTGAGTGCGCCACGGCTCAGTGGCGGCCGGTCAGGAACACCGAGCGCAGCTTGAGCCGGTCCGTGGCGGGGTGCCCGTGCGGACGCAGCGTCCAGGAGTCACCCGTGCAGTCGGGCTCGGTGAAGACCATCACCCATTCGTCCGTGTCGTTGTGCGGGGCGAACGCGGGCTCGGAGGAGTCCGGGTCGGCGACCTCGGGCAGCGTGATGCAGCCGGGGCTCTCCGGGTCGTGGAGGGTGACCGACTGGGGCGTGCCGTTGAGCCCGACGTACTTGTAGGAGAAGTCGCCGGTGGCGGCACTCGCGGAGGTCGGCAGGGTGACGACGAGGGCGAGCGCGCCGAGGGCGGCGGCGGCCGTGTGACGAAGGCGCATGAAGTCCGTTTCCGTCGGGCGCCGGGCGGGGTGCCCGGCGGCGGGGGATGGCCGGACCCGTACCTGGAGTCGACGGGTCCGACTCCGCTTTCCCCCGCGGACGGCCGCCGGATGCACCGCGTCACCCGTGTGGGGCTGCCGCATCGATCCTTCGTCCGCCGTGTGGGTGACGGCTGCCGGGGCGCTACCCCGCCTGCTCCTGGAACGCGGGCAGTTCGAAGATCCGCGTCTTCGCCGCGTCGTCCATCAGCTCGACCAGCGGCATGACCAGTTCCCACAGGTCCTGCTTGTCGACCTCCAGGGCGAGCGCGTCCAGGTCGGCTGCGGGCAGCGCGCCCGCGGCGTCGGCGACGACCTTGCGGGACTCCTCCGGGAGCGCGTCCACCAGCGGCAGGAACTCCGCCCACAGGCCCGTGGCCACCACCGCCCGCACCACACCGCCGAGCACATCGCCGCCCCGCAGCGACGGCAGCGCCGCGACCGTCCGCCGCTCCTCCTCGCCGAGCAGCGCGACCAGCGGAAGCAGCGACTCCCACAGGTCCTGCTCCGCCACCGTCACGACCAGCGAGTCGAGCCGGTCCTGCGGCTGCGCCGCGGCGAGCGAGGCGATCTCGCCCCGCTGCTCCCCCGTCACCATCCCGGCGACGGCGAGCGCCTCCGGCCACAGCCCCGCCCCCGAAGCCGAGCCGATGACCGAAGCGAGCCGCTCACCGCCCATCAGCCCGATGATCTGCCCGAGCCGCTCCGGTTCGTCGATCAGGAAGCCGGTCCGCAGCACCGCCGCGTCGTCCACCTGCGGCAGGATCCGCCGCAGCGCGGAGTCCCGCAGATACCCGACGAACCGCCCCATCGTCAGATGGTCGCCGCGCTCGGCGAGCGCCACCGCGATGCGTACGACGAGACCCTCGTCGAGCCGGTCCACGATGCCCTGGATCCGCCGCGGGTCCAGATGCCCGCAGGACTCGGCGGTGAAGGACACCGGCAGCTTCTCGATGATGTCGGCGGCGCGGGCCGGCTCCAGGCGCCCCGCGACCCCGGCGGCGAGCCGCGGCCCCAGCGCCTTCTGCGAGATGGCGGCCGCCACCCCGGCGGGCACCAGCTTCGTCGCGGACGCGATCCGGTCGAGCATCTCCGGTGCGCCGTCGAAGAGCGCCGCCACGCACTGCGTACGGAAGCGGCGTACGTCCTCGACGGGCAGCGTCCCCAGGAAGGCGAGCGCCTCCGGCCCGACGTCCAGCAGGCGGGCGGTCTTCAGGATCTCGGCCCTGCCGCGCAACGTGTCCATGCTGACTCCTCTATCGGAAGAGAATCCGGCGGACGGGCCCGCGCGCCAGGGCGGGCACCAGCTTCAGGGCCTCCTCGGCGGCCTCGCCCAGGCCGGCGGCCCGGCTCTCCCGCTCCCGCCGCAGCGCGTCGGCCAGTGACTCCAGCTGCCCGGAGGTCAACTGCCCGAAGGATTCCGCCGGTTCGCCCCGCAGTTCCTCGGTCAACCGCTGCCGTGCCTCGCTGCTCATATCGCCTCCCGCGACCGGGTACGGCTCCCGAGACTGGAGCGGGATTGACTATTAGTCAATAGGCTCGGCCGCAGCCGGTGGGCCCGGAAGATCCGGAAGGCGCGCTACCGGCAAAGCGCACGTAATCTTGGCCGAATGAAACGTGCAGGTCTCCTCCTTCTCGCCGTCGCCCCGGTGGCCACGGTCGCCGTCTACCTCCTCGGCGGCGACTCGGACAGCGCCGACTCCGGAGCCGACGGGAGGGCGCCCGGCACCGAGCGGCCGTACGACCAGGACAAGTCCGCGGCCGAGCGCAGGGCCGACGACAAGCTGATCGCGAGCCTCCCGGCCGGCCTCGCCGCGCCCGCCAAGAAGGAGCTGGCGCAGAAGCTCGTGGCGAGCGCCGAGAACTCGACGCTGAACTGGCGCGGCCAGTACGGCTACATCGAGGACATAGGGGACGGGAACGGCTACACCGCCGGGATCATCGGCTTCTGCACCGGTACGCACGACCTGCTGACACTCGTCGAGCGCTACACCAAGGACCACCCGGACAACGGCCTGGCCCGCTATCTGCCCGCCCTGCGCAAGGTCGACGGCACGGACTCGCACGAGGGCCTCGACCCCGGCTTCACCGAGGCCTGGAAGGCGGAGGCCGCCGAGCCCGCGTTCCGCAAGGCCCAGGACAGGACGCGCGACCGCGTCTACTTCGACCCGGCGGTGCGCCTGGCCAAGCTCGACGGGCTCGGCACGCTCGGCCAGTTCATCTACTACGACGCGATGGTGCTGCACGGCCCCGGCACCGGCGCGCGCGGCTTCTACGGCCTGCGCGAGGCGGCGCTGAACGAGGCGAACACGCCGGCCCAGGGCGGCAAGGAGAAGGCGTACCTGGACATCTTCCTCGACATCCGCACGAAGGCGATGAAGGAGAAGAAGGCCCACCGCGACACGACCCGCGTCGAGACGGCGCAGCGGCAGTTCCTCTACGACGGCAATCTGGGCCTGAAGACTCCGCTGGAGTGGAAGGTGTACGGGGAGACGTTCAAGGTTCCCTGACCTCGAACGCCTCCCTGCCCCGAACGTCTCCCTGCCCCACCGGACTCAGCCCTTGACGGCGCCCGCCGCGAGGCCCGAGCCCAGCTTCCGGTGCACGATCACGAAGAAGATCATCACCGGCAGGGTGACCAGCGTGGAGCTGGCCATGACGGGACCCCAGGCCGTGGAGTTCTCACCGAAGAACTGGTAGATGCCCACGGCCGCGGTGTACTTGTCACTGCCCTTCATGAACGTGTACGCGAAGACGAACTCGTTCCACGCCGTGATGAAGGCGAAGATCGAGGTGGCGACAAGGCCCGGCGCGACCAGCGGAAGCAGCACCGACCGGAACATCCGCCACCAGGACGCCCCGTCGATGTACGCCGCCTCCTCGACCTCCTTCGGCACGGTCTGCACGAAGCCGCGCAGGGTCCAGATCGCGAAGGGCAGCGAGAGCGCGACGTACACGATGGTCAGTCCGAGCAGCGAGTTGAGCATCTCGTAGTCGCGCATCTGGATGAAGAGCGGGATGACGAGCGCCTCCAGCGGCACCATCTGCACGATCAACACCATGATCAGTACGGAGGTGCGGAACCGGAACTTGAAGCGGGCCACGGCGACGGCGGCGAAGAGCGAGAGCAGCCCGGCCGCGAGGATCGTGCCGAAGCCGACGATCGCCGAGTTCAGCAGGTACGTACCGAAGTTGCCCTTCTCGAACACGAAGCTGAAGTGCTCGAGGCTGAGTCCGCTCGGCAGCACGTCGGAGCCGCGGGTGATCGCCTTCGGGTCGAGTGCCGTGGAGATCATCCAGTACACGGGGAAGAGCGTGAAGACGAGGAGCGCGGCGACCGCGACCGGCAGTCCGATGCGCCCCGCGAGGGTGGTACGACGGGCACTCACAGGTCCTCCTCCCCTTGCCGGAACAGCGTACGGATGTAGACGATCGTGATGACGAGGAGCAGCAGCGTGAGCAGGACGGCCGCGGCTGCCCCCGTCCCGTAGTCGTTCTTCGCGAACGCCTCGATGTACGAGAAGACGCCCAGGTTGTAGACCTCTTCGTTGGAGCCGTCGCCGCCCGGCATCAGATAGATCTGGGTGAAGACCTTGAAGTCCCAGATGGTGGACAGGATGGTCACCACCAGGAAGACCGGCTTGATCGTCGGCAGGGTGATCTTCCAGAACCGCTGCCAGGCGTTGGCGCCGTCCAACTCCCCCGCCTCGTACAGCTCCTTGGGGATCGTCATCAGTCCGGCGAGGACGGTGATGGCGACGAACGGGAAGCCGTGGTGGACGACGTTGAGGGTGGCGATCGCGTAGAACGGCCCGCGCTCGGTGAACCAGTTGGTGGTCTCGGGATCGATGAGCCCCATCGAGCCCGCGATCTGACTGACCATGCCGTCCTGCGGCTGGAAGAGCCAGATCCACACATAGGTCCCGGTGACGGCGGGCATCGCCCACGCCGCGAGGATGGCGATGGAACAGATCAGCCGCCAGACCGGGCCGAGCCGGTTGAGCAGCAGCGCGACGAGCGTGCCGAGGGCGACGGTGAGGCCGACGCAGGCGATCGCGAAGAACGCCGTGTTGGGCAGCACCGTCTGCCACAGGAGTTCACTGCCGAGCAGATCGGAGTAGTGCTCGAAGCCGACGTAAGTGCCCACGCCTCCGCCGAACTTGACGGCGTAGTCCTGCAGCGAGAGCTTGCCGACCTGGATCAGCGGCCAGAGCAGCAGACCGGCGAGGACCAGGAGGGACGGTGCGAGGAGCAGCCACGGCCGGGTGAGGCCGACGAGCTTCTTCTTGCGGAGGGCCGCTTCGTGTTCGGGACGGGGGGTGGGGCGACGGGCCGTGGTACTGCCTTCCTTGGGCCCGTCGCCGACAAACGTGTCTTTCACAGTGCCGACTCGCCCTTGCCCTTGCCTACTTGTCCTTGGCGAAGATCGCGTCCATGTCCTTGGCCGCCTTGTCCGCGGCCTCCTTGACGGACATCTTTCCGGTCAGGATGGACTGCACCATGCCGGGGATGACCTTGGAGGCCTGGATCTCGCCGTACGCCTTGGTCTTGGGGACGGTCGCGCCGGCCTCCAGCATCTGCTTGGCGAACGGCTCGACCAGCGGGTCCTTCTTCGCCTCGATCTTCTTCAGCTCGGAGTTCTGACCGGGGAAGTAGTTGGTCTGCTCGGCCCACTTGGCGGCGAACTCACCGGTGGTCAGCATCTTCACGAACTCCCAGGCGAGGTCCTTCTTGTCCGTGTTGAACGTGGACAGGTAGGAGCCGCCGAGGAAGGACTTGCTCATGCCGCCGGTCTGGCCGGGGATCGGCACGGCGGCGAGCTTGCCCTTGAGGTCAGGGTTCGCGTCGACGATGGCCTTGGGGGTCCAGTTGCCGCCGACGGCCATGGAGATCTGGCCCTTGTTCCAGGCGTCGCCGACCTCCTTCTCGGTCCAGGTGTTGACCTTGGCCGGGGAGACCTTGTCCTTGGTGGCGAGGCCGGTGTAGAACTCGATGCCCTTGATCGCCTCGGCCGAATTCACCCCGGACTTCCACTTGCCGCCGGACTCGGTGGCCAGCTCGCCGCCCGCGCCCCAGATGAAGGGGGCGGCGAACATCTCGGCGCCGCCGGCGACCGGGAAGGGAATCATCCCCGGCTCCTTCTCCTTCAGCGTCTTGGCTGCGGACTGGAGCTCCTTCCAGGTGGTCGGCGCCTTCAGCTTGTGCTTCTCGAAGATGTCCTTGCGGTAGACGATGGAGCGCACACCGGCGTACCAGGGCATGCCGTACTGCTTGCCGTCGAGCGTGCCGGCGTCCTTGAGCCCCTCGACGAGATCATCGCCCAGCCCGGACTTCTTGACGTCCTCGGTCACATCGACGAGCGCGCCGGTCTCGGCGAACTGAGGCACCCAGGTGGTACCGACCTCGGCCACGTCCGGAACCTGGTCCTCGCCGCCCTCGATCGCGGTCGTGAACTTCTTCTGCGCGGTGGCCCACTGCTGGTACTCGACGTGGATCTTGGCACCGGTCTTCTTCTGGAAGGCCTTCTCGGCCTCCTTGAAGAAGGGCCTGGCGTCGGGGTTGGTCCCCTCCATGATCCAGACGGTGAGGGTCTTGCCCTTGCCGTCCGTGGCACTGTCGCCGCTGTCGCTCCCGTCATCGCTGCCGCATGCCGTCGCGGTCAGTCCGAGCGTCATGGCGATACCTGCCGCGATGACCCGTCGCTTCATGCCGGCCCCCTCATGGGTTCGTGCTTGTTGGTGCGCCGATCCGTTTGTGGGAGCGATTGTGGTCACAGGGGCAGGGGGCGGTCTAGACCCATTCGGCTAAGCGGGGCCGAAACGTGATTTGCGTTGCAAGCAATGCGCGTTGCACATGTCGCACCCGCCGCACGGCCCCGAAACGCCACGACGCCCGCCCAGGTCCGGTCGGGGACGAGGCGGGCGTCGCTCAGTTCCGTACGCCGTTGTACGGGACGTATGAGGGGTGTACGGAATCAACCGTACGGAAACAACCGTACAGGTCAGACCATCAGGGAACGGTCCGTGGGGCGGATCGGGGACGGGAGGTCGCTGGCGCCGGTGAGGAAGCGGTCGACGCCGCGCGCCGCCGAGCGGCCCTCGGCGATCGCCCAGACGATCAGGGACTGGCCGCGGCCCGCGTCACCGGCGACGAAGACGCCGGGGACGTTCGTCTGGAACTCGGCGTCGCGGGCGACGTTGCCGCGCTCGTCGAGGTCCAGGGCGAACTGGTCCACCAGGCCGTTCTCGCGGTCCGTGCCCGTGAAGCCCATGGCGAGGGTGACCAGCTGGGCGGGGATCTTGCGCTCCGTGCCCGGCTTCTGGGTCAGCTTGCCGTCAATGAACTCGACCTCGATGAGGTGCAGGAACTGCACGTTCCCGTCCTCGTCGCCCTCGAAGTGGGTGGTCGAGACGGAGTAGACCCGCTCGCCGCCCTCCTCGTGCGCCGAGGTGACCTTGTAGAGCATGGGGAAGGTCGGCCACGGCATGTTCGCCGGACGGTCCTCGCCCGGACGGGGCATGATCTCCAGCTGCGTGACCGAGGCCGCGCCCTGGCGGTGGGCCGTGCCCACGCAGTCCGCGCCGGTGTCTCCGCCGCCGATCACGACGACGTGCTTGCCCTCGGCGGAGACGGGCGTGGTGACGTAGTCGCCCTCCTGGACCTTGTTGGCCAGGGGCAGGTATTCCATCGCCTGGTAGACGCCCTTGAGCTCACGGCCGGGGACCGGGAGACCGCGGGCCGTCGTGGCGCCCGCCGCGATGACCACCGCGTCGTACCGCTTGCGCAGCTTCGCCGCGTCGATGTCGCGGCCGATCTCCACGCCCGTACGGAACTTGGTGCCCTCCGCGCGCATCTGCTCGATACGGCGGTTGATGTGCCGCTTCTCCATCTTGAACTCGGGGATGCCGTAGCGCAGCAGGCCGCCGATGCGGTCGGCGCGCTCGTACACCGCGACCGTGTGTCCGGCACGGGTCAGCTGCTGGGCGGCGGCCAGACCGGCGGGGCCGGATCCGATGACCGCGACGGTCTTGCCGCTCAGCCGCTCCGGGGCCTGCGGGGCGACGTCGCCCGTGTCCCACGCCTTGTCGATGATCGAGACTTCGACGTTCTTGATGGTGACGGCCGGCTGGTTGATGCCGAGCACACACGCCGACTCACAGGGAGCGGGGCACAGGCGGCCCGTGAACTCCGGGAAGTTGTTCGTGGCGTGCAGGCGCTCGGAGGCCGCCTGCCAGTCCTCGCGGTACGCGTAGTCGTTCCACTCCGGGATCAGGTTCCCCAGCGGACAGCCGTTGTGGCAGAACGGGATGCCGCAGTCCATGCAGCGCGAGGCCTGCTTGGAGATGATCGGGAGAAGGGAGCCGGGAACGTAGACCTCGTTCCAGTCCCGGACGCGCTCGCCGACCGGGCGGGTCTGCGCGACCTCGCGGCCATGGTTCAGAAAGCCCTTGGGATCAGCCATTGGTCGCCGCCTCCATCATCTTCTCGGTGATCTCGGTCTCGGAGAGACCGGCTCGCTCGGCGGCGTCCTTGGCGGCGAGCACTGCCTTGTACGTGCTGGGGATGATCTTGCTGAAGCGCTCCACGGAGACGGACCACTCGGCGAGCAGCTTCTCGGCGACGGTCGAGCCGGTCTCCTCCGCGTGGCGGCGCACGACGTCGTGCAGCCACTGCTTGTCGGAGTCGTCCAGGGCCTCGACGGCGCCCAGGTTCCCGGAGTTGACGTTGTCCCGGTCCAGGTCGATGACGTACGCGACACCGCCCGACATACCGGCCGCGAAGTTGCGGCCCGTCTCGCCGAGGACCACCGCGTGACCGCCGGTCATGTACTCGCAGCCGTGGTCGCCCACGCCCTCGGACACCACCGTCGCGCCGGAGTTGCGGACGCAGAAGCGCTCGCCGGTGCGGCCCCGCAGGAACAGTTCGCCGCCCGTCGCGCCGTACGCGATGGTGTTGCCCGCGATCGTCGAGTACTCGGCGAGGTGGTCGGCGCCGCGGTCCGGGCGGACCACGATGCGGCCGCCGGACAGGCCCTTGCCTACGTAGTCGTTGGCGTCGCCTTCGAGGCGGAGGGTCACACCGCGCGGCACGAACGCGCCGAACGACTGGCCCGCCGAACCCGTGAAGGTGATGTCGATGGTGTCGTCGGGCAGACCCGCGCCACCGAACTTCTTCGTCACCTCGTGGCCGAGCATGGTGCCGACCGTGCGGTTGATGTTGCGGATGGCGACCTGAGCGCGGACCGGCTGTGCGTCCGTCGCGCTCGAAGCCGCGAGGGCATCCGCGGAGAGCTTGATCAGCTCGTTGTCGAGCGCCTTCTCCAGACCGTGGTCCTGGACCGTGATCTGGTGGCGTACGGCGCCCTCGGGCAGCGCGGGCACGTGGAAGAGCGGCTCCAGGTCGAGGCCCTGCGCCTTCCAGTGGTTCACGGCCCGCTCGGTGTCGAGGAGTTCGGCGTGACCGACGGCCTCCTCGATGGTGCGGAAGCCCAGCTCGGCGAGGATCTCGCGGACCTCTTCGGCGATGAACTCGAAGAAGTTGACGACGTACTCGGCCTTGCCGGAGAACCGCTCGCGCAGCGCCGGGTTCTGCGTGGCGATGCCGACCGGGCAGGTGTCCAGGTGGCAGACGCGCATCATGACGCAGCCGGAGACGACGAGCGGCGCGGTCGCGAAACCGAACTCCTCGGCGCCGAGCAGCGCGGCGATGACGACGTCACGGCCGGTCTTCAGCTGGCCGTCGGTCTGTACGACGATGCGGTCGCGCAGGCCGTTGAGCAGCAGCGTCTGCTGGGTCTCGGCGAGGCCGAGCTCCCAGGGACCGCCCGCGTGCTTGAGCGAGGTCAGCGGCGACGCGCCCGTGCCACCGTCGTGGCCGGAGATGAGCACGACGTCCGCGTGCGCCTTCGACACACCCGCGGCGACCGTGCCGACACCGACCTCCGAGACCAGCTTCACGTGAATCCGCGCCTGCGGGTTCGCGTTCTTCAGGTCGTGGATCAGCTGGGCCAGGTCCTCGATGGAGTAGATGTCGTGGTGCGGCGGCGGGGAGATCAGGCCCACGCCGGGGGTGCTGTGCCGGGTCTTGGCGACCCAGGGGTACACCTTGTGGCCGGGCAGCTGGCCGCCCTCGCCGGGCTTGGCGCCCTGGGCCATCTTGATCTGGATGTCGTCCGCGTTGACGAGGTACTCGCTCGTCACGCCGAAGCGGCCGGACGCGACCTGCTTGATCGACGAACGGCGCGCCGGGTCGTACAGACGGTCCGGGTCCTCGCCGCCCTCACCGGTGTTGGACTTGCCGCCCAGCTGGTTCATGGCGATGGCGAGGGTCTCGTGCGCCTCGCGGGAGATCGAGCCGTACGACATGGCGCCGGTCGAGAACCGCTTGACGATCTCGGAGGCGGGCTCGACCTCGTCGATGGAGATGGACGGGCGGTCCGCCTTCAGGTTGAACAGGCCGCGCAGCGTCATCAGGCGCTCGGACTGCTCGTTCACGCGGTCCGTGTACTTCTTGAAGATGTCGTAGCGGCGGTTGCGCGTGGAGTGCTGCAGGCGGAAGACCGTCTCCGGGTCGAAGAGGTGCGGCTCGCCCTCGCGGCGCCACTGGTACTCACCGCCTATGTCAAGCGCACGGTGCGCCGAGGGCACGCCGGACGCCGGGTACGCCTTGGCGTGCCGGGCGGCGACCTCCTTGGCGACGACGTCGAGACCGGCGCCGCCGATCTTCGTCGTCGTACCGCTGAAGTAGCGCTCCACGAAGGCCTCTTCGAGGCCGACGGCCTCGAAGACCTGGGCGCCGCGGTAGGAGGCGACGGTCGAGATGCCCATCTTGGACATGACCTTCAGGACGCCCTTGCCGAGCGCGTAGATCAGGTTCCGGATGGCCGTCTCGGCCTCGCCGTTCTCATCGGCGTGCAGGAAGGTGCCCGCGCGGACCAGGTCCTCGACGGACTCCATCGCCAGGTACGGGTTGACCGCGGCGGCGCCGTAGCCGATGAGGAGGGCCACGTGGTGGACCTCGCGCACGTCGCCCGCCTCCACGAGCAGGCCCACCTCGGTGCGCTGCTTGGTGCGGATGAGGTGGTGGTGGACGGCCGCGGTGAGCAGCAGCGACGGGATCGGCGCGTGCTCGGCGTCGGAGTGCCGGTCGGAGAGCACGATGAGGCGGGCGCCGGCCTCGATGGCGGCGTCGGCCTCGGAGCAGATCTCGTCGATGCGGGCGGCGAGCGCGTCGCCGCCACCGCCGACGCGGTAGAGGCCGGAGAGCGTCGCGGCCTTCATGCCGGGCATGTCGCCGTCGGCGTTGATGTGGATGAGCTTGGCCAGCTCGTCGTTGTCGATCACCGGGAAGGGCAGCGTGACGCTGCGGCAGGTCGCGGCGGTCGGCTCCAGGAGGTTGCCCTGCGGGCCCAGCGAGGAGTGCAGCGACGTGACGAGCTCTTCACGGATGGCGTCAAGGGGCGGGTTGGTGACCTGCGCGAACAGCTGCGTGAAGTAGTCGAAGATCAGCCGGGGGCGCTCGGAGAGCGCGGCGATCGGGGTGTCGGTGCCCATCGAGCCGAGCGGCTCGCCGCCGGTCTTGGCCATCGGCGCGAGGATGACGCGCAGCTCTTCCTCGGTGTAGCCGAAGGTCTGCTGGCGGCGCGTGACGGAGGCGTGCGTGTGCACGATGTGCTCGCGCTCGGGCAGGTCGGACAGCTCGATCTCGCCGGCCTCCAGCCACTCCTCGTACGGGGCCTCGGCGGCGAGGGCGGCCTTGATCTCGTCGTCCTCGACGATGCGGTGCTCGGCCGTGTCGACCAGGAACATCTTGCCGGGCTGGAGGCGGCCCTTGCGGACGACCTTCGCGGGGTCGATGTCCAGGACGCCGACCTCGGAGCCGAGCACGACGAGTCCGTCGTCGGTGACCCAGTAGCGGCCGGGGCGCAGACCGTTGCGGTCGAGTACGGCGCCGACCTGGGTGCCGTCGGTGAAGGTGACGCAGGCCGGGCCGTCCCAGGGCTCCATCATCGTGGAGTGGTACTGGTAGAAGGCGCGCCGGGCCGGGTCCATCGAGCCGTGGTTCTCCCACGCCTCGGGGATCATCATCAGGACGGAGTGCGGCAGCGAACGCCCGCCGAGGTGGAGCAGTTCGAGCACCTCGTCGAAGGACGCCGAGTCGGAGGCGTCCGGCGTACAGATCGGGAAGATCCGGTCGAGCTTCTCGGTACCGAAGAGGTCCGAGGCGAGCTGCGCCTCACGCGCCCGCATCCAGTTCCGGTTGCCCTTGACCGTGTTGATCTCGCCGTTGTGCGCGACGAAGCGGTACGGGTGGGCGAGCGGCCAGCTCGGGAACGTGTTCGTCGAGAAGCGCGAGTGGACGAGCGCGACGGCCGAGGCGAAACGGCGGTCGGACAGGTCCGGGAAGAAGGGCTCCAGCTGGCCGGTGGTCAGCATGCCCTTGTAGACGATCGTACGGGCGGAGAGCGAGGGGAAGTACGTCCCGGCCTCGCGCTCGGCGCGCTTGCGCAGCACGAACGCCTTGCGGTCGAGGGCGAGGTCCGTGGACTCGCCGTCGGCGACGAAGATCTGCCGGAAGACCGGCATCGTCGAGCGGGCGCTGGCGCCGAGCAGCTCGGGGGCGACGGGGACATCGCGCCAGCCGAGGACGGTCAGGCCCTCCTCGGAGGCGATCGTCTCGATCTGTGAGACGGCGGCGTCCGTGGCGTCCGCGGTGTCGACCGGCAGGAAAGCGATGCCGACGGCGTACGCACCGGCCTCGGGGAGCGCGAACGCGGCGGCCTCGCGCAGGAACGCGTCCGGCACCTGCAGCAGGATGCCCGCACCGTCGCCGGAGTCCGGCTCGGAGCCGGTGGCGCCGCGGTGCTCGAGATTGCGCAGTACGGTCAGCGCCTGTTCGACCAGCTCATGGCTGGCAACACCGGTGAGGGTGGCCACGAACCCGACGCCACAGGCATCGCGTTCGTTACGGGGGTCGTACATGCCCTGGGGGGCGGGGCGACCATCCATGGGCGACCAGGCGTGCGTACGCATTGGCTCTCCCGTCGTCGTCGTGGCATATGCAGAGCGAGGGACGACGTTGGCCCTGGCAAAATTTCGTGCAGGTTACATGATGGAGCGCTTCTCGGAAAGTGGATAGCGCATTCCACCATGTGGACACCGCTCGGGAGTGTGGAGAGCGGCAGGGAAGGGACCTGAGCGGACAGATCCGTGACCGACGGCCCAGCGCGACACAGGCCTCATTGCCCGCAGCGCTTACGGCTCATGCCCGGTGGTTAAGGAATCGAAACCGCCGAGTAACGGCTACTTATGCAGGACCCCGCATAGGACTGCATCGGCTCATCCTACGGCGGTACCGAACAAGCTGCCCAGGGCGTACGTCACACCCGCCGCCGCACCGCCCAGCGCGAGCTGCCGCAGACCGCTGAACCACCAGCTCCGCGCGGTCACCTTCGCCACTATCGCGCCGCAGGCGAAGAGGCCGATCAGCGCCAGGAGCACGGCCGGCCAGAGCGAGGCCGCGCCGAGCAGATAGGGCAGCACGGGCAGCAGGGCGCCGAGCGCGAAGGCACCGAAGGAGGAGACCGCGGCGACCAGCGGGGAGGGCAGATCGCCGGGGTCGATGCCGAGTTCCTCGCGGGCGTGGATCTCCAGGGCCTGCTCGGGGTCCCTGGAAAGCTGCCTCGCGACCTCGCGGGCGAGGCCCGGCTCGACGCCGCGCGACGCGTACAGCTCGGCGAGCTCCTTCTCCTCGTCCGCCGGGTGCCCCAGCAACTCCCGGCGCTCCACGTCCAGTTCCGCCTCGACGAGCTCGCGCTGCGAGGCGACGGAGGTGTACTCACCTGCGGCCATGGAGAAGGCTCCGGCGGCGAGGCCGACCAGACCCGTGACGACGATCGTCTGCTGCGAGACGGCTCCGCCGGCGACGCCGGTCATCAGGGCCAGATTGGACACGAGTCCGTCCATCGCACCGAAGACCGCGGGGCGCAGCCAGCCACCGTTCACGTCGCGGTGGGTGTGGTTGTCGCGGTGCGCCTCGTGCAGGGTCGCTTCGGTCTCGATGATCGCCACAGTATGGATCCCCTCAATGCTTGGACGCTGTCTAAAGTACGCCGAAAAAAATGCCGCCGCCAGCAAGGAAAGGCTTACTTACCTGCGGAAACGCGGGTTCGGGGAGGCGGCGGCGATGAGGTCTGAGGGGCGGGCGAAGGAGTGATCTGAGCTGCCGGATGCTCGTGTGAGCGGATTTGCGTGGCATGGATGCAACCAAGCACCGCATCCAGCGGTACGCGCTCCACCGCGCTCCATCTCGCTCCACCTGCGCTACAGGGAGGCACGGCATGGCATCCATCGCATGCGTTCCCTCGGTCCCGACGCCCGGCGACACCGGCGACCTCCGCGAACGGGCGCGCGGCGCGCTGCTCGGCCTCGCGGTCGGCGATGCGCTCGGCGCACCCGCGGAGAACATGAAACCGTCCGAGATCAGGGCCCGTTGGGGCCGTATCACCGGATACGTCGCCGAACATCCGGCGGGCACGGACGACACGGAGTACGCGATCTTCTCGGGCCTGCTGCTGGCGCGGCACGGCTCGGCACTGACCGTCGCGCATGTCGAGGCGGCCTGGCACGAGTGGATCGCGGATCTGGACGAGGGGCCGTTCCGGGGTGCGGGGTTCAGCGAGCGGGGCACGCTGGAGAACCTGCGCCGGGGTCTCGCCGCCCCGATCTCCGCCCAGCACCGGCACGCCTGGAGCGACGGCCTCGCGATGCGGGCCGCGCCGTTCGGGGTCTTCGCCGCGGGCCGCCCCGCCGAGGCGGCCCGCCTCGTCGCGATCGACGGCTCGGTCAGCCATGACGGGGAGGGGATCTACGGCGGGCAGGCGGTGGCGGCGGGGGTCGCCGCCGCGATGGGCGGGGCGGGCGTGCCCGCGGTGGTGGCCGCCGCGCTGTCCGTCATCCCGGAGGACTGCTGGACGGCACGGTCGCTGCGGCGGGCGGTGACGGTGGCCCACCGGGGCGAGCGTGCGGTGCGCTCCGCGGTGGTGATCGGGGGCTACCCCTGGACGGACCTCGCCCCCGAGGCGGTGGGCCTGGCCTTCGGCGCGTACGCCTCGGCGGCGGGCCGCTTCCGGGGCTCGGTGCTGACCGCGGTCAACATGGGGCGGGACGCGGATACGACTGCGGCGGTGGCGGGAGCGTTGGCCGGAGCGTCCTGCGGGGTTTCGGCGATTCCCTTGCCGTGGGGGGCGGCGATTGCCGCTGCGCGTGGCAGTTGCCTGCCTTCCATGCGGGGGCATCACGTGCTGGACGTGGCGGAGCTTCTCACTCCGGAGGGGGAGACGTGGTGACCCCGGACAAGCCCGCAATGGCCGCCGCCCCCGCTGTGCCCTCAGCGCCGGGTGCCGAGAAGAGCGGCGGCGGGGCAGACGTCAGGCACATCGAGGGGCTCCTCCTCGGCCTCGCGGCAGGCGACGCCGCCGGCTGGCCCGCGGCCAAGCACCGCGCAGCCCGCATGCCCGAGTGGACACGGAGACTCACCCGTGAACTCGACACCTTCGCCGAGCAGAACGCGACCACCACCCTCCCCGTACCCATCGCCCTGAACCAGCCCCCCGAGCCCCTCCGGCTCGGCCCATCGGACGACGCCGAGTGGGCGGCCTTCACCGCCGAATCACTGCTCCGCGCGGCGGACGGGACGCTCGACCCCAGCCTGCCCGCGGACCGCCGGGTCCGCGCCGCCCTGGACCTGGCATGGTCCACCCTCGCCGCGGAAATCGCCGCCGCAGCGGCCCGCGCCCCCGAGGTCGAATCCGCCGTACTCCCCCTCCGCGCCCGCATCTCCGTACGCGCCGGCCTCGGCAACCTCGCCGCAGGCCTCCGCCCACCCGCCACCGGCCACGACAACCCCCACTTCTTCGACGACGCCGCCTGCGTACGCGCCTGCGTCCTCGCCCTCGTCCACCCCGGCGACCCCGGACAGGCCGCCGCCCTGGCCGAGTTCGACGCCCGCTACACCCAGGACGGCGACGGAGTGCACGGCGCCCGCGCGATGGCCGCGGCGATCGCGGCGGCACTCGGCGGCGCGGACGTCGACGCCACCGTGGACGCCGCCCTGGAACAGCTCCCCGAACACACCGAGATCGGCCGCAACGCCTGGCACGCCGTCAAACTCGCCCGCACCCAGCCGCCCCAGGACGGCGCCTTCGGCCTCGTCCCCCTCCTGGAGCACCAGATCGTCGACCACGTCTACAGCTACGGCATCGCCGCCGCCGAGACGGTCCCCGTCGCCCTCGCCCTGACCACCGCGGCCCGCGGCCGGGTCCGCGACGCCGTGCCCGCCGCCGCCTGCCTGTCCCGCGTCGCGGACTCCGCCCCCGCCCTCGCCGGCGCCCTGACCGGCGCGCTCGGCACGGCCGCCGCCGTCCCCGAAGCCTGGATCGACGCCTGCCGCACCCTCTCCGGCTGCGCGCTCCCCCGCCTCGCGGGCACCGACCTGATGGAACTCGCCGGGCACCTGGCAGCCACGGAACCGGCCACCCCGGGAGGACAATCCCGACATGACGCCACGAAGTGAACCTGGCCTCCCCGAACGCATCACCGCGAGCCTGGTCGGAGCAGCGGTCGGCGACGCCCTCGGCGGCCCCGTCGAGGGCTACTCCCCCGAGCAGATCGTCGAACGGCACAGCGGCCGCGTACACGGCATCGTCGGCCCCTGGAACGCCGACCGCTGGCGCACGGCCCGCCCCATCGCGCCGTACCACAAGGGCGACGGCCACGTCACCGACGACACCTTGCTGACGCACGCCCTCATCCGCGTGTACGCCGCCGTCCGCGGCCACCTGGACGCCTACTCCGTCGCCGACCACCTGGTCCCCGACCTGATGACGAACCCCCGCTGGATCCCCGAGCTGGAGGCCGAAGCCCTCCCCCTCCAGCGGATCTTCCTCGCCGAGAAGTGGCTCGTCGCCCGCATCCACTACGGCCACGTCGACCCGCGCGAGGCCGGCACCGGGAACATCGTGAACTGCGGCGCGGCTATGTACATGGCCCCTGTCGGTCTGGTCAATGCGGCCCATCCGTACGGTGCGTACCGCGAGGCCCTCGACATCGCGGGCGCGCACCAGTCCTCGTACGGCAGGGAGGCCGCCGGAGTCTTCGCGGCGGCCGTCGCCGCGGCGTGCACCCCCGGCGCCACACCGGCCTCCGTGGTCGACACGGCCCTCTCCCTCGCCAAGGACGGCACCCGCGCCGCGATCGAGGCGGTGGCCGAAGTGGCCGCCCGCCACCGGGACTTCGAGTCGGCCCTGGCCCCCCTGCGCTCCGCGGTCGCCCCGTTCGACACGGTCGGCCCCGACTACCGCAACCCGTCCCTCGGCGCCCGCCGCCCCTCCCGGCTGCACTCCATCGAGGAACTCCCGATCGCCCTCGGCATGCTCCTGGTCGGCGAGGGCGACTACCGCCGCACGGTCCTCGGCTCGGTCAACTACGGCCGCGACTGCGACTCCATCGCGACGATGAGCGGCGCGCTCGCGGGCGCGCTGGGCTCCGCGGCCCCGCCCGAGTGGTCCAAGACGGTGGCGGAGGCGAGCCGCCTCGACCTCCACGCCCCGGCGACCACCCTGACCGAGGTCACCCAGGAGATCTTCACCAAGGACCAACACCGCCGCCGCACCCACGAGTCGGCATACGAGTCCCTGACGGCAACGACATGATCCGCCTCACCTGGGTCCAGCCGGAGGACCTGATCGGCCACGAACTCCGCCAGGCGGAGGAGGAGGGCCGGGACACCACAGCCGTCCAATCCCGCTGGCTGGAGGCGGGCGGCCACTTGGCCCCACCCCGAGCAGGCGCCTCACCAACACCATCTCCCCCTCACCTGCGGGCCCTTGCAGAGGAACTACTGGCAGAACTGTCCCGCCTCCCCCGGTTGTGGGCAGGCGTTCCGCACGACTCCCCCACCCTGCACAACCCCGCTTCCGGGCCACCGCCGAAGCAACCCCAGGGCGTACTTAGGGCTCGCCTCCACGCGGCGTGGCTAGGCAGAGCCGCAGGCTGCCTACTCGGCAAGCCGGTGGAAAAGCTTCCCCTCACCGGCATCAGGGGCCTCGCCAAGGCAACCGGCAACTGGCCGCTCACCACATGGTTCACGGAAAGGGGCGTCCCCAAAGAACTCAGAGCGGCGTACCCCTGGAACAAGCGCTCCGCAAAAACCTCCCTCGCCGAGAACATCGACGGCATGCCCGAGGACGACGACCTCAACTACCCCCTCCTCAACCTCCGTCTCCTCCAACGCCACGGCAAGAACTTCACCACCACGGACGTGGCAGAGCTCTGGCTGGACGAACTCCCCGCAGCCCGCACCTTCACCGCCGAACGCATCGCCTACCGCAACCTCCTCAACGGCATCGAGCCCCCGCACACGGCGACCCACCACAACCCCTTCCGGGAGTGGATCGGCGCCCTGATCCGCGCCGACGTCCACGGATGGACGAACCCGGGCGCACCCGGGGCCGCCGCCGAGCAGGCCCGCAGAGACGCAACCCTCAGCCACACCACCAACGGCGTGTACGGCGCGATGTTCGCGGCGGCGACCATCGCCGAGGCAGCGGCAGGCACCGGCGACGTCCACCACTGCCTGCGCACCGGCCTCACCGTCGTACCTCCGGACTCCCGCCTGTCCGACGCCGTCCGCGACGGCATCCAACTGGCAAGCAGCACAACGGACTTCGACGACGTGGTCGACCGACTCCACGCCGCCCACGGCCACTACCACTGGGTCCACGTCATCCCCAACGCCGCCCTCCTCGCCGCCGCCCTCACCCACGCGGACGGCGACTTCACCGGCTCCATCACCCGTGCCGTGTCCGGCGGTTGGGACACCGACTCGAACGGCGCCACCGCAGGGTCGATCGCGGGCCTGCTCGCCGGACACCCGGACGCGCTCCCGGACCACTGGACGGCCCCGCTGAAGAACCGCCTCGCCACCTCGATCACCGGTTTCGACGGCATCGGCTTCGACACCCTCGCGGACCTCACCACCCAACTCGCCCAGGAACCCCAGGAGATCCCCCACCCATGACCCACATCGCCGTGCTCGGCAGCACGAACATGGACCTCATCGCGTACGTGGCCAAACCTCCGCAGCGCGGCGAGACCGTCACCGGACGGGAGTTCCGCACCCTCCCCGGCGGCAAGGGCGCCAACCAGGCCGTCGCCGCGGCCCGCGCCGGCGCCGACGCGGTGTCGCTGATCGGCGCGGTAGGCGCCGACACCTTCGGCACCCAACTCCGCGCCGCACTGGACCACTCCGGCGTCGACACCGACCTCCTTCGCACGGTCGAGACGGCCACCGGCACCGCGCACATCGTGGTCGACGACGAGGGCGGCAACGCGATCATCGTCATCCCCGGCGCCAACGGCACGATCAACGCGCTCGCCCCCGGCGACGAGGGCCTGATCGCCTCGGCCGACACCCTGCTGCTGCAACTGGAGATCCCCGTCGAGGGAGTGCTCGCCGCGGCTCAGGCCGCGCGGCGGCACGACGTCCGCACCGTCCTCACCCCCTCGCCGGCGCAGCCTCTGCCGCCCGAACTCCTCGACTCCATCGACCTGTTGGTGCCGAACGAGCTGGAGGCGGCCACCCTCACCGGCATCACCGACCCGCACGCGGCGGCACAGGCGCTGCTCGCCCAGGTCCCCGAGGTCGTCGTCACCCTGGGCGCGCGCGGCAGTCTCTACGCGGCGCGCGGCGCCGAACCGGTCCTCGTGGAGGCCCCGCACGTCACCGCCGTGGACACGACCGGCGCGGGCGACACCTTCGTCGGCACCCTCGCGGTGGCACTCGCCGAGGGCGGCTCGGTCCCGGAGGCGCTCGCGTGGGCGTCGACGGCGGCGGCGCTCTCCGTCCAGCGTCCGGGGGCATCGGCGTCCATGCCGTACCGATCGGAGATCGACAACAAGACGAACGGCACGACGTCATGACCGCATCCCCCACCGCCATGACCGCACCCCACCCCGAACCACCCCTCACCGGACTCCGCGTCCTCGACCTCGCGACCCTCTTCGCCGGCCCGCTCGCCGCCACGATGCTCGGCGACTTCGGCGCCGAGGTCATCAAGGTCGAGCACCCCACGCGCCCCGACCCCTCCCGCGGCCACGGCCCGTCGAAGGACGGCGTCGGCCTCTGGTGGAAGCTGCTCGGCCGCAACAAGCGCACGATGACCCTCGATCTGTCGACCCCCGGCGGCCGTGCCACCCTCCTCCGCCTGGCCGCCACCGCCGACGTGATCGTCGAGAACTTCCGCCCCGGCACGCTGGAGAAATGGGACCTGGGCTGGGAGGAGCTGAGCGCGGCCAATCCCCGCCTCGTCCTGACCCGCGTCACCGGCTTCGGCCAGTTCGGGCCGTACGCCCGCCGTCCCGGATTCGGCACGCTCGCCGAGGCGATGAGCGGATTCGCCGCGATCACCGGTGAGCCGGACGGGCCGCCGACCCTGCCGCCCTTCGGCCTCGCCGACTCGATCGCGGGGCTCGCGACGGCGTACGCGGTGATGACGGCGCTCGCGGCCCGCGACCGCACGGGCCGTGGCCAGGTCGTGGACATGGCGATCATCGAGCCGATCCTCACGGTCCTCGGCCCGCATCCGCTCTGGTACGACCAGCTGGGCCACGTCCAGGCCCGCACCGGCAACCGCTCCACCAACAACGCGCCCCGCAACACCTACCGCACCGCGGACGGCGGCTGGGTCGCCGTCTCGACCTCCGCCCAGTCGATCGCGGAACGCGTCCTGCGCCTCGTGGGCCGCCCCGAACTGATCGCCGAGCCCTGGTTCGCGACGGGCGCGGACCGGGCCCGGCACGCGGACGTCCTCGACGAGGCGGTCGGCGGCTGGATCGCCCGCCACACCCGCACGGAGGTGATCGAGGCATTCGAAAAGGCGGAGGCGGCCGTGGCGCCCATCCAGGATGTACGCGACGTCATGACGGACCCGCAGTACGAGGCGCTGGGCACCGTCACCACCGTCCCCGACCCGGAACTCGGCCCGCTGCGCATGCAGAACGTCCTCTTCCGGCTCTCCGAGACCCCCGGCTCCATCGGCTGGGCGGGCCGCCCGCACGGCGCGGACACGGACACCGTCCTGACCGAACTCGGCCTGAGCGAAGGGGAGATCACCGAACTGCGCGAGGCGGGCGCCCTGTGAAGATCACCCCACTGACCTGGTTGTACGCCCCCGGAGATCGTCCCGCAGTGGTCGCGAAGGCGCTGCTCGCGGGCGCCGACGCCGTCATCGTCGACCTGGAGGACGCGGTCGGGCCCGACCGCAAGGAGTACGCGCGGTCGGCCACCGCCGAGCTGCTCTCCGAACCTCCCCCGGTCCCGGTGCACGTCCGCGTGAACGCCCTGGACGGCCCGCTCTCCGGGGCCGACCTCCGGGCGATCGCGCGGCTGCCCGGCGTCTCGGGACTGCGGCTGCCCAAGGTGACATCGGCCGCCGACGTCGTCCGTGTCGCGGAGCGCTCGGCCCCGGCGGGCGGCGGCGCCCCGGCACTGCACGCCCTGCTGGAATCCGCCGTCGGCCTTGAACACGCGTACGCCATCGCCACCGCGCATCCCGCCCTGCACGGCCTGTCCCTCGGCGAGGCGGACCTCCGCGCGGATCTGGGGGTACGCGATGACGCGGGCCTCGACTGGGCGCGGGCCCGCGTCGTGGTGGCCGCGCGGGCGGCGGGGCTCGCACCGCCCGCGCAGTCGGTGTATCCGGACATCCGCGACTTGGAGGGCCTCGCCGCGTCCTGCGCCCACGGCCGCGCCCTGGGCTTCCTGGGCCGCGCCGCGATCCATCCCCGCCAGCTCCCGGTGATCGAACGCTCCTGCCTCCCCACTCCCGAGGAGGTCGACCACGCCGAACAGATCCTCAAGGCGGCGACAACGGAATCGGGCGCGTTGGCCCTCCCGGACGGCACGTTCGTCGACACGGCGGTGGTGGAGGGCGCGAGACGCACCCTCGCCTTGGCCCACCGCCAACGCTGACCCAGCAACGGGCCGCCCTCTTCTCCCGCCCACCCACCCGATCACCCCGCAGCACGAGCGCGAACCATCCGCGACAAGGACGAACGGGCCGAACGACGCGCATCGGCGGGGAGGAGAGACGCCCGACGGACCTCGCCCTCACCCACCGCCAACCTGCCGCTGCGGGGTAATCGGGGGGTGCGCGGGAGAGTCTGTGACAACAGCGATGGGGCCGCCGGATCACAGCGATCCGGCGGCCCCATCAACGTACAGAGAAGGCGGCTAACTCTTCTTGGCGGAGCCGGACTCGGCCTCCGCCTCGTCCTTGTCCTCGGCCTTGTCCTCAGCCTTGTCCTTGACGTCGTCGTCCGTCTTCTTCTCCGGCGAAGCCTTCGCCTCACCCTCGGACGGCTCCCCCTCGCCGGAGGAGGACTCCTCGGCGGCACCCGGCTCCACGATCTCCTCGCGCCCGGGCCGCTTCTTCGCCGAGATGACGAAGTAGACGACGGCGAGCACGAACACGCCGATGGCGGTCCACACGTTCAGCCGGAGACCGAGGACATGGTGCGCGTCGTCGACCCGCATGTACTCGATCCAGCCGCGGCCCGCGCAGTACGACGCCACGTACAGGGCGAACGCCCGGCCATGTCCCAGCTTGAAGCGGCGGTCGGCCCAGATGACCAGGAAACCGACGCCGATGCACCAGAGGGATTCGTAGAGGAACGTGGGGTGGTAGGTGCCCGGCACCCGCCCGTCCTCCGCCGACGTGATCTTCAGCGCCCACGGCAGATCCGTGGCCTTGCCGTACAGCTCCTGGTTGAACCAGTTGCCCCAGCGGCCGATCGCCTGCGCGAAGGCGATGCCGGGGGCGAGCGCGTCGGCCCAGGCGGGCAGCGGGATGCCGCGCCGGCGACAGCCGATCCACGCGCCGACCGCGCCGAACGCGATCGCGCCCCAGATGCCGAGGCCGCCCTCCCAGATCTTGAAGGCGTCCACCCAGTCACGGCCCTCGCTGAAGTACAGCTGGTAGTCCGTGATCACGTGGTAGAGACGCCCGCCGACGAGGCCGAACGGCACGGCCCACACGGAGATGTCGGCCACGGTGCCTGGGCGGCCCCCGCGAGCGATCCACCGCTTGTTGCCGAGCCAGACGGCGACGAAGACGCCGATGATGATGCAGAACGCGTACGCGCGCAGCGGAATGGGGCCGAGATCGACCACACTGCGCGACGGGCTGGGAATGAAGGCAAGGTCCATGGCAGGTCCGACGCTACCGTGCCGGGTGGTGCCCGAGGCAACCAGCCCGGCTACGTCTGCATAACAGGCGGCCGGAAGTCTCCGCCACGGGCCACCGGAGAGTCTCCCCGGCTATCCCTTGTTCGCCTTCTCCACCAGCGCCTTCAGCTTCGCCGGAGTCAGCGGGTTCTTCTGGTCCGCGAAGATGTTCTTCCCGTCGAGCAGCACGCTCGGCGTGCCCCCGAGGCCCGCGTCCTGGAATGCCTTGTTCGACTCGGCGACCCAGCTGTCGTGCTCTCCGTCCTCCACGCACTTCTTGAAGGAGGCCGTGTCGAGCCCGTCGACCTCGCCCGCCAGCTCGATCAGCCTGCCGTTCTTGGCGAAGGCGTCGTCCGCCTCCGCGGGCTGGTTCTTGTAGAGCACGTCGTGGTACGGGACGAACTTTCCGGCGTCCTGGGCGCACGCCGCCGCGTTGGCCGCGCGCAGGGAGCCGCTGCCGCCCATGTTCCCGTCGATGAGCGTGGCCAGGTGATACTCGACCTTCAGCTGGCCCTTGTCGGTCAGCTCATGGATCGTCGTGCGGTACAGGTCCTCGAAGGACTTGCAGGCGGGGCAGCGGAAGTCCTCCCAGATCGTGAGGGTCGACTTGGCGTCGGCCTTGCCGGCCGGGAGCGCGAGCTGATCCTTTCCGGTCGCGCCCTCGGGGACGGAGACGGGGCCCGACGTGTCCTTGTCGTCGTCGCCCGAGTTGGCGGCGAGGACTCCCGCCACGGCGGCCAGCGCGAGCACGCCGACGACGGCTGAACTCACGATCAGCACCCTGCGCCGCTTGTCCCGCGACTTCTGTCGCTCTCGCTCCTCCGCCAGCCGGTCGCGGGCGGCGCGCTTTCCCTCACGGTTCTTCTCACTCACACCCCGCCAACGAACCGGGGAGGCACGAGCGTGCCTCCCCGGTCCCAGGTCCACCCGTACGAGTTACGCGTTCCCGCGCACACCCTTGGCGAGATCACCCGCGAGCGCGCGGACCTCGGCGAGGCCCGTCGCCTCGTCCGGTGCGTCGAGCATCCGCTGCACGAAGGCCGAGCCGACGATCACGCCGTCGGCGAAGCCCGCCACCTCGGCGGCCTGCTTGGCGTTCGAGACGCCGAGGCCGACGCAGACCGGCAGGTCGGTGGTGGCCTTGGTGCGCCGCACCAGCTCCTGCGCCTGCTCGCCGACGGACTCGCGGGTGCCGGTGACGCCCATGAGGGAGGCCGCGTACACGAAGCCCGAACCGGCCGCCGTGATCGTGGCGAGCCGCTCGTCCTTGCTGCTGGGCGCGACGACGAAGACGGTCGCGAGGCCGTGCTTCCCGGCGTGCTCCCTCCACAGCGCGGACTCCTGGACGGGCAGGTCGGGCAGGATGCAGCCCGCGCCGCCCGCCTCGGCCAGCTCGGCGGTGAAACGCTCGACCCCGTAGCGGTCGATCGGGTTCCAGTACGTCATGACGAGCACCGGCTTGCCGGTCGCCTCGAAGGCCTCGCGGACCGTGCGCATCACGTCGGCGATCTTCAGACCGGCCTTGAGCGCGATGTCGTCGGCGGTCTGGATGACGGGGCCGTCGAGCACCGGGTCGCTGTGCGGCAGGCCGACCTCGACCACGTCCGCGCCGCCGTCGAAGACGGCCTTGACCGCTTCGATGCCGCCGTCCACGGTCGGGAACCCGGCCGGAAGGTAGGCGATGAGGGCGGCCCGGCCCTCGGACTTCGCCGCGGCCAGGGTGTCGCTCAACAGCTTGATGTTCCCGCTCACTTCGCGTCCCCCTCGATCTCCGCGCCGGTGCCGGCCTCGTCCGCCTCGACGGCGGCGTCCGTGTCGTACAGGCCGAAGTAGCGCGCGGCCGTGTCCATGTCCTTGTCGCCGCGCCCGGACAGGTTGACGATGATCAGCCCGTCCTTGCCCAGCTCCTTGCCGACCTCGATCGCACCCGCGAGGGCGTGTGCCGACTCGATGGCCGGAATGATGCCCTCCGTACGCGAGAGGAGGCGCAGGGCCTGCATCGCCGCGTCATCGGTGCACGCGCGGTACTCGCCGCGTCCGCTGTCCTTCAGGTACGCGTGCTCGGGGCCGATGCCGGGGTAGTCGAGCCCGGCGGAGATCGAGTAGGGCTCGGTGATCTGGCCCTCCTCGTCCTGGAGGACGTACGAACGAGAACCGTGCAGGATGCCGGGCTCGCCCGCCGTCAGCGTGGCCGCGTGCTCGCCCGTCTCGACGCCGTGCCCGGCGGGCTCGCAGCCGATGAGGCGTACGTCGCCGTCCGGGATGAAGGCGTGGAAGAGGCCGATGGCGTTGGAGCCGCCGCCGACGCAGGCGACGGCGGCGTCGGGCAGGCGTCCGGCGCGCTCCAGGATCTGGCGGCGGGCCTCGACGCCGATGACCCGGTGGAAGTCGCGGACCATCGCGGGGAAGGGGTGCGGTCCCGCGACCGTGCCGAACAGGTAGTGGGTCCTGTCCACGTTGGCGACCCAGTCGCGGAACGCCTCGTTGATGGCGTCCTTGAGGGTGCGGCTGCCGGACTTCACGGCGATGACCTCGGCGCCGAGCATGCGCATCCGGGCCACGTTCAGGGCCTGGCGCTGGGTGTCGATCTCACCCATGTAGATGGTGCATTCGAGGCCGAACAGCGCACAGGCGGTGGCCGTGGCGACGCCGTGCTGGCCGGCTCCGGTCTCGGCGATGACGCGGGTCTTGCCCATGCGCTTGGTGAGCAGGGCCTGGCCGAGCACGTTGTTGATCTTGTGCGAGCCGGTGTGGTTCAGGTCCTCGCGCTTGAGGAAGATGCGGGCTCCGCCGGCGTGTTCGGCGAAACGGGGCACCTCCGTGAGGCTGCTGGGCCTTCCCGTGTAGTTGACCAGGAGGTCGTCGAGCTCGCGGGCGAACTCGGGGTCGTTCTTGGCCTTGTCGTACTCGACGGCGACTTCGTCGACGGCGGCCACGAGGGCCTCCGGGATGAACTTGCCTCCGAACGCGCCGAAGTACCCCTCCGTGGTGGGGACTTGACCCTCCGGGTCCGGGATGAAGAACTGGCTGGGCATGCGAAACCTCGCTATGGCTGGCGTTGGCTTTTTTGACGTGCGTACGCCCAGGCGCCGTCGCTGGTTGGGGTTCGTCTCGCGACTGCGGCCCGTCTTGGGCTTGTCGCGCAGTTCCCCGCGCCCCTAAAGGGGCGCTATCAGCTCGCGGCGCTCAGGGCGCCGCTCCGCCATCGCATCCCAGGGATCTGCCCCGGCTCCGCGCCGATGTGGTACCGCACCCGGCGGCCCCGCACACGCCGCGCGGGCGCCCGGCAGCCGCGGGGGCGGCAGCCGGGTGCGAGGCGGGCGAAGGCGGTCATCGGGAGGGGTCAGCTCCGTCCGTGCCGCAGCGCGGGATGCGCGCCCGCGGCGACCAGGTCGGAGACCGCGGACTTCGGGTCGCGGCCGGTGACCAGGGACTCGCCCACGAGCACCGCGTCGGCGCCCGCGTTGGCGAAGGCGATCAGGTCGTGCGGGCCGCGCACACCGGACTCGGCGATCTTGACGACGTTGTCCGGCAGCTCCGGCGCGACGCGCTCGAAGGTGGAACGGTCGACCTTGAGGGTCTTCAGGTCGCGGTTGTTGACGCCGATGACCCGCGCGCCCGCGTCCACGGCCCGCTCGGCCTCGTCCTCGTCGTGCACCTCGACGATCGGCGTGAGGCCGATCGACTCGGCGCGCTCGATGAGCGACTCCAGGGCGGGCTGCTCAAGGGCGGCGACGATCAGCAGGGCGAGGTCGGCGCCGTACGCCCTGGCCTCCCAGAGCTGGTACGAGGTGACGATGAAGTCCTTGCGCAGGACCGGGATGTCGACCCTGGCCCGGACGGCCTCCAGGTCGGCGAGCGAACCGCCGAAGCGGCGCTCCTCGGTCAGCACGGAGATGACGGCGGCGCCGCCCGCCTCGTAGTCGGCGGCGAGTCCCGCCGGGTCGGCGATCGCGGCGAGCGCGCCCTTGGACGGGCTGGACCGCTTGACCTCACAGATGACCTTGACCCCGTCACCGCGCAGCGCCGCGGCGCCGTCCTTCGCCGCCGGAGCCTTCGCCGCGCGCTCCTTCAGCTCGTCGAGGCTGACGCGCGCCTGCCGTTCCGCGAGGTCGGCACGGACTCCGTCGATGATCTCGTCGAGCACACTCACGCGAGCGGCCCCCTTCCCTGACGGTGAAGCTGCTGTTGAACCTCAAGCTGTTCGGCTGCCTCATCAGGCATTCCGATGGTCACTGCGATGGTATCCGCAGGAGGGCGAAGGGCCCGCATCCGGTTGACACCAGTCCCACGTCCTGGACACCCGAAGGCCGCCGCGGCCTGGGGTTTCGCCGGACATCAGGGATGCAGCCATGCCCCGAACGGCAGATTGCGCACGAGGGTGAAGACCGCGATCAGCGCGCCGATCCCGTACAGCTGTGCGGTTCCCAACGCGATCCGCAGCGGCCGGCCGCGTGCCGCACGCACCGCCCAGAGGGTCCAGACCACTGCGAAGACGCCATACCCGACGACGGCGAGGGCGTTGGCGCCGAGCGCCGTGCCGAGGTCGCCGTGGACGAAGGCGTGGGCGCTGCGCAGTCCGCCGCAGCCGGGGCAGAAGACCCCCGTGAGCTGCAGCAGCGGGCAGGCCGGGTAGTGGCCAGGCTCGTTCGGGTCGACCGTCCCGACGTACGCGAAGGCGGCCACGACCGCGCCGAGCACACCGGCGGGCACGGCGAGCCGTCGCAGGGTCCGGCCGACGGCCGGTGCCGCGCTCTCGGGTTCAGCGTTCACCCGAGGCATTCTGCCCTTCGGGGCCGGGCGTCGCCCGCGGGGAGACACGAAGAAGGCGGCCCGGGCTGCTGCCGGACCGCCTCCTTCACGTACGTACGAGAGAACTCGGCCGTACGGGAGAACTCATGCCGTACGAGAGAACTCAGCCCTCGGAGTGCGCGAGCTGGGCCTTCGCCTGCTGGCGGCGGGGCGCCTGGCCCAGGCCCGCGGCGCGCATGGCGAGGCCGACGAGGCCGCCGACGGCGATGATGACCATGCCGGCCCAGAAGCCGAGCGGGTTCGCCATCACCATGAAGGCACCCGATACGCAGAAACCGATGAAGGCGATGATGACACCGGTCCAGGCGGCCGGGGTGTGTCCGTGGCTGCTGCCCGCCATGACTTGCTCCTCGTTGCTGTATGCGTGGTGGTGATGCGTGGGGTGAGTCGAACGCTCACTGCTCCATTGTCCCGTACTCGCGGGGAAGCCGTGAGCGCGGGGGTCACGTCTCGCGCGTCGGGTCCTCGCCGCGGTCGAGTGCCTTCCACAGGTCCTCGGGGCGGTCCGGGTCCACGGCGGGGGCCGCCTTGCGGGGGCGGGGGGCGCCGTCACGCTCGTACCGCCCGGACATCGCGGGCCAGGACCTGCCGTACGTCAGCGCGAGCAGACCGGCGGCCAGGATCAGGGCGCCCGCGGCGGCCGCGGCGTACGGCCAGCCGGTGTGGCTGAGATCACCGATCGTGGCGGCGGCGTCGCCGGAGGCCTCGGCGGCCTTCTCGTCGAGCGCACCGCTGTCACCGGCGCCCAGCAGCGCCGCGGCGACCGTGCCCGCACCGCTCAGCGCGAGCAGCAGCGAGACGAGCAGCCGGCCGGCCCTGCGGACCGCGAAGACGGCGACGAGGCCGGCCAGGCCGACTATCGCGAGGGCCGCGGGCACGCCCGTGACATCGCTGCCCGTGGCGGTCAGCGGCAGATCGCCGCCCGCCACCGACACGGTGCCGTGGGCCCAGGCCTGGCGGGACGCGAGCAGTGCGAGGGCCGCGCCGACGGCCCCGAGCAGCAGGGCCGCCGCGATGCTGCGCCGGCCGCCGCGCCTGGCCCGGGTCTCGGGCTCGGCGTCGGCCTGTGCGGCTGTGGCATGGGAGGGCCGGGGCGTCGGTACGGCAGAAGTCACCCCTCCACTATCCCTCACGTCCATCCGTGCGCCGCAGCCGGTTCGCCGTGTGCACGGCGCGGAGGACCGCGGCCGCCTTGTTGCGGCACTCGGTGTCCTCGGCAACGGGGTCGGAGTCGGCGACGACCCCGGCTCCCGCCTGCACATATGCCGTTCCGTCGCGCAGCAGCGCGGTGCGGATCGCGATGGCGGTGTCCGAGTCGCCCGCGAAGTCGAGGTAGCCGACGCAGCCGCCGTACAGGCCGCGGCGGGAGGGCTCCAGCTCGTCGATGATCTGCATCGCGCGCGGCTTGGGCGCTCCGGAGAGAGTGCCCGCGGGGAAGCAGGCGGTGAGTACGTCGAAGGCGGTGCGGCCCTCGGCGACCTGTCCGGTGACGGTCGACACGATGTGCATGACGTGCGAGTACTTCTCGATGGACATGAAGTCGACGACCTCGACGGAGCCGGGCTCGCAGACCCGGCCCAGGTCGTTGCGGCCCAGGTCGACGAGCATCAGGTGCTCGGCGCGCTCCTTGGGGTCGGCGAGCAGCTCGTCGGCGAGCGCCTGGTCCTCCTGCGGCGTTGCGCCGCGCGGCCGGGTGCCGGCGATGGGGTGCACCATGGCGCGCCCGTCCTCGACCTTGACGAGCGCCTCGGGGGACGAGCCGACGACGTCGAATCCGTCGAAGCGGAAGAGATACATGTACGGCGACGGATTGGTGGCCCGCAGCACCCGGTAGACGTCCAACGCGCTTGCCGCGCAAGGGGTTTCGAAGCGCTGCGAGGGGACGACCTGGAAGGCCTCGCCCGCGCGGATGCGCTCCTTGATGTCCTCGACGGCCTCCTGGTACTGCGCGCCGCCCCACAGCGCGGTGTACTCCGGGAGTTCGGAGGGCGGCAGTGCGGCCGGGGGCTGGGCGACGGGCCGGGAGAGGTCGGCCTCCATCGCGTCGAGCCGGGCGACCGCGTCGGTGTAGGCCTCGTCGACGCCGGTGGCCAGGTCGTTGTGGTTGATCGCGTTGGCGATCAGGAGGACCGAGCCGTCCCAGTGGTCGAGTACGGCGAGGTCGCTGGTGAGCAGCATGGTCAGCTCGGGGAGCCGCAGGTCGTCCCGCTCGCCGGGGCCGATCTTCTCCAGGCGGCGCACGATGTCGTACCCGAGATAGCCGACCATTCCGCCGGTGAAGGGCGGCATGCCGGACGCCAGGTCGTGCGGGGTATGCAGGGTCTGCACGGTGGCGCGCAGGGCGTCGAGCGGGTCGCCGGAGACGGGTACGCCGACGGGCGGGGTGCCCAGCCAGTGGGCCTCGCCGTCGCGGGTGGTGAGGGTGGCGGCGCTGCGGACGCCGACGAACGAATAGCGAGACCACGAGCGGCCGTTCTCCGCGGACTCCAGGAGGAAGGTGCCGGGGCGCTCGGCGGCGAGCTTGCGGTAGAGGCCGACCGGAGTGTCGCCGTCCGCGAGGAGCCTGCGGCTGACGGGGATCACTCGGCGGTCGCTCGCGAGCTTGCGGAAGGTCTCGAGATCCATGGGGAGGAGCTTACGGCCGCGCGGGCGGCGGCCGGTGTCACCGGTCACTCCGTGGAACGCGGGCTGCCGGTGGGGCGGTCAGGCCTCCGTGCCGGTGAAGGTGACCGTGAGGGTGTCGGTGTCGAAGCAGGTGCGGGTGCCGGTGTGGCAGGCGGGGCCGATCTGGTCGACCTGGACCAGGACGGTGTCCGCGTCGCAGTCCAGGGCCACGGACTTCACGTACTGGAAGTGGCCGGACGTGTCGCCCTTGACCCAGTACTCCTGGCGGCTGCGCGACCAGTAGGTGCAGCGGCCCGTGGTGAGGGTGCGGTGCAGCGCCTCGTCGTCCATCCAGCCCAGCATCAGGACCTCGCCGGTGTCGTACTGCTGGGCGACGGCGGGGACGAGGCCGTCCGCGCCGCGCTTGAGGCGGGCGGCGATCTCGGGGTCGAGGCTGCTGGGCGGGGGCGTGGCGGTCATACGGCCATTGTGCCGTCCCGGCGTGATCCGGTCGGCCCCTGTCCACTGCGCGGACCGCCTACCGGGTCGTAGGGTGGGTGGCATGTCGACCCATGCCAAGCGTGAACGACTTCTCCTCGCCGACCTGTTGGAGGCGGAGGGTCCCGACGCGCCGACCCTCTGCGAGGGCTGGAACACGCGTGACCTCGCAGCCCATGTGGTGGTGCGCGAGCGGCGCGCGGACGCCGCGGGCGGACTCCTGATCAAGCAGCTCGCGGCCCGGCTTGAGCGGGTGCAGGCCGAGTTCGCCGCGAAGCCGTACGAGGAACTGATCCAGCTGATCAGGACCGGGCCGCCGCGCTTCTCCCCCTTCTCCCTCAAGCAGATCGACGAGGCGTCGAACGCCGTCGAGTTCTACGTCCACACCGAGGACGTGCGCCGCGCCCGCCCCGACTGGACGCCGCGCGAGCTGGACCCCGTCTTCTCCGACGCGCTCTGGTCCCGCCTGGAGCGGATGGCCCGCCTGGTCGGCCGCAAGGCTCCGGTGGGTGTGGTGCTGCGCCGCCCCGACGGCCAGACGGCGGTGGCGCACCGGGGGACGCCGGTCGTGACGGTGACGGGGGAGCCGGGCGAGCTGCTGATGTTCGTGTACGGCCGCCAGGACGCGGCGAAGGTGGAGCTGGACGGAGACAAGGAGGCGGTATCCCGCCTCCACGAGTCGAAGCAGCTGGGTATCTGATCTGAGGGGTCCGTGCCGGGTGCCTCCTGGGAAGGATCAGCCCGGCAGCTCCGCCCCCCGCAACCCCCGCGCACACACCCCGTACAGCCCCGCAAGACCGCAGGTCACCGCGCTCGCGGTGAAGACCGGTGCCGTCCCCCACGCCTCCACCGCGATGCCCGTCACCGGGTACGTCAGTGGCGCCACGCCCAGGCTGACCAGCCCGCTCACCGCGGTGACCCGGCCCAGGTAGGCGGGAGCGGACTCGGTCTGGGCGAGGGCGCCGGACAGCGCCCCCGTCAGCCCCACCACCAGCCCCGTCGCCGACGCCACCCCCACCGCACCCCACAGCAGCGGCACATACGCCATCCCGCCGACGCCGACCGCCCCGACGAGGCACGTCACCGGCAGGACGAGACCCGCCCGCGGCACCCGCCCCCGCACCGTCAGCCACAGCGCCGACGCCCCGGCCCCCGCCCCGAACCCCGCGAGGACGAGTCCCATCCCGGACGCGCCCCACCCCCGCTCGTCCGCCAGGATGGTCAGCCCGATGTTCAGCGGCCCCACGAACCCCAGGTCACCGAGGGCGACGACGACCATCAGGGGGGCGAGGACGCGGTGCCCGCGGATGTAGCGCAGGCCGTCCCTCAGCTCGCCCCAGGCCGTCCGCCCGCCCCGCGACGCGTCGCCGCCGTCGGCATCGCCGTCGGCACCGGCACCGGCACCGGCACCGGCGGGCAGGTTCCCCATGCGCACGGCCACCAGCAGCGGCAGGGAGAGCGCGAAGAGGAGTCCCGCCACCCCGAACGCCGCCGCCGGGCCCCCGAGCGCCACACCGAGACCCCCGAGCGGCGCCCCCACGACATTGGCGAGGCGGATCACAAGGCCCCGCATCCCCTGCACCCGCGCCAGCTGATCCCGCCCCGTGATCCGCGCCGGCAGCGCCCCCACCGCCGGCATGAACAGCGCGTCGACCGTCCCGAAGACCAGCCCCAGCACGGCCAGCAGCCACAGGCCCGGGCTCGCAAGGACCAGCAGCCCCGCTACCGCGAACACCGCCAAGCACCGCACCGCGTCACTGCCGATGACCACCCGCCGTGGCCCGAACCGGTCGGCGATCACTCCCCCGCCCAGCATCAGCAGCGCCCGCGGCAGCGCGCTCACGGTCATCACCAGGCCCGCCTGGGAGGGGCCGCCCGACTGGACCGCCGCCCAGGACAGGGCGAGGTAGTAGATGTTGTCGCCGACGGCGGACGCGCTGTACGCGCCGAGCCAGCGCAGCACGTTGCCGTCCCGGTGGGCGGCGGGGCGCTCCCCGGCGGGGGCGGCCGTGCGCAGAGCAGGAGTCGTGGTCACGGCGGACGGCCCTCTCAGATCCGGAACGGGAAGCTGGCCAGATGCACGGCGACGTTCTCGCGCCCCTCGGTGTCGCCCGCCGCCTCGGCGGCCTTGCCCTGCTCCTCGTACTTCTTGACCAGGGCATGGATCTCCGCGTTGAGCCGGCCGAGTTCGGCGGCGTTCAGACGCGCGAGGAAGTCCGACTGGTCCGCCGCGAGCCGCCACTGCTCGCCCCAGGCCGTCTGCTGGTCCAGATAGGTCTCGTACTGCTCGTGGCGGTGGGCGAGCATGCCCCGGACCACCGAAGCGTGCACGGCCGCGCCCTCCGGCGTGTCCTTGAAGTCCTCGTGCCGGAAGCTCAGCGTGTCCTGCGCCGCCTGCCACCACCGCTCCCGCGCGTCCCCGCTCTGCGCCTCGGCCGCCTCGATCAGGCCGTGCTCGGCGAGCTTGCGCAGGTGGTAGCTGACCAGCGAGACCGCCTCGTCCACCTGGGCGGCGATCTGCGAGGCGGTCGACGGGCCCGCCACGCGCAACGTCCCGTAGATCTTCTGCCGCAGTGGATGCCCGAAGGCCTTCAGCGTGCCGACGTCGGTGATCCGACGGGTCCCACGCGTCCCGCGGAACCCCGGCTCCTGCCGTTCGTTCCCCTCGTCCCGCTCGCCCGGTTGCTGCTTGTCGTCCATGACCCCACCGTAGATACGAAGGAAAAGTTGCGCAATATAAATTGCGCAACTTTCCCTTCGCATCTCGGAGGTCTCACCACCGCCGCGTCCCGGAGGCCTCACCACCGCACCGGCAGCCTCCGCACCCCCCTGATCACCACACCCGGCACCCACTCCAGCTCCGCCTCGTCGAAGTCCGCCGCGATCTCCGGACAGCGCTCCAGGAGCGAACGGAACGCGATCGCGCCCTCCAGGCGGGCCAGCGGCGCGCCCAGGCAGTGGTGCAGTCCGTGCCCGAACGCGATGTGGCCGCGCGCGTCCCTGCGGATGTCGAAGCGGTCCGGGTCCGCGAACCGCGCGGCGTCACGTCCCGCGTCCGCCATGACGAACCGCACCATGGACCCGGCCGGCATCCGCACGCCGCCCATCTCGACGTCGGTCAGGGCGAGCCGTTCCAGGGAGGACGCCGCCGGACCGTCGTAGCGCAGCATCTCCTCGACCGCACCCTCGGTGAGGCTCAAGTCGGAGCGCAGCAGGGCGAGTTGGTCGGGGTGCTTGAAGAGTGCCCGCAGGCCGTTGCCGATCAGGTTCACCGTGGTCTCCTGACCGGCGATGATCAACAGGCTGCACATGCCGATCAGTTCGTCCGGCGAGAGCCGGTCGCCGTCCTCGTCGACCGTGTGGATCAGCGCGCTGAGCAGATCGTCACCGGGGTTGCCGCGCTTCTCCTCGATGAGCCGCGGCAGATACGCCGCCTGCCCGGTGTACGCGGCGATCTCGGCCTCCTTGCTGCTCGGCGAGAGGATCTCGCCGCCCCAGCGGCGGAAGGACTCCCGGTCCAGCTCGGGCACGCCGAGGAGTTCGCACAGGATGGTCATCGGCAGCGGGAAGGCGAAGTGGGCCACCAGCTCGGCCCGCCGCGCGCCGTCCGTCGTCATCCGGTCGAGCAGCGTGTCGGCGATCTCCTGGATCCGCGGGGCCAGTCCTTCGATACGGCGCTGGGTGAACTCCCGCGCCACGAGCCCCCGGAGCCGGGTGTGGTCCGGGGGGTCGGCCATCGCCATGTGGGCGAGGCTCGGGTCGTCCGGGTCCGCGTTGACGACCCGGCGTACGTCACCGGCGCCCCGCCAGTCCCGGCTGAGCCGGGGGTCGGTGAACGCGGCGCGGCAGGCCTCGTACCCGACGACGAGAAAGATCTCCTGGCCGTCCGGGGTGCGCACATGGTGCACGGGGCCCTGTGCGCGCAGCTTCGCGTAGACGGCATACGGATCGCCGGCGAAGTCGGGGCCGAGCTCCGGCAGATCGATGGTGGGCAGAGAAGACAGGGATGGCAGGGAAGGCAGGGCAGACACGGGTGATCCCCTCCGTGGATGAGCCCGTCACGCTACCCAGCGCCCGGCGGAAAGAGAGCGCTCGCGGCACCGGGTGCACCGCCCCTGCGGCCGGCTTCGAGCGGCGCCCGAGAGCGGCGCCTGAGAGCAGCGCCCGAGAGCACCGCCTGAGAGCGGCGCCCGGAAGCGCCGCTCCGCCCGTCCCCGGCCGGACCTAACGGACCGGATGCCCCGCCGACCGCAGTTCGTCCTTCACCTGGCCGATCCGCAGATCCCCGAAGTGGAAGACCGACGCCGCGAGCACCGCGTCCGCGCCGGCCGCGACGGCGGGCGGGAAGTCGGTCAGCTTGCCGGCGCCGCCGGAGGCGATGACCGGGACGGTGACGTGCTTGCGTACCGCCTCGATCATCTCGATGTCGTAGCCGTCCTTCGTGCCGTCGGCGTCCATCGAGTTGAGCAGGATCTCGCCCGCGCCCAACTCGGCGGCCCGGTGGGCCCATTCGACGGCGTCGATCCCGGCGGACTTGCGGCCGCCGTGGGTCGTCACCTCGAAGGACCCGGACTCCGTGCGCCGCGCGTCCACCGACAGGACGAGCACCTGGCGGCCGAACCGCTCGGCGATCTCGCGGATCAGCTCGGGGCGGGCGATCGCGGCCGTGTTGACCCCGACCTTGTCCGCGCCCGCGCGCAGCAGCCTGTCGACGTCCTCGGCGGTGCGCACGCCGCCACCGACCGTGAGCGGGATGAAGACCTGCTCGGCGGTGCGGCGCACCACGTCGTAGGTGGTCTCGCGGTTGCCGGAGGACGCCGTGATGTCCAGGAAGGTGAGCTCGTCGGCGCCCTCGGCGTCGTACACCTTGGCCATCTCGACGGGATCGCCCGCGTCCCGCAGGTTCTGGAAGTTGACGCCCTTGACGACGCGGCCGTTGTCCACGTCCAGGCAGGGGATGACTCGTACGGCCAGGGTCATGACGGCTGTGCTCCCCGGTAGGCCTCGACCTCGACCTCGACGACCAGGCTGGGGTCGACGAAGCCGGAGACGATGATCATGGATGCGGCGGGGCGGACGTCGTCGAAGAGCTCCTTGTGGGCCCTGCCGACCTCGTCCACGTCCCGCGCGTGGGTCAGATACATGCGGGTGCGTACGACGTGCTCGCGGCCGAGGCCGAGCTTCTTCAGCGCGTCGACGGCCACGTGGAAGGCGTTGGCCGCCTGCTCGTAGGGCGTCCCGGCGTCTATGACGCCGTTCACCACCGACGTGCAACCCGACACCAGGACAAGCCCGTTGGGGAGCTCGACGGCGCGGGAGCAGCCGATGGCTTCCTCCCACGGTCCGCCCGAGCTCACCCTGCGGACGATGTCGCTCATGACGACACCGCTGCGAGGGCCTCTTCCAGCGTGAAGGCCTTCGCGTACAGCGCCTTGCCGACGATGGAGCCCTCGACGCCCAGCGGGACGAGCTCGGCGATCGCGCGCAGGTCGTCCAGGGACGAGACACCGCCGGAGGCGACGACCGGACGGTCGGTGGCCGCGCAGACGTTCTTCAGGAGCTCCAGGTTCGGGCCCTGCAGCGTGCCGTCCTTGGCGATGTCGGTGACGACATAGCGGGCGCAGCCCTCGGCGTTGAGGCGCTCCAGGGTCTCGTACAGGTCGCCGCCGTCGCGGGTCCAGCCGCGGCCGCGCAGGGTCGTGCCGCGCACGTCGAGGCCGACCGCGATCTTGTCGCCGTGCGAGGCGATGACCTTGGCGACCCAGTCGGGGGTCTCCAGGGCGGCGGTGCCGAGGTTCACACGGGTGCAGCCGGTGGCGAGCGCGGCCTCCAGCGAGGCGTCGTCGCGGATGCCGCCGGACAGCTCGACCTTGATGTCCATGGCGCCCGCGACCTCGGCGATCAGCTCGCGGTTGTCGCCGGTGCCGAACGCGGCGTCCAGGTCGACCAGGTGCAGCCACTCGGCGCCCGAGCGCTGCCAGGCGAGGGCGGCCTCCAGCGGGGAGCCGTAGGAGGTCTCCGATCCGGACTCGCCATGGACGAGGCGCACGGCCTGGCCGTCGCGGACGTCGACGGCGGGAAGGAGTTCGAGGATGCTCACAGGGTTCCGATCCAGTTGGTGAGGAGCTGGGCGCCGGCGTCGCCGGACTTCTCGGGGTGGAACTGGGTGGCCCACAGCGCGCCGTTCTCGACGGCCGCGACGAAGGGCTCGCCGTGCGTGGTCCAGGCGACCTTGGGGGCGCGGAAGGCGGGGTTGCCGACCTCGAAGTCCCACTCGTGCACGGCGTACGAGTGCACGAAGTAGTAGCGGGCGTCGGCGTCCAGGCCCGCGAAGAGCTGCGAGTCCGCGGGGGCCTCGACCGTGTTCCAGCCCATGTGCGGGACGATGTCGGCCTTGAGCGGCTCGACGGTGCCGGGCCACTCGTCGAGGCCCTCGGTCTCGACGCCGTGCTCGATGCCGCGCGCGAAGAGGATCTGCATGCCGACGCAGATGCCCATCACCGGACGGCCGCCCGCGAGCCTGCGGCCCACGATCCAGTCGCCGCGCGCCTCCTTGAGCCCCTGCATGCAGGCGGCGAAGGCGCCGACGCCGGGGACGAGCAGGCCGTCGGCGGCCATGGCCTTGTCGTAGTCACGGGTGATCTCGACGTCGGCCCCGGCGCGTGCGAGGGCGCGCTCGGCGGAACGGACGTTCCCGAAGCCGTAGTCGAAGACGACGACCTTCTTGGGAGCGGTCATACGTGGATCAGCTCCCCTCAGTTCCAGTAGTCGAGCCGCAGAATGCCCGCGGCCAGGCACATGGCGGCGCCGATCGACAGGAGCGTGATCAGGCTCTTCGGCATCCCCTGCTTGACGAAGGAGATGATGCCGCCGATCAGGAAGAGACCGACGACGATCAGGATGGTGGTGAGTCCGGTCATGGCTTTACAGCGCGCCCTTCGTGGAGGGGAGGATTCCGGCGGCGCGCGGGTCCCGCTCAGAGGCGTAGCGCAGGGCGCGGGCCAGGGCCTTGAACTGGCACTCCACGATGTGGTGGGCGTTGCGGCCGTAGGGCACGTGGACGTGCAGGGCGATCTGCGCCTGGGCGACGAAGGACTCCAGGATGTGCCGGGTCATCGTCGTGTCGTACGTGCCGATCATCGGCGCCATGGTCTCGGGCTCGGTGTGCACGAGGTACGGCCGGCCGCTGAGGTCGACGGTCACCTGGGCGAGCGACTCGTCGAGCGGGACCGTGCAGTTGCCGAAGCGGTAGATGCCGACCTTGTCGCCGAGCGCCTGCTTGAAGGCGGCGCCGAGCGCGAGGGCGGTGTCCTCGATGGTGTGGTGCGTGTCGATGTGCAGGTCGCCCTCGGTCTTGACCGTGAGGTCGAAGAGGCCGTGGCGGCCGAGCTGGTCGAGCATGTGGTCGTAGAAGCCGACCCCGGTCGACACGTCGACCTGGCCGGTGCCGTCGAGATCGATCTCGACGAGGACCGAGGTCTCCTTGGTCGTTCTTTCGACCCGTCCAACGCGGCTCATGCGCTCTGCTCCTTCTTGAGTTCGCGTACCGCATCGAGGAACGCGTCGTTTTCGGCGGGGGTTCCCGCGGAGACCCGCAGCCACCCCGGTACGCCGTTGTCCCGTACCAGGACGCCCCGGTCGAGGATCTTCTGCCACACCACGTGCGCGTCGTCGAACCGCCCGAACTGCACGAAGTTGGCGTCCGAATCGGTCACTTCGTAGCCGATCGCCCGCAGCTCGCTCACCAGCCGGTCGCGCTCCTGCTTCAGCTGCTCGACGTATTTCAGGAGCGTGTCGGTGTGCTCCAGGGCGGCGAGCGCGGTGGCCTGCGTGACGGCCGACAGGTGGTACGGAAGGCGCACCAGCTGGACGGCGTCGACGACCGCGGGGGCCGCGGCGAGATAGCCGAGGCGCAGACCGGCCGCGCCGAAGGCCTTCGACATGGTGCGGGAGATGACCAGATTCGGCCGTCCCTCGATCAGCGGGAGCAACGATGCGCCGTGGCTGAACTCGACGTACGCCTCGTCGACCACGACCATGGACGGCTTCGCGGCCTGGGCGGCTTCGTACAGGGCGAGGACCGTCTCGGCCGGAACGGCGTTCCCCGTGGGGTTGTTGGGCGTCGTGACGAACACGACGTCCGGCCGGTTCTCGGCGATCGCCTTGCTGGCCGCTTCGACGTCGATCGTGAAGTCGTCGTGGCGCGGCCCGGAGATCCAGCCCGTGCCGGTGCCGCGCGCGATCAGTCCGTGCATCGAGTACGAGGGCTCGAAGCCGATGGCGGTGCGTCCCGGCCCGCCGAAGGTCTGCAGGAGCTGCTGGATGACCTCGTTGGAACCGTTGGCCGCCCACACGTTGGCGATGCCGACCTCGTGTCCGCCGGTGCGGGTGAGGTAGCGGGCGAGTTCCGTGCGCAGCTCGACCGCGTCCCGGTCGGGGTAGCGGTTGAGGTCGCGGGCGGCCTCGCGGACCCGCTCGGCGATGCGCTCGACGAGCGGCTCGGGGAGCGGGTAGGGGTTCTCGTTGGTGTTCAGGCGTACGGGTACGTCGAGCTGGGGCGCGCCGTAGGGGGACTTGCCGCGCAGTTCGTCGCGGATGGGAAGTTCGTCCCAGGGGGACAAGGGGGCGTTGTTGGTCACTTGCTCTCCGGCACCTTCCATCCGAAGCGGGCCTTGATGGCAGCACCGTGCGCGGGCAGGTCTTCAGCCTCGGCGAGCGTCACCACGTGGTGGGCGACATCGGCGAGCGCGTCGCGCGTGTAGTCGACGATGTGGATGCCGCGCAGGAACGACTGGACGCTGAGCCCCGAGGAGTGGCAGGCGCAGCCGCCGGTCGGCAGGACGTGGTTGGAGCCCGCGCAGTAGTCGCCGAGGGAGACCGGCGCCCACGGGCCGACGAAGATCGCGCCCGCGTTCTTGACGCGCTCCGCGACGGCGGCGGCGTCCGCGGTCTGGATCTCCAGGTGCTCGGCGCCGTACGCGTCGACGACCCGCAGGCCCTCGTCCAGGCCGTCGACCAGGACGATCGCGGACTGGCGGCCCGCGAGCGCGGGGACGATCCGGTCCTCGACGTGCTTGGTCGCGGCGACCTGCGGCTCCAGCTCCTTGGCGACCGCGTCGGCCAGGTCCACGGAGTCCGTGACGAGCACGGCGGCCGCGAGCGGGTCGTGCTCGGCCTGGCTGATCAGGTCGGACGCGACGTGCGCCGGGTCGGCGGTGTCGTCGGCGAGGACCGCGATCTCGGTCGGGCCCGCCTCGGTGTCGATGCCGATGCGTCCGGTGAAGTAGCGCTTGGCGGCCGCGACCCAGATGTTGCCGGGGCCGGTCACCATGTTGGCCGGGGCGCAGGTCTCGGTGCCGTACGCGAACATGGCGACGGCCTGGGCGCCGCCCACCGCGTACACCTCGTCGATGCCGAGCAGCGCGCAGGCCGCGAGGATCGTGGGGTGCGGGAGGCCGCCGAAGTCGGCCTGCGGCGGGGACGCGAGCGCCATGGACTCGACGCCGGCCTCCTGCGCCGGGACCGCGTTCATGATCACGGAGGAGGGGTAGACGGACCGGCCGCCGGGTGCGTAGAGGCCCACGCGCTCGACCGGCACCCACTTCTCGGTGACCGTGCCGCCGGGCACGACCTGGGTGGTGTGCGGGGCGCGGCGCTGCTCGCGGTGGACGAGGCGGGCGCGGCGGATGGACTCCTCCAGGGCCGCGCGCACGTCCGGGTCGAGGCCTTCGAGGGCCTCGGCGAGCGCGGCGGCGGGGACGCGGACCTGCGTCAACTGCACTCCGTCGAACTTCGCCGCGTACTCGATCAGTGCCGCGTCGCCACGATGATGCACGTCCTCGCAGATGGGCCGCACCTTCTCCAGGGCGGCCGCGACGTCGAAGTCGGCACGGGGCAGCAGGGCGCGCAGGGCGGGGCCCTCGGGGAGGGCGTCGCCGCGCAGATCGATTCGGGAGATCACATGGCCAATTCTCTCAGACCCTGATTCTCCGCCGGACGCCCGTATCACTGGCTGATACCGGCCCACCCGCCTTCCACCACCGCCCTGCCTGAAACGCTTCGCGTTGCCCTCCACTTTTCGGAAGATGCCGTTCACCACTAGCGTTCAGCCCGTCACTCAGCGGGCATGAACAGATGTACGAGACACAAACACATCGCGGTACGGGGAGGACGGCAGCAGTGGTCGACGGCACCGGCATCGAGGACCCGCCGGATTGGCTGACCGCCGCCGAGGTCGGCATGTGGCAGGCCTTCCGCAACGGCAGCGTCTATGACCTGCGGTCGGGCGATCCGATGGCGGACGATCCGCACGGCGGCCACCCCTGGGGAGCGGAGCGGAGCGTGCGCGCACGCGTCGTGTGCATGCTGCTGCTCGACGGACCCCCGGCGCTCTCCGGCCGTGTCTCCTCACTGAAGCTCGCGGGCCTGCAGATCACCGACGTACTCGATCTCGCGGGCGGCGAGGTGCTGCCCTACGCCGAGCTGAAGCACTGCCGCTTCGAGAAGGAAATCCTTTTCCCCGAGGCCAAGTTCACCACCCTGCGGCTGGTCAACTGCTCGATCCCGCGCGTGGAGGCGGCCCGGCTGCACACCGAGGGCGACCTGCATCTGCCGCGCTGCCGGATCCACAACGGCATGCGCCTGACCGACGCCCAGATCGGCACCGACCTGCTGCTCAACCAGGCGGTGATCTACCGCGACCGGCGCGGCAACTCGATCATGGGCGACGGGCTCTCGGTCGGTCAGGACCTACAGGCCGAGATGATGGAGTCGCACGGCCAGCTGAGCCTGCGCGGCGCGAAGATCGGCGTCTCCTTCAGCCTGCGCGGCAGCCAACTCGCCAATCCGTACGGCCGCCGGGCGCTGAACGCCCCGCAGATGACCGTCGAGCGCACGCTCTACATGACGCCCGCCGCGCTCGGCGACCCCCCGATGTCCAGCGGCACGACCCCGGCGCGCGGCACCCGCGTCCAGCGCTTCGACTGCCAGGGCGGCATCCGGCTCGACGACGGCCGGTTCGGCGACGCCGTGGACCTGGCCCAGGCCCGCTTCACCCTGGAGAACGACCAGGAGGTGTCGCTGCGCCGCGTCCAGACGCCCGAGCTGCGCTTCCTCGGCGAGGCACCCGAGCGGGGCAAGATCGTGCTGTCCGGCGCGAAGGTCGTCAACCTCATCGACAAGTCGACGAGCTGGCCGGGACCCGGCGGACTCCAGATGGGCGGTTTCACGTACGAGAACCTGGTGCCGCAGGGCAGCTTCCCGCTCTCCCGGCGGCTGAGCTGGGTGGCGGCAGCGACCGCCGAGTACAACCCGGAGCCGTACGAGAAGCTGGCGACGGTGCTGCGCAACGGCGGCGAGGACGCCGACGCCCGCGAGGTGCTGCTCGCCAAGCAGCGCAGACGCCGCGAGACCCTGCCGGTGGCGGCGAAGCTGTGGGGCTTCGCCCAGGACTGGACGGTGGCCTACGGCTACCGGCCTGGCCGGGCCGCGCTCTGGATGGCGGTCCTGTGGGCGGTGAGCGCGGTGGCCTTCTCGCACGCCGACCACCCGGCGATCAAACCGGGCGAGCACCCGAACTGGAACCCGGCGCTGTTCGCCCTCGACCTGCTGCTCCCGGTCATCAACCTCGGCCAGGACAGCTACTGGCAGCTGCGCGGCGGTTGGCAGTGGTTCGCGGCGATCCTCATCCTGCTCGGCTGGGTGCTCGCGACGACGGTCGCGGCGGGGGCGACGCGATTGCTGCGCAGGAACTGAAACGGTTGCCGCGCGGGAACTGACGGGGTGCAAGATTTTGCCGTCCCTTGACCGATGCCCAGGCAACCGAACGACCGATACGAAAGCGTCATCAAATACCCCCTGGCACTGCCCCGACCTGCGGTTTTCAATACCCACACCATGCACCTGCTGCGCGCCCTGATCCGCACCTCCCGGATGGTCAGGCACACCCCGCTCCTGGCCGCCGGACTGACCCCCGACGACGAGGTGCTCCTCGACGTGCCCGACGACCGGCTCGGCCCGGCTCTGGTCGCCGCGGGCCGGGGCGACTACGACCCGGCCGCCAAGCTGCTCGCGACCACCCGCGAGGGCAACGAGTGGGAGAACCGCGACCGTTACACCACGCGTCTGGCCGCCTTCGCCCGCTCCCGCTCCGAGTGGTTCGACGACTGGCAGGCCGCGGCCCCGCACGACCCGGACGCGCTGCTCGTCAAGGCCGAACTGGCCGTCGTCCGGGGCTGGGAGTCGCCCGCCCGCGCCGAGCTGCTCCGCGAGTCGGCGCCGCTGCTCACCGCCGCCGCCGAGGCCGATCCGCGCGACCCCGTGCCCTGGCGGATCGCCCTGGACCACGCGCGCGGCACACACGCCCCGCAGTCGGTCTTCGACGAGCTGTGGGCCGAGGCGGTACGCCGCTCCTCGCACCACTACGGCTGCCATGCCTCGGCCCTGCAGTACCTCTCGGCGGCCTGGTACGGCTCGCACCGCCAGTGCTTCGACTTCGCCGAGAGCGCGGCACGCGACGCGCTGCCCGGATCGCTCATCCAGGCGCTGCCCGCGCGGGCCGCCTTCGCCTATCTGACCAGCGCCTCCGGGAGCGTGCCGCGCGAGCGCCTGGACGCGGCGGCCGACCTCGGCATCGAGCTGTCCCGGGAGTACGCGTCCGGGGATCCCTGGCCGGCGGAGGTCCGCAACCTCCTCGTGTACGTCCTGGTCCGCCTGGAACGCTGGCAGGACGCCCTCGGCCAACTGCGCCTCATCGGGCCGTACGCCACGTCCTTCCCCTGGGACCGGCTCGCCGACGATCCGCTCGGCCAGTTCCTCGAACTGCGCGACGGCGTGCGCATCGAGGTGGCGTCCACGACCCCGCTGCGCACCCGGCGCGGCGGGCCGGCCCCCGGCGACCATTAGGCTTTTGGTTCGTGACCACCGTCCGGCTTCCGCTCTTCCCGCTCAACTCGGTGCTGTTCCCGGGGCTCGTGCTCCCGCTGAACGTGTTCGAGGAGCGTTATCGCGCCATGATGCGCGAGCTGCTCAAGACCTCCGACGAGGACCAGCGGCTCTTCGCCGTCGTCGCGATCCGCGACGGCCTGGAGGTGGCGCCGAGCGCGCCGGGCCTCCCCGACCCGACCGCACAGCCCGAGCAGGGGCCCGCCGCCGGGTTCGGCGACGACCCGCTCAAGTCGTTCCACGCGGTGGGCTGCGTGGCGGACGCGGCGACGATCCGGGAGCGCGCCGACGGCGGCTTCGAGGTCCTCGCCACCGGCACCACCCGGGTGCGGCTGCACTCGGTGGACGCGTCCGGCGCCTTCCTGACCGCCGAGGTCGAGGAGCTGCCCGAGGAGCCGGGCGAGGAAGCGGGTCCGCTGGCGGCGGGCGTCCTGCGGGCGTTCCGCGGCTATCAGAAGCGGCTGGCCGGGGCGCGCGAGCGGTCCCTTTCGACGGGCGCCGAGCTGCCGGACGACCCGTCGGTGGTGTCGTATCTGGTCGCGGCGGCGGCGGTCCTGGACACGCCCACCAAGCAGCGGCTCCTGGAGTCCCCCGACACGGCCGCGCGCCTGCGCGAGGAGCTGAAACTCCTTCGCGCCGAGACCGCGATCATCCGTAATCTGCCGTCGTTGCCCGCGACGGACCTCACGCGCGGCACCACGAGTCTCAACTGACGTAAGGCGCGAGCGCTGTGGCGAAGAAGCAGAAGAAGCAGGGCACGGGCGGCACCCCGGCGACGGTCGCCCTGACCGCCGCGGGCACGGCCTACACGGTCCATGCCTACGAGCACGACCCCGCGCATCCCTCGTACGGCGAGGAGGCGGCCGAGGCGATGGGCGTCTCCCCCGACCGGGTCTTCAAGACCCTGGTGGCCGAGGTGGACGGCGAGCTGACGGTTGCCGTGGTCCCGGTGGCGGGCACCCTGAACCTCAAGGCGCTGGCCACGGCGGTCTCCGGCAAGCGCGCGGTGATGGCCGACCCGGCCGCCGCCGAGCGCACCACGGGGTACGTACGGGGCGGCATCTCCCCGCTGGGCCAGCGCAAGAGGCTGCGCACGGTCCTGGACGACTCGGCGTCGGCGCACACCACGATCTGCGTCTCGGCGGGCCGCCGCGGCCTGGAGGTCGAACTGGCCCCAGCGGACCTGGCCGCCCTCACGTCGGCGGTACTGGCCCCGATCGGGCGCGAATAGCCCCTCGACGCGGGCCGGGTCCTCGACTAGTACCACCCTCATGTCGAAGAAGACGCGCAAGAGGAAGTGGCGGGCGAGGCGAGGCAGGGCGAACCACGGCAGGCGGCCTGCCTAGCCCTCGGCCCCTCCCACGGCCCGCCCGACGGCCCGTCCTACGCGGCAACCGGGGGTCACGCCCCCGGTTGCCCCGGAGCCCCGTCCTCGGGCCGCCCGGCATCCCCGTACGCGAAGGGGTAGGGCTCGGGATCCCGCGGCCCGAACAGCGCGGTCAGCCCCAGGTGCACCAGCAGCGCCGCCACGGGCCACGCCAGCAGCGCCCCCTTCGCCTTCAGCTCCAGCGGCGCGTCGAAGACGACACCCTTGCCGACCGACTTCGCGTGCGCGACGACATCCGTCTCGGGCCCGAGGAAGATCCCGAGCCGCCAGGCGACCACCGCGCCGAGCAGCGCCCCTGCCGTGAGCCCGACGACCAGCGGGATACCGCCCCGCTTGCGCAGCAGGAAGACGACGAGCCCGCTCACCGCGCCGAAGGCAAGCGCGAGCAGAGTGAACGTTCCGTCGACCCCGATCGCCTGCTCGCCCTCGGTGTCCTTGAGATACACCGCGTCGCTGTCCGCGACCAGCGGCACCCGCGGCGCGAGCCAGAGCCAGAGCAGCCCGAGGAGTACGCCGCAGACGGCCAGCGCGACCGCGATCACCGCGGCCTGCCGCACTTCGGTCTTCATGCCGGGCCCGTCCTCCTCGTCAGCCGGCGGGAGCAGCTCCCCGGACGGCGCGGCGGCTTTCTGCCAGGGGTCGTGCGAGGGCTCGCCGTGGGGCGGTTGGGAAGGCGTCAGCGGTGCAGTCACCCACACATGGTGCCAGTAGTACCTGGGACGTGCGTCACCGCACAGCCGCCCGGCGGTACGCCCAGGTGGCGACCGCCAGCGAGGCCACACCGACCCCGGCGCACACGGCCAGGTCGAGCGCCACGGCCGCCCAGTCCGGGTGCGGCCCGAAGGTGCGGGCGAAGGCCTCGACGCCGTACGTCGAAGGCAGCAGATCACGCGCGTACTGCAGGAATCCCGGCATCCGCTCGGCCGGAAGCACACCGAGCAGCAGCGCCGCCGACATGCCCAACTGGCCGAGCAACGTGGCCAGTTCGGGCCGGGGCGCGAGCAGCCCGAGGGCCGCGCCGAGCCCCGCGAGCGCCGCACCGGCCAGCGGGATCACCGCGACGAGCACCCAGAGATGGGCCAGCGGAAGGCCGAACAGGGCGCAGCCGACGACGGCGGTGACGAGCGTGCCGGGCACGGTGAACGAGGCGTAGGCGGCCGCGGCGCCGAGCACCACGGCCGCGGGCGGCACCGGCAGCGTGGCGTAGTGGTCGAGCCCGCCGTCGGCCCGCAGCTGCCCGAAGTACTGCGCGAGCAGGTTGAGCGCGACGAACGCGACGACGAGCACGGAGGACCCCGCGACGACGGCCCGCGCCTCGCCGCCCCCGTCGACGACGCCCCGCATCAGGATCATGATCCCGACGGACTGGAAGGTCGCCACGAAGAGCAGCGGGATACGGGCCACCCGCGCACGGGACAGCTGCGCGCGGTAGACGGCCGAGAGCGCGGGGAAGAGCCGCGCGCGGGGCCCGAGGGGCGCCTCGGCGCCGACGTCCCGGCCGCCGTCGCTGTCGGCCCGTACAACGGCTTCCAGGGGAACGGCACTCACCGAACGACCTTCCTGTTGCTCTCCATCCGCCTGCTCACGCCTTGACCAGCCCCTCCCCGTTCCCGCCGAGGGCGAGATACACGTCCTCCAGGCTGGGCGTGGCCAGCGTGAAGTCGTCGAGTGAGGCGAAGGCGGCTCCGCCGGTGATCGCCGCGACGGCGGCGCGCGCCTCGTCCGGGGCGAGCCGCAGCGACCAGCGGCGCCCCGACTCCACGGCGGACGACCTGAGCGCGGCGACCTCCGGAACCTCGATCGGCGCCCGCTCCCGCCAGACCAGCTCGACCCGCACCTCCCCCGCGACCCGCTCCTTGAGCCCTGCGGGGGTGTCGCAGGCGATGACCTTGCCGTGGTCGAGGACGGCGACCCGGTCGAGGACCGTCTCGGCCTCGATGACGTTGTGGGTGACGAGCAGGACCGTCGTGCCGCGCTCGGCCCTGCGCCGGTCGACGGCGCTCCAGACGGCGCGCCGCGCGATGGGGTCCATGCCGGTCGTCGGCTCGTCGAGGACGAGCAGCGGCCGCTCCCCCACCAGCGCGGTGGCGAAGCAGGCGAGCCTGCGCTGCCCGCCGGAGAGCTTCTTCAGCGGGCGCGTGGCGAGCGGGATCAGCGCGAGTTCTTCGAGTACGGCGTCCCGCTCGGCCCGCGCCTCGCGCACCTCGAGGCCGCGCAGCCGCGCGGTCGTCTCGACGGCGAGGGAGACGGTCAGCTCGTCCAGGGCGGTGGACTCCTGCCCCAGGTAGGCGAGGATCCGCGCGGCCCGCTCGGGGTGGCGCAGGATGTCGTGGCCGAGGATCTCGACGGCGCCGCTGTCGGGCCGCATCAGGCCGGTGAGCTGGCGGACGAGGGTGGACTTGCCCGCGCCGTTGGGCCCGAGCAGGCCGAAGATCTCGCCGCGTACGACGTCGAGGCTGATGCCGTCGGTGGCGCGCACCTCGGGTGTCGCGGGTGTGCCGCGGCGGCCACGGGTGGCGGGATAGGTCTTGACGAGGTCGCGCACCGCGCAGACGGCATCCCTGCCATGACCCTGTCGGAGCCCTTGTCGGACTGCCTGTGCCGAGCGCGTACTCACGAAGGACGAGGGTACGGGGTCGCGTGCCCGGTATGACGCCCGGGGCGCCCCGTACGCCCCGTATCAGTCATCTGCGTACGCGTGTGTCACCCGCCGGAGCGGCCTCGCTCACTCGCCGGAGCGGTCGCCGACCGGTGCGTGCTCCACCGCCGTGTGGACGTCGATCTCACGCCAGAAGCCCGCCCTGATCGCGTACCGGTCGTGCTCGTCGATCTGGTCGTCCTTGTGGGCGAGCAGTCCGAACCGCGCCGCGTACCGCAGCAGCTCGCCGTCGACGCGGTGCGGGATGCGCGGGTACATCGTCGAGAGCTTCTGCAGGTTGTGCTGCTCGGGCAGGCGGGCCATCCACCGCCGCGCGAACACCTGTCCGACCTCGAAGGGGTCGCCGCCGACGGTGGTGATGTCCTCCTCGCGGTCGGCCCAGCGCTGCTCGGCCGTGGTCAGCTGGGCCAGCGTCGGCAGCGCGGCGACCTCCGGGCTCTCGGCGGCGCCGCCGGGCCGCTCGACCCAACCCTTGTCGGAGGACCAGCGCAGCGTCGCGTTGGCCGGGTGCTGTGCGGCGGCCGGGGTGCCGGGGCCGCGCAGGGCGGCGAGGTCCTTGGGGGTGGGCACGCCCTTGCCGGCGGGGATGTGGTGCGGGGCGGGGCTCTCGCCGTTGGCCGTGGTCTCCGGGTGCGGGCCCGCCGCGGCCTCGTCGGCCCGCTGGGCGCCGGCCGCGAGCGCGGACTCCGGGAGCGGCGCGGAGAGGATCGCGGCGATCTCGGGGCGCGGCACGGGGGGCGGCGCGCAGACGCCGGTGAGCTCCTTGGCGCGGACGGCCTGGGTGATCCAGGCCCGGTCGAGGACGCGGCGCTCGTCGGCCTCGGCGACCAGGTCCTCGGACTGGTTGTAGTCGCCGTCGGCGGCCTGCACGGCCCACAGGTGGACGGCGACGCCGTGCTCCTTGGCGGCCATCATGCCGGGCAGCAGGTCCCCGTCCCCGGTGACCAGCACGACGTCCGAGCAGGCTCGGTTGCGGGCCAGCTCGGTCAGCTCGGCGTGCATGGCGGCGTCGACGCCCTTCTGCGCCCACCGTCCGTCGCTGCGGGTCAGCGCGCCCAGCCGGACCGTCACGCGCGGCATGACCCGGAGCCTGCGGTGCTCCGGCTGCGGTACGCGGTCGGGGGCGCCGTCGAACCAGTAGATGCGCAGCAGAGGGCGCTCGGTGTCCGATTCGGCGCGCTCGCGGATGCCCTGGATCAGGGCGGAGTGGTCGACGGTGATCCGGGACCGGGACGGCTCGCCCGCGAGGAGACTCGCGGCGGCACCCAGCAGATACCCGGCGTCCACCAGGACGATGCAGCGGTCCACGCGATCCACCCTCTTTCCCTGGAGATTCCCTGGAAGTAATGGTTCGGGTTTCCTTCGAGTCTGCCCGACCCGGCGGAGGTTAACGGCCGGAACTCGATCTTCGGCGTGGCGTATCTCGGCTTCGCTCCCCGACAGGCCTTATTACGCACGGTAATTCTCTGAAATGCGTGGTTTGCCACCATATGTGAGTCTGGTCGCATCTGGCCCCCAGATCCCCCTCAGGAGGAAGATCACAATGGCCAAGAAACAGCACCGCAAGACCGGCGTCGACCGCAACCGCTCCTCGTCCGCCGAGCAGAACCAGGAGCAGTCGAGGACCTCCGCACAGCAGGCCGAGGCACGGATGAAGGACGCCATGCAGTCGCAGCCGCAGTCGCAGGCGCAGGGCAGCCCCGCCGACGTCGCCCGCAAGCACCAGCGCCGCTTCGGCCACAACTGACGTACCCGCAGGCACATATGAAGGGGCGCACCCGGAGGTCCGGGTGCGCCCCCTTCGTGCTGCGGTCCGCCTCAGGCCGTGCGCTAGCCGGCCAGGCAGGACGGGCCGAGCAGCACCTTCAGGTCGCCGAAGAGGGCGGGGTCGGGCTGCACCCGGTGCCGGTCGAGCCGCAGCACCGTCGTCTTCTGCGCCCCCTGGAGCTTGATCCGCACCTCGCTGTTGCCCCGGTGGTGGCTGAGGATCTCGCCGAGGCGGCTGACCATCGGCGGGGTGACCTTCACCGTCGGGATGGTGATCAGGACCGGTGCGTTGGTGCCCGCGTTCGACAGGTCGGGGACCTGGAGCTCCATCGCGACCAGACGCGGCACGTCCTCGCGCTTGTCGAGGCGTCCCTTGACGAACACCACGGCGTCCTCGACGAGTTGGGTCGACACCAGCTGGTAGGTCGCCGGGAAGAACATGCACTCGATGGAGCCCGCGAGGTCCTCCACGGTGGCGATCGCCCACGCGTTGCCCTGCTTGGTCATCTTGCGCTGGAGGCCGGAGATGATGCCGCCGATGGTGACGATCGAACCGTCCGAGTAGTCACCGCCGGTGAGCTGCCCGATGCCCGCGTCGGCCTTGTCGGACAGCACGTGCTCCAGACCGAAGAGCGGGTGGTCGGAGACGTACAGACCGAGCATCTCCCGCTCCTGGGCGAGCAGATACGTCTTGTCCCACTCGTCCTCGGAGAACTCCACGTCGAGCCCGAAGCCCGGCTCGTCGCCGCCCTCGTCACCCCCTCCGAAGAGGTCGAACTGGCCTTCCGCTTCCTTGCGCTTGACCGCGACCACGTTGTCGATCATGGGCTCGTACTGCGCGGTGAGGCCCTTGCGGGTGTGGCCCATCGTGTCGAAGGCGCCGGCCTTGATCAGCGACTCCGTGGTGCGCTTGTTGCAGGCGGTGGCCTCGACCTTGTCCAGGTAGTCGGGGAAGGAGGTGTACTTCCCCTTCGCCTTGCGCGAGCGGATGATCGACTCGACCACGTTCGTACCGACGTTACGGACCGCCTCCAGGCCGAAGAGGATCACGTCGTCGCCCTGGGCGGCGAAGTTGTGCACCGACTCGTTCACGTTCGGCGGGAGCACCTTGATGCCCATGCGGCGGCACTCGTTGAGGTAGACGGCCGACTTGTCCTTGTCGTCCTTCACCGAGGTGAGCAGCGCGGCCATGTACTCGGCCGGGTAGTTCGCCTTCAGGTAGGCGGTCCAGTAGGTGACGAGTCCGTACGCCGAGGAGTGCGCCTTGTTGAACGCATATCCGGCGAAGGGGACCAGGACATCCCACAGGGCCTGGATCGCCTGGTCGCTGAAGCCGTTCTTCCGGGCGCCGCCCTGGAAGATCGCGAAGTTCTTCTCCAGCTCCTCGGGCTTCTTCTTGCCCATCACGCGGCGCAGGATGTCGGCCTCGCCGAGCGAGTAGCCGGCGACGATCTGGGCGGCCTTCTGTACCTGCTCCTGGTACACGATCAGGCCGTAGGTGAGGCCCAGCGTCTCCTTCAGGGGCTCTTCGAGCTCCGGGTGGATCGGTGTGATCTCCTGGCGGCCGTTCTTGCGCTCCGCGTAGTTCGTGTGCGAGTTCATGCCCATCGGGCCCGGCCGGTACAGGGCCGATACGGCGGAAATGTCCTCGAAGTTGTCGGGCTGCATCTGGCGCAGGAGCGAACGCATCGGGCCGCCGTCGAACTGGAAGACGCCGAGCGTGTCGCCGCGGCAGAGCAGTTCGAAGGTCTTCGGGTCGTCGAGCGGGAGAGAGAGCATCTCCAGATCGATGTCCTTGTTGGACCGCACCATCTTCACGGCGTCGTCCATGATCGTCAGGTTCCTGAGGCCCAGGAAGTCCATCTTGATCAGGCCGAGCGACTCGCACTGGGGGTAGTCCCACTGCGTGATGGTCACGCCGTCGGTGTGCCGCACCCAGATCGGCGCGTGGTCCACGATCGGCTCGCTGGACATGATCACGCCGGCCGCGTGCACACCCATCTGCCGGACCAGGCCCTCGACGCCCTTGGCGGTGTCGATGACCTTCTTCACGTCCGGCTCGTTCTCGTACATCCCCCGGATCTCGCCCGCCTCGCTGTAGCGCGGGTGCTTGGGGTCGGTGATGCCGGAGAGGTCGATGCCCTTCCCGAGGACGTCGGCGGGCATGGCCTTGGTGAGGCGGTCGCCCATCGCGTACGGATATCCGAGCACGCGCGCGGAGTCCTTGATGGCGTTCTTCGCCTTGATCTTTCCGTACGTGCCGATCATGGCGACCTTGTCGGCGCCGTACTTCTCCGTCACGTACCTGATCACCTCGACGCGCCTGCGCTCGTCGAAGTCGATGTCGACATCGGGCATGGAGACGCGCTCGGGGTTGAGGAACCGCTCGAAGATCAGTCCGTGTTCGATCGGGTCGAGGTCGGTGATGCCCATGGCGTACGCGACGATCGAACCGGCCGCGGAGCCTCGGCCCGGACCCACCGCGATGCCGTTGTTCTTGGCCCACATGATGAAGTCGGCGACCACGAGGAAGTAGCCCGGGAACCCCATCTGGATGATGACGTCCATCTCGTACTCCGCCTGCTTCTGGCGGTCCTCCGGCACACCACCCGGGAAGCGGCGGAGCATGCCGCGGCGCACTTCCTCCTTGAACCAGGTGGTGTTGGTGTAGCCCTCTTCCGGGATGTCGAACTTCGGCATCAGGTCGCGCTTCTCGAACATCCCCGTGGTGTCGATCTGCTCGGCGACCAGGAGCGTGTTGCGGCAGCCCTCCTGCCACGCGTCCGAGGAGTCGATGGCGTACATCTCGTCCGTGGACTTCAGGTAGTAGCCGGTGCCGTCGAAGCGGAAGCGGTCGGGATCCGAGAGGTTCTTGCCGGTCTGGATGCAGAGCAGGGCGTCGTGCGCGACGGACTCATGGGCGTACGTGTAGTGCGAGTCGTTGGTCACCAGCGGCGGGATGCCGAGCTTCTTGCCGATCTCCAGGAGACCGTCGCGGACCCGGCGCTCGATCTCGATGCCGTGGTCCATCAGCTCCAGGAAGTACCGGTCCTTCCCGAAGATGTCCTGATACTCCGACGCCGCCTTGAGCGCCTCGTCGAACTGGCCGAGGCGCAGCCGGGTCTGGAGCTCTCCGGAGGGGCAGCCGGTGGAGGCGATCAGGCCCTCCGACCACTGGGAGATGGTCTCCTTGTCCATACGCGGCCACTTCTGGAGCCAGCCTTCGGCGTACGCGTCCGAGGAGAGCCGGAAGAGATTGTGCAGGCCCGTCTTGTTCGCCGCCCAGATCGTCTTGTGGGTGTAACCACCCGAGCCGGACACGTCGTCGCGCTTCTGGTGCGGCTGGCCCCACTTGATCTTCCGCTTGTTGCGGCGGGACTCCGGCGCCACATACGCCTCGATGCCGATGATCGGCGTGACGCCCGCCTTCTGCGCGGAGTGGAAGAAGTCGTACGCACCGTGCAGGTTGCCGTGGTCGGACATGGCGACATGGGTCATGCCCATCTCGTTGCACGCGTTGAACATGTCCTTGAGCCGCGCGGCGCCGTCCAGCAGCGAGTACTGCGTGTGGACGTGCAGGTGCGTGAAGGGCGGCTTGGTCACGGCGGAAGGCCTCCGGAGAACGCTGAGTGACAGGCTGCGGGCAGTCTGGGGGGACAGCGTGGAAGTCTAATCCTGAGCACTGACAAGCGGCGGGCACTCGGGGGTACCGTCGTGCGTTGGACAGGACGGAACACCTGTCCCAAATGTCATGCAGCACGTGGCACCACCTGTTACCTGGAGGCACCCCGCGATGTCGGACCCGCAGCCCACCGCCGATCAGCGCGGCGAGCAGATCCTCTCCGTCTTCGACACCGCGTTCGGCGAGCTGCTCGCCGCGGACCCCGCCGCGTTCCGGGTCAAGTTCCGCAAGATGGCCGCCTCCGCCTTCGCCTTCTACCGCGGGACGGCCTGCCTCTTCTACGCCGACCTGGAGCGCGAGCAGCACGGCGGCCCGTTCCTGGACGACCGCACGGGCCGGGTGTGGATCCACGGCGACCTGCACGCGGAGAACTTCGGCACGTACATGGACGCCCAAGGGCGCCTGATCTTCAACGTGAACGACTTCGACGAGGCGTACGTGGGCCCCTTCACCTGGGACCTCAAGCGCTTCGCCGCCTCCGTGGCCCTGATCGGCTACACGAAGGCGCTGTCCGACGAGCAGATCACGGACCTGGTGCGGATCTACGCCGCGGCGTACCGCGAGCGGATCCATGACCTCGCGACGGGCGCCAAGAGCGACGAGGTGCCGCCCTTCACGCTGGACACCGCGCAGGGCCCGCTCCTGGACGCGCTGCGCGACGCCCGCTCGCTGACCCGCTTCGGCCTCCTGGAGTCGATGACGGAGATCCGCGACTTCGAGCGCCGCTTCGCCTCCGGCGGCGGCTCCATCGAGCTGGACGCGGCGACCCGGTACAAGGTCCTCGCCGCCTTCGACGGCTACCTGGAGACGCTGCCCGAGTCCTCGCTCGCCCGCCCCGACTCCTACCGCGTGAAGGACGTCGTCGGCCGCCGCGGCATCGGCATCGGCTCGGCCGGTCTGCCGTCGTACAACATCCTTCTGGAGGGCAACAGCGACGCGTTGGAGAACGACGTCGTGATCTACCTCAAGCAGGCCCAGACCCCGGCCGTCTCGCGGCACATCACGGACGCCGCGATCAGGGACTACTTCCGGCACGAGGGCCACCGCACGGTCATCTCGCAGCGCGCGCTGCAGGCGCACGCCGACCCGTGGCTGGGCTGGACGGAGCTGGACGGCGCCGGGCAGCTGGTCGCCGAGGTCTCTCCGTACGCCGTCGACCTGGACTGGTCGGACATCGACGACCTGGACGAGATCGCCGCCGTCGTCGCCGACCTGGGCCGCGCCACGGCCACGATGCACGCGGCGGCGGACGACGAGAGCGGCCACTCGGACCTGGTGCCGTTCTCCACGGAGCGGGCGATCGACGCCGCCATCGCGGCCGACGAGGACGGCTTCGGGGACCTGCTGGTGGACTTCGCGCACGAGTACGGCGCCCGCGCGCGCCGGGACCACCAGATCTTCGTCGACCTGTTCCGCAACGGCCGGATCCCGGGCCTGTAGCCGCGAGGCGGCAGCCGTGTGACCCGCCTCTGTGACTCATAGGCACCCTTTAGGGCTGTCTTACAGGAACACGTGGCACACTCGCTTGCGCGATGGACATATCCGGGACCCAGCTCAGGACGGTGCGCGCGGCGCTGTTCACGACACTCGTCGTGACGCTCTCCGCCGCGTCGCACGTGCTGCTCTCGCGCGCCCCGCTGCCGCTGACCACGGTCGCCGCCATCGCCGCCGCCGTCTTCGTCGTCGCGTACGCGCTCGCGGGGCGGGAGCGGGGCTACGGACGGATCGCCGCCCTGCTGATCCCGCTGGAACTGGCCGCGGACACGGTCTTCACCACCGGACAGCACGTCTGTTACGGCCAGACGGGCGGCCCGGTCGCGGGCCCGCTGCGCTCGGTCGGCTTCGACGTGCTGTGCGGCGGCGGCAGCGTCGGCACCCCGCTGGCCCAGGTGACGGGCGACGGCCACCGCGCCGCCGTGCTGCTCGCCGACGCCGATCCGGGTGCCGCCTGGCTGCTGCTCGGCGCGCACATCGGGGTCGGCCTGCTGGCCGCCGCCTGGCTGCGACGCGGCGAGCGCGCCCTGGCGCAGCTGCTGCGCGCGGTGGCCGCGGCCACCTTCCGGCCGCTCCTGATCGCGTTCGCCGCGGTGGGCATCCGGCCGCGGCCGGTGCGCCGGCTGCCGCGCGCCGACCGCCGGGTGCGGGGCGCGTACGGCCGGCTGCTCGTGCATTTCGTGGGACGGCGTGGACCGCCGTGCTCGGCCGCCTTCGCCTGAGCACGTCCCCACCCACGCACCCCCCTACGGAGAACACGATCATGAGCAAGCGCAACAGCCAGGCGGCCAAGTCGGCGGCCCGCGAGCGGATCCGCGCCCAGCAGGAAGCCGAGCGCAAGCGGGAGAAGCGGAAGCGGTCGATCATCGTCGGCGTCTCCGTCGTCGCGGTCCTGGCGATCGCCGGCGGCGTCGGCTACGGCGTCATGCAGGCCAACAAGCCCGGCTACTGGGACGCCGCCAAGGACGACAAGCTGGTCAAGCCCGCCAACTCCGAGGGCACGGACGGCACGACGGTCGTCATCGGCAAGGACAGCGCCAAGAAGACCCTCAAGGTCTACGAGGACCCGCGCTGCCCGGTCTGCGCCAGCTTCGAGCAGACGGTCGGCCCGACGGTCGAGAAGGACCTCGAGGACGGCAAGTACAAGGTCCAGTTCATCGGTGCCACGTTCCTGGACCGCAACCTCACGGGTGAGGGCTCCAAGAACGCGCTCAGCGCGCTCGGAGCCGCCCTGAACGTGAGCGACCAGGCGTTCCTCGACTACAAGAAGGCGCTGTTCTCCAAGGAGAACCACCCCGAGGAGACCACCGACAAGTTCAAGGACGACTCGTATCTGACCAAGATCGCGAACGAGGTCCCCGAGCTCAAGAAGAGCAAGACCTTCGCGAAGGACGTCAAGAGCGGGAAGTTCGACCGCTGGGCCATCGAGATGTCCAAGAAGTTCGACGACAACAAGGACGGCGTCGAGGGCACGCCTTCCTTCGTCATGGACGGCAAGAAGATCACCGGCCCCGACAAGGAGAACGCGCCCTCGACGGTCGAGGACTACAAAAAGGCGATCGACGCGGCGCTCAAGGGCTGACCCCGCGGCAGATCAAAAGGTTGAACCGGCACTAAAGCCGCACTCCGAAGCGACGGGTTCCAGAAGAGCGGGCGAACTTTCCCAGGTCGCCCGCTCTTTGCGATTACCGATCAGTAAGGTGATCGCCCGTGACCAGTCGAACAAGCGCCCGCATGGCGCCCAACTCCCCTGCCCCGCGCCGCCGCTCGGTCGTCAAGGCCGCTGCCGCCTCCGCGGTCATCGCGGCCCCGCTCGCCGCCGCCCCCTCCGCGCACGCGGCCGAAGGGCCCGCGTTCCACCACGGAGTGGCCTCCGGCGACCCGCTGCCCGACGGCGTGCTGCTGTGGACGCGGGTGACGCCGGTGCCGGATGCCGTCCCGGGGTCCGGCAAGGGGCCGGACACCGAGGTGCGCTGGGAGATAGCCGAGGACAAGGCCTTCACCCGCACCGTCGGCCGCGGCAGCACCACCGCGCGGGCCGCCTCTGACCACACGGTCAAGGCGGACGTAAGGGGCCTGCGCCAGGCGACCACCTATTACTTCCGCTTCTCCGTGGGCGACACCCACTCCCCTGTGGGCCGCACCCGCACCACCCCGGCGCACGACGCGGCCGCCCCCGGCGTCCGGTTCGGCGTGGTGTCCTGCGCCAACTGGGAGGCCGGCTACTTCTCCGCGTACCGCCATCTCGCGGCCCGCACCGAACTCGACGCGGTCCTGCACCTCGGCGACTACCTCTACGAGTACCCGACCGGCGAGTACCCCGCCGCGCAGGACGTCGTACGGCAGCACGAGCCGAAGCACGAGATCACCACCCTCGCCGACTACCGCACCCGGCACGGCGCCCACAAGACCGACCCCGACGCGCGGGCCATGCACGCCACGCACCCCGTGATCGCGATCTGGGACGACCACGAGTTCGCCAACGACGCCTGGTCGGGCGGCGCCGAGAACCACTCCCCCGAGACCGAGGGCGACTGGGCGCGGCGCGTGGCGGTGGCCAAGCAGGCGTACTTCGAGTGGATGCCCGTACGTCCTTCTACTGAAGGCACCGTCTACCGCAGGCTGCGCTTCGGCAAGCTGGCCGATCTGCACCTGCTCGACCTGCGCTCCTTCCGCTCCCAGCAGACCGGCGTCGGCAGCGGTGACGTCGACGACCCGGACCGTACGATCACGGGCCGCGCGCAGCTCGACTGGCTGAAGGCGGGCCTCGCCTCGTCCGACGCCTCCTGGAAGCTGGTCGGCACCTCGGTGATGATCTCGCCGGTCGCCTTCGGCTCCGTACCGGCCCATCTGCTCGGCCCCCTCGCGGAGTTGCTCGGCCTGCCCAAGGAGGGCCTGGCGGTCAACGTCGACCAGTGGGACGGCTACACGGACGACCGCAAGGAGCTCATCTCGCACCTGGTCGACAAGGCCGTGCGGAACACCGTCTTCCTCACCGGCGACATCCACATGGCGTGGGCGAACGACGTGCCGGTGAAGGCGGCGACGTACCCCAGAACCCCGTCCGCCGCCACGGAGTTCGTGGTCACGTCCGTGACCTCCGACAACGTGGACGACATGCTGAACGTCGCCCCGCACACGCTCTCGCTGGTCGCCGTGGGCGCGATCAGGGCGGCCAACCGCCATGTGAAGTGGCTGGACATGGACTCGCACGGGTACGGCGTCCTGGACGTGACCGCCGAGCGCTCGCAGATGGACTACTACGTCCTGTCCGACCGCACGGACCCCGAGGCTACGTCGTCGTGGGCCCGCTCGTACCGCACGCTCAGCGGCACCCAGAAGGTGGAGCGGGTGGACGCCCCGGTGCGCTGACCGGGCTCCCGCCGACCCGGTCTCCCGCTGTCCCCGGCGCCCTTTACTCTTGCGTCATGAGTGGCCAGGGGGACGTGATCGACGGGCGGTTCGAGCTGGTGGAGCGGCTCGGCAGCGGAGGCATGGGCACGGTGTGGCGGGCGCGCGACACCGTGCTCCACCGCGAGGTGGCCGTCAAGGAGGTGCGGCCCACGGGGGCCGATCTGACCGTCGAGCAGTCGCGGGTGCTGCGGGAGCGGGTGCTGCGCGAGGCCCGCGCGCTCGCCCGGCTTAACCATCCGCATGTGGTGACGATCCACCAGATCATCGACACGGCCGGGGATCCGCACCCCTGGCTGGTGATGGAGCTCCTGCCGGGGCGCACCCTCCAGGACCTCCTGGAGGAGGGCCCGCTTCCGCCCCGCGAGGCGGCCCGGATCGGCCGCGAGCTGCTCTCGGCGCTGCGGACGGCCCACGATGCGGGCATCCTGCACCGCGACATCAAGCCGGCCAACGTACTGCTGCGGGGCACCCAAGGCGCCCCCTCCGCAGTGCTCACCGACTTCGGCATCGCCTCACTGCGGGGCGCCACGCGGCTCACGGTCACGGGCGACCTGATCGGCTCTCCGGAGTACATCGCGCCCGAGCGCGTCCGCGGCACCGAAGAGGGCCCGGCCGCCGACCTCTGGTCGCTCGGCCTGCTCCTGTACGTGGCGGTGGAGGGCGTCAGTCCGATGCGTCGCGGCACGGCGCTGGCCACGCTCGCCGCCGTCCTCGACGACCCGGTGCCGCCACCGGTGCGCTCCGGTCCGCTCGCCCCGGTCCTGGGCACCCTGCTGGCGCGGGACCCGGCACTGCGGCCGGACGCGGAACGGCTCGACGCGATGCTCGCCGCGGTCGCGGAGGGCAGCGCGTGGCAGCCGACGGAGGTCTCGCCGCGGCCCGCGGCGGTCGCGGTACCGCCGCCGCCCGCCCGGCGCTCCAGACGCAGGCCCGTGATGTTCGGGGCCGTCGCGGTGGCGCTCGCCCTGGTGGCAGGTGCCGCGCTCGTGCTCACACTGCGGAGCGGTTCGGGGAAGACGGGCGACGAGGCCGGGGACGGCGGCAAGGACACCGCGCCGACCGCGCCGAGCACTCCCCCGGCGTCCACCGCCCCGCCCGCCTCCGGCAGTTGGATCGCGCAGCTCTTCTCCGAACCGGACAGCTCCGGCACGGCCACCCGCGACCGCAGACTGGCGGCCGTGCGCAAGGACGTACCGGAGGCGGTGTATCTGCACAGCGACGACTACGCCTCGCTGCGCCCGGGCTTCTGGGTGATCTACGCCCCCGGTCCGTTCACCGACGGCCGGGCCGCCCTGCGGTTCTGCGCGGAACGCGGCATGACCGCGGGCGACCAGTGCGTAGGACGGTTCATCAGCTCACGCGGCGACGACTACGGCCTGCAGTGCCGGCCGCCCGCGAACAGCCCGGCGGGCCGCTGCACGCGCGCGTGAACCGCGTTCCCGCGAGAACTCAGAGCGTCTCCAGGAAGCCCAGCGCCGTCCGCCAGGTCGACTCCGCCGCCTCGGCGTCGTAGTCGTCCAGGTCGGGGTCGGTGTAGATGTGCCCGGCGCCCGCGTAGCGGTAGATCTCCACGTCGGCCCCGGCCCGCCCCATCTGCAGGTACCAGGCGCTCAGCCAGTCGTCCGTCTCGAACGGATCGGGCTCGGCGACATGCAGCTGCACCGGCAGCTCGTCCACTGTGGCGTTCTCCGCAATGTCCGACGTGCCGTGCAGGAGCAGCAGCCCGCGGGCCTTCTCGTCGCCCAGCGCGAGCGTCTGCGCGGTGGCGGCGCCGAACGAGAACCCGGCATAGACGAGACCCCGCTCGGAGTAGGGCGCCGCCGCGAGAACGGCCCGCTTCAGGAGCTCGTCCTTGCCGAGCTCGTCCTGGTGGGCCATGCCTTCCTCGACGGTGTCGAAGGTGCGCCCGTCGAAGAGATCGGGGGTCCACACCTCGTGCCCCGCGGCGCGCAGCCGGTCGGCCGCCGCGTGCACCGCGGGCCGCAGCCCGTACGTCGAATGGAAAAGCATGATGTTCATGAGGCCATGGTGCCACCTACCCTCTGAGGCATGGAGAACGTACTGCGTCCGTTGATCGTGGTCGGCGGCTCGGTCGTGCTCACGCTGGCCGTCGGCTGGCTGGCCGATGTGCTGCTGCGACGGGCCGACGCCAAGCACCCCGACGCTCCGGTCTGGGGCCTGCTGCGGCGCTGCCGGCTGCCGCTCCAACTCGTCCTGTGCGTCGCACTGCTGCGCGGCTCGTACGACCAGGCGCAGATCGCCGAGGACCATTCGGCGGGCATCGGCAGGGGGCTCACCCTGGTGCTCATCGGGTCCATGGCCTGGCTCCTCGTGCGCATCGCGGCGGCCGTCGTCGAGTCGTCGTACGCGCGTTACGCCGCCGCCCACCGCGACCCGGCCCGGGTGCGCCGGGTGCGGACGCAGGTCACGCTCATCCAGCGGGTGGTCACCGCGATCGTCTGTGTCGTGGCCATCGGGGCGATGCTGCTCACGTTCCCCGCGATGCAGGCGGCCGGGACGTCGCTGCTCGCTTCGGCGGGCGTGCTCGGCATCGTCGCGGGCGTCGCCGCGCAGTCCACGCTCGGCAATCTCTTCGCGGGGCTGCAGATCGCCTTCGGCGACATGGTGCGGCTCGGGGACACCGTGGTGGTGGACGGCGAGTGGGGCACGGTCGACGAGATCACGCTGACCTTCCTGACCGTGCGGACCTGGGACGAGCGCCGGATCACGATGCCGGTGTCGTACTTCGTGTCGAAGCCCTTCGAGAACTGGTCGCGCGGCGGCGCCCAGATGACCGGCACGGTCTTCTTCCAGCTCGATCACTCCGCGCCCGTTCCGCTGATGCGCGAGAAGCTGCGGGACGTCCTGCGGGAGTGCGGCGCCTGGGACGGCAGGGACTGGGGCCTCGCGGTCACGGACACGACGCCGAACACGATCCAGGTGCGGGCCCTGGTCACCGCCAAGGACGCGGACGACATCTGGACGGTGCGGGTCACGGTCCGCGAGCAGCTGATCAGCTGGCTGGCCGAGCACCATCCCTACGCGCTGCCGCGGGTCAACACGGCCTGGGCGGAACTGCCGCCGAACGGCGAGCGTCCGCGCACGGCCCCGCCGGTCGTGCCGCGCACGGGCCGGGGCTGACGGGCCGCTGCGGTTCAGGGCCGCAGGCTGCGTACGTCGAGGTGGTGCAGGACGCGGTCGACGATCTCGGGGTCGGCGCCGGGCTCGCTGCGCGCCGCGAGGACCTCGTGCCGGGCGGCCGACATCATCTCGCGCTGGATGCGCTGCACGGCCTTGAGCCGGTCGACGCGCTTGGCGTACCGCTCGCGCCGCTCCTCGTCGACGATGTCGGGGCTGATCCTGGCGCCGATGTCGAACGCCCCGCGCTGCAGCCGCTCCTGTACGTCCTCCGGCAGCTCCTCGACCTCCTCGATCTCCTTGAGCCGGCGCTTGGCCGCCTTGGCCGCGCGGAAGGCGAGCTCCCGCTCGACGGCCCGCTCGGCGTCGGTGTCCGCCCGTACGCCGAGCTTCTTGACGAGCCAGGGCAGGGTGAGCCCCTGGAGCACGAGGGTCGCCATGATGACGCAGAACGCGATGAAGATGATCTCGTCGCGGGCCGGGAAGGGGTCCCCGGCGTCCGTCTTCAGCGGGATGGCGAGCGCCAGCGCGACGGAGGCCACACCGCGCATCCCGGACCACCACATGACGACGGTCTCGCGCCAGGTCGTCGGGATGTCCTCGTCGTAGTCCCGGCGTTTGTGCAGTTTCTTGGCGAGCCACGTCGCGGGCAGCAGCCACAGCAGTCGTACGCCGACGACCACCGCGACGACCGCGGCGCCCCAGCCGAGCATCCGCAGCTCGCGGCCGTCCGCCGTACCGAAGACGTTGTGCAGTTCGAGCCCGATGAGCCCGAAGGCGACACCGGTGACCAGGGTGTCGACGATCTGCCAGAACGTCTGCCCGGTGATCCGTCCTTGTACGTCGTCGGCGTCGGCCGCGTTCTCCGCGAGGTACAGCGCGGTGGTCAGCACGGCGAGCACTCCTGAGCCCAGCAGCTCCTCGGCGAGGACATAGCTGACGAAGGGCACGAGCAGCGTGAGGCCGGTCTGCAGGGTGGCCTCGCCGAGGAGGCCCATCAGCTTGTTGGTGAGCCAGCCGAGCGCGAGCCCCACCGCGACGGCGACCACCGCCGAGAGCACCAACTGCCCCACCGCGGAGGGCCAGGAGAACGTTCCGCTGACGGCCGCCGCGATCGCCACGTGGTACAGCACGATCGCCGTGACGTCGTTGAAGAGGCCCTCGCCCTCCAGGATCGACACGAGCCGCCTGGGCAGCCCCAGCGAACCGGCGACGGCGGTCGCGGCGACCGGGTCGGGCGGCGCGACGAGCGCCCCGAGCGCCACGGCGGCGGCGATCGGCAGTCCGGGCACGATCGCGTTCGCCATCGCCGCCACCGCCGCCGTCGTCACGAAGACGAGCGCCACGGCGAGCAGGAAGATGGGGCGTCTGTTGGCCGTGAACTGCCGCCAGGAGGTGCGCTGGACGGACGCGTACAGGAGCGGCGGCAGGACCAGCGGCAGGATGTAGTCCGGTGGGATCTCGACGTTCGGGACCCAGCTGACGAAGGCGAGCACGATGCCGGCGATGGTCATCAGGACGGGCGCGGGCAGCCCGAGCCGTTCCCCGAGCGGAACCGTCACCACGGCACCGAGCAACAGGACGAGCAGCAGCGCCAGTTGGTCCACGAGGTGTCCTCCGACGGGTCCGGGTCGCCGATCGGGCGATCAAGACCTCAACCCTGCCACGCAACCCGCCCGAACCGGACCAATGCGCCGCAAAAGCCGCCCCGGCTCGCTACGCCGGCGCGTTCCCCAGCGCCTTGCGCATCGCCCGATGCGGAATCCCCGCGTCGGGGAACTCCGGGCCGTAGACCTCGTACCCGAGTCGTTCGTAGAACCCCAGCGCATGCGTCTGCGCGTGCAGGTCGACGGCCGCGAGGCCACGGGCGCGTGCCGCGTCCTCGATCGCCCCCACCAGGGCCGCACCGACACCGAGACCACGCGCGGCCCTGGTCACGGCGAGCCGGCCAAGCGCGCCCACCCCGGCGTCCCCGCCGTTCTTCGCGGCGGCCGCGTCGCCGGTCAGGAGCCGGCCCGTGCCCAGCGGCAGCCCGTCGTCGCCGACCGCGAGGACGTGCACCGCCGCTGCGTCGTACTCGTCGTACTCGAGGTTCTCCGGGACCCGCTGCTCGACGACGAAGACTTCCTTGCGGACTGCGAAACAGGCCTCCAGGTCGCCCGGTTCGACGGCCACCCGGCAGACCACGGCGCCCGCCGTGCTCACGAGCTCTCCGCGCGCACGCGGTCGAGCGCCTGCTGGAGGTCGTCCGGGTACTGGCTCTCGAACTCCGCCCACTGCCCGTTCCCCGGGTGCTCGAAGCCGAGGCGCACCGCGTGCAGCCACTGGCGCGTGAGGCCGAGGCGCTTGGCGAGCGTGGGGTCCGCGCCGTACGTCAGGTCGCCCACGCACGGGTGCCGGTGGGCCGACATGTGGACGCGGATCTGGTGCGTGCGGCCCGTCTCCAGCTTGATGTCGAGCAGCGAGGCCGCGCGGAAGGCCTCGATGAGGTCGTAGTGCGTCACGGAGGGCTTGCCCTCGGCGGTGACCGCCCACTTGTAGTCGTGGTTCGGGTGGCGGCCGATGGGGGCGTCGATGGTGCCGCTCATCGGGTCGGGGTGGCCCTGCACCAGCGCGTTGTAGCGCTTGTCGACCGTGCGCTCCTTGAACTGGCGCTTCAGGCTCGTGTACGCCCGCTCCGACTTGGCGACCACCATCAGGCCGGACGTGCCGACGTCCAGGCGGTGCACGATGCCCTGGCGCTCGGCGGCGCCGGAGGTGGAGATCCGGTACCCGGCCGCCGCGAGGCCGCCGATCACGGTCGTCCCGGTCCAGCCGGGGCTCGGGTGCGCGGCCACGCCGACGGGCTTGACGATCACCACGATGTCGTCGTCGTCATGGATGATCTCCATGCCCTCGACGGGCTCCGCGACGATCTGCACCGGGGCGGGCGCCTGCGGCATCTCGACCTCGAGCCAGGCACCGCCGTGCACGCGCTCGGACTTGCCGACCACGCTGCCGTCGACCAGCACCTTGCCTGCCGCCGCCAGCTCCGCGGCCTTGGTACGGGAGAACCCGAACATGCGTGAGATGGCGGCGTCGACGCGCTCGCCCTCCAGGCCGTCCGGTACGGGCAGGGTGCGGATCTCGGGAATCGTGCTCACCCATTGAGTATGCAGGAGCCCACCGACACTCCCGCACCACAGCCTCAGTCCTTGTGGACGGTCCCGTCCGGGTCCAGGCCGCGGAAGGAGAGGATCACGATCAGGAAGCCGCCGCACACGATCGCCGAGTCCGCGAGGTTGAACACCGCGAAGCCCTTCGGCGCGATGAAGTCGACCACCGCCCCCTCGAAGACGCCGGGGGCGCGGAAGATCCGGTCGGTCAGGTTGCCGAGCGCACCGCCGAGCAGCAGGCCGAGCGCGATCGCCCACGGCAGGCTGTAGAGCTTGCGGGCCAGGCGGGCGATCACGACGATGACCGCCGCCGCGATACAGGTGAAGATCACCGTGAAGGCCTCGCCGATCCCGAAGGCGGCGCCCGCGTTCCGGATGGCGTTGAACTGGAGCCAGTCGCCGATGATCTCGATCGGCTCGTGGTGCTCCAGTTTCGCGACGACGATCATCTTGCTGACGAGGTCGAGGGCGTACGCGAGCACGGCCACCGCGAACAGCACGAGGATCTTGCGCTTGCCCTTGGAGGCGGGCTGCTCCTCGTCCTGCGCGGACTGCTCGTTCCGGGCGGCCTTCTCGTCCGGAGCGACGTGCTCGTCCCGATCGGCCCGCTCGTCCTGGGGAGCCTTCTCGTCCCGAGCAGCCTCGTCGCCCTCAGGAATATCCGGCGTACCGATGATGCGCTCCGCCTCTGCCACGTGAGTCCCTCAACCTAGGTACCTGACTGGGGACGAGGGTACGGCACATACGTACGCCCCCAGGTGGCCAGGCCGTGGTCAGGAGCGCCGTTCCTGTTTCTGCTTGCACTCCACGCACAGGGTCGCGCGGGGGAACGCCTGCATCCGCGCCTTGCCGATGGGATTGCCGCAGTTCTCGCAGATTCCGTACGTCCCCGCGTCGAGCCGCTCCAGGGCGCGCTCCGTCTGGAGGAGCATCTCGCGCGCGTTGGCGGCCAGGGCCATCTCGTGTTCCCGCGTGATGTTCTTGGTCCCGGTGTCCGCGTCGTCGTCGCCGGCGCCGTCCCCGGAGTCACGCATCAGGCCCACCAGGGCGTCCTCGGACGACGAGATCTCGCTGCTGAGCCGCAGGGCCTCGCTCTGCAGCTCGGCGCGCGCCTCCTCGACCTCTGCCGGGGTCCAGGGGTCCTCGCCGGGCCGGACCGCGAGCTCGCCCGGCTCGGCGGCGACACGCGCCTTGGGCACCGCGGTCGGCTTCTTCGCTGCCGTCGCCGTGCCCGGAGTCTTCTTCGCGACCACTGTCGTGGCTCCCGTCGTCTCCGCGGCCTGAGCCGCACCCTCGGCCGCGGTCGCGGCCTTCTTCTTGGCCGTGCCCTTCTTGGCGGCGCTCTTCTTGGCAGCCGTCTTCTTCACCGGTGGGGCCGCCGCCGGAGCAGCCGCCGACGCCTTCTCGGAGACCGCCTCCTTGGCCGCGGTCTTCTTGGCGACCGCCTTCTTGGCCGCGGTCTTCTTCGCCGCGGTCTTCTTGGGGGCCGCCTGCGCGCCCTCCTCCTCGGCGGCCGTCTTCTTGGCGGCGGCCTTCTTCGCGGCCGTCTTCCTGGCCGCCGTCGTGGCCCCCTTCACCGGTTGCACCCCGTTCGCTCCCTGCGTGGCCGCGCCCGTGGATCTGCCCGGCGCCGAATGCTGTACGGCGGTCTTCTTCGCCACCATGGCCGCGGCCCCTTCACATATTGTGATCTTGCTCGCGAATCGTGCTGGGACGATAAATCGACTCAAGGCCCGCGGCAACGGGGCACGCCGCCAGATTCGCCCGCCCCGCGGGCGCCGCGCGGCAGGCATGCAAGCGTTGTGCCCAGCTCCCCGCCCGGTAATCCGCCGGGCGCCCCCGGTCAGGATCCGGACACTCCGCATATCGCCATTCGGGTCAGTCACCGCGGCCCCGCCCGCACCGGCCGCACACCGCGACGAGCCCCTCCCCAGACGGCCGTACCGGCCTAAAATGGACGCTAAAACGGGCAGTGAACGAAGAAGGTGCGTCATGCGCAAGACAGCCGACTGCCGCGAATTCCCGAGCGAGACCAACTGCACCCTCGCCATCTCCGGCGAAGAGGAAGAAGTGGTCCGTGCCGCCAGCGAGCACGCCGTTTCCGTCCACGGCCACACGGACAGCCCCGAGCTGCGCAAGATGGTCCGCGACTCCCTCAAGGACGAGGTCCCCCAGCACGCCTGAGCGGCCCGCTCGCCGCCTTCCCGCCGCCCGGCGGCAAAACCGGTCGGCCGGGTGCGCCACGGCCCCGTACACTGGGCACAGCGAGAAGCGTGGATGGGGACGAGTAGCGGCGTACGCGGCCATGAGCGACCCGGGGACGGTGTGAGCCCGGGGGCAGGCGCGACGTGAACATCACCCCGGAGCCGCCGGAAGAAAGCCGAAGCCCCTGGCACAGGCGAGTAGACCCGGCATCGCGACCCCAATGAGGGGGCTTTCCGGCACGTACGACCTATCCGGAGGGCCAAGGAGGGTGGTACCGCGGGAGCGCGACAAGCGGCTCTCGTCCCTCCGACGGAACGGAAATCGTCCGCCGGAGGAAGCGCGTTGAACCCGCAGCCGCAGTACCGCCAGGTGCCCGCCCAGGTCGACCTGCCCGCCCTTGAGCACGCCGTGCTCGACTTCTGGAGCGAGCAGAAGATCTTCGCCAAGAGCCTCGAGCAGTCCGAGGGACGCCCCGAGTGGGTGTTCTACGAGGGCCCGCCCACCGCCAACGGCATGCCGGGCGCCCACCACATCGAGGCCCGCGTCTTCAAGGACGTCTTCCCCCGCTTCCGCACCATGCGGGGCTACCACGTCGCCCGCAAGGCCGGCTGGGACTGCCACGGCCTGCCGGTCGAGCTCGCGGTCGAGAAGGAGCTCGGCTTCAGCGGCAAGAAGGACATCGAGGCGTACGGCATCGCCGAGTTCAACGCCAAGTGCCGTGAGTCCGTGACCCGCCATACCGACGCCTTCGCCGACCTCACGACCCGCATGGGCTACTGGGTCGACCTCGACGACGCCTACCGGACGATGAACCCGGAGTACGTCGACTCGGTCTGGTGGTCCCTGAAGGAGATCTTCAACAAGGACCTCCTGGTCCAGGACCACCGCGTCGCCCCCTGGTGCCCCCGCTGCGGCACCGGCCTCTCGGACCACGAGCTGGCGCAGGGCTACGAGACGGTCGTCGACCCCTCGGTCTTCGTCCGCTTCCCGCTCACCGGCGGTCCGCTGGCGGGCGAGGCGGCCCTCCTGGTGTGGACGACCACTCCGTGGACCCTCGTCTCCAACACGGCCGTCGCCGCGCACCCGGACGTCACCTACGTAGTCGCGACCAACGGGGAAGAGAAGCTCGTCGTCGCCGAGCCGCTCGTCGAGAAGGCTCTCGGCGAGGGCTGGGAGACCACCGGCCAGACCTTCACCGGCGCCGAGATGGAGCGCTGGACGTACCAGCGCCCCTTCGATCTTGTCGAGTTCCCGGCGCCCGCCCACTTCGTGGTCAACGCCGACTACGTGACCACCGAGGACGGCACCGGTCTGGTCCACCAGTCCCCCGCCTTCGGTGAGGACGACCTCAAGGTCTGCCGGTCGTACGGCCTCCCGGTCGTGAACCCGGTCCGTCCCGACGGCACCTTCGAGGAGGACGTCCCGCTCGTGGGCGGCGTCTTCTTCAAGAAGGCCGACGAAAAGCTCACCGAGGACCTCCAGGACCGCGGTCTGCTCTTCCGGCACATCCCGTACGAGCACAGCTACCCGCACTGCTGGCGCTGCCACACGGCGCTCCTCTACTACGCGCAGCCGTCCTGGTACATCCGCACCACGGCCATCAAGGACCGCCTCCTCCAGGAGAACGAGAAGACCAACTGGTTCCCGGACTCGGTCAAGCACGGCCGCTTCGGCGACTGGCTGAACAACAACGTCGACTGGGCGCTGTCCCGCAACCGCTACTGGGGCACCCCGCTGCCCATCTGGCGCTGCGAGGAAGGCCACTTGACCTGTGTCGGCTCGCGCGCCGAGCTCTCCGACCTGACGGGCACCGACCAGTCGGGCCTCGACCCGCACCGGCCGTTCATCGACGAGGTCACCTTCGCCTGCCCGAAGGACGGCTGCGGGCAGACCGCGACGCGCGTCCCCGAGGTCATCGACGCCTGGTACGACTCGGGTTCGATGCCGTTCGCGCAGTGGGGCTACCCGTACAAGAACAAGGAGCTCTTCGAGAGCCGCTACCCGGCGCAGTTCATCTCGGAGGCCATCGACCAGACCCGCGGCTGGTTCTACACGCTGATGGCCGTCGGCACCCTGGTCTTCGACAAGTCGTCGTACGAGAACGTGGTCTGCCTCGGCCACATCCTCGCCGAGGACGGCCGCAAGATGTCCAAGCACCTGGGCAACATCCTCCAGCCGATCCCGCTGATGGACCAGCACGGCGCCGACGCGGTGCGCTGGTTCATGGCGGCCGGCGGCTCCCCGTGGGCGGCCCGCCGGGTGGGCCACGGCACGATCCAGGAGGTCGTCCGCAAGACGCTCCTGACGTACTGGAACACGGTCGCCTTCCAGGCGCTGTACGCCCGTACGTCGAAGTGGGCCCCCAGCGACGCCGACCCGGTGCCCGCCGACCGCCCGCTCCTGGACCGCTGGCTGCTCAGCGAGCTGCACGCGCTCACCGACCAGGTCACCCAGGCCCTGGAGAGCTACGACACCCAGCGCGCCGGCAAGCTCCTGTCGACGTTCGTGGACAACCTCTCCAACTGGTACGTACGCCGTTCCCGCCGCCGCTTCTGGCAGGGCGACAAGGCGGCCCTGCGCACCCTGCACGAGGTCCTGGAGACCGTCACGCGCCTGATGGCCCCGCTGACGCCGTTCATCACGGAGCGCGTCTGGCAGGACCTGGTGGTGCCGGTCACCCCGGACGCCCCGGAGTCGGTCCACCTGACCTCGTGGCCTCAGGCCGACCTGTCCGCGATCGACCCGGAGCTCTCGCAGCAGATGGTGCTCGTGCGGCGCCTAGTGGAGCTGGGCCGTGCCACGCGCGCGGAGTCCGGCGTCAAGACCCGCCAGCCGCTGTCCCGCGCGCTGGTCGCGGCGTCCGGCTTCGACTCGCTCAACCCGGAGCTGCACTCCCAGATCACCGAGGAGCTGAACGTCTCCTCGCTGGCGTCCCTCTCCGAGGTGGGCGGCTCGCTCGTCGACACGACCGCCAAGGCGAACTTCCGCGCCCTGGGCAAGCGCTTCGGCAAGGGTGTCCAGGCGGTCGCCAAGGCCGTCGCCGACGCCGACGCGGCGGCGCTGTCACTGGCCCTGCGCGAGGGCACGGCCTCGGTCGAGGTCGACGGCGAGACGGTGACGCTGGCCCCGGACGAGGTCATCATCACGGAGACCCCGCGCGAGGGCTGGTCGGTGGCGTCCGACTCCGGAGCCACGGTCGCCCTCGACCTGGAGATCACGGAGGAGCTGCGCCGGGCCGGTCTGGCCCGTGACGCGATCCGGCTGATCCAGGAGGCCCGCAAGAACAGCGGCCTGGACGTCGCGGACCGGATCGCCCTGCGCTGGACGTCCACGGACCCCGCGGTGATCACGGCCCTGTCCGACCACGCCGACCTCATCGCGGACGAGGTGCTCGCCACGGACTTCGGTCAGGGTGAGGCGGACGACACATTCGGCCAGACGTTCATGGACGAGTCGCTGTCCCTGACGTTCCGCCTCCGCAAGGCCTGAGCCCACCGGGCCCTACGTCGGCTCGCAAGGCAGTACGAAGGCCCGGCCCCGCCAAAGATCTTGGCGGGGCCGGGCCTTCGGCGTTGCGTCCCACGTACAGATGAACGTTTCTGCACCGCTGTGCGGGCGCACGCAAAAGGGCCGGGCCCCCAGAAGATCTGGGGGCCCGGCCCTGAACGCTGCCGACGCCTAAGGCGTGGATACGCCCGTCAGTTGTCGTCCTCGTCGATGAGGAAGCCGCGCATCGGCGACGGAGCCTGCTGCATCGGCTGCGGGCCCTGCGGCCGCACCGGCGCCATCGGCTGGGTCATCGCCGGGGACATCTGCTGCTGGCCACCGTAGGACGGGCCGCCCGCGGGCTGGTTGCCGCCCATCGACTGGTTGCCGCCGTAGGACGGGGCACCCGCGCCGGCCGGAGCCATGGAGGGCGCCGGGGACGGCGGAAGGGAGGCCGTCGCCGGGGTCCGCGGCGGAGCCAGCGAGTCGTCGGCCTGGGTCTCCAGCTGACGGAGCTGCGACTCCAGGTAGGACTTCAGCCGCGTGCGGTACTCGCGCTCGAAGCCGCGCAGGTCCTCGACCTTGCGCTCCAGCGTGGCGCGGGCGGACTCCAGGGAGCCCATCGCGACACGGTGCTTCTCCTGCGCGTCCCGCTCCAGGGCGTCGGCCTTGGCACGGGCGTCACGCTCGAGACCCTCGGCACGCGAACGGGCCTCGCCGACGATCTTGTTGGCCTCGGAACGGGCCTCCGCGATCGCCTGGTCGGCGGTCTGCTGGGCAAGGGAGAGCACACGAGCGGCGCTGTCGCCGCCGGGGCCCTGACCGGGCTGCGGCATCTGCGGGCCACCCATGGGACCGCCGCCCATGGGACCGCCCATCGGGCCACCCATCGGACCCTGGCCCATGGGGCCGGGGCCCTGCGGACCGGGACCCTGCGGGCCGTGCCCACTGGGGCCTGCGGGCAGCTGCGGTGCGCCACCCGGCAGCTGCGGCGGACCGCCCATCTGCTGGTGCTGCGGGTGCTGCTGCTGCGGCGGCACCGGCTGCGGGCCCGATATTGCGGCGGGCACCGGGGCGCCGGGACCTCGCTGGTCCTGCGGCCCGTCGGGGCCCTTGCGCATCCCGCCCTGCTGCTGGTTCTGCGCGGCGGCGCGGGTGGCCGCGGCCAGTTTGGCGCGCAGGTCCTCGTTCTCGCGGAGCAAGCGGGTCAGTTCGGCTTCGACCTCATCGAGGAAGGCATCGACCTCGTCCTCGTCATAGCCTTCTCGGAGGCGGACGGTCGTGAACTGCTTGTTCCGCACGTCCTCGGGGGTCAACGGCATCTCTTCACCTCAACGTAGTCGTCGGCATTCGGCAAGACCGTATCGTTCACACAGACACCGACCTGACGACGGTGATCAGGATGTAGACGATGATCATCAGTACGAAGAAGGACAGGTCGAGCGCCACGCCCCCGAGACGCAGCGGCGGGATGAACCGCCGCAGAAGCTTGAGCGGTGGATCAGTGACAGTGTAGGTGGCCTCCAAAATGACCACCATCGCCTTGCCGGGTTGCCATGAGCGGGCGAACTGGAAGACGTAGTCCATGACCAACCGGAAGATCAGCACGATGAGGAAACACATCAGCGCGATGTAAAGCACCTGCAAGACCACGCCCATGTTCGCGGTTCCCTCTCCCCTGTTACTCGTGCTGCGTTGCCGGTTCTGCGTCTACTGCATCTGTTACGTCTCAGCTCTGGTTGAAGAACCCGCCCTCTGCGATGCGAGCCTTGTCCTCCGCCGTTACATCGACGTTAGCAGGCGACAACAGGAACACCTTCTGCGTCACTCGCTCAATGCTGCCATGCAGACCGAACACCAGACCGGCGGCAAAGTCGACAAGTCGCTTCGCATCCGTGTCGTCCATCTCGGTCAGATTCATGATCACCGGAGTGCCCTCGCGGAAGTGTTCCCCGATGGTACGGGCCTCGTTGTACGTCCGCGGGTGCAGCGTGGTGATGCGGTAGGGCTCCCGCTCGGACACGACCTTGGGCATGATCACCGGTGCGTTCTTCTCCAGGCTCTGGCGTTCAGGTGTGATGGATGCCACGGGGGCAATACGTGCCGGACGTCCGGATTCGGCGGGTACCGAAGCGGAATGGGCGACCGGCTCCCGCTGAGCGGGGGGCTGCACCACTCGTACCGATTCGTCCCGATCAGACACATGGGCCTGGCGGGACTGGTGCGACTGGTGGGGCGGCTCGTGCCGCCGGCGGTCCCGCTCGGGCTCCGGCTCGGGTTCGAACTCGTCGTCGGGGTCGAACCCCGGACCGTCGTACCCATCGTCCTCCACGAGGCCGAGGTAGACCGCCATCTTGCGCATCGCGCCGGCCATGCTCTGAGTCCTCCGCTCTGTGGTGGATCGGCTGTCGTGTCACCAACTGCCCGAGATCCACGAGGTATCCCCGCCCAACAGCGAGAATGACCATATTTTCTGCTGTGGTCCGACTTCTTGGCGACGTTACCCGAGCCCGGGTCGGACTCCGAGTACCGCCGTACCGACGCGCACATGTGTCGCTCCGGCCGCCACGGCCTGTTCGAGGTCCGCACTCATCCCTGCCGACACCATGTTCGCAGCCGGATGAGCCGCGCGCATGAGGGTTGAGAATTCCATCAGCCGCTCGAACGCCGCCTGTTGCCGTCCCGCGTACGGTCCGGTGAGCGGCGCCACGGTCATCAGACCGTCAAGACGCAGCCCGGGAGCCTCCGCCACGAGTCCGGCCAACTCTTCGATCCCGCCCGGCCCCACACCCCCGCGCTCGCCCCGCCCGTGCTCCTCGGCGTCGAGCGCGACCTGGATCAGGCAGCCCAGTTCGCGCTCCGCGCGCACGGCGGCCGTCGACAGAGCCGTGACGAGCTTGGGACGGTCCACGGACTGCACCACATCGGCATAACTGACCACGGAACGGACCTTGTTGGTCTGCAACTGGCCGACAAAATGCCAGGCAAGGGGCAGATCCGAGCAGTCGGCGGCCTTGGGGGCCGCGTCCTGGTCGCGGTTCTCGGCGACGTCACGCACACCGAGTTCCGACAAGATCCGCACATCGCTCGCCGGGTAGGTCTTGGTGACCACGATCAGGGTCACCTCCTCCCGCTTGCGCCCGGCCGCCGCGCACGCCGCGGCGATGCGCTCCTCGACCTTCGCCAGATTCGCGGCGAGTTGAGCCTTACGGTCCGTCATGTCCCTCAGTCCAGCCAGACATAGCCCGCGAGACGGCCGGTGGCCTTGTCGCGGCGGTACGAGAAGTGGTCACCGGATTCCAGGGTGCACACCGGCGACTGCTCCCGGTCGTGCACCCCGAGCCGCTCCAGCTGGGCGTGCACCCCCGCGGTCACGTCGACCGCCGGCGTGCCCCAGCTCGTCTCGGCGTGCGCCGCGGGCTCGACCGCGGCGACATCGGCGCGCATCGCCTCGGGCACTTCGTAGCAACGCCCGCAGACGGCGGGCCCGGTGCGGGCGACGACGCGGGCCGGGTCCGCGCCCAGCTTCACCATCGCCTCGACGGCGGCCGGGACGATCCCGGCGACCATGCCGGGACGGCCCGCGTGCGCCGCGGCCACGACCTTGGCGACCGGGTCGGCGAGCAGGACGGGCGTGCAGTCGGCGGTGAGCACCGCGAGGGCCACGCCCCGGCGTGCGGTCACCACGGCGTCGACGGCCGGGATCTCGGCTTCGGGGCCCCAGGGGCCGTCCACCACCGCGACGTCGTTGCCGTGCACCTGGTTCATCCAGACGACCTGGTCCGGGTCGATGCCGAGGGACCTGGCGGCCAGCGCGCGGTTGGTCCGCACGGCCTGCGGGTCGTCGCCGACCGCGCCGCCGAGGTTGAGCTCTTCGTACGGAACGGCGCTCACCCCGCCCCACCTGTCGGTGAAGGCGAAGTGCGCGCCGCTCACGGTGCTGTGCAGGCCTATCACTTCAGGAAGTCCGGCACGTCCAGCTCTTCGGCCTGGCTGTCCTGGTAGGGCCGGGCCGTCGGGACGCTCGGCGCCGTCGCGGGCGCGGCCGGGGCCTCGTTGACCGGGGCCGGCTCCACGGGCTCCGGCGCCGTCGGCTCCTCGCGCGGCGTGACGCTGCCGAGGCCGCCGTAGGCCGGGCGGGACTCGGCGGGGCGGGCCGGGGCCGCCGGCTGCTCCTCGCGCTTGGCCGAGGCGGAGCCGAGGACGTTGTCCCGCTTGGAGGGCGGCTGTCCGCCGTCGAAGCCCGCCGCGATGACGGTGACCCTGACCTCGTCGCCCAGGGCGTCGTCGATGACGGCGCCGAAGATGATGTTGGCCTCGGGATGGGCCGCCTCGCTGACCAGCTGGGCCGCCTCGTTGATCTCGAAGAGACCGAGGTCCGAGCCGCCGGAGATGGAGAGCAGGACGCCCCGCGCCCCGTCGATGGACGCCTCCAGGAGCGGCGAGGAGATCGCCATCTCGGCGGCGGCCACCGCGCGGTCGTCGCCGCGGGCCGAGCCGATGCCCATGAGGGCCGAACCGGCCTCGGACATGACCGACTTGACGTCGGCGAAGTCGAGGTTGATCAGACCCGGCGTGGTGATGAGGTCGGTGATGCCCTGGACACCGGAGAGCAGGACCTGGTCCGCCGACTTGAAGGCGTCGAGGACGGAGACCTGGCGGTCCGAGATGGACAGGAGCCGGTCGTTGGGGATGACGATGAGGGTGTCGACCTCTTCGCGCAGCTCCGCGATGCCGTCCTCGGCCTGGTTGGCGCGACGACGGCCCTCGAAGGTGAACGGCCGGGTCACGACGCCGATCGTCAGGGCGCCCAGGGAGCGTGCGATGTTGGCGACGACAGGTGCGCCGCCGGTGCCGGTGCCGCCGCCTTCGCCGGCGGTGACGAAGACCATGTCGGCCCCCTTGAGGACCTCCTCGATCTCCTCGCGGTGATCCTCGGCCGCCTTGCGGCCGACCGCCGGGTTCGCACCGGCGCCGAGTCCACGGGTGAGTTCACGGCCGACGTCGAGCTTGACGTCGGCGTCGCTCATCAACAGGGCTTGCGCGTCGGTGTTGATGGCGATGAACTCGACGCCCTTGAGACCGACCTCGATCATCCGGTTGATGGCATTGACACCACCGCCGCCGACACCGATGACTTTGATGACTGCGAGGTAGTTCTGCGGTGCTGCCACGTCGAAGGCCTCTCGCCTCGAGTTACGTGTCGCCGCCTCGCGGTCTCGCGCCGCGACGACTGATGCCGAATGGGACGGTCCGAACGCCGACCCGAACCCTAACGCTGAAGTTTAGGGTTACCAGTGTGTCTGTTCCTTGGACTCTTCCGAACAGGACACTAAGTCGACAAGTGGCGCACGTTCAACGAACACGCCGAACCTCCCGTTTTTCTTTTCACCCTATGTGATCAGCCGTAGCGCTGCCGAACCAGGGTGCTGGCCTGCACAGATGCGCGTCAACTCGCCGATGACGCAGGGGCGGTGGGGACGCTCACGTCGAAGTGCCGTGCCTTGGGGGCTGCTTTCATCAGGGCGGTGAGTGTGCCCGCCTTCGCGCGGCCCTTCTCGCTGCTGCCCCAGTCGACTGTTCGCCCACCGCTCAACTCCAGCGAGATGGAGTCGTACGAACGGACCTTGACGACGCGGGTGTCACGGGCCACCGCGGTCGGCAGGGCACCGGCGACGCGCACCGCCTCGCGGCGCAGCCGGTGGCCGTCGAAACGGCGCAGACTCGCCGCCGCGTTCTCCCGGTCCGGCGTCAATTCGAGGAGCGCAACGCCCTTCGGCGCCTGTCCGACCGTGGCGAAACGCACTCCCTTGGCGTCCACTTCGACGAACTTTCCGCCCTTTTCCATCAGCAGGACCGGCTTGCGTTCGGTCACTTTCAGACCGATTCCGTGCGGCCAGGAACGGACGACGTCGACCGAGTCGATACGGGGGAGTTTCTTGCGGAGCCGGTCCTCAATGGCGTCGGAATCGACCGAAATCAGCGGTGCGCCGACCGGGGCGGCGGCCGCCTCGCGCACCTGTCCGGGCGTCAGGATCCGGGTCCCCGACGTCGTCACGCGCTCCAGGCGCAGCCACTGCGAGCCGTAGAGCACCCAGACGCAGCCCGCGGCGATCAGCACGAGGGCGATCGCCGCGACGACCAGGGTGCGGGTCCGCGGCAGGCGCGGGCGGGAGCGCGGCGGGCGGGCCGGGCCGGAGTCGAGCTTCTGCCGTTCGGCGGTGGTCGGTCCGGCCACGGTCCCTGCCTTCTGTGTGCCCTCTAGTGCCTGCTCACGCGTGGTGGCGCGAGGCGATCGCCTCGTACACCATGCCGACGAGCAGATCGTCGGCGTCCCGGCGGCCGAACTCCGAGGCGGCCCGGGACATCTCGTAAAGACGGTGCGGATCGGCGAGCACGGGCAGGACATTGCCCTGCACCCACTCGGGCGTCAGTTCCGCGTCGTCGACCAGCAGTCCGCCGCCGGCCTTGACCACCGGCTGGGCGTTCAGCCGCTGTTCGCCGTTGCCGATGGGCAGCGGGACGTACGCGGCCGGCAGTCCGACGGCGGAGAGTTCGGCGACGGTCATCGCGCCCGCGCGGCAGAGCATCATGTCGGCCGCGGCGTACGCGAGGTCCATCCGGTCCACGTACGGTACCGGGATGTAGGGCGGCATACCGGGCATGTTCTCGACGTACGGCAATTCGTTCTTCGGGCCGACCGCGTGCAGGATCTGGATCCCGGCGCGCTGCAGGACCGGGGCGACCTGCTGGACGACCTCGTTGAGCCGCCGGGCGCCCTGCGAGCCGCCGGAGACCAGCAGCGTCGGCAGGTTCGGGTCGAGGCCGAACGCGGCGCGCGCCTCGGGGCGGACCCGGGCCCGGTCGAGGGTTGCGATGGTGTGCCGCAGCGGGATGCCGATGTAGCGGGAGTTGCGCAGCTTGCTGTCGGGGGTGGCGACGGCCACCCCGTGGGCGTACCGCGAACCGATCTTGTTGGCGAGGCCGGGCCGCGCGTTGGCCTCGTGCACCACGATCGGCGTCCCGGTCCGCTTGGCCGCGAGATAGCCGGGCAGCGCGACATAGCCACCGAAGCCGACGACGCAGTCGGCCTTCGTGCGCTCCAGGATCTGCTCGGCCGCCTTGATCGTGCCGCGCAGCCGTCCCGGGACGGTGATCAGCTCGGGGGTGGGCTTGCGCGGCAGCGGGACGGCGGGGATCAGCGCCAGTTCGTAACCGCGCTCGGGTACGAGTCGGGTCTCGAGTCCACGCTCCGTGCCCAGGGCCGTGATGCCCACGGTCGGGTCCTGCCTCCGCAGGGCGTCCGCGAGGGCGAGCGCGGGCTCGATGTGGCCGGCGGTCCCCCCACCGGCGAGTACGACATGCACCGAAATTCACCGCTCTCCGGACGAACGCGCCTTGACGCGCCGTCTCATCGTGTTCCATCTCACCCGAGGTTGCCGCATGGCCAGGGCCGCCTTCGCCGCCGGATCCTGTCGCGCGAAGGCGATGAGGAGACCGATGGCGAACATGGTCGGCAGCAGGGCCGAACCCCCGTAGGAGAACAGCGGGAGCGGGACACCGGCGATCGGCAGCAGACCGAGCACCGCACCGACGTTGATCACGGCCTGGGCCGTGATCCAGGTGGTCACGCCTCCCGCGGCATACCTCACGAAGGGGTCCTCCGTGCGTCCGGCCACGCGGATACCCGCATAGCCTAGAGCCGCGAACAGAGCGAGCACCGACAGTGTCCCCGCCAGGCCGAGTTCCTCCCCGGTGATGGCGAAGATGAAGTCGGTGTGCGGTTCCGGCAGTTGACCCCATTTTTCCACACTCGCGCCCAGACCGGAACCGAAGAATCCGCCCGAGGCCAGGGCATAAATGCCGTGAACGGCCTGCCAGCACTGGTCACCGGGGCCCGGATCGGTCGCGCCGATACAGGCGAGCCTGGCCATCCGGTTGGGGCTCGTCTTGATGAGGATCACACCGATGAGCGCCGCGACCGAGAGCACGCCGGCGAAGAGCCGCGTCGGCGCCCCCGCCAGCCACAGCAGTCCGAACAGGATCGCGGTGAGGATGATCGCCGTACCCATGTCGCCGCCCAGCATGATCAGGCCGAGCAGCATGAAGGCGACGGGGACGAGCGGCACCAGCATGTGCTTCCACTGCGTGAGCAGCCGCTTGTCGTGTTTCCGGGCGAGCAGGTCCGCGCCCCACAGCACGAGGGCGAGCTTGCCGAACTCGCTGGGCTGCAGCTGGAACGGGCCGCCCAGATAGATCCAGTTCTGGTTGCCGTTGACGCTGCGCCCTATCCCGGGGACCTGCACGAGCACCATCAAAAAAACGGTCACCGCGAGGATCGGGTACGCGAGCGCCCGGTGCAGCTTGACGGGCATCCGCATGGCGAGCAGCAGCAGGATCGAGCCGAGTACGGCGGCGACGAACTGCTTGCGGAAGAAGTACGAGGCGGGCAGGTCCAGCTGCAGCGCCTGGATCATCGACGCCGAGTAGACCATCACCAGGCCGAGCACGGTGATCAGCAGGCTGCTGCCGAAGATGAGGTAGTACGCGGTCAGCGGCCGGTCCCAGGCGCGGCGTGCCTTGGTGTAGAGCCGCCGCGGCGGATTGTCGCGCGGCGGGCGCGGTGATCCCCCTGTTCGCGCTGCGCGGGCCGGTGCGGGCCGCTTGGCCGCCCGCGCGGGCGCGCGCCCACTACTGCCGGCCATCGGCGCCCCCACCCAGCCACGACGACGCTGCCACGTGCCCTCCTCCGGGTGCCGGGCGCCCCCGGACCACCGGGGTCCGCGTCAGGCGCTCGTACCGAGTCCGCGGACCGCGTCCGCGAACGCGTCACCACGCTTGTTGTAGTTCGTGAACATGTCCATCGACGCGCAGGCCGGAGCCATCAGTACGGTGTCCCCCGGCTCGGCGAGCCGTGCCGCCTGCCGTACCGCCTCGGACATCGCCCCAGTGTCGGTCCGGTCGAGGTCGACGACAGGGACCTCGGGCGCGTGTCGCGCGAGGGCTTCGCGGATCAGCGCGCGGTCCGCGCCGATCAGGACGACGCCCCGAAGGCGCTTGGCCGACTTGGTGACCAGCTCGTCGAAGGTGGCGCCCTTGGCGAGGCCGCCGGCGATCCAGACGATCGACTCGTACGCCGCCAACGAGGCTTCCGCGGCGTGGGTGTTGGTGGCCTTGGAGTCGTCGACGTACGCGACACCACCGACATCGGCGACGTGCTCGATGCGGTGGGCGTCCGGGCGGAAGGCGCGCAGACCGTCGCGTACGGCCGTCGCGGGCACGCCGTAGGCGCGTGCGAGGGCCGCCGCCGCCAGCGCGTTGGCGATGTTGTGCGGCGCGGGCGGCTGCACGTCGGAGATCTCGGCGAGCTCCTGGGCCTGCTTCTGGCGGTCCGGCACGAAGGCACGGTCGACCAGGATGCCGTCCACGACGCCCAGTTGCGAGGGCGCGGGCGCGTTCAGCGTGAAACCGATGGCGCGGCAGCCCTCTTCGACGTCGGCCTCGCGGACCAGGTCCTCGGTCGAAGGCTTGTCGGTGGAGTCCACGTTGTAGACGCAGGCGACCTGATTGCCCTCGTAGATGCGGCCCTTGTCGGCGGCGTACGCCTCCATGGAGCCGTGCCAGTCGAGGTGGTCGGGCGCCAGGTTCAGGACGGCCGCGGAGTGGGCCCGGAGCGAGGGCGCCCAGTGCAGCTGGTAGCTGGAGAGCTCGACGGCGAGCACGTCGTACGTCTCGTCGCCGGTGACCACGTCGAGCAGCGAGACCCCGATGTTGCCGACGGCGGCGGTCCGAAGACCGGCCGCCTCCAGGATCGAGGCCAGCATCCGTACGGTCGTGGTCTTACCGTTCGTACCGGTGACCGCCAGCCACGGAGCGGCATCGGGGCCGCGCAGGCGCCAGGCCAGCTCCACGTCGCCCCACACCTCCACGCCCGCCGCCGCGGCCGCCGCGAACAGCGGCTTGTCCGGCTGCCAGCCGGGCGTGGTGACGACGAGTTCGGTGCCCTGCGGCAGGGTCGCGCCGTCGCCGAGACGGACCCGGATGCCCTCGGACTCCAACTCCGCGGCCTGCGCACGGGAGCGCTCGTCGTCGCCGTCGTTGACGACCGTGACGACGGCGCCGAGGCCGTGCAGCACCCGGGCCGCCGGGATTCCGGAGACGCCGAGCCCGGCGACGGTGACGTTCTTGCCCTGCCAGTCGGTCACTTCTTGGCCGCCCACCCTGCGTAGAAGAGGCCGAGTCCGACGATCACGCACATGCCCTGGATGATCCAGAAGCGGACCACCACAAGGACCTCGGACCAGCCCTTGAGTTCGAAGTGATGCTGCAGCGGGGCCATCCGGAAGACGCGCTTCCCGGTCATGCGGAAGGAGCCGACCTGGATGACGACCGACATGGTGATGAGGACGAAGAGGCCGCCGAGCAGCGCGAGCAGCAGCTCGGTGCGGGAGCAGATCGCGAGGCCGGCGAGCGCGCCGCCGAGGGCGAGCGAGCCGGTGTCACCCATGAAGATCTTGGCGGGCGAGGTGTTCCACCACAGGAAGCCGAAGCAGGCACCCATCAGCGCGGAGGCCACGACCGCCAGGTCGAGCGGGTCTCTGACCTCGAAACACGCCTGCGGGTTGATCAGCGTGTTCGCGTTGGCGCAGGACTCCTGGTACTGCCAGACACCGATGAAGGTGTACGCGCCGAAGACCATCACGGAGGCGCCGGTGGCCAGTCCGTCGAGGCCGTCGGTGAGGTTCACGCCGTTCGACATCGCGAGGATCATGAACAGCGCCCAGACCACGAAGAGCACCGGGCCGATCGACCAGCCGAAGTCCGTGACGAACGACAGCTTGGTGGAGGCCGGGGTCTGGTTGCGGTTGTCCGGCCAGTTCAGCGCGAGCACGGCGAAGCCGATGCCGACGATCAACTGGCCGAGCATCTTCGCCTTGGCGCGCAGGCCGAGCGAGCGCTGCTTGACGATCTTGATGTAGTCGTCGAGGAAGCCGACCAGGCCCATGCCCGCCATCAGGAAGAGCACCAGGACGCCGGAGAGGGTCATCTCCGAGCCCGTGATGATCTTCGTGAGGAAGTACGCGATGAGCGTGGCCAGGATGAAGGCGATACCGCCCATGGTCGGCGTACCGCGCTTGCTGTGGTGCTCGCGCGGGCCGTCGTCCCGGATGAACTGCCCATAGCCCTTGCGGGCCAGGAACTTGATCAGGAGCGGGGTTCCGACCAGGGTCAGGAAGAGCCCGATCACACCCGCGAAGAGGATCTGCCTCATCGGCCGGCGACCTGCCCCTCGGACGACGCGGTGTCATCGAGCAGCGCCGTGGCGACGCGCTCGAGACCGACCGATCTGGAAGCCTTCACCAGCACGACGTCCCCTGGGCGCAGCTCGCTGCGCAGCAGGTCGATCGCCGCCTGTGCGTCGGACACGTGCACCGACTCCTCACCCCACGAACCCTCGTTGTATGCGCCCAGTTGGAGCCAGGACGCTTCCCTGCCCCCGACTGCCACGAGCTTGCTCACGTTCAGCCGGACAGCGAGCCGTCCGACCGCGTCGTGTTCGGCGAGCCCTTCGTCACCGAGCTCGGCCATATGACCGAGCACCGCCCACGTACGACGTCCCTTGGCCATGGCCGCGAGCGCGCGCAGGGCGGCTCGCATGGACTCGGGGTTCGCGTTGTAGGCGTCGTTGACGACCGTCACGCCGTCCGGGCGCTCGGTGACCTCCATCCGCCAGCGGGACAGCGTGCCCGCCTCGGAGAGCGCGCGGGCGATCTCGTCTGCGGACATGCCCAGCTCATGGGCGACGGCGGCCGCGGCAAGCGCGTTCGACACGTGGTGCTCACCGTACAGCCGCAAGGTCACGTCGCTGCACCCGGAGGGTGTGTACAGCGTAAAGGCGGGCTGGCCGTTCTCGGTGAGCCGGACATTCTCGGCACGGACGTCGGCGTCGGCGGACTCCCCGAAGAGCAGCACGCGGGCCTTCGTGCGCGAGGCCATGGCGCGCACCAGCGGGTCGTCGGCGTTGAGGACGGCGGTGCCGTCGGCGGGCAGGCTCTCGACGAGCTCACCCTTCGCTTCTGCGATCTGCTCGCGTCCGCCGAACTCGCCGATGTGGGCGGTGCCGACGTTGAGGACGAGGCCGATCTTCGGCGGGGTGAGGCCGGTCAGATACCGGATGTGGCCGATTCCGCGCGCGCCCATCTCCAGGACGAGGAACTTCGTCTCGTCGGTGGCGCTCAGCGCGGTGAGCGGGAGTCCGATCTCGTTGTTGAGCGAGCCCGGCGTCCAGACCGTGGGTGCCTTGGTCCGCAGGACCTGGGCGAGCAGGTCCTTGGAGCTGGTCTTGCCGACGGAGCCGGTCAGCGCCACGAGGGTCGCGCCGAGCCGCTCCACGACGTGCCGCGCGAGGGCGCCGAGCGCCGTCTGCACGTCGTCGACGACGATCGCGGGTACGCCGACGGGGCGCGAGGCGAGGACGGCGGCGGCGCCGGCCCCGACCACCGCGGCCGCGTAGTCGTGGCCGTCGACGCGCTCGCCGGCGAAGGCGACGAAGAGGCTGCCGGGCTCCACCTCACGGGAGTCCCTGACGACCGGTCCGGTGACCCGGACGGACGGATCCGGTATGTCGTGCGTCTGCCCGCCGACGACTTCTGCGATCTCGGCGAGGGAGAGGGCGATCACAAATTCATCCCTGGGTTTGCTGGATAGCTTCGCGAAGCACCTGGCGGTCGTCGAAGGGACGTACCACCCCGGCGATGTCCTGTCCCTGCTCGTGGCCCTTGCCCGCGACGAGCACGGTGTCGCCCGGCTGTGCACGGGCGACGGCCGCGCGGATCGCGGCGGCGCGGTCCTCGAACACGGCGACCTCGCCGCGCTCGTGGGCCGGTACGTCGGCGGCGCCCGCGAGCATGGTGGCGAGGATCGCGAGGGGGTCCTCGCCGCGCGGGTTGTCGGAGGTCAGTACGGCGGTGTCGGCGAGCCGGGCCGCGGCCGCGCCCATCGGCATCCGCTTGGTCTTGTCGCGGTCGCCGCCGCAGCCGAGCACGATGTGCAGCTTGTTCTCGGTGACCTTGCGCAGCGCGCGCAGGACCGATTCGACGGCGTCCGTCTTGTGGGCGTAGTCGACGACGGCGAGATACGGCTGGCCCTCGTCGACGCGCTCCAGGCGGCCGGGGACGCCGGGCACCGCCGCGACACCGTCGGCGGCCTGCTGCGGGTCGAGCCCGGCGACGGCCAGCGAGACGATCGCGGCAAGCGTGTTGGCGACGTTGAAGGGTCCGGCCAGCGGGGACTTCGCGGTGATCCGCTCGCCCTGCGGCCCGACCACGACGAACGTGGAGTCGAACGGGGTGACCTCGACGTCCTCGGCGCGCCAGTCGGCGTCCGGGTGGCCCTCCGCGGAGAAGGTGACGACCGGGACCTCGGACTCGTCGACGAGCCGGCGGCCGTACTCGTCGTCGAGGTTGACCACGCCGAGCCGGGAGCGCTCCTTGGTGAAGAGCTGCGCCTTGGCCCGGAAGTAGTCCTCCATGTCGGAGTGGAACTCCATGTGCTCCGGGCTGAGGTTGTTGAAGACGGCGACGTCGAAGACGCAGCCGTCCACCCGGCCGAGCACGAGGGCGTGGCTGGAGACCTCCATGGCGACGGCCTCGACGCCGCGCTCGCGCATCACCGCGAACAGCGCCTGGAGGTCGGTCGCTTCAGGGGTCGTGCGTTCCGACTTGATGCGCTCGTCGCCGATGCGCATCTCGACCGTGCCGATGAGCCCGGTCGACTTCACGCCCTTGAGGCCGCCCTCGACGAGATACGCCGTGGTGGTCTTGCCGGACGTGCCGGTGATCCCGATCTGCAGCAGGTCGCGCCCCGGATGGCCGTACACCGTGGCCGCGAGCTCGCCCATGGCGCCGCGCGGGTCGGCGACGACCAGGACCGGCAGGCCCGTGGCGGCCGCGCGTTCGGCGCCCGTGGGGTCGGTGAGGATCGCGGCGGCGCCGAGGTCGGCGGCCTGGGCGACGAAGTCGGCGCCGTGCAGCCGGGCGCCGGGCAGCGCGGCGTAGATGTCGCCGGGGCGGACCGCGCGGGAGTCGTGCGTGATGCCGCTGACCTCCCCCGTGCCGGGGGCGGCGACGCCCAGCTGATCGGCGATCCGGGCGAGCGGCGTCGCGGCGACCTGGACCGGCCGTGGCGGTCCCGGATATGTCACGGGAACGCCCTTCTGGGTGGTTTGGGACTGATCAGCGTGTGGCACGGCGGTGAGCGTACCGGGCGCACCCCCCGATGGGCGAAGCGGGCGGTGTGGCGGGGGCTGGTTCCCCGGCTGCGGGGTGATCGTTGTCACGGGTTTGTCCTGGTCGGGCTCAGGGTGCGAAGGGGACGGGCTCAGGGTTCGAAGGTGACGGGCAGTCGGGCCGGGCCCTTGCCGGTGGGCGGGACCTGGAGCGTCTTCAGGGCGAACTGCATGACTTCCTTGTAGATGGGGCCGCAGATCTGGCCGCCGAAGTAGCTGCCCTTGGTGGCGTTCTGGATCGCGCAGTAGACCGTGACGCGCGGCTTGTCGGCGGGCGCGAAACCGGCGAACGACGAGGTGTAGCCCTTGTAGCGGCCGGTCTGCGGGTCGACCCGGTTGGCCGTACCGGTCTTGCCCGCGACGCGGTAGCCGGGGATGCGCGCCTTGGTGCCGGTGCCCTCTTCGTCGTCGACGACGGACTCCAGCATCTGCGCCACCGTCTTCGCGGTCTTCTCGCTGACCACACGGGTCTTCTTGGGCTTGGGCGCGGGCGTGAAGCGGCCGTCGGGGCCCTTGGTGCCGCGTACCAGGGTGGGCTCTACGCGGACGCCGCCGTTGGCGATCGTGGAGTAGACGGAGGCCGCCTGCATCGCGTTGATCGAGACGCCCTGGCCGAACGGGATCGTGTACTGCTGCGAGGTGGACCACTTGTCGGCCGGGGCGAGGATGCCGGAGGTCTCGCCGGGGAAGCCGAGCCCGGTCTCCTTGCCGATGCCGAACTTGCGCAGATACGAGTAGAGGACCTTGTTGGCCTCCCGCTGCGTCTTGCCCAGTTCGCCGGTGGCGAGGATCGTGCCGATGTTGGAGGACTTGGCGAGCACGCCGTTGAGCGTGAGGTGCCAGGTCGGGTGGTCGATGTCGTCCTGGAAGAGCCGGTCGCCGCGGTGCAGCCGGTTGGGGACGGTCACGTGCGTGCCGGGCGTGGCCGCGTTCTCCTCCAGGACCGCGGCCATCGACATGACCTTGGCGGTGGAGCCCGGCTCGAAGGCGTCCTGGAGCGCGGCGTTGCCCATCGCCGTGCCGTCGGCCTGCGAGAGGTCGTTCGGGTCGAAGCCCGGGGAGTTGGCCATCGCGAGGATCTCGCCGGTCCGGTTGTCCTGCACCATCACATAGCCGCGGTCCGCCTGTGACTTCTCGACCTGCTTGGAGATGGCGTTCTGCGCGGCCCACTGGATGTCGCGGTCAATGGTCAGCTCGACGTCGGAGCCGGGCACCGCGGGCGTCTCGGTGGAGCCCGCGGTCGGCACCTGGCGACCGCCGGACTGGGCGTAACGGATCTTGCCGTCCTTGCCCGCGAGCTCCTTGTTCAGCTGCTGCTCCAGGCCGCCCGCGCCCTTGCCGTCGGCGTTGACCCAGCCCAGTATCCCGGCGGCCAGGCTGTCGTTCGGGTACACGCGCTTGCTGCTGGGGTCCTGGAAGATGCCCGCCAGGACGTTCTTGCTGCTCTTGTCCGTACGGGCCTTTTCGGCCAGGGCGCCGCGCAGCTCCTTGATCTGCTTCCAGGCCTGTGGGGTCTGCCGGCGGGCGAGCAGCACATAGCGCGTGTTCGGCTTCCTGAGCTGCTTGCTCAGCTCGGCGGCGTCCTTGTCGAGGATCGGGGCGAGGAGCGCGGCCGCCTGCTCGGGCGCGTCCTTGATGCCCATCTCCTTCTTCGTGAACATCGTGGGGTCGGCCGTGATGTCGTACGCGTCGACACTCGCGGCGAGCTCGACGCCGCTGCGGTCGGTGATGCCCCCGCGCTCGGCGGCCAGGACATGGCTGAAGTAGCGGTTCTTCTCGGCCTTGGCCGTGTACGCGCTGGCGTCGACGGCCTGCACCTGGAGCAGTCGTACGACGAAGGCCAGCATCACCAGGGTCAGGCCGAGGCTCACCATGCGCAGCCGGGGCCGCGGGCTGCCGAGCCGGATGGTGCGGGGCCTGGGCGCGGCCGGGTGCGGCCGGCGGGCGGCGGGGCGGCTCCCCTGCCCCGGCCTGCGCTGGGGGCCGGGGCGGGCCGGTCGCGAGGGCCTCGCGGGACCCGGCACCCTGCGCCGCGGGGGTTGACGGTCCGTCACTTACGTCACCTGCCGGAGGTCGTGGGGCCGGGCTTCGCGGAGGGGGTGGGCGGGGCGGTGCCGGTCTCCGGGGACGGCGACGGTGCGGCCGGGGTCGCCTCCGGCGTGGCGGGCGGGACCGGGATCGAGACGGAGGGCGCCGGGGAGGCCACTTCCTGGGGGCGCGGCTCGGGCGGCCCCTGTGCCGAGGACCGGGCGGCGGCTCCCGGCACGCCGCGCACGGTGCCGTCGGGGTTCAGGAAGGCCGGGTCGCCGCCGGGGACCATGCCGAGCTCACGGGCGCGGCGCTGGAGCGCGTCGGGCGCCGAGTAGGCGTCCACGTCCCGCTGGAGCTCCTGCTCCTGGTCGGTGAGTTCCGTCGTCTCCCGCTTCAGCTCGCTCAGCTGGAACGAGCCTTCGTTGAGCGAGGAGTTCAGGATCAGGAGGGTGATCAGGCCACCGCCGAGCAACAGCACGACGAGCAGCACGAAGGGCGTACGGGCGGCCTGGCTCGGCCCCGACGGCAGCAGCCGCGCGAGCCGGGCCGCCCGCCCCCGCAGTTCGGGCTTCTTGCTCATGGGGCCTCCTCAGGGACGCCGCTCACGGGACTCCTCGCGGCCGCGTTTCACAGGGCCTCCTCGCGGATGCGCTGCGCACCCCGCAGCCGTGCCGGGGCCGCCCGGCGGTTCTCGGCGACCTCTTCCTCGGTGGGGAGCTCCGCGCCGCGCGTGAGCAGCTTGAGCTTGGGCTGGTAGCGCTCGGGCACGACCGGCAGACCGGGCGGCGCGGTCGACGCGGCACCGGCCGCGAACACCTGCTTGACCAGCCGGTCCTCCAGCGAGTGGTACGACAGGACGGCGATCCGGCCGCCGACGGCGAGCGCCTGCACGGCCGACGGGATGGCCGACTCCAGGACGCTCAGCTCGCCGTTGACCTCGATGCGCAGCGCCTGGAAGGTGCGCTTGGCGGGGTTGCCGCCGGTGCGCTTGGCGGCCTGCGGCAGGGAGTCCCGGATCAGCTCGACGAGCCGCGCGCTGTTGCTGAACGGCTCCTTCTCGCGCTCGCGCACGACGGCGGACACGATCCGCTTGGCCTGCTTCTCCTCGCCGTACTGGCGCAGGATCCGCACCAGTTCACCGGGGGCGTACGTGTTGAGGACCTCGGCGGCGCTGATGCCGGTCGTCTGGTCCATGCGCATGTCCAGGGGCGCGTCCTGGGCGTACGCGAAGCCGCGGTCCGCCTCGTCGAGCTGCATGGAGGAGACGCCGAGGTCGAAGAGGACGCCCTGGACCTTGGCGATGCCGAGCCGGTCGAGCACGTCGGGGAGTTCGTCGTACACCGCGTGCACCAGGGTGGCCCGGTCGCCGAAGGGGGCGAGCCGCTCCCCGGAGAGGCGCAGCGCCTCCTTGTCGCGGTCGAGGCCGATCAGCCGGGCCGACGGGAAGGTGGAGAGCAGCGCCTCGCTGTGTCCGCCGAGGCCGAGCGTGCAGTCGACGACGACCGCTTCCGGCTGTGCGAGGGCCGGGGCCAACATGTCCAGGCACCGCTGGAGCATCACCGGGACGTGTCGGCTGTTGTCGGTCAAGGGGCCCTCTCAGGTCCGGCGCGGTGGCGTCGTACGCACTGCCGGGTCCCCGCCCGCTCGAGAAGGGGAACGGTCTGCTGGCGCCGGGGAAGTGGCGTCAGCCGACCGGGAGCGGGAGGAGGCCGAGCCGTACGTACGCGCCGCGCACATGGGAGGGGATTTCGGGAATCCCCTGGGTGAACAGTCCAGCGGGGAACAGGTCACGTCTCCCACTTCGCGTCACTTTAGTCCACCCTGTCGCCCGGTCAATCAACTGGCCTGCGCGTCGCGGACAGGCCTTTCGACGGGCGGCGGATCGGGTGTCCTCACCCGTTCGGCCGCAGCCGCTCCACCCCTGTGGGTTACCTCACAACAAGACTCAATGACGTTCTTTGTCCCTTCTCACAGCGGGCCCGAGCGATCAGTGACGACTACGGTCATAGTCATGTCGACTTCCGCATCCCCTACGGGCCACTCTCCCGCAGCGCCGATCGGTGACATAGCCGCCGGCGGCACCGTCACGGACCGCCTCATCGAGGCGAACCACCAGTACGCCGCCGGTTTCACCGATCCGGGCATGGACGCCCGCCCCGTCCTCCATGTCGCGGTCGTCGCGTGCATGGACGCCCGCCTCGACCTCCACGACGCGCTCGGCCTGGAGCTGGGCGACTGCCACACCATCCGCAACGCGGGAGGCGTGGTCACCGACGACGTCATCCGCTCCCTGACCATCAGCCAGCGCGCTCTGGGCACCAAGAGCGTGGTCCTCGTCCACCACACCGGCTGCGGCCTGGAGAGCCTCACCGAGGACTTCCGGCACGAGATCGAGCTGGAGGTCGGCCAGCGCCCCGCCTGGGCGGTCGAGTCCTTCCGCGACGTCGACCAGGACGTCCGGCAGTCGATGGAACGCGTGCGGACCTCACCGTTCCTGCTGCACAAGGACGATGTACGTGGATTCGTCTTCGATGTGACCACCGGTCTGCTGCGGGAGATCGACCCTGCGTAGCCGGACCCGACCGGGCGCCGTCTCCACCGGGACGGCGCCCAAAAGGCCGCAAGACCCGACATATCGCCGCCAGTTGTCCACAGGCGAGTGACACAACCCGGTACGCCCAACAAGAATGCGGTGTGGGGCATCGCGCTGAACCTTTTCGGCGTGGTGTCCGTGATTCGGGGTGGGCCGGGCGGCGACTGACGCGCCGGCCCGGAGAACGTGTCCGAGGAGGGCCGGGTGACGACCTATGACGATCGAGCGAGCCTCACAGATCTGACCACCACAGCGGAGCGTGTCCGCAGGTCGGTGGAGGGTGTGATCGAGGGCAAGCCGGAGGTCGTACGGCTTTCGCTGACCGTGCTCCTCGCCGAGGGGCACCTGCTGATCGAAGATGTGCCGGGCGTGGGCAAGACCATGCTCGCCAAGGCGCTCGCGCGGTCCATCGACTGCTCGGTGCGGCGCATCCAGTTCACGCCTGATCTGCTGCCGTCGGACATCACCGGTGTGTCCATCTTCGACCAGCAGCGCCGGGACTTCGAGTTCAAGCCCGGCGCGATCTTCGCGCAGATCGTGATCGGCGACGAGATCAACCGCGCGTCTCCGAAGACGCAGTCCGCGCTCCTGGAGTCCATGGAGGAGCGCCAGGTCACCATCGACGGGCAGACCTACGAACTGCCGAGCCCCTTCATGGTGGTGGCGACGCAGAACCCCGTCGAGATGGAGGGCACCTACCCGCTGCCCGAGGCGCAGCGCGACCGCTTCATGGCGCGCGTCTCGATCGGCTATCCGAACGCGGAGGCCGAGCTGCAGATGCTGGACGTGCACGGCGGCGTCTCGCCGCTGGACGACCTCCAGCCGGTGGCGCACGCGCACGACATCGTGAAGCTCATCGACGCGGTCCGAAAGGTCCATGTCGCCGAGGCCGTGCGGCGGTACGCGGTCGACCTGGTCGCCGCGACCCGCAACCACCCGGAGCTGAGACTCGGCGCCTCACCGCGCGCGACGCTGCATCTGCTGCGGGCCGCGAAGGCCTCCGCGGCGCTCAGCGGCCGTGAGTTCGCCCTGCCTGACGACGTGCAGGCCCTCGCCGTCGCGGTGCTCTCGCACCGGCTGCTGCCCACCGCGCAGGCCCAGTTGAACCGGCGTACGGCCGAATCGGTCGTCCTGGAGATCCTCCAGCGGACGCCCGTCCCGGCCGCCGCCCAGCCGAACAGCGGCTACTTCGGTCAGCAGCCGCCCGGCGCCCGGAGGCTGTGATGGCGGCAGGGGGGCCGCAGCCGGCGCAGGCCGAGGAGGGCAGGGGCGGGCTGCGGACCGCGCTCGCGGGTCTCACCACGCGCGGGCGTTCGTTCCTCGCGGCGGGCATCGCCGCCGCCATCTGCGCGTATGTCCTGGGGCAGGGCGATCTGCTCCGGGTCGGACTGCTGCTCGCGGTGCTCCCGCTGGTCTGCGCGACGGTGCTCTACCGCACCCGCTACCGCGTGGCGGGCAGCCGCAGGCTCTCCCCCGCGCGCGTGCCGGCCGGTTCGGAGGCGCGCGTGCATCTGCGGATGGACAACGTCTCACGGCTTCCCACGGGGCTCCTCATGCTCCAGGACCGGGTGCCGTACGTCCTGGGGCCGCGCCCCAGGTTCGTGCTCGACCGGGTGGAGGCCGGCGGGCGCCGCGAGGTGTCCTACCGGGTCCGCTCGGACCTGCGGGGGCGCTATCCGCTCGGGCCGCTCCAGCTCCGGCTCACGGACCCGTTCGGGATGTGCGAACTGACCCGCTCCTTCTCGACGTACGACACCTTGACGGTGATCCCACGGGTGGAGGCGCTGCCTCCGGTACGGCTCTCCGGTGAGGCCAAGGGGTACGGCGACGGGCGGAACCGTTCACTGGCGCTCGCGGGCGAGGACGACGTGATCCCGCGCGGCTACCGCCACGGCGACGACCTGCGCCGCGTCCACTGGCGCTCCACGGCACGCTACGGCGAGCTGATGGTGCGCCGCGAGGAGCAGCCGCAGCGGGCCCGCTGCACGGTGCTCCTGGACACCCGCGCGCTCGCCTTCCGCGGCGCGGGTCCCGACTCGGCCTTCGAGTGGGCGGTGTCGGGCACGGCGTCCGCGCTGGTGCACATGCTCGAACGGGGCTTCTCCGTAAGGCTGTTGACCGACACCGGCAATTCGGTGCCCGGCGAGGGCGCGGACGGCTTCGCGGGCGCGAGCCAGGAGTCGGCGGACGCGGCGGGCCTGATGATGGACACCCTCGCGGTGGTCGACCACTCGGACGGCTCGGGGCTCTCACGCGCGTACGACGTGCTGCGCGGCGGCAACGAGGGCCTGCTGATCGCGTTCCTGGGCGACCTGGACGAGGAGCAGGCGACGGTGGCCGCCAAGATGCGGCAGCGCAGCGGCGCCGCGGTCGCCTTCGTCCTGGACAGCACGGTCTGGGCGCAGGGCGCGGGCGCGCCCGCGGGCCCCGGCGAGGAGCGGCTGCGGATGCTGCGCGAGGCGGGCTGGACGGCCGTGGCGGTGCCACCGGGCGCCGGCCTGGGGGACCTGTGGCGCCAGGCGGACCAGCTGCGCACCACCGCGGGCCCGGCTCCCACGGCGGGGACGACGGGGGGCTGGGCATGATCCGGGCCGCCCTGACCATACGTACGACAACGGGGGGACGCTCATGAGTGGGCGCGCGCGGCTTGCGCTCAGCGCCACGGCGGCCACGCTGATGGCTTCGGGAGCGCTGATCCCGCTCGTCGATCCGGCCACCTGGTTCGTCCAGGCGGCGATCCTGCTCGCGCTGCAGAGCGGCGTGGGCGCGCTCACCCGGCGGGTGCCGCTGGCCCGGCCGGTGACGGTCGCGGTGCAGGCCCTGGTGACGCTGCTCCTGCTGACCCTGGTGTTCGCCCGTGAGCAGGCCATCGGCGGGGTGCTGCCGGGTCCCGACGTGTTCCGGGAGTTCGGCCTGCTCCTCCAGGCGGGCGGCGACGACGTCGGGCAGTACGCGATCCCGGCGCCGCTGAGCGACGGCATCCGGCTGATGCTGGTCGGCGGGGTCCTGGTGATCGGCCTCGCGGTGGACGCCCTCGCGGTGACGTTCCGTACGGCGGCGCCCGCGGGTCTGCCGCTGCTCGCCCTGTACTCGGTCGCGGCGGGTCTCTCCGGGGACGGCGCCGGATGGCTGTGGTTCCTCCTGGCGGCCGCCGGCTATCTGCTGCTGCTCCTGGCCGAGGGCCGGGACCGGCTCGCGCAGTGGGGGCGCGTCTTCGGAGGCGCCGCGCGCGGTCCGGGGCGGATCTCGGGAGGCCTGGAGACGGACGCCGGGGCGGTCGCCCCGATCCGCACCGGGCGGCGCATCGGCGCGGTCGCACTGGGCATCGCCCTGGTGGTGCCGATCGCCCTGCCCGCGCTCGACGGCGGCCTCCTCGACGGTTCCGGCGGTCCCGGAGGTTCGGGTTCCGGCGGTGGCGGCACGATCTCCGCGGTGAATCCGCTGGTCGCCCTCCAGGACAGCCTGAACGAGCCGGAGGACCGCGAGGTCATCTCGTACAAGACGAACGCCGAGTCGACCCAGGACATGTATCTGCGGATCGTCTCGCTGGACCAGTTCGACGGGACGACGTGGAAGACCACCGTCCGGCGCATCCAGGACGTGCCCTCGCGGCTCGACGACCCGCCGGGGCTCGCCCCGGACGTCCCGAGGACGGAGATCCAGACCAATATCTCGGCCGCCGACAGCTACGCGCAGAACTGGCTGCCGATGCCGTACCCGGCGAGCGAGGTCGACATCAGCGGACGCTGGCGGTACGAGCCGGTGGGGCGCGCCCTCGTCGGTGACCGCGGGCAGACGACGCGCGGCGCGCAGTACCAGGTCAAGAGCCTGGTCGTGGAGCCGACGGCCGCCCAGCTGGCCGACGCGCCCCAGGCGCCCGAGGCCTTCCGGCGCGAGTTCACCAAGGTGCCCGACTCGCTGCCCTCGGTGGTGTCGTCGGAGGCCCGCAGGATCACGCGGGGCACGTCGAACGACTACGAGAAGGCGGTCAAGCTCCAGGACTGGTTCGCCTCGGAGGGCGGCTTCACGTACAACACGCAGGTACGCGCGGGCAGTGGCCCGGCGGCGATCGCCCGCTTCCTGGAGCAGAAGGAGGGCTTCTGCGTCCACTTCTCGTTCGCCATGGCGTCGATGGCGCGCACGCTGGGCATCCCGGCGCGCGTGGCGGTGGGCTTCACGCCCGGCGCGGCGCAGGCGGACGGCTCGATGTCGGTCGGTCTGCGGGACGCGCACGCCTGGCCCGAGCTGTACTTCGAGGGCGTGGGCTGGACCCGCTTCGAGCCGACGCCGAACCGGGGCACGGTGCCGGACTACACCCGCTCGGACACCCCGTCCGACGAGGCGAGCGACCCGGCGGCGCCGGAGCCGACGAAGTCCTCCGAGCCGTCCAGCGAGCCCTCGGCCTCGGCGAGCTGCCCGGCCGACCAGCAGAAGCAGGGCGGCTGCGCGAGCACGGCCCCGGCGCTCGCGGGCGGCTCGGGCGGTGACGGACCGCCGATCGGCACGATCCTCGCCGTGACGCTCGCGGCTCTGCTGGTCGTCGCCGTGCCGCTGCTTCCCATGCTGTGGCGCAAGCGGATCAGGGCGGTGCGCCTGGGGGCCCCGGGCCGTACGGAGCAGGACGCGGCGGCGCGGACGCTCGCCGCCTGGCTCGAAGTGACCGACACGGCCTGGGACCACGGGATCACGCCGGACGAGTCGCAGACCCCGCGCAAGGCGGCCGCCCGGATCGTCCGGGTGGGGCAGCTGACCGCGGCCCCGGCGGAATCGGTCCATCGCGTCGCGGCCGCGGTCGAGCAGGTGCTGTACGCGCCACGGCCGCAGCCGACGGCCGGGCTGGCCGACGACGTGCTTCGGGTACGGGACGGGCTGCGGGCCACGGTGGGGCGCGCGACGCGGCTGCGGGCGACGCTCGCACCGCGTTCGGCCGCACGGGTGGCGTGGGCCCTCTCGGAGCGCTGGGCGGCGGTCAGGGCCCGCTGGTCCGAGCGGGTGGCGCGGCGGTGGGCGGCGCTGCGGAGGCCGTCGCGGCCGTCACAGCAGGAGGGCTGAGTCCGAGAGAACGCGTAAGGGGTGCCCGCCATGGCGGGCACCCCTTACGCGTGTTCTCGACCAGCCGGAGAGAGACCAGCCGGAGGAAGGTCGGCTGAGGAAGTTCGGCTGATCCTTAGTCGGCTGAGGAAGATCAGCCGACTAAGGATCAGCCGACGGAAGATTCAGAAAGTCACTGGCCGTGTTCGTCGCGACGGCGCTGCCATCGCTGCTCGATCCGGTCCATCACCGACCGGCGCTGCCTGGTCTGCCGACGGGCGGGAGCGCCGCCTGGTGCCGTCGCCGCGCCTGCGGCCGGCTGTTCACCCGGCTTGGGCGCCTTGCGCCATCCGGTGACCGCGAGCACCGCACATCCCAGCATGACGAGGAATCCCACCACGCTCACCCAGATCTGCTGGGCGACCATTCCGGCCATGAGAAGGGCGATACCCACAAGGAAGCCCGCGACCGCTTGGTAGACCCGTCGCCGGGTGTACGTACGCAGCCCGCTTCCCTCGAGCGCTGTCGCGAACTTGGGATCTTCGGCGTACAGCGCTCGCTCCATCTGCTCGAGCATGCGCTGCTCGTGCTCCGAGAGCGGCACGGAGTCCTCCTCATCGTGCAGTCGCCGGGGCGACCGGGGGTCCCCTTCAGGATAGGCAGGGAATCGCCCCCGTGAAACCCGCCCCTCTGCGCCAACTTCGCCAAACCGGACCGCCCTGCCGTGCCGGTCCGCTGAAGCGTGCATTCCCCAGCAGCCGGTCCGGCATGCCGGACGGTCTGCCTCGATCATACGGCGCCCATGCCCCGTTCGGAGGGTGTGTGCTCTACTCCATGTGCCGCTGCGCCGCTGATCAGCGGCGCGGCCAGGGCGGATGTCAGGCCCCGGCGGCCTCCCCCGTCTCACCGAGCACATGGAGCTGGGTGGCCACGGAGTGGAAGGCGGACAGCTCGGCGGCGGCGGCCTCCAGCTTGAGCAGGGCCTCCAGGGCGCCGGGCTCGGTGTCGACCAGGACGCCGGGGACGAGGTCGGCGAAGACCCGCACTCCGTGCACCGCGCCGACCCGTACGCCCACGCCCTCAAGCAGCTCGGTGAGCTGCTCGGCGGTGAAGCGGCGGGGCACCGGGTCGCCCTCGCCCCAGCGGCCCGCCGGGTCGCCGAGCGCCTGCCGGGCCTCGGTGAAGTGCCCGGCGAGCGCCCGGGAGATGACGGCTCCGCCAAGGCCCGCTGCGAGCAGGCTCAGGACGCCGGAGGGGCGCAGGGCGCCGACGACGTTGGCGACGCCCTCGGCGGGGTCGTCCACGTACTCCAGGACGCCGTGGCACAGCACGGCGTCGTACCCGCCGCGCTCCACCACGTCGAAGAGGCCGTGTACGTCGCCCTGGACGCCGCGCACGCGGTCGGCGACGCCTGCTTCGGCGGCCCGGCGCTCGAGCGCGAAGAGCGCGTTCGGGCTGGGGTCGACGACGGTGACGGTGTGGCCGAGGCGGGCGACGGGCACGGCGAAGTTGCCGCTGCCTCCCCCGGTGTCGAGCACGTCGAGCGACTCACGGCCCGTGGCCTTGACCCGGCGGTCGAGAGCGTCCTTGAGGACCTCCCAGACCACGGCGGTACGGAGAGAAGCGCGGGGGCGCATCGGGTCCGACACGGCAGTTGACTCCTCGGCGCGTCCGCCGCGTGGTCCGCGGCGGAGCTAGGGGGGTTCCCTCCTCTCGGCCTATGAAGCGGCGGAGGAGGGTGCGGGCGTTCCCACCCTATTGCCTTCGGCCGACTGCCCCGTCACCCGGCGTCCGGCGGCTCCTGCCTGGGCTGGGGCAGCACGGGCTGCAGCACCAGCATCCGCTCGACCAGGCGCAGGAACATCGCGGTGTCACGCATCAGGTCGTCGGCGTCGCGAGTGGTGGCCGCGCCCTGTATGCCCGCCTCGGCGCGGGCCCTGCGGGCGGCACCGGACGCGAACAGGGCGCTCCACTCGGTCAGTTCGGGTGCTATCTCCGGGAGCACTTCCCAGGCGCTCCGGATCCGCTGCCTGCGGCGCGGTGACGCCTCGGGGCGGCCTCGGGCGGCGAGCACGGCGGCGGCGGTGCGCAGGGCGGCGAGGTGCGCCGTGGCGTACCGCTCGTTCGGCGTCTCCAGGTGGGCCGCCTCGTCGAGTCCGGCGCGGGCCTGGGCGAGCAGTTCGAGTGCGGCGGGCGGGGCCGTGGCCCGGCGCAGGACGGGGTGGACGTCGCTCGCCGGACCGGTCAGTGAGGGGGCAGGGCCGACGGGGCGGTGCCGACGTGCGGCTGCTGCGGAAGTGCTGGCCATGACGAACCTCCTGTCGTCGCGTGACGGCTCTGTGGCCGTATGTGCACATCGTGAAGTACGCCACTGACAATCGGCTCTGACCTGCGACTTTGCCTCGATCGTGGGTTCGGGCTAACTTTTGCACTGACCAGTCAGTTCAAAAGAGGGCGACGAGGGGGGGACCGTGCACGGTCCGACGGATGGGGGGCGCGGAGCCGCCGTCACGGCCAAGGGCTTCGGCCTGAAGGGGCCGCGGGGCTGGGCGTTCCGCGGGATCGACGTCGAGGCGGAGCCCGGGGCGCTGATCGCGGTCGAGGGCCCGTCGGGGACCGGCCGCACCTGCCTGCTGCTCGCGCTCACCGGACGGATGCGCCCCACCGAGGGCGAGGCGGCGGTGGGCGGATTCCGGCTGCCCAAGCAGCTCGCCGCGGTCCGCCGGATCAGCGGTCTCGGCCCGGTGCCCGGCGTGACGGACCTCGACCCGGCGCTGACCGTCGCCGAGCATCTGCACGAACGGGCGCTCCTGGAGCGGCGGTTCGGCGGCTCGCTGCGAGGTCTCCTGAAGCCGCGGGCCGAGCGGGCCAACGAGACGCGGCTGCGGATCGACACCGCGCTGACCGCGGCGGGACTCGACATGGAGTCGCTGCCCAAGGGGCGTCGCACCTCCGTACGCGACCTGGAGCGCGTCGAGGCGCTGCGGCTCTCCGTGGCGCTCGCCCTGATCGGCCGGCCGAAGCTGCTCGGCGTCGACGACATCGACCTGAAGCTCTCGGACGCCGAACGGGTCGCCGCCTGGGACCTGTTGAGGACGCTCACCAGACGCGGCACGACGGTGGTCGCGGTGTGCAGCGAAGCCCCCGAAGACGCGGTCGTCGTGACCACCGCGCGGCCCACCGAGACCGAGGCCGAGACCAAGACCGACACGGTCACGGACACGGACACGGACACCGACTCCGAGACCCGGACCGACGACAAGGAGACGGCCGATGCGCGCGCCTAAGTTGGCCTCCCTCGAACTCCGGCGCTTCGGCAGGGGGAAGCTGCCCCGCGCCGCGCTCGTCGCGCTCCTGCTGCTGCCGCTGCTGTACGGCGCGCTGTACCTGTGCTCCTTCTGGGACCCGTACAGCCGACTGGACCGCATCCCCGTGGCGCTGGTCAACGACGACAAGGGCGCCACCGCCGGGGGCAAGAAGCTCGCGGCGGGCGACGGCATCGTCGAGGGGCTGCGGGACAGCGAGACGTTCGACTGGCACGAGGTCAGCGCGGCCGAGGCGCGCGAGGGCGTCGAGGACGGGACGTACTACCTGTCGCTGACGATGCCGTCCGACTTCAGCAGGCGCATCGCGTCGAGCTCGGGCGACTCTCCGGAGACGGGTGCTCTCCAGGTCCGCACGAACGACGCCAACAACTACATCGTCGGCCAGATCTCGCGGACGGTCTTCACCGAGGTGCGCACGGCGGCCTCCACGAAGGCCTCGCGTTCCTTCCTCGACAAGATCTTCATCTCGTTCTCCGACATCCACGGGGCGACCGAGAAGGCGGCCAAGGGCGCCGACAAGCTCGACGGCGGCATCGGCGAGGCGAAGAAGGGCTCCAAGGAGCTCGCGAAGGGCCTCAAGGACGCCAAGGACGGCAGCGGCGACCTGGCGGGCGGCATCAAGAAGCTGCACACGGGCGCCGGCGACCTGAAGGACGGCTCCAAGAAGGTCGCGGACGGCACGCAGAAGCTGGCCGACAAGGTCAACGGCACCGCGGACAAGGTCCGGCCCTTCCTGAAGGACAACGGCAAGACCATCGGGGACACCGCGCAGCTCGTCGCCGACTCCTCCAAGGCCATGCGCCACAACCTGGACACCTGGGTGAAGCTCGCCCCCGTGGCGGCCAAGGGCGCCGCCGACGGCTCCAAGGTCATCGGCGAGCTCTACACGGACCGCTGCGAGAACGCGCCCCTTCCGGACCCCTCCTGCCCCAAGCTCAAGGAGGCCAAGAAGTCCGCGGAGAACGTGTCGGCCATCGCGGACGACATGAACACCCTGATCAAGGACCAGAACAGCGACGTCAAGGCGCTCGACAAGCACCTCGCCACGCTCCAGAAGAAGTCGCAGGCGCTCGCCGACCGCGCCCCGCACCTCGACGAGGATCTGGAGACGGCGGTCACCCAGATCAACGACCTCAACGAGGGCGCGGGGAAGGTCGCCAAGGGCGCCAAGAAGCTGCACACGGGCCTCGGCACCGCCAAGACCGGCTCCGTGGACCTCGACGAGGGCGTCGGCAAGCTCAAGACGGGCGCGAGCGACCTCAAGGGCGGCATGTTCAAGCTGGCCGACGGCTCCGGGAAGCTGGCGAGCGGACTGCACGACGGCGTCGAGCAGATCCCCGACTACGGCAAGAAGGACCGCGACCAGCGCACCGACGTCATGTCCGACCCGGTGCAGCTCGCCTCGCAGTCGCTGCACAAGGCGCCCAACTACGGCACCGGTTTCGCCCCGTACTTCATCCCGCTCTCCCTGTGGGTCGGCGCGATGGTGGCGTACATGCTGATCCAGCCGCTGAACCGGCGGGCGCTCGCCGCGGGTGCCTCCGCCTGGCGGATCGCGTTCGCGGGCTGGCTGCCGGTCGCCGCCCTGGGCGTACTGCAGACGGCCGCCCTGATGTCGGTGCTGCATTGGGGCCTCGGCCTTCAGATGGCGCGGGCGGCCGGGACGGTCGGCTTCCTCTCTCTGGTGACGTGCTGCTTCGCGGCGATCGTGCAGTGGCTCAACGCGCGCTTCGGAGCGGCGGGCCGGATCCTCGTCCTCGCGGTCCTGATGCTCCAGCTGACCTCGGCGGGCGGCACGTACCCCGTCCAGACGAGCCCGTCGTTCTTCGGCGCGATCCACCCCTTCCTGCCGATGAGTTACGTCGTCGACGCTCTGAGGAGGCTCATCACGGGCGGCGGTCTCGGCCCCGTCTGGCAGGCGTGCGCGGTGCTCACGGCCTTCACCCTGGGCGCCCTCGCGCTCACCGCGCTCTCCGCGCGCCGCAAGCAGGTGTGGACGCTGGACCGACTGCACCCGGAGCTGAGCCTGTGAGCACCGCAAGACCTGTGAGAATCGGGCCCATGGACAGCAGCGCAACCAGCACCCGGCGCGAGGCCACCCGGCAGAAGCTCTACGAGGCGGCCGTCACGCTCATCGCCGAGCAGGGCTTCTCCGCCACGACGGTCGACGAGATCGCCGAGCGGGCCGGGGTCGCGAAGGGCACGGTCTACTACAACTTCGCGAGCAAGTCGGTCCTCTTCGAAGAGCTGCTGCGGCACGGCGTCGGCCTGCTCACCGCTTCTTTGAAAGAAGCGGCCGAGAGCGCCGACGCGCGCGGCGGCAGCAGGGTCGACGCGCTGGACGCGATGATCCGGGCGGGCCTGGTCTTCATCGACCGCTATCCGGCCTTCACCCAGCTGTACGTCGCCGAGCTGTGGCGCACCAACCGGGCCTGGCAGTCCACGCTGATGGTGGTCAGGCAGCAGGCGGTCGCGGTGGTCGAGGACGTGCTGCGCGCGGGCGTCGAGAACGGCGAGCTGAGCGAGGAGATCGACATCCCGCTGACGGCGGCGGCCCTCGTCGGGATGGTCCTCGTCGCGGCGCTCGACTGGCAGGCCTTCCAGCCGGAGCGGTCCATCGACGACGTGCACTCGGCGCTCTCGCGGCTGCTCCAGGGACGGGTGAGCGGAAGCCGCTGAGCGGCACACGACACAGCGCTGGCCCGGTGCCGCCTGATCCTCCAGGCGGCACCGGGCCAGCGCCTTCTCGTTCCCCCGAAGCCCCCCGTTCGGTCCCCCGGGGCGGTCAGCCCCCGAGTCCCCCGAGTCACCCCCGTGTCTCGCTCCCACCTTCGGTGGGGTGGGAGGAGCGGCCAAGGGCGCCGCACCGTTCCGCCGCCCCGTGTCGGCGGTACCGGCGCTGCGCCCTTCTCCGTGCCCCTCACTCTTCCGTCCGCGCAGGTCGGGCCCCATCCGCGCGCGTACTCATCTCCCTCCCTAGGTACGGATACTCAGGCCTGGGCACTCATCCCCAGGACGGAGAGTTCCGCTCTGGTTACGATCACGTCCGTGTCCGTACTCCCCCTGGTCTTCACCAGCGGCTGGGCGAGCGGGATCAACGCGTACGCGGTGGTCCTGCTGCTCGGTGTCTTCGGCGCGACCGGCGTCACCGACGAGGTGCCCGAGTCGCTGCAGCGCACCGACGTGCTGATCGTCGCCGGTGTGCTGTTCGCCTGCGAGGCCGTCGCCGACAAGATTCCGTACGTCGACTCGGTGTGGGACTCCGTGCACACGGTGATCCGGCCGGTGTCGGGGGCCGTGGTCGGGGCGCTGCTCGCGGGCCAGAGCGGTTCGCTGCCGGATCTGGCGGCCGGGGCGGTGGGCGGCTCGACCGCGCTGGCCAGCCACTGCGTCAAGGCCGGGACGCGGATGGCGATCAACACCTCGCCCGAGCCGTTCAGCAACATCGTGGTGAGCACGGCGGAGGATCTCGGGGTCGGCGGGATCATCAGCTTCGCGATGTTCTATCCGGAGGCGGCGGCGATCATCGCGGCCGTGCTGCTGCTCATCGGCATCCTGCTGCTGGTCTTCCTGGTCTCACGGATCCGGCGGTTCCTGCGGCGCAGGGCCCAGCGGCGCGAGGAGAAACGGCTCGCGGCGCAGGTGGGACGGCCGCCCCGCTGAGGGCTCCCGGCGGGACTGTCGGTGCGGGCCGCTAAGGTTTTTCGCATGGCACGGATTGTGGTGATCGGCGCCGGGATGGGCGCGATGGCGGCGGCCGCCCGGCTGGCCGTCGCGGGCCACCGGGTGGTGGTGCACGAGCGGTCGGGGACGTACGGCGGCGCGCTCGGCCGCGTCGAGCGGGACGGCTTCGCGTTCGACACCGGCCCGGGACTGCTCCATCTCCCGGCCGTCTACCGCGACTTGTTCGTGAAGACGGGCAAGGAGCCGCTGGAGAAGTGCGTCGAGCTGTCCCAGGTGGAGCCCGCGGTCCGGCACGTCTTCGCGGACGGCACGACGGCGGACCTGCCGAACGCGTCCCGCGCGGGCGTCGGCGAAGCACTCGACGGCGCCCTCGGCAGCGGCGCGGGGGCTCTCTGGTCGGCGTTCATGAACCGCGCCCGTGAGGCGTGGGACCGCACCCGCCGCCCCCTCCTGGAAGAGCCGCTCTGGCCGAACTGGCAGGTCCTCGCCGAGCGCGAGCCCTACCCTTCGGTGCCGCACAAGCGCCTCCTGCGCCGCGAGCGCCGCGCGGCCACCCTCACCGAGGTCGCCGAGCTGGAGCTGGGCGGGGACGCACGCCTGCGCGCGCTCCTGGAGCAGTACGCCCTGGCGTACGGCCTCGATCCCCGCACGGCCCCGGCAAGCGCGGCCGTGCTGCCCTACCTGGAGCACACCTTCGGCGCCTGGTCGGTGGCCGGCGGCATGCGCGCCCTGGCCAGGGCCGTGTACGAGCGGTGCCTGGCCCGCAGGGTCGAGTTCGCGTTCGGCTCCCCGGTGGCCCGGATCGTCGAGAAGGACGGCCGCGCGGCGGGCGTCGAGCTCGCGGACGGGACGCACCACGAGGCGGACTTCGTGGTCGCCGGTGTCGCGCCCGGCGTCCTGGACGGGCTGCTCTCCGGCTTCCCCGGCCTGACGGACGCCTCCGGTGTGAACATACGGGCGGAGGGTGAGGTGCCCGCCCGCTCCGGACTGCCGAGCCGGCTCACCGTCCACCTGGCGCTGAGCGGCGCGCGGCCGGAGGGGACGCCGCACCGGACGGTGCTGCACACCGCCGACCGGCAGGACGAGCTGGACCGGCTCTTCGGGGACCGCCCCGCAGTGCCCGCGTCCCCGACCGTCACGGTGCTGCGCCCGGACGACCCCGAGCTCACGCCCGACGCCGGGCACGAAGCGGTCACCCTGACGCTCACGGTGCCCGCACACTCAGAAGTCACCGAGATCACCGAAGCGGACGTGGAGCGGGTCCTGACGCGGGCCGAGGCCGCCGTGCCCGGGCTCCGGGAGCGGCTGCTGTGGCACGAGGTGCGCACCCCGGCCGACATCGCGGAGGCCACCGGAGCCGAGGGCGGCGCGGTCCCTCCCCCGTCCCTGGCGGCGGGCGACGGGCGGCTGCTGCACCCGGCCAACGGCACGCGCGTACCGGGTCTGTTCGCGGTCGGCGGCTGGTCGCATCCGGGCGGCGGTCTGCCGCACGCGGGCATGTCGGGCACGCTGGTCGCCGGACTGATCGTGGAGGGCCCGGAGTTCCGCGGCTCGCAGTGAGCCGCCGCCGTCAGTACCGGTACTGCTCGTTGTACCCGGCGTCGTACCCGTTCCCGTCGAGGTGCTGCCCGCCCTGGTCGGGGTAGGGCTGCTCGGGCGGGAGTTCGCCCCCGTAGCTCCCGTACGACCCGTAGGGGTCCTCGGCGTTGCGCTGCTGGGGCACCCACACGCCGCCGGGCGGCGTCTCGCTGTAGGTCCCGGCGTCGCCTCCGTAGGAGTCGGCCGCGGGGTAGGGCGCGTACTGCTGCTGGTCGCCGTACGTGTCGTAGCTCTGGCCGCCGCCGTACGTCTGCGTGCCGATGTACGGGTCGGAGTACGCGGCGTACTGCTGCTGCCCGGTCTCCCCGTAGGCGTAGGGCTGCTGGGGGTCATAGCCCGCGGCGGAGTACGTGTCGTAGCCGTAGCCGCTGTCCTGGGCGGACTGCTGCTGCGCGTACGCCGAGTCGCTGTACACGCCGTACTGGCCCGTGTCGTCCGGCATCGGCTCCGGCGCGTAGACCCCGACCTCCGGCGCGTGCTCGGGCGGCGCGGGGTGGTCGGGGTGCTGGTACTCCAGGTCGGAGACCTGGAGCGTCGGGTCCTGTACCTCGGCGCGCTGCGTCGTCTTGCGGCGCTTGCTCAGGCCCGGCTGGCCCCCGAGGGCCCAGCCGGTCGAGAAGCCGCGGCGGAAGGACAGCGTCACGTACGTCTGTCCCGTCGCGAAGGCGATCGCGCCGGCGCCGATGACGACCACCGACGGCATCAGGACGCCGACGACCACCCCGAGGAAGCCCCCGAAGGCCAGCAGCCGCCAGCGCAGCCGCGCCTTGTACTGCAGCAGCACCTCGCCCAGCAGCCACAGCGCGACGCATCCGAACGCGATGTAGAGGACCGTCCAGCCCATGTACGCCCCTCTCCCCTAGGCCGCCGCCCCAGGGGTACGGCCGTTCAGGCCTGCGGGTGATGCAGGCCCAGATTTTCGTAGATTTCCAGCGTCGCCGTGGAGTTGTTGAGCGTGATGAAGTGCAGCCCCGGCACACCCTCGGAGAGGAGACGTGCGCAGAACTCCGTCGCGAACTCGATGCCAATGGAGCGTACAGCCGCCGGATCGTCTTTGGCTGTGAGGATGCGCTCTTTGAGCGCCGGCGGGAAGCTGGCGTTGCTGAGCTGGGGCAGTCGCTCCAGCATGCGCACGTTCGTCACCGGCATGATCTCCGGAATGATCGGCGTCGTACAGCCCGCGGCCTCGACGCGGTCACGCAGGCGCAGATATTCCTCCGGGTAGAAGAACATCTGGGTGATCGCGTAGTCGGCGCCCGCGCGGCATTTGTCGACAAAGTGCCGGACGTCCGTGTCCCAGTCCTCCGAGCGCGGATGCATCGCGGGGAAGGCCGCGACGCCCACGCAGAAGTCGCCCGACTCCTTGATCAGGCGGACCAGTTCGGCGGCGTACGTGAGGCCTTCGGGGTGCTTCACCCAGTCCGCGAGGGGGTCGCCGGGCGGGTCGCCCCGGACCGCGAGCATGTTCCGGATCCCGGCGTCCGCGTACTGCCCGATGATGTTGCGCAGCTCGGCCACGGAGTGGTCGACCGCGGTGAGGTGGGCGACGGGCGTGAGCGTCGAGTCCGCGACGATCTGCTGGGTCTCCTTGACCGTGCCCGCACGCGTCGAGCCGCCCGCTCCGTAGGTCACGGAGACGAAGCTGGGGGCCACCGCCTCGACCCGGCGCAGGGCGTTCCACAGGTTGCGCTCGCCCTTCGGGGTCTTCGGCGCCGAGAACTCGAACGAGTACGTGGTCTTGCCGGTCGCGAGCATGTCGCGCACGGTGCGTGCGCGATCTGTCCTGGTCGAAGCAGTGCCTAGGGCCATACGGGCAGGTTAGCGACGGGGCCCCGCTACCGGCCAATCCCCGTCCACCTTCCGGACAGAGGTCTGGGGGTACGGCCCCGCGACCCCCTGTACGACCGCCCGTCAGCCCCTAGCGTGCGGGCGTCCGGCCGCTAGACGGCGGCCCGGAGCCGCTTGGCGAACTCGGCGGCGGCCGCCGCCGGGTCGTCCGCCTCGGTGATCGCCCGGACGACGACGACACGCCGGGCGCCCGCTTCGAGCACCTCGTCCAGATTGCCCGCGTCGATGCCGCCGATGGCGAACCAGGGGCGGTCCGTGCCCAGCGACGCGGTGTAGCGCACCAGGTCGAGGCCGGGGGCGTACCGGCCCGGCTTGGTGGGGGTCGGCCAGCAGGGGCCCGTGCAGAAGTAGTCCACGCCGTCCTGGACGGCCGCCGCGGCGGCCTCGGACTCGGCGTGCGTGGAGCGGCCGATGAGCACGTCATCGCCGAGGATGCGGCGGGCGGCGGGCACCGGCAGGTCACCCTGGCCCAGGTGCAGCACGTCGGCGCCGATGGCGTGCGCGACGTCCGCGCGGTCGTTCACGGCGAGGAGCTTTCCGTGCCGCCGCGCGGCGTCGGCGAAGACCTGGAGGTGGTCCAGCTCCTCGGCCGCCTCCATGCCCTTGTCGCGCAGCTGCACGATGTCGACGCCGCCCGCGAGGACGGCGTCGAGGAACTCCGGAAGGTCTCCCTGGCGCTTGCGGGCGTCCACGCACAGGTAGAGGCGGGCGTCGGCGAGCTGCTCGCGGGCAGGCGTGATGGCCATGGAGTGTTCCCCCCGGGTGATCGGTGGCGTACGGGCCGCTCGGAGCGTGCCGCGGCCCGTACACCGCGCGGTTTCGGTTCAGGTCAGACGGCGAGCGCCTGGGCGCGGCGCTTCACCTCCGTGCCGCGATTCTCGCTCAGCGCCTGCGCGGGGGTGCCCGGCAGGGTCGGGTCGGGAGTGAAGAGCCACTCCAGCATCTCTTCGTCGGTGAAGCCGTCGTCCCTCAGGAGCGTCAGGGTGCCGGTCAGGCCCTTGACGACCTTGTCGCCGTCGATGAAGGCGGCCGGCACCTGGAGCGCGCGGTTCTCACCACGGCGCACGGCGATCAGCTGGCCTTCCTTGACCAGCTGGCGCACGCGCGTCACCTCGACGTCGAGCATTTCGGCGATGTCGGGGAGGTGGAGCCAGTCGGGGACGAGAGCATCAGTCTTTGCGTCAATCTCGGTCACACGGCAAAGCGTATCCCCGGGGACCGACAGAGGGCGTGGGAGCGGCCGCCGTCGCCTTGGCGGCTCCTCCCCCGCCGCCGTCTCTGCCGCTACTCCCGGACGGCCTTCTTGAGCGGCACGGAGGGATCCGCCGCCTTGTCCGGATCGAGGTGCGTGCCGGACTCGATCAGCTTGCGGCCCTGGGCCAGGTCCCTGGGGCGCCCCACCGCGAGCACCGCCACCAGGGCGCCCGCCCGCAGCCAGCACACGGTCCAGGCGGCGCCCGCCGGGTCGCCGCGCCACACCAGGGCGTCGGCGGAGGCGTGGTGTCCCGCGTACTGGACGAAGCGGCCGAACTGCTCGGACCAGAAGTACGGCACCGGGTCGTACGCCGCGGGGGTCTCGCCGATGATGTTGGCCGCGACCGTGCGCGGGCCCTGGAGCGCGTTGTCCCAGTGATGGACCAGGAGGCGCTCCCCGTACCTTCCCGAAGGGAAGGAGGAGCAGTCGCCGACCGCGTACACGTCCGTCTCGGACGTCCGGAGGTGGTCGTCGGCGATGACCTCCCGGTGGGCGCCCAGGGCGATCCCGGAGTCCGTGAGCCAGTCCGTGGCGGGCCGGGCGCCGATGCCGACGACGACGGCGCCCGCGGGAAGCCTGGTCCCGTCGTCCAGGACAACGGTGCCGGGCTCGACGCTCCGCACGCGCGCGTGGGTGCGCAGTTCGGCCCCGGAGTCCGCGTACCAGCCGGCCATCGGCGCGGCGACCTCGGCGGGCAGCGCCCCCGCGAGCGGTCGCTCGGCGGCCTCCACCACGGTGACCGCGCAGCCCGCCTCGCGCGCGGCGGTGGCGAACTCGGCGCCGATCCAGCCCGCGCCGACGACCACGATGTCGTGCTGCTCGGCGAGCACGGGCCGCAGCCGCTCGGCGTCGTCCAGGGTGCGCAGCAGATGGACGCCGGGCACTCCGGAGACGCCGGGCAGCAGGATCGGCTCGGCGCCGGTCGCGATGACCAGGGCGTCGTAGGGCACCGGTCCGGTGGCGGTGTCCAGTTGGTGGTCGGCAGGGCGCAGGCCCGTCACCTCGTGGCCCAGGCTCAGCTCGATGCCCAGCGCCTCGAAGTCGACGTCGAAGGCGGAGCCCTCCGCCTTGCCGAGCAGTACCGCCTTGGACAGCGGCGGCCTGTCGTACGGCTGGTGCGGTTCCGCCCCGATGAGCGTGACCGCACCGGTGAACCCCTGCTCGCGCAGGGCCACCGCGGTCTGCACCCCGGCCATCCCCGCGCCGACGACGACCACCCGGCGCTCTGCCTGCTTCCGCTGCTCGCTCACCCGATCACTGTAGGACGGCGTACGACGCGGACCTCAGAGCGCGGCGAGGAGATCTCTGACACACCGTCACTGCCCATACCCGGACAGCTCCCCCTACTGCCTCCGGGGACGACGGGCTAGGGTGGCCGGTGCAGAGCACTCGCGGGAGCCCGGACGCACCGGGCTGAGAGGGAGGCTGGGACGGCCTCCGACCGTACGAACCTGATCCGGGTCATGCCGGCGAAGGGAGGGGCTGGACACCCATGCATCCACAGACACCACCACCCCAGAAGACGACGGACGTCCTTGTCGTCGGGGGCGGCATCATCGGCCTGGTCACGGCCTGGCGGGCGGCCCAGCGCGGCCTGTCCGTCGCGGTCGTGGACCCCGAACCGGGCGGCGGCGCGGCGCAGGTCGCCGCGGGCATGCTGGCCGCGGTCACCGAACTGCACTACGGCGAGCAGACGCTGCTCGGCCTGAATCTGGCCTCCGCGCGGCGCTATCCGCGGTTCGCCGAGGAGCTGTCGGAGGCGAGCGGCCGGGATCTCGGCTACCGCGCGTGCGGCACGCTCGCCGTGGCGCTCGACGCCGACGACCGCGCCCATCTGCGCGAACTGCACGCCCTGCAGCGCCGGTCGGGGCTCGAGTCGGAGTGGCTGAGCGGGCGCGAGTGCCGCCGCCTGGAGCCGATGCTCGCGCCGGGCGTGCGGGGCGGGCTGCGGGTGGACGGCGATCACCAGGTCGACCCGCGCAGGCTCGCCGCGGCGCTGCTCGTGGCCTGCGAGCGGGCCGGTGTGGCCTTCCACCGCGCGTGGGCCCGGCGGCTGACCGTCGTACGCGAGAAGGCGACCGGCGTCGTCCTCGACGACGGCACCGCTCTGGCCGCCGGTGCGACCGTGCTGGCGGCGGGCAGCCTCAGCGGGCGGCTCTCAGGGGTCCCTGAGGGGGTTCTGCCGCCCGTTCGGCCGGTCAAGGGGCAAGTGCTCCGGCTCACGGTGCCGGAGCGCTACGCGCCGTTCCTGAGCCGTACGGTGCGTGCCGTCGTGCGCGGCAGCCAGGTCTATCTGGTGCCGCGCGAGAACGGCGAGCTGGTCGTCGGCGCGACCAGCGAGGAGCTCGGCTGGGACACGACGGTCACCGCGGGCGGCGTGTACGAGCTGCTCCGGGACGCCCACGAGCTGGTCCCCGGCATCACGGAACTGCCGCTGACCGAGACCCGCGCGGGCCTGCGCCCCACCTCCCCCGACAACGCGCCGATGCTCGGCGCCACCGAGCTGCCCGGACTGCAGCTGGCCACGGGGCACTACCGCAACGGCGTCCTCCTCACGCCCGTCACCGGCGACGTCATGGCGCACTCCCTGACCACCGGCGAACTGCCCGACGAGGCAAGGGCGTTCACTCCCCTGCGCTTCGGCCAGGCCCTCTCGGCACCGTCTCTCCTGGAGCAGCCCGCATGACCCTCTCAGCCGACTGCGCCGTCTCCGTCAACGGGGAGGTCCGCGACGTGGCCGCGGGCACCACGCTCGCGGCCCTCGTCGCCACGCTCACCACGGCGCACTCCGGTGTCGCCGCGGCGCTCAACGAAACCGTCGTCCCGCGCGCGCGGTGGTCGACCACGGCGCTCGCCGACGGCGACCGCGTCGAAGTACTCACCGCCGTCCAAGGAGGCTGAACCGACCATGGCAGACGATCCCTTCGTCATCGGCGGGCTCACGTTCTCCTCGCGGCTGATCATGGGTACGGGCGGTGCGCCCAGCCTGGACGTCCTGGAGCGGTCCCTGATCGCCTCCGGGACGGAGCTGACCACCGTCGCGATGCGCCGCCTCGATCCGGGCGTGCAGGGCTCGGTGCTCTCCGTGCTCGGCCGGCTCGGCATCCGCGTCCTGCCGAACACCGCGGGCTGTTACACCGCGGGCGAGGCCGTGCTGACCGCGCGGCTCGCGCGGGAGGCGCTCGGCACGGATCTGATCAAGCTGGAGGTCATCGCGGACGAGCGCACGCTGCTGCCGGATCCGATCGAGCTCGTGGACGCCGCCGAGACGCTGGTCGACGACGGCTTCACGGTCCTTCCGTACACGAACGACGATCCCGTCCTCGCCCGGAAGCTGGAGGGCGCGGGCTGTGCGGCGATCATGCCGCTCGGATCGCCCATCGGCTCCGGGCTCGGCATCCGCAACCCGCACAACTTCCAGCTGATCGTCGAGCACGCGCGCGTGCCGGTGATCCTGGACGCGGGGGCGGGCACGGCGTCCGACGCGGCGCTCGCGATGGAGCTGGGGTGCGCGGGTGTGATGCTCGCCTCCGCGGTGACGCGGGCGCAGGAGCCGGTGCTCATGGCGGAGGCCATGCGGCACGGGGTGGAGGCGGGGCGGCTGGCCTTCCGGGCGGGGCGGATTCCGCGGCGGCACTTCGCCGAGGCGTCCTCTCCCGCGGAGGGCCTGGCCGTGCTGGATCACCGGGAGCGGCCGGCTTTCTGAGCGGCGGCGGGCGGGCAGGTCCCTGACAAGCGGCTCCCGCGTCACAGGTCGGCTGCAGTCACGCTCTGAAGCCGACCGCACGGGCATCGGTGTCGGTGGCGGCTCGTAGACTCCATCCGTGGACACGACCCTTCAGGACCCTTCCCCAGCCTTCGGCCGGGGAGACCCCATCGTCGGGCAGGTGCTCGACGGCCGGTATCGCGTGGACGGACGGATCGCGGTCGGCGGGATGGCCACGGTCTACCGGGCCGTGGACACCCGCCTCGACCGCGTGCTCGCGCTCAAGGTGATGCACCCGACGCTCGCCGCCGACGCCTCCTTCGTCGACCGCTTCATCCGCGAGGCGAAGTCGGTCGCCCGGCTCTCGCACCCGAACGTGGTGGGGGTCTACGACCAGGGCACCGACGGGGCGTACGTGTACCTGGCGATGGAGTACATCGCCGGCTGCACCCTGCGCGACGTGCTGCGCGAGCGCGGCGCCCTGCAGCCCAGGGCCGCGCTCGACATCCTGGAGCCGGTCCTCGCCGCGCTCGGCGCCGCGCACCGCGCGGGGTTCGTGCACCGCGACATGAAGCCGGAGAACGTCCTCATAGGGGACGACGGACGGGTCAAGGTCGCCGACTTCGGCCTGGTCCGCGCGGTGGACACCGTAACGAACACCACCGGCACGGTCCTCGGCACCGTCTCGTATCTCGCCCCCGAGCAGATCGAGCACGGCACGGCCGACACGCGTGTGGACGTGTACGCGTGTGGCGTCGTCCTCTACGAAATGCTGACCGGCGCCAAGCCGCACTCCGGGGAATCGCCCGCCCAGGTGCTCTACCAGCACCTGCACGAGGACGTTCCGCCCCCGTCGGCTGCCGTCCCCGGGCTCCCCGTCGAGCTCGACGAGCTGGTCGCGTCGGCCACCGCCCGCAACCCCGACGTACGCCCCCATGACGCGGTGGCGCTCCTGGGACAGACCAGGGAGGCGCGGGCCGCGCTCTCCTTGGACCAGCTGGACGCGGTGCCGCCGCAGGCGCGCACGACGGACCACGACAACGCAGAAGACCGTACGAGCGTGATCCCGCGCACGGTGCGGCCGGTGCAGCTGCCGCTCCCCACCGAGGGCGTGAACCCGGGAGAGGGGCAGGATCCGCTCAACCGCACCAGCATCCTGACCACGCCCCCGCCGGCCGCTCCCCCGTCCTCCGCCCCCGACCGCAGGCGTCCCACCCCGCGCCGCGGGGTGTTCGTGCTGGTCGCCGCCGTGCTGCTGGCGCTGGGACTCGGGGCGGGCGTCTGGTACATCAACTCGGGCCAGTTCACGAAGGTCCCGCCGCTCCTGGCGAAGACCGAGGCGGAGGCCAGGAAGCGGCTCGACGAGGCGGGGCTCGACGTCAAGGACGTCAAGCGCGCCTACAGCGACACCGACAAGCGGGGCACGGTCATGGCGACCGACCCCAAGTCGGGCGAGCGCATCCGGGACAACGACAGCGTGACGCTGACCGTCTCGCTGGGCCCGGAGATCGTGAAGGTCCCGGAGCTGAAGGACACGCCGCTGGCCGCGGCGAAGAAGGAACTGAAGGACGCGGGTCTGGCCGCCGGCATGACGACCAGGGCCTTCAGCGAGGACGTCCGCAGGGGCTCCGTGATCAGCACGGACCCGGGCCCCGGCACCAAGCGCAAGGCGGGCTCCGCCATCGCCCTCGTCGTCAGCAAGGGCGCGGCGATCGACGTCCCCGACGTGACGGGCGAGTCCGAGGCCGACGCGCGGGCCGACCTGGCGGACGCCGGGCTCAAGGTGAAGATCGCCGCGACGCGGGTCTACTCCGACGAGGACAAGGGCGATGTCGCCGCGCAGTCCCCCAAGGAGGGCCAGAAGCAGCTCGCCGAGGGCGACACGGTCACACTGACGCTCTCCAAGGGCCAGCAGATGATCGAGGTCCCGGACGTCGTGGGCATGAACGTCGACGAGGCCACGCAGGAGCTGAAGGACGCGGGCTTCGAGGTCGACGAGGACCGCGGTCTGCTGGGTCTCTTCGGGGACACGGTGAAGGGCCAGTCGGTGGAGGGCGGCGAGGAGGCCGCCAAGGGGTCGACGATCACCATCGAGATCCGTTGAGCCACGGGGTCCTCCCCCGGGGTTGAGCCACGGGGTCCTCCCCGGGGTGTGCGCGGCCGAACCGGGAGCCTCTCGCCGGGCTCCCGCACCCCCGTGCCACCCTTGACCCCGTGAGCAGCAACAAGTCCCCCATCGCCGTGTCCCGCAACCCCGTGGGCGGCCACGTCCCCGTAGCCGGCGGGCTCGCCTCCGTAGGGCTTTCCTACGCCCGTGAGATGGGCGCCGAGGCCGTGCAGGTCTTCGTCGCCAATCCGCGCGGATGGGCGACGCCGCCCGGGAACCCGAAGCAGGACGAGGAGTTCCGCGCGGCCTGTGCCGCCGAGGGGATCCCCGCCTACGTCCACGCGCCGTATCTGATCAACTTCGGCTCGCACACCGAGGCGACCGCGGAGAAGTCCGTGGAGTCCATGCGCCACTCGCTGCGCCGCGGCCGTGAGATCGGCGCGCTCGGCGTGGTCGTGCACACCGGCTCGGCGACCGGCGGCCGGGACCGCTCCGTGGCCCTGAAGCAGGTCCGCGAGCGGATGCTGCCGCTGCTGGACGAGCTGACGCACGACGACGACCCCTTCCTTCTCCTGGAGTCGACCGCCGGCCAGGGCTTCTCGCTCTGCTCCCGCACCTGGGACTTCGGCCCGTACTTCGAGGCGCTCGACTCGCACCCCAAGCTGGGCGTCTGCCTGGACACCTGCCACATCTTCGCGGCGGGCCACGACCTGACGGGGCCGAGCGGCATGCGGCAGACCCTGGACCTGCTGGTGGACACCGTCGGCGAGGGCCGGCTGAAGCTGGTGCACGCCAACGACTCCAAGGACGTGGCCGGCGCGCACAAGGACCGCCACGAGAACATCGGCAGCGGCCACATCGGCGAGGAGCCGTTCCGTGAGCTGATGGCCCACCCCGCCACCGAGGGCGTACCCCTGATCATCGAGACACCCGGCGGCAAGGAGGGCCACGCGGCGGACGTGGAGCGGCTCAAGAAGCTCAGGGACGGCTGAGGCCAGGTCCAGAGCGGCCAGACCTAGAGCTCGGGACCGTCCCCGGGCTCTTCCTGGTACGAGTACCGCTGCTCCCGCCAGGGATCGCCGACGTTGTGATAGCCGCGCTCCTCCCAGAAGCCGCGGCGGTCGGCGGTCATGTACTCGATGCCGCGGACCCACTTGGGGCCCTTCCAGGCGTAGAGATGCGGGACGACAAGCCGCAGCGGGAATCCGTGTTCCGCGGTGAGGAGTTCGCCGCCTTTGTGCGTGGCGAAAATCGCGCGGTCCGAGTCGAAGTCGGCCATCCGCAGATTCGAGCTGAAGCCGTACTCGGCCCAGACCATCACATGCGTGGCATGCGGCGCCGGCGGTGCGATCTCCAGGAGCGCGCGGGCCGGTACGCCGCCCCATTCGGCCCCGAGCATGCTGAACTTCGTGACGCAGTGCAGATCGGCGACCACGGTGGCGTACGGAAGAGCCGAGAACTCCTCGTGCGTCCAGCAGTGCTTCTCGCCGTCGGCCGTGGCCCCGAAGACCCTGAACTCCCAGCGCTCGGGGCGGAACTTCGGCACCGGCCCGTAGTGCGTGACCGGCCAGCCGCGCTGCAGCCGCTGTCCCGGTGGAAGCTCCGGCTCCGCTGCTCTCCGAGATGCGTGATCCGCCGGCTGACCCATGCCTCCATCCTGACAGACCCGGGACAGTGGACGTGACCAGGCGGCCCCTCCCCAAACGCCGATTCGGGCAACTCCTACTAAGCGTGCACTTACTGGACGGCCTCCGAACACCGGTGCAAAGATGCGCGCTACCTGGCCAGACACACACTTGGAAGGAGCCTTGGCGATGCAGGGCGACCCCGAGGTCATCGAGTTCCTGAACGAGCAGCTGACCGCCGAGCTGACGGCGATCAACCAGTACTTCCTCCACGCGAAGATGCAGGACAACTTCGGCTGGACGAAGCTCGCGAAATACACCCGGTCCGAGTCCTTCGACGAGATGAAGCACGCGGAGGTCCTCACCGACCGGATCCTGTTCCTCGAGGGCCTGCCCAACTACCAGCGGCTCTTCCACGTCCGTGTGGGGCAGACGGTCACCGAGATGTTCCAGGCCGACCGGCAGATCGAGGTGGAGGCGATCGACCGCCTCAAGCGCGGGATCGAGGTGATGCGCGGCAAGGGCGACATCACGTCCGCGAACATCTTCGAGTCGATCCTCGAGGACGAGGAGCACCACATCGACTATCTGGACACCCAGCTGGAACTGGTCGACAAGCTCGGTGAGGCGCTCTACATCGCGCAGCTCATCGAGCAGCCGGAGAGCTGAGCAGCGGCAAAGGCGACAGCCGCAGGCCAGAGCCCGAGCCATAAAGCTCTACGCGGTTCTACGCGGCTTCCGGGAGCTCCGCATCCGGAGCGAGCGCCACCGCCGCACTGCCGTCCTTCACCAGGTCACGGGTGGGGCACGCGCCCCGGCCGAGCAGCGCCTGGATGCGTCGTACGCACGAACCACAGTCCGTGCCCGCCTTGCAGGCCGACGCTATCTGGCGGGGGGTACAGGCACCGTCCGCCGCATGCTTCTTCACCTGCGCTTCCGTGACGCCGAAGCAGTTGCAGACGAACATGCGGTCCACCTCCCCGGTGAGATCTCAGACGGGTTCAACAAGTAGTGCCCGTCCCGATTAATCGGTGAGGCTAACCTAACCTTACCCGCCGCTTCCTGTGCGCAAAAGCCCTGGACCGGATACGACGATGGGGCGCGGATCACATCGATCCGCGCCCCACTCGTACGTACTCCGGTAGTAGCCGGGACTACTGGTCCCGGTACATCTCCGCGACCAGGAAGGCCAGGTCCAGCGACTGGCTGCGGTTCAGCCGGGGGTCGCAAGCCGTCTCGTAGCGCTGGTGGAGGTCGTCGACGAAGATCTCGTCGCCACCGCCCACGCACTCGGTGACGTCGTCACCGGTGAGCTCGACATGGATGCCGCCCGGGTGGGTGCCGAGGCCCTTGTGGACCTCGAAGAAGCCCTTGACCTCGTCGAGCACGTCGTCGAAGCGGCGGGTCTTGTGGCCGGATGCCGCCTCGAAGGTGTTGCCGTGCATCGGGTCGGTGACCCAGGCGACGGTCGCGCCGGACGCGGTGACCTTCTCGACCAGCTCCGGGAGCTTGTCCCGGACCTTGTCGGCGCCCATGCGGACGATGAAGGTCAGCCGGCCGGGCTCACGGTCCGGGTCGAGGCGCTCGATGTACTGCAGCGCCTCCTCCGTGGTCGTCGTCGGGCCGAGCTTGATGCCGATCGGGTTGCGCACCTTGGACGCGAACTCGATGTGCGCGCCGTCCAGTTGACGGGTCCGCTCGCCGATCCAGACCATGTGGCCCGAGGTGTCGTAGAGCCGCCCGGTGCGCGAGTCCACGCGGGTCAGGGCCGACTCGTAGTCGAGCAGCAGCGCCTCGTGCGAGGCATAGAACTCGACGGTCTTGAACTCCTCCGGGTCGGTACCGCAGGCCCGCATGAAGTTCAGCGCGTTGTCGATCTCCCGCGCCAACTGCTCGTAACGCTGGCCGGACGGCGACGACTTCACGAAGTCCTGGTTCCAGGCGTGCACCTGGCGCAGGTCGGCGTAACCGCCGGTGGTGAAGGCGCGCACCAGGTTGAGCGTGGAGGCGGAGGCGTTGTACATCCGCTTCAGGCGCTCGGGGTCCGGGACACGGGCCTTCTCGTTGAAGTCGAAGCCGTTGACCGAGTCGCCCCGGTAGGTCGGCAGCGTCACTCCGTCGCGGGTCTCGGTGCCCTTGGAGCGGGGCTTGGAGTACTGCCCCGCGATGCGACCCACCTTCACCACGGGCACGGAGGCCGCGTAGGTCAGGACGGCGCCCATCTGGAGCAGCGTCTTCAGTTTGTTTCGGATGTGGTCGGCCGACACGGCGTCGAAGGCCTCTGCGCAGTCGCCGCCCTGGAGCAGGAACGCCTCGCCCTTGGCCACAGACGCAAGGCGGGCGCGCAACTGATCGCACTCGCCCGCGAAGACGAGCGGCGGATACGACTCGAGGTCCGCGATCACATCGCGCAGAGCCTCGGCATCGGGGTACTCAGGCTGCTGCGCCGCGGGTAGGTCTCGCCAGGTGTTGCCACCGGTTGCGGTGGTCTTAGCGTTCACGGTCACCTCGACAACATTACGGGGTGAAGTCCCCGGTCCATTCACCCGCTCACCAAGTGAGACGGAGCAGACACAGCCGAGCGGCGGCGCGTCAGCTCCCTTTCGGCCGCGTCCGGCGCCGCCAGGGCGAGCCGGCGGTGGGTGCGGCGCAGCATCGTGCGGGCCATGAAGGGATGTCCGCGTCGCACCACGCCCCAGTAGACCCTGCCGCGCAGGGTGTCGGCGCGGGCCGCGGTGCTGAGCGTGACGTACCGGTCGTCGACCAGGATCGAGGCGCGGGCGGTCAGGCCCGCCGTGTCCACCGCCAGGAGCAGTTCGCCGCCCTCGCGGGCGAGCACCGGGAAGGCGTCGCGCAGGATGCCGGTCCAGGCCTCGGGGTCGCGGGGCTGGCCGGGGAGCAGCTCCATGCGGTACGCGTCCTCGTAGCCGGGCCGGTCCAGGGCGCCGCGGATCAGGGCGGCCGACTCCGGGGTGCCGACGCTCTCGGGGCGCAGCCACAGGAGGCGGTTGAGAAGCCGGACGCGGGGCGACCACGTGACGGGGCGCGCGACCGAACCCGTCGCGACACGCTCGAAGTTGTCCAGGAGTTCCTCGACCATCGAGTCGTGCACGGGCCGCACGACCGTGGGCCACAGCGCGCGGTTCACGCCCTGCGGCCGGGTCTCCAGGACGTGCCGGACGCGGCAGCGCCGCTCCCCGATCGGCTCGATGGTCAGCTCGTGGAAGCCGTTGTCCGGCGGGGTGAAGTCGAAGCGGACGCGGCGGCCCGGCTCGTACTCCGTGACGCTGTAACGGACCGGGCCGTGGCCGCCGGTCGCGCCCACGCCGAGCGGGCGGTCGAAGATCATCGCTTCCCAGGCGGGCGTCGGGAAGACCGGGTCGTCGGCGGCCGAGAGCCGGTCGAGCAGCGCCCCGACCTCGCGCGCCGGAGCCTTGATCACGCGCTCGTGTTCGTTGTGGACCGTGCTCATCACGCACCTCCATACGCTGGCGTATGGTTGACCATACGGTACCGTACGGTCATGGTGCAACGGCAGAAGAAGGCGGCGGCGAAGCCCCGGCTCAGCGCTCAGGACTGGGCGGACGCGGCCCTCGCCGCGATCGCCGACGGCGGGCTCGCGGCCGTCGCGGTGGAGCCCCTCGCCGTCCGTCTCGGCACCACCAAGGGGAGCTTCTACTGGCACTTCGCCAACCGTGACGCGCTGATCGAGGCCGCCCTGAACCGCTGGGCGGAGATCCACACCGAGGGGACGATCCAGGAGGTCGAGGCCGAGCCCGACCCCCGGCGGCGGATCCGGCTGCTCTTCGCCGAGGCCATCGCGTCGGCCACCTCCGACCCGCTGGAGGTCGCCCTCCTCGCGACCGCCTCGCACCCCCAGGTCGCCGAGGTCATGCGCCGGGTGACGGACCGCCGGGTCGCGTACGTCGCCGAGCTCTTCGCCGCGCTCGGCTTCCCCGAGGCGGAGGCGCGGCGGCGCGGCCTGCTCGCGTACACGGTCTATCTGGGCCACGCCCAGCTCGGGCACGCGGTGCCGTCGGCGCTGCCCGCGGGCGACGAGTTCGGCGCGTATCTGGACGAGGCCCTCGACGTCCTGATGATGCGCTAAGGTGCCTGGCATGTACTCGCAGCAGACCCGTAACTGGTGGTGGCCCGCTCATCCGGCGGCCCACTGAATCTGCGCGTACCCAGACTCGCGAAGGCCGCCCGAGGGGCGGCCTTCAGTGTTTTCCGGACCAGGACCTCCGGACCGGGCCGTTCCTCTCCGAGTGAGAAGGAACAGACCGATGCACCTGACACAGCTCCTGTCCGACGACCGTCCGTTCGCCGTGCTGCGCCGCCGCACGCCCGGCCGCGACCACGACACGGTCGAGGTTCTGATCGGCTCCGTCGGCACGTACGACCGCCTCGCCGACATCCCCGCCGAGGGCCTCGCGCTCGTCCCCTTCCGGCAGATCCGCGAGCGCGGCTTCGACGTGCGCGACGACGGCACCCCACTCGCCGTCCTCACGCCCGAAGAGACCCATGAACTCCCGCTCGCCGACGCCCTGGCGGCGCTGCCGGACCACGAGGTGCGGGTCGAGGGCGGGGCCTTCGACGTGGACGACGCCGCGTACGCCGACATCGTGGGCCGGGTGCTGCGCGAGGAGATCGGCCGGGGCGAGGGCGCCAACTTCGTGATCCGTCGTACGTACGAGGGTGAGATCCCCGGATTCGACAGGGCCGACGCGCTCGCGCTCTTCCGGCGGCTGCTCGTGGGCGAGCGGGGCGCGTACTGGACGTACGTCGTGCACACCGGAGACCGGACGCTGGTCGGGGCGAGCCCGGAGGTGCATGTGCGGATGTCCGGCGGGACGGTCGTCATGAACCCGATCAGCGGGACCTACCGCTACCCGGCCGATGGCCCCACCGCGGACGGTCTGCTCACCTTCCTCGCCGACGGCAAGGAGACCGAGGAGCTGTCGATGGTCGTCGACGAGGAGCTCAAGATGATGTGCACGGTCGGCGACATGGGCGGCGTCGTCGTCGGGCCGCGCCTGAAGGAGATGGCCCATCTCGCGCACACCGAGTACGAGTTGCGGGGCAAGTCGTCGCTGGACGTACGCGAGGTCCTCAAGGAGACGATGTTCGCGGCGACCGTCACCGGGTCGCCGGTACAGAACGCCTGCCGGGTCATCGAGCGCCACGAGGCCGGGGGCCGGGGCTACTACGCGGGCGCCCTCGCCCTCATCGGGCGTGACGCGGGCGGCGCGCAGACCCTCGACTCCCCCATCCTGATCCGCACCGCCGACATCTCCCCCACGGGCCGCCTTCGCGTCCCCGTCGGCGCGACGCTGGTACGCGGCTCCGACCCGGCGGGCGAGGTGGCGGAGACGCACGCGAAGGCGGCCGGCGTCCTGGCCGCGCTGGGTGTGCGCCCCGGACGCCCCCGGCAGGAGTCGGTACGCCCGGCGCTCGCCGACGATCCCCGCGTGCGGGCGGCGCTCGACGGGCGCCGGGCGGGGCTCGCCCCGTTCTGGCTGCGGATGCAGGGTGGGGCATCCCCTGCTCGAACGAAGTTGAGAGCTTGGGGAAAGACGGCCGAGCTGACGGGGCACGCCCTGGTGGTCGACGGCGAGGACACGTTCACGGCGATGCTGGCGCATCTGCTGCGCTCGTCGGGCCTGACGGTCTCGGTGCGGCGCTACGACGAGCCGGGGCTCAGGGACGCGGTGCTGGCCCACGAGGGCCCGCTGATCCTCGGCCCCGGCCCCGGCGACCCCGCTGACCCCGCCGACCCGAAGATGGCGTTCCTTCGCTCGCTGGCCTCCGACGTGATCCGGGACAACCGGCACGGCGTGCTCGGCGTCTGCCTGGGCCATGAACTGCTCGCCGCCGAACTGGGCCTGGACATCGTCCGCAAGGAGATCCCGTACCAGGGCGCGCAGACCCGGATCGACCTGTTCGGGCGTACGGAGACGGTCGGCTTCTACAACAGCTTCGTGGCGCACTGCGACGACGAGGCGGCACTGGAGCTGGCGGCCCACGGCGTGGAGGTCAGCCGGGACGAGGCCACGGGCGAGGTGCACGCGCTGCGCGGCCCCGGTTTCGCGGGCGTGCAGTTCCACCCGGAGTCGGTGCTCTCGCTGCGCGGGACGGCGATCGTGCGGGAACTGCTGTCCGGCGTCCTGGTCTAAGCCGACTTGGGGGCCGCCGGAACCAGCACGTTCTCGCCTCGGCGGCCCTCCCGGTAGTCCAGGACGTTCTGCACCGTGGTGTCGATGATCTGGCCCACCGCGTCCACGGTGTAGTACGCCTGGTGCGAGGTGACCACGACGTTCGGGAACGTCACCAGGCGGGCCAGGGTGTCGTCCTCGACGACCTCAAGGGACTTGTCGAGGAAGAAGAGGCCCGCCTCCGCCTCGTACACGTCGAGACCGACGCCCGCGAAGCGGCCCGCGCGCAGCTCCGCGACGAGGGCCTCGGTGTCGATGAGCCCGCCCCGGCTGGAGTTCACCAGGAGCGCGTCGTCCTTCATCATCCGCAGCGCGTCGGCGCCGATGATGTGCTGGGTCGCGGGAAGCAGCGGGACGTGCAGGCTGATCAGGTCGGCCTCGGTGAAGAGCTGTTCCTTCTCGACGTACTTCATGCCGAGCTCGACGCAGGCCGGGTTCTGCGCGACGTCCCAGCCGAGCAGGTTCATGCCGAAGCCGTGCGCGATCCGGGTGAACGCCTCGCCGATCTTGCCGGTGCCGAGCACGCCGACCGTGCGGCCCCGCAGGTCGCGGCCCATCAGGCCGTCGAGGCGGAAGTCGAAGTCGCGGGTGCGGTTGGAGGCGCGGACGATGCGGCGGTTGACGGCCATCGCCAGGGTCCAGGCGAACTCCGCGACGGAGTACGGCGAGTAGTACGAGACCCGGGCGATGGTGAAGCCGAGGCGCTCGGCGACCTGGAGATCGATGTTGTTGAACCCGGTCGAGCGCTGGGCGATCATCTGCGTGCCGCCGGCGGCGAGGGTCTGCAGGACACGGTTGCCGAGGTCGGCGTTGACGCTGGTGGAGATGATCTCGTAGCCCGCGGCAATGGGGGCGGTGTCCTCGGTGAGGAAGACGTCCAGGCAGCGGACGTCGTGGTGGGCGGCGAAGGCCTTCTCGATCAACGGCTTCTCGTCGGCCTGCACGCCGAAGGCGAGGATCTCCATGGTGGCGAGTGTAGGTACCCCCTGCCGGGACGGCACCCGGAAGACTGCGTGGGCCGGGGCCGTCCCGTCGTGGTGCTCTGCGGGTTGTGGGGGCTGATCGCGCAGTTCCCCGCGCCCCTTACGGGGCGTCCCTGCGGGTGCGTCCTCCCCTCAGCCGAAGAAGACCCCCACCTCGGAGTACAGCTTCGGATCCACCGTCTTCAGCCTCGCCGTCGCCTCCGCGATGGGAACCCGCACGATGTCCGTCCCCTGCAACGCCACCATCTTCCCGAAGTCCCCGTCACGGACGGCCTCGATCGCGTGCAGCCCGAAACGCGTGGCGAGCCAGCGGTCGAAGGCGCTGGGGGTGCCGCCGCGCTGGACGTGGCCGAGCACGGTCGTCCGGGCCTCCTTCCCCGTCCGCCCCTCGATCTCCTTGGCCAGCCACTCGCCGACCCCGGAGAGCCGCACATGCCCGAAGGAGTCCTGCGAGCCGTCCTTGAGGACCATCTCGCCGTCCTTGGGCATGGCCCCTTCGGCGACGACGACGATCGGCGCGTACGAGGCCTTGAAGCGCGAGGTCACCCAGGCGCACACCTGGTCGAGGTCGAAGCGCTGCTCGGGGATGAGGATGACGTTCGCGCCGCCCGCGAGGCCCGAGTGCAGCGCGATCCACCCGGCGTGCCGGCCCATGACCTCGACGACCAGGACCCGCATGTGCGACTCGGCGGTGGTGTGCAGTCGGTCGATCGCCTCGGTGGCGATGCCGACGGCCGTGTCGAAGCCGAAGGTGTAGTCGGTGGCGGAGAGGTCGTTGTCGATGGTCTTCGGTACGCCGACGACCGGGACCCCGTACTCGTCGGTGAGCCGCGCGGCGACGCCGAGGGTGTCCTCGCCGCCGATCGCGATGAGGGAGTCGACCTCGTACTTGGCGAGGTTCTCCTTGATCCGCCGGATGCCGCCCTCGACCTTGAGGGGGTTGGTGCGCGAGGAGCCGAGGATGGTGCCGCCGCGGGGCAGGATGCCGCGCACGGCCGGGATGTCGAGCGGGACGGTGTCGCCCTCCAGCGGACCGCGCCAGCCGTCCCGGAAGCCGACGAAGTCATAGCCGTACTCCTGCACGCCCTTGCGGACGACGCCCCGGATGACGGCGTTGAGGCCGGGGCAGTCGCCGCCTCCGGTCAGTACTCCGATTTTCTTGGCCGCCATGGAAAAGTCCCTTCGCCTCAGTGACCTGATGCGGTCACGCTAATGGTGATCCAGGTCACTGAGGGACGGTGCGGACGGTCAATTCCCGTTCCGCGCAAGGGAGTTGATCATGCGGGTTCACCCGAATGAGGGCTACTCGTCGTCGAGGCCGCGCTCGATCGCGTACCGGACGAGCTCCACCCTGTTGTGCAGCTGGAGCTTGCCCAGGGTGTTCTGCACGTGGTTCTGCACCGTGCGGTGCGAGATGACGAGCCGCTCGGCGATCTGCTTGTAGCTCAGGCCCTTGGCGACCAGGCGGAGCACCTCGGTCTCGCGGTCGGTGAGCTGCGGGGCCTTCGGCTCGTCCGGGGTGCCGGGCGCCGGATCGGAGGCGAGACGGCGGTATTCGCCGAGGACCAGGCCCGCGAGGCCCGGCGTGAAGACCGTGTCGCCGACGGCCGTGCGGCGCACCGCGTCGGTCAGCTCCTCGGTGGACGCCGACTTCAGGAGATAGCCGGTGGCGCCGGACTTGACCGCCTCCAGGACGTCGGCGTGCTCGCCGCTGGCCGAGAGGACGAGGACCCGCAGGGCCGGATTGGCGCCGACGAGTTCCTTGCAGACCTGGACGCCCGGCTTCAGCGGCAGGTTCAGGTCGAGTACGAGGACGTCCGGCGCCGCGGCCTCCGCGCGCCGCACGGCCTGCTCGCCGTCGCCCGCCGTGGCGACCACGTCGAAGCCCGCCTCGGCGAGGTCACGGGCGACCGCGTCCCGCCACATCGGGTGGTCGTCGACGACCATGACCTTCACCGGAGCCGTGCCGTCCGGCGGCTGCTGTTGCTGTTCGCGCTGCGCTGTCATCGTTCCTTTCCTGCCTTCCCCCGTGTGCTTCCCGCGCTCTGTGCCTCGCGCGGGACCCTGAGTTCCACTTCCGTGCCCTGGCCCGGCACCGAGATCAGCTCGGCCGTGCCGCCGATGTCCCGCAGCCGCCCCCGGATCGACAGGGCGACACCGAGCCGCCCCTCGCCCTCGGCCTCGGCGAGCCGGCCCTCGGGGATGCCGGGGCCGTCGTCCCGCACCGTCACGATCACCGCGTCCGGCTCGTCCTCGACGAGGATCCAGGCCGCGGCGTCCGGACCCGCGTGCTGCCGTACGTTGTCCAGGGCCGCGCCGACCGCCGCGGCCAGCTCCCGTGCCGCGCCCGGCGGGAGGCGGACCGGGGCGCCCGGCTCCGAGACGGTCACCCGCGCGCCCGCGTACGGGAAGAGCAGCGACCGCAGGTCGCAGGGCTCGCCGTCGTCGTCCGGCTCGTCCGGTTCCTCCACCGCGCGGACGACCGCGCCCATGGAGGCGTCCTCCGACACATGGGACGTACGGACCAGGCCGCCCGCCACCAGGGTGCGCAGCGCGACCTCCTGCTCGCCCGCCAGCCTGCCGAGCTCCGCGGCCTCGCCGCCGATGGCGCTGCCGCGCCGCTGCACCATCGCGAGGACCTGGAGCACGCTGTCGTGGATGTCGCGGGCCAGGCGCTCGCGCTCGCGGGTCGCCGCCTCGATCTCCAGGGCGCGGGCGAGGGTGCGCTCGGAGGCGCGGGCCACCTCGACGACGTATCCGATGGCGATCGAGGCGATGCAGACCAGCAGGACGTTGTGCAGGGTGTCCTGGGTGGGCCTGCCGCGCTGCGCGATGTTGGCGACGCCGACGAGGGCCGACGCGAAGGCCGCCCACCGCCAACCGCCCTTGATCGCGAAGGCGAGCACCGCGCCCGCGGTCCATATCGACGGCAGCGTGGGACCGTCGTGGACGATCCGCTGGTGCGAGTCGGCGACCGGCGTGAGCAGGATGCCGGTGATCGCGACCGTCAGGTCGATGACCAGGAACCGCTTGGTGCAGCTCGCGGCGCCCGCGACCTTCGGCAGCGTGCCGAGCGTCCATCCGGCGAGCACCACGTAGTACCCGATGGCCACCCAGGGGCGGTCGAAGTTCTCGTGCGCGGCGACGAACAGGCCGATCGCGTAGAGCATGGTCAGCACGCGGTAGCCGGTCAGCGCGCGCCACAGCGGCTGCTCGACCGACATCCTCATGACCCGTACGCGCCTCGCCATGTCCCCCCACCCCCGGGAAGCCGCTCCGGCTCCCCCTTGCACCGACGCCGTCAGGCGCCCGAGCGTTCCTTCTCGGCCGCCGCGGCCTTCTTCTCGGCTTCCTTCTGCGCTTCCTTCGCGGCCTTCGCCTCGTCCGCCATCCGGCGCTTCGCGGCGGTCGCGTACTCGTCGACGTACTCCTGGCCGGACAGCTTCATGATCTCGTACATGACCTCGTCGGTCACCGCGCGCAGCACGAACCGGTCGTGCTCCATGCCCTGGTACCTGCGGAAGTCCAGCGGCTTGCCGATCTTGATGCCGGGCCGCATGAGCTTCGGCACCACCTTGCCGGGCGGCTGGATCTTCTCGGTGTCGATCATCGCCACCGGGAGGACCGGCGCCCCGGTGGCGAGCGCCACGCGGGCCAGGCCGCCGGGCTTGCCACGGTAGAGCTTGCCGTCGGGCGAACGGGTGCCTTCCGGGTAGATGCCGAAGAGCTCGCCGCGCTCCAGGACCTCGATGCCGCTCTTGATGGCCGCCTCGCCCGCGCCGCGCCCGCCGGAGCGGTCCACGGGCAGCTGGCCCACGCCCTTGAAGAAGGCCGCCGTGAGCTTGCCCTTCACTCCGGGTGACGTGAAGTACTCCGCCTTCGCGATGAAGGTGACCTTGCGGTCGAGGACCGCGGGCAGGAAAAAGGAGTCCGAGAACGACAGATGGTTGCTCGCCAGGATGGCCGGGCCCGCGGCGGGTACGTTCTCAAGGCCTTCCACCCAGGGCCTGAAGCCGAGCTTCAGCGGCCCTCCGATGGCGACCTTCATTGCGCCGTAGATCAAACCGAGTGCCTCCTGTTAAGTGTGGATCAGACCATAACCCGCAGTAAGCCCAAAGGGCTCGACGACCCTGGTCGGTGTCAGTCCGGTCGCGTACGGTGAAGTACTCCTCGTAACCCCGCAGCCCCATCTCACGAAGGAGACCGAAGTGCCGGTCCTCCCCGGAGCCGAGCCGTACCGCCACGAGGGCGGCGAGGTCGGCGTCCTCCTCTGTCACGGCTTCACCGGTTCCCCGCAGTCCCTGCGCCCCTGGGCCGAGTTCCTCGCGGACCGCGGTCTGACCGTCTCGCTGCCCCTGCTGCCGGGGCACGGCACCCGCTGGGAGGACCTCCAGGTCACCACCTGGGAGGACTGGTACGCGGAGGTGGAGCGCGAGCTGCACGGCCTCCTGGAGCGGTGCGCCGAGGTCTTCGTCTTCGGGCTCTCCATGGGCGGCGCACTGGCCCTGCGGCTCGCCGCGAAGCACGGGGACGCGGTGCGCGGCGTCGTCGTGGTGAACCCGGGGAACAAGGTGCACGGCCTGGCGGCGCGCGCCCTGCCGGTCGCCCGCCATCTGGTGCGTACGACGAAGGGCATCGCGAGCGACATCGCCAAGGAGGGCTCGGACGAGGTCGGGTACGACCGGGTCCCGCTGCACGCGGCGCACTCCCTGCGGCGCTTCTTCCAGCGGGTCGACGGCGAGCTTCCGCAGGTCACGCAGCCGCTGCTGCTGCTGCACAGCCCGCAGGACCATGTGGTGCCGCCGGTCGACTCGGCGCGGGTGCTCAGCCGGGTGTCGTCCACGGACGTCACGGAGATCCTGCTGGAACAGAGCTACCACGTCGCGACGTTGGACCATGACGCGGACCGGATTTTCGAGGAGAGCCTCGCGTTCATCGGCCGGCTCGCCCCCAGTGTCGGCAAAGAAGGGACGGCCACCGGTGGCTGAGCAGGACCGACGTGAACCGGGCCACGACGAGGACCGCGAGCCCGAGGAGAAGGCTCCCCAGGCTCCCGAGGGCGGCGTACCGCTGGACGAGGAAGCGGTCTGGAAGGAGATCGTCGCGGGGTACGGCCAGGAGCCCGCGGATCCACCGGGCGCGAAGCCGTTCAAGTCCATCGAGGACCTGGCCCTGCTCGAGTCCGACACGAACGACGCCCCGGAGGCGGACGGCAAGCGGGACAAGGACGCTCCGGACGACGCCCCGGCGAAGACACCGCTCGGCGGCTCCGTCTCCTTCGCGCCCGGCGTCGGCGGCCCGCGGGACTACGAACCGCCGGAGGCCTCCGACGACGACCTGGGCGCGGACGACGAGGGCCACTTCGTCCCGCCGGAGCCGCCGCCGCTGCCCGAGGCGGACGTGACGGCCAAGTTCGCCTGGCTCGCGGTGATCGGCGGCCCCGTGCTGCTGCTGCTCGTGGTGCTGCTCGGCTGGAACATGACGTGGTGGCTGGCCACGCTGAGCATCGGCGGCTTCCTGGGCGGCTTCGCCACGCTGGTGATGCGGATGAAGGGCGACGACGACGAGGACGACGATCCGGGCAGGGGCGCGGTGGTCTAGGGCCTGTCCGGCGGATCTGGCCGGCTCCTGTGGGCGGCGTCTTTGCGCCGCTGGTGAGCGGTGGTCTGGTGCGTGCAGCTGCAAGGCGGAGGATCGAGGCATCGCGGAGCGATGGCGATGGACGACAACGCCGCAGACGCGCGTGCCAGGCCAGCGCGTCCCAGGCAAGATCCGCCGGGCAGGCCCTAGCCGCCCTGCCGCTCGGCGGGAATCCTCAGGGCGGCGAGCACCGGCAGATGGTCGGTGGCCGCCCGCAGGTCCGCCTCGGTGACCCCCGGCAGCTCCAACGGCACGCCGCAGCCGAGCACTTCGACCCCTGAGGTCGCGAAGATCGCGTCGATACGTTGATGGGGGTCGTCCGGCGTCGAGGTGTTCTCGCCACCCCAGGGCGCCGTCGCCCAGCAGTCCCGCAGCCGGGAGGCGAGCCTGCGGAAGGTGCGGCCCTTGGGGCGGTCGTTGAGGTCACCGCCGGCGACGGCGTGCTCGACGCCCATCCCGGCGAGCCGGTCGAGCAGCATCCCGCCCTGCTCGTACCGCTCGGCGCTCTGCAGGCTCAAGTGACAGCTGAGTACGCCGATCCTGGCGCCCCCGAACCGCACGACGGCGGTCGCGAAGCCACGCCGGTGCAGACCTGGAGTGAGCGGCAGCAGCACGTCCTCGGTCCGCTCCACGGTCGCCCGCAGCGAGCAGAGCAGGGCGGGTCCGGCGGCGGTGGCCCCGCCGGAGAGCATCACCAGATCGGCCGCTTTCGAGAGCCGCGCGAGCTTCTTGCGCCACCGGAAGAACCGGGGCGCCTCTTGCAGCAGCACAAGGTCAGGCGCACAGGCGGAAATGACCCTCGCAAGCGCGTCGGTGTCGTCCCGCATGGACCGGATGTTGTAACTGAGCACACGGATGACGGCCGAACCGTCTGCGTCGGTCCGGGAGTTGGGCAGCGGAGTCATCGCCATGCGGATCAAGATAGCGCTGCCACTCGCGTGCTGCGGCGAGGCATCCCGCACGGCACCCCCGCCCGCCCTCGTCGCAGGCAGACACCCCCGCCCGCCCTCGTCGCAGGCAGACACCCCCGCCCGTCCTCGTCGCAGGCAGACACCCCCGCCCGCCCTCGTTGTGGGCAGGCGTTCCGCACGGCGGAACGGGTGGGCACAACGCTCAACGCCGGGTACCGACACAGCAAGGCGCCCGCCGCCCCGGCAGGGGGAACGACGGGCGCCAAGAAGAAACCTCAGGCCGGCAAATCAACCCTGCCGAGCAAGGTCAGCCGCACCGACTAGCCCCGCCTTGTTCCCCAGCTGCGCCGCAAGCACCTGCGCATGGGGCCGCCACTGCCCACCGATCAGCCACCGCCGGAACGACTTCCGGATCGGGTCGAGCACCAGCTCTCCCTCGTCCGAGAGACCGCCGCCGACGATGAACGCGGAGGGGTCGAAGAGCGAGGCCAGGTCGGCGAGGCCCGCGCCGACCCAACGGGCCAGCTCGCGGTAGGAGTCGACGGCGACCGGGTCGCCCTGGCGCGCCGCCTCGCTGATGTGCTTGCCCTCGATGCCGTCCACGGTCCCGTCGCCAAGACCCAGCAGGATCTCCGCGGCCTCCGGCGTCGCGTTGGCCCGCTGCCGCCCGTACCGGACGAGAGCGCGCCCGGAGGCGTACTGCTCCCAGCAGCCCTGGCTGCCGCAGCCGCAGAGGAGACCGTCCGGGACGACGCGAATGTGCCCGAACTCCGCGGCCACGCCGAAGCGCCCGCGCCGCAGCTTGTTGCCGATGATGATGCCGCCGCCGAGCCCCGTGCCCAGCGTGATGACGATGACGTCCTCGTGGCCCGCCCCCGCGCCGAAGCGGTACTCGCCCCAGGCCGCGGCGTTCGCGTCGTTCTCGACGACGACCGGCAGGCCGACACGCTGCTCGACCTTGTCCTTCAGCGGCTCGTGGCGCCAGTCGATGTTCGGTGCGAAGAGAACGGTGGCGCGCTTGTCGTCGACGTATCCGGCGGCACCGATGCCGACGGCCTCCACGTCGTTCCCCTTGCCGGCCCCGGAGACGGCGGCACAGATCGCGTCCACGATGCCTTCGGCGGTCGGCGGCGTGGGCACCTTGTGGGTGTCGAGAATGGTGCCCTCTTCGTCGACCACTCCGGCCGCGATCTTCGTGCCGCCGATATCGACGCCGATGGTGAGTCCCATGTGTCCCTCAGTTTCGGTCGAGCCCCGCTACGGCCAACCGTACCCGAGGGGTGTTCAGTCCAGGTCGATGTGTTCGCCGGGGCCGGAGCCCTCGTCCCGCGGCTCGGGACGGCCGCTCGCCGCGTCGCCACCACGGGTCCAGCGACCCTCCTGGCCCTCGACCGCGGAGCGGTAGGCGGCGAGCAGTTCGGAGCCCGCGGCGGCGAGGTGGTCGAAGACGTCGGGGTTGCGCTCGATGACCGGTTCGACGGCGGCCTTCGCCTGCTGGACGACCTGCTTGACCGTCTGCTCGACGGCACCCTGCGCGACCGCGCCGAGCAGCGGCGTCTGGAGTCCGGACAGCTTCTCCGAGACGGCGTCGACGAGCTTGCGCAGCTCCTCGCCGGCCGAGCCGGGCGGCGGCCCGTACTGGGCGCGGCGCCGCGCCTTCTCCGCCGCGAGGTCCTCGGCGCACGCCTTCTCCCAGGCATCGGCGTCGGTGGCGGCCGCTTCGGGCTCGGGCACTTCGCGCTCGGTGGCATCGCTCATGACGGACTGACTCCTGCGGAGGGCGGCCTATGGGATTCGTACTCTCGACGTTACCCGAACGGCGGTAGGCCGTTCACCGTGTCCGCGGCCACAGATCGGGGTCGGGGGCGAACCGCACCCGCAGCTCCCCCTCGCGAAGTCCCGCGCCCGCGACGGTGCAGCGGCGCAGGGCGGACGGCAGGGTGACGATGCGGCGGAACGGGCCCGCCGTGACGACCAGTTCGTCGCCGCGCCGGATCAGTCCGAGCTCTTCGCGTACGGCGCCGGGGAGCGGGATGTGCCAGACGAGGACGCCGTCGTCGGCGAGGGCGTCGGTGACGGGCCACTCGGCGGCTTCCGGGGCGGCGCCCGGTGCGGGCACGTCCAGGGCGGCCAGATCGTCGGCGTCACGGGGATCGTGCCCCAGGTGCGGGAGGAGGCGCAGTTCTCCGCCGTACGTCCCCGACCACTCGGCCAGGGTCTTGCGCTGCTGGGCGACGAGCCCGGCGAGCCAGGTGTCGGCGGTGTCGTCGGGCAGCACGCGATTGGCGAGAACGGCGTCGGTGCGCAGCCCCTGCAGGGCGAGCCCGGTGGTGGCGGCGCGCACGGCGTCGGCGCCTGCGGGTCCCGGCTCGGCGACCAGCCGTACGGTCGTGCCCGCGTCCTCGATCACGGCCTGCGCGGCGGCGAGTTCGGCGTCCCAGCGGGCCGCGGTCTCGTACAGCCAGGCGGCGGGCATCGGGACGCCGGCGATCCGGCCGAGCATGGGGCGCAGGGCGCGGGCGGCCTGCCGTTCGGCCGGAAGCAGCCTGCGCAGATAGCGGCGGAGCTGCTCGGGGAGCGCGAGCAGGGCCAGGGCGCGGGGCGCCGGGGGGAGGTCCACGACCACGGTGTCGTACCCGGCCTGTCCGGCGTCGCGCAGGGCGCGCAGCAGGGCCAGCTCGTCGCTGCCGGGCAGCGGGGTCAGCTCCTCGCCCTCGAGCCGCCCGGCCCCGAGCAGGTCGAGGGCGGACTCGGCCCGCTTCTGCAGGGCGAGGAGGTCGTCGCGGAACTCTTCGCCGGGGGTCAGCCGCTCGACGGTGAGCCCCGACGCGGGGGCGGTGCCGACGCGGTCGGCGGTGATCAGGAGGGTGCGGCGCCCTGCGCGGGCGGCGTTCAGCGCGGTGGCCGCGGCGACGGTGGTGCGGCCGGAGCCGCCGGGGCCGGTGATCAGGAGGGTGCGCATAAGGGTGAACGTTACGCCGTGGCAGGTGGCGCCCCGAGGGGCGCGGGGCGCTACGCCCCGGCTTCCACCCGCTTCTTCAGACCCGCCAGCGCGCGGTCGATGATGACCTTCTCCGCCTTGCGCTTGATCATGCCCAGCATCGGGATCTTCACGTCGACGATCAGCTTGTACGTGACCTCGGTGCCCTTGCCGGACGGCTTCAGGACGTACGACCCGTCGAGCGACCGCAGCATCTGGGACTTGACGAGGGTCCAGCTGACCTCGTTGTCGCCGCTCCAGGTGTAGCCCAGCGTCTGGTCGTCCTTGATCGCGCCCGCGTCCATGACGAGGCGGACCTCCTTGGCGCGGCCCTGGTCGTCGGTGGACAGCACCTCGGCCTCCTTCACCTCACCCGTCCAGTCCGGGTAGCGCGCGAAGTCGGCGATCACCCCCATGACCTCGGCCGGTGCCGCCTCGATCGTGATGCTCGAGCTGGTGTGTTCCGCCATCGCCGTGGCTCCTCCAGATGCGGTCCGCTGCGGGGGGTGGTGTACGTGTGTGACGCGTGAAGGCTATCGCGCACCGGATGGGCCGCCGTCACCGCTCCACGGGCCGCGGCCCGTGTCACCACTCGAGGGTCCAGGGTCTGCCCGTGCCCGCGAAGTGACCCACGTTCACACACTCCGTCGCGCCGATGCGCATGCGCCGGGTGAGCGGTTGATGGACGTGGCCGAAAAGTGCGTACCGGGGGCGGGTCTTGTGAAGAGCTGCCAGCAGTGCCCGACTGCCCCGCTCGAAGCGGCGCGCGACGGTGTCGTACACGAGCTCGGGGACGTCCGGCGGGATGTGCGTACAGAGCACGTCGACCTCGCCGACGGCCTCGATCTTGGCCGCGTACTCCTCGTCGCTGATCTCGTACGGCGTCCGCATGGGCGTGCGCAGTCCGCCGCCCACGAAGCCGAAGACCCGGCCGCCGATCTCGGCGCGCTGGCCGTCCAGGACGGTGGTGCCCGGGCCCGCGTACTCCGACCACAGGGTCGGTATGTCGACGTTGCCGTAGGTGGCGTACGTAGGCGCGGGGAAGGCGGCGAACAGCTCGGCGTACTGCTTGCGCACGGCCCCTTCGATGGCGGGGCCGCGGTCTATGCCCGCCCACAGGCGCCTGCCGAACTCCCTGGCCTCGTCGAAGCGTCGGGCGGTGCGCAGCTCCACCAGGACGTCCGCGTTCTCCTCGCCGAAGAGGTCGGGGAAGATGCCGCGCGAGTGATCGGCGTAGTCGAGGAAGAGCACCAGGTCGCCGAGGCAGATCAGGGCGTCGGCGCCCTCGCCCGCGCGGGCTAGATCCTTGGTGTTGCCGTGCACGTCACTGACCACATTGATCCGGAAACCTGGCATGGCGATCACCCTAGAACGAGCGGGCAAAGGTGGGTAGAGGCCTCAGGAAGGGGCGGACCTGCGGTTACTTCCGAGTCAGGAAGTGCGTGGCGTACTGTGCGGTTCAGACCACAACGTCGTGTGACGCACCGAACATCTGGCCCGGACCCCCTACCGAACAAGCCATACCCATGGGTAACGTCCGGGCAGTCCAGTAGTGCTCCAGCCGTCTTCACCCCCAGGTTCCCCCCAGGAGCACCTGCCCGATCTTGGACCGCACCGTCGCATCGCACAACGTCGTGGCGCCGGCGCCCTATGTAGGAGCAGCAGTCTTGCGCGAGTTCAGCCTTCCGGCCCTGTACGAGGTCCCCGCGGACGGCAATCTGACCGACATCGTCCGCAGAAATGCCGTGCAGCACCCGGATGTCGCCGTCATCGGCCGCAAGGTGAACGGCAGCTGGCAGGACGTCACCGCCAAGACCTTCCTCGCCGAGGTGCGCGCCGCCGCCAAGGGACTCATCGCCTCCGGCGTCCGGCCCGGCGACCGCGTGGGTCTGATGTCCCGTACGCGGTACGAGTGGACGCTCCTCGACTTCGCGATCTGGAGCGCGGGCGCGGTCACCGTTCCCGTGTACGAGACCAGCTCGGCCGAGCAGATCCAGTGGATCCTGGGCGACTCCGGCGCCGTGGCCTGCGTCGTCGAGTCGGACGCGCACACCGCCGCCGTCGACTCGGTGCGCGACCGGCTGCCCGACCTGGTGAACGTCTGGCAGATCGAGCGCGGCGGCGTCGACGAGCTGAACCGGGCGGGCGCCGACGTCCCGGAGGAGACCGTCGACGAGCGCAGCGCGGTCGCGGGCGCCGACGACCCGGCGACCATCGTCTACACCTCGGGTACCACAGGCCGCCCCAAGGGCTGTGTGCTCACCCACCGCAGCTTCTTCGCGGAGTGCGGCAACGTGGTGGAGCGCCTGAAGCCGCTGTTCCGCACCGGTGAGTGCTCGGTGCTCCTCTTCCTTCCCGTCGCGCACGTCTTCGGCCGCCTGGTCCAGGTCGGCGCGCTGATGGCGCCGATCAAGCTCGGCCACGCGCCCGACGTCAAGAACCTCACGGACGAGCTGGCCTCGTTCCGGCCGACCATGATCCTGGGCGTCCCGCGCGTCTTCGAGAAGGTCTACAACTCGGCGCGCGCCAAGGCGCAGGCCGACGGCAAGGGCAAGATCTTCGACAAGGCCGCGGACACGGCGATCGCGTACAGCCGCGCGCTCGACACCCCGAGCGGTCCCTCGCTGGGTCTGAAGATCAAGTACAAGACGTTCGACAAGCTGGTCTACAGCAAGCTGCGGGCCGTCCTCGGCGGTCGCGGCGAGTACGCGATCTCGGGCGGCGCGCCGCTCGGCGAGCGCCTCGGCCACTTCTTCCGCGGAATCGGCTTCACGGTCCTTGAGGGCTACGGCCTGACCGAGTCCTGCGCGGCCACGGCCTTCAACCCGTGGGACCGCCAGAAGATCGGTACGGTCGGCCAGCCGCTGCCCGGCTCCGTGGTGCGGATCGCCGACGACGGCGAGGTGCTGCTGCACGGCGAGCACCTGTTCACGCAGTACTGGAACAACGAGGGCGCGACCGAAGAGGCGCTGGCCGACGGCTGGTTCCACACGGGCGACATCGGCACGCTCGACGAGGACGGGTATCTGCGGATCACCGGCCGCAAGAAGGAGATCATCGTGACGGCGGGCGGCAAGAACGTCGCCCCGGCCGTCATCGAGGACCGCATCCGCGCGCACGCCCTCGTGGCCGAGTGCATGGTCGTCGGCGACGGGCGCCCGTTCGTGGGCGCGCTGGTCACGGTCGACGACGAGTTCCTCGGCCGCTGGGCCGCGGAGAACGGGAAACCGGCGGGCTCCACGGCGGCGTCGCTCCGTGACGACGCGGATCTCCTCGCGGCGATCCAGAGCGCGGTGGACGACGGCAACGCGGCGGTGTCCAAGGCGGAGTCGGTCCGCAAGTTCCGCGTTCTTGCCACGCAGTTCACGGAGGAGTCGGGGCATCTGACTCCGTCGCTGAAGCTGAAGCGGAGTGTGGTGGCGAAGGACTACGCCGACGAGATCGAGGCGCTTTACCGGGGCTGACGGTTCGCCCACTCGCCGTGGGGGGCCGTGTTCTCCTGCGACTCCCGGTCGCGACTGGTTGCTCGCGCAGTTCCCCGCGCCCCTGCTTTCAGGGGCGCGGGGAACTGCGCGACCAGCCCATGACGGCAGTCAGTCGCCCGACAAACCCCCGCGGCATCCCACTAGGCGCTACAGCAACTCCTTCAGCCGCTCGGCCAGAAGATCCCAGCGCCACTTCTCCTCCACCCACTCCCGGCCCCGCTCCCCCATGCGCTGACGCAACTCCCCGTCGCCGAGCAGGGTGACGATGCGGTCCGCGGCCTCCTCGGGCACGCCACCCCGCACAACCCACCCCGTCTCACCGTCGAGCACCGCGTCCGGCGCCCCGCCAGAATCCCCGGCGACGACCGGAAGGCCCGTCGCCGAAGCCTCCAGGTAGACGATGCCGAGGCCCTCCACGTCCAGGCCCCCGCGCCGCGTCCTGCACGGCATCGCGAAGACGTCCCCCGCGCCGTAGTGCGCGGGAAGCTCCTCCCACGGCACCGCGCCGGTGAAGCGGACCGAGTCCGAGACGCCCGTCTCGGCGGCCAGCTTCCGCAGCTCCTTCTCGTAGGGGCCGCCGCCCACCACCAGCAGCACCGCGTCGGGCTCCCGCGCCAGGATCCGCGGCATGGCGAGGATCAGCGTGTCCTGCCCCTTGCGCGGCACCAGGCGGGAGACGCAGACCACGACGGGGCGGTCCGTCAGACCGAGCCGGGCCCGCACCGCGTCGCCCCCCGAGCCGGGGTGGAACGTCTTCTCGTCGACGCCCGGCGGCAGTTGCACCATCCGCCCGGCCGCCGCGGGCGTCAACGCGGCGGCGATCCGCGAGCGGGTGTACTCACCGAGATAGGTGATCGTGTCCGTCGACTCGCCGATCCGGCGCAGGAGTTGGCGGGAGGCGGGCAGCTGCGCCCAGCCGGCCTCGTGGCCGTGGGTCGTCGCCACGAGCCGCGTGGCGCCCGCCTTGCGCAGCGCGGAACCCATCAGGCCGAGCGGTGCCGCCGCCCCGAACCACACCGACGTACAGCCGTGTTCACGCAGGAGCGAGACGGCGCGCCGGGTGACGCGGGGGGTCGGAAGGAGCATCGTCGTGGGGTCGCGTACGACCTTGAAGGGCTGCTCGGCGTCGAAGGCGGCCGTCGCCTCGGCGCCCTCGCGGCCGCGCTTCCAGGTCGAGGCGTAGACGACGAGCTGCTCGGGGTCCAGGCGAAGGGCCATGTTGTGCAGGAACGCCTGGATGCCACCGGGCCTGGGCGGGAAGTCGTTCGTGACGATCAGGGTCTTGTGCATCGTCGCCGACAGTACCGAAAGCCGACGGCCGCGCGGCACGGCCCCGCCTCTTGGGTCATCTACGGTTCCGCCCGGCATCATGACTGCGCGAATCACGATGAAACACATGAAAAGGGGCTCGATGCGCGTGGCGCGGATCCTGACCGTCTGGTTCCTGACGAGGACGCTCCTGCTGCTCTGCGTCCTCAAGGTGCTCACCGCCCCCGGCCCCGACGTGACCAGCGACGTCTCCGTCATCTACCAGGGCTGGTACGAGGTCCTGCGCACCGGCACGTTCCCGCTCGACGACGTCACCTGGCAGTACCCGCCCGCCGCGGCCCTCGCGATCCTCTCCCCCGCGCTGCTGCCGTTCCTCGCCTATCCCACGGCCTTCTACGTGCTCGCCCTGCTCGCCGACGCGTTCGTCTGCGCGCTGCTCCTGTACGCGGGCCGGCGGCCCGGCAGGTCGCCGCGCGGGGCCTGGGTGTGGGTCGCGGGCGTGGCACTGCTCGGGCCCACCGTCTATGCCCGGTACGACGTGCTGGTCACGGCCGTCGCGGTCGCCGCGCTGCTCGCGGGCGCCCGGCATCCGCGCACGCTGGGCGCGCTCGCCGGGTTCGGCGCGCTGCTCAAGGTGTGGCCGGTACTGATCCTGGCCGGGACCCCGCGCGGGCGGGCGACCCGGCGCTCCTGGGGCGCGGCCGTCGTGACCGCGCTCGGCCTCGCCCTCGCCTTCCTGGTGACGATGCCGGGCGCGCTCGCCTTCCTGGCCTTCCAGCGCGACCGGGGCACCGAGGTGGAGTCGCTCGGCGCGCTCGTCTTCCATGTCGCGCGGCACTTCGGCTGGCCGGGGCGGGTGCAGCTCAACTACGGCTCTGTGGAGTTCCTCGGCCCGTACGTCCCGTTGGTGAGCACGGCCGCGCAGGCGCTGTCCGTGGCGGCCTTCTGCTGGCTCGTGGTGTGGCGGCTGCGGGCGCGGGCCTGGTCGGCGGGGACGGTCGCGGACGCGGCGTTCGTCACCGTGCTGATGTTCACGGTGACGAGCCGGGTGATCAGCCCGCAGTACCTGGTCTGGCTGGTCGGGGTCGCGGCGGTGTGCCTGGCCTTCCGCACCAGCCGGATGGTGCTTCCGGTCCGTCTGGTGCTCGCCGCCTCGTTCGTCACGTTCCTGGAGTTCCCGGTCTGGTTCTCGCACGTGGTGACCAGTGATCCGCTGGGCGTCGCCCTGCTCCTCGTACGCAATGGCCTGCTCGTCGCGGCGACCCTGCTCGCCTGCCGGAACCTGTGGCGGCGGACGGTGTCCGAGCCGCGCGGCCCGGAGCGCGGACCGGCCCTCTCCGGAGAGGTCAGCCCAACTGCTCCCGCAGATACGTACGCCACCGCGCCGTGAACTCCTCCGGAGTGGTGTCGAGGACCTCCTTCATGGCGTCCTCCACCGCACCGGGCCTCTTCTTGTGCTCGCCGACCGCTTCGTAGAAGGCCGTCAGACGTTCCTCGCCCCACTGGTCGGCAATCATCCGGCAGGCCAGCCACGCGCCTTCGTAGGCCTGCGCCAGCTTCCCCGCGTCCCCGCTGAAGCCGAAGTCGCCGTCTTCGGGGAGCGCGGCCGGCAGCCGCGACTCCTGGACGGCGCGCCGCAGTTCGGGCGCCGCCTGCGTGGCCGAGCGGCCCGTGCCCCGGTAGCCCACCCAGTCGGCGAGGCCTTCGGAGAGCCACAGCGGGGTGGCCGGTGAGGTGTCCGCGCGGGTGGCGACATGGGTCGTCTCGTGGGTGAGGACGACCTGCTTGCCGAAGTCGCCGAGCACGCCGTACGCCTCCGGGTTGACGATGATCCGGTCGGCCGGCGTCCGCCCGGAGCCACCCGCCTCCCCCGTGGTCACCGCCGCGATCCCCTGGTAGCCGGAGGCCGGCGCCCCCAGCAGCCCCGCCATGCCGTCCAGGGACTCGGGCACGAGCACGACGACCCGCTCCGGCCACTTCCCCGGCCAGGCGTCCCGCACCGCCGGCACCGCGCGGTCGGCGAGCTCCGCGTAGCCGCGCAGCTCCGCGGTCTCCCGCTCGCCCCGCCCGACGCCCAGGACGAGGCTGTGCGTGCCCCGTACGGACGCGACGGGCCCCTGGTCCCAGAGTTGCTCGGTGGCCTTCTTCGCGGGCCGCTCGGCGGCGACGTACCACCGTCCGTCGCGCTCCTTCAGCGAGAGCGAGCGCAGGGTGCTGAGCGGCGCGCGGTCGTAGCCCTTGATCCGGTAGCGCAGCTCGGCGGTGGCCGTGGCGCGGGTGCCGTCGCGGTCGAAGGCGGTCAGGCGGTACTCCCACGAATCCAGCGGGACGTCGCGGAGGTTGTCGTAGGCCTCGGCCGGGCGCCCGGTCGCGCGGTACGCCGCCGCGTCCCGGTCGAGCACCGCGTCCGCGCGCCGCTCCAGCAGCCGCCGCACCTCGACGGGGGCGGCATCGGGAGCCGTCGGCCCCCCGCACCCGGCGAGCAGCGCGGCACAGAGCGCCGGCACCCCCCAGACACGCCAGCGACCAGCCATGACTCAGATCGTACGGCGAGCGGGCGGCGCGACGCCGGTCAGATCCGCGTCACCGACGACACCGGCATCATGCCCACCGGGTCGTAGCGCACGGCCGCTCCGGGGTAGGGCGCGTGCACGACCTGGCCGTTGCCCATGTACATCCCGATGTGACTGGCGTCGTCCCGGTAGGCGACGAGGTCACCGGGCTGCGCCTGGGCCAGCGGCACCTGCCGTCCGGCGTACCGCTGGGCCTGCGAGGTACGCGGCAGACCGACGCCCGCCTGTGCGTACGACCACTGCGTGAGCCCCGAACAGTCGAAGCCGGAGGGGCCGTTGGCGCCCCAGATGTACGGCTTGCCGACCGCCGAGCGTGCCGCGGCGATGGCGGCCGCGGCCCGCGACGAGGCGGGCGCGGCACCGCCGGGGTCGGGCAGCTCGCCGCGGCCCGAGCGCGACGCCCTGTCGTACGCCGCGCGCTCCTGCGACGGCAGGGAGTTGAGCAGCCGCCGCGCCTTGGCGAGCTTGTGCTCGACGGTGCGCTTGTGGCGGGCGACGGCGGTGCGGCTCTTCTCCAGCTCGGCGAGTTTGCGGGTGGCCTCCGTGCGCTCCTGGGTGAGGGAGCGCTGGGCCCGCCGCAGGTCGGTGAGTTCGTCGGCCTGGCGGGCGCCGATGCGGTCGAGCGCCGCCGCCTTGTCCAGATAGCCGTCCGGGTCGGCGGAGAGCATCAGGGCGAGCGAGGGGTCGATGCCGCCCGAGCGGTACTGCGCCCCGGCGAGCGCGCCGAGCGCCCCGCGCATCGTGTTGATCCGCTCCTGGCCGCGGGCGACGCTGTCCTTGGCCCGCTCCACCTGCGTGCGCAGGGTGTCGGCGCGCTCGTCGGCCTTGTTGTACGACTCGGTGGCCTTCTCCGCCTCCTCGTAGAGGCGGTCCACCTTGGCCTTGGTGTCGGACGGGGTGTCCTGGGGAGCGGCGCCCGCGGGAGCGGCTCCGAGAGCGGCGGCAGCGGTGGCCGCCGCGACGGAAAGAACGGTGCTGCGGGTGCCACGCGCACCCCGGTCGAGTCCGGAATCTGCGGGACGACGATGGGATCCCAAGGGAAGCCGCTCTCCTCTTCCGCTGACGCCCCCGACGGTCGGGGAATGCGCGCGACATTGACGTCCTCCGCGGCACGGCGGCCGAGGCTCCGGCCTGCCGGCCCGCGTCGCGGACCGGCTTCCGGCGGGTTCCTGCTTCACGGGCCCCTGCCGGACGCTGCGTTCCGGTCTTACGCGTGCCTCCACAGGCGTCACTTCCCGCCCGTCCGGCGGTAGGCCCGGCGGCCGGAGCTGACGGACAGCGCGCAAGCTATCACGCAACGCGACGGGGGTCGCCCATACTCAGCCGGACGCCCCGCCATCGACGCAGGTCGAGGACGGGGCGTTGAGTCAGCGGCAGTCGGCGGAATTCGCCCGTTCGGGCGGCACGCCGGTCGTTTCAGATGCGGACGCCGAACTGGAAGGAGCCGATCGTGCTCATCGACTCGTAGCGCACCACGGCACCCGGCTTCGGGGCGTGCAGGACCTGGCCGTTGCCCGCGTAGAAGCCGACGTGCGCGAGGCTGTTGAAGAACACCAGGTCGCCCGGCTTCAGCTCGCTGCGGCCGATCTTCGTGCCGTCGTTCTGCTGGGTGTAGGTGGTGCGGGTGATCTGCACACCGGCCTGGTTGTAACCCCACTGCGTGAGGCCCGAGCAGTCGTAGGAGTTGGGGCCGCTGCCGCCGGAGACGTACGGCTTGCCGAGCTGGGTCGCGGCGGCGCTGAGGGCGGCCTGGCCGCGCTGCGAGGCCGGGGCCTCCTTGCCGAGGTCCACGCGGTCGCCGGCATCGCGGCTCGCGCGCTGCTCCTTCGCGGCGAGCTCCGCCTTCTCCTTGGCGGTCAGGGTGTTGAGCAGCTTCTGGGCGGCGCCGAGCTTGCTCTGGACTTCCTTCTTCTTCTTGCCCAGTTCCTTGCGCGTGTCGGCGAGGTCCTTGAGCTTGTCGGAAGCCTCCTTGCGCTCCTGCGCGAGGGTCCGCTGCTTGTCCTGGACCTTCTTGAGCGCCTCGACCTGCTGACTGCTCAACTGGTCCATGGTGGACGCCTTGTCGAGGTAGTCGTCCGGGTCGGCGGAGAGGAAGAGCTGGACGGAGGGGTCTATGCCGCCGGAGCGGTACTGCGCGCTGGCCATCGAACCGAGGCCGCTGCGCAGGTCGTTGAGGTCCTCCTGGCCGCGGGCGACCTTGTCCTGAAGCTCGCCGATCTCCTTCTCGAGCTTCTCCTGCTTCTCCTTGGCGCCGTTGTACCGGTCGGTGGCCCGGCCGGCGTCCTCGTAGAGCTTGTCGACCTTGGACTTGACCTCGTCCTTGCTCGGCTTCTCGCTGGGCGAGGCGTTGGCGGCCTGCGAGGTGAGGGCCACGGCAGCGGCGGCGGTCGCGGTGAGCACGGTCACACGGGCGCGGCTCGGCTGCTTGGGTCGACGGTGGGACGCCACGAAGGCGGCTCCTTCTTCCTCCAGCCGCCTACCGAGACCCGGTGGGCGGGTACCACCGCTGTCACCCCGGATGGGTGATCAACCGAGCGGAGGTTCGAGGCGAGACCCTAGTGACCTTCTCGTGATCAGTTCAAATCCTGACCATGAAAAAGTCGACGGTCCGGCGCATTCTTTACCCTTGACGCACAGGCAGTGAGGGGCAATTGACGCTACGTCGCAACAGGCGTCGCCCCAATTCGGGCATAAGGAACAGCAGTTACTCAGGCACCCTTAGCCGCGCGAAAGCCGCTTCAGGAGGACGACCGAAGCGACCGGCCGCGCCCCCGCCTTCGCGATCCCGTCGGCCACTTCGCGGTCGGTCGAGACGACGACCACGGGGCGCCCTGGAGGCTCCGCGCGCACCAGCTGGCGGATCAGTTCGTCCGCCGTGACGCCCGGCTTGGAGAACAGCACCCGCACCCCGCGGGGCGGCGCGAGCAGCACGGGCGCGGCGAGTTCGGCCCCGTCGAAGACGCACGTCACCTCGGCGCCGGTCTGCGCGGCGAGCTGCGAGAGCGAGCCGAGCAGGCGAAGGCGCTGCTTCTCCAGCGGCATCGTCGGATAGCCGGTCTTGGTGACGTTGTAGCCGTCCACGACCAGGTGCGCCTGCGGCAGCGCGAGGAGCTGGTCCAGGATGGCCGGATCGTTCTCGGAGAGCGCGCGGGCCGCGATGTCCTTCGGCGTCATCCGCCCCGGCTCGACGGCGTCCACGGTCTCGGCGGGCCGCACCGACACGGGCGGCAGGGCGAGTTCGCGGCGCAGCCCCTGCGTGGCCTCCAGGACCGTGTCCAGGAGCAGCCGCACCCGCATGTCCTCGACGCTGCGGCCCTCACGTGCCGCCCTGCGGCTGGCCTCAAGGGCCGCCTCGGTCTCGCCGAGCCTGGCCTTGAGCCGCCGGGTCTCGCTCTCGGCGGCGGACACCTGCGCCTGGCCCTCGGCGCGCACCGCGTCGGCGTCGGCAGCGGCCTTGCGCAGGGCCGCCTCGCCGCGCTTGACGTCGCTGAGCGCCCCGCGCAGCTTGCGATGCATCGATTCGGCTTCCTTCTTCGCCGCCTCGAGCTCGGTGCGCAGCCGCTCCGTCTCGGCCTTGGTCTGGCCGCGGGCCGCCGCGAGTTCCTCGCGCAGCCGCTCCAGCTCGGCCCTGGTCTCGTCGTCGACGCGCTCGGCGTCCGCCCGCTGGGCCTCCTCGCCCGCGGCGGTCACCAGCTTCACCCAGCCGGTGGGGCGCAGCACATAGGCCGCGGCCGCCACATCGAGCGGATCCGCGGCCGGGGGCGGCGAGCCCGCGTCCAGGGCGCCGGTGAGTTCGGGCTGGGCCTCTCTGAGACGTTCGCCGATGCGCTGCCGGAAGAGCGCGTCGCCCTCCAGGGCGGTCGCCATCGCGTTGCCGGCGAACTTCACGCGCCGGGTCGGGGTGAAACGGGCGTACTGCCGCAACTGGGCGGGCAGTTCGCTCACCGTGAGACCGCCGAAGCCGTCCGAGACGATCTGGACGACCCGGCGGCGCACCCCGTCGGGCAGCGGGCGGTCGAGCACCTCAGCGGCGCCGTCGTCCGGCTCCCCGCTCGCGCTCTCCACCATCGCTCACCCCACTAGCTGTGCGGGGCCCGCTCCCTCAGGAGCCGGCGCCCGGCCTGTCCACGAGTTCCACCTTGTCCACCGCGTTGCACCAGCGGCAGCGCACCGACTCGATGGTCTCACTGACCACCTCGCGTTCCTCGACGTTCGACTCACCGGCCAGGTCGAGGTGCACATACTCGACGACCTTCGAGGAGCGGGTCACGTCGAAACGCGTGAGGTTGCCGCAGAGCGTGCAGCGCCACCGGGTCGTGTCGGTCGGCAGGGGAACCGTCATCGTGGCTGTTCGCCTTCCTTCAAAATTCCATGGTGCGTGGTGCCCGTAACCCTAAGGCCTGTAAGGGTCTCCATGCGGCGGCGTCCACGGCGGCGAGGCGGTCTGTGCGGGTAGCGTCCGTTACGTCATGCTCTGTTCATGATCAACGCATGGGGTACGACGGCCGTCCGGCTGATCAGGGGCCAGTCGGCCCCGGTGACGTACGGCCTGATCGCCGTCTGCTGTCTGGTCTTCCTGATCTCCCCGGTGTCCGGGCTCAATCCCGTGTACGGCACCGGTGACGCGCTGCTCGCCGCCCAGCAGGACTACTTCCGGCGCTGGGGCGTGGTCCCCTCCGAGCTGATCGGCGGGGTGCCGCGCGCCGCGCTCACCCCGGCCACCGCGCTCTTCGTGCACGGCAGCTGGCTGCATCTGCTCGGCAACATGCTCTTCCTCTACGTCTTCGGGGCGATGGTGGAGGAGCGGATGGGGCACGTCCAGTTCGCGCTCTTCTACCTGGGCTGCGGCTATCTCGCCCTGCTCGCCTACGCGGTCGCGCACGCGGGGTCCGACCAGACCCTGGTGGGCGCGTCGGGGGCGATCTCGGCGGTGCTCGGCGCCTTCCTCAAGCTCTTCCCCAGGGCGCGGGTCACCAGCCTCTTCCCGTTCCTCTTCTTCCTGCCGCTGCGGTTCCCCGCCTGGGTGGTGCTGCCGTTCTGGGTGACGCTCCAGTGGCTGGCCGCGCTGCAGGGCGGACAGGGTCCCGGGGTGGCCTATCTGGCCCACCTCGTCGGGTTCTCCCTAGGGTTTCTGTACGCGTGGGGCCGCTACAGGAGGGCGGCTAGAGTGAAGAAGCCAGCACCGGCTACCGAGGGAGACAGTCAGCCGTGATCACCGCGATCGTGCTCATCAAGACCAGCGTGGACCGGATCCCGGAGATCGCCGAGTCGATCGCCGCGCTCGACTGCGTCAGCGAGGTCTTCTCCGTGACGGGGACGTACGACCTGATCGCCATGGTCCGCGTCGGCCGCCACGACGATCTGGCCGACGTCATCCCCGGCAAGATCAGCAAGATCCCGGGCGTGGAGGCGACGGACACGCACGTCGCGTTCCGCACGTACTCGCAGCACGACCTTGAGGCCGCGTTCGCGATCGGCCTCGACTCCTAGCCGTGGCCGCGTCCACCGCATGAGGGTTTCTTCATCTGCGGCTCATGCTTTCGAAGCGGTACGTCCCACACCCTCGCTGTCATGGTCTTCTCCCACCGCATGGCGGCCCTGGCCGCCGTCGTCGCGATACCGCTGGGCATCGCCGCGACCAGCTATGCCCTGACCGACAGCCCCGAGTCGCCCAAGGTGCCGCCCAAGGTGGAGCTGGAGAGCGGCTCGCCCTCCACCGCGCCCACGTCCCCGCGCCCCACCCCCAGCGACGAGACGGTGAAGCCGCCCCCGGTCAGCGAGAATCCTTCCGGCGATGACAACGACGACGACCGGAACGAAGGGGACGACGGCGGTTCCACCGGATCAGGCGGCTCCCAGGGCGACAACGACGACGACGGCCCCGGTGACGACGGCTGAGCCGCCGCGCCGCTGGGTCTCCGCACGCGTCCGCATCCTGCTCTGGCTGCTCTTCGTGATGGCCGTCGCTCTCGCCGCGGTGGCCGCCACGACCCGCTCGGTGCTCCTGCGCGACGTGGACCACCGCATCGACCGCCTCCTGGTCCAGGAGACCGGGGAGTTCACCAACTTCGTACGCGAAGGGGTCGATCCGCGCACCGGCGAGCAGTTCACCGACCCCGACCCGCTGCTCAGTCTCTACCTGCAGCGGCAGTACGCCGACCCCGACGAGGAACTGCTCGGTCTGGTCGGCCGTGACGGCAGGGCGCCCGCCACCAAGGAGCAGTCCCGCGAGCTGCGCGTCGACCATCCGCTCGCCAAGGACTCCGCCGCGCTCAAGGCCGTCTTCGACTCCTCCGACGGCTCCGGCACGCTGCACCGCGACCGGGGCGAGATCCGCTGGGCGAAGGTGCAGATCGGGGCGAGCGCCGGGCATCCCCCGGCGGCGTTCGTCGTGGCCTTCCACCCCGCCGGCGAACAGGCCAAGGCGGGCGACGTGTTCACGATGCTGCTCGCGATCTCCGGAGTGGCGCTCCTGATGACGACCGGCATCGGCTGGGCGGTCGCGGGCCGCATCCTCAAGCCCGTACGCCTGGTGCGTACGACGGCCGCGCAGCTCACCGAGCAGGATCTGACCCAGCGCATCCCGGTGCAGGGACGGGACGACATCGCGGCGCTCGCCGAAACGTTCAACGGCATGCTGGACCGCCTGGAGCGGGCCTTCGCGGCGCAGCGCGAGTTCGTCGACGACGCGGGCCACGAGCTGCGCACCCCCATCACCATCGTGCGCGGCCATCTGGAGCTGATGGGGACCGCCACCGAGAACGCGGCCGAGCGCGAGGAGACCGTCCGGATCGTGATGGAGGAGCTCGACCGGATGAGCCGCATCGTCGAGGACCTGCTGCTTCTCGCCAAGGCGGAGCGCCCCGACTTCGTCACCCCCGAGCCGGTGCAGCTCGCCGAGCTGACCGCCGATGTCTTCGTCAAGGCACGGGCCCTGGGCGACCGCGACTGGCACCTCGCCGAAGTCGCCGACGCCGAGACCTCGTTGGACCCCCAGCGCATCACCCAGGCGATGGTGCAGCTCGCGCAGAACGCGGTGCAGCACACCGTGCAGGGCCAGCGCGTCAGCATCGGCTCTCGCACCTCACCCGGACGGGTCGAGCTGTACGTCGCGGACAGCGGGCCCGGCGTGCAGGCGCAGGACGCCGCGGTGATCTTCGAGCGGTTCCGGCGCGGCACGGCACGCCGCGGCTCCCGCGCCACCGGTGCCGGGCTCGGCCTCGCCATCGTGCGGGCGATCGCCGAAGGGCACGGCGGGCAGGTCGAGCTGCGCACAACTGAAGGCGGCGGCGCCACCTTCGTACTCGTACTGCGGGCCATGGCGCCGCAGGAAACGGAGCAGTCATGAACCGGATACTCATCGTCGAGGACGAGGAACGCATCGCCTCGTTCGTCGAGAAGGGGCTGCGCGCCAACGGCTTCACCACCAGTGTCGTCGGCGACGGAGAGGCGGCCTACGACTACGCCCTGACCGGCGGCTTCGACCTGGTCGTCCTGGACATCGGGCTGCCCGGCAAGGACGGATTCACGGTCCTGCGCCAGCTGCGCGAGTCGCGGGTGACCACGCCGGTCATCGTGCTGACGGCCCGCGACTCGGTCCGGGACACGGTGGCGGGCCTTGAGGGCGGCGCCGACGACTGGATGACCAAACCGTTCCGCTTCGAGGAACTCCTCGCGCGGGTGCGGCTGCGGCTGCGCACGGCGGCGCGGGCCCCCGAGGTGACGGTCCTGCGCAGCGGCGAGCTGACGCTGGATCTGCGCACCCGCAGGGCGCGTTCGGGCGAGCGCACAGTGGATCTGACGGCCCGTGAGTTCGTGCTGCTCGAACTGTTCCTGCGCCATCCGGGGCAGGTCCTTTCACGCGAGCAGATCCTCTCCCACGTGTGGGGCTACGACTTCGACCCGGGGTCCAACATCGTGGACGTCTATGTCAGGGCGCTGCGCAAGAAGCTGGGCGCGGAGCGGGTGGAGACGGTGCGCGGGATGGGATACCGGCTGCCGGGGTAGCCCCCCCAGCCCCGGGTGAACTTCCTTTCATCCACGGCTCATTGAGGGCTCACAGCCGGGCCCGACGCTCAATGTGTGACCCTGAACCCGCGCCAAGCCATCACCCTCTGCACAGCGCTCAGCCTCTGCGCGCTGCTCGTGGTGCCCGGCAACTTCCCCGGCCTGGGCGGCGACGCCCGTCTCACCCTCGCCGTGTTCGCCCTGGCGACCTGCGCGTGGATCGGTACGCCGATCGACGACACGTACATAGCGCTCGGCGCGGGCCTCGCGCTCACCGCGACCGGCGTGATCAGCAGCGACACGCTCTTCGGCACCCTCGGCGACGAGACGGTCTGGCTGCTGATCTGCGCCTTCGTGCTCGCGGCCGCCGTGGCCCGCAGCGGTCTGGCGGGGCGGGCGGCGGCCTTCCTGGTCAGCGGGGCTCGCAGCGTACGGCAGTTGACGCATCTGACGACGGCGGCGCTCGTCGTCACGGCGTTCGCGGTGCCGGCCACCTCGGGGCGCGCCGCGCTCGCGCTGCCCGTCTTCCTGGCCCTCGCCAAGGTCCTCGCCGACCGGAAGCGACTGGTCGTGATGCTCGCGCTGCTCTTCCCGACCGTGATCCTGCTCTCCGCGGTCGCGACCCTGATCGGCGCGGGAGCGCATCTGATCACGGTGTCGGTCCTGTGGGAGGCGACGGGCGAGCGGATCGGCTTCACGCAGTGGCTGCTGCTCGGCCTGCCGCTCGCCATCGCCTCGTCCCATCTCGCGGCGGAGGCCGTGCTGTTGACGACGACGAAGCGGGCGGACCGCAAGGGTCCCGGCAGCTCTGTCCACATCACGGTCGAGCAGCTCCAGGAGCACAGCGAGCAGCCCGTCACCGGCCCCTGGGAGTCGGCCGAGACCCGCTGCGCGCTGCTCCTGGCGACCGTCGTCGTGCTCTGGTGCAGTGAGCCTCTGCACCAAGTGCCGCCCGCCGTCGTCGCGTTGATCGGCGCGGTCGTCGCCTCCTCCCCGGCGCTCGGCACCGTACGCCTGAAGGACGCGCTGAAGACGGTGCCCTGGTCGCTGCTGCTCTTCATGGCGGCGACGATGGCGATGGGCGTCGCGCTCGCCGACTCGGGGGCGGCGAAGTGGCTGGTGGGCGGGGTGCCGCTGGATGTGCCGCCCTGGCTGTTCCTGACGGTGGTCATAGCGGTCAGCACGGCCGCGCATCTGATCCTGCAGTCCCGCTCGGCCCGTTCGTCGGTCCTGGTGCCGCTGGTCGTCGCGGCGGCCGTCGGCGCGGGCGTCAACCCGGTCGCCGCGGCCCTCGCCTCCACCGCCGCCGCGGGCTTCTGCCACACCCTGCCCGCCTCCGCGAAGCCGGTCACGCTCTTCGCCGAGGTGCCGGGCACCCCCACCTACACCCCGCGCGACCTGCTGCGCCTCTCCGCGGTCCTGGCACCGCTGACCGCCGCACTCGTCCTGCTCTTCGCCGTCGCGCTGTGGCCGCTGCTCGGCGTGCCGGTTCGCTGAGCGCTGTGCCGGAACGTCATCTGCGGGCCGGTGGGGGCTGGTCGCTCCCCCAAGTTCTCGACTTCGCTCGAACAGGGGGACCCCCTTCGCGGCGCAGCCGCCGACGTCACAGCCCCGCGCCCCTTCGGGGCGCTCCCCCCTCGCCCATCAGCCCCCTCTGCCCTGGAGACCCTCATGCTGACCCGTTTCGCCATCGCCCCCAGCGGCTTCAAGGAGTCCCTGTCCGCGCAGTCCGCGGCCGAGGCCATCGCCGAAGGAGTACGCCGTGTCCTCCCGCACGCGGTGACCGATCTGATCCCGCTGGTGGACGGCGGCGAAGGCACCGCGCGCGCCCTGGCCGCCACGGGCGGCGGCCGGCTGGTCGCACTGCCCGCCACCGGACCCGTCGGCCAGCGCGTCGGCACCCACTTCGCGCTGCTGCCGGACGGCACGGCGGTCGTCGAGATGGCGGCCGTGGCCGGGCTCTCCCTGGTCCCGCGCGAGCTGCGCGATCCGGGCGCCACCACGACGTACGGAGTCGGCGAGCTGATCCGCGCCGCCCTGGACGCGGGGGCCCGCCGCATCCTGGTGGGCTGCGGGGACTCCGGTACGTCCGACGGGGGCGCCGGCGCGCTGCAGGCACTGGGTGCCCGGCTCCTGGACGCGGACGGCTGGGAACTCCCGCACGGCGGAAGGGAGTTGACCCGCCTGTGCCGCATCGACCCGGCAGGACTCGACCCCCGTCTGAAGGACACCGAGATCCGCGTCGCCTGCAACCCCTTCAACGTCCTGACCGGCGAACGCGGCGTGGCCCGCGTCTTCGGCCCCCAGAAGGGCGCCACGCCCACCCAGGTCGAGGTACTGGCCGCCGCCCTCGAACACTGGGCCCACGTCCTGACCCGTGACCTCGACGTCCGCGAGGACCTCGCCCTCGGCCCCGGCACGGGCGCATCCGGCGGTCTGGGCGCGGGACTCGCCGCCCTCGGCGCCCGGCTGCTCCCCCGCTTCGACGTCCTCCTCGACCACCTGGACCTGGACGCCCGCCTCGCCGCCGCCGACCTCGTCGTCACCGCCGAGGGCGCCCTCGACCACCAGACGCCGCGCGGGAAAATCCCCGCCGAGGTGGCGCGGCGCGCCAAGCGGTCGGGCCGTCCCGTCCTCGTCCTCGCGGGCACCATCGGCCACGGCGCACACCACGTACGGGCGGCGGGCGTGGACGCCTACAGCGCGATCCTGCCCGCCCCGGTCTCGCTCACCGAGGCGCTGGGGCGCGGCGGTGAGTTCCTCACCGACGCGACCGAGCGCGCCCTGCGGATGATCGTCCTCGGCTCACGCCTGCCGGACCGTCAGGCGGCGCTGGTGTCCGGCACGCAACGCCCGTCCTCGGTGCGGTAGTTCCACCGCGCGCCGTCCGCCACCAGCTCCTTTACGGCGCGCACGAAGCGGTCGACGTGCTCGTCCGGGGTGCCCGCGCCGAAGCTCACCCGGATCGCGTTCAGCGACTTCTCGCCGGGCGCGGCCTCGGGGGCACCGCACTCGCCCTGGGTCTGCGGGTCGCTGCCGAGCAGGGTGCGCACCAGCGGGTGGGCGCAGAACAGACCGTCGCGTACGCCGATGCCGTACTCGGCGGAGAGCGCCGCCGCGAAGTGCGAGCTGTTCCAGCCGTCGACGACGAAGGAGATGACTCCGACGCGCGGGGCGTCGTCGCCGAAGAGCGAGAGGACCTTCACGGCGGGCACCTCGGCGAGGCCCTCGCGGACCTTGGCGATGAGGTGCCGCTCACGGGACACGAGCTCGTCGAAGCCCGCCTCGGTGAGCGCCTTGCAGGCGGCGGCGATCGAGTACACGCCGATGACGTTCGGCGAACCGGCCTCGTGCCGCGCCGCGGTGTCGTGCCACTCCACGTCCACACCGCCGTCGGTGCGCCGCGCCACCTTCCGCGAGGCGCCGCCGCCCGCGAGGTAGGGCTCGGCGGACTGCAGCCAGTCGGAGCGGCCCGCGAGCACGCCCGAGCCGAAGGGCGCGTACAGCTTGTGGCCGGAGAAGGCGACCCAGTCTACGTCCAACTCGCTGATGGAGACCGGGTGGTGGGGCGCGAGCTGCGCGGCGTCCAGGACGATCCGGGCGCCGTGCGCGTGGGCGGCGGCGGCCAGCTCCCTGACCGGCCACAGCTCACCGGTGACGTTCGACGCGCCGGTCACGCAGACCAGGGCGGGCCCGTAGGGATCGCGGTCGGCCAGCGCGCGCTCCAGGGTCTCGACGGCCTGGTCCGCGGTGCGGGGAGCGTTCAGGTAGGTCACGCGGGCGTCGCGCCAGGGCAGCAGCGAGGCGTGGTGCTCGGTCTCGAAGACGAAGACCTGGCAGTCGGCGGGCAGCGCGGCGGCGAGCAGGTTGAGCGAGTCGGTGGTCGACCGGGTGAAGACGACCTGGTCGCCCTCCCGGCAGCCGAGGAACTCGGCGACGGTGACCCGGCTGTTCTCGAACAGGTCGGTGGAGAGCTGCGAGAGGTACCCGGCGCCGCGGTGCACGCTGCCGTAGTACGGCGCGTAGGCGGCGACGTCGTCCCACACCCGCTGCAGCGCGGGGGCGCTGGCCGCGTAGTCGAGCGCGGCGTAGGTCACCTCGCCACCGGTGACGAGCGGCACGGTGACGTCCCGGCCGAGCACCGGCAGCGGGGCGGCACAGCAGGGGTCGGCGGAGTCGGCGTCGGTGGCGGTGACCTGGGCGGCGGCGGGGCGTGCGGACATGGCGAAATCTCCCTGCGAGCAAGACGGAACAGCTGCGTAAGATCCCGTGCGGCAGCACAACTGCTGCTCCGCGTACGGGTGTTGCCTCGACGCGCGGCGCTCTTCGCCGGGCGGAGGGGGTACTGCGAACGGGGCCCTAGGCCCTACCGCATTCGCTTGCTCACGAGACTGCTCCCTCGAGGACCAGGACCCCTGGTAGCGAGGGGTCCGCGCTTGCCATACGCCTTGCTGCGTACGGCCTGGTCTTCACCCGGGGCACCCCGCCACGGACGGAGGGTTGCCGGACAGCAAGCCGGGGCCTAATCGCTGTCACTCATGACCTGTCCAGCATCTTGCCACACGATCTTCGACGCGCAAGGCGCAGTCCAGGATCCGGACTGCGCCTTGCGTCACATTCAGGGCGTGCGTCGGTACGTCGGTACGTCAGCGGTTGCTGGCCGCCACCCAGCGCGCCAGGGCCTTCTTCGCGGCCCCGGAGTCGATCGACTCGGCCGCCTTCGCCATACCGCCCCGGATCTGCTCCGCGAGGCTCCCCTCGCCCGGCGAGAGGGCGACGAGCGCCGCCGCCGAGTTGAGCAGCACGGCGTCCCGCACGGGCCCGGTCTCGCCGTCGAGCAGCCGCCGGGCGACCTCCGCGTTGTACGAGGCGTCGGCGCCGCGCAGCGCCTCGACGGGCACCAGGTCGATGCCGACGTCACGCGGGTCGAAGGCCTCCTCGCGCACGGCTCCGTCGCGCACCACCCAGACCCGGGACGTCGACGTCGTCGTCAGCTCGTCGAGCCCGTCGTCGCCGCGGAAGACGAGGGAGGAGTTGCCGCGCTCGGCGAACACCCCGGCCACGACCGGCGCCATCCGCGCGTCGGCGACACCGACCGCCTGGGCCCGCACCCTGGCCGGATTGGTGAGCGGACCGAGCAGGTTGAACACGGTCCGGATGCCCAACTGGCTGCGCGCGGCGCCCGCGTGCCGCAGCGCCGGGTGGAACTTGACCGCGAAGCAGAAGGTGATCCCGGCCTCCTCGGCGACCTCGACCACCCGCTGCGGGGTGAGCTCCAGGTTGACGCCGAGCTTCTCCAGTACGTCGGAGGCGCCGCTGGCCGATGACGCGGCGCGGTTGCCGTGCTTGACGACCTTCGCGCCCGCGCCGGCGATGACGATCGCGGACATCGTGGAGATGTTGACGGTCTTGGCGCCGTCACCGCCCGTACCGACGATGTCGACGGTCGCGCCCGGCACGTCGATCACATTGGCGTGTTCGTACATCGCGCGCACCAGACCGGAGATCTCCTCCACGGTCTCGCCCTTGGCCCGCAGCGCCACCACGAAGCCCGCGATCTGCGCCTCGGTGGCCTCGCCGCGCATGATGCGGTCCATCGCCCAGGCGGTCGCGTCCGCGCTCTGGTCGTGGCCGTAGAGCAGGCCGTTCAGTACGTCGGGCCAGGAACGGCCCGCCGCGGTGTTGCCTCCTGCGGGGGTCACAGCGCTCATCTGCCGCTCCTGGGTTCGTATAAAAGGGGTCGAGGACACCCTATCCAGCTCCGGGGACGGCAAAGAGCCCCGTCCATGCAATGGACGGGGCTCCTGCCGTGGCGACCTTGTGGTCAGAGCCCGGTGGGCTCCAGGGGATCAGTGGTGGCCGTGGCCGCTCGTGATCTCCTTGTACTCCTCGACGGTGGGCTTGGGGATCTGGCTTTCCTCCCCGTAGTAGCCCTTCGAGAGCTTGGCGCGGAGCTTCTGCGAACCGGACACCTTGCGCTCGACGCCGTTCTCGTCGACCGTCGGGCCGATCTCGATCGGCTCGTACTGCTCGTGCGCGGTGAGCGTGTGCAGCTGCTCCTGACCGAGCGGCTCGTGGACCTCGATGAACTCACCGTGCGGCAGGCGCTTGATGATGCCGGACTCGCGTCCGTGCAGCACCTTGTCCTTGTCGCGCCGCTGCAGACCCAGGCAGATCCGCTTGGTGGCGATGAAGGCGAGGACCGGTCCGACGAAGAAGAAGATCCGGACGAACCAGGTGATCGCGTTCAGCGACAGGTGGAAGTGCGTGGCCCACAGGTCGTTGCCACCACCGACGAGCATGATCATGTACGCCGTGATCCACGCGACACCGAAGGCCGTACGGGTCGGGGCGTTGCGCGGGCGGTCCAGGATGTGGTGCTCGCGCTTGTCTCCGGTGACCCAGGACTCGATGAACGGGTAGACCGCGATCGCCGCGAGGACCAGCGGGAAGATCACCAGCGGGATGAACACGCCCAGGACGAGCGTGTGACCCCAGAGGTTGATCTCCCAGCCCGGCATGACACGGATCAGACCCTCGGCGAAGCCCATGTACCAGTCGGGCTGGGCGCCGGTGGACACCTGGTCCGGACGGTACGGGCCGAGCGCCCAGATCGGGTTGATCGAGGCGATCGCCGCGATGGCCGCGATGACACCGAAGACCAGGAAGAAGAAGCCGCCGGCCTTGGCCATGTACACGGGCAGCAGCGGCATGCCGACGACGTTCTTGTTCGTCTTGCCGGGACCCGCGAACTGCGTGTGCTTGTGGTAGAAGACCAGGATCAGGTGCGCCACCACGAGGCCGAGCATGATGCCGGGCAGCAACAGGATGTGCACCGAGTAGAACCGGGCCACGAAGTCGCCGCCGGGGAACTCCCCGCCGAACAGGAACATCGACAGGTACGTGCCGACGATCGGCACGGACAGGATCGCGCCCTGCATGAAGCGGACACCGGTGCCGGAGAGCAGGTCGTCCGGGAGCGAGTAACCGGTGAAGCCGGTGAACATGCCGAGGACGAACAGCAGGAAGCCGAACAGCCAGTTGATCTCACGCGGCTTGCGGAACGCGCCCGTGAAGAACACGCGCATCATGTGCACGAACATGCCGGCGAGGAAGATCAGCGCCGCCCAGTGGTGGATCTGCCGGATCAGCAGACCACCGCGCACATCGAAGGAGATGTGCATGGTCGAGTTGAACGCCTCGGACATCAGCTGTCCCTGCAGCGGGACGTAGCTGCCGTGGTACTCCACCTCGTTCATCGACGGGTGGAAGAACAGCGTCAGGTACACACCCGTGAGGATGATGATGATGAAGCTGTAGAGGCAGATCTCACCGAGCATGAAGGACCAGTGGTCCGGGAAGATCTTCCGCATGTTGGCCTTGGCCAGGGAGTAGATCCCCAGGCGGCCGTCGGCCCAGTCGGCGACCCGCTCACCGGCGGGCGCCTTCTTCCGTGAATTCTCGTTGGTGCTCATCCGCGCTCCCAGAATGCAGGACCGACGGGCTCTTCGAAGTCGCCGAGCGCCTCGAGGTAGCCCTCGTCGTTCACGCCGATGCGCAGCTGCGGCAGTGCGTGACCGGCCGGGCCGAAGATCACTCGGGCACCGTCGGAGAGGTCGAAGGTGGACTGGTGGCACGGGCAGAGGACGTGGTGCGTCTGCTGCTCGTACAGGGAGATCGGGCAACCGACGTGGGTGCAGATCTTGGAGTACGCGACGACGCCCTCGTGCGACCACTCAAGCTCGCGCTTGTCCTTGATGTTGTCCGGCTGGATCCGGATGATCATCAGGGCTGCCTTGGCGATCTGCGTCTGGAAGTCGTGGTCGTGCTCCTCCAGGCCCTCGGGCTTGGCGAAGGTCAGCGAACCGACCTGGACGTCCGACGGGCGCAGCGGCTCGTTCGTGTTCATGTTCACGAGCAGCTTGCCCTTGGCCCACAGCGTGTGCCGCAGCTTGTCCTCGGGCAGCGGACCGAGGTCACGGAGCAGGACGACACCGGAGAGCGGCACCATGGCCAGCGCACCGAACATCGTGTTGCGGATCAGCTTGCGCCGACCGAACTGCGACTCCTCGGCACCGGCCTTGAAGTCGGCCATGACCTTGGCCTTGACCTCGGGCTCGGCCTCGATGGCGTGCCGGTCGTCGGCGACCTCCACATCGGACATCAGGGTGCGGGCCCAGTGGACCGCGCCCGCGCCGATGCAGAAGAGGGCGATGCCGAGGGTCATGCCCAGGGCGAAGTTGAGCGCGCTGATGTGGCCGATGGGCCAGATGTAGACGCTCTTGTCGACCGGGAAGGCCACGAACGAGGCGATGAAGCCCACGGTGGCCAGCATCGAGAGCAGGAACAGGAAGGCGACCGTACGCTCGGAGCGCTTGGCGGCCCGCTCGTCGATGTCCTGGATCCGGTGCTCATGGGGCGGCAGCCCCGGGTCGGCGAACGGGTTCTCCTCGTCCGCGACCGCTACCGAGCCGTGCTCGGTCTCCTGCTCGCTGGGCAGGTGCTTCTCTTCTGGAATCTCTTGGCTACTCATGACTTCTTGGCCTTTGCGGTCCGAGCGGCGACCCACACGGCGACCGCGATCAGCGTGCCGAGACCGAAGATCCAGCCGAAGAGGCCTTCACTGACCGGACCCAGACCGCCCAGCTTGAGACCGCCAGGGCTCTCGGTCTTGTCGCCGTTGACCGCGTCGAGGTACGCGATGATGTCCTTCTTGTTCTTCTCCGGCATCGTCGTGTCGGGGAAGGACGGCATGTTCTGCGGGCCGGTCTGCATGGCCTCGTAGATGTGCTTCGGGGAGACATCCTCCAACGAAGGAGCGAACTTGCCCTTCGTCAACGCGCCGCCCTCACCGGTGAAGTTGTGGCACTGCGCGCAGTTGGTGCGGAACAGCTCGCCACCCTTGGCGATGTCCGCCCCGTCCGGGCTGTACTGCTTCTCCGTGGGGACGGAGGGGCCGGCGCCCAGCGAGGCGATGTACGCCGCGAGCTGGTCGATCTCGGCCTGGTTGTAGATGGCCTTCTTCTTCGGCGCCTGGGCGCCGGGCTGCTGGAGCGGCATACGGCCGGTGCTGACCTGGAAGTCAACGGCGGCGGCGCCGACGCCGACCAGGCTCGGACCGTCGGAGGACCCCTGACCGCCGGTTCCGTGGCAGCTGGAGCAGCCCACGGCGTAGAGCTTCTTGCCCTCGTCGATGGCGAGGGACTGGGCGGTGTCATCGGCCTGCGCCTTGTCCGCGGGTGCGAACGCGGCGTACAGCCCCCCGGTGGCCGCCAGCGCGAGGAGTAGGACGACGACCGCCGCCAGCGGGTGGCGTCGTCGTGCGGAGAGCTTTTTCACGGATTACCCCGGTGTCAGGATCTTCTGCGTCGATGCTTCGGAATGGTTCGGGTTCGGGCCCGGCTACTTGATCATGTAGATCGTGGCGAAAAGGCCGATCCACACGACATCGACGAAGTGCCAGTAGTAGGACACGACGATGGCTGCGGTCGCCTGCTCGTGGGTGAACCTCCGGGCCGCGTAGGTGCGGCCGAGGACCAGCAGGAAGGCGATCAGGCCGCCTGTCACGTGCAGTCCGTGGAAGCCGGTGGTCAGGTAGAAGACCGAGCCGTACGGGTCGGACGAGAGCGAGAGGCCCTCGTGCTTGACCAGCTCGGTGTACTCGTACACCTGACCGCCGATGAAGATCGCACCCATGATGAAGGTGACGATGAACCACATCCGGAGCTTCTTCACGTCACCGCGCTCGGCGGCGAAGACGCCGAGCTGGCAGGTGAGGGAGGAGAGCACCAGGATCGTGGTGTTCGTCGCCGAGAACGGGAAGTTAAGGGCCGAGGCCATTTCCTTCCAGTGATCAGGACCTGTCACCGATCGCAGGGTGAAGTACATCGCGAAGAGGGCCGCGAAGAACATCAGCTCGGAACTGAGCCAGATGATGGTTCCGACGCTGGTGAGGTTCGGCCGATTGACCGGCGGGTGCGCGTGCCCGGTATCTACTGTCGTTGCTGTCGCCACGACCGACATTATGTCGGTCGCTTATCCCGCCCTCACCCCGGGGGGTGCCGTTCGGAGTGTCTGCGGGGTGTGTCCTGCCCGTATGGCCCATCGAAGGGCTGTCCGAACCGGTGTTGACGGGGTGTCCGGAGGAGTAGCATCCGCGCATCGGCCCCCGGCCGAGAGCCCCCTCGACGAAGCGGAGGAACAATGCAGCCGACCGCCACGGTGCTGGTCTACAGCGACAACGCGAGCACCCGCGAGCAGGTCAGGTTGGCCACGGGACGCAGGCCGGCCGCGGACGTTCCCGAGGTCGAGTTCATCGAGTGCGCGACGCTGCCCGCCGTCCTGAAGGAGCTGGACCGCGGCGGCATCGACGTATGTGTCCTGGACGGCGAGGCCAAGCCGGTCGGCGGCATGGGCGTCTGCCGGCAGATCAAGGACGAGATCTTCCGGTGCCCGCCGGTGCTGCTGCTCATGGGCCGCCCGCAGGACGCCTGGCTGGCCACCTGGAGCCGCGCGGAGGCGGCGGTGACCCTTCCGGTGGAACCGGTCGAGTTCGCCGACTCGCTGGCCGCCCTGCTGCGCACCCGGCAGGCCGTCGAGGCCTGACGGCACGACAGAGGGCCCCGGCGCCTGCGCGCGGGGCCCTCTGTGCCGTTCTGCGGCGTCGCTAGACCTGCGGCCGCAGTCGGGCCGCGTCGACCGCCGTGCGGCCGTCCTTGGTGCCCGCGAGCAGCTCGCTGCCCTCGCGCCACTTCTTCCAGCTCATGTTCCAGTCGCCGAGGCCGTTGCCGAACGTCGGCATGTCCTCGCCGTAGCTGTTGATGACCTTCACCAGGTCGCCCTGGCGGACCGTCTCGTAGAACCAGGCGGCGTTCCCGGTGCTCATCCCGGTGCAGCCGTGGCTGGTGTTCGCGGCGCCCTGCGAGCCCACCGACCAGGGCGCGGCGTGCACATATTCGCCGGAGTCCGTCACCCGTGTCGCGTAGTAGACCATCTTGTCGTAGAAGTCCGAAGCGCCGATGCTGGCGCTGGTCATCCGTACGGCGTACTCCTTGCCGAGCACGACCTTGACGCCGTTGCGCGTGGAGTAGCCGGGCTTGCCGGTGGTCACCGGGATGGAGTTGATCTCCTCGCCGTTGCGGTAGACCGTCATCCAGTGCGAACCGGCGTCCGTCACGGCCTCGATGCGGTCGCCGATGGTCAGCTTCAGCGGCTTGGCGTCGCCGCCCCACAGCTTCTTGCCGACCTTGATGCCCTCGAGATTGCTGCGTACGTCGATCTTCGCGCCGGCCGGCCAGTACTCCTTGGGGCGGTAGTGCAGCGTCTTGCCGTCCACCCAGTGCCAGGCTCCGTCGACCACGGGCTGCGTCTCCACCTTCAGCGCCCGCTCCACCACGGCCCGGGCCTCCTTGCCCTTCACCTTGTGGCTGAGTTCGGCCGTGACGGGCTGGCCGACGCCGTACTTGCCCGAATCGGGGCCGAAGGTGACGTCCAGTCGCTTCTTCTTGCCGACCTTGTCGGTGTCGAAGGCCATGACCTTGCGGCCGGGCGAGCCTTCCTCGTCCTCGGTGCTGACCCGCACCGTGTAGTGCGCACCGGCGGCGAGCGGCGTCGTGCTGTGCCAGCGGGCGCCGTCGGCGGCGAGTTCACCGGCCACGTACCGGCCGAGCTCGTCGGTGGCCGTCACATCGGTGATGCGCCCGTCCTCGCCCTGGGCGGTGATCTCCAGGGGCTTGTCCGGATCCGCCTTCTTGCTGCCCACCGGGCCGTTGAAGGCGATCTGGCTTGCCGCGTCATACGGCTTCGCCGAGAGCGGATGACCGTCGCTGCCGCACGCCGTGGCCCCGACACCGAGGGCGGCCACCAGCATCGTGCAGCTCAGTACCGTGCGGATTCGCGGTGAGTGGCTCATGCACTCACGGTATGAAGGTTCGTCACCCGCGGCGCGCCGGGTGACCCGTACGAGTGTCAACCGCGACACGCCGAGGGGCCCGGACACTCCTGACGGAGTGTCCGGGCCCCTCGGGACGACGGTCGAACTACAGACTCACTGGGTCTGGTTCTCGCCGCGGTAGTACTCGAAGACCCAGCCGAAGAGGCCGATCAGGATGATCGGGGCCGAGAAGTACAGCAGCCACCAGCCGAAGACGACGCCCAGGAAGGCGAGCGCGCCGCCGATGCCCAGGGAGAGCGGCTGCCAGCTGTGCGGGCTGAAGAAGCCCACCTCGCCGGCCTCGTCCGCGACGTCGGCCTCCTTGTCGTCCTGTGCGGACGCGTCGACACGCCGGGCCGTGAAGGCCAGGTAGTAGCCGATCATGATGCACAGGCCGAAGGCCAGGAAGAGCGCGGTCGTACCGGCCGGCTCCTTGGACCACCAGCCGTAGACGATCGCCATGGCGAGCACGAAGACGCTCAGCCAGATGAACATCTTGCCTTGGACCTTCACTTGCCGGCCTCCTTGCCGCCCGCGAGCGCCTTGTCACCGTGACCGTGGCCCTCGAGCTGGTCGAGAGCGGCGATCTCAGGGTGATGCAGGTCGAACGCCGGGGATTCGGAACGGATCCGCGGCAGCGTGAGGAAGTTGTGCCGCGGCGGCGGGCAGGACGTCGCCCACTCCAGCGAACGGCCGTAGCCCCACGGGTCGTCGACCTCGATCTTCTTGCCGTACTTGGCCGTCTTCCAGATGTTGTAGAAGAACGGCAGGATCGACAGGCCGAGCAGGAACGAGCAGATCGTCGAGATCGTGTTCAGCGCGGTGAAGCCGTCGGCGGCGAGGTAGTCCGCGTAACGACGCGGCATGCCCTCGGCACCCAGCCAGTGCTGCACCAGGAACGTGCCGTGGAAGCCCACGAACAGCGTCCAGAACGTGATCTTGCCGAGGCGCTCGTCCAGCATCTTGCCGGTGAACTTCGGCCACCAGAAGTGGAATCCGGAGAACATCGCGAAGACGACGGTGCCGAAGACGACGTAGTGGAAGTGCGCCACCACGAAGTACGAGTCCGATACGTGGAAGTCCATCGGCGGCGAGGCCAGGATGACGCCGGTCAGACCACCGAAGGTGAAGGTGATCAGGAAGCCGACGGCCCAGAGCATCGGTGTCTCGAAACTCAGTGAGCCCTTCCACATCGTTCCGATCCAGTTGAAGAACTTCACGCCTGTTGGCACGGCGATCAAGAACGTCATGAAGGAGAAGAACGGTAGGAGCACGCCGCCTGTGACGTACATGTGGTGCGCCCACACCGTCACGGAGAGACCGGCGATCGCGATCGTCGCACCGATCAGACCCATGTAGCCGAACATCGGCTTGCGGGAGAAGACCGGGATGACCTCGGAAATGATTCCGAAGAATGGCAGGGCAATGATGTACACCTCTGGATGGCCGAAGAACCAGAAGAGGTGTTGCCAGAGCAATGCGCCGCCATTGGCCGCGTCGAAGATATGGGCACCGAATTTACGGTCCGCCTCCAGGGCGAACAGCGCGGCGGCCAGAACCGGGAAGGCCAGCAGGACCAGGACGGCCGTCAGCAGGACGTTCCACACGAAGATCGGCATCCGGAACATCGTCATGCCGGGTGCGCGCATGCAGATGATCGTGGTGATGAAGTTGACCGAGCCGAGGATCGTGCCGAAGCCGGAGAAGGCCAGACCCATGATCCACATGTCGGCGCCGATGCCCGGCGAGCGGACGGCGTCCGACAGCGGGGAGTAGGCGAACCAGCCGAAGTCGGCCGCACCCTGCGGGGTGAGGAAGCCGCCCACCGCGATGAGCGAGCCGAAGAGGTACAGCCAGTAGGCGAACATGTTCAGCCGCGGGAACGCCACGTCGGGCGCGCCGATCTGCAGCGGCATGATCCAGTTCGCGAATCCGGCGAACAGCGGCGTCGCGAACATCAGCAGCATGATCGTGCCGTGCATCGTGAACGCCTGGTTGAACTGCTCGTTCGACATGAGCTGCGTGCCGGGACGGGCGAGTTCGGCGCGCATGAAGAGCGCCATCACGCCGCCGATGCAGAAGAACGCGAACGACGTGACCAGGTAGAGCGTGCCGATCGTCTTGTGGTCAGTGGTGGTCAACCACTTGACGACGACATTTCCCGGCTGCTTGCGCCGTACCGGCAGCTCATCCTCGTACGAGTCGTCTGCTGCCGCGGCACCCTGAGGTTCGTTGAGGATGCTCACAGGTTGTTCGTCTCCCGGTTCTTCTCGTGGCTCGTCTGCTCGATGCCGGCCGGGATGTATCCGGTCTGGTTCTTCTTCGCGAGGTCCTCGAGGTGCTTCTGGTAGCGCTCGGGGGAAACGACCTTCACGTTGAAGAGCATCCGGGAGTGGTCGACACCGCAGAGCTCGGCGCACTTGCCCATGAAGGTGCCCTCCTTGTTGGGAGTCACCTCGAAGGCGTTGGTGTGGCCCGGGATGACGTCCTGCTTCATGAGGAACGGCACCACCCAGAAGGAGTGGATGACGTCACGCGAAGTCAGCACGAAGCGGACCTTCTCGCCCTTGGGGAGCCAGAGGGTCGGACCGGGGTTGCCGTTCTGCGGGTTCCGCTCACCGGGCGTACCGACCTCGTACACACCGCCGGCGTTGGCCGGGAAGGCCTTCCGGTACTTGTCCGGGATGGCCTCCAGCTCCTTGGCCGTCTTGGCGTCTCCCTTGTCGGAACCCGGGACGTCCTCGATGTAGTTGAAGCCCCAGCTCCACTGGTAGCCGACCACGTTGATCGTGTGGGCCGGCTTCGCCTCGAGCTTGAGGAGCTTCGACTCATCACGAGCCGTGAAGTAGAAGAGCACCGAGACGATGATGAGAGGAACCACCGTGTAAAGCGTCTCGATGGGCATGTTGTAACGCGTCTGCGGAGGAACCTCCACCTTGGTGCGGCTGCGCCGGTGGAAGATGACACTCCACAGGATCAGACCCCAGACCAGCACGCCCGTGGCGAGCGCTGCCGCCCACGAGCCCTGCCAGAGGGAGAGGATCCGCGGAGCCTCTTCCGTTACGGGGGTGGGCATACCAAGGCGGGGAAAGTCCTTGTATGTGCAACCGGTGGCGGTCGCCAGGATCAGGCCCGCAGTCAGCACCTGCGGCAGCTTCCGCCGCATCGGGCGCCGCGACGAGCGGTCGGAGCCGTTGGGACTCACGTAGCGCCTTCCCGAGAGTCTCGGCCCGCGCGGTCGGGTGCGGCCTTCTCGCTGGTCGGTCGCCGCCCTGCGGCGGGCAGGGGTTTGGATGTTTATGCGGGCCAAACCTTACTGGACGCTATTTGGGGTCGCGCGGGGAGGGTGCCTAACGCGCCGCGGGTCACTCCGAAGGGTGGGCCGCCCTTCCCTGCGGGGCTTTCTGACGGGGGGTCGGGGCGCCTCTTGTCCCGGGGTCACCCGTGGGTGCGCGACCGCGGGTCCGTCGTGGCTTGTCGCGCAGTTCCCCGCGCCCCTATCGGGGCCCGTAGCGTTAGCCCCGTGTCCTATTTCGATGCTGCCTCCTCCGCTCCCCTCCACCCCGTCGCCCGGCAGGCGCTGCAGGCCTCGCTCGATGAGGGGTGGGCCGATCCGGCGCGGCTCTACCGGGAGGGGCGACGGGCGCGGCTGCTGCTTGACGCGGCGCGGGAGGCCGCCGCCGAGGCCGTGGGGTGCCGGCCCGACGAGCTGACCTTCACCTCGTCGGGGACCCGCGCGGTGCACTCCGGGATCGCGGGGGCGCTCGCCGGGCGTCGGCGTGTCGGGCGGCACCTCGTGGTGTCCGCGGTCGAACACTCGTCGGTCCTCCATTCGGCGGGCGCCCACGAGTCCGGGGGAGGCACCTTCACGGAGGTCGGCGTGGACCGGTCCGGTGCGGTGAGCCCGGCGGCGTACGCCGAGGCGCTGCGCCCCGACACCGCCCTCGCCTGCCTCCAGTCCGCCAACCACGAGGTGGGCACCGAGCAGCCGGTGGCCGAGGTCGCGGCGGCGTGTCGGGCCGCGGGGGTGCCGCTGCTCGTGGACGCGGCGCAGTCGCTGGCGTGGGGCCCGGTGGGCGGTGAGTGGTCGCTGCTCGCCGCGAGTGCCCACAAGTGGGGCGGACCCGCGGGCGTCGGGCTTCTCGTCGTACGCAAGGGAGTGCGCTTCGCCGCTCAAGGTCCCGCCGACGAGCGGGAGTCGGGGCGTGCGGCCGGCTTCGAGAACATCCCGGCGGTGGTCGCGGCGGCGGCGTCGCTGCGGGCCCTGCGGGCCGAGGCGGCCGAGGAGGAGGCCCGGCTGCGGGAGTTGACCGAGCGGATCCGAGCGCGGGTCCCGGAGCTGGTGCCGGACGTGGAGGTGGTGGGCGATCCCGTGCGGCGGCTGCCCCACCTCGTCACCTTCTCGTGTCTCTATGTCGACGGGGAGACGGTGCTGCACGAGCTGGACCGGGCGGGATTCTCCGTTTCGTCCGGTTCGTCGTGCACGAGTTCGACGCTGACACCGAGCCATGTGCTGAAGGCCATGGGCGTACTGAGCGAGGGCAACGTACGGATTTCACTCCCCCGAGGGACGGCGGAGTCCGAGGTCGAGCAGTTCCTCGGCGTGCTGCCGGGGGTGGTGGCCGGGGTCCGCGACAAGCTGGGCGCGCCGGTCGGCTCCCCGGCGGGCTCCGCGGAGGCCTCGCTGGTCGTGGACGCGCTCGGGAAGCGCTGCCCGCTGCCCGTCATCGAGCTCGCCAAGGTCATCGGGGGCGTCCCGGTCGGCGGGACGGTCACCGTCCTCGCGGACGACGAGGCGGCGCGGCTCGACATCCCCGCGTGGTGCGAGATGCGGGGCCAGGAGTACGTGGGTGAGCGGCCGGCGGACCACGGTGTCGCCTATGTGGTCCGCCGGAGCGCGTGACTAGGCCAGGTGCTGCCGGACGTCCGAGGCGGCCTCATGGCCGTACGCCTTGGTGAAGCGGTCCATGAAGTTGCTGCGGCGCAGCTCGTACTCCTGCGTGCCGACGGTCTCGATGACCAGGGTGGCGAGCATGCAGCCGACCTGCGCCGCGCGCTCGTGCGAGACGCCCCAGGCGAGGCCGGAGAGGAAGCCGGCGCGGAAGGCGTCGCCGACGCCGGTCGGCTCGACCTTCGCCTCCTCCTCCGGGACGCCGACCTCGATCGGGTCCTGGCCCACGGACTCGATGCGGACGCCGCGGGAGCCGAGGGTGGTCACCCGGTGGCCGACCTTGGCGAGGATCTCCGCGTCGGTCCAGCCGGTCTTGGACTCGATGAGGCCCTTCTCGTACTCGTTGGAGAAGAGGTACGTGGCGCCGTCCAGGAGGGTGCGGATCTCCTCGCCCTCCATGCGGGCGATCTGCTGCGAGAAGTCCGCGGCGAACGGGATCTCGCGGGAGCGGCACTCCTCGGTGTGCCGGAGCATCGCCTCCGGGTCGTCGGCGCCGATCAGGACCAGGTCGAGGCCGCCCACGCGGTCCGCGACGGTCTTCAGCTCGATCAGCCGGGCCTCGCTCATGGCGCCGGTGTAGAAGGAGCCGATCTGGTTGTGGTCGGCGTCCGTGGTGCAGACGAAACGGGCGGTGTGCAGCGTCTCGGAGATCCGGACCGAGGCCGTGTCCACGCCGTGCCGGTCGAGCCAGGCGCGGTACTCGTCGAAGTCGGCGCCCGCGGCGCCGACCAGGATCGGGGTGGTGCCGAGCTGCCCCATGCCGAAGCTGATGTTGGCGGCGACGCCTCCCCTGCGGACGTCGAGGGCGTCGACGAGGAAGGAGAGGGAAACCGTGTGCAGCTGATCCGCGACCAGTTGGTCGGCGAAGCGGCCGGGAAAGGTCATCAGGTGGTCGGTGGCGATGGAGCCGGAGACTGCGATACGCACGGCTGGGTGCTCCTGTGGAGGAGAGGCGAGGGGTTGACAGTTCACGCTACCGGGTCGGGGCACCGGCGCTGAAGAGGCAAAACTACCCGATAGTAGGGCTTTTTTCGCAGGGCGAGAAATGCGTACGGTGCCGTTATGGCCGTCATCTCGAAGCATGTCGTCACCACGCGTCCCGTCGAACTCGCCTCCGAGGCCCCGGAGAATCTGGAGACGCTGCGCGGCGACTGCGCGCGCATGGCCCCGCACTGGGCGGCTCCGGCCCGCACCGTGACGGCCCCCGTCTCCCCCGCGCTGATCCACGGCGTCACCGTCCCGCCCGCCTCCGCGCGGCTGATCGACGGCATGTCCGAGTACGGCGACTGAGCCGAGACTGGATTTAAGGGGCACCGGCGCCGATTCAAGGGTCGGCGGGGCCGTTCCGGTACGGGTCGGCGGCGCCCCGAGGGGCACCGGCGCGCGCGGAGGGAACCGTGCGCTCCCCTGCTGCGTCCCACCGCTGTCCCCCGCGAAGGGGACACGGGATACGGATGAGACCCACGCACGGGTCCCGAGGGACAGCAGTGCAGTCGAAGGAGCGATGCGGTGAGCACCGAGCGATCCGTTCATGACGCGGCCGAGCCGCAGCGGCGGCGTTCCCGCCTTGCGGTCGCCTCGGTCGCGGCCACGGTGCTGCTCGTCGGTGGCGGCGGCGCCTACTTCGCCGCGACGGCGTCCGGCGGCGGCGGCAGCAGCAGCAGCGACGGCGGGGCGCCCGCGGGGGACGGCGGTACTCCCCCGCCGCTCGCGCTCGACGGTTACACGGACGGCGACAGGAGCGGCGACGGCAGTACGGACGGGATCGCCCCGGGCGAACCCGACCCGAACGGCGCCACCTACCGGGCCGAGGGCAAGCTGCCGGACGGACCGGACGCGGCGGCCGTGTACCACGCGCGGGGCGGCGTCACCGCGGACCAGGTGACCGAACTCGCCGAGGCCCTGGGTGTCTCGGGCAAGCCCACGTCGCACGAGGGCGCCTGGAAGATCGGCCCGGCCAAGGACGGCTCGGGGCCCTCGCTCCAGGTGAGCAAGCAGGCCCCCGGCACCTGGACGTTCACCAGGTACACCACGGGCGGAACCGACAACTGCCCCAAGGGCAAGCCCTGTTCAGGCACGTCGACGGCCCCGGACGGAACGGGCGGCGGCGGTGACGCGGTCGGCGAGAGCGCCGCGAAGAAGGCGGCGGCGCCCGTCCTGAAGGCGCTGGGCCAGGACGACGCGAAGCTGGACGCACGCCAACTCATGGGCGCCGTACGGGTGGTGAACGCCGACCCGGAGGTGGGCGGCCTGCCGACGTACGGCTGGTCGACCGGCATCCAGGTCGGCTCGGACGGCCAAGTGGTCGGCGGCAGCGGGCACTTGAAGGCGCCGGAGAAGGGTGCGACGTACCCGGTGATCGGCGCGCAGAAGACCCTGGACCAGCTCAACAAGTCGGGCCGGGGCGGCGACGGGCGGGTCGGCATCGGCGGCTGCGCCACGGCCGTACCGGAGGACGCGGCGGACGGCGAGGTGCGGCCGCAGGCGCCCTGCGAGGAGCCGTCCTCCGCGCCGCCGAAGCCGCAGCCGATCACCGTGAAGGGCGCCGCCTTCGGGCTCGCGGCGCACTTCGTGGACGGGCGGCAGGCACTCGTGCCGTCCTGGCTGTTCGAGGTGGAGCCGCAGGGCGCGCAGGACAGTTTCACCGTGACGCATCCGGCGGTGGAGCCGAAGTTCCTGACCCCGCCGAGCACGCCGACCCCCGTGCCGACGGCGCCCACCGAGAAGCCGGGCACGGGCGAGGACGGGACGGTGCGCGTCGAGTCGTACGCCGTGGACGGCAAGTCGCTGACGCTGCGCTTCTGGGGCGGCGTGTGCAGCGACTACAAGGCCTCGGCCGACGAGAGCAAGGGCAGCGTCAGCGTGCAGGTGACCGAGACCCGGAAGAAGGGCAAGGTCTGCATCATGATGGCCAAGGAGTTCACCCGGACCGTGACCCTGGACCAGCCGCTCGGCGACCGGAAGGTCGTGGACGCGCAGGGCGGCGGGACGGTGCCGCAGAAATAGGCAGCCGGCAGCGGAACGAAGACGGCCCCCGAGAAATCGGGGGCCGTCTTCGTGTGCGTACGGACTCGGCGCGAGTCCGTGCCGCCTAGCTGAAGGAGTCGCCGCAGGCGCAGGAGCCCGTGGCGTTCGGGTTGTCGATCGTGAAGCCCTGCTTCTCGATGGTGTCGACGAAGTCGATGGAGGCACCGCCCAGGTAGGGAGCGCTCATCCGGTCGGTGACGACCTTCACGCCGTCGAAGTCCTTGACGACGTCGCCGTCCAGCGTCCGCTCGTCGAAGAACAGCTGGTAGCGCAGGCCGGAGCAGCCGCCGGGCTGAACGGCGACGCGCAGCGCCAGGTCGTCCCGGCCCTCCTGCTCAAGAAGGCCCTTGACCTTGGCCGCGGCGGCGTCGGACAGGAGGATGCCGTCGCTCACGGTGGTGGTCTCGTCCGATACGGACATCTGCTTCTCTCCCGGGTTGTACGGAGACTGCTTGCCGACGATTGCAACCGCCGGGGCCGCGGATTCATTCCGGGCCGCGCGCTGTATCTCTCGCTTGTCTGTCCCTTCATGCTCGCACATGACGTCGCCGGGGACACCGGCCCGGGAAAGGCGAACGCGTCACATCGACACTATGGCCATCGTCAAACTGACGTGAACCGGTTATGATAGATAACGTCAATTAGACGAAAAGGCATCGTCTGCAGAGAAGAAAGGGTGCGTGTCTCGTGACCACCGCCCAGTCCCCCGTGGACCTCGACGTCCAGCCGACCCCGCTCGCCCTGCTGCTGCTCGGCCGCGAGGCCGACCCCAAGAGCGAGCGCGGCGTGGAGTGCCCCGGCGATCTGCCGTCCCCCTCCGACCCCGACCTCGTCGAGCGCGCCCGCGCCGCCAAGGAGAAGCTCGGGGACAAGGTCTTCGTGCTCGGCCACCACTACCAGCGCGACGAGGTCATCCAGTTCGCGGATGTCACCGGCGACTCGTTCAAGCTGGCCAAGGACGCGGCCGCCAAGCCCGAGGCGGAGTACATCGTCTTCTGCGGCGTGCACTTCATGGCCGAGTCGGCGGACATCCTGACCACCGACGACCAGAAGGTCGTGCTCCCCGACCTGGCGGCGGGCTGCTCGATGGCCGACATGGCCACGGCCGAGCAGGTCGCGGAGTGCTGGGACGTGCTGACCGAGGCCGGCGTCGCCGAGCAGGTCGTCCCCGTCTCGTACATGAACTCCTCGGCCGACATCAAGGCCTTCACCGGCAAGCACGGCGGCACGATCTGTACGTCGTCGAACGCCAAGCGCGCCCTGGAGTGGGCCTTCGAGCAGGGCGAGAAGATCCTCTTCCTGCCGGACCAGCACCTCGGCCGGAACACCGCGGTCCGCGACATGGGCCTCTCGCTCGACGACTGCGTGGTCTACAACCCGCACAAGCCGGGCGGCGGCCTGACCGTCGAGCAGCTGCGCGACGCGAAGATGATCCTGTGGCGCGGGCACTGCTCGGTGCACGGGCGCTTCTCGCTGGAGTCGGTGGAGGACGTGCGGGCGCGGATACCCGGCGTGAACGTCCTCGTCCACCCCGAGTGCAAGCACGAGGTCGTGGCCGCGGCCGATTACGTCGGCTCGACCGAGCACATCATCAAGACGCTGGAGGCGGCTCCCGCCGGGTCCAAGTGGGCCATCGGCACCGAGCTGAACCTGGTGCGCCGCCTCGCGAACCGCTTCGCCGCCGAGGACAAGGAGATCGTGTTCCTCGACAAGACGGTCTGCTTCTGCTCGACCATGAACCGGATCGACCTGCCGCACCTGGTCTGGGCCCTGGAGTCGCTGGCCGAGGGCAACCTCGTCAACCAGATCGAGGTCGACCGCGAGACCGAACAGTTCGCGAAGCTGGCCCTGGAGCGGATGCTGGCGCTGCCGTAGCCCTCCGTAGACAGCACGTAAGGGGCACCCGCCATTGCGGGTGCCCCTTACCGCGTCCTACGCTCCTTGAGCGCGGCCGCCAGCGCGTCCAGCGCCGGCACGGACGCGGCCAGCGCCGCACGCTGCTCCTCGGAGAGCGTGGCGAGCGCGTCGGCGAAAATCTCCGACCAGGCGTTCTCGATCAGGGCCATGCCCTGCTCCGCCTTGAGAGTCGGCTTCAGGCGCACCACCCGGCCGTCGTTCGGGTCCTTCTCGCGCTCCAGGTGCCCCGCGTTGACCAGACCGCGGACCGTGGCGCTCACATTGCTGGCGTGCAGGCCGAGTTCGCGCGCCAGGACGCTCACCGTCACACCTGGTTCCGCGTGGACGTAGCGCATCAACTCCAGCTCCGACGGCGGCAGCCGCCACAGCCCCGCCTCCTCCATGCCCTGGAAGCGCAGGACGCGCGAGAGGGCGTACAGCGGCGGGGTCAGCTCCCCCGCCTGCCGGAAGAGCTGCCGGTCGGTGTCGTCCTCGGCCTCGGTCCGTGCGTTCTGCTTCTCGGTCACTCCCCCATGCTAGCGCTAGCTATAGTTATATAACTATCTCGATCTCCCGTGATCGGTTCCCCGGCCGATCCCTGCCCGGAAGGGTTTCTCCGTCATGCCCTTGCTCACCGCCGCGCTCGCGCTGCTGACGTTCATCGGTCCCCTGTCGACCGACATGTATCTGCCCGCCTTTCCGCGGATGGCCGAGGAATTGGGCACCGACGCCTCCGGGGTGCAGCTCACGCTGACCGCGTTCCTGGTCGGGATGACGCTCGGGCATCTCGTCTTCGGGCCGCTCTCCGACCGGTACGGCCGACGCGTGCCGCTGCTCGCGGGCGCGGCCGTGTGCACCGTGGGGACCGCGCTGTGCGCCGTGGCGCCCTCGCTCGGATGGCTGGTCGCGCTGCGGTTCGTGACCGGGTTCAGCGGGGCGGCGGGGGTCGTGATCAGCCGGGCCGTGGTCTCCGACCGGGTCCAGGGGGCCGCCGCGGCACGGCTGTTCGGGATCCTGATGACGCTGGCCGGGATCGCGCCGATCCTCGCGCCGCTGGCCGGTGGCGCGGTGATCGGGGCCGCGGGGTGGCGTGGCGTGTTCTGGGTGCTTGCCGGGGTCTCGCTGCTCGTGACGCTGGCCGTCGTCGTCGGCGTACCGGAGAGTCTGCCGAAGGAGCGGCGGCAGACGGGCGGGGTGCGGGCGGTGGTGGGCTCGGTCCGCTCCGTCGTGGGCGACCGGGCCTATGTGGGGTACACCCTCGCGTTCACCTTCGGGTTCGGGATGCTGTTCTGCTACATCGCCGGGTCGCCGTTCCTGCTGCAGAACGTGCTGGGGATGGGGGTGGGGGCCTCGTCCGTCGCCTTCTCCGGTGGTGCGGTGGTCGCGACGGTCTCCAGTGCGGTGGGGGCGCGGATCGTGGGGCGGGTCGCCCCTGAGGCGTTGCTGCGGGGCGGGCTCTCGGCGATGTTCGCCGGCTCCGCGGTGCTGCTCGCCGTCACGGTGACGGGGCTGTTGTCGACGGTGCTGTGCCTGGGGCTGATGGCCGTCGTGTTCGGTGGGCTCGGGCTCGTGGTGGCCAACTCGGCGGCGCTGGCGCTGGCTCGTGTGCCGTACGCCTCCGGCGTGGGGTCGGCATTGCTGGGCACCGCCCAGAGTGCGCTGGGCGCGGTGGTCGCTCCGCTGGTGGGGCTGGGTGGGGATGCCACTGCCGTGCCGCTGTTCGTGGGGATGACGCTGTGCAGCGGGCTCGCGCTGGCCGCGCCGGCTGTCCTGGTACGCGGACGGGGTGCCCCTCTTCTTGAGGAGCACCCCGTGCCGGGTGACGCCGAACGCCTCGTCTGACGCTTGCCCGGCGCTTGTGCGTTGTGCCCACCCGTTCCGCCGTGCGGAACGCCTGCCCACAACGCGAGCGGCTAGATCTTTGCGGGCTCCGGCTCGCCCGCATCAGCGCTGGCCTGCGGCGGTACCCCCGCCTTCTTCGCCCGCTTCGCCGCGCGCTTGGCGCGCCGCTTCTCCTTGCGGAGCTCCAGCATCGCGTACAGCGTCGGGACGAGGAGGAGGGTCAGCAGCGTCGACGTGATCAGACCGCCGATCACCACCACCGCGAGCGGCTTGGCGATGAAGCCGCCCTCGCCCGTGACGCCGAGCGCCATCGGGAGGAGCGCGAAGATCGTCGCCAGGGCCGTCATCAGGATCGGGCGGAGCCGGTGGCGGCCGCCCTCGACGACCGCCTCGACGACGCCGTAGCCCTGCCTGCGGTACTGGTTGATCAGGTCGATCAGGACGATCGCGTTGGTCACCACGATGCCGATCAGCATCAGCATGCCGATCATCGCGGGGACGCCCATCGGGGTGTTCGTCGCGATGAGCAGACCGATCGCGCCGGTCGCCGCGAACGGGATCGAGACCAGCAGGATCAGCGGCTGGACCAGCGAGCGGAACGTCGCGACCAGCAGCATGAAGACGATCGCGATCGCCGCCAGCATCGCCAGGCCCAGGGACGCGAACGCCTCGTCCTGGTCCTCGGAGACACCGCCGATGGACGCCGTGGCGCCGTCGGGCAGCTTCAGCGCGTCGAGCTTCTTGGTGAGGTCCGCGCTGACCGCGCCCGTGTTGTCGCCGGTCGGCTTCGCCGTGATCGTCGCGGCGCGGGCACCGTCGATCCGGGTCATCGAGACGGGCCCGTCGGCCAGCTTGACCGTGGCGATGTCACCGAGCTTCACGGAGCCGAGGTTCAGCTTCCGCAGCTCGTCCAGGGTCTTCGCCGGACGCGCCGACTTCACCACGACATCGCGCTCGGTGTCGTCGAGGATCGCCTTGCCGCTCTGCGTGCCGCGCACCGCCTGGGCGACGGCCTGGCCGAGCGTCGTGTCGTTGAAACCGGCCGCCGCCGCCTTGGAGTTGGCCTTGACCGTGATCCGCGGAATGCTCTGCGAGAGGTCGCTCTGCACGTCCGTGACGTCGTCGAGCTTCGCGACCTCCGCACGGACGTCGTCGGACGCCTCGCGCAGCACCTCGGCGTCGGCGGCCTTGACGACCACGCTCAGGTCCTGGTTGCCGAAGCCGTCACCGGCCGCGACGGACGTCTGGCCGATGCCGGAGAGCTTGCCGAGCTCCTCCTCGACGAGGTCCTGCGTCTTGTCGTACGACGCCTTGTCCTTGAGCGTCAGCGTGTACGAGGCCTGGTTGGTGTCCGTGCCGCCGCCGAAGGCCGCCATGAAACCGGAGGAACCGACGGTGACCTGGTAGTCCTTGATCTCGTCGATGCCGTCCAGCATCTTCTCGATCTTCTTCGCCGACGCGTCGGACGCCGCCAGGCTGGTGCCCGGCTTCAACTCCTGCTTGATGGTCAGGACTTCCTGCTCGCCCTGGTCGAAGAAGTTGGTCTTCAGGAGCGGCGCCATGCCGAACGTACCGACGAGGACCACGATCGCCAGGACGACGCTGGTCAGCCTGCGGCGCGTGGCGAAGCGCAGGACGGGGACGTAGATGCGCTGGAGCCTGCTCTTCGCCTCCTTCTCCTCGGCCTTGCGGCGGGCCTCCTCCGGGTCGGCGCCGCGTACGTCCTTGGGGGCGCGCAGGAACCAGTAGGAGAGGACCGGGACGACCGTCAGCGAGACGAGCAGGGACGCGAGCAGCGCCGCCGTCACCGTCAGCGAGAACGAGCCGAACAGCTCGCCCACCATGCCGCCGACCAGGCCGATGGGCAGGAACACCGCGACCGTGGTGAGGGTCGAGGACGTCACCGCGCCCGCGACCTCCTTGACGGCGGTGAGGATCGCGGCCTCGCGCTCCTCGCCGTACCCGAGATGGCGCTTGATGTTCTCCAGGACCACGATCGAGTCGTCGACGACGCGGCCGATGGCGATGGTCAGCGCGCCCAGTGTGAGCATGTTGAGGGAGAGGTCCCTCGTCCACAGCACGATCAGGGCGAGGACCACCGAGAGCGGGATGGAGACCGCCGTGACCAGCGTCGAGCGGAGCGACGCCAGGAAGACCAGGATGACGATGACGGCGAAGACCAGGCCGAGGGCGCCCTCGGTGGTCAGGCCCTCGATGGACTTGGAGACCGCCGGGCCCTGGTCGCTCGCGACCGTGAGCTCCGAGCCCGCGCCGAGATCCTTGCGCAGGTCGGGCAGCTTGTCCTTGACCGCGTCGGAGATGGCGACGGCGCTGCCGTCCTGGTCCATGGTGACCGCGACGGCGAGGCTGGGCCTGCCGTTGGTGCGGGTGATGGAGGTGGCGGACGCCGGCTGCTGCTCGACCTTCGCGAGGTCACCGAGGCGCACCGGCTTGCCCGGCCGCTCCCCCGGCTTGGCCTCGGGCGTGACCATCAGGTCCTTGATCTGCTTCAGCGAGGTGTAGCCGCCGCCGACCTGGACGGTGCGGTTCTTGCCGTCCTCGTCGAAGGAGCCCGCGGGGAGGGTGCCGCCGCCGGCCTGGAGCGCCTGGCCGAGCGCGGCCGGGGTGAGGCCCGCCTTCGCCAGCTTCTTGTCGTCGGGGGTGACGTCGACCTGGAGGTCGCGCACGCCGTCGACGGTGACCTGGCCGACGCCGTCGATGTCCTCCAGGGCCGGGACGACCGTGCGGTCCAGCTGGTCGGAGAGCGCCTGCTGGTCCTTGTCGGAGGTGACGGAGAGGACCACGGTCGGTATGTCGTCCGTGGAGCCCGCGATGACCTGCGGGTCGACGTCGTCGGGGAGTTCGGCCCCGGCGCGGTTCACGGCCTGCTGGACGTCGGCGACGAGCTGCTTGGAGCCGCTGCCGTAGTCGAACTGGGCCATGATCACGGCGTTGCCCTCGCTCGCCGTGGAGGTGATGCCGGTGATCCCGTCGACCGCGTCGATGGAGGACTCGAGCGGCTCGACGACCTGCTTCTCGACCACATCGGGGGACGCGCCCTGATACGGGGCCAGGACGGACACCATCGGGAGTTCGATGGAGGGCAGCAACTGCTGCTTGAGCTGAGGGATCGCGATGGCGCCGAAGATCAGCGCGACAATCGACATCAGCCCGATCAGGGCCCGTTGGGCCAGACTGAATCGGGACAGCCAGGACATGGTGGTCTCTCTCTGTGGCGTACTGCGCGGGGACGGGCACCGGCAGACCGGTGCCTCCTACACCCTCAGCCATGTCCCGGGTGGGAAACCTCACTCCCGGGGCCCGTTCTTATCCGGCGCCTACTGCGGGCGCAGTACGTCGCGCCCCGCGTCACTCCACCCTTGGACGTACCAGGCCCGATTCGTAGGCGATGACGACGAGTTGTGCCCGGTCGCGGGCGCCGAGCTTCGCCATCGCGCGGTTCACATGGGTCTTCACGGTGAGCGGGCTGACCTCAAGGCGCTCGGCGATCTCGTCGTTCGAGTGCCCGCCCGCGACCTGGACGAGGACCTCACGCTCGCGCCCGGTGAGCGCGTCGAGCCGCTCGCCGCGCGCGCCCGCCTGGCCGTCGTCGTCCGAACCCTCGCCCTGCGCGAGGAACTTGGCGATCAGCCCTTTGGTCGCCGCCGGGGAGAGCAGCGCCTCGCCGGCCGCCGCGATGCGGATCGCGCCGAGCAGTTCGTCGGGCTCGGCGCCCTTGCCGAGGAAGCCGGAGGCGCCCGCGCGCAGCGACTGCACCACGTACTCGTCGACCTCGAAGGTCGTCAGCATGACCACGCGTACGTGGGCGAGTTCGGGGTCCGCGCTGATCAGCCGGGTGGCGGCGAGGCCGTCGGTGCCGGGCATCCGGATGTCCATCAGGACGACGTCGGCGCCCTTCGCCCTGGCGAGTTCGACGGCCTCCGCGCCGTCCGAGGCCTCGGCGACGACCTCCATGTCGGGCTCGGAGTCGACGAGCACCTTGAACGCGCTGCGCAGCAGCGCCTGGTCGTCGGCGAGCAGCACCCGGATCGTCACGCGGTGGTCCCTCCCTCTGCCGGTCCTACCGGCTCGGCCGTGACCGGCAGGATCGCATGGACGCGGAAGCCGCCGCCGTAGCGGGGGCCCGCGGTGCAGCGGCCGCCGAGCGCGCTGACGCGTTCGCGCATGCCGATCAGGCCGTGCCCGCCGCCGCTGTCCCGCTCCGGATCGGCGACCGCGCCCGGTCCGTCGTCGAGGACGGTGACCTCGATGTTCGGTCCCACGCGGACGACGCTGACCTCGGCCTTGGCGCCGGTGCCCGCGTGCTTCTGTACGTTGGTGAGGGCTTCCTGGATGATCCGGTAGGCGGCCAGGTCGACTCCGGCGGGGAGTTCGGTGACCGCGTCGCCGAGGGTCACCTCCACGGGGAGCCCCGCATGCCGGAAGGTGTCCACGAGATCGTCCAGGCGGGCCAGTCCGGGCGCCGGTTCGGTGGGGGCCTCGGGGTCGCCGGTCTGCCGCAACAGGCCGACGGTGGCGCGGAGTTCGTTCAGCGCGGAGCGGCTGGCGTCGCGGACGTGGGAGAGGGCTTCCTTCGCCTGGTCGGGCCGCTTGTCCATGACGTGCGCTGCGACGCCGGCCTGCACGTTGACCAGGGCGATGTGGTGGGCGACCACGTCGTGCAGATCGCGGGCGATGCGGAGCCGTTCCTCGGCCACGCGCCGCCTGGCCTCTTCCTCACGGGTCCGTTCGGCCCGCTCGGCGCGCTCCCTTATGGCGTCGACGAAGGCGCGGCGGCTGCGCACCGCGTCGCCCGCGGCGGCGGCCATGCCGGTCCAGGCGAAGATGCCGAGGTTCTCCTGGGCGTACCAGGGCAGCGGGCCCACGAGGGTCGCCACTCCGGTGAGGCCCGCCATGGTGACCAGGCCGACCCGCCAGGTGGTGGGGCGGTCGGTGGTGGCGGCGACGGTGTAGAGGGCGACGACCGCGCTCATCACCACGGCACCGCGGAACTCGCCGGTGACGAGGTCGGTGACGGAGGCGCTGCAGGTCACCCCGAGCACGATCCAGGGGGCGCGGCGGCGGAAGATCAGGGCGGTGGCGCCGACCACCATGAGGATGACGCTCAGGGTGTCCGGGGTGCGGGTACCCCACGTGGGCTGCCCGTTGCGGCCGTACGGCTCGATGAAGGATCCGATGACCATGCAGATGAGGACGGCCGCCGCGAGGGCGCCGTCCACGGCCAGGGGATGCGCCTTGGCCCAGCATCGACCGCGCCCGAGAGTCGTCACGCCTTAAACGGTACGGGGCCCTGCGGGCGGCTGTGACCGGTCCTGCGGCTCGGGCCCGCTTTGGTCAGCCGGGGTCGCCTCAGGCCTCAGCCCGGGATCAAGCCGTCGTCGCTCAGCATCTCGCGGACCTCTTCCAGCGTCGCGTCAGGCGCCGGAAGGATCAGCTCGGAGGGTTCGAGGGCGTCGTCCGGGAGGGGGTCGCCCAGCTCCCGGACCTTGTCGAGGAGCGCGGACAGTGTGCGGCGGAAGCCGGACTCGTCGCCGCTCTCCATCTCGGAGAGCAGCTCGTCGTCCAGCTTGTTCAGTTCGGCGAAGTGGCTGTCGGCCAGCTTCACCTGCCCCTCCCCCATGATCCGTACGATCATGTCGCCCTCCTCGGACGTGAGCTACTGCTTGTCGAAGCGCGGGGTGTCCTGCGGCTCCTTGGCCTGGGGCTGTCCCTGACCCGGCTCGATGGCCTGCTTCGGCGTCGAGCCCCCTGCCAGTTCCGCCTTCATGCGCTGCAGTTCCAGCTCTACATCAGTACCACCGGAGAGGCGATCCAGCTCGGACTGGATGTCGTCCTTGGCGAGCCCGGAGGAGTCGTCGAGGGCACCGGAGGCGAGCAGCTCGTCGATCGCGCCGGCCCGCGCCTGGAGCTGCGCGGTCTTGTCCTCGGCACGCTGGATCGCCATGCCGACGTCGCCCATCTCCTCGGAGATGCCGGAGAAGGCCTCGCCGATCCGGGTCTGCGCCTGCGCGGCGGTGTACGTCGCCTTGATCGTCTCCTTCTTCGTGCGGAAGGCGTCGACCTTGGCCTGGAGCCGCTGCGCCGCGAGGGTGAGCTTCTCCTCCTCGCCCTGGAGCGTCTGGTGCTGCGTCTCCAGGTCCGTCACCTGCTGCTGGAGCGCGGCACGGCGCGACAGCGCCTCGCGGGCCAGGTCCTCACGGCCGAGGGCGAGGGCCTTGCGGCCCTGGTCCTCAAGGGTGGAGGACTGCTTGTTGAGCTGGGCGAGCTGCAGTTCAAGGCGCTTGCGCGACGTCGCCACGTCGGCGACACCCCGGCGCACCTTCTGCAGCAGCTCCAGCTGTTTCTGGTAGGAGTAATCGAGGGTTTCGCGCGGGTCCTCGGCCCGGTCAAGGGCCTTGTTCGCCTTCGCGCGGAAGATCATCCCCATACGCTTCATGACACCGCTCATGGGCTTCGCGCGCCCCCTTCTGACGGACTTCCAGCTCCAGGTACTGCAACAGAACCCACAGTACGGGCCCTGCATCCATTACCGCACTGTTCGCGTGCGGATGCGCTCATCCCCAAGGACGACTGCGTGCGGCTCTGCTCCGGCGTAGGGAGTAGGTGCACCCCCGGGAACCGTCCGCCGACCGCCCGTCAACCACTTGCAAAGCACACGGAACGTCCCTTTAGACACACAATCAAGACGCCCGGTGTTGCCGGATCGTTCCCACTCGGGCTGTGGTCCATGCCCCCGCACCCCGTACCCTTGGGTTTTGTGTTCCGTAGCCGATCCAAGGACGAGAAGGCCCCGGCAGCCAAGGCCCCGGTGACCGACTCCCAGCAGCCCCGTGACCCGCAGGCCCCGAAGGGCCGCCCCACGCCCAAGCGCAGTGAGGCCCAGACCCAGCGCCGCAGCGTGGCCAACACGCCTGTGACGCGCAAGGAGGCGGCGAAGCGGCAGCGCGACGAGCGCCGTGTCCAGATGGAGAAGCAGCGCCAGGCCCTCGCCAGCGGCGACGAGCGCTATCTCCCCGTCCGCGACAAGGGTCCGGTGCGCAAGTTCGCGCGTGACTTCGTGGACTCGCGGTTCTGCATCGCCGAGTTCTTCCTGCCGCTGGCCGTGATCATCCTCGTACTGAGCATGGTCCGGATCCCGCAGCTGCAGAACATCGCGCTGCTGCTCTGGCTCTTCGTGATCGTGCTGATCGTCGTGGACTCGGTCGCCACGGTGTTCCGCCTGAAGAAGCGTCTCGCCGAGCGCTTCCCGGACGAGAACAAGAAGGGCGCCGTCGCCTACGCCCTGATGCGTACGCTCCAGATGCGCCGACTGCGTCTGCCGAAGCCGCAGGTCAAGCGCGGAGAGCGGCCCTGAGCGGATTCACCGGCGGCGCCGCCGCCTGGCTGGAGAAGCTGGGCGGTCTGCGCAATGCCGTACGCCAGGAGCTGGTGACCCGGCAGCTCGACGAGCAGATAGCCGGGCGCTTCCCCGTGGGGCAGCGACTGCGGGTGCTCGACGTCGGCATGGGCCAGGGCACGCAGGCGCTGCGGCTCGCGCGCGCCGGCCACAAGGTGACGGGCGTCGAGCAGGACCCGGAGATGGTCGCCACGGCACGGGCGGCGCTCGCCGCCGAGCCCGAGGGCATCCAGGGGCGGGTCAGGATCATCGAGGGCGACGGACGCGAGACCGGCGTCCACTTCCTGCCCGGCAGCTTCGACGTCGTGCTGTGTCACGGCGTTCTGATGTACGTCGACGAGCCGGACGCGCTGCTCGCCGGGCTCGCCCGGATGCTGGCCCCCGGCGGGCTGCTCTCCCTCCTGGTCCGCAACGCTGAGGCGCTGGCCATGCGGCCGGGGCTCGGCGGGGACTGGGCCGGGGCGATGGCCGCCTTCGACTCCACGACGTACCGCAATCGGCTCGGCATCGAGGCGCGGGCCGACCGGCTCGACGCGGTGTCGGCGTCCCTGGCGGGGATCGCGGCTCCCCTGCACGCCTGGTACGGGGTGCGGGTCTTCACCGACACGGCGGCGGACGACGCCGTACCGCCTCCGGAGGCGGAGCTGGCGGCGCTGCTCGCCGCCGAGGAGCGGGCCGGGCGTACTGATCCTTATCGGCGGGTCGCCGCCTTGCTGCATGTCTGTGGGGTGCGGGACTAGCCCGCCCACCCGATTGCCCTGTACCTAGGGCGACAGATTCGGGCAAACGTGACACTCGGGGCATGAATGTCTCGCGTACGCATCACGTCACCGCCGCCGCGGCCCTCACCGCAGGGCTCCTTCTCAGCGGCTGCGCAAGCTCCGGCTCCGGGGACTCCCGTGAATCCACCACGCAGGCCGCGCCCGCCGCCGCGAACGATCTGCAGGACGACTACCAGCAGGTCATCGAGGACGTGCTGCCGTCCGTCGTGCAGATCGACGCCTCCGACAGCCTCGGCTCCGGCGTCGTCTACGACACCAAGGGGCACATCGTCACCAACGCCCATGTGGTGGGCGACGAGCGGACCTTCAAGGTGACGACGGCGACCGGCGAGCAGACGCTGGGCGCCAGGCTCGTCGCCGCGTACCCCGAGCAGGATCTCGCCGTCATCAAGCTCGACGACGTGCCGAGCGGGCTCAAGGCCGCGAAGTTCGGGGACTCCGCGAAGGCCGAGGTCGGGCAGATCGTGCTCGCCATGGGGTCGCCGCTTGGTCTGTCCTCCAGCGTCACGCAGGGCATCGTCTCCGCGACCGGCCGGACCGTCAGCGAGGGCCGCTCGGGCGGCGGCACCGGGGCGACCATCGCCAACATGGTGCAGACCTCGGCGGCGATCAACCCCGGCAACAGCGGCGGCGCCCTCGTGAACCTCGACAGCGAGGTCATCGGCATCCCGACCCTTGCCGCGACCGACCCGGACATGGGCGACGGCGCGGCGCCCGGCATCGGGTTCGCGATCCCGTCGTCGATGGTGAAGACCGTCGCCGACCAGATCATCAAGGACGGCAAGGTCACCGATTCGGGCCGGGCCGCGCTCGGCATCACGGGACGTACCGTCCTCGGCGACGACTACAAGCCCGCGGGGGTCGCCGTGGTCGAGGAGCAGAAGGACGGCGCGGCGGCCAAGGCCGGCATCGAGACCGGCGACATCATCACCAAGGTGGGCGACACGGAGATCACCACGATCACCTCGCTCTCCGAGGCGCTCGCCGGGCTGAAGCCGGGCGACAAGACGCAGGTCACGTACGTACGGGACGGCTCCGACGAGACGGCTGACGTGACGCTCGGCGAGATGTAGCAGGAGACGCATGAGGTGAGGGGGGGGGGGGGGGGGGGCCCCCCCCCCCCCCCCCAAACAAGGGGTGCCCGAACCCCCGCGCCCCCGCCGCCCCCAGCCGCCGCCACCCCCCCGCTCACATGGTGCCGTCCACGCACACC
>NZ_JBITGM010000001.1:495462-1076181 GCF_044457025.1 Streptomyces sp. NPDC050658
GGGGGACCGTCAGGTGGGGGGGGCCCCCGCGCCGCGGGCGGGGGGGCGGGGGGGGGGGTGGGGGCGGCGGCCCCGGGGGGGGGGGGGGGGGGGCCCGCCGCCCCCCCCCCCCTCACCTCATGTCCGGGTGCCGCTCAGCCCTGCGCCGCGTCCTCCGCGTGCAGGCTCATCGGCCCGTAGATCTTGGTCGCGTCCTCGAAGAGCGACACCTGGTCGGCGCCGCCGTCGGCGAGCTCTTTCCAGTACTCGCCGACCCAGGACTCCGCGTCGCCCTGAGTCGTGAACTCCTCGGGCTGCAGCGCGGGCTGGACCTCCGTCCCGTCCGCCTTCTCGAACCGCCACGTCCATGCCGCCATGCCAGCCTCCCGATGGTCCGACACTGTGTGAAGCCGCTCGAAGCCTATCCGGGCGAGCGCCGCTCGCGGCGGCGCGGGAGGATCTTCCTGTGGAACTTACTCTGCTCGGCACCGGTGCCCCCGAGGGCCTGCCCGTCCCCGGCTGCCCCTGTGCCGCCTGCGCGACCGCGCTCGGCGACGCCGCACGTGCCGCGACGGCGCTGCTCGTCGACGGTGTGCTGCTGCTCGACCTCACGCCGGGCGCCGCCCTGGCCGCCGCCCGCTCCGGGCACTCGCTCGGCGGTGTGCGCCAGGTCCTGCTCTCCCATCCGCACGACGGACCGTCCGTCGAGGTCCCCGCGGGGCTTCCGCAGCCGGGCCGGGTGCCCGACGGGCGTGAGCTCGCGCTGCTCACCGGGCACCGGGTGCGCGCGGTGGCGATGGACCACCCGGGCACCGGGTACGAGGTCGTCGGGCCGGACGGCGAGCGGCTGCTGTATCTGCCGCCGGGCGGGGCGCCGTCAGGAGTGCCGGACGACCATCCGGCGTACGAGATGGTGGTGGCCGACGTCATCGGGCGCCCCGACGGTCTGGCCCGGCTGCGGGCGGCGGGCGCCGTCGGGCCCACCACCGATGTCGTCGCCGTCCATCTGAGCCATGAGGTGCCGCCGGGCGCGGAGCTGACGCGCAGGCTCACCGCCGCCGGGGCGCGGGCCGTGCCGGACGGTTCGACGCTGGTGGTCGGCGCCTACGAGGACGTACCGGACGTGCCGCGCCGCACCTTCGTGACGGGCGGCGCGCGGTCGGGCAAGTCGGTGGAGGCCGAGCGACGCCTGGAGGCGTTCCCCGATGTGCTGTACGTGGCGACGGGCGGGACCCGCGGCGGGGACACCGAGTGGGCCGAGCGGGTGCGGGCGCACCGGGAGCGGCGGCCCGGCTCGTGGAGCACCAGCGAGACCTGCGACCTCGTGCCGCTGCTCGCCCGGAACGGGCCTCCGCTGCTGATCGACTGCCTCTCGCTGTGGCTGACGTACGCCATGGACGAGGTGAACGCGTGGGACGACGCCGAATGGGCGGGCGGCGGCGAACGTGCGCTGCGCAAACGGGTCGCCGAGCTGACCGACGCGGTGCGGGCGACCCGGCGCACGGTCGTCGCCGTGTCCAACGAGGTCGGTTCGGGCATCGTCCCCGCGACCGCTTCGGGCCGCCGCTACCGCGATGAACTGGGCCGTCTCAACGCGGCGTTCGCGGCCGAGTGCGAGCAGGTGCTGATGGTCGTGGCGGGGCAGGCGCTCGTCCTGCGGGGCTGATCAGGCCTCCGGGTCGCGGCGGGCGATGATCCGGTAGGCGTTGGCGAACCGGGTGCGGCTGACCAAGGGGGCGAGGAGCCGGTCGGCGAAGGCCGCGGCGGCGAGCAGCGGGGTGGCGACGCGGGCCGCGGCGCGGACCCGGCCGAGGGCCAGGGCGAGGCCCGCGGTCAGGTCGAGCGGGATGTGGGGCTCGCGCCGGTCGGTGGCGACGACGGTGTAGCCGAGGCTCTCCAGTTCGCGGCGCAGGCCGGCCAGCGGGATGCGGTGCTGGGGCTCGGGCCGGTGCCAGCCCTTGCCGAGGAATCGGGCGTAGCGGCTGCCCGGCTCGGGGACCTCGATCATCAGATGGCCGCCGGGGCGCAACACCGTGCGGGCGGCGATGAGTTCGATGCGCGGGTCCTCGCTGCGCTCCAGGTAGTGGAACATGCTCAGCGCGTCGTAGCGTCCCGCGAGCCGGGGTGCCAGGTCGGCGAGCAGGCCCTGGTGCGCCTCCTCCACGCGGCCCGCCTCGCGGCCCTGCTCCACCCGGCCGGTGGCATCGAGGCCGTCGAATGCCGTGTACGGGTACACGTCCCTGGCGGCGGCGGGGAAGTGCCCGTGCCCGGTGTCCACGTCGAGCCAGCTCTCCGGCTCGATGTAGCGGCCCATCGCGCGGGCCCGCGCCCGGTGGCGGCGGTCGGAGTGCGGGGCGTCGAGGATCTTCTGGGCCTGGGCGGCGGCGGCCTGGGCGGCGTCCATGGGCGTGGCGGGCTCCTGTGTCAGGCGGTTGCCGGGGGAGGGTTCGAGTGGAGCGGCAATCCTTCTCAAACGGTACGTAAGGGATGATCGACACCGCGGCAATGACACCACGGAGGCGACCTCACGGAGGCCCGACCCTCCCGGTACTGTTCGGCGAATGAGCTCGCTGAATCTCGACGACTTCACGGACCTGATCGAGCGGCCCGACGGCGGGGTGCGCCGCGACGCCGAAGAGCGCCGGGAGCGGCAGGGCCTGCCGCCCGGGGCGCTCGGGCGCCTCGACGAGCTGGGCGAGTGGCTGGCCGCCGCGCAGTCGTCGGTGCCGGTCAAGCCGATCGAGCGGCCGCGCGTGGTCCTGTTCGCGGGTGATCACGGGGTCGCCGGGCTCGGCGTCTCCGCGCGGCCCGCCGGGGGTGCGGCCGAGCTCGTGCGGTCGGTGCTGTCCGGGGCGAGCCCCGTCGCGGTGCTCGCGCGGCGCCTTGACGTGCCCGTGCGGGTCGTCGACATGGCGCTGGACTGCGACCCGGCCGAGCTGCCCAAGGAGGTGGCGGGGCATCGGGTGCGGCGCGGTTCGGGGCGCGTCGACATCGAGGACGCGCTGACCGTCGAAGAGGCCGAGGCCGCCGTGCGGGCGGGGATGGCCGTCGCCGACGAGGAGGCCGACTCCGGTACGGATCTCGTCGTGCTCGGCGATGTCAGTGTCGGCGGAACGACGCCCGCGGCGACGCTGGTCGCCGCGCTGTGCGGGACGGATGCGTCGGTGGTGACGGGGCGGGGCGGCTCGCCGATCGATGATCTCGCCTGGATGCGGAAGTGTGCCGCCGTGCGGGATTCACTGCGGCGGGCGCGGCCCGTGCTTGGGGATCAGCTGGAGTTGCTGGCGGCGGTGGGTGGTGCGGACATCGCCGCGATGACGGGGTTCTTGTTGCAGTGCGCGGTGCGGCGTACGCCGGTGATCCTCGACGGCGTCGTGGCCTCGGCGGCGGCGCTGGTGGCCCAGCGGGTCGCCTTCCGGGCGCCGGACTGGTGGCTTGCGGGGCATGGCAGCGGGGAGCCGGCGCAGGCGAAGGCGCTGGACCGGATGGCGCTGGATCCCGTCCTTGAACAGGGCGTGAAGGTGGGCGAGGGCGTGGGGGCGTTGCTGGCGGTGCCGGTGGTGCGGGCCGCCGCCGCCTTGTCCGCGGAGCTGCCGGTTGCGGCTGAAGCGGCGGCGCCGGACTCGGAGTAGGGCTGGGCCCCTGCCGCGGTCGGGGCGGGATGCGCCGTGCGGGACGCCTGCCCCGAACTGGGACAGCACACCCATATGATCCCTTTTCATGGGAGATGAGGCTGATGTTGTTGTTGGGCGGAATCGGCGGATCGCTGCTGGGTTCAGCGTCTGGTATTTGCGTGCTGTCACCTTCATCAACTTTCTGAGCGCGGTCTGGGTCTCCCTCGGGCAGGATCTGCGGCGGCACAACACCGAGAACTACTTCACCCCATATCTGCTGACGGCGGGCTTCGCGTCCGGGGCGTTCACGATGTTCCTGGCGATCACGATGCGCCGCCGCAAACGCGCCGCGTGGATCCTCAACCTCGTGCTCAGCGGGCTCTTCCTCTTGCTGTTCGCCTTCGCGATGGTGTTCCCGGAGATTCGCCAGCACGCCCAGAACTGGATCTCCCTGGTCCTGACCGCCGCCTTCGTCGCCGCGCTGCTCGTCGGGCGACGGGAGTTCTACGCCAAGGGCGACCGGTCCAACCCGAAGCTCGCCGCGGCCGTCGCGGTCGGCGGGCTCCTGGTGACCAGCCTGATCGCCGCGCTCCTGGTCACCGTCACCAACCACGCGCACGACGAGTACCGCTCGACCTTCCTCGACCGCTGGCGCTACGGCACCATGCGCCTCGTCTCGCTGGCCGCCGACGACACCCGCTTCGAGGGCATCGCCACGCCCGGCTGGGTCAACGTCACCATCAACGTGCTCAGCACGCTGCTCCTGCTCGCCGTCCTGTACGCCGCCTTCCGGTCCCGCAAGGCCGTCGACCCGCTCACCGAGGACGACGAGACCAAGCTGCACGCCCTGCTCGACAAGTACGGCGAGCGCGACTCGCTCGGCTACTTCGCGCTGCGCCGGGAGAAGAGCGTCGTGTGGTCGCCGAGCGGTAAGGCCGCGGTCGCCTACCGGGTCGTCGGGGGCGTGTCGCTGGCCTCCGGTGATCCCATCGGGGACCCCGAGGCCTGGCCCGGTGCCATCGAGCCCTGGCTGGCCGACGCGCGTGAGCACGGCTGGATCCCGGCCGTCATGGGCGCCAGCGAGGAGGCCGGGACCATTTACGCGCGGCACGGGCTCGACGCCCTGGAGCTGGGTGACGAAGCCATTGTCGAGACGGCGGAGTTCACGCTGGAAGGGCGGGCCATGCGGACCGTCCGGCAGGCCTACAACCGGGTCAAGCGGGCCGGGTACGAGGTGAAGATCCGGCGGCACGAGGACATTCCGGCCGATGAGATGGCGTATCTGCTCGACCGTGCCGACGACTGGCGTGACGGAGCGACCGAACGCGGCTTCTCCATGGCGCTCGGGCGGCTCGGCGATCCGGCGGACGGGCGGTGCGTGATGCTCGAATGCACCGATGGCGAGGGCGAGTTGAAAGCTGTGCTCTCCTTCGTGCCCTGGGGGCCCAGCGGGCTCTCCCTCGACCTGATGCGACGCGACCGCGACTCCGAGAACGGCCTGATGGAGTTCATGGTCATCGAGCTGCTCCAGCGCGCCCCGGAGATCAAGATCACTCAGGTCTCGCTCAACTTCGCGATGTTCCGGTCCGTCTTCGAACGTGGCTCGCGGCTCGGCGCGGGCCCGGTCCTTCGGTTGTGGCGCTCGCTGCTCACCTTCTTCTCCCGGTGGTGGCAGATCGAGTCGCTCTACCGGGCCAACGCGAAGTACCGCCCGATCTGGGAGCCTCGCTTCCTTCTCTTCGAGAAGAGCGGCGACCTGCCCCGCATCGGCATCGCGTCGGCCCGCGCGGAGGGCTTCCTGGAAGCGCCGACCCTGCCGAGGGGGGTCCCCCCTGTTCGAGCGAAGTCGAGAACTTGGGGGCGGCTGCACCGCAAGCATCTGGAGTCCCGACGATGAGCACACCGGCCCTGGACCGCCTGTCCCGGCTGTCCCGCCGCGAATGGGGGCCGCTCTTCACCGCCGTACGAAAGGGCATCGTCGAACGGCGGTGGCGGGCCGCGCCGATGACGCTGGCCGCGGTCTGTCTCACCGCCCTGTGCCAGTTCGTGCAGAACCAGTCGTGGGGCTATCAGTTCGTGCAGGACATCGGCTCCGTGCGGGCCGAGGACCCGCTCTGGCTCGCCCTCCTGCGCACGCCGCTCTCGCTCTTCGTGCCCGCGCTCGACCTGCCCGTCTGGGGTGCGCTCGCGCAGATCCTGGTGGTGTTCGGCATCGCCGAGATCTGCGTCGGGTGGCGGCGCACGCTCGTCATCGGCTACGCGGCCACCCTCGCCGGCACGCTCTACGCGCGGGTGGGCATCGCCTGGGGTCCCGACCATCCGCTGGGGCTTCCCGCGTCCGACGCGCGGGTCGTCGACACCGGTCCGTCCGCCGCCGTCGTGGGGCTCGCGGTGTACGTCTGCTGGCGCTACCGGGCCTGGTTCACGGCCGGGCTCGTGATCGCGCTGATGGTCCTCGAGGTGTTCCTCAAGAACAACCTCGCCGGCAAGGAGCATCTCGCGGCGATCGCCGCGGTCCTGGTGCTGTGCGCGGTCACGACGGTGCTTCAGCGGCGCGAGCCCGCCAGCTCGTCGTCGGGCTTGCCGCCGATCAAGTCCTGAAACCTGCGGCGCGGGCCCGCCCAGCGGCGGTCGTGGCGGTAGGCGCGCAGCCCGGCCCTGGCACGGGCGCGGTGCCGGTTGCGGTAGAAGCGCCGGGCCCAGGCCGAGCCGGGGCGGGCGAGACGGACCGCGCCGACCAGGGCGACCAGCGGGATCACGATGCCGATCAGCGCCGTCCGCAGCTTGCCCTTGGCCAGGGCGACCACGGCGAAGCAGCAGTTGACGCCGACGTTCAGGGCGAGCGCCGCGCGGTTGGTCCGCTCGTCGGCCGTCAGGTCGTTCACGCCGAACGGGGTGAATCCGGTGAGGACGAGCACCACCAGGGCCGCCGTGAGCATCACGACCTCGACGCTCTTGCGGCCCTGCTCGCTCCAGTAGACGTCGTCGAGATAGAGGATCAGCGCGAACTCGTCCAGGACCAGGCCCGCGCCGACGCCGAAGACGACCGCCGCGATCGCCGGCCCGCCGCTGTGCCGGCCCGCGGCCACCGCCCAGAAGCCGCCGATGAGCATGAGGAAGATGCCGGGTACGACGTGATGGATGTGCACGTCGCCCGAGCTGATGTTCCGGAAGGGGCCCTTGCCCGCGCGGATGAGGCGGGTGATCGTGCGGGTCACGAGGAAGGTGAGGACGAAGGAGAGCAGGGCCAGGAGCAGCGGGAGTTTTCCCGGCTCCGTGATGTTCCTCGTCCACCAGTCGGCCATGGGGTCATCCTGGGCCGGGGTGTGCTCCCGCGCACCCGCACGCCCGCCCGGCGGCACGGCGACCGCCCCCAGGTACCCTTCCGCGGTGCCCAGACCCTCCGCCGCCGACGGCCTCCGTTTCGCCTTCGGCACCCTCACCGCCCTCCCCGTCCGCCTGACCAGGTGGGACCGTGACGCGGCCCGCGCGGGCATGCTCGCCGCACCCCTGGCCGGCCTCACGGTGGGGCTCTTCTCCGCGGCGCTCGGCGGCGGACTCCTGGCGCTCGGCGCGGGCCCGCTGCTCGCCGCCGTGGCGACCGCAGCGGCCCCCGCCGCGCTCACCCGCGGCCTGCACCTCGACGGGCTCGCCGACACCGCCGACGGGCTCGGCAGCGCGAAGCCCGCCGAGGACGCGCTGCGGATCATGAAGCAGTCGGACGTCGGCCCGTTCGGCGTCATCACGCTGCTCTTCGTGCTGCTCGCCCAGGTGGCCGTCCTCTTCCAGCTCTACGAGGCCTCCTGGACCCGCGGCGCCCTGGCCGCCGTCGTCTCCGCGACCGCGGCCCGCCTCGCACTCACCCTGGCCGCCCGCACGGGCGTACCCCCGGCCCGCCCGGAAGGCCTCGGCGCCGCCGTCGCGGGAGTCGTCCCCAAGACGGCGGCGCTACTCGCCGCGTCCGTCGTCACCGGGGCCGCCGCTGCCGCCGCCGTGCCCTTCGGGACGTACGACGTCATCCGGTACGCGGCCGCCGTCGTCCTCGCGCTCTGCGCCGCCGAACTGCTGCTCCGCCACTGCGTACGCCGCTTCGGCGGGATCACCGGCGATGTGTTCGGCGCCCTCGCCGAGACCGCGGCGACCACGGCCCTGGTCGTGCTGGCGCTCGGCTGAGCCGCACGCCTCGCGCCACACCCCGAGGTCGTACTTCTTCAGCATCGACGACAAACGCAGCTTCCGTGCCTCGCCGCAGAAGCGCCGCGTCGGCAGTTCGTACTCGACGTGGAAGACCGCCTTGTCCGCGGCGATGAACGGCTTCCAGCGGTCGCACTCCTTGTACTGCGCGCACTGCTCGTTCACCGCGAAGTCGAAGTCCCGCACCAGGCGCTGGATCTGCTCGGGGTCGTTCTTCAGGCCGACGGCCATCCCGCGCTCATGGGCCAGGCGGGCGATCAGCCGGTTGTAGCGGAGCTGGTCGGCGGCGGTGAGCCGGAAGCCGGTGCGGTTCGTGTAGCCGTCCATGTTGTCCGGCTCGACCGCGTCGAAGCCCTTCTCGCGGCACATGTCGATGCGGGCCCGCATGAGCGGTTCGAGTACGTCGACGCGTCGGATGTCGAGCCAGCGCTCGCCGTCCCAGCCGTTGCTCCTGCCGATGACGGACTTGGGGAACTCGTCCGCGTCGGGGCGGAACTCCTCCCAGGCGCCGGTGGAGAGATAGCAGATGACCTTGCGGCCGCGCCGGTGCAGATCGCTGACGGTCGCCTCGGAGTGGTCGAAGCCGTCGATGTCGTAGACGGGGACGTCGACGGACGGGTCGAGCTTTCCGCTGAGCTGCCACTGCCAGGGGGTGCCCGGGCGCGGCTGCCAGCGGGCCCCGTCCGGTTTCTCGTCGGCGGGCGCGGCGCAGCCCGCGACGACCATCAGGGCGAGGAGAGTGGCGAGGCATCTGCGGCGGGCGGCGCGTGGATCGGCTGACACTGCCTCACCGTACGTCGTACCCACTCACGCTGCGTACATCTGGTGAACGCGGAGCCAAACCTGAAATGGACGACACGTTCGGATGAATCTGCGCCGACACGATCGAATCGGCGCGACGCGCGTAGGCTCATGTCCGGCGCCCTTCCGGCCCGTTCTAGGCTGGCGCCGGGCCGGTCGACCCAACCCCATCGGCCGAGGAACTCAACGGAAGCGAGAATTCACCACCGTGACTGCTCTGACTCTCAGCACTGCCGCCGCCTCCGGCGTCCGTGCCGACGCGATCGTCGTCGGCGTAGCGAAGGGCGCTGCCGCATCCAAGGGGACTCTGGTCGTCGCGCCCGGCGCCGAGGCCGTGGACAAGGCGTTCGACGGCAAGCTCGCGTCCGTCCTGGAGACCCTCGGTGCCACCGGCGCCGAGGGCGAGGTGACCAAGCTGCCCGCGCCGTCCGGCTTCAAGGCCCCGGTCGTCGTCGCGGTCGGCCTCGGCACGGTGCCGGAGAAGGACGAGACGTACGGCACGGATGCCCTGCGCCGCGCCGCCGGCACCGCCGCGCGCGCCCTGACCGGCTCGAAGAAGGCCGCGTTCGCGCTGCCCACCGAGGACGCCGAGGACGCGGGGTCGATCGCCGAGGGCGCGCTGCTCGGCGCGTACTCGTTCGACGCCTACAAGGGCCTGGGCGACGCCAAGTCCGCGAAGAAGAACGGCAAGGACGCCAAGGCGCCCCTCGCCGAGATCGCGCTGCTCGGCGGCAAGCCCCGCGACAAGGCGTTCAAGGCCGCGGTCGAGCGTGCCACCGCGGTGGCCGAGGAGCTGAACCGGGCCCGTGACCTGGTCAACACGCCGCCGAACGACCTGAACCCGGAGGCCTTCGCCGCCGTCGCCACCGCGGCCGGCAAGGAACACGGCATCAAGGTCCAGGTCCTGGACGAGAAGGCGCTCACCAAGGGCGGCTACGGCGGCATCCTCGGCGTCGGCGCCGGTTCCGAGGCCCCGCCGCGCCTGGTCAAGCTGTCGTACACGCACGCCAAGGCGAAGAAGCACCTCGCCTTCGTCGGCAAGGGCATCACCTACGACTCGGGCGGCATCTCGCTGAAGCCCGCCGGCCACAACGAGACGATGAAGTGCGACATGGCCGGCGCCGCGGCCGTGTTCGCCTCCGTCGTCGCCGCCGCGCGCCTGGGCCTTCAGGTGAACGTCACCGGCTGGCTGGCGCTGGCCGAGAACATGCCCTCGGGCTCCGCGACCCGCCCCGGCGACGTCCTGCGGATGTACAGCGGCAAGACCGTCGAGGTCCTCAACACCGACGCCGAGGGCCGCCTCGTCCTGGCCGACGCGATCACCAAGGCCTCCGAGGACAAGCCCGACGCGATCGTCGACGTGGCCACCCTGACCGGCGCCATGATGATGGCGCTGGGCAGCCGCACCTTCGGCATCATGGCCAACGACGACGCGTTCCGTGCCTCGATCCACGACGTCTCCCTGGAGGCGGGCGAGGACTCCTGGCCGATGCCGCTGCCCGAGTACCTGATGAAGGGCATGGACTCCCCCACCGCCGACATCGCCAACATGGGCGAGCGGATGGGCGGCGGTCTGGTGGCCGGTCTCTTCCTCAAGGAGTTCGTGGGCGAGGGCATCACCTGGGCGCACCTGGACATCGCGGGCCCGGCCTTTAACGAGGGCGGACCGTTCGGCTACACCCCCAAGGGCGGCACCGGCACCGCCGTCCGCACCCTGGTCCGACTCGCCGAGCGCACCGCCGCGGGCGACCTCGGCTGAGCACCTGCCGTCTGAAGTCGGGGCCCGGACGTCCAGATGTCCGGGCCCCGACCCGTTCCCGTCCGGGGACCCGACCGGTTTCGCCCTCAACGAAATCCGTAGGTTCGTACGCAGCCGTAACCCCCGGACGTGGCGAATCAGACGTCTCACAGCCCGGCCCGCCGTCCCACCTCTCGCCGACAAGTGCGAAGATGGGTTCTCGGCAGGACAGGGCCCCCACCACAGGGCCGAAAAAAGAGCGGCCGAATACCAGCCGACCGACCGGTCGTCCCCCGAGAAACAGGGGTCCGGCGTACGGCGCACATGCATGGAGGACGTGACGTGGCGAACGACGCCAGCACCGTTTTCGACCTAGTGATCCTCGGCGGCGGTAGCGGCGGTTACGCCGCGGCACTGCGCGCGTCGCAGCTGGGCCTGGACGTCGCCCTGATCGAGAAGGGCAAGGTCGGCGGTACCTGCCTGCACAACGGCTGCATCCCGACGAAGGCGCTGCTGCACGCCGGCGAGGTCGCCGACCAGGCGCGCGAGGCCGACCAGTTCGGCGTGAAGGCCACCTTCGAGGGCATCGACATGGCGGCCGTCCACAAGTACAAGGACGACGTGATCTCGGGCCTCTACAAGGGCCTCCAGGGACTCATCACCTCGCGCAAGGTGACGTACATCGAGGGTGAGGGCAAGCTCTCCTCCCCGACCTCGGTGGACGTGAACGGGCAGCGCATCCAGGGCCGCCACGTGCTCCTCGCGACCGGCTCCGTGCCGAAGTCGCTGCCGGGCCTGGAGATCGACGGCAACCGCATCATCTCCTCGGACCACGCGCTGGTCCTGGACCGCGTCCCGAAGTCCGCGATCATCCTGGGCGGCGGCGTCATCGGCGTCGAGTTCGCCTCGGCGTGGAAGTCCTTCGGTGCCGAGGTGACCGTCGTCGAGGGCCTCAAGCACCTCGTGCCGGTCGAGGACGAGAACTCCTCGAAGCTTCTTGAGCGCGCGTTCCGCAAGCGCGGCATCAAGTTCAACCTGGGCACCTTCTTCGAGAAGGCCGAGTACACGCAGGACGGCGTCCGCGTGACCCTCGCCGACGGCAAGACCTTCGAGGCCGAGGTCCTCCTGGTCGCCATCGGCCGCGGCCCGGTCTCCGCCGGTCTCGGCTACGAGGAGCAGGGCGTCGCGATGGACCGCGGCTATGTCCTGGTCGACGAGTACATGCAGACCAACGTCCCGACCATCTCGGCCGTGGGCGACCTGGTGCCGACCCTCCAGCTCGCGCACGTCGGCTTCGCCGAGGGCATCCTGGTGGCGGAGCGCCTGGCCGGTCTCAAGACCGTCCCGATCGACTACGACGGCGTGCCGAAGGTGACGTACTGCCACCCCGAGGTCGCCTCCGTGGGCATCACCGAGGCCAAGGCCAAGGAGATCTACGGCGCGGACAAGGTCGTCGCCCTCAAGTACAGCCTGGCGGGCAACGGCAAGAGCAAGATCCTGAAGACCGCGGGCGAGATCAAGCTCGTCCAGGTCAAGGACGGTGCCGTGGTCGGCGTCCACATGGTCGGCGACCGCATGGGCGAGCAGGTCGGCGAAGCCCAGCTGATCTACAACTGGGAGGCGCTGCCGGCCGAGGTCGCGCAGCTCATCCACGCCCACCCGACGCAGAACGAGGCGATGGGCGAGGCGCACCTGGCCCTCGCGGGCAAGCCGCTGCACTCCCACGACTGACCTTCAGTCACACGGGCGCGACGACCAGACTTTCCGCAAATTCGTAAGGAGCAACAGAAACCATGGCGGTTTCCGTATCCCTTCCGGCGCTCGGCGAGAGCGTCACCGAGGGCACTGTCACCCGTTGGCTGAAGGCCGAGGGCGAGCGCGTCGAGGCCGACGAGCCGCTGCTCGAGGTGTCGACCGACAAGGTCGACACCGAGATCCCGTCGCCGGCCGCCGGCATCCTGGCGTCCATCAAGGTCGCCGAGGACGAGACGGTCGAGGTCGGCGCCGAGCTGGCCGTCATCGACGACGGCAGCGGCGCCCCCGCCGCCGCCCCGGCGCCGGCCGCCGAGCCCGCTCCGGCGGCCGCTGAGGCCCCCGCGGCTCCGGCTCCGGCCCCCGCCGCCGAGGCGCCCGCCGCCCCGGCCGGTGGCGCCACCGGCACCGACGTGACGCTGCCCGCCCTGGGCGAGTCGGTCACCGAGGGCACCGTCACCCGCTGGCTGAAGGAGGTCGGCGAGGAGGTCGCGGAGGACGAGCCCCTGCTCGAGGTCTCCACGGACAAGGTCGACACCGAGATCCCCTCCCCGGTCGCGGGCGTGCTGCTCGAGATCATCGTGGGCGAGGACGAGACCGCCGAGGTCGGCGCCCGGCTCGCCGTCGTCGGCGCCGCGGGTGCCGCTCCGGCCGCCGCCGCTCCGGCTGCCCCGGCCGCTCCGGCCCCGGCTCCGGCTCCGGCTCCGGCCGCCCCGGCCGCTCCCGCCGCTGCTCCGGCCGCCCCCGCGGCGCCCGCCGCTGCCGCTCCGGCTCCGGTGGCTCCGGCCGCGCCCGCTCCGGTCGCGCCCGCCGCCCCGGCCCCGGTCGCTCCGGCTGCCCCGGCCGCTCCGGCCTCCCCCGCCGACGACGGCGCGTACGTCACGCCGCTGGTCCGCAAGCTCGCGGGTGAGCACGGTGTGAGCCTCGCGGACGTCAAGGGCACCGGCGTCGGTGGCCGCATCCGCAAGCAGGACGTCATCGCCGCCGCCGAGGCCAAGAAGGCCGCCCCGGCTCCGGCCGCCGCCGCTGCCCCGGCAGCGTCGAAGGCCCCGGCCCTGGAGGTCTCTCCGCTCCGCGGCCAGACGGTCAAGATGACCCGTATGCGCAAGGTCATCGGCGACAACATGATGAAGGCCCTGCACTCGCAGGCCCAGCTGACCTCGGTCGTCGAGGTCGACATCACCAAGCTGATGAAGCTGCGCGCCAAGGCGAAGGACTCGTTCGCGGCTCGCGAGGGCGTCAAGCTCTCCCCGATGCCGTTCTTCGTCAAGGCCGCCGCCCAGGCGCTGAAGGCCCACCCGGTCATCAACGCCCGGATCAACGACGACGAAGGCACCATCACGTACTTCGACTCGGAGAACATCGGCATCGCCGTTGACGCCGAGAAGGGTCTGATGACGCCGGTCATCAAGGGTGCGGGCGACCTGAACATCGCCGGTATCTCCAAGAAGACCGCCGAGCTGGCCGGCAAGGCCCGTGGCGGTGGCCTCACCCCGGACGACATGTCGGGTGCCACCTTCACGATCTCCAACACCGGTTCGCGCGGCGCCCTGTTCGACACGGTCATCGTGCCGCCGAACCAGGCCGCGATCCTCGGCATCGGTGCCACGGTGAAGCGTCCGGTCGTCATCAACCACCCGGACCTCGGCGAGACCATCGCCGTCCGTGACATGACGTACCTGTCGCTCTCCTACGACCACCGTCTGGTGGACGGCGCGGACGCCGCCCGCTACCTGACCGCGGTCAAGGCGATCCTCGAGGCCGGCGAGTTCGAGGTCGAGCTCGGTCTGTAGTCCTACCGCCCCGTAGGGCTGTAAGACTCGTCTCATCAGCGCGTACGCCCCCGTTCGGAGGTTTCCGGACGGGGGCGTCGCCGTATTGTCTAGGGGTCACCACGCCCTGGGGCGCTGCCCCTGCCGGAGGAGCCCACATGACCGCGCCCGTTGTTCACTCGCTGCGCGAACAGATCCGCGAGCACATCGTGGAAGGGATCGTCAGCGGGCGCTGGAAGCCGGGCGAGCGGATCGTGGAGCGGCGGATCGCCGTTGAACTGGAGGTCTCGCAGACCCCCGTCCGTGAGGCCCTGCGCGAGCTGGAGACGCTGCGGCTCATCGAGTCGGCGCCCAACAAGGGCGTCCGCGTGCGGAACTTGACCGCGGCGGACCTGGAGGAGAGCTACCCGGTCCGCGCCGGCCTGGAGGCGATCGCCGCGGAGCTGGCGGCGGAGAGCCTGGCCGAGGACTGCTCGGCCCTGGAGCCGCATGTCGCCGCCCTGTACGAGGCGGACCGCGCGGCGGACGGCACGGGTCAGGTGCGGCACACGGTGGCCTTCCACCGGGAGCTGGTGCGGGCGGCCGACAACTCGGTCCTGCTGCACACCTGGGAGGGCCTGGGCATCGAGGTCTTCACGGCGCTTTCCATCCGCTGGCTGGGGACCGTCCAGCAGTCGTACGCGGAGGAGCACGAGGCCCTGGTGTCGGCGTTCCGGCGCCGGGATCCGGCGATCGCGGAACTGGTGAAGGCTCACGTGCTCGGCTGCGCGCCGCGGGCCTGAGGCCTGCCGCAGCGGTCCCGCAGGGGTTGCGCAGGCCTCCCGCGGGGTCTCGCAGGGGTCCTGTGGGGGCTCCTCAGGGGTCCCGCTCATCCGTGGCCGCGCTCTTGCAGACGTGCTCCGACCTGCGTAAACCCTTCAAATCCAAGGCACCCGGTGCCCGCTTTGCTGGCACCGGATGCCTACTTTCTCGGTCTTGAGAGGTTTTCCCCTTCAACCCTTTGATCGATCATCGATCACGGAGTTAGAGTCTCCGACGGGCTCTCACCGGAGTCCCCTGCCCTGTCCTGCCAAAGACCTAGGGCAACCCCACCCCTTACCGAACAGGGGACCCCCTCCGACTCAGGAAGGCGGCGACATGACCGACCCCTCCGCAATCCAGCCGAGCGAGCTCGACCAGCTCCCGGACCGCGACCCCGAGGAGACCGCCGAATGGCAGGCCTCCCTGGACGCCGTTACGCAGGCGGCCGGGCCGCACCGAGCCGCATACCTGATGCGGCGCACGCTGGAGCGCGCCGAGGGCGCGGGCCTGGCGCTGCCCAAGCTCCTCGAGACCGACTACGTCAACACCATCCCCACCTCCGCCGAGCCGTCCGTCGGTGACATCGGCGGCGACGAGGAGATGGAGCGGAAGATCACCGCGTGGAACCGCTGGAACGCGGCCGCCATGGTGACCCGAGGCTCGAAGCACGGCGTCGGCGGCCACATCGCCACCTTCGCCTCCGCGGCCTGGCTGTACGAGACGGGCTTCAACCACTTCTTCAAGGGCAAGGAGGCGGATGGTTCCGGCGACCAGCTGTACATCCAGGGTCACGCATCGCCCGGCATCTACGCCCGCGCCTTCCTCGACGGCCGCCTGAACGAGGCGCAGCTCGACAACTTCCGCCAGGAGGCGGGCGGCAACGGCCTGCCCTCCTACCCGCACCCGCGGCGCCTGCCCTGGCTGTGGGAGTTCCCGACGGTCTCCATGGGCCTCGGCCCGCTGTCGGCGATCTACCAGGCGCGGTTCAACCGCTACCTGACCAACCGCGGCATCAAGGACGTCTCCGCCTCGCACGTGTGGGCGTTCCTCGGTGACGGCGAGATGGACGAGCCCGAGTCGACGGCGGCCCTCGCACTGGCCGCGCGCGAGGGTCTCGACAACCTCACCTACGTCATCAACTGCAACCTGCAGCGCCTCGACGGCCCGGTCCGCGCCAACTTCCGCGTGGTGCAGGAGCTGGAGGCCCAGTTCCGCGGCGCCGGCTGGAACGTCATCAAGGTCCTGTGGGGCAACGCCTGGGACGAGCTGTTCCAGCTCGACACCACCGGCGCCCTGGTCCGCCGCCTGCGTGAGGTGCCGGACGCGCAGTTCCAGACGTACGCGACGCGCGACGCCGCCTACATCCGCGAGCACTTCTTCGGCTCCGAGCCCGCGCTCGTGGCTCTCGGCCAGCTGCTCACGGACGACAAGATCAGCGAGTGCTTCCACCTCTCGCGCGGCGGCCACGAGGCCCGCAAGGTCTACGCGGCCTACCGTGCGGCGCTCACCCACAAGGGCGCGCCGACCGTGATCCTCGCGCAGACGGTCAAGGGCTTCACCCTCGGCAAGGGCTTCGAGTCCAAGAACGCCAACCACCAGATGAAGAAGCTGACGGTGGACGAGTTCAAGGACATGCGCGACCTGCTCGGGCTGCCGATCCCGGACAGCGACTTCGTCGACGGCCAGGTGCCCTACGGCCACCCCGGCGCCGACTCCCCCGAGGTCCGCTACCTCCAGGAGCGCCGCGCGGCGCTCGGCGGTCCGGCCCCGGCCCGTCGCACGCAGCCGCTCGCGCCGCTGCCCGCCCCCGCCGACAAGACCTTCGCCGCCTTCGACAAGGGCTCCGGCTCGCAGTCGGTGGCGACGACCATGGCGTTCGTACGCCTGGTCAAGGATCTCGTACGCGACAAGCAGACCGGCAAGCGCTGGGTGCCGATCGTCCCCGACGAGGCGCGCACCTTCGGCATGGAGTCGCTCTTCCCGTCGCTCGGCATCTACTCGCCCAAGGGCCAGACGTACGAGCCGGTCGACCGCGACCAGCTGATGTACTACAAGGAGGCCAAGGACGGCCAGATCCTCAACGAGGGGATCACCGAGGCCGGCTCCATGGCGGACTTCATCGCCGCGTCGTCGTCGTACGCGACGCACGGCGAAGCGATGATCCCCTTCTACATCTTCTACTCGATGTTCGGCTGGCAGCGCACGGCCGACCAGATGTGGCAGCTCGGCGACCAGCTCGGCCGCGGCTTCCTCGTCGGCGCCACCGCCGGTCGTACGACGCTGACGGGTGAGGGTCTGCAGCACGCGGACGGCCACTCGCCGGTGATCGCCGCGACGAACCCCGCGGCCCTGACGTACGACCCGGCCTTCGCCTACGAGGTCGCGGCGATCGTCAAGGAGGGTCTGCGCCGGATGTACGGCGAGGCGGCCGAGGGCGAGGACCAGAACGTCTTCTACTACCTCACCGTCTACAACGAGCCGATGCCGCAGCCCGCGAAGCCCGCGGGTGTGGACGAGGGCATCGTGCGCGGTCTGTACCGCTTCAACACGGCGGAGTCGGCGGGGCTCTCCCCGGCCGCCAACGCCGCCCGCCTCCAGCTGATCGGTTCGGGTACGGCCATCCACTGGACCCTCAAGGCCCAGCAGATGCTCGCCGAGGAGTGGGGCGTGGCCGCCGACGTGTGGTCCGCGACGTCCTGGACCGAGCTGCGGCGTGACGCCCTGGAGGCGGACGAGGCGCTGCTGCGCGGCGAGGAGCGGACTCCCTTCGTGCGCAAGGCACTTGAGGGTGCGCAGGGTCCGGTGCTCGCGGTCTCCGACTACATGCGTCAGGTCCCCGACCAGATCGCGCAGTGGGTCGAGCAGGACTACTCCTCGCTGGGCGCGGACGGCTTCGGCCTCTCCGACACGCGGGACGCGGCGCGTCGTCACTTCGGCATCGACGCGGAGTCGATCGTCGTCGCGGCGCTGGCGCAGCTGGCGCGGCGGGGCGAGGTTCCCGCTGCCGCGGTGAAGGAAGCGCGGGAGAAGTACGGGCTGTAAGCCTTCGGCTTGATGTGGGTGCGGGTCTCTGCCGTTCTGGCAGGGGCCCGTTCCCGTGTGCGGGTGCGTTGTGGGCTTTCTCCGCTTCGCGGCTTTTTCCCGCCCACCCACCCGCTCGGCTACCTGTATCGGGCCGCCATCTCGCGGGACGCCTCCGCGAAGCGCTGTCTCAGTGTCGGCGGCTCAAGCACTTCCACCTCCGGGCCCAGTGACATCAGCTGGGTGTAGGCCACCGTCTCGTTCTCGACCGGCAGGGTCAGCGTCACCCAGCCCTCGGCGTCCGGCTCGCCCGCCGACTGAAGTGCCTCCTGGACGGACGCGGAATCCGTGGCGTACGGAAGCTGCCGCAGGCCCGCCTCGGAGAGCCGCAGTACGACCTCGGAGCGCAGGATCGCGCGGGCGAACTGCGCGGCCCGCTCGTCCCAGAAGCCCGGCAGATCGAATTCCTCGTCGCGTACGAAGCGGTCCTCGCCGACGGCGACCGCGGTGAACCGGTCGATGCGGTACACCCGGAACGAACCCGTGTCCGGCACCCGCGCGCACAGGTACCAGACGCCCGCCTTGAGCACGAGCCCGTACGGCTCCAACTCCCGCTCCACCTCGGCGTCCTGGCGCCGGTAGCGGGCGGTGACCCGCCGGTCGTCCCAGACCGCGTCGGCCACGGCGGGCAGCAGCTCGGGCGCGGGCGTCTCCTTGAACCAGCCCGGCGCGTCCAGATGGAACCGCTGCGAGGCGTTCTGCGAGGCGTCGCGGAGCGAGGGCATCAGGGCCGCCGACACCTTCAGACGGGCCGCCGACGAGGCGTCCTCCAGGCCCATCTCCCGCAGCGCGCCCGGCACTCCGGACAGGAACAGCGCCTCCGCCTCGCTGCGGCCGAGGCCGGTGAGGCGGGTGCGGTAACCGCCGATGAGGCGGTAGCCGCCGGTGCGGCCCCGGTCCGCGTAGACCGGGACGCCCGCCTCCGACAGGGCCTGGGCGTCCCGCGTGATGGTCCGCTCGGAGACCTCGAGCTGGGCGGCGAGTTCGGCGGCGGTCATGGAGGGCCGGGCCTGGAGCAGGAGCACCATCTTGATGAGGCGGGCAGCGCGCATGCTCTCCATGATGCCGTCGACCGCGCGGCCGCTACCGGTAGCCGGTGACGTCCGCCTCCTTGCTCTCCTGGTCGACCTCCGTGATGTACCGCCAGGCGTCGGGCGCCGAGCCGTCCACGTCCGTGAAGCCGTACTCCTTGGCCAGGCCGCCGCTGGAGAGCGATTTCCCGTTCCAGCGGGCCACTTCGGGGTCGGCGGCGAGCGCGGCCAGGGCCCGGCCGACGAACGTCGGGGTCTCGGAGATCGCGAAGTGCGGGTTCTGCTTACGGCCGTCGAGCCAGTTCTCCTCGGTGACCTTGAAGTACGTGTCGAGCATCGCCTCGGAGCGCAGCCATCCGGGGGTCAGACAGAGCGCCGTGCAGCCGTACTCCGCCAGCTCCACGGAGAGGTTGTGCGCCATCCGCAGCGGGGCCGCCTTGGCGAGGTCGTAGTAGAAGGGCTTGCGGTAGTTGTGGCCGTTGTACTCCTGTGTGCCGTCCGTGACCTCCACGACCAGGCCGCCCCGGTTGCGGACGAGCAGCGGCAGCGCGAACCGGCTCGTGATGATGTGGGTCTCGATGCCGAGGCGGAGGATCCGCATCCCCTTGTCGAGGTCGTGCTCCCACATCTTCTTGTCCCACTCGACGTGGACGTCGCCGCCCCAGATGTCGTTGACCAGGATGTCCAGGCGGCCCTGCTCGCGGTCGATCCGCTCGACCAGCGCCGCCACCTGCTCCGGCTCCAGATGGTCGGTCGGTACGGCGATGCCCTTGCCGCCGGCCGCGTCGATCAGCTCGGCGGTCTCCTCGATGGTCTCGGTGCTCCGGCCGACCTCGCTGATGTGCTCGCGGGTGGTGCGGCCCGTCGCGTAAACGGTGGCCCCGGCGCGGCCGAGCTCGACCGCCATGGCCCGGCCCGCGCCACGGGTGGCACCGGCGACGAGGGCGATCTTCCCGGTCAGTGGCTGTGAGGGTGCGCTTGTGCTCTCCATGTCTTCGAGGCTGCCACCCAATGCCGACATCTGCTGTCGGGTTTTCCATGGGCATGTGCACGCATAACGAGACAGTCGCATCCGCCCCACTCCGCGTGCGTACCCCTCCCCCAGGACCGATGCTTGTCCCGTGATGGACGAGACGGAGTTCTGGGAGATCGTGGACCGCACTCGCGTGGCCGCCGAGGGCGACCCCGAGTACCACGCCGACCTGCTCACCGAGCGGTTGCTCGAGCTGGAGCCGGACATGGTGCTCGACTTCGCCCGTCACTTCGAGGCGCGCTACAACCGCGCGTACCGCTGGGATCTGTGGGGTGCGGCCTGGATCCTGCTCGGCGGCGCGAGCGACGACGCCTTCGACTATTTCCGTTGCTGGCTGATCGGCCAGGGGCGTGAGGTCTTCGAGGGAGCGCTGCACGATCCGGACGCGCTCGCGGATCTCCTGGAGGACTTCGAGGAGGAGGTCGACGGCGACGGGGAGGAGCTGGGGTACGCCGCCGACGAGGCGTACGAGCAGCTCACCGGTGTCGTCACCCCCGACCTCGGCATCGCTCCGGCGCCACCGGAGCCGGAGGGCACACCGATCGACTTCGAGAACGACGGCGTGATGGCGCAGCGCTATCCGAAGCTCTGGGCGGCGTTCGGCGGCGTGGACTGAGTCGGCTGGGGCGGCTGGGATGGCTGGGGCGGCTGAGGGGCTTCGGTCTGCTGCTCTCCGGCCTGCTGTTCTCCGGTCCGCTGTTCTCCGGTCCGCTGCCGGGTGCTCGGTGAGTGGCCGTGGGCCCGGCGGAACGCGGTGCTGAACGCGAACGGGTCCCGGTAGCCGACCCTGCGCGCCACGCTCTCGACCGTCGCGCGGGGATCGCGCAGCAGCTCGGCCGCGAGACTCATGCGCAGTCCGGTGAGATACGTCAGCGGGGGCTCGCCCACCAGGTCGGTGAAGCGGCGGTACAGCGTCGCGCGGGAGACTCCGGCGAGGGCGGCGAGCCCCTCGGCCGTCCACGGGTGGGCGGGGTCCGCGTGCGCGGCGCGCAGGGCGGGTCCGGCGATGGGGTCGGCGAGCGCCCCGAACCAGCCCGGAACCGCGGCTTCGCCCCGCTCGGACCAGGCCCGCCGCTCGAACCATGCCGTGAGCGTGCGTACGAGGACCAGGTCGAGGAGCCGGTCGAGATCGGCCCGCCGCTCGCGCCGCCCGGCCGCACCGGGTACGTCGATCTCTTCGCCGAGGAGCTTGAGGAGCCCGCGGAGCCTCAGGGCCGATGGCTCGGCTTCGGAGGCGGCTTCGGCCGCGGGCACGGTGAGCAGCGGGGGCAGGACGTCGAGGAGCCGGCCGCCGATCTCGTCCCGCGCCTGGTAAGCCCCCGCGACGACGACGGTGGACGGGGCCTCGCCTCCGGGGTGCTCCGGCGTCGCCGCGCCGTGCAGCGGGGTGCAGTGCCGGGAGGCATGCACCCGGACCTGGGGCGGGGTGCGGCCGTCGTCGGAGACGGTGTGCGGGCGGGGGCCGCGGACCAACGCGGTGTCGCCCACGGCCAGTTCCGCCGGCGGGGCCCCTTCGGCGGTGATCACCGCGGAGCCGCGCAGCACGGCGTACAGCGTGAGCGGGGCGGCCTCGTCGCTGACCCAGGCCCATGGGGGTGTCCGGTCGGCCCGCCACAGCACGGCACCGCGCGCGTGCACGTCGCCGAGCACGTCGCCGAGCACGTCGTGTCCCTCCACTTCCTCCCCTTCCCCTCTACCTACCCCTCCTCCCCCTACTCCCCCTCCTCCCCCTCCTCCACGCGGTGAGCGTACCGAGCCCCGGGCCCGTGAGACGCACGCAAAGGATCTTGAGCAGCCGGCCCATGGCATGCACCGCCGACCGCGACTTGGCTGTTCCCCATGACAGAAACTCGTCCTCTCTCCTCCCCCGTCCTCGTCCTGGGCGCGACCGGCAAGACCGGCGGCCTGGTCGCCGCGGGGCTGCGCGACCGGGGCGTGGCCGTGCGCCGCGCCGCCCGATCGCTGGCCGACGGCCCGGACTCGGCGCACTTCGACTGGCGCCAACCCGCCACCTGGGAAAGGCCGTTGACGGACGCCTCCGCCCTCTATCTCGTCACCCCCATGGACCCCGACTTCTCTCCCCTCCTGGTCGACGAACTGATCACCCGCGCAACGGCCGCGGGCGTCCGCCGCGTCGTCCTCCTCTCCGGCCTCAGCGCCGGCTACGGCAGCGCGCCGATGCTCGACCGCGAACGCCCCGTCCGCGCCTCCACCCTGGAGTGGACCGTCCTGCGCCCCGGCGCCTTCATCCAGAACTTCGCCGCCGAGCCCTACCTCACGGCCGTAAGCGACGGCGTCCTGCGGATGCCGCTGGGGCCGGGCCCCGGCGCGTACAGCGCCTATATCGACGTACGGGACATCGCCGACGTGGCCGTCACCGCCCTCACCCGCGACGGGCACGCGGGCCATGTCTACGACCTCGCGGGGCCCCGCGCGCTCTCCTTCGCCGAGGCCCTGGCCACGATCGGCGACGCCGTGGGCCGCCAAGTGCGCTATGAGCACATCCCGTTGGAGTCATGGCTGGCCGAGCAGCGCGCTGCGGGCGTCCCGGCACCGGCGCTGGCCTGGTCCGTGGAGACATTCGACGCCCTCGGCCGCGGCGCCTACGCACCCCTGCACGACGGAGTACGCCACGTCCTGGGCCGTGAGCCACGCGACTTCGCCGCCTATGTACGCGAGGCAGCCGCCGCATCCACCTGGACCTGGGCCCCCGCGCCGCCGGGCCGGTGCGCGGGCTAGCGGTTCTGCAGCCGGGCGGCCGTCTCCCTGATGGCGGGGAGCGCGGCCGTCAGTGCCGCACCCGGGCACTGGGTGTAATAGCCGTCGTTGTGCCCGGAGACCGCGCTGAACACCCCGCTCGTCCCCGCCGCGTACTTGCTGAGGCTGTGCGTGGAGACCAGCCGCACCGTGGAACGCGGGTCCACGTCCGCAAGACCGAGCTTCCACGCTGCCAGCGCCGCCACCGCGTCCGTCATCGCCTTGGGAACGACTGCCCCCGCGGTGAACGTCCCGATCGCCGCGATCCCCACCGACCCCCGGTTGAACCCCTGTGTGTGCGCCCCAACCACGGCCTTGTCGATGCCGCCCGCCCGCCCTTCATAGATGGTCCCGCAGCGGTCGACGAGGAAGTTGTAGCCGATGTCGTCCCACTGCCTCCCCTCGGCCTGCCCGGCGTACAGATAGCGGATGATGCGCGGGACGTCGGCGCAGTCGTACCCGTTCGGCGAGTCCGTGTGGTGCACGAACACCGCCTCGACCCGCTCGGCATACCGGGCCTGCGGCCGCTCCCGCACCGTCTCCACCAGCCACGCCGCCCGCGGCACCACCCTCGGCTGCCGGCCCGGATGCCCCCACTGCCGCCGCACCGGCGCCGCGGCCGCCGGCATCATGGCGCGCCGCCCGGTCACCCCCGTCCGCTCACCGCCTCCGACGAACGCCACCGCCCGGTCGCCCGACCGCCCCGCCTCCCCCGAGGTCCCCGGCCCCACGCACACGGCGCAGACCAGCAGCAGCCCCGCCGCCGCGGCGCCGGGCACCCAGCACAGGACGGTGCGGGCACGCGGGCCCGCCGCGCGCACCGCCGCCGGCACACGCGCCGCGGACATCCCACGGAGGACACGCATGCTCCGACTCTCCGCCCGGCCCCCACCACCCGCGAGCCACGGTCGGCCACTCGGTGGAACCCGCCTCAGCCGCCGCTCGGGACCTCGCCCGGGTTCGTCCGCGAGAGGATCATGTCCGTCCGCGGCTGGAGCGCCGCGTCGATCATCTCGGGCTGCGGGGTGATCCAGTACCGCCCCTGTGCCGCCTGCTCGAAGACCCGGCGGGCGTGCTCCTCGGGCGTGATGCCCTGGGTGTCGGCGCGCTGCTGCAGCTGTTCGTTGAACCCCGCTATCTCCGGCGGTGTGCCGTCACCGGGCCGCGCGGCCCTGAATATCTCGCTCTTGACCGAGTCCGGCAGGACCACCGAGACCTGCACCTCCGCCTGCTTCATCCGCATCTCGTGGGCGAGGGACTCGCTCAGCGCGAGCGTCCCGAACTTGGTGACGCTGTACGGCGCCATCAGCGGGCTCGGCAGCAGTCCGCCGACCGAGGACACATTGAGCACCCAGGTCCGCGTGGACTGCTCGAGCAGGCGCGGCACGAAGGACCGTATGCCGTTCACATAGCCGCCGATGTTGATCCGCAGCGCGGCGTCCCAGCGCTCGGCGGGGATCTCCCAGGAGTAGCCCATGGCCATGATCCCGGCGTTGTTGATCAGCATGTCGACCGTGCCGAAGCGGTCGTACGCCCGGTCCGCGAGGGCGTCCACGGAGCGCGGGTCGGACACGTCCGTGACGACCGGCTCCACCTCCGCCCCGGCGGCCCGCAGCTCGTCGGCAAGCGCCGCGAGCCGGTCGGCGGCTATGTCGGCGAGGACCAGCTTCATGCCGAGGGAGGCGGCATGCCGGGCGAAGCCGGAGCCGATGCCCGCGGACGCCCCGGTGATGACGACGACCTTGTCGGCGAAGGTCTCGCCCGCAGTGGCCTCGCCCGCAGTGGTCTCACTCTCAGTGGTCTCACTCGCGTTGCTCATGGCGTGCTCCGGTCTCATGGTGCCCTCCTGGTCGGCCCGGCCCTCAGAAGTGGGTGCCGCCGTCGATACGGATCTCGGTGCCGGTGATGAACTTGCCGTCCTCGGAGCCGAGCATCGCGACCACCGAGGCAACGGACTCGGGTCCCGCGAAGCCCTCGCCGATGGCCGGGGCCAGCTTCATGAACAGGCTCATGTCCGCGTCCTCGGGCAGGCCGGGGCCCACGCTCTGCTTGCTGGCGCCGCTGCCGTCGGTCATGCCGCTGGAGATGGAGCCGGGCTGGACGGCGGTGAAGCGGATGCCCCGCTTCGCGTACTCGCTCGCGAGCGCGTGCGTCATGGACTGGATGCCGCCCTTGCTCGCCGCGTACGCCGCCATGTACGGGTGGGCGAACGTCGCGGACGTGGAGCTGAAGTTGATGACGGCCGCGTCATCGCCCTCCAGCAGGGCGGGTATGGCCTCGCGGATCACCAGGAACGTACCGACCAGGTTGACCTGGATGACGCGGTTGAAGGAGTCCAGGCTGGTCTCGTGGGTGTGCGAGGAGCGGAGCACGCCCGCCGCGTTCACCAGTACGTCAAGGCCGCGGCCGCCGAGCGCGGTGACCGCGGCGGCCACGCCCTCGCGGACCGAGGTCTCGTCCGAGATGTCGACGACGAGGGTGGTGAGCCGGTCGGCCGCGGCGCCCGCCTTCTCGGCGGTGTCCTTCAGGCCGGCCTCGCTGACGTCGGCCGCGACGACCTTGCCGCCCTCCGCGAGGATCCGCAGGACGGTGGCCTGGCCGATGCCCGATCCGCCGCCGGTGATGAGTGCGCGACGTCCTTCATAGCGGTTCATGAATTGCCTCCGATCAGCTCCGGGCTCCCGGATCCGTCCTGGACCCGGCCCTTCCCGGTTCCATTTCAATGTACGCCTGCCTGGCACGTTTTGCCAGGTCGACAATTCATGTATCAGGGTGACGTTCGCGCGTAGGCTGCGGGGGTGAGCACTCAACCGCCGCAGCCGTCGCCGCCCTCGCAGTCCGCAGAACCCGTGGCGCCCGCCCAGCGCCCGGGGCCCTCCCTGACCGAGCGCCGGAAAGCGGCCACGCAACTGGACATCGCCCGCGCCGCCGCCGAGCTCTTCGCCGAGCGCGGCCCCGACGGCACCACGGCCGAGGAGATCGCGGGCCGGGCCGGGGTGGCGCTGCGCACCTTCTACCGGTACTTCCGCAACAAGCAGGACGCGGTCGGACCGCTGCTCGCGGGCGGCGGCGCCGAGTGGCGGGCCCATCTGGCGTCGCTCGACCCGGCCGCCGGGGTGCCGACCGCCCTGGAGCGGTCCATCGCCCACTCGCTCGCCGCCGCGGACGACCGTGCCGTCGAGTCGCTGGAGTGGACGCGGGGCCTGCTGCGCGCCGCGCAGGACGATCCGGCGCTGCGGGCCGTCTGGTACCGCGTGAACCAGGAGTCCGAGGAGCAGCTGGTGCCCGTCCTCGCCCGGCTGGCCGGCGCGGACGCGGACGAACTCGACGTACGCCTGGCGGCCGCGGCGGCCACGGACGCCGTCCGGCTCGCCCTGGAGACCTGGGCCGCCTCGGACGCGCCCGCCGAAGGCCCCGGCTCCCCCGCCGCCCTCGCGGTGCGCTGCCTGCGGGAACTGGCGGGCGGGCTCCGCCTCCTCGCCACTCCCCGGGACCGGCCCCCGGCCTAGACCTCCACCGCGAACGCCAGCAGCGCCACGTCGTCCCTGACCCCTCCGGAGAACCGCACCAGGTCCCGCCAGACCGCGGACGTCAGCAGCGCCGGGTCGTCCCACACCTCGACGGGGAACGACGACAGGCGCTCGGCCAGCGGATAGAAGGCACCGGAGGCGTCGCGCGCCTCGGTCACCCCGTCGGTGACCGCGAGCAGCCGGTCGCCCGGCTTCAGCCCCACGGTCACCTCCTCGGGCGGTGCGACACCGGCGATGCCCAGGCCCAGCGGGGCGCCCGGCGTCACGTCGACCTCCTCAACGGTGCCGCCGCGCAGCAGCAGCGGTGGCGGGTGCCCACAAGAGACGAGCCGCACCTCGGAGGCGTCGCCGGGGAACTCCAGGAGCACGGCGGTGGCGAAGAGTTCGGCGTGCTCGGTCTGTTCGTCCTGCTCGGAGTCGACCACGAGACGGCGGTCGAGCCGGTTCGCGACGCCCTCCAGGTCGGGCTGGTCGAGCACCGCCTCCCTGAAGGCGCCGAGCAGCGAGGCGACCGTGCCCACCGCCGCGAGCCCGTGCCCCTGCACGTCGCCGACCAGCGCCCGTACGCCGCAGGGTCCCTTGCGTACGTCGAAGAGGTCGCCGCCGACGAGGGTGCCGCCCTGGGCCGCGCGGTAGAGGCCCGCGCAGCGCACCGGCCCCACCCGCTCCGGGAGCGGCGGCAGGACGGCGAACTGGGCCGCCTCCGCGACCGTGCGGACGCTCACGAGCTGGGCGTCGCGCCGGCTGCGTACCCAGGCGAAGAGGATGCTGAGCAGCGCCACGAAGGCAACGGTCAGCAGGTCGCTGTCTCCGGGGCGGCCGAGGTTGAAGCGCGGCAGGGAGAGCAGCATGATCACGGTGCCGCCGAACAGGGCGGTGGCGGACGCGCCGTACGACAGAGCGGCCAGCGGCGGGACGGCCGCGAGCAGGAAGCTGAGATCGACGGTCTCCGGAGTGGCCAGCTGGATCGCGCAGATCACGGCCAGGAGCACGGGCGGGGGCCAGCGCAGCCAGCGCGGACGCGGCGCGCCGTGCAGCCGGCTCGGCTCCTCCCTCTCCCGACGACTGGCCGCGGCCCTCATCATCGGTTCGCTCCTTCCGGGGTCCGTCTTCACGCTCCTACGCGCGCGTGGAGAGCGCACGCCGGGCCGGTCCTTCGGAGGCTCAGAGGGACCGGCCCATCAGCACGTCGTCCACGTAGACCCCGTCCAGGAAGAACTCGCCGGGCAGTACGCCCTCCACCACGAAGCCCTCGGACGTGTAGAGAGTCCGGGCCGGCTTGTTGTGGCCGAGCACCCGCAGCGTGATGCGCCGCGCGCCCTGCCGCCGGGCCTCCGCCACCGCGGCCCGGACGAGCCCGCGGCCGATTCCCGTGCCGCGCGCCGCGTCCGAGACGGCGAGGCCGAGGATCTGGCGTACGTGGGCGTTGGCGAGGAGGGGCGTGGGGTAGCCGATGCGGATGTAGCCGACGACTTCGCCGTCGAGTTCGGCGACCAGATGGTCGCGGGGGCCGAAGCGCTCGTTGAAGAAGGGCGGATGGGGCGGCTGCGGCCGCGGCTGCACCGCGTGCAGCGTGGACCAGGTGACGCGGTCGATGCGGCCGAGGGCTTCTTCGTCGTCCGGTCGTGCGGTGCGTATGTGCGTTTCCGGCATGAGCGCCACTGTACGGCGGCTCCCTGAGGCCCGACGGGGCGGTTTCACGGCAGGATGGCCCCCATGGAGCCCACCGAGCCCAGGCAGTCAGCACCGTCCACGCGGCGGTTCCGCATCGCGGTGGCCGGCGCGTCCGGCCTCATCGGGACGGCGCTGACGCGCGCCCTCGCCGACGACGGGCACGAGGTGGTGCGGCTCGTCCGCCGGGCGCCCCGGACGCGGGACGAGGTGCGCTGGGACCCCAAGGAGGGGTACGTCGACCCGGCGGGGCTCGCGGGCTGCGAGGCGGTCGTGAACCTGGCGGGGGCCGGGGTGGGAGACCACCGCTGGACGGCCGCCTACAAGCGGGAGATCCGCGACAGCAGGGTGCTCGGCACGGCGACGCTCGCGACCGCGGCGGCGGCCCTCGACGAGCCTCCGAGGGTGTTCCTGTGCGCGAGCGCGATCGGGTACTACGGAGACACCGGTCAGCACGCGGTGGACGAGAGCGCACCCTCCGGAGAGGGCTTTCTGCCGTCCCTGTGCGTGGAGTGGGAGGGCGCTGCGGCCCCGGCCCGGGAGGCGGGCATCCGTACGGTCTTCGCGCGCAACGGCCTGGTGGTGGCGCGCGAGGGCGGTGCCTGGGGACGGCTCTTCCCGCTCTTCAAGGCGGGTCTTGGCGGCCGCATGGGCGACGGGCGGCAGTACTGGAGCTACATCTCGCTGCACGACGAGGTCGCCGCGCTGCGGCATCTCATCGACAGGGACGATCTGTCGGGCCCGTTCAACCTGACGGCGCCCGATCCGCTCACCAACCGCGAGGTGACGGCCGCCATGGGGCGGGTGCTGCACCGGCCGACGCTCTTCACCGCCCCGAAGCCCGCGCTGAAGATCGTCCTCGGCGAGATGGCCGGCGATGTGCTCGGCAGCCTGAGGGTGCTGCCGACGCGGCTCCTGGAGTCCGGTTTCTCGTTCGCGTTCCCGGGCATCGACGAGACGATCCGCGCGGCACTGCGGTAATCGGGGTCCGTCCGCGCGGCACCGCGGCAGTCAGGGTCCATCCGCGCGGAATTGCGGTAGTAGGGGTCCATCCGCGGAGGGTCCGTCCGCGCGGCACCGCGGTATCGGCGCTGCGGAGCCGTCGCCCGGCGTGCGACCGTCGTGCGACCGTGCCCGGTCGATGCGCGACTGCCGCCGACCGGTCCGGCTCCTACCCTCGTGCGGAACTCGGGTATTCCGGAGCCCTGTTGAGGGCATGACGTCCCCAGCAGCCGCGCAACGTCGGGGAGGGGCACGTGCTACACCCTGCGCACCAAGCGGATGTCGTCGTCGTGGGAGCGGGGGTCGCGGGACTGGCGGCCGCCCACCAGCTGACCAGCGCCGGTGTAACGACCGTAGTCCTGGAGGCCGCCCCTTACGTGGGCGGTCGGATGTCCACGGAGAAGGTCGACGGGTTCCGGCTCGACAGGATCGGCCAGCTGCTCACGACGTCGTACCCCGAACTGCGCCATACGCCCGCGCTCGACGCCCTCGTGCTGCGGCCCTTCGCCCCCGGCATCCTGGTGCACAGCGACGGAAGGCACCACCGCGCGGTCGAGCCCGCGAGTGCACGGGGCGCAAGGGGCGCACTCACGGCGGCGCGCGCCCTCGCGAGCGCCCCCCGGGTGCCGCGAGCGGCAAGGACCGCGCCCCGCGCCGCCCCGCTCGGCGGCGCCCTTGACCAGGCCCGCCTGGGCGCGGCGCTCGCGAGGCTGGCGGCGACGCCCGTGGAGCGGCTGCTCGCGCGCCCCGAACTCCCGGCGGCGGAGGCCCTGTTCGCGCGCGGCCTGCCGTCCCGCACCATCAACGGCTTCCTGCGCCCGCTGCTCTCGGCGCTGCTCTGCGACCCCGGCCTGACGACGTCGAGCCGGTGCGCCGACCTCGCGCTGCACGCCTACGCCCGCGGCCGCCTCTGCCTGCCGGAGGGCGGCGCGGAGATGCTGCCCGAGCTCCTGGCCGCCGCGCTGCCGCCGGGGACGGTGCGCACCGGCGTACGCGTAACCGACGTCTCCACCACCTCGGTCACGACGGCGGAACACGGCGAACTGTCCTGCCGGGCCGTCCTGTTGGCGACCGACGCACGGGCCGCCGCCGAGCTCCTGCCGGGCCTGCGCGTGCCGCCCTTCCACCAGGTGAGCGTCCTGCACCACGCGGCTCCCGAGCCGCCGCTCACCGAGCCCGCGCTGCTGCTCGACGCCGACCGCTCGGGGCCCGTCGCGCACACGGCCGTCGTCAGTCACGTAGACCCCTCGCGCGCGCCTGGGGGCCGCACCCTGGTCTCGTCGACGGTCCTCGGCCCGCCGCCCGACGAGCGCGCCGTCCTCGCCCATCTCGCCGTGCTCTACGGCACGTCGACCGCCCGCTGGGAGACCCTGGCCGTCCACCACACCCGCGAGGCCGTGCCCGCGATGCCGCCCCCGCACGACCTGCACCGCCCGGTGCGGCTGCTCTCCGGGCTCTACGTGTGCGGCGACCACCGGGACACCAGCACGGTGCAGGGCGCCCTGCACTCGGGCCGCCGTGCGGCGCGGGCCGCGCTCGCGGACTTCGGGGTGGACCCCTCGCACGGGACGGGCACCCTGCCCCTCGCGGCCTGACCGCAGCGCCCCCTCGCACACAACCCATCCGATCTATAGGCCAACCCCTGGAAGCCCTCGCGCCCCCACGCGAGGGCTTCCCTCTGCCCGGTCATCGCCGTGCACTCTGTCGACGTACACCGAAAAGGACCCCAGCCACCTCTGCAACTCCCCTTGCCACACCGGTATCCCACGGCTACGGTCCCACCGGATCGCCAAGCCGCGGGAGGACTCGACGTGCGTCGCACCATGCCGGTGATATCGCTCATCCTCGGCCTATTCATGGGAGGTCTAGCTTTGCCAACCGCCCACGCCGACACGACAGCAGCTCCGAACGCCCCCTCCGTGGTGCCCCGCCCCACCGACTGGACGGCACTCGACGGCCGCACGGAGTTGACCGAGCGGACCCGCATCCTGATCGCGCCCGGCACCGGTTCCAGCACCGGGCTCCCCGCGGGGCGCGCCGAACTGCCGGGCCCCGCGCGGCAGTCCGTACGCCAGCTCGCCACCCAGCTCCGTACGGAGATCAAGCAGGTCACCGGCATCGAGCCCCGGATCAGCGACGACACCGGGCGCCCCGCCGACGGCGACATCACCCTCGGCCTCACCGCCGAGGGACAACTGGGCGCCGAGGGTTACACCTTCGACAGCACGGGCCCCGTCCACATCAAGGCCGCCTCCACGCACGGCCTCTACTACGGCACGCGCACGCTGCTCCAACTCCTGCGCGCCACCGACCAGAAGGACCACCGACAGGTTCCCCGCGCGCGCTCCACCGACCGCCCCGCGCAGGCCGTCCGCATGGTCCATCTCGACGCGGGCCGCAAGTACTGGAAGATCCCCTACCTGGAGAACCTCATCCGCAGGATGGGCGACCAGAAGCTCAACACCCTCCTCCTGCACCTCTCCGAGTCCGAGGGCTTCCGCCTCTACAGCCCCAAGTTCCCGGGCCTCGCCGACCCCGACCACAGCTACAGCCGCGCCGACATCGAACATCTGAAGGCGTTCGCGGCGCGCCACCACGTCCAGCTGATGCCCGGTCTCGAGATGCCCGGCCACGCCACCGTGATCAGCGAGGCCTTCGGCATCGGCTTCGGGTCCGGCGCGAACCCCTGCACGGGGGCGCACACGCACTCGCATCTCACGCCCGACTGGATCATCGACATGACCAGCGAGAAGGCGATCAAGAAGTCGAAGGAGATCGTGGCGGAGTTCGCCGGCTGGTTCGACGCGCCGCTCTTCTCCATCGGCGCGGAGGAAGTCCCGGGGCAGCTGGCCGAGTGCCCGCGCGTCAAGGACTATCTGGCGTCGGCCCCCGACGTCTCCACGCTCGGCGACCTGCTCAACCGCTACATCAACACCCTGGACGACGTGGTCGCCTCGCGCGGCAAGCGCACCGCCGTCTACAACGGCTCCGAGCACCTGACGGCGCCCCAGCAAAAGGTGCACGCCCCCGTCGTCTTCCTCACCTGGGAGGGCTCGGAGGCCGAGCCCGTGGTCCCCGGCCACGACGAGATCGCCATCGGCCCCTTCTACGACACCCCGAACAACTACCACCACCTCTACCCGGACGAGTCCTGGATGTACGACGAGTGGGCTCCCAGCACCGAGCCCGACATGCTCGGCTCCGGCCTCCCCAACTGGGCCGACTACAACTTCTGGGCCGACGACGGCTACTTCGAGAAGAGCATGGCGGGCGCCCGGGCGATCCTCGCCGACCGCGCGTGGAACAAGTCCCCGACCCCGGACACCCTCGCGGACTTCAGGGCCCGCGCGGCGCTGATCGGCGACCCGCCGGGCACGACACCGGCGCCCGTTCCGCCGCGCGTCGAGGGGCGGCCGAGCCACCACTGGACCTTCGACGACGCGACGTACCCCAGTGGCTGGACGTACGCGGGAAGCCCCGGCAACACGATCCTCGCCGAGGACAAGGCGGGTGACCTGCCCGGCACCTCCTACATCATCAACAACCCGACGCCCGTGCCCGGTGTGAGCGGCCAGGCCTGGCGCTTCGACTCCGACCGGGACGGCGTGGGCTTCGGCGGTCTCGACGTAGCCGAGCCGTGGACGGTGTCGGTCCAGGTCCGCCCGTCGGCGAGGACCGCCGACCAGGTGCTCCTCAGCTCCAGGGCGGGCGCCCTGAAGCTGATGCAGCACGGCACCGGCAAGGTCGGCTTCACCCGCTACGGAGCGGCCGACCACAGCTTCGACTACACGCTCCCGCTGGACCGCTGGACACGGCTGACCTGGGTGACGGCCCCGGATCACACCACTCTGTACGCCGACGGGGAGCGGGTCGGGTCGGTCGCGGCGTCGATTCCGCTTCCCCTGCGGTCCATCGGCACGGAGACCGCGAGCCTGCGGGGCGACCTCGACGAACTGGTCACGTGGGACGAGGCGTTGACTCCGGAGGCGGTGGCGAAGCTGAAGTGAGGCGCGCTCAGACACCACGTACTACGGAGTTACGTACTACGGAGTCGCGCACCACAGAGTGACGCACTACGGAATGACGTGTAAGGGGCGGGGCACCTGGTGCCCCGCCCCTTACATCGCGCCGCATGCCGGCACCCCGGACCTCAGCCCAGCGCCGCCACCTTGTCCCGATAGCCCCGCACCGGCGCCGCGTCCCGGTACGGCTCGAGCCGCCGCTCGAAGTCCCGTACGTACTCGACCGCCCGGACGCTGCGCATCTCGCCCGCCGCCTGCGCCGCCTCCGCGCCCAGCTGGCAGGCCTGCTCCAGCTCGCCGAGGCCGAGCCGCGCGGTGGCGAGCACCACCCGGCAGAAGAGCCGGCTGCGTGCGTAGCCGGCCGCCCGCAGCTGGAGCGAGCGCTCCGCGTGCTGGGCGGCCACCCGGTACTGCTGGAGGTCGCGGTGGCAGTGGCCGAACTCGTCGGCCAGCTGGGCCTCGTCGAAGAACCGCGCCCAGTAGGGCACTTCATCGCCGGGCCGCGCCGCCTCAAGGGCCCGCTCGGCCCGCACCATCGACGCCGTGCACGCCCGCACCTCGCCGAGCACCCCGTGCCCGCGCGCCTCCACGGAGTGCAGCAGGGCCTGCACGACGGGCGGCGCCGAGGAGCCGACGCCCTGCTGGGCGACGCGCGCCAGTTGCACCGCCTCGCGGCCGTGCCCGAGATAGACGGCCTGGCGGCTCATCGTGACCAGGACATAACTGCCGTACGCCCGGTCGCCCGCCGCCTGCGAGAGCCGCAGCGCCTGCACGTAGTACCGCTGGGCCAGGCCGTGCGCCGCGATGTCGTACGAGGTCCAGCCCGCGAGCCGGGTCAGGTCGGCGGCCGCCGCGAAGAGCCGCCGCCCGGCCTGCTCGCCGTAGCTGCCGCGGAGCATCGGCTCGGCCTCGTGCTCCAGATAGCGCACGAGTGCCTGCCGGGCGTGGCCGCCGCCGTACGCGTGGTCGAGCGCGCGGAAGAGTTCGCCGACGGAGCGCAGGGCGGCGATGTCGCCGCTGGACACCCTCGCGCCGACGCCGCGCTCGGGCTCCTTGCGCTGACGCGGTATGGCGGGGCGGCCCTGCGTGGGCACCCGGCCGCTGTGCGGCCCCTGGTCGCCGCGGCCCACCCGGTCGTCGGCGCGGCCGATCAGCCAGTCCCTGCTGGGGACGACGAGCCCGGCCGGGGTGAACGCGATCTTCCGCAGCTCGGCATGGCTCCCGGAGTCCTTGCGCCAGAGCCCGCCGACGATGTCGATGGCCTCCTCGGGGGTGGCGGCGAACTCGAGCCCCGCGTACACCGGAGCGCACGCGTCGAGCCCCAGGTCCTGCGCGGAGAGGCGCCGCCCGAGCCGCCGGGTGAAGACCTCGGCGATCAGCGCGGGCGTGGTGCCGCGCGGCTGCTGCCCGCGCAGCCAGCGGGTCACCGATGTCTTGTCGTACCGCAGATCGAGTCCGTGCTCGAGCCCCAGCTGATCGACGCGGCGCGCGAGCCCCGCATTGGAGAACCCGGCTTCTGAGATGAGCGCGGCTAGCTGGCGGTTGGGGGTGCGCTGCGGAGGTCGTTCCGTCATCAGCTGTGCGGTCTCCTGCCTTTCGGGCGTTGCCTTGAGCAGCCCTTATGGCCCTGTGAACGGCGTGAATGTAGCGACCCTCACCGCCCTCATCGCGACGTTCGACCCGCATTCATCCGATCGTGTGAGGATTGACCGGAGGACTGACGGGAATCCGCTGCCCGTACAGTGGCTGGGGGCGCGATATGTGCACGGTGAAGGTTCTAGGGAGGCACTAGCCGTGAGTGAGATTGAGTTCGTCCGGATGGGCTTCGGGCCAGACTCCGTCGAGTACCAGGAGGCCTGGGACGAGCAGCGCCGGGTGCATGCCGCCCGCTTCGCCGACGAGCTCCCCGACACCTGTCTGCTCCTCGAGCACCCGCCGGTCTACACGGCGGGACGCCGCACCGACCCCAGCGAGCGCCCGCTGGACGGCACCCCCGTCATCGACGTGGACCGCGGCGGCAAGATCACCTGGCACGGTCCGGGACAGCTGGTCGGCTACCCGATCCAGAAGCTGCCGCGCCCGGTGGACGTCGTAGCACACGTGCGCCGCCTGGAAGAGGCACTTATCCGTACGTGTAAGGAATTCGGCCTGGAGACCACCCGGGTCGAGGGCCGCAGCGGCGTATGGGTCCTGGGCGACCCGGTGGAGCAGCGCGCGGCGCTGGGCGGGCTGAACCTCGACTTCGACCCGCGGGTCGCGGACGATGAGTTCGACCCCCGGCTCAACGGCCCGGAGTACGCGCCGTCCAACGCGGGCCAGCGCCGCGAGGACCGCAAGATCGCCGCGATCGGCATCCGCGTCGCCAAGGGCGTGACGATGCACGGCTTCGCGCTCAACGTGAACCCGGACAGCACCTGGTTCGACAAGATCATCCCGTGCGGCATCCGCGACGCGGGCGTGACTTCGCTCTCGTACGAACTGGGCCGCGAGGTCACGATCGCCGACGTACTGCCTGTCGCCGAACGGCACCTGCGGGACATCCTGGAGAACGCGGAGCTCAAGCCGCGTCTCATCGAGAAGCCCGCCGAGCAGCCCGAGACCGAGAAGGCCGCCGTCTAGGGAATGGACCCGTTCGGCGAGAGGTTGGCCGGACGTACACCCCACGACATCACGGGCGTACCCTGATGTACGCCGAAGAATCGAAGCTACAGGGAGCCGATGTGTCCGCAGTCGCACCCGACGGACGCAAGATGCTGCGCCTGGAGGTCCGGAACGCCCAGACCCCCATCGAGCGCAAGCCCGAGTGGATCAAGACCCGGGCGAAAATGGGCCCCGAGTACACCAAGATGCAGAACCTCGTGAAGAGCGAGGGCCTGCACACGGTCTGCCAGGAGGCGGGCTGTCCCAACATCTACGAGTGCTGGGAAGACCGCGAGGCCACCTTCCTCATCGGCGGCGACCAGTGCACCAGGCGCTGCGACTTCTGCCAGATCGACACGGGCAAGCCGCAGGCCCTGGACCGTGACGAGCCGCGCCGCGTGGGCGAGTCCGTCGTCACGATGGACCTGAACTACGCCACCATCACCGGCGTCGCCCGCGACGACCTGGCGGACGGCGGCGCCTGGCTGTACGCCGAGACCGTGCGCCAGATCCACGCCATGACCGCCGACCGGGCCGAGGGCCAGACCAAGGTCGAGCTGCTCATCCCCGACTTCAACGCCGATCCCGACCAGCTGGCCGAGGTGTTCTCCTCGCGCCCCGAGGTCCTGGGGCACAACGTGGAGACGGTGCCGCGGATCTTCAAGCGGATCCGTCCCGGCTTCCGCTTCGAGCGCTCCCTTGAGGTCATCACGAAGGCCCGCGAGGCCGGTCTGGTCACCAAGTCCAACCTCATCCTGGGCATGGGCGAGGAGCGCGAGGAGATCAGCGAGGCGCTGCACGCCCTGCACGACGCGGGCTGCGAGCTCATCACGATCACCCAGTACCTGCGCCCCACCCCGCGCCACCACCCCGTGGAGCGCTGGGCCAAGCCCGCCGAGTTCGTGGAGCTGAAGGAGGAGGCCGAACAGATCGGCTTCTCCGGAGTCATGTCCGGCCCGCTGGTCCGCTCCTCCTACCGTGCCGGACGCCTCTACCAGATGGCGATCGAGAAGCGCGGTTCGTACGTGGCGGCGCAGGCGGTCTGATCCGCGTACGTACACAAGGACTGTGTGAATCGGCGCACAAGTGGCTACCGCTGGGTAGCGGCCGATATGACGCGGCCCGTACGGTCCCCGCAGGTGAGGGGGGCCGTACGGGCCGCGTCAGCGTTCGGGGGCTCCGCGTCAAGGTTTCATCGGTGTTTGACCGGTCGGTCACGCCCTGGTAACACCAATCAGTGACCCTGGAATTACCCCACGTACAGCCCTACCCATAGCCGCTCAGGAGGGGCCCACCATGCAGGCCGCGCCCGTACGCGCCACCGCCATCCCGTCCGTCACCGACGCACTGCGCGCCGTCGAGTCGCTGCTCATGAGCAGCGGTCAGCGCACCGCGCGCCGCAACGCCTGGACGTCCGTGCTCGACGACCGGCGCCGCGCCAAGGACCGGGCCGAGGCGCTGCGCGTGCTCGAAGAGGCGATGACAACCCGCACGTCGTAGTCACTTCCAGGGACACGTAGACTTCAGGACATGGCGAGGAAGGAAACCGCGGCGGACGCCGCGAACCCCGGGCGACTCAAGCAGATCGCCCTGACCTACAAGATGACCCGCAAGGCCGATCCGCGGATCGGGCTTGTCATCGCGGCTGTGGGAATCGTCACCTTCGGTGTCTTCCTCGCGATCGGCTTCTTGATCGGTCACCCGATCTATCTCGGCATTCTCGGCTTTGTGCTCGCCTTCCTCGCGATGGCGATCGTCTTCGGGCGCAGGGCCGAGCGTGCCGCCTTCGGGCAGATGGAGGGCCAGCCCGGTGCGGCGGCCGCGGTGCTCGACAAGATCGGCCGCGGCTGGACGACCACTCCGGCGGTGGCGATGAACCGCAGCCAGGACGTCGTGCACCGCACGGTCGGCAAGGCCGGCATCGTGCTCGTCGCCGAGGGCAACCCGAACCGGGTGAAGAGCCTGCTGGCCGCCGAGAAGAAGCGGATGGCGCGCGTGGTCGCGGACGTCCCGGTGCACGACGTGATCGTCGGCACCGCCGAGGGCACGGTCCCGCTGAAGAAGCTGCGTACGACGCTTCTGAAGCTCCCCCGCGTCCTCCAGGGCCCGCAGGTCACGGCGACCAACGACCGGCTGCGCGCGATGGGCGACCTGATGAGCAACATGCCGCTGCCGAAGGGTCCGATGCCGAAGGGCATGCGGATGCCTCGTGGTGGCCCGAAGATGCGGTAAGGCTGCCGCCGGCTTCACTGACAATGGGGCGCCCGGAACCGATTGGTTCCGGGCGCCCCATCTACGTACGGCGGGAGTTTCTCCCGAGCCCGATCTACGTACGGCGGGAGTTTCTTCCCGATCCCGATCTCTAGATCCGCCTCTAGCTCCTCTAGGTCCTCTAGGTCCTCTAGGTCCTCTAGATCCGCACCTGGACCGCACGGGCGAGGCGGTCGTGCAGACCCCGGCCGTCGCGGTCCCAGATCAGCGCCGGGATGGCGACGCAGAGCAGCACGCTGCGGGCGAGGACCTTGCCGAAGCCGAGACGGCCGCCGTTCTCGGCGACCACGCGGAGCCTGAACAGGGCCTTGCCCGGGGTGCAGCCGACCGTGCCCACGGTCAGTACGTTGAGCACGAAGAAGATCCCCAGCGCCCAGTTGCCCATCGCCTGCTGGTCACCGCGAGCGAACAGGCCGTATGCGATAACCATGCACAGGGCCCAGTCGACGGCGAGGGCGCCGATGCGCCGGCCGGGCCGCGCGATCGAGCCCGGCCCCTCCTCCGGCAGGCCGAGCTGCTCACCCCGATAGCCGAAGTCGACGCCCGCGTCCTCCGCGGCCGCGCGCGGGCCGGAGAGCCACGATCCGATTGCTTGCCTGTTGTCCACCCGTCCACGGTACTGCGCCCGATTTCGTACGAGGACGGGCGGGGTAGGGCGAATGGCACCCCGCCCGGCCCCGGCCCGGTTAACTTCGGCGAAACAAATGGGTCATGCTTGAGAAATCCCCCGTCCCTATGGTCGGGTCCCAGCGTGTGCCACCGCACTGGCCGCACAACGAGCTGCAACCCCGTCCCACCCCGGGCCGGGAGTAGGAGGAGTTGGATGTTCCAGAACGCCGACGACGCAAAGAAGTTCATCGCGGACGAGGACGTCAAGTTCATCGACGTCCGCTTCTGCGACCTGCCCGGTGTGATGCAGCACTTCACGATCCCGGCGGCGGCGTTCGACCCGGACGAGGAGCTGGCCTTCGACGGTTCGTCGATCCGCGGCTTCCAGGCCATCCACGAGTCCGACATGGCGCTGCGCGCGGACCTGTCGACCGCCCGGGTCGACCCCTTCCGCCGCGACAAGACTGTCAACATCAACTTCTTCATCCACGACCCGATCACGGGCGAGCAGTACAGCCGTGACCCGCGCAACGTGGCGAAGAAGGCCGAGGCGTACCTGGCCTCGACCGGCATCGCGGACACCGCGTACTTCGGCCCGGAGGCGGAGTTCTACGTCTTCGACAACGTCCGCTTCCAGACGTCGGCGAACGAGAGCTTCTACCACATCGACTCCGAGGCGGGCGCCTGGAACACCGGTGCGGTCGAGAACAACCGCGGCTACAAGGTCCGCTACAAGGGCGGCTACTTCCCGGCCCCGCCGGTCGACCACTTCGCCGACCTGCGCGCGGAGATCTCCCTGGAGCTGGACAAGAACGGCCTTCAGGTCGAGCGCCAGCACCACGAGGTCGGCACGGCCGGCCAGGCGGAGATCAACTACAAGTTCAACACGCTGCTCGCCGCGGCCGACGACCTGATGCTCTTCAAGTACATCGTGAAGAACGTCGCCTGGCGCAACGAGAAGACCGCGACCTTCATGCCGAAGCCGATCTTCGGTGACAACGGCTCGGGCATGCACGTCCACCAGTCGCTGTGGGCCAACGGCGACCCGCTGTTCTACGACGAGCAGGGCTACGCCGGTCTCTCGGACACCGCGCGCTACTACATCGGCGGCATCCTCAAGCACGCCCCGTCGCTGCTCGCCTTCACCAACCCCACGGTGAACTCGTACCACCGCCTGGTCCCCGGCTTCGAGGCCCCGGTCAACCTGGTCTACTCGCAGCGCAACCGCTCCGCGGCCATGCGTATCCCGATCACGGGCTCGAACCCGAAGGCCAAGCGCGTCGAGTTCCGCGCGCCGGACCCGTCCTCGAACCCGTACCTCGCCTTCTCGGCCCTTCTCCTCGCCGGCCTGGACGGCGTGAAGAACAAGATCGAGCCGGCGGAGCCGATCGACAAGGACCTCTACGAGCTGGCGCCCGAGGAGCACGCGGGCGTCCCGCAGGTCCCGACCTCCCTCCCCGCGGTCCTCGACGCCCTCGAGGCGGACAACGAGTACCTGCAGGCGGGCGGCGTCTTCACGTCCGACCTGATCGAGACGTGGATCGACTACAAGCGCACGAACGAGATCGCCCCGATCCAGCTGCGGCCGCACCCGCACGAGTTCGAGCTCTACTTCGACATCTAAATCGAGGACCCAAGACGCGGATGTCCGCCGCGTCAGCCTCACCCGCGAAGGCCGTCACCGTCAGGTGGCGGCCTTCGGGCGTTGTTCTGGGGGTGGGGTCAGGGCAGTGAGCGGAGCAGGACGAGGGATCCGTTGTGGGTGGGGCGGTTGCGGAGGTGGCCGAAGGCCTCGTCCCAGGCTCCGGACGTCAGGGCGCGGCGCAGGGAGATGTCGAAGTCCCGGCGGGCGCGGTCGTCGATGAAGCTCCAGGTCGGGCAGGGCTGGCGGGCCGCCGGGTCGAGCAGGGCTTCGGGGCGGCCGTAGTACGCCTCGTTGAAGCCGTCCGCGCGGTCCAGCGGGATGGGGACCGGCTCGATCGTGGTGGTGCCGGCGAGTGCCGCGGTGAGCCGGTCCAGGGGTGGGTGGCGGCGGGCCTCGGTGTCCAGGACCTCGGGGGCGTATTCGTAGAGCCAGAAGTCGCGGACGCGGGCCGGGTCGCGGGTCAGGACTACGACGGGGCCGCGGGTGACGCGGCGCATCTCGCGCAGGCCCGCCTCGACGTCGGGCCACTCGTGGACGTTGAAGAGCGCCATCGAGGCGTCGAAGTGGCCGTTGTCGAAGGGGAGTTCGTCGGGGGGCTCGTCGATGGCGTCGGTGAGTTGCGCGGGGCGTTGGGCGCGCAGGGCCAGGGAGGGTTCCACCGCCGTCACCGTGTGCGCCGCGGTCTCGTAGGCGCCGGTGCCGGCCCCGGCGTTCAGGACGGTGCGGGCCCCGCCGAGGGCCCTGGCGATCACGCGGGCGATGCGCTCGTCGGGGCGGTGGTGGACGGCGGCGGGAGCACGGTGGTCGACTCCGTCGGCACTGCTGTCGTAGGTGCGCATGACCATGGGGACCTCGCCTTACGGGCCTGGGCCGGAGCTGGAACCGGAACCGGAGCCGGGGGCGGGGGCGATGTCTCCGCCCCGGGACGACCGCCGCCTAGCGGGCCGCGAGGCGTTCCATCAAGGCGGCGCTGCGGGCCAGCGTCTCGCGCTCCTCGGCGGTGAGTTCGGTCTCGATGGCCTGGGCCAGCCAGCCGACCCTGCGGCCGCGCTCCGCGTCGAGGGCGGCCCGTCCCGCGTCGGAGAGTTCGACCAGCGACTTGCGGCCGTCCGTGGGGTGGGCGCGGCGGGAGACCAGGCCCTGCTCCATGAGCAGTCCGACGGCGCGGGCCATCGACTGAGGGCGTACGCGCTGGTCCGCGGCGAGATCGCTGGTCGTCATCGCCCCGTTGCGGTCGAGGGTGCCGAGCACGGCCACCTGGCCGAGCGGGATCAGGTCCTCGTGCTTCACGCGCCGCGTGAGCCTGCCCATCGCGGTACGCAGTTCAGCGGCGACAGCGGCGGGTTCCGGGGTGGGCATGAGGCACCTTAACCCGTGATGAGCAGCGTGCATCAAACCCTCGATGAGCAGCGCGCATTAACCCTTGATGAGCAGCGTGCAGAGAGGATGTACAGCAGAACTGAACAGCTGAACTGAACAGCCTTGCTGTAGAGTTTTCTCTGCCGCGGCACGCGCCAGCGTCGTCGCAGCAAGCCGCGGCGTGCAGCGATGCGAAGGAACTCCCATGTTCAGCAACGCAGTTGGCTCCACCGTCATCCAGTCCGTCACCGCCCGCCGGGTTATCGACAGTCGCGGCAACCCCACCGTCGAGGCCGATGTCCGCCTCGCCGACGGTTCCCTCGGCCGGGCGGCCGTCCCCTCCGGCGCCTCCACCGGCGCGCGGGAAGCCGTGGAGCTGCGCGACGGCGACCCCGGCCGCTGGCACGGCAAGGGCGTGGACCGTGCCGTCGCCCACGTCAACGGCGAGATCGCGGCGGCGGTCGTGGGGCGTGACGCCGACGACCAGGCGGGCCTCGACGCCGCCCTCGTGGCCCTCGACGGCACCCCCGACAAGGCGCGGCTCGGCGCCAACGCGCTCCTCGGCGTCTCCCTCGCCACCGCCAAGGCCGCCGCGGCGGCCCACCGCCAGCCGCTCTACCGCTACCTCGGCGGCGCCGGCGCCCGGCTCCTCCCGCTGCCGATGATGAACATCGTCAACGGCGGTGCCCACGCCGACAATCCGCTGGACTTCCAGGAGTTCATGATCGCGCCGGTGGGCGCGGAGACCTTCGCGGAAGCGGTCCGCATGGGATCCGAGGTCTTCCACACGCTCCGCCGTGACCTGCTGTCCGCCGGGCACTCCACGGGCGTCGGTGACGAGGGTGGCTTCGCGCCCGCGCTGCGTACCGCCGAGGAGGCGCTCGACTTCGTCATGGCGGCCGTCGAACGCGCCGGGTACCGCCCCGGCGCCGACATCGGGCTCGTGATGGACCCGGCCTCGTCCGAGTTCTTCCGGGACGGTGTGTACGTATATGAGGGCGAGGGCGTGCGCCGTACGCCCGTCGAGCACGCGGAGCACCTCGCCAAGCTGATCGACGCGTACCCGGTCGTCTCCGTCGAGGACCCGATGGCCGAGGACGACCTCGACGGCTGGCGCGAGCTGACCGCGCGGGTCGGCGAGCGCTGTCAGCTCACCGGCGACGACGTGTTCTGCACCAACGAGGGCCTGCTGCGCGAGGGCATCCGCACCGGCGTCGGCAACTCCGTGCTGGTCAAGGTCAACCAGATCGGCACCCTCAGCGAGGCCCTCGCCACCGTCACCACCGCGCACCGGGCGGGCTGGACGGTCGTCATGTCGCACCGCTCGGGCGAGACGGAGGACACCACGATCGCGGACCTGGCGGTGGCGACGGGCTGCGGCCAGATCAAGACGGGCTCGCTCTCCCGCTCCGACCGCACCGCGAAGTACAACCAACTCATCAGGATCGAGGAGGAGTTGGGGGACTCCGCGGTGTACGCGGGCGGATCGGTCCTCCGGCGCTCCTGAGCTACTGCCCCGAGGCGGCGGTCGGCCGTACCCCGGCGAGGTGGGAGAAGACCACGACATTCGATGCGTAGCCGGTGGCCGGGTCGTAGGGGCCCGCGCAGGTGATCGTGCGCAGTTCGGGGCGGTTGCCGTGCCGGGGGGCGTAGACCTCGACCGTCGGGAAGGCGCTCTTGGCGTACGTACGTACCGCGTCGACCCGGAACACGGCCGTGCGGCCGTCCCCGCGGCGTACGTCGAGCCGGTCGCCGGGGCGCAGTCGGTGCAGCCGGTGGAAGACCGCGGGGCCCGTCGCGCTGTCGAGGTGGCCCACGGTCACCGCCGTGCCCGCGCTTCCGGGCGTCGGCGCCCCGGTGTACCAGCCGGCCAGCGCGGGGCGGTCCAGTGGCGGCGGCATCAGGCGGCGGGCCCGGTCGAGGCCGACCGGCGTCAGCGGGGCGTCGACGCCGATCCGCGGGATGACGATGCGGCGCGGCTCCGAGCGGGGCAGGGCGGCAGCCGCCTGCGCGGGAGGTGCCGCGGTCGTCGCGTGCTCGTGGCGGGCCGTGCCCGTCGGTACCGTCAGCGCCAGGACCAGCGCCGTCAGGAGTACGGCCAGGGCGCGCCCCGCCCGGCGGACGGGGGCGCGCGTGCCGGTGCGGGGCTCGGTCACCCGGCGGCCAGGCCGCCCCCGCCGGCGTCCACGCCGCCCGCGGGATAGCCGCCGTCGGTGCCGCCGTCGGTGCCGCCGCCACCGTCCGGTGTGGGCGGATTCGGGCCCGGAGGGCCCGGAGGGGTCGGCGGGTTCGGCGGGTTCGGCGGGTTCGGAGGCACCGGCGGGTTCGGTCTCGGCGGCGTCCACGGGTTGTCGCACGTCACCTGGAAGACCTTGGACTTGCCCGCGCCGTTCTCGCGCGGATACGTCCACGTCACCTTGTAGTGCCCCTGAGGCAGCGTCATCGGATAGGTGTAGCCCCGCCCGTCGCGGATGCGCAGCGTGCCGCGCATCACCCGGTCGTCGCCGGTGGGCGCGATCTCGTAGATCCGCCACAGCACCCGGCGGACCCCGTCGAAGTTGAACGCGTCCAGGTAGAAGCGGCACACCTGCGGGTCGTTGCGCTCGTCGTCGATCCCCGTGGTGACCTTGTGGACCTTGATGTCTCCGTCGTCACCGGGCGCGGCCTGCGCGCCGGGTACGGCGACGAGGGTCGCCGCCAGGGGGAGGGCGACCCCCATGCCCGTGAGGAACTTCTTCATGGGTCTCCAGTTCGTCGGTTTGCAGGTTCGTCGGTTTGCGGGTTCATCGGTTTGCGGGTTCGTCGATTGGCCGGCGGGGACGGCTCAGGCCGACTTCTTCGTCCTGTCGCCGTCCTCGTCGCACGGGATGTCCGACACGGCGCCATGCGCGGTCAGGTCCTTCGTGATCTGGCGCTCGACGTCCGAGAGGGCCGTCGGAGAGACGTCGATGATGCCGCCGAAGGGGCGGTCCACGTCGCGGATGATGATCAGGGTCGTCGTCAGGAGGGCCGTGATGACGATGAGCGCGGCCAGTTGACCGCGGTTGTTGCGGCGGGGCAGCGAGAGTCCCAGGGCGATGATCGTGAGGGCCAGCGCAACCAGGAGGAAGTAGAAGATGGGGTTGGCGATGGAGGCGCTGGACTGCACGAGGCGCTCCTCGCGCTCCTCCGAGCGCTTGTTGTCGGAGGCCACCAGCATCCCGAACGAGGGCTGCCCCTTGAGCTCGGCGAAGGTACGCCGGAAGTCCTTCGTCCATACGTTGGGCGCGGTCGATCCCTTGCCGTCCGACATCTCGGGCCACTCCTGGGTACGGACGGCGCGGGCGTAGCAGATGGCGTCGGCCTGCAGCCGCTCCGTCTGCTGCCGCGGCGCGAACTCGGCGATCTCCGCGAGATGGTCGAGGGCGTGCGCCTCGCCACGGGCCGCGTTCTCGGCTTTTCCGTACGAGGCGGACGCGGAGACCAGGGTGAAGGCGAGCAGCAGGATGGTCAGGGTCTGTAGCGGGCCGACGAGGTCGCGCACGCTCATGCCCTTGTCGTCGTCCTCGTCGACGATGCGCGGGCGCAGATAGTGGTTGGCGGCGACGCTGCCGACGAGGGCGAGGACGGCGACGATCAGTACGGTGATCATGAGCCGGCTCCCGGGGAACGAGGAGCGGCGGGGGCGGCAGACAGTGCGGCAGACAGTGCGGCAGACATAATTATGATCTTGATCGGCGAGGCCGGGCCACCGCCGTGGCGACGCGTGCCGCCGCCTCGAAAGGGGTGCCGGGACGGAGCCGTACGGCCCCGAGCCGGAGCGTCAGGTTGACGGCCTGCGCCGCTGCGCCGCGCCCCGCGTCAGCTCAGCGTCCCGCCCCCGAGATAGCGGCTCGGCGATGTGCCGACCGTGCGCCGGAACGCCGCGAGGAACGCGCTCGGCGTCGCGTACCCCACGGTGTGCGCGACCCTCGACACGGGCTGCCCCTCGGCGAGCAGCGGCAGGGCGGCGCGCAGCCGGGCGTGGGTGCGCCAGCGGTCGAAGGCCATGCCCGTGTCGGCCACGAACAGCCGGGTGAGGGTGCGCCTGCTGACCCCGACGGCGCGGGCGTGGGCCTCGAGTCCGCGCGGGTCCGCCGGGTCGGCAAGGAGCGCGTCGGTCACCGCCCTGACGCGTTCGTCGGCCGGTTCCGGTACGTCGATGGGGGTGGTCGGCAGCGGGTGCAGCAGGTCCAGGGCGACCACCTCGGCCCGCAGCCGTACGTCGTCGGTGAGGTCCTCGCGGGCGAGGTGGAGGATGAGATGGGCGAGGAGGCCGTCGACGCCGACCGGGGTGGGCTCGGTCCAGTCGAGGCGGCATCGGTCCGGTTCGAGGTAGAGGCTGCAGAGCACGGCGTCGCGCGTCGCGCCCGTGCGGTGGACGACGCCCGCGGGCAGCCACAGTGCCCGCGTGGGCGGCAGCACCCAGTAGGCCTCGCCGACGGCGACGCCCAGAACTCCGCTGCGGGTCCAGGCCAGTTGATGCTGGGGATGGCTGTGCGGTTCGAACCACTGGCCCGACGACAGCGGGAAGCTCCCCACGACGATCGCCCCGACGCCGGTCGGGGCTGCGGTGGGGTGGGCGCGCAGCACCTCTTCGGGCATGCGCCTCAGCGTAGGCCCGCGATCAGCGTGTGTCGTCAAGGCTGCGTGTGTGCTCAAGGCGACATGTGTGCTCAAGGCGACGAGTGTCCTCAAGGCGATACGACGTGGCCCTGTAGCGCATCGCGGCCAGCGCGGCCGGTCCATAGCGTCGACGTATGCCGATCACCACGCCCTCGGGATCCGCCTCCTCGGGATCCGCCTCCTCGGGACCCGCCTCCTCAGGCCCCGCCGACCCAGGACCCGCCGCCCCAGGACCCACACCCACTGCCGCAGGAACCGCCCCCTCGGAAACCGCCGTCACCGGCCGCCGACGGGCCGCCCTCGTCGTCCTCTGCTTCGTGCAGTTCATGCTCGTCCTGGACGACACCGTGGTCAGCGTCGCGCTCCCCAGCGTCCGGGACGACCTCGGGTTCGGGGTCGCCGGCCTCGCCTGGGTCTCCAACGCGTACTTCCTCGCCTTCGGCGGACTGCTGCTGCTCTCCGGCCGCGCGGCAGATCTGCTGGGGCGGCGCCGGGTCTTCCTCTGCGGTGTGGCGCTGTTCGGTCTCGCGAGCCTGGGCTGCGCGGTCGCCCAGGAGCCGTGGCAGCTGGTGGCCGGGCGGTTCGTGCAGGGGGCCGGCGCCGCCCTGGCCAGTCCCGCCGCGCTCGCGCTGATCACGCTGCTGTACCCCGGCCCGGAGGAGCGGGCGAAGGCGCTCGGTCTGTGGGGCGGCATCGCGGGCCTCGGCGGCTCCGCGGGCCTGGTGATCTCGGGGGCGCTGACCGGGTTGGCGTCCTGGCGCTGGATCTTCCTCATCAATCTGCCGGTGGCGCTGGTGACCCTCGTACTGATGCCGCGTCTGGTCGGCGAGAGCCGGGCGCCCCGCCGGACGCGGCTCGATGTGCCGGGCGCGCTGCTCGGGACCGGTGCCCTGCTCGCCCTGGTCTACGGGCTGCTGCGGAGCGGGGAGTCGGGCTGGGGTCAACCTGCCACCGTACGACCGCTGTTGCTGGCGGTCGTCCTCGCTGCCGCGTTCGTCGTGGTCGAGCGGCGCACCGCCGAGCCGCTCGTGCCGCCGGCGTTCCTGTCCTTCCGGGTCCGCGCGGTCGCGAACGGCGCGTCCCTGCTGTTCTCCGCCGCCTTCTTCGCGATGGCGTTCCTGCTGATGCTGCACCTGCAGACCGTGCTCGGCTACGGCCCGCTCGCGGCCGGGCTGGCCTATCTCCCCTTCGGGGGCGGCATCCTCACCGGGATGTGGCTCTCGTCCCGCGCGGTGATCGGGCTCGGGCTGCGGACGACGCTTGTCGCCGGGTTCGCGGTCAGTGCCGCGGGTCTGCTGCTCCTGTCGGGTGTGGTGCCGGACGACGGTTACGTCTCTGGGGTGCTGCCCGGTCTCGTCGTCACGAGCCTCGGCTGCGGGCTCAGCCATCCCGCGCTCGCGATCGCCGCGGTCACGGGCACCACCGAGGACGACGCGGGGCTCGGCTCTGCCGTCCTCAGCGCGGTCCAACAGGTCGGCGGAGCCGTGGGGCTGGCAGTGCTCGTCGCCCTGGCCGCGCGGCGGGGCGCGGAGGCCGGCGGTTCCCCGGCCGCGGCCACCGAGGGGTTCTCGCTCGGGCTCACCGTGGGCGCCGCGCTGCTCGCCGCGGGGGCGGTGCTCGTCGCCGTCATGCTCCGTCGGCCGGGTCCGCCGGACGAGTCCGCCGGGCGTAGGCGCGGGCCGCTCGGGCGCGGTCGCCGCAGCGGGTCGAGCACCAGTGGCGGCGGCCGTGCCTGAGCAGGTAGCGGTTGCAGGGCGGGGAGCCACAGGCGGTGAGGCGCTCGGCGTCAGGGCCCGTGAGCAGGTCGGCGACGTCCGCGCCGAGGGTCGCCAGGGCGTGCTCGACGATCTGTGTCGTGGGGTGCGCGGCGGCGCGGTGCAGGCCGCGGGCCGGGTCCCAGTGCAGCAAGGAGGCGGCGGGCGCCCTGGTCAGGGCTTCGTTGACGGCGGCGATCGCGCTCGCCGGGGGCGGGCAGCCGTCGACCCGTGCGGCCAGCAGCGCCCTGATCTGCTCGCGCAGGGTGCGCAGCTGCGCCGTACACATCTCCGCGAGGCCCGCGTCGACCGGGGCGAGGTCGCGTTCGTGGAGCCAGTGGTTGGCGGCGGCCGGGGTGCCGAGCAGATCGGTGAACTGGCCGCCGGGCAGGGCGACCGCGCTGTTGGCGAGATCCAGGGCGGCGTACCGCTCCGCCCCCGGCGCGGGCGGCAAGGCTGGCTCAGCAGTCACTGTCTCGGTCACGCGTCTCATGGTACGCCTTGCACTTATCCGTGAGACAGGACTACGGTCTCTCACGGATACATCGACAACCATCCGTGAGGTGCTGTTCCTTCATGACTGCTGCCGGCACGCCCCCCGACCAGCTCCACGTCCGCGTCATCGGCGGGCCCACCGCCTTCTTCGACTACGGCGGGCTCACCTTCCTCACCGACCCCACCTTCGACGAGCCCGGCGAGTACTTCCCGGTGTCGGGCGGCCCCGGCCTGACCAAGACCGCGCCCGCCGCCGCCACCCCCGCCGAACTCGGCCGCGTGGACGTGGTCCTGCTCTCGCACGACGAACACCCCGACAACCTCGACGACTCCGGGCGCGCGCTCCTCGCCGACGTGCCGCTCACCTTCACCACACCCGGCGGCGGCCGCCGGCTCGGGGGCAGCGCGAAGGGCCTCGCCGACTGGGAGTCCGTCGAGCTCGACCGGCCCGGCGGCGGCCGGGTGACGGTGACCGGCGTACCCGCCGTGCACGGACCCGGACCGCGCGAGCAGGTCGAGCCGCTGACCGGCGAGGTCGTCGGTTTCGTGCTGACCGGGCAGGGACTGCCCACGGTGTACGTCAGCGGCGACAACGCCTCGCTCGACGTGGTCACGGAGATAGCGGACCGCTTCGGGTCGGTCGACACCGCCGTCCTGTTCGCCGGAGCGCCCCGCTTCCCGTTCCTCTTCGACGGCGCCCCGATCGTCCTCGACAGCGCCCAGGCCGCCGAGGCCACCAAGATCCTCGGGGCGCGCCATGTCGTCCCCGTGCACTGCGACAGCTGGTCCCATTTCACCGAGGGCCGCGACGCCGTGGCGGCCGCCTTCGCCGCCGCGGGACTCGCCGACCGCCTCGACTCCCGCTGAAGCCCCGGCCGAATCCGTCGCCGATCACCCATGTCCCCTTTCAACAGGCGGAGTTACCGTGACAGATGCTCTACGGTGAGTCTCTTGGGCAGATCGGCATCGAGATTCGGTTGGTCAGGTGGCAGCAGCTCTTCCGGTTCACACGGTGGTCATCCTCACGGCGCTCCCGCTCGAGTACCACGCCGTACGAGAACGTCTCGCCGACCTCGAGACGAAGTGGCACCCCGACGGCACGGGCGTGGAAGTGGGCCGGCACCAGGGCCAGCACGCCACGTGGCAGGTCGCGCTGGCCGAACTGGGCGACGGCAACCAGGCCGCCGCCGCGCTGACCGGCCGGCTGCAGTCCTGGCTGCAGCCCTACGCGATGTTCTTCGTCGGGGTCGCCGGTGGCCTGAAGGACGACATCGAGCTCGATGACGTCGTCGTGGCGACCCGCGTGCACGCGTACCACGGGGGCAAGGAGTCCGCGGAGGGCTTCAAGGCGCGCCCGCACAGCTGGGAGGCCTCGCACCGGCTGCTGCAGGCCGCGAGGTTCGCCCTGCGTCCTTCCGAGTGGAACGGCACCGCGCACTTCAAGCCGGTCGCGGCCGGTGAAGTCGTGCTCAACAGCGCGGAGTCCGCGCTGGCCGCGCAGCTCGACACGCACTACAACGACGCCGTGGCCATCGAGATGGAGAGCGCCGGTGTCGCCGAGGCCGCGCACCTCGCGAGCGCGCTCTGGCTCACCATCCGCGGCATCAGCGACAAGGCCGACGGCCACAAGCACCTCGCCGACGCCGGGGGCTCCCAGAAGAGCGCGGCCACGAAGGCCGCCGAGGCCGCTTTCGCCGTACTGAGCGTGCTCAAGCCCGCGCCGCCCGGCGAAACCGGCCACGAGCGCACCCCCGCGGCATCGCCCGACGGCCAGGCGCGGAGCGAGCCGATTCCCGAGAAGCCGCAGAGCGCCCCGGTCGGCAGCGCCCCAGTCGGCAGCGTCCCGCCGGCACAGGAGCCGACACCGACACCGACGTCAGTTCCCGTGCCGGCGCCGGTGCCGTTGCCGTTCCTGCGCCGCAGACGCAGACAACTGCTGTACTCCGCCTCCGCGGTGGCCCTCCTCGGCGTCGGCGCCGGCATCTTCGCCTCCTTTCAGGGCGGCGGCGACGACGGCAAGGGCTCCGCGTCGCAGGCCGCGCTCCCCAGGTGCGCGGACGCGGACGCCACCGTGCGGATCGCCGCTTCCGTCGACCTCTCGGAGTCGCTGCGCGCGGCGGCCGACGAGTACGGGAGCCGCTCCGGCCAGGGCAAGTGCACCCGCGTCCAGGTCATGGGGGTCAACTCGGGCACCGCGATGCGCGCCCTCGCCGACGGCTGGGACGAGTCCGACGGGGAGAAGCCCGACGTGTGGTCGCCCGCCGGGACGTCCTGGCTGCCGCTGGCCCGCAGCCGCGCGAAGGGGTCGACGAAAGGGCTGTTCCCCGCCCTCGACCAGGCGAAGCCGATCGTGCAGAGCCCGCTGACCATCGCCATGCCCAAGCCCATGGCCCAGGAGCTCGGCTGGCCCGAGCGGACGATCAGCTGGAAGGAGCTCGCCGACTGGTCGAAGGACGCCGACGGGTTCTGGAAGGAGCACAACCAGCCGGAGTGGGGCGACTTCAAGCTCGGGAAGACGAATCCCGCGTACTCGACGTCCGGTCTTAACGCCACGGTCGCCGCCTTCTTCGCCAAGACCGGCACCAGCGGCGAACTGGCCCTCGAACACGTCGACAAGCCCGCCAACCAGGACTTCGTCAAGAGCATCGAGCAGTCCGCGGTGCACTACGGCGACACGACGCTGACGTTCCTCGCCAACCTCCGCGAGGCGAGCCAGGCGGGCCCGGACAAGGCGATGTCGTACATCTCGGCGGTGACGCTCGAGGAGAACACCGTCGTGGCGTACAACGCCGGATACCCGTGCGGGGCCCCGAGCCCGGACAAGGGCTGCGGGAAGACCGGCAAGCCGCACACCCCGCTGGCCGCCTTCTATCCGAAGGACGGCGTCATGTTCTCCGAGCACCCCTACATCGAGCTGAACGGGATGAACGCGGCGCAGCGGGCGGTCTCCGCCGACTTCCTCGGCTATCTGCGCACGCCCGAGGTGTTCAAGAAGCACTTCGAGCCGTTCGGCTACCGCACCCACGAGGGCAAGGTGCTCAAGGGGACCGACAAGGTCTCCGAGGCCAACGGCGCCCTTCCCGAGGCCCCCATCACCCCCATGCACATGCCGGAAGGCGGCGTGCTCGACCGGATCCTGGAGAGCTGGCCGACGCTGCGCAGGCGCGCCAACGTCCTCACCGTCATCGACACGTCCGAGTCGATGAACAGCGAGGTGCCCGGCACCGGCGACACGAAGATGGAGCTCCTGAAACGGGCCGAGCCCGCCCTGTTCGGGGAGTTCCACAAGAGCGACCGGGTCGGCCTCTGGAAGTTCTCGGACTCCGACGTCCTGGGCGGCGGCCATGACTACAAGGAGCTGGTGCCGGTCGGCCCGTTCGACGGCCGGCTGTCCGGCGGCACCCGCTCGAAGAAGCTGGCCGACAACGTCGCCGGGCTCGAACCGGGTGGTGCGACCGGTCTGTACGACACCCTGGACGCGGCGGTGCGGACGCTGCGGAAGGACTACGACCCGGGGGCCATCAACGCCGTCGTCCTGCTGACGGACGGCGTCAACGAGGACGGCAACAGCATCTCGCTGCCCGCCCTCCTGAAGCGGATCGGTGATCGCGGGCAGCCGCAGATCCGGGTGTTCACCATCGCCTACGGAGACAAGGCGGACAAGAAGGACGCCGGTGGCAGGACCGTCCTGGAGGAGGTCGCGTCGGCGACCGGCGGACGGGCGTACGACGCGAAGAACCCGAAGCTGATCCATGACGTGATCACGAGCGTGATCTCCAACTTCTGACGCCTCGCTCCTGATACGGCCGGTCCCGATGCCCGATGCCCGATGCCCTCAGCCCCGCAGGAAAGCGGACCACCTCAGCCCCGCAGGAAGCGGACCGACGGCCGGGCGTCCGGACCCGCGCCGTCCGGCTCCCGCGTCACCACCGCCCGTACCCCGTACACCTTCGCGATCAGCTCCTCGGTGATCACCTCCGCCGGGGTGCCCGCCGCATGGGCGGTGCCCTCGTGCAGGACGAGGAGGTGGTCGCAGAACATCGCCGCCAGGTTGAGGTCGTGCAGCGCGACGACCGTGGTCACGGGCAGGTCCGTCACCAGGGCGAGGAGGTCCAGCTGGTGCTGGATGTCGAGGTGGTTGGTGGGCTCGTCCAGGAGGAGTTCGCGGGGTTCCTGGGCCAGGGCGCGGGCGATCTGGACGCGTTGGCGTTCACCGCCGGAGAGGGTGTGCCAGGACTGGGCGGCGCGGTCGGCGAGGCCGGTGCGGGCCAGCGCATCGGAGACCGCCTCGTCGTCCCGCGCGGCGGGCGCCGACCAGGCCCTGCGGTGCGGGACACGGCCCAGACGTACGACATCACGTACCGTCAGTTCGACCTGTGTGTCGGCGTGTTGGTCGACCACGGCCAGTCTGCGCGCCACGGTCCTGCGGCCGAGTTCCGGCAGCGGGCTGCCGTCCAGGGTGACCACGCCCGACGCCGGGGACAGGACGCCGGACAGCAGGCGCAGGAGGGTGGACTTGCCCGAGCCGTTGGGGCCGAGCAGGCCCACCGTCGCGCCGGGCCGCGGAGCGATGCTCACCCCGTCGACGATCAGCCGGCCGCCCGCCCGCAGACTGACCCGGTCCGCCCGCAGGCCCTCGCCGTCTGACCTCATGTCATCGCCTTCCGCGTGCGGTAGAGGACGAGGACGAACGCCGGGACCCCGATGAGGGACGTGACGACACCCACCGGCACCTCCTGCGGGTCCAGGACCGTACGGGCCAGTGTGTCCACCCAGACCAGGAGCACCGCCCCCGCGAGCGCCGTGACCGGGAGCAGCCGGGCGTGCCCCGGTCCGACCACCGCGCGGGCCGCGTGCGGCAGGGCCAGGCCCACGAAGCCGATCGCGCCCGCGCTGCTGACCAGGACCGCCGTGAGCAGGGCCGTGGCGGTGAGGAGGATGAGACGGGTGCGGGCCACGTGGACGCCGAGGGTGGCCGCCGCGTCCTGGCCGAACGCGAACGCGTCCAGGGTGCGGGCCTGCGTCAGGCACACGGCGAGCGTCACCAGGAGGACCGCCGAGCCGATCCATACGTCGGTCCAGCCCACCCCGCTGAGCGAGCCGAGCAGCCAGAACAGCACCCCGCGCGTCGTCTCCGCGTCGGACGCCGTGAGGACCACGAACGAGGTGAGCGCGGAGAACAGCTGCATCGCCGCCACCCCGGAGAGCACGACCCGGTCGGCGCTCCCGCCCAGCGCGTGGCTGAGCAGCAGCACCAGGGCGAACGAGCACAGCGCCCCGGCGAAGGCCCCCGCGGAGACCGACACGACTCCCCCGCCGACGCCCAGGACGACCACCGCGACCGCCCCCGTGGACGCCCCGGAGGAGACGCCGAGCACGAACGGGTCGGCCAGCGGATTGCGCAGCAGCGACTGCAGGACCGCCCCGCACACCGCGAGCCCCGCGCCGCACACCGCCGCGAGCAGCGTGCGCGGCATCCGCAGGTTCCAGACGATGCCGTCCCGGATCGGCGTCAGACCCGTCTCTCCGCCGCCGAGGTGCGCCATGACGGCCGAGAACACGTCCGGTACGGAGATGTCGGCGGGGCCGATGGTGACGGTGACCGCCACGGAGAGCACGAGCGCCGCCACACCCGCTCCCCAGGCGAGCACCCCGCCGCCCGCGGCGGCGGCCCTCACTTCGCGAGCCCGAACTCGCGCAGCGCGTCCGCGACTTGCTCCACCCCGTCCACCGTACGGATCGTGGGGTTCATCGCCTGGCCGCTGAGCAGGACGTACCGCTTCTTCTTCACGGCGGTCAGGTTCTTGGTGACTGGGTTGGACTCCAGGAACTCGATCTTCTTCTTCGCGGACTCGGCGCTCTGCGCCTTGCGCGTGAGGTCGCCGATGACCAGGACGTCGGGGTCGCGGTCGGCCACGGTCTCCCAGTTGATCTGGGGCCACTCCTCGCGGGTGTCGTCGAAGACGTTCTTCGCGCCGAGTTCGCGGGTGATGATGCCGGGGGCGCCGCAGCAGCCCGCGATGTAGGGGGCCTTGGAGTCGGAGAACCAGTAGAGGAGCGTCGCGTCGGAGGCGTCGATGCCCTTCTTGGCCTTGGCGAGCCGCGCCTTCAGGTCGGCGACCAGACGCTCGCCGCGCTTCTCCACCCCGAACGCCCGCGCCAGGTCGCGCACTTCGCCGTAGACGGTGTCCATGGTGAGCGCCTTGACGCGGCTGCCGTCGCCGTCGCCGGTGTTGTCCTTGCCCGCGCAGTCGGTGGGCGAGACGTAGGAGGGGACGCCCAGTTCGGCGAACTTGGCGCGGTCGGCGGTGCCGCCCTTGCCGACCGTCGCGAGGAAGGAGGCGGTCACGAAGTCCGGCTCCTTGTCCAGGACCTTCTCGAAGGAGGGATAACGGTCGGAGAGCCGCTCGACCTTCGCGTTCTCCTTCTCCAGACCCTTGAGCACCGGATCGGTCCAGGTGCCGGTGCCGGCCATGCGGTCCGCGAGGCCGAGGGAGAGCAGGATCTCCGTGGAGCCCTGGTCCAGGGAGACGGCCCGCCGGGGCGGCGCCTTCAGCTCCGACTTCTTGCCGCAGGACGTGAGCGTCAGCGGATAGCCGGCGGCCTTCTTCCCGTCCGACGTCGCGGAGGAGCCGCCGCCGCAGGCGGTCAGGGTGAGGGCGAGGCAAACGGCCAGGACGCCGGATATCCGCACATGACGGGCGGTGGAGGACACACGTACCTGACGGGCTGTGGAGGACACACGATCCCTTGAGTCTCACGGCTCATACGCGGAGCCTGGCCTGCTTCGTCACCTCCGCCGCCCGGTGCGCGGACGGAGGTGCCAGCAGGTCTTCGGACTCGGGGATCGGCCGGACGGGGCGCCTTCCCAGGCGTCCGCGGACGCCCAGTGGCCGTTGCCCCGCCCGTTCCCCCTCACCGCTGCGCGTCAGTTCCGGATTCGCACCGGATTCCCTGGCCCTGGTGTGGGTTGACTGGCTTGCGCAAGTTACCACGCGAGGTCAGGGCGCCTTCTGGGGCCTCGGGGCACCCCGGTAGGTCCCGAAGGACCACTTGTTGCCCTCGGGATCGGCGATCGCGAACTCCCGGCTGCCGTACGGCTGGTCCTCGATCTCCCGGATGATCTTCACTCCGGCGTCGGTGAGCCGCCGGTACAGGTCGTCGACGTGGTCCGTGACGACGTACGCCCCGAAGGTGCCCGGCTTCAGGCACCAGTCCTGGGACGTCTCGTCGTACGAACCGAGCATGATCGCGCCGCCCTCGGGCCAGTCGAGCTCGGCGTGGGCCACCTTGTCGCCGTCTTCGTATACGGCGGTGCGCAGGAAGCCGACGGTGCCGACGAGGAAGTCGATCAGGGCGGGTGCGTCATGGGCCTGGAGCGTCGGCCAGACGTCCGGAGAGCGCTCGGCGGAGGCGGACCGGGGCTGCCGGTCTTCAGTGGTGTTCTCGGTGGTGTTCTCAGTGGCGTTCTCAGTGGTGTCCATGGCTCCTACTCTTCGCCCCCGCCGTGGCTCCCGGCTTGGATATTCCGGCACTCTTCGGCCACCCAGCCGGTGGGGCTCGTGCCGGTGTACTGCCGGAAGTCCCGTACGAGGTGGGAGTGGTCGTAGTAGCCGCAGTCGGCGGCGACCCCCGCCAGATCGGGCGCGGCACCCGCGGCGACGGAGCGGACGATCGCGGTGCGGGCCCGCTGGAAGCGCATCAGGCGGGCCGCCTGCTTCGGGGTCACGCCCGTCTCGGCGCGGAACAGCGCGGTCAGTCGGCGCTCGCTGAGCGCGACGTGCCGGGAGAGACCGCCGATCGTGCCCGCGCCCCGGTGTCTGGCCAGCCAGGCCCAGGCCTCGGCGACCTCGGGACGTACGGATCCCCCGTCGTCGGAGGCCGCGCACCGGCGCAGATAGCCGGACAGCGCCGCGAACCGCTCCTCCCAGCCGCCCTGCCCGCACAGCCGCTCCCGGACCTCGGTGGCACTCCGCCCCATCACCTCCGCGCCGGACGTGATCAGGTCGCCGCCGAGTTCGGCCGCCGGGACGCCGAACAGGGCGCGGGCGGCGAGCGGATGGACGGCGAGCTGGATGCCCGCCTCGTGCTCGGGCCTGACGACGTACGCCGGGCTCTGGTGCAGTCCGCCGAGGACGATGTCCGTGCGGCAGGCGTCGGCGCCGCCCGCCTGCTCGGGGGTGGCGCCGCCGACGACCGGGCCGTCCAGGGAGAAGATCAGCGTCAGATACGGGGACGGTACGCCTCGGTGCAGGCCCGGCCGCTCGGCCGCGGTGCGGTAGCCGACCGCGGACACGACCATGCCGTCGAGCCGTGGGACGGCCCGCACGAACTCGCGGGACGCGTTCTGCCCGGAGGCGGTCTCCATGGGTCCCAGTATGCGATGGACGCGGCCCGCGCGCGGGTCCTGGACGTTCGGTGCGGCTACCCCGCGCGGGGCCGCTCCATGCCCGCCGCGCGCGGTGATGTCGATCATGGGAATCCACGGTCCGGCCCCGTACGATGACCCGCCGCTCCGGACGGGGCGCGGACCGCTCTCAGGGGGCAAGACATGGCAGCAAGGACGGCAGTGACGACCAAGGGCAAGCTCGCGCTGCTCGGCACGGCGGGCGCGCTCACCGCGGCCGTACTCGCGGGGACGGCGCTCTGGCCGGGCGCGGAGGCCACCGCGGCGGAGACCTCCGCGCGGACCGCCGGCGAGCTGAAGCACTGGCCCAAGCCGGTGGCGGCGAAGCTCGGCAAGGTCATCGCCGAGAACGAGCACAAGGGTGCGTACGCCGTGTTCGACGCGGACAACACGACGTACCGCAACGACCTGGAGGAGTCGCTGCTGCCGTTCCTGGAGATGAAGGGGGTGCTGACCCGCAAGTCGATGGACCCGTCGCTGAAGGTCATCCCCTTCAAGGACACGGCGCAGCACAAGGAGAGCCTGTACAGCTACTACAACCGGCTCTGCGAGGTCGACGACCAGGTCTGCTATCCGTGGGCCGCGCAGATCTTCTCCGGTTTCACGCTCAAGGAGCTCAAGGGGTACGTCGACGACCTCCTCGCGTACGACAAGCCGATCCCGGCCGAGTACTACGAGGACGGGAAGCTGACGAAGACCGAGGTCGAGGCGCCCGAGTTCTTCACCGGCATGCAGGAGCTCTACAAGACGCTGCGCGCGCACGGCATCGAGGTGTACGTGGTCAGCGCGGCCAGCGAGGACCTGGTGCGAATGGTCCTCGCGGACCCCAAGTACGGGTACGACGTGAAGCCCGAGAACGTCATCGGTGTGGGCCTGCAGCTCAAGGACCGCAGGACCGGGGACGTCACCAGCTCCCGCAAGGAGATCGCGGAGGGCCGCTTCGACCCGAAGAAGCTGGCGGGGCGTGAGCTGACGCCGAACCTGTGGGCGCCGCTGACCTGGTTCCAGGGCAAGCCGGCGGCGATCAGCACGTACATCGACGAGTGGCGCAAGCCCGTCCTGGTGGCGGGCGACACCCCGGCGAGCGACGGGCCCATGCTGTTCCACTCCGCCGACGTGGCGCACGGCGGGGCGCGGGTCTGGGTCAACCGCAAGGACGCGTACATGAAGCAGCTGGACGAGATGAAGCGGAAGAACGCGGAGCGGCAGCGGGAGCTGGGCCAGAAGGTGACCGCCGACAAGCGGTGGCTGACGGTCACCCCGGATCAGATCGGCTGAGGGCGGCTCTTGCGCGGACCCGTTCAGCGGGTCGACTCGGCGAAGGCGTCGGCCACTTGGCGGTGGTCGGCGCCGTCCGCGAGCAGGGCGTGCAGCAGGAGCCGGGCCTTGGGGGCGTCCAGCGGGCCCGCCGGGATCAGGCCCCGCTCCAGCATGTCGTGCTCGGAGCCGGGGCCCTTGTAGGTGTGGCTGAGAAGGGGGCCCGCGCCGGTGCGGGAGGCGAGGACCACCGGGATCCGTGCGGCCAGCCCGGCGAGCGGTTCGACCAGCCAGTCGGGTACGTGGCCCGCGCCGAACGCGGCGACGACGAGGCCGCCGAAGCAGGCGTCCACCGCTTCGAGGAGTTCGCCCCGGTCGCCCATGGAGAGCGTGAGCAGCGCGACCCTGACCTCCGGGTCGCGCAGGCGGAGGGGGCGGCCGACGGTGGGGCGTGTCGGGGCGAGGTGGATGCGGGGTGTTCCCTCGACGACCCTGCCGAGCGGGCCGGCGCCCGGGGAGGCGAAGGCCGACGGCGACGTGGTGTGCGTCTTGCGTACGTGGCGTGCGGCGTGGATCTCGTCGGCGATGACGGCGAGCACACCGAGGCCCGCGCAGTCCGGCGTCGCGGCCACGGCGATGGCCGCGGCGAGGTTGGCGGGGCCGTCGGCGCCGGGGAGGTCGGGGCGGCGCATGGCTCCCGTGACGGTGATGGGGGTGGTGGGGCGGGGCGTACAGATGAGGTCGAGCAGGAAGGCGGTCTCCTCCAGGGTGTCGGTGCCCTGGACGACGACCACGCCGTGGCCCTTGGCCGTCGCCTCGTCCACGTGTGCGCCGAGGGCGGCGATGTCCTCGATGGTGAGGGAGGAGCTGGACAGCCGCCGGAAGTCGTGGACCTCGACGTCCACGTCCGCGATTCCCGCGAGCAGCTGCCGCCCGGTGAGCCTGGGTGAACTCCCGCCGCCTTGCGCGGAGATGGTGCCGCCGAGGGTGAAGAGGGTGACGGTGTTGGCCATGCGGGGATTCTTCCCCCAACCCCGCCCCTTCCCGAAACCCGCCCACCCGGAAGAGCCGGCCGCCCCGCCTACACCCCCGTCACCGCCCCCACCACCCCCGAAGCAATCGCCTCCCCCAGTGCCGCGTGGTCCTCCGCGTTCTGGAGGGCGTATCGGAGGGCGAAGTCCGTTATCGCGCGGTCGAACGTGTCGGAACCGCCGAGGTATGCCGCTATCGCGATCCGGTCGCCGGAGCGGGCGTGTGCTCGGGCGAGGGCCGTGCCGCACAGGGCCGCGTAGGAGGTGAGTTCCGAGGGCTTCATGGCCGTCACGTCCGCCGAGCCCTTCATGTCCCGCAGCTGGCGCCAGTAGAAGGCCCGCCCCTGCGGGCCCGTCATCCAGCCCAGGAAGATGTCGCCCGCCGCTTGGAGCAGCCGCTGTCCCGACACCACCCGGTGACCGGGGTGCCGGTACGGGCCCGGCGGCAGATGCTCCTCCAGGACCGACCGCATCGCCTCCTTGATCTGGAGGAACAGCGGATCGCCCGCGTCCCGCCCGGCGAGCAGCACGATGAAGCAGCGGGTGCCGACGCTGCCCACCCCGACCACCTTCCGCGAGGCGTCGACGAAGTGGTACCGGTCCAGGAGGAGGCGCCGCTCCTCGGAGAGCGTGGACCGGTAGTCGCCGAAGATCTTCCGCAGCGCCGCCATGTCGGGCACGCCCACCGGTTCGAGCAGCGGCGGATCCTGGACGATGCGGCGCTGCCCGTCCACCTCCTCGGTCAGCTTCCCCAGCGCCCGCAGGCTGGTGCGCCGCCGGGCCCGGTCCAGCGCGCCCTCCGCGCGCTTGCGGCCACGGGTGGAGTCGATGAGCGGCAGCAGGTCATGGGCGTCTATCCGCTCGTACCAGACGGCGAGTTCACCGAGCCCGGCGAAGCGCCGCATCGCGGTCCGGTACGCCGTCACCGCCGCGAGTGCCGCCGCGCTCGCGGCATGCTCCGGGTGGCCGTTGTCGCGCGCCGCGACGGCGACGCTCGCGGCGAGGCGTTTGACGTCCCACTCGAAGGGGCCGGGATACGTCTCGTCGAAGTCGTTGAGGTCGAAGAGCAGGCTGCGCTCCGGCGAGGCGAACAGGCCGAAGTTCAACAGGTGTGCGTCGCCGCAGAGCTGGACGGTGAGGCCGGTGTTCCGCTGGACGGCGAGATCGCCCGTCATCACGGCGGCCGCGCCGCGCAGGAAGGCGAACGGGGAAGCGGCCATCCTGCCGTACCGGATGGGCAGGAGTTCCTGGACGCGGTCCGCGCCCTGGCGTTCCAGGACGGCGACCGGGTCGGGGCGGTCGGCCGAGGGTATCCAGGCGGCGTGCGAGGAGCGGGAGGCGCGTTTGCGGGCCGCCTTGCCTCGCCGCGCACGCTCGGCCGGGGTCGTCATGGCCCTCTCCCCTCTCCCTGAACGGCTCCCTGAATGGCTCCCTCGGTGGCCCACTCGGTGGCTCCAGGAACAGCCTCCTCTCAGAGGCAGCCAATGCCGCCGCGGGCGCGTACGCATGCCGGGTACGGCAAACGGGTGACGCGGGGCCCGCCGCACCGCATCTCGCGCAGGTCAGCCGCCGGATGCCACCCAGGCCGCCACCCGTTTGGCCAGCGCCCCGCCGGCCCGCGTCCAGCGGAAGTGGTCGAGGGGGCCACCGGCCTCCTGCGTGGCGTAGTGGTGGCGGGTGAGCCCGGCCCGCGGGACCTTGCCGACGAGGTGGTCGACGGCGGGCGCGGGGGCCAGCGTGTCGCCCTCGACGGTGACCGCGAGGACGGGCAGGTCGAGGGAGCGCAGCGCCGCCTCGTAGTCGTGGCGGGAGCCGGTGGCGGAGTAGCGGCCCGTGCGGCCCTGGCGGGCCCAGTCCCGCATCACGCCCTTGGGCTGGTTGCCGCCGAAGCCGAGCCGGACGCCGGGCCAGCGGCCGAGCAGTGTCGACAGGGCGGCGGCGAACAGCTCGCCGACGAGCAGCAGGGGTCCGCGCAGCCGGCCGTACGGGCGGAACCAGACGGAGCCTGAGGCCACCAGGGCGACTCCGTCGACGCCGGGCCCGATCCCCAACGCGGCGTGCACGAGCCCCAGTTGGCCGCCCAGGCTGTGGCCGAGCAGGTACAGCGGGGGCTTTGGGCCCAGTTCGCCGCGTATCGCCTCGACGACGGCCACGAGGTCCCGCTCGACGATCGTGCCGTAGCCGTGGTCGCGGGCGGCGGGGTCCCGCACGTGCGGGGTGCTCTCGCCCTGGCCCCGCAGGTCCACGGTGAGCGCGGTGAGGCCCTCGGCGTGCAGCTGGCGGGCGAAGGCCCGGTAGTAGCGGGCGGGGGTGCCCATGGCGGGCAGGATCAGCACGGCCGGCGCGGGACCGGACGGTGTGTCGGTGCCGCGCAGGGCGCGCACGGGAAAGCGTGCCCCGTCCGGGAGTTGGGCGGTGACGAGAAGCGGCGGCTCGGCGGCCGCCGCCGGCTCCGCTGGGGTGTCCGGCTGTGTCATGCGGTCAGCATGAACCACGCGTACGGGCGGGAGCCCGGGGCCCCCGCCCGAACGCCGTCACGTCAGCGGCTGTACCGCATCAGCGCGCGCACCATATGGCAGGTGATGTCCGACGGCGGATGGATTCCCACGTCCTCCGCCATGCTGCGGATCCGGGTGTTGCTCGCTTGGTTGGGTACATAGACACCCGAGTCCAGCAGGGCTATCGCGAGCCGCATGGCCTTGAGGCGGCGGTTGTGCGTGATGTACCACTCCCGGGGCCGTCCGGCCGGGAGCGGCCTCTTCTCCAGTGGTGCGTACGTCAGGTCGATCAGCACGGGCCGGGAAGCGTTGCGCTTCGACTTCGATGTGAGTGCGGCAGCGGGCACAGGCATCCTCCTGTCGCGATCAGGACCCCCGTCGGGAACCCTCGAACATTGCTTCAATTCTACTTCCCGGCACTGACAATCGCCGCTGGCCAGACGCGCTTTGAGGGGGTGTGAGCGGGGTGTGGCTGATGGGTCGCGGGTAGCGTGTGCGGCATGGAGATCTGGATCAATCCCGCCTGCTCGAAGTGCCGCAGCGCGCTTACCGTGCTCGACGCGGAGGGCGCCGACTACACCGTCCGCCGCTACCTCGACGACGTACCGACCGAGGCCGAGATCACCGACGTACTCGAACGTCTCGGTCTGGAGCCCTGGGACATCACCAGGACCCAGGAGGCCGCCGCCAAGGAGCTGAACCTGAAGGACCGCGAGGCCTGGCCCCGCGACGCCTCCGGCCGCGCCCGCTGGATCAAGGCGCTCGCCGAACACCCGAAGCTGATCCAGCGCCCGATCATCACGGCTGACGACGGCACGGCGGTGGTGGCCCGCACGGAGGAGGCGGTACGGGACGCGCTGTCGCGCTAGCCGGCCCCTCGGCCGGTCCTTCTTCGGGCCGCGGGGCGTGAGGTGGGCCACATCCGCCCCAGGTAACACGGGGTTCACATTCGAGCAATGGGCGGGAAATCGCCTGTTGGCAAGCTCCGCGGCATCACCACGGCACCGCAGCACCCGCACGTACTGCGCCGTAACGAGCGTTTTAAGGATGAGCCCCGTGACCTTCAAGGCTGAGTACATCTGGATCGACGGCACCGAGCCGACCGCCAAGCTCCGTTCGAAGACGAAGATACTCGCGGACGGCGCTGAGCTCCCCACCTGGGGCTTTGACGGATCCAGCACCAACCAGGCCAAGGGTCACGCCTCCGACCGCGTGCTCAAGCCGGTCTTCACCTGCCCGGACCCGATCCGCGGCGGCGACGACGTGCTCGTGCTCTGCGAGGTCCTCAACACGGACATGACGCCGCACGAGTCCAACACCCGTGCCGCGCTCGCCGAGGTCGAGGAGCGCTTCGGCTCGCAGGAGCCGATCTTCGGCATCGAGCAGGAGTACACCTTCTTCGAGGGCGACCGCCCGCTCGGCTTCCCCGTCGGCGGCTTCCCCGCCGCGCAGGGCGGCTACTACTGCGGCGTCGGCGCGGACGAGATCTTCGGCCGTGACGTCGTCGAGGCGCACCTGGAGAACTGCCTGAAGGCCGGTCTCGGCATCTCCGGCATCAACGCCGAGGTCATGCCCGGCCAGTGGGAGTTCCAGGTCGGCCCGCTCGCCCCGCTCGAGGTCTCCGACCAGCTGTGGATCGCGCGCTGGCTGCTCTACCGCACCGCCGAGGACTTCAAGGTCTCCGCGACCCTCGACCCGAAGCCGGTGAAGGGCGACTGGAACGGCGCGGGCGCGCACACCAACTTCTCCACCAAGGCGATGCGCGAGGGCTACGCCCCGATCATCACCGCGTGCGAGGCCCTCGGCGAGGGCTCGAAGCCGATGGACCACGTCAAGAACTACGGCGCGGGCATCGACGACCGGCTGACCGGTCTGCACGAGACCGCCCCGTGGGACGAGTACAAGTACGGCGTCTCCGACCGCGGCGCCTCGGTGCGCATCCCGTGGCAGGTCGAGGTGGAGCAGAAGGGCTACATCGAGGACCGCCGCCCGAACGCCAACGTCGACCCGTACGTCGTGACGCGGCTGCTCGTCGACACCTGCTGCTCCGCCCTGGAGAAGGCCGGCCAGGTCTGATCACGTACGTACGTGAACACGGAACTTCCTGAAGGGGGCGCCCGCCGAACTGGTGGGCGCCCCCTTGGGCATGGGGAGACCGCCGCCCCTTTCATCTGCTTCAATGGGGTCATGGGCAGCCACAGGAACACCGCGACAGGTCGTCGTCACGACCTCGAGCCGTTCTGGCCTTCCCGTCAGCACCATGACTTCGACCGGGTGTGTTGCCGCGCGACGAACGCGCAGGCCCGCTAAAGCCGTTCACCCGGCCTTCGCCTGACGCGCACGACGTACGTACGTCTTCGACGACTGACGACTCCCTCGCGCGAAAGAGCTGACCTCCCATGGCGAACTCCCGTTCCTTCCCCGCGTCCACCGCCCCCGCCCCGCCGCTCTCCGGCCTCGCCCGCGGCCGGCTGCGGGCCGTCGATCCCGACGAGGTGGTGCAGCTCACCGACTTCCTGCCGCCGGGCGCGACCTGGCTGCCCGCGCCCCAGCACACGCTGCCCACGCTGCCGGGCCAGCCGCCGATGATCGGCTATCTGGTGCTCGTACCGGCCGGCCAGGAGGCCCCTGCCGCCGCCGGGCCAGAGCCCCGGCAGGAGACCGCGGGCACCGGCTCCGGGCCCGTGTGGATCGACCCGGTGCAGCGCGCCGCACAGGTCGACGGGGAGCCGCTCGACCTCACGTACCTGGAGTTCGAGCTGCTCGCGCATCTCGTCGCGCACCCCCACCGGGTGCACACGCGCGACCAGTTGGTGACCACGGTGTGGGGCTACGGGCATGTGGGCGACGGGCGGACGGTGGACGTCCACATCGCCCGGCTGCGGCGCAAGCTGGGCGCCGAGCACCGCAAGACGATCCAGACGGTGCGCCGCGTCGGGTACAAGTACGCGCCGCCCGCGCCCCGCTGACCTCCCGCTTTCCGGGCGGGTCCGGGATCTGCCGGCAGCAGAACCCGGTTCCGTCGGCGGGCCGCAGCGGGCAGAGTCGTCGCCATGAGACTTCTGATGCTGGGTGGTACGGAGTTCGTGGGGCGGGCCGTGGTCGACGCGGCGCTGGCGCGCGGCTGGGACGTGACGGTCTTCCGCCGCGGCCGGCACGCCGCGCCCGACGGTGTGACGTCACTGCACGGTGACCGCACGGCCGAGGACGGGCTCGCGGCGCTGACCGCGTCCGACGCCGAGTGGGACGTCGTCGTCGACACCTGGTCCGGGGCGCCGCGCGTGGTGCGGGAGGCGGCGCGGGTGCTCGCGGGGCGGGTCGGGCGGTACGTGTATGTGTCGAGCGGTTCCGTGTACGAGTATCCGGGCGTCGCCGGGTCCGACGAGGAGTACCCGGTCGTGGCGGGCGACCCGGACGCGGACTCCGTGGCGTACGCGCAGGACAAGCGGGGCGGCGAGCTGGCCGCCGTCGCGGAGTTCGGCGCGGAGCGGGTGGTGCTGGCGCGGGCGGGACTGATCCTCGGGCCGTACGAGAACATCGGGCGGCTGCCGTGGTGGCTGAACCGGGTGGCGCGGGGCGGGCCCGTGCTGGCTCCCGGACCGCGCGACGCGGGACTTCAGTACATCGACGTGCGGGACCTCTCGGAGTGGGTCGTGGACGCGGCGCTCGCGGGACTGCACGGCCCGTACAACCTCGTCTCCCCCGCGGCGCACTGCACCATGGAGGAGTTCCTCGCCGCGTGCGTGACGGTGGCGGGCGCCGCCGACACGGAGCTCCGCTGGACCGAGCCCTCCGTGATCGCCGACGCGGGGATCGAGCCGTGGATGGAGCTGCCGGTGTGGGTGCCGCCGGGCGAGCTGTACGACACGATGCACGACACGTCCACGGCGAAGGCGCACGCCGCGGGGCTCCGCTGCCGCCCGGTCGCCGAGACCGTGGCCGACACCTGGCAGTGGCTCCTGTCGATCGGCGGGCAGGCCCCGCAGCGCCCCGACCGCCCGGTGGTGGGCCTGGCCCCGGAGAAGGAGGCGAAGGCGCTGGGCCTGTGAGGCCGCCCGCGAGCAGGGGGTGTCGTCAGGTACACCCCCTGCTCGGGTGCCGAACCCAATGACCCGCTCCCCCCGCGGCGGACAGAATGAGGGCATGCCGCTGGGAGAGATGGAGACCAAAAGATGACGAGGGTCCGTGAATCCGTGATCGCCGGGGCCCGCGGGCTCTATCTGGCGGTCGCCACGCTCGCCGGTTCGATCACTCTCTTCGTGCTGTCGGTCCTCTCGATCGTCTTCGTCGTGCTCGGCATCGGCGTCTTCACGACACCGGCCGTCCTGACCGGCGTCCGCAAATGGGCGACGCTGCGCCGGGTACAGGCCGGCGAATGGTCGGGCGTGCACATCCCGGTCCCCTACCGGCCCTTCCCCGCGGATCTGCGCCGCGGCGTCACGGGACAGGTGGAGCGCACCTCGCTGATGCTGAAGGACCCGGCGACCTGGCGTGATCTGCAGTGGCTGCTCGTCGACATGACCGCCGGCTTCATCACGGTGATCTTCGCGCCCGCGCTGCTCCTGTACTGCGTGTTCGGCTATGTGCTCGCCTGCGGCGTCTGGGAGCCGATCCACGGGGCGACCGGCGGCGAGTGGTACGGCTTCATCCATGTCACATCGCAGGGCCGCGCCTTCCTCGCGGCGCTGCTCGGCACCGCGCTCGGCACTCTCGGCGTCTACGCCAACCCCGCCATCCTGCGCGCGCACTTCCGCCTGGCCGGGACGCTGCTCGCGCCCACGGCGTCCATGCGCGAGCGTGAACTGGCCCTGCGCGTCGACCGGTTGACCGAGACCCGGCACGACGCCGTGGACTCCTCCGCCGCCGAACTGCGCCGCATCGAGCGGGATCTGCACGACGGCGCGCAGGCCCGGCTCGTCGCGATGGGCATGGACCTCGGCACCATCGAGGCACTGATCGAGAAGGACCCGGCGAAGGCCAAGGAGATGATCTCCAGGGCCCGGCAGAACTCCGGCGAGGCGCTGACCGAACTGCGTGACCTGGTGCGCGGCATCCACCCGCCGGTGCTCGCCGAGCGCGGCCTCGGCGACGCGGTGAAGGCCCTGGCGCTGCGCCTCCCGGTCCAGACGGACGTCGACGTGGAGCTGTACGGGCGGCCCGAGGCGCCGGTGGAGTCGGCGGCGTACTTCGCGGTCAGCGAGACCCTGACGAACGCCGTCAAGCACGCGGGAGCCGACCGGATCTGGGTGGACGTGCACCACGCGGAGGGCATGCTGCGGATCGCGGTCACCGACAACGGCAAGGGCGGCGCTTCCGTCGGCGCCGGTTCCGGGCTGAGCGGGATCGAACGCCGACTCGGTACATTCGACGGCGTACTGGCCGTCAGCAGTCCCGCGGGCGGCCCGACCATGGTGACCATGGAGATCCCTTGCGAGTTGTCCTAGCCGAAGATCTCTTCCTGCTGCGCGACGGTCTGGTCCGGATGCTGGAGGCATTCGACTTCGAGATCGCCGCGGCGGTCGAGACCGGGCCCGAACTCACCAAGGCCCTGGCCGAGTTGGAGCCGGACGTCGCTGTGGTCGACGTCCGGCTCCCGCCGTCCCACACGGACGAGGGACTGCAGTGCGCGCTCGCGGCGCGCCGGGCCCGGCCCGGACTTCCGGTGCTCGTGCTCTCGCAGCACGTGGAGCAGTTGTACGCGCGTGAGCTGCTCGCCGACGGGAACGGCGGGGTCGGCTATCTCCTGAAGGACCGTGTCTTCGACGCCGACCAGTTCATCGACGCCGTGCGCCGGGTCGCCGCGGGCGGCACCGCGATGGACCCGACGGTGATCCAGCAGCTCCTGTCGCGGCGCGCCGCGGACCAGCCGCTCGGCAAGCTGACCCCGCGCGAGCGCGAGGTGCTCGAACTCATGGCGCAGGGGCGGTCGAACGCGGCGATCGCGGCGCAGCTCGTGGTGACGGAACGGGCGATCGCCAAGCACACGTCCAATATCTTCGGGAAACTCGATCTGCCGGTCTCCGACGACGACAACCGGCGTGTGCTCGCCGTTCTCGCATATCTCGATCAAGGGGCGCTGAACCGGCCGCGGAGGAATTCCGGTCGTGATTGAACGGGGCGGACTCCTGTTGCGTACGTAGTCGCATGGGACGCACACCACGACGCACACAACGAAAACGATCAAAGCTCGCCGGGCGGGCGATCGCCGCTTCGGTGGCGCTCATCCTGGGCGGCGGCGGAATGGTCGCGGTGAATGTCTACGCGAACGCCGAGGAAGGCACCGATCAGCCGCCCGTCTCCGCCCAGTCGGGCGAACAGGGGTCCTGGTCGGGGCTTTCCACCATCAGCTGCCCGGATGTGGGCAATCAGCTGCCGGACGTACCGGACGGCGCGCGCGAGGACGTCGACCGCCGGCTCGCCGATCTGGACAGTCAGATCACCGCCGCCTACGAGAAGTTCGCCGCCGCCGAGGACGCCGAGCAGGCCGAGGCCGTGCTCGGGCCGCTGGAGGAGCAGCGGCGGCCGACCCTTCAGGGCATCGGCTCCGCCATCGACCAGGCGGGAGGTCAGCCGCCGGACGGGCTCGACTCCATGGCGGCCTGCACGATGCGCGCCGGCAACCAGGACGGCCGGCAGCCGCCGCAGGAGGGTCAGGAGGGCCAGCAGCCGCCGCAGGAGGGGGGTGACGACGGGGGTGAGCAGCAGCCGCCCGGCGACGGCGAAGAACAGCCGCCCGGCGAGGGTGAGCAGCAGCCGCCGCAGGACGGGCAGAACGGCAATGGGCCCGACGCGTCCGACTTCGTCGACATCAACTCCGTACAGCCCAATGTCCAGCGTCCCGAAAAGCAGCGCGGCGCCTCGCGCGGGACCTTCACCACGAAATGCGGGACGAACGAGAACGGCAAGTTCAATCCGGACAATGTCATTGTCGCGCCCGGCGTGAGCAATGGCGCCCACCATATGCACGATTACGTCGGAAATCAGGCGACGGACGCCTTCTCCAGTGACGACGATCTGGCCAACGGTGAGACCAGTTGCCGGAATCAGGGAGACAAGTCGACCTATTACTGGCCCGTGCTGCGGCTGCAGAACGGACAGGACGAGAATGACGCCGACGCGGACGGCGGCGGCCGGGACCAGAACGTCGGGGAGATCCAGACCCCGTCGTCGGTCACCCTGAAATTCGCCGGGAACCCGACGGGCAAGGTCGTCGCGATGCCCCGCTTCCTGCGCATCATCACCGGCGACGCCAAGGCCTTCACCAACGGTGACGCCAACGCCAACGCGTCCTGGAGCTGCACCGGCTTCGAGGACCGCCAGTTGAAGGACAAGTACCCGATCTGCCCCGAAGGCAGCAAGGTCGTACGGACCTTCAACTTCCAGAGCTGCTGGGACGGCCAGAACACCGACAGCGCCAACCACCGTACGCACGTGGCCTTCGCCGACCAGGAGAGCGGCGCCTGCCCCCAGGGCTTCCGGGCCATTCCGCAGCTCGTGCAGCGCATCGTGTACGACGTGCCGCCCGGCCCCGGATTCGCCGTCGACTCGTTCCCCGAGCAGCTGCACAAACCCGTCACCGACCACGGTGACTTCATCAACGTCTTCGACGAGCGGTTGATGCAGCGTGTGGCCAAGTGCATCAACAGCGGCCGGCGCTGCACCTGACCGCTGATCACCGACCACTGATCAGCCGACTGCCGCGCTGACCCCCCGTACCGCTGCGCGGTCAGCTCGCGCGGTGACCGGAGTGGCCCGAGTGCCCCGGGCCCGAGTCCTCGTGATCCCCACCACCGCTACTCCCCGAGTGGTGCGAGGACTGCTCCACCGTCCCGCCGAGCCGGCCGCGCAGCAGCGCGACCTGCTTGCGGTCGCCGACCGCGACCCACTTCTCGCCGACGAGGTACGTGCCGCCGTAATCGGCCGCCTCGTCGAGCCATTCGGCCTGGCCACGCGCAGTTGTAAAGGTTACGAGGACATAGCGGCGGGCACCGTTCTCACAGGTGGCCTGCCGCAGTTCGGCCGCGTCCGTCTGGATGTCGGGCCTGCACCGCGCCTTGGCCGCCAGCTGCTCCAGGCTGCCGCTCGCCGTGTCCGGTGCGTCGTCGCCGTCCGAGCCGCACGCCACCAGTACCAGCAGCAGTCCCACAGCCATGCCTGCGCGCCCGCGCGCGCTCCGACGCCTGCCCGAAAGCGCGCTCCGCGCTGTCCTCTTCATCGTCCCATCAGTCCCTTCAAGCCCTTCGCATGCCTTCAGGCGATGCGAACTCGCCTTCTCCGTCTGCACCGTTGAGCGCCGTCGGCCGCACGGATACCGTGCGCCGCAGCATTCGACCCAGGGGGGTACACATGACCGACCCGTCCCGACGTTCCGTGCTCGGCGCCGCCGGTGCCATCGGCCTCGGCTGCGCCGCGGGAGCCGTGGCCGCTGAGGCCCACGCCGCCGAAGGGCCCGCCGAGGGCCCCGCCTTCGATACGGATTCCGCGCGCTCGGCACTCAACAGACTCCTGCCGCATCACGCGGAGCAGTTCCGTCTCAGACTCGTCCCCGCATCGGGCGGCACGGACCGCTTCCGGGTGACCGGGCGCACCGGGCGCATCGAGGTGTCCGGCACCACGCCCGCCGTGCTGCTCACCGGGGTGCACTGGTACCTGAAGTACGTCTGCGGGGCCCATGTCGCCTGGAACGGCAGCCAGTTGGACCTGCCGGACCGGCTTCCGGCGCCCGCCCGGCCGCTGGAGCGGTCGACCGCGCTGCCGCACCGGTTCGCGCTGAACGACACCAACGACGGGTACACCGCGCCGTACGCCGACTGGGCGTACTGGGAGCGCATGATCGACGTACTCGCCCTGCACAGCTGTAACGAGGTCCTCGTGATCGCCGGGGCGGAGGCCGTCTACCACCGGCTCCTGAAGGACTTCGGGTACAGCGACGCGGAGGCGCGGGCCTGGCTGCCCGCCCCCTCCCATCAGGCGTGGTGGCTGCTGCAGAACCTCTCCGGGTACGGCGGACCGCTCTCGCCCGAACTCATCGACAAGCGCGCCGAGTTGGGCCGCAGAATCGTGAACCGGCTGCGCGAGCTGGGCATGGCCCCCGTCCTCCCCGGCTACTACGGGCACGTCCCGGACGGCTTCGTGGCCCGCAACGGCGGGGACGCGCGGGTGGTGCCGCAGGGCAACTGGCACGGTTTCAAGCGGCCCGACTGGCTCGATCCGCGCACCGCGTCCTTCGCTCAGGTCGCCGCGTCCTTCTACCGCCACCAGGAGGAACTCTTCGGCGCCGCCCAGCACTTCAAGATGGACCTGCTGCACGAGGGCGGCACGCCAGGTGATGTCCCGGTGCCGGACGCGGCACGCGGCGTCGAGGCGGCGCTGCGCAAGGCCCGCCCCGGCGCCACCTGGGTGATCCTCGGCTGGGAGGCCAATCCGCTGCCGGAGCTGCTCGATGCGATCGACCGGCGGCGGATGCTGATCGTCGACGGCGTCTCCGACCGCTTCACGAGCGTCACCGACCGGGAGAAGGACTGGGGCGGCACGCCGTACGCGTTCGGGACGATCCCCAACTTCGGGGGGCGTACGACGATCGGGGCGCGGGCGCACATCTGGAACGAGAAGTTCTTCGCGTGGCGGGACAAGGGGGCCAGCGCCCTGGTGGGTACGGCGTTCATGCCGGAGGCCACGGACCGCGACCCGGCCGCCTTCGAGCTGTTCTCCGAACTGGCCTGGACCGAACGGAAGTTGGACCTCGGGGACTGGTTCTCCGGGTACTCCCGCTTCCGGTACGGCGGGCGGGACGGGTCCGCGCGGGACGCCTGGCGGGCGCTGCACGACACCGCGTACCGGCACACCGCCGTGGAGCGCAGCGACTCGCACGACTCGCTGTTCGCCGCCCGGCCCGATCTCGCGGCGAACCGCGCCGCCGAGTACGCGCCGCGCGCGCTGACCTACGACCCCGGACGCTTCGACGCGGCGCTCGCCGGGCTGCTCGGCGTCGCGCCGGGGCTGCGGCGCAGTGCCGCATACCGGTACGACCTGGTGGACGTGGCCCGGCAGGCGCTGGCCCATCGCAGCCGGCAGCTGCTGCCGCAGCTCCGGGCCGCGTACGGCAGGAAGGACCAGGAGACCTTCCGTACGCTGTCGACGCTGTGGCTGCGGCTGATGCGGCTCTCGGACGAGCTGACGGGGACGGGGGCCGCCTTCCTGCTGGGACCCTGGATCGACGCCGCCCGGCGTCTTGGCACCAACGACGCCGAGCGGGCCGAGTTCGAGCGGACCGCGAAGGTCCTGATCACCGTGTGGGGCGACCGCGCCACGTCCGACCCCGGCAGGCTGCACGAGTACGGCAACCGGGAGTGGTCGGGTCTGATGGCCGACTTCTACGTCCCCCGCTGGCAGCGCTGGCTCGACGAGCTGGCCGACGCGCTGGCGGCCGGTCGTGAACCGAAGGCCGTCGACTGGTTCGCGGTGGAGGAGCCGTGGACCCGTGAGCGCAAGGACTATCCGCTGCGGGGCGTCGGTGATCCGTACCGCACGGCGGGACGCGTGCGTGACGTGCTGGCCCGCGCCCCGTACCAGGGAGCCCTGGAGGTCGCCGCGACACCTCCGGCCTTCCCGCCCGGCGGGCACGCGCGCGTGGAGGCGATCTTCCGCAACGTCAACGGGCTGCGGGCCACGGGCCGCGTCGACTTCACCCTCACCGGCGTCGAGGCGGAGCCGGAGGGCGAGACCTTCCTGCCCCGCGTCGAGGCGGCGGGGACGGGCAAGGTGGCCTGGCGGGCGCGGGCCTCCGGCGAACCGCTGGACGAGCCCCTTCGGGAGCTGCCGTACAAGATCGACGTCCGGTACGGCCCGGCGGGCGAGGCACGGGTGCGGTCGCTCCACGAGGGCACGCTGTACGAGGCGGGACCGGTCGGGGACGCGTGGCGGACGTACACGAACAACGCCGCGGTCTTCGGCGAGCTGGACGGCCGCCACGCGATCAACGGGGGCGGGGCCGACCTCTGGAAGGGCACGACGGAGTTCGGCGCGCTGTACCGGGAGGGCGCGCTGCGGGACGGCGGCTCCGTGACGCTCCGGGTGGACGCCCAGGCGACGACGGGCCCCTGGGCCAGAGCGGGCATCATCGCCCGCAACGCGCTGGGAACTCCGGGTTCGCTCGGCTTCGTGAACCTCGCCGTGACTCCCGCGAACGGCGTGGTCCTCTCGTACGACACGAACGGCGACGGCACACTGGACACGTACAAGCGGATCACGGGTGTGAAGGCGCCGGTGCTGCTGCGGCTGAGCCGGGCGGGGACGACGGTCACGGGGTCCTGCTCGACGGACGACGGGGCGAACTGGCGGGTGGTGGCGACCGTTCCCGTGCCGGGGGTCGCGGCGACACAGGACGTCGGCCTGTTCATGAGCGCGACGAATGGGGGTGACGGGACGCGGGGGACGGTGGGGTTCAGCGGTTGGGCGCTGAGCTGAGAGGAACTCGCTCTAGCTGTGGGCAGGCGTTCCGCAGGGCGGAACGGGTGGGCACAGCCCACAGCACCGGGCGAGCGATAAAAGTCAGGCGCCAGGGCAACGCAGATGCCAAGCTCAGGGCATGAACGAAACCTGGGAGAAGCGCCTGGCGGAAGTATGGGACGCGGTGGACACGTACGGAGAGACCGGCGCCGCCGACTTCCGCGCAGCAGTCGACCGCCTGGTCGAAGAGCTGCCGCCGGGCAGCCCCCTCGCCCCCTTCGAACGCGCCTGCGCCTTCGACACCACCGGCCACTCCGACCGCGCCGTCCCCCTCTATCAGGAGGCCCTGGAGCTGGGGCTCCAGGGCTACCGCCGCCGACGCACCCTCATCCAACTCTCCAGCTCCCTGCGGAACATCGGGCGCCCGGAGGAAGGCGTAGCCCTCCTTACACCAGAACTCGACGCCCCCAGCGACGAGTTGGACGACGCGGTACGCGCCACCCTCGCCCTGTGCCTGGCGAATCTGGGACGCGAGCGGGAAGGGCTCGCCCTCGTCCTGGGCGCCCTCGCCCCCCATCTGCCCCGCTACCAACGCTCCATGGCCAATTACGCCCGCCTCCTCGTCGACAAGTAGCCGAGGCAAGTGACCATCCGACGATTCGCTCGTTTTGCTGAACGTGTCGTCGCATGTGCAGTCCCCGCCCCAGGAGGCCCCCGGCATCGTAGATGTCGAGCAGGCCGAAGCCGCCCTCGTCGAGCACTACCCGCGCCTGGTGCGGCTCGCCTATCTGGTGCTGCCGCCCAGCCTCGGCCGCAACCGCCGCGTGCTCACCGCCCACGCGCTCACCCAGCGCGCCCTGCCCCGCAGCCGCCGCTCGGCGGACGAGGCCGACCTGCCGGTGCAGCGCGGGCGTAAGGGTGACCGCCAGGACGGCCCCGGCTACGCGTACGTACGACAGCGCGTCGTCCGCACCGCCCTGGAGGCCGGGCAGCCGCTGCGCCGCGCGGCCCTGCCCAAGCGCTCCCAGCTCCCGCCCCTGCTCCCCCAGGTCTGGGGCCTCCGGCTCTTCCCCCGCTCGGGCGGCGCCGACGAACTCGCCCTGGACCAGCGGCTCTCCGCCCTCTCCGGCCCGGCCCGCGCCGCGTACGTGCTGCGCGGCCTCGAACGCCTCCCGGACGCCGACGTCCGCGGCGTGCTCACGGCGGCCGGCGTCGACGACCCCCGCGCCGCGCTCACCGAGGCCGACGGCGTCGAAGCGGCGTACGCCCTGCTCGCGTCGCCCGAGTTCGACCCCTGCTCGCTGCAGGCGCGCCCGACCGACCTGATGCGCCGCAGGCAGCACATGAAGGCCGCAGGGGTCGCCCTCGCGGCCGCGCTGGTGTGCGGCGCGCTGCTCGGCCTGCCGGGCGACGGCTGGGCCCCGGACGGTGCGGCGGCGCCCGCGTACGCGCAGAACCCCGCCGGTCAAGCCGCCCTGGACCCGGAGCAGTTGACGAAGGTCGGGGCCAGTGAGTGGAAGCGGTCCGCGCGGACCGACTTCTCCGTGTGGCCCGCACGGGGCGAACTCGTCGACGACAAGGCCCTGTTGCGCCGCGCCCTCGCCGTCTGGGCGCGCCCCGGCGAGACCGTGCAGGTGTCCGCGACGCCGGGCACGGCCGCAGGCGCACCCCCCGGCCCCGCCCAGCTCCTCTTCGCGGGCGAGGTCGACGCGGCCCGTGTCGTCCTGCTCCACGACGGTCTGCGCATCGTCCGCTATGCCGAGCCGAAGGACGGGACCAGCGGCGCCGCCCTCGACTTCGCCCGCGTGGACGGCGCGAACACCGGCGAGTCCGGTGCCGTGATCGTGAACCGCGTCGACGGCAACGTCCGCTATCTGACGGCCCCTTGGGTGCGCAAGGCCGCCGTACGCGACCTGGTCAAGGGCACGTCCGGCGCGGCCACCGCGCTCCGGGTGAACCGTTCCGGCGTCACCGCGCCCTTCGTGAGCCCGGCCCAGGCCAGCTCCTGCACCTCCTGGAACACCCTGGAGCTGCGGGACAACTCCGGCACCCGACGCCTCTCCAGCGACCTCGGCGAACTCGTCCCCGCCCATCTGACCGCGGGCCGCCCGCAGAACCCGCGCGAGGCCACCGTCGCCGACTGGTCCGCGACCGCCTGCTCGCTCTCCGCCGCCCGCTCGCACGGGGTGCGGGCCGTGAACGCGTGGGCGTACGCCCGTCAGCTCCTCCCCGAGGCCAACGGTCTGGCGCAGTGGGTGTGCACGCGGGCCGACACCTGGCGGGGCGGCGGCAGCCGGATCCTCGCCCAGTTCCGGCCGCCGGGGTCCGCGGCGGCCGCCGTCGCGGCGAAGGCGGAGGACTCCGCTGCCTGCGGCGGCCGCGAGCCCGTCGTACTCGCCGGAGTGCGGTGGAAGTCGCGGGCCGGCACCTGGTACCTGCTGGGCGGCGGCAGCAAGGAGGTCGCGTCGGTGACCCCGTCCGGCGGCACCAAGGTCCCCGGCAACACCCTGGCCGCACCCGTCGAGCGCGGGGCCCGCACGGGTCTGACCGGGCAGCTCGCCGACGGCACGAAGGTGTCTACGCTCCGCTGACGCCCGCCCCGTGCTGCTCCCCGAGCCGCTTCTCGAGGAGCAGCACCCCGTAGGTGCTGCCATCCGCGGCGACCTTCCCCGGCAGCTCGCCCACCACCGTGTATCCCGCGCCCTCGTAGTAGTCCCGCAGCCGGGGACTGGACGTCATGCAGTCGAGCCGGCAGCGGTCCAACCCCGCGGCGGCGATCCGGCGTTCCGCCTCGGCGAGGAGTGCGCGCCCCGTGCCGGCCGGGGCCCCGCGGCGGGTCATCAGCCGGTGCACATATCCGGCGACCGGCGGCTGGACTCCCCAGGCCGCCTCGTCCGACCACCAGATCTCGTACGCCCCGGCGACGGCCACCCCCTGGTGCGCGAGCCACACCTCGTCCGCCGCGATCCGCCGCCGGAAGTGCTCCGCGTCCTTCCCGCCCGGCTTCCACTGGTCGATGCCCCGCTCCAGCATCCAGCGGGCGGCACGGTCGTAGAGGGCGACCAGCGTGGCGATGTCCGCCTCGTCGGCCGGGCGGAAGGTCAGCCGCTGCGCGGCGTCCGTCGTCGTCATCCGCGCAATCTACGACGGGCCGCCGGTCAGGCCTCCAGGGGGGCCAGCGCGACCAGGCGGGCGATCAGATCGCTGAACGGGCTGTCCGCCGGTTCCCCGGCGAGCATGGCACGCAGAATCCCGGCCATCTCGTCGTCGTACGCGGCACTGACGGCGGCCAACGCCGCGAAGTCGTGGACCAGTTGGAGTTCCAGCTCGGCGCGCGGGATGCGGCGGCCGTCGAGCCAGATCAGCGCCGTGGACTCGGCGAGCGAGATCCAGGAGCGGATGACCAGCTCGAGCCGCGCGGGCGGGTCCGTGACGCCCAGGTGCGCGAGGATCTGGACGTACGCGGCCTGGCGCACCGAGTCGATGAGCGCGTTGGTCGTGGACGAGCCGACCGCGGGGCCGCCGCGCATCAGCGCGGAGAAGCCGGGGCCGTGGCCGTCGACGAAGTCGAGGAACCGGCCCATCACCCGCAGCAGCCGGGCCCCGAGCGGGCCTTCCCTCGGCTCCTCGAAGCGCCCGGCGAGATCGTCGGCCGCGCGCTGCAACGCCGCTTCGTACAGGCTGAGTTTGCCCGGGAAGTAGTGGTAGACGAGCGGCCGCGAGATGCCCGCGGCCGAAGCTATCTCGTCGATGGACACGTCGTCGGGCGAGCGGTGGCTGAACAGGTCGAGCGCGACCCCGATCAACTGCTGCCGCCGCTCCTCGACACCCATTCTGCGGCGCACCCCGGTAGTCATGCGAACACCTTACCGAGCAGATCCGGCCGTCCAAGGGGCCGGTCCGCCCCAACTGTTCACACGTCCCCCTCATATGCACCCTCACGGGCCTCCTCACATGTCGAGGACGATGCGCCCTCCGTTCGCCCGCGACACGCAGATCAGCATCGAGTCGGCGCGCTCCGCGTCCGTCAGGAGTTCGTCGCGGTGGTCGATCTCCCCTTCCAGGACCCGCTGTTGGCAGGTTCCGCAGAATCCCTGCTCGCAGGAGTAGAGGGTGTCGGGCAGTTCCTTGCGCACCTCGGCGAGGACCGTGGAGTCGGCGGGCACCCCGACCGTCCGTCCGCTGCGGCGCAGCTCGACCTCGAAGGCCTCGTTGCCCTCGGTGGACGTATGCGGCGTGAACCGCTCCAGGTGGAGTGCGCAGTCGTCGGGTACGCGCTCGGCGACCGCGTCCATCAGCCCCTCGGGGCCGCACACGTACACGGCGGTGCCCGGCCGCAGTCCGGTCAACAGGCCGGTCAGGTCCGGCCGGCCGCCCTCGTCCTCGGCGGCGACGGCGACCCGGTCCGGCTCCGCGCCGGCCAGCTTCTCGACGTCCTCGACGAACGGCATGGAGGCACGCGAACGGCCCCCGTACAGCAGCCGCCAGTCGCGCCCCGCGGCCTCGGCGGCCCGCAGCATCGGCAGGATCGGGGTGATCCCGATGCCGCCCGCGACAAAGACGTACGCATCGGCGTCGGCCAGCGGGAAACGGTTGCGCGGGCCGCGGATCTCGACCTCCGCGCCCTCCCGGAGCCGCTCGTGCACCTCGCGCGAGCCGCCCCGGCCGCCCTGCTCCGCCTCGATCAGGCGGGTCGCGACGGTGTACGAGGAGGTGTCCTCGGGATCCCCGCACAGCGAGTACTGCCGGACGAGACCCGACGGGAGGACCAGGTCGAGGTGGGCGCCCGGCTCCCAGGCGGGCAACTCATCGCCTTCCAGGCGCAGTTGTACGACGCCGTCGGCGACCTTCTCGTGCCGGGCGACCCGGAGCCGCAGCGCGCGGGAGCGGGGGCGGCCCGATATCGGCTCCTCCAGGGCGGGCATCGGCCACAGCGGGGACGTCTCGATGCGGCGGCGCATGGCACGCCGGGCGAGGACGGCCGCGCCCGCGACGAGCAGGACGGTGCGGATGCGGGGCATCTCAGGCGGCTCCCTTCGACGGCGAGGCGGTCGTGGCGGTCGCGGCGGTCGCGGCCTCGGCGGCGGTCGCCGCGGGCGAGGAGGCGAGATAGGCCAGGGCCTGCTCGGTGCTGCCCTCCTGGGAGGGGTGGTAGGCGCGGCTGAGGTAGCGCGGGATGGAGCGGATCATGTCCGGCGTCGTCGGCAGCGTGCCCTGCTTGCCGCCCTGGTAGAACTCCTTGAAGGAGGCCTTGCCGTCGATCAGCGTCGGGTCGTTCTCCATGAAGAACCGGGCCCCGCGCTGCCAGAGGAACATCAGGGCGCTGAAGGCCAGGGCCCAGGTCCGTGCGCGCCGCCGGTAGCCGCCGTCGACGTGCATGAACAGCTCGAAGGCCACGGAGCGGTGCTCGACCTCCTCCGCGCCGTGCCAGCGCAGCAGGTCCAGCATCGTCGGGTCGGCGCCCCTGCGGTCCAGCTCGTCGGCGTTCAGGACCCAGTTGCCGAGGAACGCGGTGTAGTGCTCGATCGCCGCGATCAGCGCGACGCGTTCCATCAGCCACCACTTGCGGGCCTTGCCCGGCGGCAGCGTCCGGTCGCCGAGCAGCTTCTCGAAGAACCAGTCGACCTGGGCGGTGTACGGCGTCGGGTCGAGGCCCTGTTCCTTGAGGTGCGGCAGGACCTCGTCGTGGGCCTGCGAGTGCATGGCCTCCTGGCCGATGAAGCCGATCACGTCTGCGCGGAGCCGTTCGTCGCGGATGTACGGCAGCACCTGCTTGTACACGTGGACGAACCAGCGTTCACCGGCGGGCAGCAGCAGGTGCAGGACGTTGATCGTGTGCGTGACGAACGGGTCGCCCGGCACCCAGTGGAGCGGGGTGTTCTCCCAGGAGAAGGAGACCTTGCGTGCCTTGAGCGGGACGTGCTCGGACGCCACGGGCTCGGGCTCCCGGCTCTGCGTATTAGACATGCTGTCAATGTACTGACGGGTAGACGTATGGGTACAGGTGTGTGCACGGGATTCTTTCGGCCACTCAGTGACCGGCGGCGAGGCGCAGCGCGACGAGCGCCACGTCGTCCTCCTGCTCACGCTCGAAGCAGTGCAGCAGCGTGTCGCACAGGGCGGTGACGCCCTCCGGTGCTGCAGCCGCCGCGCCCCGGAGACGTTCCATCGACACCGCGAGGTCGGTGCCCCGCGTCTCGATCAGCCCGTCGGTGACCATCAGGAGGCGGTCCGCCACCCCGAGCACGACCTCGCCGGGCGGCGGCCGGTCGAGGCCGAGCCCGAGCAGCGGCCCCCGCACCGCCACGTACCGCGCCCCGCCCGCGCCCCGCACCACCAGCGGCGGAATGTGCCCGGCGTTGGCGATCCTGACGCGCCCGGTGGCGGGGTCGACCAGGGTCAGGCACATCGTGGCCGTGACCTCGGGGTGATAGCGCTGGAGCATCCGGTCGAGGCGGCGCGTGAGCGTTCCGGGGTCAGGGTCCTCGACGCAGTACGCCCGCAGCGCGTGCCGGAGTTCGACCATCACGGTGGCCGCTTCCAGGGAGTGCCCCACGACGTCACCGATGCCGGCGAGGACTCCGGCGGGCGTCGCGATCGCCGCGTAGAAGTCGCCGCCGATCTCCGCCCTGCGGGACGCCGGCACATAGCGGACGACGACCTCCGTGCCCGGCAGCTCGGGCAACTGCTGCGGAAGGAAGCTGCGTTGCAGGGTGAGCGCGACGTGCCGCTCCTCCGCGTACATCTGCAGCGGCTCCGCGGCGAGCGCGGTGGCGTGCGCGAGCCGTCCGACGAGTCCGCCCGGACCGGCGTCCCCCGCCCCCGCGCCGGCGGGCGTCGCGAGGCAGACCAGGGCGCGCCCCTCGCAGAGCCGGGCCAGGGCGAGGTCCGCGTTCTCCGGGGTGCCCTCGCCCCGCTGCCCGGCCGTGCCCACCGGCCGGAAGAAGCCGGGCGGCCACAGCGGCGCCGGTACGGCCGTCTCGCGCACCCCCGTACGCCCCGCCATCACGCGCCGCAGCAGCCGCGCCACCGCCTCGTGCGCCGCGGCGTCCGGCAGCGAGCCGGCGTCCCTGCGCCGGGAGAGCCCCCGGTGCAGCGCACCGTCGTCGCCGAGCACGAACCCGGCGGCGGGCGTCCCGGTCAGCCGCGCGGCACCGGCCGCCGCCGCTTCGGCCAGCTCGCCCAGACAGCGCGCGGACTGCACGTCGAGGACCAGCCCGGCGAGCAACGCGAGCCGCCCCGCCCGCAGTCGGGCGTCGCTCCGGCAGCGCCCGCCGCGCGCGGCGGCCCGGACGACCGCCTGGATCTCCTCGGGTTCCGCGGGCACCGTCAGATAGGACTCGCCGCCCACGTCGAGCCCCTGGCATCGCTCGGCCGGCGCGCGCGCCACCGCGGAGAAGTGCACGACCGGCAGATCGGCGATCGGCGGCGACTGCTTCATGCGGCGGCAGAGTTCGTAGCCGCTCATGTCGGGCAGCCCGACGTCCACGAGCGCCACGTCCGGCAGGTCGCCCGCGCGCCGCCGGTTGTCGAGTTCGGCGAGCGCCTCGCAGGCGGTCGCGGCCAGCACCACCCGGTGTCCGGCCCGACGCAGGACCGCGCTCAGGGCATACCTGCTGGCGGCCACGTCATCGACCACCAGAATCGTGCTGACCGTACTCACTGCCGTGCTCTCCACGCTCACGCGGACAGCCCCTCGGGGACCGGGCAAACCCCCTCGGGTCTGCCCCTCCACGCTAGCGCTCCACCGCACCCCCGTGGAGCCGACCGCGCGGCGCGACCCGGTACGGTCGAGGCGCACGAACTCTCCTCGTGCGCCGGGCCCTTGGCGATACCGTCCGCGCGTTCGCGGATGGCGCGGGGCGGCGGTCGGCGGGCGGCACGACGGCCTCGCCCGGGGACCGTACGGCGCCCCCGCCAAAGGACGGCCTCGTGACCTTCGCCTTCCGCGCGACGTTCATCGCAGTGACCGACCCACGCACCCCGAGGGACCTCATGACCCAGCACGTCACCGCCGCCCTTCCCGCCGACGCCGCCTCCGATGCCGACGCGCGCCCGGAGTGGTGGCGCGACGCCGTCATCTACCAGGTCTATCCCCGCAGCTTCGCCGACGGGAACGGCGACGGCATGGGCGACCTGCCGGGCATCACGGCCCGGCTCCCGTATCTGGCCCGGCTCGGCGTCGACGCCGTGTGGCTCTCCCCCTTCTATGTCTCCCCGCAGGCCGACGCCGGGTACGACGTGGCCGACTACCGCGCGGTCGACCCGATGTTCGGCACACTGCCGGACGCCGACGACCTTGTACGGGAAGCGCACGCGCTCGGCCTGCGGGTGATCGTCGACGTGGTGCCCAACCACTGCTCCGACCACCACGACTGGTTCCGGCAGGCGCTGCGCGAGGGCCCCGGTTCACCCCTGCGGGAGCGCTTCCACTTCCGCCCCGGCAAGGGCCCGGACGGCGAACGGCCCCCGAACGACTGGGAGTCCGTATTCGGCGGCCCGGCCTGGACGCGGGTCCCGGACGGCGAGTGGTACCTCCACCTCTTCGCGCCCGAGCAGCCCGACTTCAACTGGGAACACCCGGCGGTGCACGAGGAGTTCCGCTCCGTCCTGCGCTTCTGGCTCGACCTCGGCGTCGACGGTTTCCGCATCGACGTGGCGCACGGCCTGATCAAGGCCGCCGGCCTGCCCGACGTCGGCCACGGCGAGCAGGTGAAGCTGCTCGGCAGCCAGGCGGTGCCGTACTTCGACCAGGACGGCGTGCACGAGATCTACCGGGAGTGGCGCAGGATTCTCGACGAGTACGCGGGTGAACGCGTGGCTGTCGCGGAGGCCTGGACGCCGACCGTGGAACGCAGCGCCCTCTACATCCGCCCGGACGAACTGCACCAGGCCTTCAACTTCGAGTATCTGACGACCGCTTGGGACGCCGCCGCGCTCCGTGCCGTCATCGACCGCTCCCTCGACGCGATGAACGCCGTGCACGCGCCCGCGACCTGGGTGCTCTCCAACCACGACGTCGTACGGCACACCACCCGCCTCGCCGACGGCGACGCCGCACGCGGACTGCGCAGGGCCAGGGCGGCGACGCTCCTGATGCTGGCGCTGCCCGGCTCGGCCTACCTCTACCAGGGCGAGGAGCTCGGCCTGCCCGAGGTCACCGAGCTGCCGGACGAGGTGCGCCAGGACCCCGCGTTCTTCCGTACGACGGGTCAGGACGGGACGCGGGACGGGTGCCGGGTGCCGATTCCGTGGTCCGGCGAGCAGGCGCCGTACGGCTTCGGTCCGCTCGACGGCGGCCCGAGCTGGCTGCCGCAGCCGGCCGCCTGGCGGGACCTGTCGGTCGCGGCCCAGGAGGGCGACCCCGCCTCCACCCTGGAGTTCTACCGCCGCGCGCTCGCCCTGCGGCGCGAGCACCCGGCGCTCGGCGCGGGCCGCGACGTGGAGTGGCTGGAGGCCCCCGAAGGCGTCCTGGCGTTCCGGCGCGCGACGCCCGGCGGCACGCTCGTCTGCACGGTGAACCTGACCGCCGAGGCCGTCACGGTCCGCACGCCGGGCACCGTGCTCCTGTCGAGCGACCCGGCCCCGCAGCCGGCCTCCGGACAAGCGGTCGTCCCGGCGGATTCGGCGGTCTGGTGGGCAGCCTGACACCCGACCGGTACAGTCCAGTGCCGTGACCGCGCGACTGGCCGACATCGCAGCACAGGCGGGGGTCAGCGAGGCGACGGTCAGCCGGGTGCTCAACGGAAAGCCGGGCGTCGCGGGGGCCACCCGCCAGTCCGTGCTTGCCGCGCTCGACGTGCTCGGCTACGAGCGTCCGGTGCGGCTGCGGCAGCGCAGCGCGGGCCTGGTCGGGCTGATCACTCCGGAGCTGGAGAACCCGATATTCCCCGCGCTCGCCCAGGTCATCGGGCAGGCCCTGACCCGGCAGGGGTATACGCCGGTCCTCGCGACGCAGACGCCGGGCGGCTCCACCGAGGACGAGCTCACGGAGATGCTGGTGGACCGCGGCGTCTGCGGGATCATCTTCGTCTCCGGGCTGCACGCCGACACCACCGCCGACATGGGGCGCTACGACCGGCTGCGGGCGCAGGGCGTGCCGTTCGTGCTGGTCGACGGGTTCTCGCCGAAGGTGCGTGCGCCGTTCATCTCGCCGGACGACCGCGCTGCGACCCGCCTCGCGGTCACCCACCTCGTCTCCCTGGGGCATACCCGCGTCGGACTCGCCCTCGGGCCCAGGCGCTTCGTCCCCGTACAGCGGAAGATCGAGGGCTTCGTACGCACGATGCACGACCGCCTCTCGCTCGCCCCCGAGGCGGTGGAGGCGGAGTTCATCGAACACTCGCTGTACACGCTGGAGGGCGGACAGGCAGCGGCGGCCGCGCTGATGGACCGGGGCTGCACGGCGATCGTCTGTGCCAGCGACATGATGGCGCTGGGCGCGATCCGGGCGGCACGGGAGCGCGGATTCGAGGTCCCCGACGACATCTCGGTGGTCGGTTTCGACGATTCGCCGCTCATCGCGTTCACGGATCCGCCGCTGACCACGGTCCGCAAGCCCGTCCCGTCGATGGGCCAGGCCGCGGTGCGTACACTCCTCGAGGAGATCGGCGGCACCCCCGCTCCGCACAGCGAATTCGTCTTCCTTCCCGAGCTGGTCGTTCGAGGTTCAACCGCCTCGGCCCCTGGGGGACGAACTCGTCCATAGGGCGTAGAAAATGCGCCCTGAACCAGACCTTGGGATGATCGGTCAAAGGGTGGGTATCTGGCAGACTCTGTGCCTATGGGTGAGATGACTGTGACGACACTGGAAGGCCAGCAGCGGCCCACCTCATCACCCAACGCGGGCGCGGAAGCCGACCGCACTGGGCGGACGTTCCTGCGCCGGCTGCGCACGCCCCGCAGGCCCCGCCTCTGGTTCGAGATCCTGCTGATCGCGGTGAGTTACTGGACGTACTCACTGATCCGCAACGCGGTGCCGGAGCAGAAGGCACAGGCCCTGCGCAACGCCGACTGGATCTGGGACGTCGAGCGGCACCTGGGCATCGCCGTCGAGGAGAGCGTCAACCACGCGGTGAACTCGGTGACATGGCTCATCGTCGGCATGAACTACTACTACGCGACGCTGCACTTCGTGGTGACGCTCGGTGTTCTCGTGTGGCTGTTCCGCAAGCATCCGGGGCGGTACGCGGCCACACGCCTCGTCCTCTTCGCGACCACGGCGGTCGCCCTGGTCGGCTACTACCTGTATCCGCTCGCCCCGCCGCGCCTGATGAACGGCAACGACTTCATCGACACGGTCCTGGTCCACCAGACGTGGGGCTCCATGGCCTCCGGCGACCTCAAGCACATGTCGAACCAGTACGCGGCGATGCCGTCGATGCACATCGGCTGGTCGCTGTGGTGCGGCCTGACGATCTACGCCCTGGCGTCGGTGCCGTGGGCGAAGGTGCTCGGCCTGCTCTACCCGACGGCGACCCTGGTCGTGATCGTGGCCACCGCCAACCACTTCTGGCTGGACGCGGTGGGCGGTCTGATCTGCCTGGCGTTCGGCTTCGCGGTGGCCCGGGTCTGGTACGGGGGCATGCCGTACGCGCTGCCGAGGGAGATCGCGGTGCGGGGCGAGCGGGCTGAGCTCGCCCCGCCGCTGAAGGCCTGACTCCCGGACCGGCGCCGGATCAGTCCGTGCCGCGGTGCGTGATGTGCCCGCCCATGACGGTCAGCCGGACCGGCGCCTCGGCCACCTCGTCGGCGGGCGCCGCCACCGGATCGAGCCCGAAGGCCGTCAGATCCGCCCGGAATCCGGGGGCGATCCGCCCCGCGGCGTCCGCCTCGCCCGCGGCGATCGCGGCGTGCGAGGTGCAGCCCTCCAGCGCCTGGAGCCCGGTGAGCCCCTGCGCGGGACCCGCCGCCCCACGCGGGACGCGCGCGGTGCCGAGGACCTGACGTGCGTCGTAGTGCGCGATGGGCCAGTCGGAGCCGAGGGCGACCACGGCGCCGGCGTCCCGCAGGTCCCGGATCCGCCAGGCCCGCGCGGCCCTCTCCTCACCCAGCCGCTTGGACCACTCGTCGGTGTGGTCGGAGCGGGTGTAGGCGGTGTGCGGGGGCTGCATGGAGGCGATGACGCCCAGCGCGGCGAACCGCGGGATCGTGTCGTCCGGCACCGTCTCGATGTGCTCGACACGATGCACGAGGCGTCCGCCGGGGCCAAGTCCCGCGACGGTGTCGAGCACATGCCGCACGGCGGCGTCCCCGATGGCGTGGGTCGCCGTCCGCACCCCGGCCGCGTGCAGCCTCCGTACGGCGTTCGTGTAGGCCTCCGGGTCCGGCCAGAAGGCGTCGGTGCCCTGCCCGTGGCAGTCCGCGTGCTCCAGCCAGGCGGTGCCGCCCTCGACGGTGCCGTCCATGAAGAACTTGGCCCCGCCGACCAGCCAGTGCCGTCCCGCCTCGGCCTGCAGCGCGATGATCTCGTCGAGGCCGTCGTCACCGACGCCCGGCATGCACCAGGGCGCGAGCCGAAGCCGCAGCGGCAGTGTCCCCTCGGCCTCGACGGCCGCGAGCAGCTCGGGTACGTCCCCACCGCCGAGGTCCATCACATGGGCGCCGGTCAGGCCGGTGGCGGCCATCGCGGAGAGCAGCTCGACGAGGCCGGTGCGGCGCTCGGCGTACGACGGCCTGGGCATGACGGCGGTGACGAGGTCCATGGCGGCGTGCTCGACGAGGTGCCCCGTGGGGCGCCCGTCGGCATCACAGACGACGCTCGCCCGCTGGGCGAACTCGCGGGGCCCCTGCACGCCCGCCGCGCGGAGGGCCGCGCCGCTGACGAGGGCGGAGTGGCCGTCGTAGAGGCGGATGAAGGCGGGGGCGTCGTCGAGGGCGTCCTCGATGAGGGCACGGTCGACGGGGCGCCCGCCGAAGGCGTTGTGGTCGAGGCCCCAGCCGACGATCCACCCGTCGAGGCGTTCCGCCGTGCGCAGGGCGGCGCACAGCTCGTCGAGATTCCGTACGCCGCTGAGGTCGGCGCCGGTGGCCATCTCCAGGCCCATCACGGGGTGGCTGTGGGAGTCGACGAGGCCGGGGGTGAGGGTCGCTCCGGCGAGGTCGACCGTCTCGGTGTCCGGCCCGCGCCAGTCGCGTACGTCGTCGTGGTCGCCGACGGCAGCGATGTGTCCGTCGCGGACGGCGAGGGCGGTGGCCTGGGGGCGGTCGGGGTCGAGGGTGCGGATGGTGGCGTTGGTGAGGATCAGGTCGGCGGGGGGCAAGGAGGGGCTCCGTTCGGGGGTGCAGGTGGGAGGTTGCGGTACGAGCGGCCGGGGTGCGGGTGGGTGTTGCGGTACGAGCGGCTTCGTGGCGGCAAGGGTTACGACGGTTCCGAGGCGAAGCCCTCGTACACCGCAGGACGGCGTCGGCGCAGGCGCAGCGCCAGCGCGAAGCCGAGGACGAGGACCGCCGGGACCAGGGTGACCAGGACCGTGTTCACCAGCGGGGACGCCCCGGTGAACAGGTCGATGTGCGTGGTGACCAGCCACAGCGCCGCTGCCAGCAGCAGCGCCGCGGCCCCCGGCGCCACGACCGTCCGCCACACCCCCTCCTCATGGCTGATCTTCCGGAAGTAGCACGGCACGGCAACCGCCGCGAGCAGCTGAAGGACCAACAGCCCCAGCATCCCCGGCGTATTCACCCACAGCAGCAGCTGCTGGTACGGATCCGCGCCGACGGCGAAGAAGGCGAGGACGACCACCGCCCCCAGCACCGTCTGCGCCGCGCCCGCGACATACGGCGAACGGTGCCGCGCGTGCACCCGCCCCAGCACCTTCGGCAGCACCCCTTCCTCCGCCAGCGAGAGCCCGTACCGGTTGATCGCGTTGTGGAAGGCCAGCAGGGACGCCAGCACGCTGGTGACGATGAGGACGTGCATCAGATCGGCCGCCCAGCCCCCCACGTATGTGGTGATCGCCGAGAAGAAGAGCCCCGCGGGGTCCGACCCCGCCGCCTTCACGACCTCCTCGTTGCCGAAGGCCTGGACGACGGTCCACACGACGAAGGCGTAGAAGAGACCGAGGAACGCGACGGCGATGTACGTGGCGCGGGGCACCGTCCGGTCGGGATCGCGCGCCTCGCGCCGGTAGATGACGGTGGACTCGAAGCCGGTGAACGCGGCGAAGGCGCAGGACAGCACGGCGGCCGTACCGGGCACGAAGACGTTGCCGGGCGTGAACCCGGCCAGGTCGATGCCGTCCGCGCCGCCCTTGAGGAGGACTCCCCCGGCGAGCAGCACCAGGATCCCCGTCTCGGCGACCAGCAGGACGCCCAGCAGTTTCGCGCCGAAGTCGATCGAGCGGAAACCGCCGTACCAGATGAGCAGAAGACCGGCGAGGGAGACCGGCAGCCAGGGGATGTCGGCGCCGAAGAGGGCGTGCGCGGTGTCCTGGGTGGCGGTGCCGAGCAGGCCGTAGACGCCGATCTCCATGCCGTTGTAGCCCAGCATGGCGAGCAGCGCAGCGGCGATTCCGGCGGGCCGGCCGAGACCCCGCGTGATGTACGCGTAGAAGGCACCGCCGCTGCGCACATGGCGGCTCATCGCGGTGAACCCGACGGCGAAGACGGTGAGGGTGATCCCGGCGAGGAGATAGCCGACGGGCGCGCCTATGCCGCCGAGCGAGATGGCGATGGGGGCGACGCCGGCCATGACGGTGAGCGGGGCTGCGGCCGAGACGACGAAGAAGGCGATGTCGGCGGTGCCGAGGGAGCCGGTGCGGAGGGTGGGAGCGGCCTCTGCCGGTGACTCCGGGGTGGTTACGGACATGCGCAGGGAAGCCCTTCTGCGGCAGGCGGGGGAAGGGGGCGCGGCGGCAGGCAGGCCGCCGGAACCCAAAACCTAAAGGCTTTCGGTTTCGGCAATGTAGCCTCTCGTCAGGCTTTGGGGAAGACTTCGCCGAAGACGGGCAGCGGAAGAGAATCGGGGACCAGGAATCATGGGACGGCCGCGCACACCCCTGCTCGACAGGGAGCGCATCACCACGACGGCGCTCGCCCTGGTCGACGAGAACGGCGACTTCAGCGTCCCGCAGATCGCCAGGCGGCTCGGCGCGCAGACCGGCTCCGTCTACCACCACGTGGACGGCCGTGACGGCATCGTCGAGCTGCTCCGGGAGCGGGTGAGCGAGGCGATCGACGCCGGGACGCTGGACCCCGGGCGCCCCTGGGACGAGTCGCTCGCCGCCTGGGCCCGCTCCTACCGCGCGGCGTTCGCGGCGCACCCGCGGGCGATTCCGCTCCTGATGACGTCACCGGTGCGGGCGCCGCGGGTCCTCGACCAGTACGAGCGGGCCGTGAACCTGCTCCTGGACGCGGGTTTCGCCCTCGCCGACGTCATGCCGGTGATCATCGCCCTGGAGAACGTGGTGCTGGGGTCGGCGCTGGACCTGGCGGCCCCCGAGGCCATGTGGGAGCTGTCCGAGGGGGCACCGGCGACGCCCGCGCTGGCCCGCGCCCTGGACGCGGTGCCGCCGGGGCGGGCCGACCGGGCCTTCGAGATCTCCCTGGCGGGATTCCTGGCCCACGCGCGGGCCATGCTCACGGACGAGCCGGCCCCCTGGAACCGCTCCCCCACTGAGCCCTAGGCCCCGTAGAACCGCTCCTCCACCACGGCCCGCGCCCGCCGCGTGATCCTGCGGTAGTCGTCGAGCATGTCCCCCACATGACCGGGGTCGTATCCCAAGTACCGCCCCACGGCGGCCAGTTCGCGCCCGTCCGAGGGGAACGTGTCGCCCGCCCGGCCGCGCACCAGCATCACCGCGTTGCGCACCCGCGTCGCGAGCACCCACGCCTCGTCGAGGATCGCCGCGTCCTCGGCGGGGATCAGCCCGGCCGCGCAGGCCGCCGCGAGGGCCTCGCGGGTGCGGGTGGTGCGCAGGCCCGGTTCGGCCCAGCCCTGCTCCAACTGCATGAGCTGGACGGTCCATTCGACGTCGGAGAGACCGCCGCGGCCGAGCTTGGTGTGCAGGGTGGGGTCGGCGCCGCGCGGCATCCGCTCGGCCTCCATCCGGGCCTTGAGCCGCCGGATCTCGCGGACGGCGTCCTCGCCCAGACCCTCGGCCGGGTACCGGAGCGGGTCGATCAGGTCGATGAAGGCACGGCCCAACTCGGCGTCGCCCGCGACGGGTTCGGCCCGCAGCAGCGCCTGGGACTCCCAGACCAGCGACCAGCGGCGGTAGTAGGCCTCGTACGACTTCAGCGTACGCACGAGAGGACCGCTCCTGCCCTCCGGGCGCAGATCCGTGTCGATGAGCAACGGCGGGTCGGAGGACGGGAGTTGGAGCAGTCGGCGCATCTCGGAGACGACCTTGGCTGCGGCCTTCGCGGCCTCCTGTTCGTCGGCGCCCTCGCGCGGTTCGTGGACGAACAGGACGTCGGCGTCCGAGCCGTAGCCCAGTTCATGGCCGCCGAACCGGCCCATCCCGATGACCGCGAAACGGGTCGGCAGCGTGTCGCCCCAGCCCGCGCGGACCACCGCGCGCAGCGTTCCCGCGATCGTCGCCGCCGTCAGGTCCGAGACCGCGTTGCCCACCAGGTCCACCAGCGTGCCGGGGTCGGCCTCGGCGGGGCTCTCCTCGGTGCCGTACGAGCCGATGATGTCGGCGGCGGCGGTGCGGAACAGTTCGCGGCGGCGGACTCCGCGCGCGGCCGTCACCGCCTGCTCGGCGCCGTCCGCGCGGCCGACGGCGGCGAGGACCTCCTGCTCCAGGTGGGCGTGGTCGCGGGGTTCGAGGCCGCGGGCGTCGCCGAGCAGCGCGACCGCTTCGGGGGCGCGCAGCAGCAGGTCCGGGGCGAGGCGTCCGGCGGACAGGACGCGGGCGAGGTTCTCGGCGGCGGCGCCCTCGTCCCGCAACAGCCGCAGATACCAAGGGGTCTTGCCGAGCGCGTCGGACACCTTGCGGAAGTTGAGCAGCCCCGCGTCGGGGTCCGCCGAGTCCGCGAACCAGCCGAGCAGGACCGGAAGCAGGGTGCGCTGGATCGCCGCCTTGCGGGTGACGCCGGAGGCGAGGGCCTCCAGATGGCGCAGGGCCGCCGACGGGTCCGCGTAGCCGAGCGCCACCAGCCGTTCGCGGGCCGCCTCCGCGCTCAACCGGGTCTCGCCGGGGGCGAGTTGGGCCACCGCGTCGAGCAGCGGGCGGTAGAAGAGCTTCTCGTGCAGCCGCCGGACGACCGAGGTGTGCCGCTTCCACGCCCGGTTCAGCTCGGTGATCGGCTCCGTGCGCATGCCCAGGGAGCGGCCGATGCGCCGCAGGTCGGCGTCGTCCTCCGGGATCAGATGGGTGCGCCGCAGCTTGAACAGCTGGATGCGGTGCTCCAGGGAGCGCAGGAAGCGGTAGGCGTCGTCGAGCTGCGCGGCGTCGACGCGGCCCACATAGCCGCCGGCGCCCAGCGCGTCGAGCGCCTCCAGGGTCGATCCGCTGCGCAGCGAGGTGTCGCTGCGGCCGTGCACCAACTGCAGGAGCTGTACGGCGAATTCGACGTCCCGCAGCCCGCCGGGGCCGAGCTTCAGCTCACGCTCGACCTCGCCCGCCGGGATGTTCTCGACGACCCTGCGGCGCATCTTCTGCACGTCGGGCACGAAGTTGTCGCGCTCGGCCGCCTGCCAGACCAGTGGCGCGAGCGTGGCGACGTACGCCTCACCGAGCTCGGGATCCCCGGCCACCGGGCGCGCCTTGAGCAGCGCCTGGAACTCCCAGGTCTTGGCCCACCGCTGGTAATAGGCGAGGTGGGAGGAGAGCGTGCGCACGAGGGGTCCGTTGCGCCCCTCCGGCCGGAGGTTGGCGTCGACCGGCCAGATGGTGCCCTCGACGGTGGTCTCCGAGCAGATCCGCATCATGTGCGAGGCGAGCCGGGTGGCGGCCTGCAGCGCCTTGCCCTCGTCGGCCCCGTCGACGGCCTCACCGACAAAGATGACGTCGACGTCCGAGACGTAATTCAGCTCATGGCCACCGCACTTGCCCATCGCGATGACCGCGAGCCTGCACTGGGCGGCGTCCGCGGGGGCCGCCGTCCGCGCCATGGCGAGCGCGGCGCGCAGGGTCGCGGTCGCCAGGTCGGCGAGTTCGGCGGCGGCCTCGGCGACGTTCGTCGTGCCGCAGACGTCGCGGGCCGCTATGGCGAGCAGACAGCGGCGGTAGGAGACCCGGAGCGAGACCGGGTCGGTGGCGTCGGCGAGGCCGCGCTCGAACTCCTCGACGCCGGGGTGTAGATCGGACGCCTCGTAGGTGACCAGGGCCCGCCAGTCGCGCGGATGCCGGGCCAGATGGTCGGCGAGCGCCTCGGACGCGCCGAGCACACCGAGCAGCCGGTCGCGCAGCGGCTTGGCGCTGACCAGGGTGTCGAGCAGCTCGCGGCGGCTGGCGTCGTCCGGCTGCGCCTCGACGAGCCGGACCAGGCCGAGGAGCGCCAGATCGGGATCGGCGGCCACGCCGAGCGCGTCGAGCAGCACCGGGTCGGAGCGCACGGCGGACAGCTCGGGCGCGCCGAGCAGCCGCTCCGCCGCCGAGGGGTCGGTGAAGCCATGCCGCAGCAGTCGCGTGAACGTACTGCTTCTGCGCCCTTGCGGCACCGTCATCCCGGCCTCCGTTCGATCACTCCTCGCCCGAGCCTACGGCCTCACCGATGAGTTCCGCCCGCGTGCGGAGTCCGTCCTCGGACGGGAGCATGGTGACACTGTCAGGAGGCGGATCATGCCGAGCAGGGAACCGCGCACCGAACTGGACGCCCGGTACAGCAGCCAGGGGGCGGCGGCGACACCGTGGTCCGATGCCGTGCGGATGCTCCGCACGGCGGAACTCTTCTGGATCTCGACGGTACGTCCCGACGGGCGCCCGCACGTCACCCCGCTGCCCGCGGTGTGGCTGGACGGCGCGCTGCACTTCGCGACGGGCCCCGAGGAGCGCAAGGCACGGAACCTGGACGGCAACCCGGAGACCGTCCTGACCACGGGCGCCAACCGCTGGGACAAGGGCTTCGACCTGGTCGTCGAGGGCACGGCGGCGCGGATCACCGACGAGGACCGGCTGCGGGTGCTCGCGGCGGCCTGGGAGGAGAAGTACGGCAGCTTCTGGCACTACGACGTGCGGGACGGCTGCTTCCACCACGGGGCGGGCCACGCGTACGTCTTCGAGGTGGCGCCCCGGACGGTCTTCGGCTTCGGCAAGGGGGAGCCCTTCAGTCAGACGCGATGGCGTTTCGAGCGCTGACAGCGGGGCCGCTCCCTGCTGTACTGCCGCACATGGAATACACACTCGAGGTGATCCCGCTCCCCGTCAGTGACATCGACCGGGCCAAGGAGTTCTACCGCGACAAGCTCGGGTTCCATGTCGACATCGACACGGAGGTCATGCCGGGCATGCGCATCGTCCAGCTGACCCCGCCGGGCTCGGGCTGCTCCATCGCCCTCGCCGACACCCTCTGGGAAACGATGGCCGGCCCCACCCCCGCGGCCGGCTCCTACCAGGGCCTCCAACTCTGCGTGTCCGACGCGAAGGCGGCACACGCGGAACTGACCGCACGGGGCCTGGACGTCTCGGAGCCGGTGGCACACGCACCGCAGGACGGCGGCACGTTCATGTACTTCAAGGACCCGGACGGCAATGGCTGGGCGATCCAGGAGTACCGGGTGCGGGCGACGACACCACTGAAGGACGCGATCGTCGGCGCCCCCTAGGGGCGCGGGGCCGTATCGACGTGTGGCTCCGCCGGGTGGGCGCGAGCGACCACCGGCGGAGCCACGGACGACAGCCCTAGAGCACCGGCAGGTTCTTCCTCAGCTCAAAGGCCGTGACCTCGGAGCGATACTCCTCCCACTCCTGCTTCTTGTTGCGCAGGAAGAAGTCATAGACATGCTCGCCGAGCGTCTCGGCGACCAACTCGCTGCGCTCCATGAGGGAAATCGCCTCGCCCAGGTTCTGCGGCAGCGGCTCGATGCCCATGGCCCTGCGTTCGCCGTCGCTCAGGGCCCAGACGTCGTCGTCGGCGCCCGGCGGGAGTTCGTAGCCCTCCTCGATGCCCTTGAGGCCGGCGGCGAGCAGGACGGCGTACGTCAGATAGGGGTTCGCGCCCGAGTCGATCGAGCGGACCTCGACCCGCGCGGAGCCGGTCTTGCCGGGCTTGTACATCGGGACCCGGATCAGCGCCGAGCGGTTGTTGTGGCCCCAGCAGATGTACGAGGGTGCCTCGCCGCCCGCGCCGGCCGTGCGCTCCGAGCCGCCCCAGATGCGCTTGTAGGAGTTCACCCACTGGTTGGTGACCGCGGAGATCTCGGCGGCGTGCTTCAGGAGGCCCGCGATGAAGGAGCGGCCGACCTTGGAGAGCTGGTACTCGGAGCCGGACTCGTAGAACGCGTTGCGGTCGCCCTCGAAGAGGGAGAGGTGGGTGTGCATGCCGCTGCCGGGGTGCTCGGAGAACGGCTTCGGCATGAAGGTGGCCTGGACCCCTTGCTCCAGGGCGACCTGCTTCATGACCAGGCGGAACGTCATGATGTTGTCGGCCGTGGAGAGCGCGTCCGCGTACCGGAGGTCGATCTCCTGCTGGCCCGGCGCGCCCTCGTGGTGGCTGAACTCGACCGAGATGCCCATGGATTCGAGCATCGTGATGGCCTGGCGGCGGAAGTCCATGCCCACGTTCTGCGGGGTGTGGTCGAAGTAGCCGGAGTTGTCGGCGGGGGTGGGCCGCGAGCCGTCCAGCGGCTTGTCCTTCAGGAGGAAGAACTCGATCTCGGGGTGGGTGTAGAAGGTGAACCCGAGGTCGGAGGTCTTCGCGAGGGCCCGCTTCAGGACATAGCGCGGGTCCGCGAAGGACGGGGAGCCGTCCGGCATGAGGATGTCGCAGAACATCCGGGCCGTGCCGGGGGCCTCCGCGCGCCAGGGCAGCACCTGGAAGGTCGAGGGGTCCGGCTTGGCGATCATGTCCGATTCGTACACTCGGGCGAATCCCTCGATCGCCGAGCCGTCGAAGCCGATGCCCTCGTCGAAGGCCTGCTCCAGTTCGGCGGGAGCCACCGCGACCGATTTCAGGAAGCCGAGGACATCCGTGAACCACAGGCGTACGAACCGGATGTCGCGCTCCTCGAGAGTCCGGAGCACGAATTCCTGCTGCTTGTCCATCTTCCGCTTCCACCCATCCTTGCTGGTCAGGCCGCCTGCGTCCGCGCCGCCTTCGCGCCGTGTTCTTGCCCGGGGACACATCGGGGCACATGAGCATCCCACCACACGGTTTCAGGCGCGTTGCGGAGCTCGTGCCGCCCTGTGCCCATAGTGCCTGCTGATCGCCGCCCCCGTAACAGCGGGCCGCCTCAGACTCCCCCTACAGCGCGCCCGGCCCGGCCATTACGATCAGCGAACCGTTCCATCACGCTCCACCGCGTTCCGCCACACCCGTACCGCCCTTTCCGTCGTACGCCGTATCGCCGAAGGACACACCATGGGTTCCGCCAAGAACACGAGCTCCGCCTCCCGCAAGGCACGCATAGAGGAGATGCGCCGGGCCGAGCGCGCACGCGACCGCCGGGGGCAGGTCATCACGATCTCCCTGAGCGCCGTGGTCGTGGCCGCGCTGGTCGTGGGCGGTGTCGTCCTCTTCCGCCAGGCGGACGACTCCGACGCGAAGACCGACGCCAAGTCCGCGCCGAAGTTCAAGGTGACCGCGGACGGCGAGAAGGTCTGGAACGCCAAGCAGCTGGGCCGTACGCATGTGACGACGGACGTGGAGTACGCGATGACCCCGCCGGTGGGCGGCGACCACAACCAGGTGTGGATGAACTGCAACGGCGACGTCTACAAGGACGAGCTGCCGGAGGTGAACGCCGTGCACTCGCTCGAGCACGGCGCGGTCTGGGTCACGTACAACGACAAGGCGAAGGCCGCCGACCTGAAGAAGCTCGAGGCGAAGGTCAAGCAGACCCCGTACTCGCTGATGAGCCCGGTCAAGGACCAGAAGGACCCGATCATGCTCTCCGCCTGGGGCCACCAGCGCACCGTGACGGGCGCGGCCGACCCGAAGGTCAAGTCGTTCTTCTCCGAGTACGTCCAGGGCAAGCAGACCCCTGAGCCGGGGGCCGCCTGCACGGGCGGCAAGGGCCAGTGAGGCGGAGCACCTGCTGGCTGGTCGGGGCCGCCGCCGCGGCGGTGCTCGCGGCCGGCGGCATCACGGCGGCGGTCGCCGCGACGGACGGCCCGGACGGCACGCAGATCCCCGCCTCCGCTTCGGCCGACGCCGGCTTCGCCCGCGACATGGCGATCCATCATCAGCAGGCCGTCGAGATGTCGTACATCGTGCGGGACCGCACCAAGAACGAGGAGATCAGGCGTCTCGCGTACGACATCGCCCAGACGCAGGCGAACCAGCGCGGCATGCTGCTCGGCTGGCTCGATCTGTGGGAACTGCCGAAGGTGTCCGAGGGGGCGCCGATGGAGTGGATGGGCATGGGGGACATGCCGCCCGGCGAGGACGGCGCGCTGATGCCGGGCATGGCGACGAACAAGGAACTCGCGGACCTCGGCAAGCTGAACGGCAAGGCGGCCGAGATCCGCTATCTCCAGCTGATGACCAAGCATCACAAGGGCGGCGTCCACATGGCCCAGGGCTGCGTGGAGCGGTGCGAGGTTCCGGTGGAACTCCGCCTGGCCAACGGGATGGTGGAGTCCCAGGAGTCGGAGATCCGGCTGATGGCGGACCTGCTGAAGGCGCGGGGGGCGAAGCCGTAGGGCTCCGCCCGTGCGGGGGCGGGCGAAGCCCTACGGCTTCGCCCTGATGCTGGCCCGGCTCTGCCCCTGCGGGCCGGCCGAAGGGACCTCGCCTTCGCTACGCCAGCCGGGGCAGCTCCTCCCGCAGCAGCCGCCCCCGCAGCTCCTCCCCCGCCACGAACCGCTCCACCTCCCCCACCGCGTACTCCCCGAGACGCCGCACCTCGCTCCCCTGCGCCCCCGCGATATGCGGGGTCACCAGGACGTTCGGCAGGGTGAGCAGCGGATGTCCGGGGGGCAGCGGCTCGGGGTCCGTCACGTCCAGGAAGGCGTCCAGGCGTCCCGTCGCGCACTCCGCGGCCAGCGCCTCCGTGTCGAGCAGCGAGCCTCGCGCGGTGTTGACGACGGTCCCGCCGTCCGGGATCAGCTTCAGCATCTCCGCGCTCAACATGCCCCGTGTCTCCGGGAGTTGGGGAGCGTGCACGCTCACGATCGAGCTGCTCCGGCACAGCTCGGACAGCTCCACCAGCTCCGCGCCGAGCCCGGCCGCCTCCTCCTCCGTGACGTACGGATCGGTCAGCAGCACCCGCAGGGCCGCGTCGGACGCCCGTAGCCCCGCGATGACCCCGCGGCCGATGCGGGACGCCCCTATGACGCCGACGGTCCGGGCGTCGGAGCCCGTGCGTCCGGTGAACGGCGGCCACCCCGCGCTGTAGCCCGCGGCGGTCGGCAGTGCCCCCTTCGCCGCGAAGGTGATCGCGGCGAGGGTGTATGCCACGACCGGCCCCGCGTTGGCGTCGGCCGCCGACGACACCACCACGCCCCGGTCCCAGAGCGCGTCCGTCACCACGGGTTTGACCGACCCCGCGGCATGCACGAGAGCCTTCAGGCGGGGCGCGTGGGCGAGGACCTCCGCCGTGACCGGCGGGCAGTTCCAGCCGGTGACCAGGATCTCCGTCTCGGCGAGCACGGCCCGCGCGTCGGCCCCGGTGAGCGAGCCGGTGAGCAGGACCGGGGCCAACTCCACGCAGCGGCCGAGCCGTTCGCGGATGTCCGGCGCGAAGACCCGCTCCGCCACGTCGGCACTCATGGCGAGCGCGGTGATCGGCGGACCGGTGGGCCGGCCCTTCAGCTCTGCCTGGTCTGCCACGCGTGACCACCCCTCGTAGTAACCGTTTTCTTGACAGCGCCTGGAGGCTAGGCCGAAGTCGCGACGGCGGTCAAGAGATCGCAAGGCAAAGGGGGTTGACCGGGGTTAGTAACCGCTTTAGATTCCGGTCACCTTGTTCCGACGACGGAGGGGCTTCCGTGTCAGCGGTGACGAAGGACCGGACGGAAACCGAGGCGGTGAAGCCGCCCGGCAAGCGAAATAAACGGTCAAACAGCACTAAAGGCGGGGGTGGTGAGCGCTGGAAACGGTTTCGGGCATCCCGGGTCCCGCTGCTGCTCATGGCACCCGGGATCGCGTACTTCCTGGTCTTCCACTACGGCGCGTTCATCGGCAACGCCGTCGCCTTCAAGGAGTACGTCCCCTTCGACGGCCTCTGGGCCAGCCCTTGGGTCGGCCTCGAGAACTTCGACCGGATGTTCGGCGACCCCGACTTCTGGCACGCGACCTGGAACACCCTCTTCCTCGCGGTGCTCCAACTGGTCTTCTTCTTCCCGGTCCCGCTGGGCCTGGCCCTGCTGCTGCACAGCCTGACCTCCGACGTCACACGCCGCTTCGTGCAGTCGGTGGTCTACCTCCCGCACTTCCTGTCGTGGGTCATCGTCGTCGCCCTCTTCCAGCAGGTGCTCGCCGACACCGGACTGCTCAACTCCGTGCTCGGACAGGCGGGTCTGCACTCCGTCGACATCATCGGCAACCCCGACGCCTACCCGGCGCTCGTCGTCGCGCAGGTCGTCTGGAAGGACGCCGGCTGGGGCACGATCATCTTCCTCGCCGCGCTGATGCAGGTGGACGAGCAGCAGTACGAGGCCGCAGCCATCGACGGCGCGGGGCCCTGGCGCCGCTTCTGGCACGTGACGCTGCCCGCGATCCGGCCGGTCGTCATCCTGCTCCTGATCATGCGGCTCGGCGACATCCTCTCCGTCGGCTTCGAACAGATGCTGCTGCAACGGCAGTCGGTGGGACCCGAGGCCGGTGAGGTCCTGGACACCTTCGTCTTCTGGCAGGGCATCGTCGGCGGCGACACCGGATACGCCGCGGCAGCCGGCCTGTTCAAGGGCGTGGTCGGAGCGATTCTCGTCTTCGCGGCCAACAAGGTCGCGCACCGCCTCGGCGAGCAGGGGGTCTACAAGTGAGCGCGAAATCAACGGCGTTGGCCGACCGTCCGGTGAAGGACGGCCGGGAGCACCCCGCGAAGGGCCGTCGGAACCGCCCCGCGAAGGGCCGCGCGAAGCCCCCCGTCCGCCCTGCCTGGATGGAGAAGCCGAAGCCCGTCACGCAGGTGGCCAAGGTCCTCGCGATCGCCACCATCCTGCTCCTGGTCTTTGTACCCTTCCTCGTCATCATCTCGACGTCCTTCGCCTCGAACCGCGAGGTCGTCGCCAACGGCGGCTGGGTGCTCTGGCCCGAGCACCCGACCCTGCGCGCCTACGAGCAGGTCTTCGCCGGCGGCATCGTCTCCAAGGCGCTCGGGGTGAGCGCCGGGGTCACGATCATCGGCACCCTCGCCTCACTCGCGTGCACCACGTTCCTGGCGTACGCGCTGAGCCGCCCCAACGTGTACGGCGGGAAGCCGATCCTCCTCGTCATCCTCTTCACGTTCCTCTTCCCGCCCGGCATGATCCCCGCGTTCCTGCTGGTCAAGGGCATGGGAATGCTGGAGAGCTATAGCGCCCTGATCGTCCCGGTGCTCATCAACGTCTTCAATCTGGTGGTGCTCCGCGGCTTCTTCCAGGGGATTCCCGAGGAGATGTACGAGGCGGCGCGGCTCGACGGCGCGGGCGACTGGCAGATCCTGTGGCGGATCGTGCTCCCGCTCTCCAAGGCGGCACTCGCCGTCGTCGGCCTCTTCTACGCGGTGAGCTACTGGAACGCCTGGTTCCATGCCTCGATCTACCTGGAGTCCGACCACTGGCCGCTCCAACAGGTCCTTCGTACGTACGTGATGGGCGGCTCGCAGATCGCCGACACCGGCCTGAGCGACGCGTCCAACGTGTCCGCCCCGCAGACGATGCAGATGGCCGTCCTGGTGATCGCCACCGTACCGATCCTGGTCGTCTACCCCTTCCTGCAGAAGTACTTCACCAAGGGCGTGCTCACGGGCGCCATCAAGAGCTGAGTCATCTCACGACGAGCTGAGCCACCTCCCACCCGCTTCAGAAAGGCTGTCACTGTGTCCGGTTCCTCGATGTCGCGCCGTACGCTGCTGCGCTCCATAGCCGTCGGCGGTGCCGCCGTCGCCGCGCCCTCGCTGCTCACCGCCTGCTCCACCGACTCCGGGGGCGGCGGCTCGGTCTCCAACGCCAACAAGAAGGCGGCCCCCTGGCCGACGTACACACCCGCCAAGGGCCCGACGCCCGATCTCGCGCCGAGCGAGGCCGGCGTACAGCCCGGATTCTCGAAGTACCCGGAGAAGCTGGTCCGGGCGACCGCCGAGAAGCCGGGCAACGGCAAGCAGAAGATCAAGGTCATGACCATCACCTACGGCACCCCGCCGAAGCCGGTCGGATCGAACAAGTACTGGCAGGCGATGAACGAGGCGCTCGGCGTCGAGGTCGAGTTCTCGGTCGTGCCGGACGCGGACTTCCGCTCCAAGATGTCCACGCTGATGTCGGGCGACGACCTGCCCGACATGATCAACTTCGGCGGCGGCTACGTACTGCCCCGTGAATCACAGTTCGTGAAGTCGCGGTGCGCGGACCTGTCGGAGTACCTGTCCGGGGACGCGGTCAAGGACTACCCGAACCTCGCCAACATCCCCACGTACGCATGGGAGGGCATGGGCCGGGTCGCGGGCCGCATCTACGGCCTGCCGATCGAGCGCGCCAAGGTGCAGGGTGCGATGTTCATCAACCGCGAGGCCTTCGACAAGGCGGGCTACAAGCCGGGCATGGCGGCGGCGGACTTCCAGGTGATGGCGCGGGAGGCCTCGCAGAGCAAGAAGTACGGACTCGGCGCGTCCTCGGTCGGCTTCTTCGGCTACCTCTACCACGCGATGTGGCACGGGGCTCCGAACCAGTGGCAGATCAAGAACGGCAAGGTCACCGACATGTACGGGACCGACGAGTTCAGGGCCGCCCTCGAGTTCATGTCGAAGCTGCGCAAGGACGGCTCGTACAACTCGGACGCCACCTCGATCTCGCAGGTGGACCTGAAGACGCAGTTCTACAACGGCACGGTCCGCTCGATGACGGACGGCTGGGGCGCGGTCATCTCCAACGCGCAGGGAATCAAGGACGAGTTCACCCTGGACGCGGCGGTCCCGTACGTGGTGGACGGAACCACGCCCGTCTATCAACAGAACCGCGGCTGTTTCGGCTACACGGTCATCAAGAAGGCCTCCAAGGACCGCGTCAAGCTGATGCTGCGGGTCCTGGACTGGCTGGCGTCGCCGTTCGGCTCCAAGGAGTACGAGCTGATGCACTCGGGCGTCGAGGGCACGCACTTCGAGTACGACAAGAACGGCGACCCGGTGCCCAACTCCCTCGGCCTGGTGGAGAACCGCACGAACCTCCCCTTCGCCTACCTCATGGACGCCCCGCAGCCGCTGTACTTCCCGAGCTTCCCCGATCTCACCAAGCGGCTGCACGCCTGGCAGAAGCAGGTGGTCCCGCACCTGGTGCGGGACGACCACTGGGGCCTGATGTCGGACACGTACAACCGGCAGGGCGCTTCGATGCAGCAGATCATCGAGGACGGCGTCACGGCGATCGTCTCCGGCCGCAAGAACCTGTCGGACTGGGACGCGGTGTACGCGAAGTGGCAGGCGCAGGGCGGGAACAAGTCCCAGGAGGAGTTCGCCAAGGAGTACGAGGCCGCGCACTGAGCCGGGGCGTGCGGGCGGGATGATGGTCCGGGGCGTGGTTGTCGTGGGGGCAACCACGCCCCGGACACGGCTACTTGGCCACATGGTCACTCGGCAGCTGGGCTATCTGAAGGAGACACGGTGGGTGAGCGGGTCACCATCCGCGATGTGGCGGCGCGGGCCGGAGTCTCGGTCGCGACCGTCTCGCGGGTCCTCGCGGGCAACTATCCGACGTCGACGGCGTCGCGCGCCAAGGTCCTGCGGGCCGTCAAGGACCTCGACTACGTCGCCAACGCGCACGCCCGCGCGTTGGCGGGCGCCGGCCGCAAGACGATCGCGGTGCTGATGTTCGACGTGGTGAGCTCCTTCTACGCGAACGTCGCCCAGGGCGTGGAGATGGAGGCGGCGCAGCACGGCAGGCTGACCCTGGTCTCCTCGACCGGCAGCGACCCGGCCCGCGAACTGGCCCTGGTCCAGATGATGCGGGAGCAGGCGGCGGAGGCAGTGATCCTGGTGGGCGGGGTCGTCGAGGACGACGAGTACCGGGAACGGATGGCGCGGTACGCGGAGGCGCTGGCGGCGGCGGGTTCCCGCCTGGTGCTGTGTGGCCGCCCGGCACCCGCGCCGGACGTACCGGCTCTGGTCGTGGAGTACGACAACGAGGCGGGCGCGTACGCGATCACCAGCCACCTGCTGGGCGCGGGACACCGCAAGACGGCCCTGATCGGCTACGAGCCGGGCCACACGACGGGCGAGGCACGGGTCGCGGGCTACCTCCGTGCACTGTCGGACCACGGCATCCCCCGCGAGGAGGCGATCCTGCACGGCATCGGCTTCGGGCAGCACAACGGGGACGAGGCGATACGGGATCTGCTGGCGAAGGCGGACGGACGCCCGGAGTTCACGGCGGTGTTCGCGGGCGACGACAGGGTGGCGGCGGCGACGGTGGTGGCGCTGCGCGAACACGGCTTCCGCGTGCCGGACGACATCTCGGTGGTCGGCTACAACGACGACCCCGTGGCCTCGGACATCACCCCCGCCCTCACCACGGTCCACATCCCCGCAGAAGAAATGGGCCGCACGGCGGTCCGCTTGGCCCTGGCGGGCGGGGCAGCGGCCCGAGCCGGCCAGGAGAGGCATGTCTTGGGCACGCACATTGTGATTCGGGAGAGCGTGCGGGGGGTTTGGGTGGGGAGGGGCGGTTGAGGGCGACCGGGCCGGCTGCCCTCAGACGGCACGAAAGCCGAACCACCCGACCGGCCCTCCCGGTGAGCCCTCCCCCCTCCCCCCCTCGCCCCCGCCAAAAGCCCCCTCACTCCCCCAACACCGCCCCCACCACCGCCTCCGGCCGGTCCCGCATCACTAGGTGGCCCGATGGGCGGGCGACGCGGAAGGTTGCTTCCAGTTGCTTCGCCAAGCCCCGCTGGCGGGTGAGCCAGCGGGGGCCGTCGTTTCCGGTGGACGCGGCCAGGACCGTTACCGGGAGGGTCGGGGGGAGGGGGAAGTCGCGGCGGAGGGCGGCAAGTTCCGCTGCTGTGTCGGCGTACGTCGCGTACTCCATGAGGGAGGCGCGGAGGACCCGGCTGGAGCCGTAGACCTGGCGGATCGCGGCCTCGGGGGCCTCGCCCCGTACCCCCAACCGCCGCACCCACGGCCCCACCGCCCTCGGCACCCCCGCCCCGCTCAGCACAGCCCCGCCCGCACGCGCCAAACCCAGCCGCACAGCACGAGGCACCCTTCCCCGTGGCCGTTCCTCGACGCTGGAGTCGGCCAGGACCAAGGCCGCCGTGCGCTCCGGGTGGAGGCGCGCGAACGCCTCGCAGTGGAAGCCCGCGAGCGAGTGGCCCACCAGCGTGGCCGGGCCCGGCAGGGCCAACGCGTCCAGGAGGGAAGCGATCCGCTCCGCCTCCCCCGCGAGGGACGGCGGCACGCGCGCGTGGCCGCTCAGCCCGAGCCCCGGCCGGTCGAAGCGCACCACGGTCCGCCGCGGAGCCAGGAGCTCCGTCACCTCGTCCCAGTCGAACCACGCCAGCCCCAGTCCGGCACTCAGCACGCACACCGGGCCGCGCCCCGTCACCTCCACGTGGTGCGGCACTCCCCCGATCCGTACGAAACTCATCCGCGCCGCACCGCCGCCGCACGCGCCAGCAATCCCAGCCACACCGCGATCAGCAGCACCTGGAGCCGCTGCCCCAGACCCAGCGCCCACGTCCCGTACCCCGCGTCGAACGCGACCACGGCCGCCAAGGTCCAGGCAGTGGCGGCCAGTTCGAGGAGGACGACGACGACGGCTGCCGGGCCCGCCAGGGGCAGTAGGATCCCGTGGCGGCGGGCCGCGAACGTGAGCAGCAGCATTCCCGCCAGCGCCCCCGCCACGGCGACCCCGCTGCTCGCCGCGTGCGCCGAGTGCGTCCACGGCACGAGCCCCGCCCCCTCCCGCTCCGCGCACCCCGCGTCCGCGGTCGGCGCGCAGCTCAGCGGCAGCCGCGAGTCGATCGCTGTGGCCGCCCCGAAGAGGGCAAGACCCGCCCAGCCCAGGACCGCCACCGGGCGGCGCGGGAGCCGCAGCAGCGCGCAGACCGCTCCGGCGACGACGAGTGAACCGGCGACCAGATCCGTAGCTCGGAACAGCCTCCCGTACGGCTGGTCCGTGGCGGCCAGTTCACTCACGTACGAACTGACGGGGGAGAGATCCGTCGCGAGGAAGCTCTCCAGCAGCCACGCGCTGTAGGCGAGCGCGGCCGACGCCATGAGGACGGCGACGGAGACGGCACGCCCGGCGGCGACGGGGCGGGACGTGGTCGGCCTGGGCTGCCGCATGGGCGCGTACGCGCTACTCGACGGCACGCGTCTCCCCCAGGCACACGTGGTCCCGGCCACCGGGGGAGATCATGAATTGACAGAATTTACACTCATTCGCCATGGGGTCATGATCAACGGAATGCCTGGCCCCCGCATGTCGCCCCATACCCGCCGGGGGTAGGGTTCGGCCCATGGCGACGACGAGGCGACCGGCGAGGGGCGGACAGCTCCTGCTGCTCGCCGCGCTGCTCCTCGGCATCGTGACGATGCATACGCTGGGCCATCCGACCGGGCACGGAGGTGACTCCGAACAGGCCTCACAGGCCACGCGGGCCACACAGATCGCACAGCTCACACAGGTCGCACAGGCCTCCGCCCGGCATGAGACGAGCGGCTCGGCGCATGGCATGAGCGGCGGCCACGCCACGCCCCCGGAGCCCGTCGGCCACATCGCGAGCGATCCCGTGATCGATCCCGCGAGCGATCCCCTGACCGATCCCCCGAGCGCCGCCGACCCCGCCGGCCACGGCGGCATGGACCCGCTGTCCGTATGCCTCGCGGTGCTCGGCGCCTTCACCCTTCTCCTGCTGCTGAAGGCAGGCCTGCTGCGGCCCGGCGGCTTCGCGGTCGCCGTGCGGACGCTCGCCCGGCTGCTCGACGGGCTGCGGCCCAATCCGCCGCCACCCCGCATACTCCTCGCCCGCCTTTCGGTGCTGCGCATTTAGGCCGGCTCACCGGCTGCTCAGCGCTGCCCGCGTCCGATGAATTCACTTCCCTGATCCGGGAACCTCCGGGCGTCGAGCGGTGTATCAGAAGCAGCGGATGAGCCCATCTGCACGCACCACCACGACGAGGTGTACTCAGCCATGCGCACTCGATCCACGCACACGCAACCCACGCGCACCCCTTCGCGCCGCGCCCTGCTCGGCGCGGCGACCGCAGTCGCCGGTTCGGGATTCCTGGCGGCCTGTTCCGGATCCGGCTCGGGCTCGGGCCACGGCGGGCACGGCGGCGGCTCCACGCCCGAGGGACCCGAGGGCTATGTCGACCCGGCGGGCAAGGAAGTCGCCGCCGCGGAGAAGAAGCGGTCCGGCGGCGCGGTCCGCGAGGTGAAGCTCATGGCCATGACGGCCAAGCTCGACCTCGGCGGCCGCACGGTCAGGACGTGGGCCTACGGCGACCAGCTGCCCGGCAAGGAAGTCCGCGCCACCGCCGGCGACACCCTCGCCCTGACGCTCGCCAACCACCTCCCCCAGGCCACGTCCCTGCACTGGCACGGCCTGGCCCTGCGCAACGACATGGACGGCGTCCCCGGCCTCACCCAGCAGGAGATCAAGCCCGGCGCGGACTTCACCTACCGCTTCGCGGTGCCGCACCCGGGGACGTACTGGTTCCATCCCCATTCGGGCACCCAGCAGGACCGCGGTCTGTACGCACCACTGATCGTGGAGGACCCCAAGGAGCCCTTGAAGTACGACAAGGAGTGGGTCGTCGTCCTCGACGACTGGGTCGACGGGGTGGACGGATCGACTCCCGACGGCGTCCTCGCCGAGCTCAGCAAGGGCATGGGCGGCCACGACATGGGCGGGGACGGGAACGGAGACGGCGGCAGTGGGGAAGGGAGCGGCTCCGGCGGCTCCGGCGGCTCCGACCACAGCGGGCACGACATGTCGAACATGTCCAACATGTCGATGCGGAGCGACCCGCAGGATTCCAAGGCCTCCCCCAAACCCTCCAAGTCCCCGAAGCCCTCCGGTCCCTCCCGCATGATGATGGGTGCCAAGAGCGACCTCCTGGGTGGTGACGCGGGCGACGTGGCCTACCCGCACTACCTGATCAACGGGCGTACGCCCGACGCGCCTTCGTCCCTCAAGGCCCGGCCCGGCGACCGCATCCGGCTCCGCATCATCAACGCCGGTGGTGACACGGCCTTCCGGGTGGCGCTCGGCGGGCACGAGATGACGGTGACGCACACGGACGGCTTCCCCGTGGAGCACGCGACGACGGACGCGCTGCTGCTCGGCATGGGCGAGCGCTATGACGTCCTGGTCACCGCCAAGGACGGGGTGTTCCCGCTGACCGCGGCCGCCGAGGGCAAGAAGGCCGCCGGGCTCGCGGTCCTGCGCACCGGCGGCGGCGCGGCGCCCGCTCCGTCCACGCGGCCCAAGGAACTGAAGGGGCGGCTCCTGACGGCGGACAAGCTGCGGGCGGCCGAGTCGGTGGCCCTCCCCTCCCGGAAGCCGGACCGCACGATCAGGATCCGGCTGACGGGCGGGATGGCCAAGTACGACTGGGCGTTCGACAAGAAGGCGTACGACCCCGACCGGCGCCACCCCGTCCGCGCGGGCGAGCGGGTCCGTCTGGTCTTCGCCAACTCCACGTCGATGTGGCACCCGCTCCATCTGCACGGCCACACCTTCGCCCTGGCGAACGTGGCGGGCGGCCCCCGCAAGGACACCGCGATCGTGCTGCCGAACGGGACGCTGACGGTGGACTTCGACGCGGACAACCCGGGCCTGTGGATGGTCCACTGCCACAACGTGTACCACTCGGAGGCAGGCATGATGACGGTCCTCGGCTACCGCCGCTGACCCCGCGCCCCACGTCGGTGATGGTGGCCACCGTCGACGTGGGGCGCCCCACACCCGCCCGAAGGGGCATCGCGTCGCTCTGACGATTACACTGGGGCCCGTGCCTCAACTACGCCTCGCCCTGAATCAGATCGACTCGACCGTCGGCGATCTCGCCGGGAACGCCGAGGCGATCGTCCATTGGACCCGGCACTCCGCCGAGCAGGGGGCGCACCTCGTCGCGTTCCCCGAGATGGCGCTGACCGGCTACCCCGTCGAGGACCTCGCGCTGCGTCCGTCCTTCGTGCAGGCCTCGCGGGACGCGCTGCGCGCGCTCGCCGCGCGGCTGAACGACGAGGGCTTCGGCGAGCTGCCGGTCGTCGTCGGCTATCTCGACCGCACCGAGGAGGCCAAGCCCAAGTACGGCCAGCCCGCAGGCGCCCCGCGCAACGCGGCGGCCGTGCTGCACCGCGGCGAGGCCGTGCTCACCTTCTCCAAGCACCACCTGCCCAACTACGGCGTCTTCGACGAGTTCCGCTACTTCGTGCCGGGCGAGACCCTGCCGATCGTGCGGGTGCGCGGCGTCGACGTCGCGCTCGCCATCTGCGAGGACCTCTGGCAGGACGGCGGCCGTGTGCCGGCGACGCGTACGGCGGGCGCGGGCCTGCTGCTCTCCGTCAACGCGTCGCCGTACGAGCGGAACAAGGACGACCAGCGGCTCGAGCTGGTCCGCAAGCGCGCCCAGGAGGCGGGCTGCACCACCGCCTATCTCGCGATGATCGGCGGCCAGGACGAGCTGGTCTTCGACGGCGACTCGATCGTCGTCGACAAGGACGGGGAAGTCATCGCGCGGGCGCCGCAGTTCGCCGAGGGGTGTGTCGTCCTCGATCTCGATTTGCCCGCCGCGGCGGTCGAGCCGCCGTCCGGTGTCGTGGACGACGGGCTGCGGATCGAGCACGTCACGGTCTCGGAGGAGGCCGTACCGGCGTACGAGCCCGAACTCACCGGTGGGTACGCCGAGCGGCTCGACGACGACGAAGAGGTGTACTCGGCGCTGGTGGTGGGCCTGCGGGCGTACGCCGCGAAGAACGGGTTCAAGAGCGTCCTGATCGGGCTCTCCGGCGGCATCGACTCCGCGCTGACCGCCGCGCTGGCCTGTGACGCGCTGGGCGCGCAGAACGTGTACGGGGTGGCCATGCCGTCCCGTTACTCCTCGGACCACTCGATCGGGGACGCGGAGGAGCTGGCGCGGCGTACGGGGCTGAACTTCCGGACCGTGCCGATCGCGCCGATGTTCGACGCGTACATGGGGTCGCTGGGTCTCACCGGTCTCGCCGAGGAGAACCTGCAGTCCCGCCTTCGCGGCACGATGCTGATGGCGATCTCCAACCAGGAGGGCCACATCGTTCTCGCGCCCGGCAACAAGTCGGAGCTGGCGGTGGGCTATTCGACGCTCTACGGCGACTCGGTCGGGGCGTACGGGCCGATCAAGGACGTCTACAAGACGCTGATCTTCCGGCTCGCCGAGTGGCGCAACCGCGCGGCGGTGGAGCGGGGGCAGACGCCGCCGATCCCGGAGAACTCGATCACGAAGCCGCCGAGCGCGGAGCTGCGGCCGGATCAGGTGGACACGGACTCGCTCCCGGATTATCCGGTCCTGGACGGGATTCTGGAGCTGTACGTCGACCGGGACCAGGGCGCGGACGCGATCGTTGCCGCGGGCTTTGACCGGGAGCTGGTGGTGAAGACGCTGCGGATGGTGGACACCGCCGAGTACAAGCGGCGGCAGTACCCGCCGGGCACGAAGATCTCCGCGAAGGGCTTCGGCAAGGACCGCCGCCTGCCGATCACCAATCGCTGGCGGGAGTCGGTCTGACCCCGGGCCCGCCCTGAACCGCCGCTGCCCGGCGGATTCCTCCCACCGCCCACCCGTCACCCGGCATCCAGCCGGACCATGAACGGGTGGGCGGTTCGGTACGGCTGAGCGTTCGTTCCGTACAAGTGGGCGGTTCAGTGCAAGTGGCCGGTTCAGTACAGCTGAGCCCTTCGATACGAGCAGACCGCAGCCGCGCCGCACGGGCCACAGCCGACTCCCCGCCCCCTACCGGCGGGACTTCTCCAGCCGTGGCGCCCCCGAAGCCGAAGCCACAACCCGCTCCGCACCCCCCACCGGCAGCCGCCGCGCATCCACCGCGTACGCCACCCCCGCCACGGCCAAGCCCAGCACCGCCAGCCCCGCTCCCGCCACCGCGGGAGACGTGACGCCGAAGCCTGCTGTCAGGGCGAGGCCGCCGATCCATGCGCCGCCCGCGTTGGCGAGGTTGAATGCGGCCTGGTTGGCGGACGAGGCCAGGGACGGTGCCGCCGACGCCTTTTCCATCACCATCAGCTGCAGCGGTGACCCCGTCGTGAACGCCGCCATGCCGAGCAGCGTCACGGCGAGCGCCGCGCTCCACGGCGTACCCATGAGGAGCGGGAACAGGGCGAGGACCACGACGAGTGCGGTCAGGCCGCCGAAGAGCGTGCCCCGCAGGGAGTGGTCGGCGAGCCTGCCGCCGAGGAGGTTGCCGGCGGTGGCGCCGACACCGAACAGCGCCAGGAGCAACGTAACGCTGGATTCGGCGTAGCCGGCGGCGTCCGTGAGCATCGGTGCGATGTAGCTGTACGCCGAGAACAGCGCCCCGAAGCCCGCGACGGTCGTGCCGAGCGCCAGCCACACCGGCACGCTGCCGAGCGCCCGCAGTTCGCCGCGGAGTCCTGCCGCCTCGCCGTGGCCGTGGTCGGCGGGGACCAGCAGGGCCAGGGAGGCTATCGCCGCGATGCCGATCGCGCTGACCGCGAGGAAGGTGGCGCGCCAGCCCAGTTGCTGGCCCATGGCGGTGGCCACCGGGACGCCCACGATGTTGGCGACGGTCAGGCCGAGGAACATCAGGGACACCGAGCGGGCCTTGCGCTCGGGGGCGACGAGCCCCGTCGCGACGACCGCGCCGACGCCGAAGAACGCGCCGTGCGGAAGCCCGCTCAGGAAGCGGGCCGCAAGGAGCCAGTGGTAGTCGGGGGCCGCGGCCGACAGCGCGTTGCCCGCCACGAAGAGGATCATCAGGCCGATCAGGACGCGGCGGCGCGGGATCCGCGCGGTGACGGCGGCGAGCAGCGGGGCGCCGATGACGACGCCGAGGGCGTACGCCGAGACGAGGTGTCCTGCGGTGGGGATGGATATGTCCAGGTCGTCCGCGACGTTGGGCAGCAGGCCCATCATCACGAACTCGGTCGTGCCGATGCCGAAGGCGCCCACGGCTAGGGCGAGCAGGGCCAGGGGCATGAAGAACCTTCCGGGGGGGCGCGCGGGGAGTGTGTTCCGTAAGTTTACGTACGGAACAAAGCTTCGCAGGCCCAGTATTCCGTGAGGTTAAGAGCGGATGTGCGGTGCACTAAACGTGGCCCGAGGCTAGAGCTCGACCCGCGCCGCGATCGGCAGATGATCGCTGCCCGTCTCCGGCAGCGTCCAGGACGACACCGGCTCGACGCCCTTCACCATGATCTGGTCGATCCGCGCCATCGGGAACGACGCGGGCCAGCTGAACCCGAAGCCGTCGCCCGCCGCGCCCTGCGTGGAGCGCATCTGGGAGGTGACCGCGTTCAGGGCGCGGTCGTTCATCGTGCCGTTCAGGTCGCCGAGCAGCACGACCTTGGAGACCTGCTCGTCGGCGATCGCCTCGCCCAGCGCGTCGGCGCTCGCGTCCCGCTGGTTGGCGGTGAAGCCCGCGTCCAGCTTGACCCGCACGGAGGGCAGGTGAGCGACGTACACGGCTACCTCGCCCTTGGGGGTGCCGACCGTCGTGCGCATCGCGCGGGTCCAGCCCAGCTTGATGTCGACGGGCTTGGTGCCGGTCAGCGGGTACTTGGACCAGAGGCCGACCGTGCCCTGCACCGAGTGGTACTTGTAGGTGCCGGCAAGGGCCTTCTCGTACGTCGGAACCGCGGCCTGCGTGAGCTCCTCCAGGGCCACGACGTCGGCGCCGGACGCTGCGACGTCACGGGCGGTGCCCGCCGGGTCGGCGTTCTCCGCGTTCACGTTGTGGGTGGCGACGGTGAGGTCGCCGCCGCTGCCGGCGGACTTGCCGATGACGAGACCGCCGAAGGAGTTCAGCCAGATGACGGCGGGCAGCAGCACCGCGATCAGCGCCGTCGCGGACTTGCGGACCAGGCCGATGACGAGCAGCACGGGGATCAGTACGCCGAGCCAGGGCAGGAACGTCTCGATGAGACTGCCCAGGTTGCCCACGCCGTTCGGGATCTGCGCGTGGAAGAGCATCACCAGGGCGAGCAGCACCGCGACCGCCGCGGTGACCGTGCCGCGCCGCCAGATGCCCCGGTCGCCGCGCCAACCGTCCGCGAGGCGTCGGAACCGGGACCCCCGGCGGTCGGGCCCGGAGCCGCCGCTGCCCGCCTCCGTCACATACGCCTGCGCCATACGCTCGTCGCCTCACTGCCTGCCGTGCAACCGTCCTCGCCCCTGAAACCCTAGGCGATGATCGGGTGTCCTCCCCGCCGTCCGTGACGGCCGTACGGGACGAGGACGAGTGGCGCGGCACGGCGGGTTCCGCATCCCGCCGCAGATCGGGCCGCTGTGACGAAACGCGCACATTCACCCCGTGGGCGCCGACCGGTCCCGCCCCGCGTCACCCCGTGGGCCGCAGCCCCGCGAGGACGGAGTCCACGATCCGCTCGGCCAGGTCCTCGTCGAGCGGCGCGTCGGAGCGCAGCACGGTGCGGACGAGCATGGGGCCGACGAACATGTCGTTGGCGAGGACGATGTCGACGTCCGCGCGCAGTTCGCCGCTCTCCACGCCGCGGCGCAGCACCCCGAGCATGACGCGGCGCTGCGGTTCGACGACGGTCGCGTGGTACGCCTCCCACAGCTTCGGCAGGCTCTTCATCTGCGCGAACACGTTGTGCAGGAGTGCGGAGGAGCGCAGGTTCACGCCGCGCCGGCGCAGATGGTCGAGGAGGGTGACGAGATCCCCGCGCATGGAGTCCCCGGCCAGTTCGGGCGGCGGGTCGTCCATGCCGCGCAGGATGTCGACGAAGAGTTCCTCCTTGCCGCTCCAACGCCGGTAGATGGTGGCCTTGCCGACGCCCGCGGTGCGGGCGATCCGCTCGATCGAGAGGTCGGCGAGCGGCACGCCCTCCTCGATCAGCTTCAGTACGCCCTCGATGATGGCCCGCTCCACGGCCTCGCTGCGGGGTCGCCCCCGGACACCTCTGGCGATGTGGGCCACGTCTACTCCGTCTGTCGGTTGCTGCGATGTGCCAGGCCGATTGTCCCTTCCCGGCCCGGCACCCCGGTCAACGCCCCGCGCCGACCGGGTCGGCCTTCGGCTGCTCCGGCTCCGGTTCCCGCGGCGTACGGCCCGGCAGGAACAGGGCGACGACCACGACGCCGATCAGCGCGACGCCGGCGCCGCAGACCGCGGTGATGTGCATGGCGTGCAGGAAGGAGTCGTGGGCGGCGGAGACCAGGGGTTCGCCGCGCGGGCCGAGCTTCGCCGCGACGCCGAGGGTGGCCTCGATGGACTCGCCCGCGGTGTGCCGTACGCCGGAGGGCAGCAGGGTGAGCTTGTCCTCGACGCCGCTGCGGTAGGCGGCGGAGAGCACCGAGCCGAGCACCGCGATGCCGAGCGCGCCGCCCACCTGCCGGAAGGTGTTGCTCAGCGCGGAGGCGGAGCCCGCCTTCTCGCGGGGCAGGGCCTGCATGATGACGACGCTGGCGGGGGTCATGATGTGCGCCATGCCGGTGCCCATCAGGAAGAAGATGACCTCCAGGATCCAGATCGGCGTATCGGCCTCAAGGACAGTGAAGGCGGCGAGCATCGCGGCGATGGTGAGCAGTCCGCCGGTGCAGACGGCGCGGACGCCGAAGCGGTCGACGACGAGCCGGGCGCGCGGCGCGAAGATGAGCTGGGCGGCGGCGAGCGGCAGCATCAACAGGCCGGTCTCCAGCGGCGAGTAGCCCCGGACGCTCTGCGTGTAGAAGACCGAGAAGAAGGTCACGCCCATCAGCGCGAAGAAGACCAGCGCGAGGGCGCTGATGGCCGCCGAGAACACCCGGTTCTTGAAGTACGAGATGTCGATCGAGGGATGGTCGCTGCGCTTCTCGTGGAGGACGAAGACGACGAGTACGGCGAGGCCCGCGGCGACGGTCGCGAGGACGGACGCGTCGGTGAAGTCGGCGAGCTGACCGCCCTTGATGATGCCGTAGACGAGCAGGACGAGGCCGACGATGGACAGGCCCACACCGACCAGGTCGATCCGGCCCGGAGCGGGGTCGCGGGAGTCCGGCACGAGCCAGATCATCAGGCCGATCGCGAGGATCACGATGGGTACGTTGACCAGGAAGACCGAGCCCCACCAGAAGTGGTCCAGGAGCACGCCGCCGGTGATGGGGCCGATCGCGATGGCCAGGCCCACGCCGCCGGCCCAGATGCCGATGGCCTTCGGCTGCTCGTCCCGCTCGAAGACGTTCATCAGGACGGCGAGCGTCGCGGGCATCACGAAGGCGGCGCCGAGGCCCATCACGGCGCGGAACAGGATCAGCTGGACGGGCGAGCCGGACTCGGCGGCGAGCGCGGAGCCGATGCCGAAGACGGCGAGGCCCGCGATGAGCACCTTCTTGCGGCCGATGCGGTCACCGAGCAGGCCCGCGGTGAAGAGCAGGCCCGCGAAGACCAGCGTGTAGGAGTTGATGGCCCATTCCAGGTCGCCCTGGGTGGCGCCGAGGCCGGTGGGGGCCGGGGTCGAGATCGTCTTGATGGCGACGTTCAGGATCGAGTTGTCGAGCACCACGATCAGCAGGCTGAGCATCAGGACGCCGAGGATCGCCCAGCGCCGTCGGTGCACGGCCTCCGGTATGCGTGGGGTGGTGACATCGGGAGTGGTCATGCGCTCCACCCTAGAACCATTTCGATACGAGACCGTCTCGTATTGGAAAGAATTTACCCGCCGTACGCCGGGACGCCTCGGGGACGGAGCGGGCACGCAGCGAGAACGGAGCGAAGACGGAGCAGAGATGGTCCGGATCACCCGGGACGCACTAGCCGAGGGACGGCACGCGATGCCACCATGGAGGTGATCCGGGGACGCCGTGAGGGCGCCTCGAGATGAGAGAAGGAGCCGTTGCGATGACGCAACTTTCGGCTGCCCAGAAGCCGGCAGAGGGTGCCGCCCAGAAGTCCGACAGCAGCAAGGCGCTGTACGGGGGCAAGAGCACCCGCCGCATCACCGTCCGGGACATCACCGCCGCCAAGGAGCGCGGCGAGAAGTGGCCCATGCTCACCGCGTACGACGCGATGACCGCGTCCGTCTTCGACGAGGCCGGCATCCCCGTGATGCTGGTCGGCGACTCGGCGGGCAACTGTCACCTCGGGTACGACACCACCGTGCCCGTCACCCTCGACGAGATGACCATGCTGTCGGCGGCCGTCGTACGGGGCACGTCGCGTGCCCTGATCGTCGGCGACCTGCCGTTCGGCTCGTACCAGGAGGGCCCGGTCCAGGCCCTGCGCTCCGCGACCCGCCTGGTCAAGGAGGCCGGGGTCGGCGCGGTGAAGCTGGAGGGCGGCGAGCGCTCGCTCCCCCAGACCGAGCTGCTGGTCTCCTCCGGCATCCCCGTCATGTCCCACCTGGGCCTCACCCCGCAGTCCGTGAACACCATGGGCTACCGGGTGCAGGGCCGCGGCGACGAGGCGGCGCACCGGCTGCTCTCCGACGCCAAGGCCGCGCAGGACGCGGGCGCGTTCGCGGTGGTCCTGGAGCTGGTCCCGGCGGAACTGGCCGCCGAGGTCACCCGCTCCCTGCACATCCCGACCGTCGGGATCGGCGCGGGCGCCGCGTGCGACGCGCAGGTCCTGGTGTGGACGGACATGCTGGGTCTCACCGGCGGCAAGATGCCGCGCTTCGTGAAGCAGTACGCGGATCTGCGGGGCGTGATGTCCGGCGCGGCCAAGGCGTTCGCCGAGGACGTGGTGGGCGGGGCGTTCCCCGCCGAGGAGCACGCGGTCCACTGACCCTGAGGCACCCATGACCGCCGGGCACGCCATGCCCGGCACCGAGCCACAGCGGCACCACGGCAGCCCGTCGATCTTCCCCCGTCGACGGGCTGTCGGCAGCTTGTCGGTGGATTGTCGGTGGCGTCTGGCAGCTTGGGGTGCATGACGCGAATCGACGACAACCCCGGAGGCGCAGAGAGCGCCGTGACCGTGCGGGGACTGGTCAAGCACTACGGCGAGACCAAAGCACTGGACGGCGTGGACCTCGACGTACGGGAAGGCACCGTCCTCGGTGTGCTCGGGCCCAACGGCGCCGGCAAGACCACCCTCGTCCGCTGCCTCTCCACCCTGATCACCCCCGACTCGGGCACGGCCCATGTCGCCGGGTACGACGTGGTGCGCCAGCCCCGCCAGCTGCGCCGGGTGATAGGCCTCACCGGTCAGTACGCATCGGTGGACGAGAAGCTCTCCGGCCGCGAGAACCTGTACATGATCGGGCGGCTGCTCGACCTGCCCCGCAAGGAGGCCAGGTCAAGGGCCGACGGCCTGCTGGAGCGGTTCTCCCTCACCGAGGCCGCCACCCGCCCCGCCAAGACGTACTCCGGCGGCATGCGCCGCCGGCTCGACCTGGCCGCCTCGATGATCGGCAGCCCCTCCGTCCTCTATCTGGACGAGCCGACGACCGGCCTCGACCCCCGCACCCGCAACGAGGTGTGGACCGAGGTCAAGCGCATGGTGCGGGACGGCGTGACCGTCCTGCTCACCACCCAGTACATGGAGGAGGCCGAGCAGCTGGCCTCCGAGCTGACGGTCATCGACCGTGGCAAGGTCATCGCCAACGGCGCCATCGACGAGCTGAAGGCGAAGGTCGGCGGCCGCACCCTGCGGGTCCGCCCGGCCGACCCGCTGGAGCTGCGCCCGCTGGCGAACGCCCTTGACGACCTCGGCCTGACCGGCCTCGCCACCTCTGCGGTGGACGCCGAGTCCGGCACGGTCCTCGTCCCGATCCTCAGCGACGAGCAGCTCACCGCCGTGGTCGGCGCGATCACCGCGCGCGGCATCACGGTCAGCTCCGTCACCACCGAACTGCCCAGCCTGGACGAGGTGTTCCTCTCCATCACCGGCCAGAAGGCCAGCGCCCCGCAGGACGCCCGCCCGGCCGGAAACGAACTCGAGGAGGTCGCCGTATGAGCGCCACCACCCTGACGGCACCTCTCGACAAGAGCCAGGCCGACGCCCGCATAGGACTGCGCGACCATGTGCGGCACACCAGCGCGCTGGTCCGCCGCAATCTGCTCTGGATCCGCCAGGACCCGGAGTCGATCCTGGACGCGGTCATGATGCCGATCGTCTTCACCCTGCTGTTCGTGTACGTCTTCGGCGGGTCCATCGGCCAGGCGCTCGGCGGCGGCCAGGACCAGTACGTGCAGTACGTGGTGCCGGGCATGCTGGCGATGATGAGCATGAGCATCGCCATGTCCGTCGGCACGGGCTTCAACCAGGACTTCCAGAACGGCATCATGGACCGTTTCCGCACCCTGCCGATCGGCCAGGGCTCGGTCCTCTTCGCCAAGATCGTGGTGGAGCTGATGCGGCTGCTCCTCGCGACGACGATCATGATGATCGTCGGTGTCATGGTGGGCTTCGACATCACCAACTGGGGCGGACTGCTCGCCTCCGTGGGCCTGTCCGCGCTGTTCGGCACGTCCATCATGTGGATCTTCCTGGTGCTCGGCGTCTCCATGAAGAGCGCCCAGTCCGTGCAGGCGATGGGCTTCCTGGTCCTGATGCCGCTGCAGTTCGGCTCGTCGATCTTCGCGCCGACCCAGTCCATGCCGGGCTGGCTGCAGGCCTTCACCGACTACAACCCGCTGTCCTCGCTCGCGGACGCAGCGCGCGGACTGATGGTGGGCGGCCCGGCCGCGCACGACGTGTGGATCACGGTCATCTGGTCGGCCGCGCTCACTCTGGTGATGGCGCCGATCGCGATCCACAAGTTCCGTACGAAGAGCTGAGCGTTCCGCCCGGCGGACCGCCGGGCGGCTCAGCCGATGTACGTGTCGCAGAGGGCGACGGCCTCTTCGGCGGAGAGGCCGCCGCCTTCCGCGTACGCCGCCTCGTACGCCGTGTCGCCGAGCGCGGCGCGCGCCGAATCCACCGCGGCGGCCCTGGCGTCACGCTCCAGGGCGGTGGGGAAGTGGCCCGGCGGCAGATCCCGCTGGGCCGCGCCGATCAGCCGGGCGGCACCCTCGGCGTGCCGGCCGCCGTCGATGCCCGCCAGGGCGCGGGCGGCGATGGTGAGATGAAGGGACGTCACATGCGGCGCGATCATCTGGGTCAGCGGGTCGATGGACTTCTCCACCGCGTCGCGCGCCGCGGCGAGCCCCTGCGCGTACCGGCCGTCCTGGGTGTCGAGCCAGGCCTCGGCGCCGAGCATGAAGCTGTCGAAGACGGCGAAGTCGACGACCTTGAACTCCTCGCGCAGCAGCCGCAGTTGCTCGCGCGCCTCGGCCGTGCGGCCGGTGCGGCCGAGCAGGTCGACGAGGAAGAAACGGGCGGTCGGCATGGATTCGCTGTGGCCGCTCTTGGACTCGCGCTCCAGGACCCCCCACAGCAGCTCCTCGCCCCGCACCGGCTCCCCCGCCTCGACGAGGACCGCACCGAGGCGGGCCATCAGGACGGTCGCCTGCGCGGGCGCGCCCAGCTCCTCCGCGTACGCGATGGCCGCGCTGAAGTCCTCGGCGGCCCGCGCGAAGCCGCCCCGCCGCTCATGGGCCTCGCCGCGCGAGGAGAGCGCCTCGGCCATGCCCCACACGTCGCCGAGCCGGGTGAAGATCTCCAGGGACTCGTCGGCGTCACGGCCCGCGTCACCCGCCCAGTCCGTGCGGTTGGCGCGGATGTTGGCCCGCTGCTGGAGCGCGGAGGCCAGCTCCCACTCGTAGCCGCGCTCCCGGCAGGTGGCGATCGTCGCGTCGAGGATGGTGTGCAGCCGGTCCACCTCGCCGCCGAAGAGCACCGCGAAGAACCACAGGCTCCCCGGCGACCAGCAGGTCTGAGGCAGACCCGGCCGGTACGCCTCCCTGATGCCCGCCAGTTTCTCCTTGGCCTCGGGCGTCTGCCAGGCCTCCAGGTTCATGTCCATGACGGAGAGCTGGATGAGGTGGACGCCGCGGCGCGCCTCGGCGAGCACGTCGGGGCGCATGGGCAGCGGGTGGGCCGTACAGCGTTCGTAGAGCGGTTCCACGGTCGGGACCGGGCGGACGAAGGGATCGGGTCCGAGGGCGACGACATCACGCGACCAGTTGCGGATCTCGATGCGCAGATTGCGGATCGTCCAGAACCAGGAGAGCGAGAGGACGAGACAGAGCGCCTCCTGCTCCTCCCGCGCCGCGACCGCGTGCCGCAGGGCGGTGCGCAGATTCTCGTACTCGCCCTCCAGCCGTTCGACGGCGGCGCGCTGGCCGCTGCCGCGCAGCAGCGGTTCGGTGACGCGGGCGAACTCCCGGAAGTACACGAGGTGCGCGCGCTCGGCCGCCGCCCGGTCGCCGGCCTGGCCGAGCCGCTCGGACGCGTACTCGCCGACGGTCTCCAGGAGCCGGTAGCGCATGCCGTCCCGCGCCGAAGGGGCCGCGACGACGAGGGACTTGTCGACGAGCGAGCCGAGCACGTCGGCGACGTCGTACGACGAGACCGCCGACGCCCCGCCCTCCGGGCCCCCGCACACCGCCTCCGCCGCCGCCAGGTCGCAGCCGCCCGCGAAGACGGAGAGGCGGCGCAGGACCGTCCGCTCGGCCTCGTCGAGGAGGTCCCAGGACCAGTCGACGACCGCGCGCAGGGTCTGCTGACGGGGCAGCACCGTGCGCGCGCCGGTGGTCAGGAGGCGGAAGCGGTCGTCGAGCCGGTCGGCGATCTGCCGCGGCGTGAGCATCCGCAGGCGCGCGGCGGCCAGTTCGATGGCCAGCGGAAGGCCGTCGAGCCGCTGGCAGATCTCGGCCGCCGCCGCCCCGCCCTCGCCGTCCTCCTCGACGCGGAAGCCGGGCTTCGCCGCCGCGCCCCGGTCCGCGAAGAGCCGCAGCGCGATCGGCCCCGGCAGCGGCTCCACCGGACGCAGCAACTCCCCCGGCACGCCCAAGGGTTCGCGGCTCGTGGCGAGGACCGTGAGGCCCGGGCAGTGCGCGAGGAGCTGTTCCGCGAGGTGGGCGGCGGCGTCGATGACGTGCTCGCAGTTGTCGAGGATCAGCAGCATGCGGCGGGGCCCGCAGTGTTCCGTGAGCCGTACGAGGGGGTCGTCGCCGTGCCGGTCCGACACCGCCCGCATCTCCTCCGCGCCGGCGCCGCGCAGCACCGTCTCGCGGGCGCCGAGCGCGGTGAGGACGGCTTCGGGCACGGCGTCCGGATCCTCCACCGGGGCGAGCTCGGCCAGCCAGACGCCGTCCGGCACTCCCCCGGCGACGGTCTCCGCGGCCTCCTGCGAGAGCCGGGTCTTCCCGGCGCCGCCGGGCCCGAGCAGCGTGACGAGGCGGGCCTGCTCCAGGTCGCCCCGGATGGCCTCGATGTCGGCCTCCCTGCCGACGAAGGAGGTGAGCCTGGCGCGCAGGTTGCCCTGCGGCCGTCCCGGCCGGCGGGGCGCGGCTGCCACCGGGGTGTCGGCGCGCAGCAACTCCTCGTGCAGGGCGCGCAGTTCGGCCCCCGGGTCGGCGCCGAGCCGGTCCGCGATGAGGCGGCGTACGCCGTCGTAGGCCGCGAGCGCCTCGGCCGGGCGGCCCGCGTCGCGCAGCGCCCGCAGCCGCAGGGCCTGCAGCGGCTCGTCCAGGGGGTGGCTCTCGCACAGGGCGGTCAGCTCGGGCAGCGCCTGCCCGGCCTGGCCCAGCGCGAGTGCCGCGGTCAGGCGGGCGCGGCGGGCGTCGAGGCGGCGTGACTCCCAGCGGGCGGCCTCGGCGGTGCGGTCGGGCAGGTCGGCGAGGGGCCGGCCCTGCCAGAGGGCGAGCGCGTCGTCGAGGGCGACCGCCGCCTTGGCGGCGTCGCCGTCGGCCAGGGCGCGGGTGCCCTCGCCGGTGAGCCGCTCGAAGCGGTACAGGTCGATGTCGTCGGGCTCGGCGCGCAGCCGGTAGCCGCCGTCGGCCGAGACGATCGTGTCGGCGCCGATGGTTCTGCGGAGCCGGCCGATGAGCGCCTGGACGGCCGCGGGGGCGTCCGCGGGCGGGTCGCCGTCCCACACCTCGTCGACGAGGGCGGGCACGGGGACGGCTCGTGGGGTTCGCAGGGCGAGGACGGTGAGCAGGGCGCGCAGCCGTGGTCCGCCGATGGGGAGCGGGGTCCCGTCGGCGTGGATGGCCTGGGTGGTGCCGAGGATGCGGTAGCGCACGGGGTCCATTGTCTCTGGTGGTCGTCGGACGGCTACTGACAGCCCCTCCGGCGTTGCGGGGTGCGGGGCGGTGCCCCAGGACCGAGCCCCGGCGCGGGTCCACCCACAGACTGACCGATCCTGCCTGGAACCAGGCGGCCGCGCGAGTCGTTTTCGCCGTACGCCGGGGTACGGTCCCGTACGACAACCGGCCGAACCGTCACCCCCAGGAGCCCCGCCCCATGACCACCGCTCCCACCCGACGCAGTGACCGGCGGATCAGTCCCGTGTTCCTGGGGATCGCCGCCGTCACCGCGGTGTCCGGCTGGGCCGCCTGGACCGGGTTCGCCGACAATCCGGGGCTCGCGGTCTTCCTCTTCGTGACCGCGGCCTGGATCGTCTCGCTCTGTCTGCACGAGTACGCGCATGCCCGCACCGCCCTGCACAGCGGCGACATCTCCATCGGCGCGAAGGGCTATCTGACCCTCAATCCGCTGAAGTACACGCACGCGCTGCTCAGCATCGTGCTCCCGGTGCTCTTCGTGATCATGGGCGGCATCGGCCTGCCCGGCGGCGCGGTCTTCATCGAGCGCGGCCGGATCAGGGGGAAGTGGAAGCACAGCCTGATCTCGGCGGCCGGTCCGCTGACGAACGTGGCCTTCGCCGTGGTGTGCACGGCGCCGTTCTGGCTGGACGCCCTGTCCGGCGTCCCGGACACCTTCCGGTACGCGCTCGCCTTCCTCGCCCTGCTCCAGGTGACGGCCGCGATCCTGAACTCTCTTCCCATCCCGGGCCTGGACGGCTACGGCGTGATCGAGCCGTGGCTCTCGTACAAGATCCGCCGTCAGGTGGAGCCGTTCGCGCCGTTCGGTCTGATCGCCGTCTTCGGCATCCTGTGGATCCCCGAGGTCAACGAGGTCTTCTTCGACGCCATCGACGCGATCCTGCGCGGGCTCGGCGTCACGGAGTGGGACACGTACTGGGGCCACGAGCTGTACCGCTTCTGGGACGGGACCCCGGACATCCCCGAGCTCGTCAGCTAGCCGCCGCGTCCCGCTGCAGCTTCGCGCGGCGCAGGTAGTACCACGCCATGTTCGACGACAGCCCGGCGAGCAGCACCCACACGATGCCGAGCCAGCTGCCCTGGACGAAGGAGACCACGGCCGCGACGACGGCGAGGGCGCAGACCGTGAGGGCGTAGAGAGCGAGGCGGGGCATGGGGGTCGGCTCCTGATCGAGGGAAAAGCGACAGATATTCCCTCCAGTGTCCCCCATGCCCTCGCGCGCCCTAGACGTCGGTGACCCGCAGCCCCGCGTGGGCCTTGTAGCGGCGGTTCACGGAGATCAGGTTGGCCACCAGGGACTCGACCTGGTGGGCGCCCCGCAGCCGGCCCGCGAAGACTCCGCGCATGCCGGGGATGCGTGCGGCGAGGGCCTGCACGACGTCCGTGTCGGCGCGGGCCTCGCCGAGCACCATCACGTCCGTGTCGATCTCCGCGACGTCCACGTCCTGGAGCAGGACGGCCGACAGATGGTGGAAGGCTGCGGTGACCCGCGAGTCCGGAAGCAGGGCGGCGGCCTGTTCGGCGGCGCTGCCCTCCTCGGGCTTCAGTGCGTAGGCACCCTTCTTGTCGAAGCCGAGCGGGTTCACGCAGTCGACGACGAGCTTGCCGGCCAGTTCCTCGCGCAGCGACTCCAGGGTCTTTCCGTGCCCCTCCCACGGCACGGCGACGATCACGATGTCGCTGCGCCGCGCGCACTCCGCGTTGTCGGCGCCCTCGACGCCGAGCCCCAGCTCGTCGGCCGCCGCCTGGGCCCGCTCGGCGGCGCGGGAGCCGATGATCACCTTCTGGCCGGCGCGGGCCAGGCGGTAGGCGAGGCCGCGGCCCTGGTCGCCGGTGCCGCCGAGGACGCCGACGACGAGTCCGGAGACGTCGGGCAGCTCCCACGGATCCTTGGCGGGAGCCTTCTGCACACTGTCGTTAGAGGTCATACGGCCGACCTTACTCACCGCACGCCTCAGGCCAGCGCCACTACCGGTATCCGCCGGAACGTGATCGTCTCGTACGCGCTGAAGTCGCCCGTCTCGTAGAGGAGTCCGACGGTGTCGTCGTCCACGCGCACGAGATCGGAGTACGCGGCAGGCAGCCCGTCCACGGTGTAGGCGTCCTGCCAGGTGGTGCCCCCGTCGCGGCTCCGGCGCACCGTCATCAGGGCACGGAAGCCGGGGTCGGCGGGCCCGGAGAACAGCAGCACGTCCGGCGTACGCAGCTGGAGCACGCTGCATTCGACGACGGGCCCGACGAGCCCGGCCTGCGGCCGGAAGGGCCTGACCAGGGTCTGGCCGCCGTCGCGGGAGTGGGCGTCGGCGCGGGTGCCGGGCGACGGCGAGTCGTTGCGGGTGTTGAAGTAGAGCCGCCCGTCGGGGAGTTCGGCCGCGGTGGTCTCGTTCACGTTCACATAGCCGTCGGTGTTGTCGTCGATGTAGCCGATGCGCCAGTTCCGGCCGAGGTCGTCGCTGAGCAGACAGTGCCCGCCGTTGTACCTGCCCTCGGTGCCGTTGTCGGTACCGGCGGGCGGCAGGGAGTGGTTGGCGGGGACGACGATCCGGCCGGCACTGGTCTGCAGGGCGTGCCCGGGGGTCGTGGCGTACCACCGCCAACTCGCCTTCTTCACCTGCGAGGTGATCTCCCGGGCGGCCGACCACGTCAGACCGTCGTCGTCGCTGTGCTGCACCCAGATCCGCCGCCCGTTCGCCGCGGAGACCTTGCCGCGCCGGATGGCGTCCTCGGTGGCCGCGGCGGCGTTGCGGACGTGGACGAGCAGGACGCGCCCGGTGGCGAGGACGACGGGGGCGGGATTGCCCGCGAGGTCGGCGCCGTTCTTGGCGGCGACCTGGAGCGGACCCCAGGTCCGGCCGCCGTCGGTCGACCTCTTCAGTACGACGTCGATGTTGCCGAAGTCCTCCTGCGAGCCCACCCGCCCCTCGCAGAAGGCCAGCAGGGTGCCGGAGTTCGTGCGCACGACGGCGGGGATCCGGAAGCTCGCGTAACCCTCACGACCCGCACGGAAGGGAACAGTTGTCTCATCAGCCATCCCGGGTCACTCCCCATCCCGGGCGAATTCCCGGTGAACTCCGCCTGACGAGTGGCTCGTTGGGGCAGGATGCGGCCCCATGGACGCCGTCAGGGTCGCGCTGCTGCGCGAAGTGCTCGCCGGGACCGAGTGGCCGAGCGCCACCCGCCGCTTCGCGGGGACGCTGCGCTCCTCCGTGGTGCCGCACGGCGGCGGACTGCTCCTCGTGGGCACGGAGGAGTACGAGCCGTGGCATCTGGCCGCGCATCTCGTCGACGAGGCCGCGTGGTCCGGGACGCCCGAACTGACGCCCACGTTGGTACGGCACCGGGTGCGGCCCGGCGATCCCGCGCATCTGTCGACCGGGCTCGGCCGGATCGAGGCGGCGCGGCGCGGCGAGACGCTGCTCGTGGTGGCGCCGGACGCGCCGGGGGCGGGGCTCCTGGAGCGGGTGCACGACGCGCGGGCGGCGGGCGCGACGGTGCTCGCCCTGGACTCCGGGGACCGCGAACTGCACTCCATGGCGCACGAGGCGCTGGCCGTCCCCGACACCCCCGATCTCGACCTCGACACGGTGCAGCATCTGGTGAGCGCGGCGAGCGGGGAGAACTCCCTGCCGGCGGCGCGGGGGCGGCGGCGGCTGCGGGACCGGCTTTCGCGGCTGGCCGATCAGCTGACGGCGCCGCCGCCGGCGCGGTGGTGAGGGGCTCGCGTCCAGGGCGCCGGAAATCGGTTGCCGAACCGGGGGTGCGGCGCTGAGCATGGCTCTTCGTGTCTCCGTCGCCCTCTTCCTCGCTCTCCTCGATACTGCCCGACCTGTCGCCCTGGCGGTCCACCCGTGACTTCCGGCTGCTCTGGGTGCAGGGTCTGGTCACCAACTTCGGCAGCTTCATGGCGCTGGTCGCGCTGCCGCTGCAGATCAAGGAGCTGACGGACTCCCCGCTCGCGGTCGGCGCGATGGGCGCGGTCGAGCTGGTGCCGCTGATCGTCTTCGGTCTGTACGGGGGTGCGCTGGCCGATGCCGTGGACCGCCGCAAGGTGATCCTGCTGACCGAGGCGGGGCTGGGCGTGCTGGCGGCCGTACTCCTGGTGAACGCGCTGCTCCCGGAGCCGATGCTGTGGCCGCTCTATGCGGTCGCGGCGGGCGTCTCGGCGCTCGCGGGCCTCCAGCGTCCGGCGCTGGACTCACTGATGGCGCGCATCGTGCCGCACGACCAGCTGACGGCCGCGGCGGCGCTCAACTCCCTGCGCTGGAACGTCGGCGCGATCGCGGGCCCGTCCCTGGCGGGCCTGGTCGTCGCGTACGCCGGGCACGCCTCCGCGTACGCGGTGACGGTTCTCGGCTTCGCCGCGTCCGTCGCCCTGTGCGTCCGCATCGCGCCCGCACCGGCCGCGCACGACGCGGAGAAGCCGTCGCTGAAGGGCCTCGCGGAGGGGGCGCGGTACGCGTGGTCGCGGCCGGTGCTGCTCGGGACGTACGCGATCGACATGGCGGCGATGTTCTTCGCCTTCCCGAACACGATCTTCCCGTTTCTCGCGGAGGATCTGGACGCGGAGTGGTCGCTCGGCCTGATGTACGCGGCGGGGGCGGTCGGCTCGCTGCTGCTCAGCCTGACCAGCGGATGGACGTCACGGGTGCGGCGGCACGGGCTGCTCGTGATCTTCGGGGCCGCCGGGTGGGGGCTCGCGATCACGGCCGCCGGGTGGTTCTCGAACGTATGGCTGGTCCTGGTCTGCCTGGCCCTCGCGGGCGCGGGCGACATGCTCAGCGGGCTCGGCCGCTCGACCATCTGGAACCAGACGATCCCGGACGAGCTGCGGGGCAGGCTCGCCGGCATCGAGGTCCTCTCCTACAGCGTCGGCCCGCAGCTCGGCCAGGTCCGCGCGGGGGCCGCCGCCGGCTGGACCGGCACGCGGACCGCCGTCTGGTCGGGCGGCCTGGCCTGTGTGGCCGCGGTCGGCGCGCTGACCGCGGCGCTCCCGAAGCTGGTGTCCTACGACGCGAGCACGGACGAGGACGCGGGGCGGCGGCGCAGGGCCGAACAGGAGGCCACCACGGCTCCGTAGCGGACGGCGGCTACCGCTCACCCCCGTCGGCCTGGTCATGCCACTTCGGGTCCGTGTCCCACTCCAGGTTCCGCTCCGCGGCGATCTCCATCGCGTGCTGCGCCTCTTCCCTGGAGGCATACGGACCGAAGCGGTCCTTGCCCGGGCAGTCGGGGCCCTCCTCGACCCGCTGATGCTCCAGGCAGTAGTACCACTCACCCGGTTTGCCGGCGGTCCGCTTCTTGAACAGCGCCATGGTCTGCTCCTCTCTCTCCCGCCATGCTGCCCCACGGCGCCTGGTTAGACTCGCTGGCATGTCTGGCCAGTCACTGCTCGTACCAGGGGAGCTCTCCCCCATCCGCCCCGTCCCGGGAAACATCAGGCGCCCGGAGTACGTGGGGAAACCCGCGCCCACCCCGTACACGGGGCCCGAGGTGCAGACCCCCGAGACCATCGAGCTGATGCGCACCGCGGGCCGCATCGCGGCCCGCGCGATGGCCGAGGCCGCCAAGCACATCGCCCCCGGCGTCACCACCGACGAGCTGGACCGCGTCGCGCACGAGTACATGTGCGACCACGGCGCCTACCCCTCCACCCTCGGCTACCGCGGCTTCCAGAAGTCGCTGTGCACCTCGGTCAACGAGGTCATCTGCCACGGCATCCCGGACTCCACCGTCCTCCGCGACGGCGACATCATCAACCTCGACGTGACGGCGTACATCGGCGGCGTGCACGGCGACAACAACGCGACCTACCTGGTCGGTGACGTCGACGAGGAGTCCACGCTCCTCGTGGAGCGGACCCGTGAGTCCCTCAACCGTGCGATCAAGGCGGTCAAGCCGGGCCGCCAGATCAACATCATCGGCCGTGTCATCGAGTCGTACGCCAAGCGCTTCGGCTACGGCGTGGTCCGTGACTTCACCGGGCACGGCATCAACACGTCCTTCCACTCCGGCCTGATCGTCCCGCACTACGACAGCCCGCACGCGACGACCGTGATCCAGCCCGGCATGACGTTCACCATCGAGCCGATGCTGACGCTGGGCACGTACGAGTACGACATGTGGGACGACGGGTGGACCGTCGTGACGAAGGACCGCAAGCGGACGGCGCAGTTCGAGCACACGCTGGTGGTGACGGAGAGCGGGGCGGAGATCCTTACGCTTCCCTGAGCCCTGAGTGGGTAGCGTTTTACCGACAGAACGTCGGGAACCAGTTGACTTAGGTAAGCCTAACCTGAATGATCGGGGTAGCGGTCGCACTGGTTCCCGCCTTTCTTCGGTTGTCTTCGGTTTCGGAGGTCTCTCATGGGTACGCCGTTGGATACGCCGTCCACGCCCTTCTCCACGGTGATCCGCACCGCCTCGCACGAGCAGCACACGGAGGCGGAGACCTCGACGTTCATGGGCGATCTGCTGGGCGGCAGGCTCGGCGTCGACGCGTACGCGCGCTACACCGAGCAGCTGTGGTTCGTGTACCGCGCCCTGGAGGACGGCGCGGACGCGCTCCGCGAGGACCCGGTCGCCGGACCGTTCATCCAGCCGGAGCTGCTGCGCGTGGCCGAGCTGGAGCGTGACCTCGCGCATCTGCGGGGCGCGGACTGGCGGGCGGGGCTGACCCCGCTGCCGGCGACGCGGGCGTACGCGGACCGGGTGGCCGAATGCGCGCGTACGTGGCCCGGCGGCTATGTGGCCCACCACTACACCCGCTACCTCGGCGACCTCTCCGGCGGCCAGATCATCCGCGGCAAGGCGGAACAGACGTGGGGATTCGCCCGCAAGGGCGACGGCGTCCGCTTCTACGTCTTCGAGGGGATCGCCAATCCCGCGGCGTTCAAGCGGGGCTACCGCGACCTGCTGGACGGCCTCGGGGAGGTCGTACGGGACGAACTGGAGCGACAGCGGATCGTGGACGAGTGCAAGCGCGCTTTCGCTCTGAACACGGCGGTGTTCAGCGAGCTGGGCGAGGAGTTCCCTCTCTCGGCTTAGCGACCGCTGCTTGTCGCTCCGCGGCGGATCTCTCTCCCACCCACCCGCCCGATTGCCCCGCAGCGGACCCCGTCCGCGCCTGCGTCGATTTCGACTGCGGCGCCGCGCCGGCCCGCCGCTTCACGGCGGATGTTTCCCGCCCACCCGCCCGATTACCGGCGATTGCCCGCCCGCCCCAGGCAGTACGTCCGGGGCAGGTGGGCTGATTCGGGGTGATCGGGCGGGTGGGTGGGTGGGGCGGAATCCGGCCCCAGCGCACGCGCTCAAGCCCGTCCGGCGTTTGAGGACGAGCTCGGCGGAGCCGGTGATGACGGCCACCACACCGCCGGAGGCGACACCTCAGCCCCGAGTCGGTGCCAGTCGTACCCTGCCGCCCACCTCGACGATCCCGCCAGGACCCGGCGCGGTGAGGATCTGCGAGCCCCGGCCCTGCCGGATGTTCAGCGCCCGGCCCAGCTCCGCGGTCAGCAGCAGCGCCGCCGCCCCCGTCGCCTCGTCCTCGTCGATGCCGTCCCCACGCCCGGGGAAGCCGCGAGCCCGTACCCGGCCCGCCGCCTCGTCCTCCCACGCCCAGGCGTAGATCCACTCCCCCGGCGGCAGAATCCCCAGCGCGTCGACCTCCGCGACACTCCCGTACCGCCGCGTCGTCTTGCCCGAGACCCACTCCGCCCGCCCGGCGATCCAGGTGAACTCCCCGTCCTGCCGGGCCTCCACCACCCCCGCCTCGGTGACGAGTTCGGGCACGTCCAGGAGCCACGACGTGCCCACGCACGGATGCCCGGCGAAGGGCAGCGGCGCACTGGGCGTGTAAATGTCGATGACCCCGCGCTCGGGGTCATCGACGAACACCGTCTCGCTGTAGCCGAGCTTCGCCGCCAACGCCTGCCGGTCCACCCGCTCGGGCAGCACCGCGCCATCGCGTACGACGCCCAGCTCATTGCCGTACCGCCCGTCGGGCCCACAGAAGACCCGTACGACGTCCAGGCTGTCCAAAGGTTCAGTCACCGCAGCATTCAAGCACCGCGACGACCGCTCCTCACAGGGAGATTCTCACAGGGAGGACCTGGCGACTCCCTTGCGCCGTGCCAGGAACACCGCGCCCGCGCCCGCCACGACAACCGCCCCGGCCGCCCCGATCAGCGCACCCGCCGGCGCGGACGAACCCGTGGAGGCCAGCGAACCCCCGGTCCCGCCGCCGACCGTGCCGCCACCGCCCAGTGAGGCCGAACCCCCGCCGGTGGAACCGGAGTCCGACGAACCGCCGCCGGTCGAACCGCCACCGCCGCCCGGCAGCTGCGCCCCGTCGGCGACCGACAGCGCCACCGTCACCGGGTCGATCGCGTCGCCCTCCTTGTACATGGAGCCGGTCGTCTCGTTCGCGAACTGCTCCGCGCCCGCCGCCGTGAACGCCGCCGGGATCTTGTCGAGGAGGACGACATCGTCCTTGGCCTTGTACGACGCCTTCGAGAGGTCCAGCGTCGCGAACTTCACGTCGTTGTTCGTGCCCTTGGGCGTGGTGACGTCCACCGTCAGCGTGCCCTTGGTGCCGTTCGCCGCGACCTTGATGTCACCGAACTTCATGTCGATGCCGTGCGCCTTGTACTGGAAGCGGACGGCGCCGCCGAAGGAGGCCGTCAGCTTCTTCGCGTCGCTGTCCACATCCCCCTTGGCGTACGGGAAGTCGTAGCCGTTGTCGTTCTTCTCGGCGCCGCCGGAGAGCGTCGCACCGCCGCCGGACTCGACGTAGCGGCGGAAGGACTCCTTCACGCCCCAGCCGAGCGTGCCGTCGTAGACCTTGCCGGCGGGCGCGTCGGAGGTGGAGGTCGGCTTCGGGGTCACGGTCGGCTTGTCCGTCGGGCTCGGGGTCGCGGTGGGCTTCTCGGTCGGCTTCGGGGACTCGGTGGGCTTGTCCGTCGGCTTCGGCGTCTGAGTCGGCTGCTGCGTCGGGGCGCCGCCCGCCTTCACCGTCAGCGTGGCCGGGTCGAGCTTGTCGCCTTCCTTGTACATGCCGTTGAACGCCTTGGCGCCGTCCGCCGTCAGCGTCGCCGGGATGTCCTTGAAGGTCATCGCGCCGCCCTCGCCCTGGCCCGGCTTGATGCCGGTCAGGTCCAGCTTGGCGAGGTCGATGTCGTTCTGGGCGGTGCCGTTGAGGCTGACGTCGGCCTGGATGGCGCCGCCCGTGCCCTCGGTGCGGACCTTCACGTCGGACATCTTGATGTCGAAGCCGTGCACCGTGGAGGAGAAGCGGACGGCACCCTTGAACGCGGTGTCGGTGGCGTGCGTCCCGGTGTCGTACGTACCCGTGCCGTCGGTGAAGGTGAACACCCCGTTGTCCGCTGCCTGCTTGGCGCCGTCCGTGGCCTCGATCTTGCCCATGGCGATGCCCGTGACGTACTTGCGGAAGGACTCCTTGAAGCCCCAGTCCAGCGTGCCGTCCTTCAGCTCCACCTGCGGCGCGGCGGCAGCGCCGCCGTCGGCGGCGAGCGCGGGCAGGGTGAGGGCGGTCGCGCCGAGCGTGACGGCGGTCGCGACGGCTGCGGCGAGAGATATGGGACGGCGGATGGCGGCCATGGTCGGTCTTCTCCTTTGAGAGACGAGTGAGGAAGTGAAAGGGGGCGGTGCGGGACCCGGACGGGGTCAGGAACCCGAGCCGGAGGCGGCGTCCGAGCCAGTGGCGTCCGAGCCGGCGGCATCCGAAGCGGCCTCCGTCGTCGCACGCTTCTTGCGTACGACACCGAACGCGACCGCCGCGGCGAGCAGCACCGCCACGCCCGCGCCCACACCGATCGGCAGGGCGGACGACGAGGAGTCGGAGGAGTCGGCGGCGTTCTCCGTCTTGGGCCCGGACTGGTCCTTCGACTCCGGCTGCGGTGTCGGGCTCGCGGACGACCCGAGGTCCGGCAGCGCGGGCAGTTCGGCACCGGCGTCGAGCGCGACGGCCAGCGAGAGCGGGTCCATCTCCGTGCCCGCCTTGTACATGCCGCCGAACGCCTCGGCACCGTCGGCGGTGAGCTTCGAGGGCACTTCGGTGAGGGAGACGAGCCCGCCCTTCGGCGCCAACTCCTCGGCGGCGAAGGTGACCAGCGGCGCCTTCTTCTCGACGGCCCCCTTGTCGCCCTTGCCGCCCTTGCCGCCCTTGCTGTCGACATCGGCGTACAACGTGCCCTTGCCGTCCTTCACCTCGACGGCGACCTTGCTCAGGGTGAGGTCGAGGCCGTGCGCGCCGGTGAAGCGGACGGCTCCGGCGAAGTCTGCGTCGAGGGTCTGCTTCTTCTTGTCGTACGACCCCTCCCCCTTGGGGAAGCGGAAGAGCGCACCGCCGTCCTGGGCCCCGGCGGACAGTTTCCACTCGCCCTTGGCGATGGATCCGGTGACGTACTCCCGGAAGGTCCTGCGCACGCCCCAGTCGACGGCGGCGTCCTCGATCCGGCCGGCCTTCGCCTTCTCGCCGGAAGGCTTCTTCGCGGACTTGTCGCCCGGCTCCTTCTTGCCCCCGGAGCCGCTGGAGCCGTCGGAGCCCGCGGACGCCGCCGCCAGATCCGTCGACAGGCTCACCCGGTCGAGTTCGGTCCCCGCCGTGTAGTACCCGGCGAAGGCCTTCGCGCCCTGTGAAGTGAGCGTCGCGGGAAGGTTGTTGAGGGCGATCGGGCCGGTGCCGCCCTTCATGTCGATGCCGGACATGCCGAGCGTCGCGAGCGGTACCTGGGCGCTCGTGGTGACCTTGCCGGTGCCCTTCGCCTTGCTGACCATGTCGGCGTAGAGCGTTCCGGAGCCGCCGGAGATCTTGACGGTGGGGCGGCTGATGGTCAGGTCCAGCTCGTACGACCCGCCCTTCTTGTGCCCCGTGAAGCGCACCCCGCCCAAGAACCCGGCGGTGAAGGCCCCGCTGTCCGGGTCGTACGACCCCTTCGCCGAATGGAAGCGGAACTGGCTGCCGCCGACCGTGGCGGCGCCGCCCTGCAAGGTCGACGTGCCCTGGGCGATGGGCCCGGTGACGTAACTCTGGAAGGAGGATTTGATGCCCCAGTCGAGCCGACCGCCCTGGACCGTACGGCTCTGGGCGTGCGCGGCGGTCATCGGAAGCAGCGCTCCGACGAGTGCGGTGAGCACCGCCACGGCTCCGGCGCGGGCGGCTGCCCGCGCCCGTCTCGACGACGACATGGTCCCCTCCAGGTCCTGTCTGTGTCCTGCTCATACCTAGCTAATGAGGTAAGGCTAACCTAAACTATGATCGCTTCAGCCGGAAGCCTCCTCTCCAGGACTCACCGGCCACAGCACCCCGGAGAAACCCCAGCAGGACCACAGCAAGACCCCAGCAGGACCACAGCAAGCCCCCCGGGAAGAGCCCAACTACACGACAGGACGGTGGAATTCGGTGCTGCGTATGCCGCGCTCACTCCGTATCGCCGGCGCGTGGACCGCCGTTCTCGCCCTCGCCCTCACCGGGTGCGGGTCATCGGACGACGGGGGCGGGCAGTCCCCGAAGGCGAAGGCCGCGGCGTCGGCGCCCGACCGGGTGGAGCCGCTGAAGTCCCGCCCCGAGCCGAAGCTGCCCGCGACGGTCACGTCCGCCGACGGCAAGAAGGTCACCGTCGAGGACACCAGCCGGATCGTGCCGCTCACCGGCAGCCTGAACGAGATCGTGTTCACGCTGGGCCTCGGCAAGAACGTCGTGGCCCGCGACATCACCGCGACCTTCGAACAGGCGAAGAAGCTGCCGGTGGTGACACGTGCGCATGACGTCTCGGCGGAGAGTGTGCTGTCGCTCAAGCCGACGGTCGTCCTCGCCGACACGTCCACCGGGCCGGCCGAGGCGATCGACCAGATCCGCGACGCGGGCATTCCACTGGTCGTGCTCGAACCGGCGAAGAGCCTGGAAGACGTGGGCCCGAGGATCGACGCGGTGGCCAAGGCGCTGGGCGTCGAGAAGGCGGGCGACGAGCTGAAGTCCCGTACACAGAAGCGGATTTCGGACGTACGGGCATCCATCCCGGCGGCCGACCGCAAGGAGAAGCCCCGCGTGGCCTTCCTCTATCTGCGCGGGTCGGCCTCCGTCTATCTGCTCGGCGGGCGCGACTCGGGGGCGGGCTCGCTCCTGGAGGCGGCGGGCGCGGTCGACGCGGGCAAGGCGTCGGGCCTGGAGAAGGACTTCACGGCGATCACCAGCGAGGCGCTGGCCAAGGCGGCGCCGGACGCGATCCTCGTGATGTCCAAGGGACTTGATTCGGTCGACGGGGTGGAGGGACTGCTCAAGGTCCCCGGCGTCGCCGAGACGCCGGCGGGGCTTGACCGCCGGATCGTCGCGATCGACGACGGGGTGCTCCTGAACTACGGGCCGCGGACCGACCAGGTCCTGAAGTCACTGGTGGACCAGTTGTACGGGGACGACAAGTGACCGTCACCACCAAGCCCGAGCCGATGGACGACAAGAAGGCCACGCCCGATGTGACCGATGCGCCCGATGCGCCCGACGCACCGCGCACCCGCCGCCGGAGCGCGACCGCCGCCCTCACCCTCTGCCTCGCCGCGGCCCTCGTCCTGCTCTGCCTCCTCTCGGCCGGCATCGGGGCCTACGACATCCCGCTCGGGGACGTGCTGAGCTCCGTCCAGCACCGGATCGGGCTCGGCGGGGCCGCGCTCGACCGGGTCGGCGAGAGCGTGCTGTGGAACGTGCGGCTGCCGCGCGTGACGCTCGCGCTGCTCGTCGGGGCCTCGCTGGGGTGTGCGGGAGCGCTCATGCAGGGCGTGTTCGGCAATCCGCTCGCCGAGCCCGGTGTCATCGGGATCTCGGCGGGCGCGGCGGTCGGTGCCGTGGCGTCGATCGCGCTGGGCCTGAGCTTCTTCGGGAACTGGACGGTGACGGTCTGCGCGTTCGTCGCCGGTCTCGCGACCGTCCTTCTCGTGTACGTCCTTTCCCGCAACGGCGGCCGTACGGAGGTCGTCACGCTGATCCTGACCGGCATCGCCGTGAACGCGTTCGCGGGGGCGCTGATCGGGCTCTGCATCTTCTTCGCGGACAACGCACAGGTCACGCAGATCACCTTCTGGCAGCTGGGCTCGCTCGCGCAGGCGACATGGCCGAAGGTGCTTGCCGTACTGCCGTGCGCGGTGGCGGGTCTGGCCGTGGCGCCGCTGTACGCACGGAAGTTGGACCTCCTGGCACTCGGCGAGCGGCCGGCCCGGCATCTGGGCGTCGACGTGGAGCGGCTGCGGCTGGTCCTGGTCCTCGTGGTGGCGCTCCTGACGGCCGCGGCCGTGGCCGTGGCCGGGATCATCACGTTCGTCGGGCTTCTCGTACCGCACCTGCTGCGGATGGCGGCGGGCCCGGGTCATCGGTTCCTGGTGCCGGGGAGCGCGCTGGGCGGGGCGGTGGTACTGGTGGGCGCGGACCTGGCGGCACGTACCGTCGCGGCACCGGCCGAACTGCCACTGGGGGTACTGACCGCCCTGTTCGGCAGCCCGTTCTTCTTCTGGCTGCTGCGCAGGACCCGTCGCAAGCAAGGGGGTTGGGCATGATCGACCGGATCGCCCACCGACTGTTCTCCTCCGGTGGTGGCGGGCGCGTCCTGCCGGAGCCGTTCCCTCCCGGCGAGGTGCTGGCGGAGGCGTCGGGCCTGCGGGTGCGGCTGAGCGGTCGAGAGGTGCTGTCGGGGGTGTCCCTTGCTGCACGGGCGGGCGAGGTACTGGCCCTCGTCGGCCCCAACGGGGCGGGAAAGTCCACTCTGTTGGCGGCACTGGCGGCGGATGTCCCGCCGGACGAGGGCACGGTGACGGTCTGCGGCCGCTCGGCGGCGTCGTGGCCCGCGCGTGAACTGGCCCTGCGACGGGCGGTGTTGCCCCAGGCGGCGGCTCTCTCCTTCCCCTTCCCCGTGGAGGACGTCGTCCGCATGGGCCGCGCGCCCTGGGCGGGAACGCCGCGGGAGGACGAGGACGACCGGGCGGTGCGGGACGCGATGACCGCGACAGAGGTGACGGAGTTCGCCGCCCGCCCGTTCTCCGCCCTGAGCGGCGGCGAGCGGGCCCGGGTGGCACTGGCGCGGGTCCTTGCGCAGGGCGCACCCCTGCTCCTCCTGGACGAGCCGACCGCGGCACTCGACCTGCGCCATCAGGAACTGGTCCTGCGCGTCTGCCGGGAGCGGGCGGCCGCGGGGGACGCGGTGGTGGTCGTACTGCACGATCTCGGCCTGGCGGGAGCGTACGCGGACCGGGTGGCGGTGCTGCGGGGCGGCGAGGTGGCGGAGGAGGGCCCCCCGTCCCAGATCTTCACGGCACGGCTACTGAGCGAGGTGTACCGCCAGCCGGTAGAGGTCTTCCCCCACCCGCGCACGGGGGCGCCTTTGGTTACGCCGGTGCGGTTGTAGGGGGGCGGGCCCCACTCCCCCTTGACCTCCGCTTTACCACTCCATGAAGCGCTCAAAACCCCACCGTGACCGCCCTGTGAGCACCTCCTCGAGTTGAGAGGTGAATCACGGAACGGCTGGGTATCGAGCAGGTAAGGCTCAGTTAAGTTAGGTCCGCCTCAGCGGCAGCCGGAATCGTCCGTGCCTCGTCCGTGAACCAACCGCGAACCAACCGCGAACCCGCCCGTGACCCGTCTTGGAGCCCCTATGCACCCCGCCCGCCTCTCTGTCGCCACCGCCGTAGCCGCAGCGGCAGCCCTCACCGCCATCACGGGCTGCACCGAGAAGAGCGACGCCAAGAGCGGCGGCGGGAACACCGTCGACGTCATCGCCACCGACGACAAGTGCGAGGTCTCCAAGACCAAGCTGACCTCGGGGCACGTCGAGCTGGCCATCGAGAACAAGGGCTCCAAGGTCACCGAGGTCTACCTCCTCTTCCCCGACGACCGCATCGTCAGCGAGCGCGAGAACATCGGCCCCGGCACCAAGCAGAGGCTCACCGCCGAGGTGAAGTCCGGCTCGTACCAGATCGCCTGCAAGCCCGGCATGAAGGGCGACGGCATCCGCCAGAAGGTCACGGTCACCGGCGGCAAGACCGTCAAGCGCGACCCCCGCCTCGACAAGGCCGTCGCCGACTACCGCGCCTACGCGCAGCAGCAGGCCGACGAGACCATCCCCAAGGTGAAGCTCTTCACCGACGCCGTCCGCGAGGGCGACATCGACGCCGCGAAGAAGGCGTACGCCAACTCCCGTATCGGCTGGGAGCGCACCGAGCCCGTCGCCGAGTCGTTCGGCGACATCGACCCGAAGGTCGACCTCCGCGAGGACGGTCTGGAGGAGGGCCAGGACGTGGAGAAGAACTGGACGGGCTGGCACCGTCTGGAGCGTTCCCTGTGGCAGGACAAGAAGATCACCGAGCGGGACAAGGAGCTTGCCACTCGGCTCGACAAGGATCTCAAGGACTGGCAGAAGCGGGTCGGCAAGGCGGAGATCACTCCCACTTCCATGGCCAACGGTGCCAAGGAGCTCCTCGACGAGGTCGCCACCGGCAAGGTCACCGGCGAGGAGGAGCGCTACTCGCACACCGACCTCGTCGACTTCAAGGCGAACGTCGAGGGCGCGGAGAAGGCGTACGGGCTACTGAAGGCCGTCGCCTCGGAGAACGACCCGGCACTCACCAAGGAGCTGGACAAGCAGTTCGCCGCCCTGGACAAGCTCCTCGGCAAGTACCGCACGGGCGGCGGCAAGGACTCGTACACGTTCACGTCGTACGAAAAGCTCGACAAGGCGGACACCAAGGAACTGTCGGACGGCGTCAACGCGCTCGCGGAGCCGCTGTCGAAGCTCGCCGCCGCCGTCGTGGGCAAGAACAAGTAGCGGCAGGGGGGATCAGGAACGATGACCGAGACCACGAGCGACCCCGGCGGCGTGACGCTGCCGGACGACGACGAGGGCACCGGCGACTCCGGTTCCCCCTCCCGCCGTTCACTCCTCGGCTGGGGCGGTGCGGGCCTCGCGCTCGGCGCCGCCGTCACGGGCGGTGCGGTGGCGATGGCGCGCTCCGGGGACGAGACCGTGCCCGCCGCGACCGTGGGCGGCGCGGTCGCCTTCCACGGCAGGCACCAGGCCGGCATCGCGACCGCCGTACAGGACCGGCTGCACTTCGCGGCGTTCGACGTGAAGACGGCGGACCGCGAGCAGTTCGTGCAGCTGCTCAAGGACTGGACGAAGGCCGCCGCGCGGATGACGGCGGGGCACGAGGTGGGCGAGGGTGCCGTCGGCGGTCTCGCCGAGGCGCCGCCGGACGACACCGGTGAGGCGCTGGGCCTCAAGCCGTCCCGGCTCACCCTCACCATCGGCTTCGGGCCGGGCCTCTTCGAGAAGTTCGGCCTCGCCGAGCGGCGGCCCGACGCGCTGGTCGACCTGCCCAAGTTCCCCGGCGACAACCTGGACAAGTCCCGTGGCGGCGGCGACCTCTGCGTACAGGCCTGCGCTGACGACCCGCAGGTCGCCGTGCACGCCATCCGCAACCTCGCCCGCATCGGCTTCGGCAAGGTCGCGGTGCGCTGGTCGCAGCTCGGCTTCGGGAAGACGTCGTCGACCACGCCGGGGGCGCAGACGCCGCGCAATCTGTTCGGGTTCAAGGACGGTACGCGGAACATCGCAGGGGACGACGCGAAAGCCCTCGCCGAGCATGTGTGGGTCGGGGAGAAGGACGGGCCCGGCTGGATGGCCGGCGGTTCGTATCTCGTCGCGCGGCGCATCCGGATGAACGTCGAGACCTGGGACCGGACTCCGCTCGGCGAGCAGGAGGACATCTTCGGGCGCGACAAGGGCGAGGGCGCGCCGGTCGGGAAGGCGAAGGAGCACGACGAGCCGTTCCTGAAGGCGATGAAGCCGGAGGCGCACGTCCGGCTCGCGCACCCGGACAGCAACGACGGCGCGACGATCCTGCGCCGCGGCTACTCCTTCACGGACGGCACCGACGGCCTGGGCCGCCTGGACGCGGGGCTCTTCTTCCTCGCGTACCAGCGTGACGTGCGCACGGGGTTCATCCCGGTGCAGCGCAGCCTGGCGCGCGCCGACGTCCTCAACGAGTACATCCAGCACGTGGGTTCCGCGGTCTTCGCGATCCCGCCGGGCGTCCGCGACAAGGACGACTGGTGGGGCCGGGCGCTGTTCAGCTGAGGGGAACGGACTGAGTTCATGTTCGGCAACTATCTGATCGGCCTGCGCGAAGGCCTCGAGGCCAGCCTGGTCGTCTGCATTCTCATCGCGTATCTGGTGAAGACGGAGCGGCGCGACGCGCTGCGCCCGATCTGGATCGGCATCGGCGTCGCCTGCGCGATCGCGCTCGGCTTCGGCTGCGCGCTGACGTTCGGTTCGCAGGAGCTGACCTTCAAGGCGCAGGAGGCGCTGGGCGGTTCGCTGTCGATCGTCGCCGTGGGGCTTGTGACATGGATGGTCTTCTGGATGCGGCGTACGGCCCGTCATCTCAAGGCCGAGCTGCATGGCAAGCTGGACGCGGCCCTGCAGATGGGCACGGGCGCGCTGGTCGCCACGGCGTTCCTGGCCGTGGGCCGGGAGGGTCTGGAGACGGCGCTGTTCGTGTGGGCGTCGGTGCGGGCCTCCAACGACGGTACGCACGGCCCGCTGATCGGCGTGCTGCTCGGCCTGCTCACGGCGATCGTGCTGGGCTTCCTGTTCTACAAGGGCGCGGTCCGCATCAACCTGGCGAAGTTCTTCACCTGGACCGGCGGCATGCTGGTGGTCGTGGCGGCGGGTGTTCTGGCGTACGGCGTGCATGACTTGCAGGAGGCGGAGTTCCTCGGCGGGCTGCAGGACAAGGCGTTCGACATCAGTGCGACGATCCCGCCGGACAGCTGGTACGGCACGCTCCTGAAGGGCGTCTTCAACTTCCAGCCCGACCCGACGGTCGTCCAGGTCACGGTGTGGCTGCTGTACCTGATCCCGACACTCGCGTTCTTCTTCGCCCCCACGAGGTCCACCCGCCGCGAGACCCCGGCACAGGAGAAGGCAACAGTTCCGGAACAGGGCTGAGCGACCGGCTCGGTCTCGATTCCCCGCACCTATGATCGGTCACTGATCATCGAGAACACGGGGAGAATTTCTTGAGAACTACCGCTATCCGTAAGCCACTTGTCGGTCTGCTGGGCGCCGCGCTGCTTGCTGTCGGCGGCTCGCTGGCCACGGCTCCCACCGCCGCGGCCGTCGGCGGCTCCGCCTGCACGGTGAACATCAAGAACAAGGTCGTCCAGGTCGGCTTCAACGGCGCCAACATACGCAACGGTCCCGGCGTCAAGTACAAGAAGAAGGGCTACGTGCCTCCGCGCGGCAGCTTCTACGCCGTCTGCTACACCACCAACAAGCACGGCAACGTCTGGATGTACGGCACCCCGACCGGCACCACCTACAACGGCTGGTTCCACTACCTGTAGGACCTCCGGCGGCCCCGGCCGCCCAGAGGTCTGACCGCCTGCTGACGCCCTTCCCGGCCCCGGTAGGGTTCGGGGCCGGGAAGGGCGTAGGTGGAGGGACCCATGAGTAAGGTGCGCAGACTTCGCAGGCTCGGCCGGCCGGTTTCGGCGGCGGCAGCGGTGACCGCCCTGTCGATGACCGCGAGCGGGTGCGTGACGGTGCACGGCGAGCGGGAAGTCGTTCCCACGGCGACGAAGGCCGAGGCGGAGCGCGCCCTGAAGGACTTCCTCGTCGCGTACAACAAGGCGGAGAAGGCGTACGACCCCGCTCTGGACGCGGCGCGGGTCACGGGGCCGCTGAGTGCCATCAATCAGGCGGGCCTGAAGTCGAAGGGCGCGCAGAATCCCGGCGGCAATCCGAATCAAGTGCCGCTGGAGCTGACGGACGCGAAGTTCTCGATCCCGAAGAAGGCCGGCTGGCCCCGGTGGTTCGTCGCGGACACGAAGTCCAACCGGCGGGGCGACCTGCGCTGGGTGCTGGTCTTCACCAAGGGCGGCAAGGACCAGCTGTGGGAGGCGTCGTACCTGAACCTGGTGGCGCCCGCGAAGATGCCCGAGCTGAAGAAGGACAAGGACGGCTGGGCCGAGCCGGTCGAGGTGAACTCCGCCGATCTGGCTGTGGCGCCGGGGAAGCTCGGCAAGGAGTACACGGAGTATCTGAAGTCGGGCGGCGACACGTTCGCGCCGGGCGACCACACGTCGACGTGGAAGGCGTTCCGCGACAAGAACACCAAGCGCAGGGGCATCGCCGTCCAGTACATCGACGAGCCGCAGAACGAGGGCACGTTCGCGCCCGTGGGTCTGCGCACCGCGGACGGCGGGGCGATGGTGTTCTTCTCGACGCACCACTACGAGAAGCAGACCGCCGCGAAGGGCGTCAGCCTCACCGTCGACGCGGACGTGAAGCCGCTCCTGAAGGGCGACGTAAAGCAGTCGGTGACCCTGGAGCGGGTCTCGAACCAGGTGGTGGTGGACCCGAAGGGCTCGGGCCAGGTCAGCTTCCTGAGCCGGATCCAGGGGCTGACGGGAGCACAGGGCGAGTAGGCCCCCAGCCCGCTTCGGGCTGAGCAGACCCGCAGGCCCTGCCTCAGCCCCGCATCGGCCAAGCCGCGACATCCCTGGGCGACCCGGCGACCCGAGCGCACTCGTCCGTCAGCGTCTCCAGCAGCGTCAGCGGCTCCGGCAGGGCGAACTCCGGGCCCCGGATCCAGCGGACCTCGAGATCCCCGGGCAGCCGGGCCGGCGGCACCAGGACGTACGACCCCCGGCAGTGCCAGCGCAGTCCGGGGTGCTCGTCCATCGTCTCGGGGTGGCAGTCGAGCTCGCAGGGCCACCACTCGTCCTCGTCCTCCGGCGTGCCCCGCGTCAGCGTGAAGAAGAGCATCCGCCCCTCGTCGAGGACTCCCTCGGACTCGGCGACGGGCCCCACCTCGACCCCGTCCGCAAGGAGCCGCTCCAGCGCCGCGCGCCCCGCGTCCAGCGGCACGTCAAGCACGTCGTGCACCATCCCCGTGGCGGTGATGAAGTTGGCCTGCGGCTGGTGCCGGGCCCATCGCTCGATCTGCGCGCGGTCGGTGGTGGCCTGCGTCTGCCAGGCGAAGGAGAGCGGGTGCCGCGCGGGCGTGGGACACCCGATGCGGTCGCAGGAACATCGGTACGCGGAAGGGTGCGCGGCCGGTGAGAGCGGCAGCCCCGCGGCGGCCGCGGCGAGCAGCAGCTCCTCGCGCCCCGCGTCGTCGCCCGTCGCGTCCTGTGGACGGGGGCGTCGGCGAAGCCACTGGGAAATCCTGCTCTGCCCGCCGGAACGGCGATCGAACTCCGCGCCCATCTATCCCCTCACCTCACACTTGTGCCGAGAAGCATCTCCCATGGTCGCACCATCCTGCGCCTCGGGGGGCCAGAGCCCACATCCGGGGTAGCGGGGGTGATGCCAGCCGCTGGGTGACATCGCGCGTCATTACGTACTAACTGGGGATATGCCCCCCTACCGTATTCGCCATGGTCACCAGGACTGTGCTCAGCGGCCTCGCCGGGTTCACCAGCCTCACCACGCTGGCCCTTTCGGCACCCGGCGGCCCGGTCGCCCCGATCGAATGGGGCGGCGGCCCCCTGACCGTCGAGGCGCTCCCCCGCGTCGTCTACACCGCCCATCGCGGCGGCGCCCTGGAGGTCCCCGAGAACAGCATGTCCGGCCTGGTGGCCGCGTACGAGCGCGGCACGGCCCAGGTCATCGACGTCGACACCCGGATGCTGCGCGACGGCACGCTCGTCGCGATGCACGACGAGACCCTGGACCGTACGACGACGTCCACGGGGCCGGTGCGCGCGCTGACCCTGCGGGAGTGGAAGAACGTCCGGCTGCGGCCGGGCGTGACGCTGCCCGGCAACTGGCGTCCCGAGCGGCCGCCGACGGTGGCGGAGGTCCTGGACCGCTTCGGCGGGCGGATCGTGCTGATGCTGGAGGCGAAGGACCCGCGGGGTCTGCGCGCGCTCGGCTCGATGATCCGCGCCCGGGGTCTGACCCGGTCGGTGTTCGTGAACTCCAACGATCCGGCCGTCGCCGTGCGGGCGCACCGGATGGGCCTGCTGGCCCAGCTGTGGCGTTCCAGCACGCAGATGCGGGACGACAAGCCGGAGCGCTGGGCGCGGTTCGTGGACGTACTGGACGTGGACCACAAGGCGCGGGACAGCGATCTCGTGCGGGCGGTCAACTCCGGCATCCCACGGGTGTGGGCGCACACGGTGACCACTCCGAAGCAGCGTGACCGGGTGCTGCGGCTCGGCTGCAACGGCGTGATCACGGACCGGCCCGGGCTGCTCGCGCGGACGCCGGTGAAAGGCGTGAAGGGCGTGAAGGGCGTGAAGGGCGTGAAGAATGGGGGCACCGCGGCGCTGCGGTCCCGGTGGCCGGTCAACCGGACCTGAGCGAAGGGGCGGTCAGCGCGGGGAGATGCCGTACAGGGCGTACTCGACGAGCTTGTCGCCGTACTCGTGGGTGAGCGGGCCCGTGCGCTGCAGCCAGCGCTGGGCGAGCGGGCCCGACCACAGCTCGAGGGCGATGCGGGGGTCGACTCCGGGGGCGACCTGGCCCGCTTCCTTGGCGCGCTCCAGGCGGTTCACGAAGAGCTGGAGCGAGGGTTCGAGGAGCTTCTCCACGTACTCGGCGCCGAGCTCCGGGTTGATCATCCCCTCGGCGGCGAGCGCCCGCCAGGGCGCGTCGTACTTGGGGTTCTTGAACTCGTCGATGGTGGCCCGCACGACGTACTTGAGGTCGGCCTCCAGGTCTCCGGAGTCCGGGATCTCGTGCTGGGGCTCGACACCCGCCTCGTTGCTCACCGCCTCGTTCGCCTGCTCGCCGAGGTCGAGGAAGGCGTCGAGCAGGACGGCACCCTTGGACGGCCACCAGCGGTAGATCGTCTGCTTGCCGACGCCCGCGCGGGCGGCGATCGCCTCGATGGTGACCTTGCCGTAGCCGACCTCGGTGACGAGTTCGAGGGCGGCGTCGTAGATCGCGCGGCGCGAACGCTCGCTGCGGCGCGTGGGGTCAGGGGCGGATTTCGTGGCCATGGCCCGAATGTAGCAGCGAACGAGGCGAGACGTACCGTCTCTCGAACCCTTGACAAGACGCTCCGTCTCGTTCAAAGTAGTCAATGAAACGAGACGAGACGTCTCGTCTAACCAGGTCACATCGACCCACCACGGAGGTACGCACATGTCGCGAGGTGCGGCAGGAAACATGCTCGGCGTCGGCGGTACGCGCTCCAAGCTCTCCCGCAAGACGCTGCGCGGCGCGGGCCGCGGCGGACAGATCGGCGGCGGGCTCAGCCCGCAGGCGCAGAAGCGTGAGCTGCTGCGCAAACTCCAGGAAGGCCGCTCGGCGCACGACGAGTGATGACAACCACCCGTTCAGATCACAGCGCGAGGGCTCCGCACACCGCACCATGGTCAGCAACTGCCCCACAGCAGGCGGCAGCTGACCACCGCGGTACGTGAGGAGCCCTCGTTGAGTCGTTTTCCTCGGCGCGCCACACCCCGGCGCTATCTGATGTGCCCACCGGCACACTTCAAGGTCACGTACTCCATCAACCCGTGGATGGACCCCTCCAAACCGGTCGACGTGCCGCTCGCCGTCACCCAGTGGGAGGACCTGCGGGATCGTTACCGCTCGCTCGGCCACACCGTCGAGGAGCTCACCCCGCGCCCCGGCCTGCCGGACATGGTCTTCGCCGCGAACGGCGCGACCGTCGTCGAGGGCCGTGTGCTCGGCGCCCGGTTCGCCCACCCCGAGCGCGAGCCCGAGGCCGTCGCCCACCTGGAGTGGTTCCGGGAGCACGGCTTCACGGACATCCATGAACCCGCGCACATCAACGAGGGCGAGGGCGACTTCGCCGTCACGTCCTCCTGCGTCCTGGCGGGACGCGGCTTCCGGGCGAGCCCCCTGTCGCACGGGGAGGCCCAGGAGTTCTTCGGCCGCCCGGTGCTCGGACTCGACCTCGTCGACCCCCGCTACTACCACCTCGACACGGCGCTCGCCGTCCTGGACGACACCGCGAACGACGTCATGTACTACCCGCCCGCGTTCTCGCCGGGCAGCCGGGCGGTGCTGCGGCGGCTCTTCCCGCACGCGCTGATCGCCGAGGAGGCGGACGCGGTGGCCCTCGGGCTCAACGCGGTCTCGGACGGCCTGCACGTGCTGCTCCCGCAGGCCGCGGTCGGCCTGTTCGAACCGCTGCGGGCACGCGGCTACGAACCCATCGGCATGGACCTGACCGAGCTGCTCAAGGGCGGCGGCAGCGTGAAGTGCTGCACGCAGGAGCTGCGCGGCTAGGGCCTTTCCCGCGGATCTGGCCGGCTCCTGTGGGCGGTGCCTTGTCTCTGCCGGTGGGCGGTGGTCTGGTGCGTGCAGCTGCAAGGCGGAGGACTGAGGCATCGCGGAGCGACGGCGATGGACGACAGCGATGGCGATGGACGACAACACCGCAGCTGCGCGTGCCGGGCCACCGCGTCCCGGGCAAGATCCGCCGGACAGGCCCTAGCCTTCCGGGTGGGGCGGCCAGGCGTCGCCCCACCCCGCGTCGCGGGCCGCCTTGTACAGCGGCCCGTGGCGCTTGGTGACCGTCTCGCGGTGCAGCGTCTCGTCCGCCGCGCACAGGTCGAGAAGGACCTGGCCCTTGCGGATCTGCGGTTTGCGTACGACACGCTGCGGGGCCGGCACCGGGTCGAACCGCACGGCGGCGACATAGCCGAACTTCTCGTCCTCGTACGCCAATGAGCCGCCCTTGACCTTCCGGTGCAGGGACGAGCGGCTGACGCGGGCCGAGAAGTGGCACCAGTCCTCGCCGGGCACGATCGGGCAGGCGGAGCTGTGCGGGCAGGGCGCGGCGATCCGGAAACCGGCGTCGATCAGCCGGTCGCGGGCGGCGATGATGCGGGCGTAGCCGTCGGGGGTGCCGGGCTCGATGATCACGACGGCCTGCTGGGCCGCTGCCGCCGCCGCGTCCACCAGGGCCTCGCGGTCGGCCTCCGTCAGCTCGTTGAGCACGTACGACACCGTGACGAGATCAGTGCTCTCGATGGTGAGCGCCGATCCGATACGAGAGCGCTGCCACCGCGTGGCCTTCAACTCCGGGACGCCGGCCACCAGTTCACGGCCCAGGGCGAGGGCGGGCTCGGCCCAGTCGAGGACCGTGACCGGCCGCTCGCCGCCCCATGTCGCGCCCGCCGCCCAGACGGCCGCACCGGTCCCGCCGCCGACGTCCACATGGCTGCCGGGCGCCCACCCCGCGGGCGCCGCGTCCGCGAGCGCCCCGAGCGCGGAACGTACCGCCTCGAAGGTCGCTGGCATCCGGTACGCGGCGTACGCGGCGACGTCCGCGCGGTCCCGCAGGATCGGGGCGTCCGTCGGGGTGCGCCCCCGGTAGTTGCCGATCAGCCGGTCGACGGCTTGCGCGGCCTGCTTGGGCGGAAGGCCGGCGAGGAGACCAGAGAGGGCGGCGCGGAGGGCTTCGGCCGGAGGGACCGGGGAGGTCGGGACGTTCACCCCGTGATTCTAGGCGGCGGAACGACTCACGAACCCTCGACGGGGGTCAGCGGGCAGCCCGGGCGAGACGGGTGGCCGCCTGAGCCCGAGGTCCGCTGTCGGCGTCCCGTCTCCTTGGGTGCACCGTGTTCGCCAGCAGGATCAGGAACGTGTCCGTGGCCGGGTCCAGGACGAGGGACGTACCGGTGAAGCCGGTGTGCCCGGCCGCGCCCCGCCCCGCCAGCTCCCCCATGAACCACTCCTGGTCGACCCCGAAGCCGAGCCCCGGCGCCGCCAGCATCAGCTCCACGAAGTCCGGGCCCAGGATCCGTGCCGTGCCGTAGGAGCCGCCGCACAGCAGCGTGCGGCAGAACACCGCGAGGTCCCGCGCCGTGGAGAAGAGCCCGGCGTGGCCCGCGACGCCGCCCAGCGCCCAGGCGTTCTCGTCGTGCACCTGGCCCCGCAGCATGCCCCGGTCGGCCTTGGCCCACGGCTTGCGCTGGTCCTCGGTGGCCGCCGCGTCCGGGCGCGGTCCGAAGCCGGTGGCCGCCATGCCGAGCGGCCGGGTGATGCCGTCACGGACGAGGACGTCCAGCGGGCGGCGGGTGATGCGCTCCAGGACGTGCTGGAGGAGCAGCATGTTCAGGTCGGAGTAGAGGTAGTCGCCGGGTTCGGCGGACGGGGCCTCCGCGCGCAGGGCTGCGAGCCGTGCCCCGTCGTCCCGGCAGGCGTACAGCGGAAGTTCGGGACGCAGCCCCGAGGTGTGCGTGAGCAGCTGCCGCACGGTGATCCGGTGCTCGGCGGCGGCCGTGAACTCGGGGAGGTACGCGGAGACCAGTGCGTCGATGCCGAGCGTGCCGCGCTCCAGCTGCTGCATCGCGGCGACAGTGGTGAACAGCTTGGTCAGCGAGGCCAGGTCGAAGGGCGTGTCGGTGCGGGCCGGCACCCGCCGCTCGGGCGGCAGCTCGATGCCCGCGTCGGCCACGGGGTCGTATCCGGAGTAGCGCACGGCGAAGCCCGCGGCCTCCTCGACGGCGATCACCGGGCCGCGCCCCGCGAGTACCACGGCGCCCGCGCACCAGGGCCGCTCGCCGTACGTGAGGGCGCGCACCCCGCGTACCAGGTGGTCCATCCCGGCCGGTCGGAGCCCCGCGCGGTCCGGGGTGCCGGGGCGCAGAAGACGTGGCGCGGTCAGTGGTCCGCCTCCCCCCGCGTCGTCCGCTGCCAGGGTCGGCACAGTCCCACGAAGCTGCCGATCGCCGCCAGGGCGCAGACCAGTTGGACGACGGCCATCGGGACGGCCGTGGCCTCGCCGGCGATGCCCACGAGCGGTGAGGCGATCGCGCCGATGAGGAAGGAGGAGGTGCCGAGCAGCGCCGACGCGGAGCCCGCGGCGTGCGGGGTGCGCATCAGGGCGAGCGCGTTGGTGTTGGGCATCGCGAGGCCCATCGCGGACATCAGGACGAAGAGCCCGGCCGCGATCGGGGCGAGGCCGACGTCGCCGAAGACGCCCGAGGTCATCAGGAGCAGCGCGGTCGCGGCGAGGGTGATGACGACGAGTCCGAAGGTGAGCGCCTTGTCGAGGCTGACCCGGCCGACGAGTACCTTGCCGTTGATCTGGCCGACGATGATCAGGCCCACCGAGTTCACGCCGAAGAGCAGGCTGAAGGTCTGCGGGGACGCTCCGTAGATCTCCTGGATGACGAACGGCGACGCGGAGATGTACGCGAACAGCGCGGCGAAGGCGAAGCCGCCCGCGATCATGTAGCCGGTGAAGACGCGGTCGGCGAGGAGCGACTTCATGGTGCGCAGCGCCTCGACGGTGCCGCCGCTGTGCCGGTCCTCGGGGGCCAGGGTCTCGGGGAGGCGCCGCCAGACGAGCACGGTCAGGGCGATGCCGACGACGGTGAGGACGGCGAAGATGCCGCGCCAGTCGGTGAAGCGCAGGACCTGGCCGCCGATGAGCGGTGCGACGACCGGGGCGACCCCGGAGATCAGCATGAGGGTGGAGAAGAACTTGGCCATCTCCACGCCGTCGTACAGATCACGGACGATGGCGCGGGCGATGACGATGCCGGCGGCGCCCGCGAGTCCCTGGAGCAGCCGGAAGCCGATGAGCAGCTCGGCGGTGGGCGCGAAGGCGCAGATGGCGGTGGCGAGGATGTAGACGAACAGGCCGATGAGGAGGGGTCTGCGGCGCCCCCACTTGTCGCTCATCGGCCCGACGACGAGCTGGCCGAGCGCCATGCCGGTGAGGCAGGCGGTGAGGGTCAGCTGGGCGGTCGCGGCGGACGTGTGCAGCGCGCGGGTGACCTCCGGGAGCGCCGGCAGGTACATGTCCATGGAGAGCGGCGGGACCGCGGTGAGGCCGCCGAGCGCGAGGGTGACGAGGAGTCCGGTGCGTCGCCGGGCGGCGAGGCCCGGGGTGCCGGGGGCGCTCGGCTCTGCCGGTGGGGACTGCCGTATCAGGGGGTCCTCGGACCCACTCGTCGTGCGGCTGCCGTGCTCCGGCATGCGGATTCCCTCCCGATTAGGCGTGCGATTACCTATGCTCTCAGCTCAGCTGTGCTGGTTGAGACCATTTCCGCGGTACGCCGCGGTACGGACAGGGGCCCCCGTAGTGGAAGAGAATCGTGAGCCCGTGCGCTGGGGCGTCCTCGCGACGGGCGGCATCGCCGCGTCGTTCACGGCGAACCTCCTGGACATGCCGGACGCGGAGGTCGTCGCGGTGGCCTCGCGGACGGAGGCGTCGGCGAAGGCGTTCGCCGAGCGGTTCGGGATACCGCGCGCGTACGGCGAGTGGGACGCGCTGGCCGAGGACGAGGACGTCGACGTCGTGTACGTCGCGACACCGCACTCGGCGCATCGGGCGGCGGCGGGGCTGTGCCTGGAGGCGGGCCGCGCGGTGCTCTGCGAGAAGGCGTTCACGCTGAACGCGCGGGAGGCGCGGGAGCTGGTGACGCTGGCGCGGCGGCGGGGTCTCTTCCTGATGGAGGCCATGTGGATGTACTGCCATCCGCTGGTGCGGCGGCTGAAGGCGCTGGTGGACGACGGGGCGATCGGTGAAGTGCGCACGGTGCAGGCCGACTTCGGTCTCGCCGGGCCCTTCCCTCCCTCGCACCGCCTCCGCGATCCGGCGCAGGGCGGCGGCTCGCTGCTCGATCTCGGGGTGTACCCGGTGTCGTTCGCGCAGCTGCTGCTCGGGGAGCCGTCGGGGGTGAGCGCGAGAGCGGCGCTCTCGGAAGAGGGCGTTGATCTCCAGACGGGAATGCTGCTCTCTTGGGAGAGCGGTGCTCACGCTTTGTTGCACTGCTCCATCAACGCGGGCACCCCTGTCGCCGCCTCCGTCACCGGATCGCGGGGCCGTATCGACATCCCGCACGGCTTCTTCTTCCCGGACCGTTTCGTGCTGCACCGCGACGGCCGCGACCCCGAGGAGTTCACGGCCGCCCCCGAGGACGGCCCCCGCGACAGCCTCAAGCACGAGGCCGCCGAGGTCATGCACCGGCTCCGCGCCGGCGACACCGAGTCCCCCCTCGTCCCCCTCGAAGGCACCCTCGCGGTGATGCGGACCCTGGACGAGGTACGCGAGCGGATCGGGGTGCGCTACCCGGGCGAGTGAGCGCACCCCGGCCGGACTCCTAGGCCGGCTTCAGCCCCGGGTTGCCCGCCTCCGTCACGAAGGAGGCGGCCGTGGTGATCGGCGCGCCCGGCGTCGTCACCGCCGACACGGTCTTGAAGTCGGCCCGCGCGGACTCCTGGCCGAGGGCGACCGTCACGTACCCCCGCCGCCCGTTGTAGAACTTCAGGTGCGGGTTGGCCTTGGTGTAGGTGTCCCAGTTCGCGGGCTTGTCCGCGCCGTCCTTGCCGCTCGCGATGGACGTGGCGACGATCTCCGTACCGACGGTCCTGGACGACTGGTCGTCGAAGTCGGCCTTGATGTCGAAGGCGTACCCGACGTGGACGTCACCCGTGAGCACCATCAGGTTCTCGATGCCGGCGGACTTCGCCCCGGCGAGGACACGGTCGCGGGAGGCGCTGTAGCCGTCCCAGGCGTCCATGCTGACCTTCGCCTGCGCGTTCAGGTCCAGCTTGCGCCGGGAGAAGGTGACTTGCTGGGGTACGACGTTCCACAGCGCCCGCGAGCCGCGCCAGCCGTCGATCAGCCAGCGCTCCTGCGTGGCGCCGGTGATGGTGCGCTTCGGGTCGGCCGACTCGGGGCCCGGGATGTCCGCGCCGTCGCCGTAGGCCTGGTCGGAGCGGTACTGCCGGGTGTCCAGGATGTCGAACTGGGCGAGCCGTCCCCACTTGACGCGGCGGTAGAGCTGCAGGTCAGGGCCCTCGGGCTGCTGCGGGCGGCGCAGCGGCTGGTTCTCCCAGTAGGCGCGGTAGGCGGCGGCGCGGCGGACCAGGAACTGGGCGGGCGGGTTGCCGTTCTCGTCGAGGTCGCCCGCGTAGTTGTTCTCGGCCTCGTGGTCGTCCCAGGTGACGACGAAGGGGTGCGCGGCGTGCGCGGCGCGCAGATCGGGGTCGGACTTGTAGAGGGCGTACCGCAGCCGGTAGTCCTCCAGGGTCTGCGTCTCGCGGTTGTAGAGCGCGGGGAGCGTGCGGTCGGTGTAGTTGCGCGCGCCGCCGACCGCGTTGACGGCGTACTCGTAGAGGTAGTCGCCCAGGTGGAAGACGACGTCGACGTCGTCCTCGGCCAGGTGTTTGTACGCGGTGAAGTAGCCGTCGTGGTACGCCTGGCAGGACACGGCGGCGAGCGTCAGGGCGCTGACCTTGCTGCCCGCCGCGGGCGCGGTGCGGGTGCGGCCGGTGTCACTGATCCACTGGCCGGCCTTGAAGCGGAAGTAGTAGGTCCGCGCGCTGTCGAGATTGCCCACCTCGACGTGTACGGAGTGGTTGAACTCGGGGTGGGCGGTGACCGAGCCCCGTCTGGCGATCCGGCGGAAACGGGCGTCGTGGGCGAGCTCCCAGTGCACGGTGACGCGCTCGTTCGGCAGTCCGCTGCCCGGTTCGTACGGCTTCGGGGCGAGGCGGGTCCAGAGCAGCACGGAGCCGGGCTGCGGGTCGCCGGACGCGACGCCGAGGGTGAACGGGTCGTCGGCGATCTTGCGCGCGTCCATCTCGGCGGCGCTCGCGGCGCCCGCCGTCGGCAGGTTGGTGGCGAAGGCGAGCGCGGCCGCGGCGCCGGAGACGGTGAGGAAGCGGCGGCGGCCCAAGTGGCGCGCTGCGGCCTGGAGTTCGTCGGTGCGGTCCTTGCCTGCGGGTGTCATGTGACCCTCCCCTGACGATTGGTGTCAGGGGCATGCAAGTGGCGGGCGACGACGCCAGCCTGTCGCGTACACAACAGCCATATGGCGGGCGGATGATGTCCGCGTGGACGCCCCTCCCGTACGCTGCGGGGCCATGAACGCAGAGCTAACTGGGCATCCGAGGACCGCTGTCGTCACCGGGGCCGGATCCGGGATCGGCAGGTCCGTCGCGGTCGAACTGCTGCGGGCGGGCTGGTCCGTGGCGCTGGCGGGACGGCGTACGGAGACGCTGGAGGAGACCGCGGCACTGGTCCCCGACGCCACGTCCCTGTGCGTGCGCACCGATGTGTCGAGCCCCGAAGACGTGACGGCGCTCTTCGCAGCCGTACGCGAGGGCTTCGGCCGCCTCGACCTCCTCTTCAACAACGCCGGTACGTTCGGTCCCGGCGGGGTCCCCGTCGAGGAGCTGCCCTATGACGCGTGGCGGCACGTGGTCGACACGAACCTCAACGGCGCGTTCCTGTGCGCTCAGGCCGCGTTCCGGCAGATGAAGGAGCAGGACCCGCAGGGCGGCCGGATCATCAACAACGGTTCCATCTCGGCCCAGGTACCCCGGCCGCACTCCATCGCGTACACGACGACGAAGCACGCGCTGACCGGCCTGACGAAGTCCCTCTCCCTGGACGGCCGCCCCTACCGGATCGCCTGCGGCCAGATCGACATCGGCAACGCGGCGACCGACATGACCGAGCGGATGCAGTCCGGAATCCTCCAGGCCAACGGGGAGTTGGCGGCCGAGCCGGTGATGGACGTGACGGATGTGGCGCGAACGGTGCGGCACATGGCGGAGCTGCCGCTGGAGGCGAACGTGCAGTTCGCGACGGTGCTGGCCACGAACATGCCGTTCATCGGGCGGGGTTAGGGAACCGCCTGAAGTGGCCGACCGTGACCAGGTGTTCACGGTCGGCCGATATCTTCACAAGCGGAATTTCCCGCACCGCGTCAATTACGCGCATCACGCCCAGTATGCTCAGCGAGCCCTCCACGGGAAATCCACATCGAGGGCACACTCACAGCACACCTGGAGCACACCTTGCGCATACGTTCCGCGGTCCCGGCCGTCCTCGCCGCCTCCGCGCTCTCGGTCTCGCTGCTCGCCGCATCACCGGCGACCGCGGCCGCGCGCCACCAGAGCGGCCTGCACCTCGGCTACATCCAGTACGACAGCCCGGGCCGGGACACCCGCTCCAACTCCTCGCTGAACGCCGAGTGGGTGAACATCCACAACAACACCGGGTCCGCGATCCAGCTCAAGGGCTACAAGCTGAAGGACAACACCGGCTACACGTACACCTTCGGCAGCTACAAGATCGGCGCGGGCAAGACCGTCAAGGTCCGCACGGGCAAGGGAACGAACGCGTCCGGTGTGCGCTACTGGGGCCGCGGCTCGTACGTCTGGAACAACACCAGCGACAAGGCCCGCCTCATCAAGCCGAGCGGTTCACTGAAGGACTCGTGCTCGTGGAGCACGAGCGACCGCGGGTACAAGAGCTGCCACTGAGGACCTGCTGAGGTCCTGCCGGATCCTGCTGGGGTCCCGGAGGGAGACCTGCTGAGGACCCGGCGCGAGACCCGCTGAGGACCCGCCGGGAGACCCGCTGAAGTCCCACCAGGAGACCCGCTGAAGTCCCACCAGCCACTGTGAGGGGGAGGGGGCAGGGCAGCCGTGCCACGAAACTCCGGGAGTGCCCGCGCTGGGGAGCGGCCGGCACGAACGGGGCGCGGAACGGCTGCCCTGCCGAGACGTCAGGCCTGACCCGTCTCGAAGCGGGAGATCTTGTCCCCCTCCACGGTGAAGCGCCACTTCGTGCGCATCTCGCCCCAGGTGTCGTTGCGGTACGAGACGAGCAGCGTTCGGCCGCCGTCCGATTCGCTCTCCACGTCCATATGGCCGTTGGAGGAGAAGATCTCGCGGTCGGTCCAGTCGGCGATGTCCCGGTCGGAACCGTCGTCGGACATCGTCGCGCCGGGCGTGAGAAGTGCCTCGAACGCGGCCTTGTCGTTGGCGTTGACGGCGGTGACGAAGGCCGAGACCGTCGGGTCGGAGAGCCGGTTTACCTGAATGCTCATGGCTTTACGTTCACACCGGGCGCCGGGGGCCGCCACTGGACGGGTCCACCGCTGGACGGGGCCACTCGGGCCGGGTCACCCGGACGGCCGAGCGTACGGGGTGAGCGGGGCGGGTGTGACGGACGGTGGAGGCAGTGGGGGGACGGGTATGACCGCCGCTCCCCCTCCTCACCTATGACCGCCCCTCCCCCTCGCGCCCCCGGAGACACCATGACCACCTCCTGCTTCGACCGCCGCGACCTGGGCCTACTGCTGCTCCGAGCCGGCACCGGCGCGGTGCTCGCCGCGCACGGCACCCAGAAGCTCTTCGGCTGGTTCGGCGGCCACGGCATCGAAGGCACCGGCGCGTTCATGGAGTCCATCGGCTACAAGCCCGGCAAGGCGAACGCCATGATCGCCGGACTCTCCGAGGCGGGCGGCGGCGTACTCCTCGCGCTCGGCCTCGCGACCCCGGCGGCCGGTTCCGCGGCGGCGGGCGCGATGGCAGGCGCGACCGCCGTGCACGCCCCCAACGGCTTCTTCAGCCAGGGCGGCGGTTACGAATACCCGGCGTTCCTGGGCCTGGTCTCCGCGGCCCTCGCCGTCACGGGCCCCGGCGCCTACTCGCTCGACAGCTCGCTCGGCCACTCCTTCAACCGGGCCTGGATGGTGCCGGCCGCCCTCGCGGGTACGGCGGTGGGGGTACTGGTGTCGGTGGGCTCGCGGCAGCGGAACGTGAGGGAGCAGGAGGCGGCGGCGGCTTCGGAGGAGGACGCGTACTCGTCGTCGCCGGAGGGGTGAGGGGCGAGGCGGGCAAGAGCGAGGCGGGCAAGAGCGAGGCGGGCAGGGGTGAGGCGGTGAGGCGCCGCGGGGAACGCCGGGCGAAATCGGCTGTCCCCCGCTTGAGTTGACGAGTTAGCGTCCCCTCCCATGACGGACACCACTACGGGCACCACCAGCACCAGCCCTCCTCCCCGCCTGACCCGCCTCACCTTCCACGGCCCGCTCTCCGAGGCGCGGGCCGTGCGACTGGTCGAGCGGGTCTCGCCGGGCGTCGGCTCCGTACTCGATATCGGCTGCGGCTGGGGCGAGTTGATGCTGAGGTTCCTCGCGGCGGCGCCCGGAGCCACCGGTACGGGCGTGGACCTGAACGCGGAGGACTTGGCGAGGGGCCGGGCGGCGGCGGAGGAGCGCGGCCTCGCGGACCGCGTCGTCTTCGCCGAGGAGTCGGCGCGGGACACCGCCCGCGAACCCGCCGACCTGGTCCTCTGCATCGGCGCGAGCCATGCGCTCAGCGCGGCCGAACCGCCCCACCACACCACGGAGGCCCTGCGCGAACTGCGCCGACTGGTCCGCCCCGGCGGCCGCGTGGTGCTGGGCGAGGGCATCTGGCAGCGCACGCCGACCGCCGAGGAACTCGCCGGAATGTGGCCGGACGCCCGCGCGGGCGAGCACCTGTACCTCGCCGAACTGGTGGACGCGGCGATCGCGGCGGGCTTCCGCCCCCTGTGGGTGGAGACGGCGGGCGCGGAGGAGTGGGAGGAGTTCGAGTCCGGCTACCGCTCGGACGTGGAGGAGTGGCTGGCCGCCAACCCGGACCACCCGCTGGCCGCCGAGACCCGAGAGAAGACGGACCGCCAGCGCGACAGCTGGCTGCGGGGTTATCGCAACGTCCTGGGCCTGGCGTATCTGACGCTGATGCCGGTGGCCTGAGGGCGACGGATAGGCTCGACGGCTGGGTCGGGCACGGACAACACCGGGCGGCTTCGAGGCCGCCTGTCACGAGAGGGGACCCGCACAATGGGCGCGAGCATCACCGCGGTCAGCAGCAACGGAACGTACTCCTTCACCAAGCCGAACCGGGAGAGCATCACGCTGCTGGCCGGACTGGGCGTCGAGGGGGACGTGCACTCCGGGGTGACGGTCAAGCACCGCTCACGCGTAGCGCATGACCCGACACAGCCGAACCTGCGCCAAGTGCACCTGATTCACGGGGAGTTGTTCGAAGAGCTGGCGACGGAGGGGTACGAGGTGACGCCGGGCGCGCTGGGCGAGAACGTCACCACGACGGGCATCGACCTGCTGGCCCTGCCCACCGGCACGCTGCTGCGCCTGGGCGACACTGCGGTCGTCGAGATCACGGGCCTGCGCAATCCGTGCGCCCAGATCGAAGCCTTCCAGGAGGGCCTCCTCAAGCAGGTCGTCGGCCGCGACGAGACCACCGGCGAGGTCGTCCGCAAGACGGGCGTGATGAGCGTGGTGAGGCAGGGCGGCGAGGTACGCCCGGGCGACGTGATCGAGGTGGAGCTGCCGGAGGGGCCGCACCGCCCGTTGGAGAAGGTCTGACGCTCCGAGCCGGGAGAGCGGGGAAGCCGGAGACCGGAAACCGGAAATCGGAAACCAGGAGCAGAGAAGCCGGAAGCCGGAAGCCCGGAGCCGGGAGCGGGCAGCCGGAGACGGGGAGCGGGGAGCGGGAGCCAGCTACCGAAGTCTGCGGCCCATCGACTTTAGGCCGCAGCTCCGGTGGCTCCCGCGCGCCTAGCGTCATGACCATGACCCGCGAAGAGCACGCAACGCCCGCACCCGGCAAGAAGGTCCTGCGCCGCCCCCTCCCGCTCGCCAAGAACCGTACGACGGCGCTCGGTTACCCGCGCGGCGACCTGCTCGTCGTACTCATCGGCATGCCCGTCCTGGGCCTGCTCCTTGCCGTCGCCCTGCCGCCGCTGGCCCGTTGGGTGGCGGAGTCGCCGGTGCTGCCGTGGCGGGACGGCATCACGTTCGTCGGCTCGCTGGACAAGCCGTGGCAGGCGGGCGTAGTGACGGCGGTGGGCCTGGTGGCGGGACTCCTCATCGCGGTCACGGAGATCACCGAGGCCCTGAAGCTGAAGCTGACGGACGCACGGCTGGAGACGGACCAGCGCGACCGGGTACGGACGATCGAACGGTCCGACGTGTCGGCGGTGTTCCTGGACGGCAAGGACCTGGTGATCCTGGACGGAACGTCACGCGAGTTCGCGCGGGGCCCGCGCACCGCATCAGCGGCGAAGCTGGCGAGGTCGTTCCGGGCGCACGGCTACCCGTGGCGGGAGGCGGACCCGCACGCGCGCCTCTTCCAGCGCTGGATCCCGGGAGTCCCGGACCTGCCCACGGAGGCCCACGCGGTGCTTGCGGCGCGGGAGGCGGCGCTGAAGCGGAAGGCGGGGACGGACGCGAGGGACTTGAGGGAGATGCTGCAGGACCTGGGTGTACTGGTCAGGGACGAGAGCAAGAACCAGTACTGGCGCCCCCTGAAAGAAGAGGCGAGGCCAGGGTCAGGGGACGACACCGCCGACCGCTGAGCGATGCCGTCCCGTGTGCCGGACAGATCCCTGGGTCCGTCAGAAGACGGTCAGAAAACGATCAGAAGACGAACGGCCCCGGAGCCTGCGCCGAGGTGGCGTTGCAGGTCACGCTGATCCCGAGGACGACGACGTTGAGGGACTTGCCCTCCATGCTGTCGCCGATGGCGACGGTCCCGTCGAGCGGCCCGGTGGACACTTCACCGCCGGCGGGGATGGCCGGGTTGGACTTGCCGGTGAAGGTGGCCGTGTCCGAGCCGTTCTTGGTGAGGGTGAGGGTGGACTGTACGGAGCCCGCCGCGATGTCGATGGGCGCGGAGATCGCGGAGGTGGACACGCTGATGGTCGCGGCGGTCCCGTCCTGGGTGGCCTTGAGGGTGGCCGTGCCCGAACCGTACGACCCGCAGTCGAAGGAGATGGTGGCGGTCTCGGGGGTGACGGCGGTGGCGGCGGGCGCCATCACCATCGCCCCGACGGCGACGAGCCCGACGCCCAACGCGGACCCGGCACCAACCCTGCGCCCGATCCCGAATCTTCCGTGCCTGCCGCTGAACACACTGCTGCCATGCCTCATGAGGGGTCCTGCCTTCAGGTGGGGGGAATGCGGGGGGTGAGAACGAGTTATGACAACCAGTCAGTAACTCGCACAGCCGCCATTGAGGCATGGGGCCCTGGAGGTGGCAAGACACACCTCCATGATTCTTGACATGCTACGGCCAATTTCAGCCGCCCCGGCGACGGCCCGACAGAATGCGGGCATGCGTCATCCCGACAGAGATCCCGAACTCGGCAGGCTGATCCCCCGATACGTCGCGAAGGACGGGCGCTACCTCGCCCTGGGCGGCCGCGTCCTGGCCATGACCGGCCGCGAGCGCGACCGGTTCGAGCGTCGGCTCGGCAAGGCCGCCGCCGAGATCACGCCCCGAGAAGTGGGCATCCTCCTGGGAGGCGGATGGCGCGAGCGCCGGACGGCGGCCTGGTTCATAGCCGTCGCCCGCAGGACCGAGTTCCGCGAACGCCTCGGCGAACTCCTGCTGGCCAGCGAAATGGGCTTCGCCGGCCAGGCCTACTGCGTCGCCCTCGCCGACTTCGGCACCCCGGCGGACGCGGATCTCCTGGCCACCTACCTCGACCACTACCTGCCCCGACCCGATCTCGACTACGACCAGGAGCCCGCGCTCGGCGCGCTCCTGCACCTCGACACCGAACACGAAGCCGACCGCGCGGCCCGCTTCCTGACCCCGGACGGCCCCTGGCAACGCTGGACCGCCGGACGAGCCCCCAGCCTCTGCGACAGCCCCAACAGCTGCCAGGAGACGATCAGCAGGTTCTGCGCCTTCGCGAATGCGAGCGCTCGGCATTGCGCGACGAGGGGCGCTGATCCGGCCGGAGCGGGGGCGTAAGCGGCAGACGAGTCGGGCTGTACGCCGGGGATAGCCGGGTGTTCTATCGCTTCCTGCTGTACCTGAGCTGACGCCCTACCCAAGTGGTCGGTGTGCACAAGACGTGCACGAGCGCACGTAATCCGCCGCGACCGTGGCGTCAGACCCGGGCACAAGCGCCTACCTCCAATTTGCGGACAACCGCCAGGTGGACACAGGCCGCAAGCCGAACAGAACGACCGGCTACACCGAGCCGGACCGGATGACCCCGCTGGACTCCTCTCAGCTCGACCACATCACCTCAGCGGCCATCTCGTTGACCACCTCGCCCGCGAGGTCCGCAAGCATCCGATTCTCCTGGATCGCGGTTTGGGCGCGGTGGTGCAGTGGTGCAGCGATACGGCTGAAGCGTGCTCGCACGTCCGTGCTGGGCCATTGGACTTGAAATTGAGAGAAGGCTCGTCTGCTGAGTTCACGCGTGTGCCTACGTCGCTCTCGAGCCATCAGCTGCGGTCCTGCCATGCGTAGTTCGTGCAGCAGCCACAGACCGTCCTCCTCGGTCTCCGGCCGCACTGCGACAGCCCCGCGTTTCGGGACGACAGGTGCAGCAGCCCAGAGGACCTTGAGCTCCCCGGGTTTGGTTGCGACGAGGAGCCCAGACCCGTCCGTGACGTCTGCGGCGCTGACGGTGATCTGCTGCGCAGGACTGCCGAGGTACGGAGTGGGGCTCTGAAGGATCTCCTGAGGGGCTACGTGCGCGACCGTTCGCAATGAGTCAGCCACGGGATCGACCGCCCCCTCGGATACCCCGCCGCGAACCTGGGCTACCTCGCCGCACAGTCGCATATGCGGATGGCCCTCCTGCCCCCTCCACTCCTCGAAGTAGGCGTCGGCCAGATCTACGGAGCGGGCTGCGATCCGGGAGTTCACCGCTGTCTTCCGGTCGATGAGATCCAGCTGGTCGAGCGTGTGCTCGCGCACGGCACGCGGCGGCAACGGGACGGGCAATTGGCGGAGGGCACCGACGCTCAACGTCGTCCTCGCAAACTGCGTTGTCCGGCCCTCGCACCATTCGCGAGCCCTTGACGACCTGAGCCAGTGGCGGATCCAGTGGCCCATGCGGTGAAACCTGCCCACCGAGTTGATCTTTATGACACCCACGGAACGAGCCGCATTCCACCCACTGTGTTCGTCGTCGACTACAGCCGCTGCGCCGAAGCGGCCGACCACCACGAGAGCGACGTCCCCAGGTGTCAACCACGTCCTACGGTGCATCTCATGGACCCGTGCACTGATGAGAAGTTCGGAGTCGGGTTGGAGAGCTCCATCGGCGATGCCCTGGGCTTGGAGCAAGGGAAAGCCGCCTCTGGAGTACGGCCCCGGCTCCACGATCCCGTAAGTGGCGGTGTCCACGCCCGGCAGGTCTGCCAGTCGGTACTCTCCCCATTCCGACGACTCCAAGAGCCGCGCCTCCGCGTCCTCCGACCTCATGCGTCGTCCAGCAAGGTGCGCAGCTGCCACTCGATGTCACGCGCCTCGTCGAAGAGTGCGTAGAGCTCCGCAGTCAGGGCCCGGGTTCCCGTTGCAGGGTTGGGTTCCACAACGCCCGCGTTGAGCTTCGGGACGTAATGAGCCGGCTTCAGGTCGTAGCCATTGAGCTTGATCTCCTGTGGTGAAACCGAACGGCACCAGCCGTCCTCATCCTCGTACGTGTTGGGGCGCACAGGGCCGATGGAGTCCGCACGCCAACTGGCGAATGTCGCGCAAATGCGGTGGATGTCGTTGCCGGTGAACACTCTGCGACCCCGGTCCGCCGCCTTGCCGACCGTGCGTGCATCAATGAAGAGCACCTGCTCACGACGGGGATTGTGCCCCCAACGCGGTTGCCCCTTGTCTTTGCTGAGGATCCAGAGGCAGGCCGAATTGCGGTTATGCGGAAAGAGATCCGAGGGCAGCGCTATCAGGGCAGCCAAGGCGTCTGCTTCCACCAGCCTTTGCCGAATGACCTGTTCGCCGAGACGAGTGCCCGTGGCTGCACCGTCGGCCAGCAGGACCACGGCGAGCCCAGTACTGGACAGCTGCTCCCATGTGTGCTGGAGCCAAGCGAAGTTGGCACTGCTCCTGGGCGGCGCGCCAAACCGCCATCGCCGTTGATGCTCGAAGGCATCACCCGCCCAACCCGACGCGTTGAAGGGCGGGTTGACCAGCGCAACGTCGCATTCCAGCGCATTCTCAACAGAGTTGAGGCTGTCGATGGGCCCTCTCCCCAGGTCTCCACGGAGGCCGTGCGTTGCCAGATTTAGCGCCGCCACCTGCCTGGCTTCACTGCTGACGTCCCGGCCGACCAGGGTGAGTTCATCGGCATCCCCTACCCAAGAACGCACCTGGCGCGCCGCCTCGACCAGGAGCCCACCGGAACCACAGGCGGGGTCAAGGACACGCTCACCAATCCTGGGCCCGGCCAACTCAACCATGAGTCGGGCAAGCCACTGGGGGGTGAAGTAGTCCCCACCCTTGCCCATGCGGCGCGAGTAGAGATCCAAGCAGGCAGCGAACAGGTCTTCCTTTGAGGGCACTTGATGCACTGCCAGGATCAGTTTCGAAAGCCTCTGAGAGGCATCCTCGGAGAGCTGGGGCATGTCGAAGAGGCCTCGTCCAGCCAGCCCTACACGTTCGGTGATCCTCGCCCCGTCCCATACCTCACGAAGAACGGTCTCCGCACTTTCGGGCATTGCCCCTTCGACCACGCGCTGTGCGTGATCCACCAAGCGGAGCCAGCCGTCCGCCACCACCTCGTCATTCTGCTCATCGGCACCCGAACCTGACGCAGCAGCCAAGGCACTCAGCGCGACCACTCGAAGGGTCAGCTGGTACTCAAACGTGTGTATCACCTGTCCGCGGAGTGCATCCAGCGCCTTCCAGACCTCGGCAACCGCATTCAGTTCAGTGCGTGCTTCGGTCACTTGACGTTCAGGGCCTTCGGTCTCCTGGCCCGCCGTCACGACTGCCCCAGCCATGTCGCAACCACAACGCCCAGTGTCAGGGCTCCGCCGAATGCGAGTGCGGCGCTCTGAACCACTGCCGCACCCCTGGCGCCTCCCACCACTTGGACAACGCACGCCGTCAGAGCGACCACAAGCGCGGCCAGCACCATGACCAGCAGCCACAGCATCTTGAGTCCCACTTAACCTCTCCCCGAGCCGTCGAACAACGCCTCCGAAGGTAGAAGGAACCCCCGACGCACTACTAGAGCACTGTGTTTGGGATTCTTCGTCCGACGCCGTTCAGACCGCGCCGGCTTCCGTCAGGAACGGGCTCGGCGTACCGGGCCAGGAGACGTACAGCCCGTCGCGTGCCCGTGTGCACGCGACGAACAGCAGGCACCTTTCGGCCGTCATGTCCGCCTCGTGCTGGAGCCTGTCCACGTCGGCGGAGGTGACCGCCCCAGGAAAGGGCATCGCTCCGTCGTGCGCACCGATGACGGCTACGCAACGGAACTCCAGGCCCTTGAAGGAGTGCATCGTGCCGACCCGGACCGCGTCCGCGTCGTCCAGCGCGTTCGCACGCAAGCGCACCGCAGCGATGCCCTCGGCGCGGAGGCGGTCGGCAGCCTGGTCACAGGTCCTGTTGAACCGGGCGCTGACACCGATGTCGCCGGGCGGCACACCGTCGTCCACCCAGCGGCGGACGCGAACCACGAGCGCATGAAGTTCCGCTTCCTCGGAAGCGGCGCCGTGCATCTCGGGGCCGTTGCCGTGCAGGGCCGAGCGGTAGCCGAGAAGCGTCTCGTTCCGGGCCTCGTCCGCCAGCTGTTCGAAGCGGCGGCCGACCAGAAGGGCCGTGGACCAGCTGAGGATTTCGTGTGTACTTCGGTAGTTCTTGCGCATCTTGGTGGAGCGGCCCGCGATGTTGATGCCCAACGCCTTCAGGGACACCTTCGAGTCGTAGATGCGCTGATGCGGATCGCCCGCGATGAACAGATCGTCCGGACGAGCCGGTGCGGCGGCGCGCAGTAGGCGCCACTGCGTCGGGTGCAGGTCTTGGGCCTCGTCCACGACGATATGCCGGTACCGCGGGCCTTCCGCCTGTAGTACGTCGGCAGCCTCGGCACACGTTCCGAGGTAGCTGCGAAGCCCGTCGGCGGCCAGTCGCCCGGTGAACTCCTCGATGGTTCGCCACACCTGCCGGCGAGCGGCGACGGGGAGGGCACTGCCGCGTCCCTTCCGATCCGCCTCCTCGTACTCTCGACGCCCCGAGTGACCGTGTTGATGCTCGCCTTCTGTTTCACGGCCCAGGCGATGGCCTTGTCGTGGGGCATCACCCGCAGAAGGACGAACGTCTGCCCGCTGGTCGGCGCGAGGACCACCCCTCGGGTGCCCTGAGCGATGCGGATCGTACGGATGTGGGAGTCACGGGCCTGCTTCAAGGACTCCAGTTTCAGGCCGGGATCCTTGAAGAGCTGATCCAGTGTGAGTCGCTCGAACTTTTCCCAGGCATCGAACACACCTTGCCTGACAGGTCCTTGCAACTTGCCGAGCTGCGCGCAGAAGGCAATGTCGAAGGCGAGGTGGGGCATGGTCGTCGCTTCTTCCTCGTGATCGGGGCGCGGCACCGAGGGCAACGCCGAGCGCCCTGCGCGTCAATCGTTCCCGGATTCGCTTTCGGGCGCGTCTTCCAGCGCCTCGAGAGCCCGCCATGCCAGGTCGGCAAGTGTCTCGCCGGTGGAGGTCACCCACCGGGCGGTCCCCTGGTTGGCCACTGGCCGTTCCTTCCACTCGGCCAGTTCCCATATACGGCTGACGAGGCCGGCTGGCGAGTACTGCTTGCCGTCGGCCGCCCAGAGGATGGGCTTGGAGCGGTGGTTGACCCAGGTGGCCCGTGCCCGCCGTTCGTCCTCGGCCAGCCACACCCGCAGAGCATCCACCTCGACCGGGTAGGCGGAATGGAGGGTGAGCGCCGTCCCGTCGTCCAGGAGCCTCTGATCGATGAGGACCGAGACCGCGTTGGGTCTGCGGCGCTTGCGCTGTGTCCGGGCGCGGCGGTACGTGTCGGGGACGCTGAGGCTCTCGGGCGCCGTCAGGATGCCGATGACGTCGTCGGTGACTTCACGGCAGCGGACGGGGTCCGCACACACGGCCCGGATCTGGGACCGTGCCGTGTAGCGCTCGTCTATGGCCGCCGCCAGGACCGGCAGCAGCTGCTCCACAAGCTCCGGCACCCGGCCGGTGGCCCGGGCACACCACTCCAGGTCGGGGTCGGGCTCGTCGATGGCCTCGGTGTCCAGCAGACGGAAGACGAGATGGGTGAGCAGGTATACGCCGTGCTCAGTCAGTGCCGCGCCCCGCCCCTCGTACCGCGATCGCAACTGGTGGAGGGTTCGGCGCACCGCACGCAGCACCCCTACCGCGTTCCACACCAGATAGGCACCCGGCTGGGGCCGGAACAACACATCGTAGATGCCCTGCGTGCCGCGCTCCCACAGCACGTCGAGAGTGATGGCCATACGGGCGGCGTACTGGCTGTCGGCGTGAGCGCAGGCCAGAGCACAGGCCGCCTCCACGACGGAACAACCAATCGCCTCCTGGGGTTCGAGTTCGCTGCGCCGAATGCTGTACTCCAGACCGAGCTCGGCCCGCAGCTCCTCCATAATCGATGCCTGCACGGGATCGAGTGCGATGAAATCACGCGGCTCGACCCGATTTTGACGGTTCGTCGCTTGTGTGAGCTCCCTCCCAAACCCCTGTTCCCCGCCCGTCACGATGATCCGCACACCGATCTGCGCTGTCGCGGCGGCCCCGTCGTCGGCCAGCGCCTCGGCAACGGACCGAACGGTCTGTGCTCCGTTCACCACGAGTGCGTTGCGCAGAGTCAGGCCCAGGGGAACACGTTCCGGGGCCCTCATGGAGTGGTATCTCTTCTCGACAGACTCGCACAGCACAGTGACGCCGTTGTTGAAGTACCAGAAGTTCTCCGGTTCCTGGGTGAGAGTTCCGGTCAACGCACTATTGATCGGAGTCCTGCCGAGAGGGCTACGGATGTGCAGGTTGAACAGGTCAGCCCCATGAGCCATCCACTCGGCCACGCACTCGGCCGGGACGACTCCCTGGTACGACTCGTACGGCGAGCTCACGGCGAACCAGGGGAAGAGATCCGCGGTGAGGTCGACGGATCTGGGGGCCAGATCCTGCCGTACGGATGCCCACACCTCCGGCCCCAGGATGATGCGGTGGTCGAGCACATCACCATTGCGGTTGAACTCCCGCTCCCCCACGTCCAGCGCCTGCCGGAAACCGTCGGTGACGTCGTCGGCCCGCATCAGGACGATCACCTGTGTGACGGGAACGGGCCCGCTCGACATCACCGTCTTGGCGTGCTCGGCCAGTTGTCGGCCCCGCGGGTTGAACTCGGCGAAGTCCTCGTCGTCGATGAGGCGCAGTCCAGTGAGGAGTTCCTGCACGGCTTGGCGATCGCTGGAGGCCCTGCCTCGCTCACTCCACTTCGCTTGCACCAGGTAGACGTGCTTTTCCGGCCCGTCCACCACCGCGATGGCGTCAATGCCCTGATCGGCCACACCGTCGATGACGGTGAACGCGGCTTCCTGCGGGCTGAACCCGGTGACGATCCGTACGGCTTGCGCGGTCAGCGCGCGGGAGAGCAGCCGCGGGTTCCGTTCCTGGGACGGCCTGCCTTCCAGGTCGCTCACGTCGAGCAGGTGCTCGTACGTACTCCGCAGCGCGCGCTCCACCTGGCGCACCTGCAGCGTCACGTCGGCCTCACGGCCACCGGAATTGGTTGTGCTCAATGCCCGTCCCCTCCCTGCAGGGCCGTGGCGCCCATGGCCGCACACGATCACCCTGGATTTCCTGATGCTCGCACACCGTCACCGGCCGTCCGGCAAGTTCCGGGAAGCCGTCAGCCGCTCGCGGGTCCGTCCAGATCAAGGCGTACGACGGCTAGGGTCTCCGCGATCTCAGCAGTGAGTTCGTCATCGGGCCCCAGGACCAAGAGCAGGTCCGAGTGGAGCGGCTCAAGCAGCTCGAGCGCCTCGGCCGCCCTCCCCTGCGCGAGCAGCAGCATGCCGATGTCGCGCCGCAGCACGACCGCGTCCTCGCTGACGTCGCTGTCGACGGACCGCACAGCGTCCAGCACGTCCCGCAGTGCGGCGAGAGCGTCGGTCACCTGGCCGAGTTCGGCGCGGCAACGGGCAGCCTGCGCACGGCAGTCGAGAGCCTGCCTGCTGGTGGGCCCTCCTGTCCTGGCGTACGCATCAGCAAGGGCGTCGAACTCGGGCAGGGCCGCCCGGAAGTCCCCGCCCAGCAGAAGGCTCACGGAGCGGCGCATGCGCAGCCCCAGCACAGCCTTGTTGTCGCTGCCCAAGGCGCGCGCGGCCGGCTCGGCCATTTCGCCGACGACCTCGGCGGCCTGGGCGTAGCGCTCCTCCTCCATCAACGCGGCGTAGTGCGCGTGGACCTCCTTGATCTGCGCACGCAGCGCCTCCGGCAGCGGTGCGGGAGCTGCGGGTGCGTCCGGCACCGCGGGGTACGGCGACTGGGCCGCCCCGGCGCGCGGGCGGGGCGCGTACGGGCGACGGAAGATCCCTGTGGGGTCGGGCACTTGGCCTGGAACCGCCTGCTGGGGCACGGGCTCTTCGCCGGGTGACGGCAGGAAGGGCTGGAGCCGCTCGTACACCTCCTGAATGTCTGCGGGCCGCTCCTCGGGAGCCTTGCGCAGCAGATGGAGGACGAGAGCCTCGAGGTCGGCGGGTACATCGTGGCGCAGCTTCCGCAGCGGGGTCGGCTCCGCGTTGACGTGCTGATACATCAGCATGTACTCGCTGTCGGCGGTGAACACCAGGCACCCACTGAGGAGTTCGTGCAGGACGCAGCCCAGCGCATAGAGGTCGGCCTGCGGGGTGACCCGGCCGCCCCACACCTGTTCCGGCGACATGTACTGGTAGGTGCCGATGGGGCTGCCGGTCGCCGTCAGCTTGGTGACGTCGGTGCGCAGCATGGCCGCGATGCCGAAGTCGAGGACCTTCACCGTCCCGTCGCGCGCGACGAGGATGTTGCCCGGCTTCAGATCCCGGTGGATCACCGGGACGTCATGGGCCCAGGAGAGCACGGTGGCGACCTGGGCGGCGACTGCGGCGGCCCAACTGATGGGCAACGGCGGCCGGGCCTGCTGCGCGGGGTCGGCGTGGAGGGCGGGGTGGATGTACGCGGTGAGCGGCACTCCGTCCACCAGCTCCATCACCAGATAGAGATGCTCGTACGTGTCGTCCAGTACGGCGTCGTACACCTGAGGGACGCCGGGGTGCTGGATACGTGCGGTGATGCGGGCTTCGCGCTTGAACCGCTTCGCGAACTCCTCGGCAAGCGTGGGCGAGGTGACCGACTGCTGCCGGATGAGCTTCACAGCGACGGGCCGGTCGAGGACGGAGTCGTATCCGCGCCACACGTCCCCCATCCCGCCATGGCTGAGCGGTTCGAGGAGTTCGTAGCGTCCCGCGATCGGATTGTCCGGCACCGTTCCCCCGTCGAGCGTCCTGCCCGGCGCCGTACGGTGGTGCTGTTGCGGTGCCGGTATGGCCTGATGTGGTCGGCACCAGTTTCGCGGGAGCGGCGATCTTCCGTCCAGCCGTACGGGCTCAGGTGCTGTGAGTTGGCCTGTTTGGGCCGTTGACGGCGAGCTGCGCCCAGACCGTCTTGCCGGGGGCGCCATCGGGGCGAGGATCGCAGCCCCAGTCGTCCGCGAGCGCCGCGACGAGGAGCAGGCCGCGTCCGTCGGTCCGGTCGTCGGCGGCATCGGGGGCGGCTGGGACAGGGAACCGGTCGCCGAGGGTGTCGGTGATGGAGATGCGTACCGCCGTTGAAGCAGGTGCGGGCTCGACTGTGAGATCCACGCGGAAGTCGCGGCCGGGGACACGGCCGTGCCGGACGGCGTTGGCGCACAGCTCGGCCGCGAGGAGCGTGAGCGTGTCGTGCGCGTCCGTGCCGTACGGGATGCCCCAGGCTGCGAGCCGCTCCCCGCACAGCCGCCGGGCGAGCCGGGCGCCGCGTGGGGTGGGACTGAAACGCATGCCGAAGTGGCGGCTGGGGAGCTGGAGTTGGGCGGGGAGGGTGTTGTTCGCGGGGTTGCTGGTCATGGCCCTACGGTGAGGCTTGGTGGCGTAGCGTGACCAGCGGTGACGCGCGGTCGCGGGGCCGTTGTACGCGGCGTGCGGGCGCCTGTACGTGGTGCGGGGCGAGGCAGGTTCGGCGGGAGGCAGTCACGATGACCGCTCAGGACGAGGGCGAACGGGCCGAGGTCGGTCAGCGGCCGGAGGACGATCCGGGATCGGGCGTGGTGAGCGCGTTCGGTCAGCAGTTGAAGCTGCTGCGGGTGCGGGCGGGCCTGGAGCGGGCGGAGTTCGGAAAGCTGGTGGGGTACGCGGCACAGTCGATCGCGTCGATCGAGCAGGGGCGGCGGATTCCGCAGGCGCGGCTCATTGACCGGGCGGATGAAGTGCTGGATGCCGGGGGCGTGTTGAAGGCGCTGAAGGAGGAGGTTGCTCGGGCTCAGTATCCGGCGTTCTTTCGGGACATGGCCCGGCTGGAGGCAAAGGCAGTCTCCCTTCACGTGTACGCGGCATTGGCAGTCCCGGGCTTGTTGCAAACCGAGGACTACGCGCGGGCCGTCTTCTCCATGCGGCGCCCGCTACTCGATGAAGAGACTGTGGAGCAGCGCGTCACAGCACGGCTGGCCCGGCAGGAGATCTTCTCGCGCACTGCCATGCCGACGCTGAGCTTCGTCATAGAGGAGTCGGTTCTACGTCGGCCGATGGGCGGTTGGACTGTATTGCGAGACCAACTTGAAGAGATCCTCCTGGCCGGACGGCGGAGGAACGTGGAAATCCAAGTCATGCCCAACGACCGCACGGAACATTGCGGGTTGGCCGGTCCATTCACCTTGATCGAAGATCAGGAGGGACGCAGGATGGCTTACGTTGAGGTCCAGCGCAGCAGCCGCCTGTACACCGAGCGGGCGGTGGTTCGAGACGCCGAGGAACAGTACGGGACTCTTCGCGCGCAGGCTTTGACGCCGCACGAAACGCTGGCCTTCGTCGAGGGACTCTTGGGAGAGAAATGAGCCGCCAGAGGATGGAACCGAAGGTGCCGGAGTCGGCCTGGTTCAAGAGCAGTTACAGCAGCGGAGAGGGTGGCGAATGCGTCGAGGTCGCCACCACCCCTGCTGCCGTACTCGTACGCGACTCGAAGCGAACCAGCGGGCCCGTACTGGGAGTTGGCGCTGAGGCCTGGACCGGGTTCATGGCCTCACTGTCCAGCCGTTGAGGCACCGCTGTGCGCCTGTCTAGGCGCACAGCGGTGCCTCAGCCCTGCCTACTCCCCGTCCAACCCCTCCTCGTCCCGGATCATCCGCCACGCGGCCCTCCGCGCACTGCGGTCGAGGTTGGACTTGAAGCCGCGGTCGGCGCCGAAGTAGCGCTTGCCGAGCGTGTCGACGGTGGAGACGTGATCCATCATGTAGCCGTTGAACGCCTTGTCGAAGACGACGCCGAAGTTCTCCTCGTCGTTGACGACGGCCGCGGCGCGGACCTTCGGGTCGTTCTTGGCGGCGTTGAAGGCGGGGAGGACGTCCTCCTCGGTGAACTCCGTACCGAACTTCGCGTTGAACTTGTCGATCAGCTCGGACAGCAGCGACTTCTCGGCCTCCTTCACGCCGCCCGTGCCATCGCCGAAGCCCTTGAGTTCAGCCGGACCCTCGGGGTTGAGGGAGACGTCGTACTCACCGGTCTTCTCCACGCGCAGGTGGCTGAGATCCACGTCCCCTATGTCGACACCGCCGTCGGCCCGGCGGGGAAGGCGGCTGAGGAGATAGCGCCCGTAGAGGTGCAGCCGCTCCAGGTCCGGGTCGCTGTAGGGCACGATCTGGGCAAGGAAGCCGTACTTGCGGACGTAGTCGTTGACGTCGGCGCGGAAGTCCTCCGCAGTCGCGATGCTGTCCTCGTCGTCCTCGTCCTCAATCAGCGCGGCGAAACGCGTCACCGCCGGGGAGAGCAGCCGGTACAGCTCGGCGTGCAGCTTCTCCCACTTGGCCTGGGAGCCGCCCGCCTTCTCCTTCGCCGCGAAGTAGGCCGCGGCGAACTCGTCCATTTCCCGCTCGGAGATGATCGGTGCGGACATGACGCGGCTCTGGGCGGTGTAGAGGAGGTTCGGGTCGGAGGGGAGAGTGTTCGCTTCCTCGAAGTAGGGGCGGAAGGCTTCCTTTATGTCCTCGGCGGCGTTGACGAAGTCCAGCACGGCGAGGTCGGCCTGGGACTTGCGGTCGGCGGTGCGGTTGAGGCGGGAGAGGGTCTGCACGGCGGCGATGCCGGTCAGCGTCTTGTTCACGTACATCGTCGTGAGCAGCGGCTGGTCGAATCCGGTCTGGTACTTCTCCGCGACGACAAGGATCTTGTACTCGGGCTGCCCCTTGCCGCCCGCCTTCACTGCCTTGTCGTCGGCACGGACGTACGCGAAGGCTTTGGGCAGCGCGCTCTCGGAGAGGCCGCCGTTCTCCTTCGTCTCGGTGGTCTCCTCGCCGTCGATGGTGAGGGAGCCGGAGAAGGCGACCAGGACGCCCAGGTCCGGGTACTTGGTGTCGTACTCACGGTCCTGGATGTAGCTCTTGATGGCGCGGGCCATCTGTACGGCGGAATGCCGGGACGCGGTGACGACCATGGACTTGGCGCGCCCGCCGAGCCGGCCGCGGGTGTGCGCGAGGAAGTGCTCGACGATCACGATGGCCTGCTGGGAGACGGTGTGCTCGTGGGTGAGCGCGAACCGGGCGAGGAGGTTGTTGGCCTTGGCGGGGTCGACCTCGATCTCGTCCGGGTTCTTGTTCACCAGCTTCCAGTAAGTGTCGTACGTGACGTAATTGCGGAGCGGGTCGAGGATGAAGCCTTCCTCGATGGCCTGGTTCATGGAGTAGGTGTGGAAGGGGCGGTAGACCTCCTTGCCGTTCTCCGTGGCCGGCGTGCCGAAAAGCTCGAGGGTCTTGGCCTTCGGGGTGGCGGTGAAGGCGAAGTAGGAGAGATTCGCGGCATGCGAGCGCTCCTCGGCCTTCTGCTTGAGCTGGTCGGTCACGGTGACCGTCGTCGCACCCGCGTCGTCCGAGTCTGAGTCGAGGCCGAGGTCACGCAGGGCCGACTTGACGGCGGTCGCGGCGTCGCCGGACTGAGAGGAGTGCGCCTCGTCGACGATGATCGCGAAGCGGCTGCCCTTGATCTCCGTGGGGTTGCGCTTGATGTAGTCGAGCAACGCCGGGAAGGAGTGCAGCGTGACGGTGACGATCTTGCCGGTGTCGCGGGAGAGGGCACGGGCGAGCTGTTCGCTCTTGGCTCCCTGCTTCTCGTCGATCTTTACGACGAGGCCTTCGGTCTGGGAGAAACTGCCGACGGTTTCCCGGAGTTGGGCGTCGAGGTTGCGGCGGTCGGTGATGACGATGACCTTGTCGAAGACGGGGTCACCGGGAGTGATGCGGCCTGCGGTGATCGCGTCCTGGTTGAGGGCGCGAGGGTCGGTGTCGGCGTGCAGGTCGGAGAGCCGGTGGGCGAGCCAGCCGATCGTGTTCGACTTGCCGGACCCAGCGGAGGCCATGATCAGGTAGTTCTCGCCGGCGCCGTGGGTCGCAGCGTGGGCGGTGAGCTTCTTGACGACGTCCCATTGGTGGTAGCGGGGGAAGATCGCGGTGCGGGTCGAGCCGCCGCCGGGTGTCTTGTTCTTCTGCTGGTGCGCGAAACGCTGGAGGAGGTCGAGCCAGTTGTCGCGCTGCCAGACGTGTTCCCAGAGGTAGCTGGTGGCGTAGGTACCGAAGGTGGTGGGGGCGGGGTTGCCTGCACCGCCGGGCTGGCCGGGACCGTTGGAGCCGGTGTTGAAGGGGAGAAAGCGGGTGTTCCTTCCCTTGAGCTGGGTCGCGACGAAGACGAGATCTGTGTCCACGGCGAAGTTGGCGATGACGCGGCGCGTGAAGATCAGCTCGGTGGGGTCGCGGTCGGTGCGGTACTGCTCCTTGGCGTACTCGACCGTCTGGTGGGTGAGGGGGTTCTTCAACTCGGCTGTGGCGACCGGGATTCCGTTGAGGAAGAGGGTCAGGTCGAGTTCGTTGCCCCAGTCGGCTTGCTTGGTGGCGTAGCGGAGCTCGCGGACTACCGTGAGGCGGTTGGCCCGGTAGCCGTCGAGGACGGAGTCGTCTGCAACGAGGTTGGGCTTGAAGTACGCCACGCGGAGGCGGACGCCTTGATCTTTGACGCCGTTGCGGAGGACGTTGAGGAGGCCTTCGTCGCTGATCGCCCGGTCGAGGCGTTTGGCGAAGCCGCGCTGGGCTTCTTCCTGGCCGCCGTAGATGCCTGCGAGCTCGTACCACTCATCGGGCTGGGTCCGGCCAATGAAGGTGAACAGCTCGTTGGTGTCCAGGCCGAGGTCGGGGCGGTAGTCCTCGGGGTTGGCCTCACGCCAACCGCGTTCCGTCAGGGCGGCAACTATGGCGGTGCCGAAGGCGTTTTCGTCGTGCACGGGGCTCATGGCTATCGGACTCCGTCCGTTACGTTGCGGCCGCTGGCTGTGGAGACGTCGAATTGGCCGGTTACTGCGGCGGCGATTAGGGCTTGACGGCGTTCGTCAACTAGCTTGCTGTGACACGCAACACGCATCCTCAACGCTTCGTGGGTTGCGATCACACTGCCAGCTTCCTTTACCAAGCCGCTCTGGACAGGTGTTTCAGGGGTAGGCACCAATACGCGCTTAAGGTCCCAGATGTTAATCCCCTTGATGGTGGCACCTGTGATGCGCCCTTGAATTTGGTGAGTCACCAGAGGTGAATCGAGTACGAACCGCAGCCATTCAGCGTCCGTGGAGGACCCAATGGAGATACGGGCAGCATCCTGCGTAAGGTTCGCGCCATTCAGCTCGCCCGGCACGACCGCAATCTCACCGACGCTTCCACGAATTGCGATCACCAGGTCCCCCTCTACGAGGCAGGATCTTGCGTAGCCAGATGCGATCTCGTGGGTTGTCCGGTTCAACGTTCGCAGAGAAAGCCGATTGCCAGCTACATCCCCGCCTTTCACGATGGGGACGCCTTCGGGCACGTTTGGACCGGGCAGAACGATCCCGTACATGATCTGTCGGAGCGGATCGGTGAGACGCATAAGTGGGGTCCACCGCCACCCCGAAGGCAGGGCACCTCCCACCTCAGCGACATCCGCATTGAGCATTCTCGCCAGCACAGCGCGCTCGCGTTCTCGCACATCTTGGTCGAATTTCCGAAGTGCCGCATTGAGCCTGAACATACGGGCGGTTTCGGTGTCGAGGAATTCAGCGATGCGGCACTGCTCCTCCAGCGGCGGCAATGGAACTCTCAACTGCTCAATGTCCGGCATATAGATCGTCTTATGGGTCGACCCCATTGCGACCCGCTTCAGATCCGGCGCCATGCCTCGCAGCGCGTGCAGAAGGTAACGCGGCTCCAGCTTCGGGCCACATGTCCACGTTGCAAAATCCTGGCTCGTGGCCATGTCGCTGCCCATGATCGCGGAGAACCCAACGGAAGCAGTACGCGAAAGGATCACAGTCCCGGCAGGGTGCTTCACAGCCGAAGAGTTTGCCAGCCCCAGAGGGCTGATCTTCTCCTTGGTCTCCTTGATGACATCGGTCTGCCCATTACGCAGCTGCCAGACATCAGCAAGGGTGACCCATGGGACGGTGCAGTTTTCCCAGTACTCAGGCTTGCTTCGACTAGGCGTGTGCCCAGATCCGAGGCGCGCCACGAGACGAATCGGCACAGTCGGCCAGCGCGAGGCGGAAAGCCAAGGTGCGAGACGTGCCTCGGTCATTCCGTCACCTCCCCCAACAGCCCCTGAATCTCCGCCTCCAGAGCCTTGAGCTCCGCGTCGATCTCCGCCAACGGCCGCGGCGGCTCGTACACGAAAAAGTGCCGCGTGAACGGAATCTCGTACCCGATCTTCGTCTTGCTGTGGTCGATCCACGCATCCGGCACATGCGGGTGAACCTCCCGCTTCAGGTACGCCTCGACGTCCTCCCCCAGCGGCACGTTCTCGTAGTCCCGCAACTCTGAATCCGGCTCGGCCTCACCCTTCACGCGCTGCACCTCACCCTCCGGGTCTCGGACGCCCACGGCCTCCCGCAGCGCCTTCGCGAACGGTGCCCCCGTCGGCCACAGCAGTCCGGCCGCCACCACTGCATCCTTCAGCGCCACGAACGCCTCGGACTTCGCCCCCCACGACGAACCCAGCAGCGCACGCACCGCCGCCACGAACTCCTCGCTCTGCTCCAGCCTCTGGACCGGCTTCGCAGCGGCCAGAGCCGCCAGCGTCTCCTCCGTCACCTCGAAGCGGAGCTTCAACGGCCGCTCCACCGTGATGCGCTGGTAGCCGAAGGCCTTGTTCTCGAAGACCTTGACCTTCGCGTGCTGCGGGTGATCCTCGTCGCGCGCGGCCTCCAGGGCCTCCCCGTACAGGCGCGTCACCTCAGCAATGTGGTTGGGCTTTCCGTTCTTACCGTCGCCCAATTCCTTACGCTTGTCGCCCAGCGACTTACGCATCTTCACCCACTGATCGCGCGCGTCAAGGAGCACGACCTTGCCCTTGTGGTCCGCCGACTTCCGGTTCGTCAGGATCCAGAAGTACGTGGAAATGCCCGTGTTGTAGAAGAGCTGGTCCGGAAGCGCGACGATCGCCTCCAGCCAGTCGTTCTCCAGAATCCAGCGACGGATCTCCGATTCGCCCGAACCCGCCGCACCCGTGAACAGCGGCGACCCGTTGAAGACGATCGCGATACGCGAGCCGCCCCCACCGTTCACATCCACCGGCTTCATCATCGAAATCATGTGCTGGAGGAAGAGCAGCGAGCCGTCATTGATACGCGGCAGGCCCGCGGCGAAGCGGCCCGCGTCGCCGAGGTTCTTGTGTTCGTATTCGACCTCGTCCTTGACCTTCTTCCACTCCACGCCGAACGGCGGGTTGGCAAGGAGGTAGTCGAACTTCTTCCGCGTGAACGCCGGATCGGAGAAGGAGTTGCCGAACGCGATGTTGTCCGGGTCCTGGCCCTTGATCATGAGGTCGGAACGGCAGACCGCCCACGACTCAGGGTTCAGCTCCTGCCCGTACACCTCCACCTCAGCGTCCGGGTTGAACTCCGTGATGTGGTCTTCCGCCGCCGAAAGCATGCCGCCCGTGCCACACGCCGGGTCCATGACCGTGCGGACCGTGCCAGGCACAGCGAGTGCGTCGCCATCCGGAGCGATCAGAAGGTTCACCATGAGATTGATGACCTCGCGCGGGGTGAAGTGCTCACCTGCGGTCTCGTTCGACTGCTCGGACCAGCGGCGGATCAGCTCCTCGAAGATGTAGCCCATGTTGTGGTTGGGCACGTTGTCCGGGTGAAGGTCCAGATCGGTGAACACTCCGATCACCTTGTAGAGCTGCCCCGCGGCATCAAGCCGGTTGATGTGCCGACCGAACTCGTAGGTGTCCAGAACTTCCCGCGCGTTGTCCGAGAACCCGCGCACGTACACCTGGAGGTTCTTCGTGGCATTGTCCGGGTCTGCCGCGATCTTCTTCAGCGTCAGGCGAGTCTTGTTGTAGAACGCGTGCCCCGAAGCCTTGCGCAGGAAGGGGTCCGCGTTGAAGTCCTCGTCGTCCTTGTACTTCTCCGCAAGGGCCGCGACCTCGTCACGGGTCGGCTCCAGTACACACTCAAGTCGGCGCAGCAGCGTAAACGGCAGGATCACCCTGCCGTACTCCGACTGCTTGTAGTCCCCGCGCAGGAGTTCGGCGACGGACCACGCGCGGTTCACCAACTCAGTGTGCTTGCTGCTGTTCAAGGGATTCCCCGGTTTCCTTCCAGGCCGTACCGCCCTCGCCGGGCGGATGGGATCCAGTGTGGTGGTCGAGCAATGGTCAATGGGTGGAACGAGTGGCATCGCTCAAGGAAAGTCGCGGTCAGATGACGACTTCGGCGGAGGGGGCAAGAGCGCCCCGGCCGTCAAGCCGGTCGACACCGTGGACGCCGCCTCCGCCACCAACTCCGCAGTACGGCGCGCGGCTTCACGCAACTCGTGTACGTGGCGGAATGCCTCGCCGTACCGCCGCTGCTGCTCAAGCGGCATCAGAGGTACTCGGAGACGTCCCGGGTTGACGTGCACCATCGAGGTCGTGCCCGTCGAGGCCGCCGCAATGTTGTCCTCCGCTCCCAAGAACCCGGCGAGGAACCAGGCGTCCAAGCGGGCCGGGTCCGGCCGCAGGAGGTGAAGGTTAGGACCGAGCAGGCAGCCCGCGTCACGATCACCGGTCACCCTGGACATCGCCCCTCGTCCCCCTTGTGGAGCGACGCCGCACAGCACGACATCCCCCGCGCTGACAGCCTGCGCGGCATCGAGCCGGATCCGATCGGCCGTTCCCGAGGCAGGGCCGCCGGCGGAGATGTCCTGGACGGTCAGCACCGGGCGGTCGTCCTCCGCGCCGCCGCTCGCCGTGTCCCGTGAAGCGGGCAGTGCCCCCCGCAGCACCGTCAGCGCGCCGCCCCGTGCCAGATCGGCGACCGTGGCCGTGCGCCATGCGTCGGGCTGCGCAGCGGACGGCTGCCATTTCCCGTGCGCAGCGGCAGCGCTCAACCCCTTGAGTTGATCGGCCAGTTGTTCCTGCAAGTCCGCCACCCGCCCGGCCAATGCCTCGGGCTCAATGTCCGCGGCCGTTGACCGAACATGGCGTACCGGGGTGACGTCAACGACTTCACCGATCAAGTCGACGACGGGCACAGCACGGGACACGCCCGGCTCGTCACTGAAGGCATCCGGGTCCGACGAGAACGCCTTCCACTGCTCGACAACGCGTGCCGTCAGGTCAGCCCAGTCGAATGGCTGCTGCTCCACGCGGCTGCCACCACGCGTGCCACGAGTCGAGGCGCCCATCACGGTGTCCCGGACGGCCGTCCGCTCGCCCTCACTATTGACGAACAGCACCGCCTTGCGTTCCGCGCTTCCCGGATCCGGCCGCTGCAGTACCCAGACATGCAGACCGATGTGCAGCGGATAGGCCGCACCCGGCGGCAGGGAAACCACCGCGCGCAGGGCCCCGCTCCGTACGAGCTCCGCGCGGATCCGGCGACCCGAGGTGCGGAAGGCGGCACCGGGCGGCAGCACCATGACCACGAAGCCGCCGGGCTCGACGTGCCCCAACGCATGCTGCACCCAGGCAAGTTCGGACTCCATGCGAGGCGGAACCCCGTACGCCCATCGCGGGTCGTACGCCAGCTCTTCATGGCCCCAGTCGCGGTCACCGAAGGGCGGGTTACACAGGACTGCGTCCACGGTCAGGCCGGGAAACGCGTCGTCGCGCAGGCTGTCGCCGGTACGGATCGTCACAGCGTCCTCGGGGACTTCACCGGCGGCCTCCGATGTCGGCGCGGTGGCAGCCGAACTCAACAGCAGTCGCACGGCCGAGCGTTGAGCCTGTACGGGCAGCGCGTCCTGCCCGTACAGCTCGCGCGCTCCCTGCCGGGCCGCCGCAACGAGCAGCGTGCCGCTCCCACAGGCCGGGTCGAGGACGGTGACGACACCCTCGGGGAGGAGCCGGGCCATGAGCGCAGCCAGGCCCTCGGGCGTCGGGTAAGTGCCGGTGGCTGCCCCCCCGTCCAGCTCGCGTTCGGCCAGGACACCGAGAGCGACCTGCGGGCCGGCCGCCTGTACGCACCGCAACAGCGCCCGGACCGCACCCGCGTCACCGGAGTCGTAGCGGACCGGCTCGGCCAGCGGCACGGCGGCCGGGAGGCGGTCGGCAGCGGCATCGGCCTGGGCGATCAGCCCGTCGTCAGGGGACGAGGCCAGCCGTTCCAGATCCTCGGAGGTACGGCGGGATGCCGCAAGGACCAGGGGGATCAAGCGCGCGGCCGCACCTGAGCCGGCGCCCTGCAGGCGCAGGACCGTGCGCAGCTCCTCCGCCGGGGAGGCGGCGGATGCATGCCCGCGTTTACCCAGCCAGGCCTGCACGGCCTGGAGGTCGTACAGCGGGCTGCTCTCCGTACCGCCCGAAGGGGCGGGGAAGTCCTCATGACGCCGACGCCAGTTACTGACGGTGGCGCGCGTGACTCCCGCAATGCGGGAGATCTCAGCCGCCGTCACCTGCGCCGCAGAGGACGGCGGTGACGGGTGCTGCGCGGGTGACTGATGGGGCATGACCTGGAGTCCTGAACCTCTCGGAGGTGAACAGTAAACACCCTACAGCACCCGTCAAACCCGTCAAGTCGTTTGACAGTGCTTTCAGGCATCTGTTTACTCATGACTGCTTGCAGCTGGGAGCGGCAAGTCAGCCAACCCATACCGGCCAAGGAGCCTCTATGCGCCTCACCATGCCGACCACCGTCATCGAAGGCACCCAGATCACCGTCATGCCGTTCCGCGAGGACGCGGTCATCGGAACGGTCTCCCTGCCCGCACTCCTGCAGATGGTTCCGTCGCCCCGCCGCGAGGAGGACCAGAAGTCCCTGAAGGCCGCCTCCGGCCAGCTCCGCCAGCACGCCGAGATCCGTGCGCAGGTCCAGCGCACTCTGAAGTCGACGGGCAAGGGCAAGAACGCCACGTCGTACGCCGAGTACATCGCCACGGGCCTCAACGGCGCGTGGGGCGAGGCCTGGTCGCTGCCGCCGATCACCTTCTGGCATGCCGGGACCGTCGGGGCGGTCAGCGACGAGTTGCTGCCTGGCACCGGACTGCGGACCCTCACCATCGCGCCCGGCGCCACGGTGGTCGCTGTCGACGGTGAGACCCAGCTGACCGCCTGGCACGACCTTTTCGACGGCCCCGAGAAGTTCGGGCTCTCCTACGAGCAGCTCATGGCCGTCCGCATTCCGTTCGAGATGTACGTAGGCCTCGCCCCCGCCGACGCCCGCCAGATCTTCCACGACCGCAACGTCCTGGGTATCGACGTCTCCAAGAACCTCTCCATGTCCATGGACCAGCGCGACCTCGCCACGCGTCTCGCGCACCGTGTCGCCGAGGTCGTCAAGGTCGAGATCGACGGCAAGGTCGTGCCTTTCAGCAAGCTCGTCAATGCCAGCAAGCGCCAGGTCGGCAAGACGGACGCCGAGGTCGTCACTCTCTCGGCGCTGCGCGCCCTCGTGGTGGCCACCGTCTACGGCCGCTCCGGCCTGAACCTGTCATCCGAGACCATCCACGAGGACGGCCTGCCCGCGGGCACCGACGCCGGGCTCGTCGAGCGCACCGTAGTGCCGCTCCTGGCCGGAATCATCACGGAACACCTCGGCAGCTTCACGTCTCGCAGCGCCATCACCGCGCCTGCCGTCATCGCGGGACTCGGTGTCGCGGCACACCAGTCGACGCCCTGGTCCGACTCCCTCGGCGGCGTCAACCCCGACGAACTGCGCAGCCTGCTGGCCGGTATCCGCTGGGAGCGCGAAGCCATGTACTGGGATGGCATCGCCGCCAAGACCGGCACCACGGGCCGTCTCAACTTCAGCGGTGGCGTCAAGGATTCCGGCGGGCGGGTCGCCGACGCCATCCTCTACCCGGCAACGGAAGCTGGGCGTCAGATCCGGGGACTCCCGGCGTAGAGGGATCGACGGCGGCTTCCTCGTGCAGAGCGATGCCCAGCGTCTCCACCGCCTGGGTGAGTCCACGATCCCCGTCGTCCTCGACGCGGCATCCGACCAGGGCCCGTTTCAGCATTCCGGTCAACTGAGCGTCTGCCGCCAGGGGATCGCGATCGTCCGCACACATACGCCAGGGGTGTGCGTCGCAACGGGCCATGATGCGGCGGGCACCTACCCGTTGACAACCCCGCCGATGATTCGAACCTGCGCAGCCTCATCGCAACGGCTTGAGCCCGCCCCGCGTGCACACCCCGTGCACAAACACGCGGGAACTCCCGGGAACACCCACGCTCAGCCGGGCACACCCCACCCACCGCCATACGGCCCCACACCTGGAATAACCCCAGGTCAGGGCCGAAAAAGGCAGACGAGTCGGGCTGTACGCCGGGTTCTGTCGCCCGGTCGCCTCGCGGCGGCCGGGGAGACGGCCATCCATCTAGGGTCGGCATTGCTGCCGACCTCGTGCGGTCTACCCGCGGACTCGGGCGGGCAGCCCTCGGACGTCCGCGCAGAGCCACCGAGGTGGCTCCTTTTGACCTTGCTCCAAGTGGGGTTTACCTAGCCGCCTGAGTCACCTCAGGCGCTGGTGGTCTCTTACACCACCGTTTCACCCTTACCGAAGGCCGAAGCCTCCGGCGGTCTGTTTTCTGTGGCACTGTCCCGCGGGTCACCCCGGGTGGCCGTTAGCCACCACCTTGCCCTGTGGAGCCCGGACGTTCCTCGGGAAGACCCCCTGGTGAGGGGAGCTTCACGCGGCCGTCCGCCCGGCTCGTCTGCCGTGCCGACCATGTTACCCGCCGTGTGCCCCGGCTCCGCCCCGCCGCCGACGACGTCGCCAAGAACGAGCCCGTGAGGATCAGGGTGAAGGACGCCAGGATCGCCGCCGTCAGCGGTTCGGAGAGGAACGCCACTCCTGCCGCAACCGCCACCGCCGGATTCACGTACGTGAAGACCACCGCCCTCGTCGGGCCCGCCTCCCTGATCAGCTCCAGGAAGACCACGAACGCCAGGGCCGTGCAGATGACGCCGAGCCCGGCCAGCGACGCCAGGGTCTTGGTGTCCGGCACCGTCGTCGGCCAGGTCGCCGCCGCCGGTACCGCGTAGACCACTGCCGCCAGCGTCAGGCACGGGGCGATCAGTTGCAGGGTCGGGACCGGCTTGAGGTGGCGGGCCACGATCAGGGGCGCGATGGCGTAGCCCAGCGCCGTCAGCAGGACCTCCGTCAGGGACCAGGCGTCGCCACCCGTGAGGTGGGGGAGGGTCAGGATCGCCACTCCGGCCAGGCCCAGACCCAGGCCCGTCAGGCGGCGGGCGCCCAGGCGTTCCGTGTCGCCGAAGAAGCGGGCCACGACCGCGCCGATGATCGGGACCGCCGCGATCAGCAGGCCCGCCGTCGAGCTGGATAGGCGGCGTTCCGCGTCCGTGAGGGTCCACCAGGGGCCCAGGATCTCCGTCGCCGCGAAGGCCAGCATGGGCTTCCAGTGTTCGCGTACGACCCTGGGCAGGCCCCCTTGTCGTATCGCGAACGGCAGGAGCAGCGCGGCGCCGAGCGCGCAGCGGACGAAGACCACCATCGTCGGCGAGAGGTCTTCGACGGCCACTTTGATCATCAGGTACGGGATGCCCCACAGGACACCCATCAGGGAGAACAGGAACCAGCCGCGTGCAGTCATGCGGGCAGTCTCGGTTCGTTCAATGTGCGACGTCTTGAACGCTGTTGCGGTACGCCGCCGGGGTCACCCCCAGGATGCGGCGGAACCAGCGTGTCAGATGCGCCTGGTCGGCGAAGCCCACCAGGGCCGCCGTCTCGGCCGGGCGCAGCCCCGCGTCGAGCAGCGTGCGGGCCCGGGTCACCCTGTGCTGGGCCAGCCAGGCGTAGGGCGGCAGCCCCGTCGACGTACGGAAGGCCCGTAGGAGTTGGTAGCGGGACAGGCCCAGAGGGGCGGCCAGTTCGGAGAGGGAGGGCGGGGAGAGGAGTTCGTCCGCCAGGCGGTCGCGTACCGCGCGGGCTATCGCGTCGGCTCCGGGGATCGTGTCGCACAGCGGGCGGGCCGTGCCGTGCCGACGGGCCAGGGCCGTGAGCAGCCAGGGCAGTCGTGACTCCGCCTCCAACGGGTCGGCGGCGCCGCTGAGTTCGGTGTGTGCCGTGCGGAGGGCCGCCGCCAGCTCGGGGTCGTTCACCACCGGGTCGCGGAAGTGCGGGGTGGTCACGGTGCCCTCGGCGAGGAGGGAGCGCGCCGGGTACATCGCCCGGTAGGCGTAGCCGCCGTGGTGGCCGGGTCCGCCGGTGTGCACCTCGCCGGGGGCAAGGACGACGATCGTTCCCAGGCCTACGTGCAGTCGCTCGCCCCGGTAGTCGATGATCTCGGCGCCGCCGGTGCAGACGCCGACGGTGAACTCCTCGTGGTAGTGCGGGGCATAGCGGTGGCGGTCGAAGCGGGCCGTGAGGAGGTCGAGGGGCGGGGCGTCCGTGCCGAGGTGGGCGCGGGTCCAGATGGCCTGCTCACGGCCGGCATTCCCGCTTCCCCTTCGTACGTCGCGGCCGCCTCTCCCGCCCCATTCCTCGCCCGCCATGCCGTCGCTCCCCGCTCGCTTCGTTCCTCTCAGGGATGCAACGCCCCCGCGCCCCGCTTCCATGCCGTCGCCGCGGTCCGCGTCGTCCGGCACTACAGGGCCAAGGGCTTCAGAGCTACAGGGCTACAGGGCTACGGGGCTACGGGGCTACGGGGCTACGGGGCTACGGGAACGTGCCGAAGACTCAGCCGAACTCCGAGGTCTCCAGCTCGAAACCGAACGGCTCAGGAAGGGCGAGCGCCTTGCCGAAAGGGACCGTGCAGTGCTGCCGGTAGTCGTCCCCTTCGGCCTCACGGAACAGAGTCACCGAGGATTCGTCACGGTCGATGAGCAGATAGACCGGGATGCCGCCGCGGGCGTAGCAGCGCCGCTTGGCCTCCCGGTCCGCCTGCGGCTTGGTCGAGGTGACCTCGACGACCAGGGCTACGCCGTCACAGGGCATCCAGGGGTCGGCGCCAACGAAGAGACGCAGCTTCGTGGGGGCGAAGGTGGCATCCGGGATAGCGTGGTTCTTCGGGCAAGCGCCCCCGCTCTTCAGCCTCAGCCCTTTGTTCCCGGAGAAGTCCATATCGGTCCGAGAGCGCCTGATCACCTGCTTGACGATCAGGTTGATGTACTGCTCGTGGTCCCCGTCCGGCGGCGGCGTCACGACAATCTCCCCCTCGATCAGTTCCGCCCGGAAACCCTCTGGGGTGTCCAGGGCCAGGAAGCCCTCCAGCAGGACCTCCGCCCGCGTGAGCGGCTCATGTGCCATGGCAGTCATGTCACGCCCCTTCCTCGGTCGCTCGCCAGACTGGGACATCGGTGATCCGCCGTCCATGAGATCAAGAGTTGTTCCCTCGATCGTGGCACAGGATCAGGGGTGATCGTCAGGCTTCGACCACCCGGCGGGTCCTGCCCGGCGAGCCCTGCCCCGTGTCCGCTTGACCTTGCCGCAGCGTCAACGTTTCTACTGGCCCCATGAACGGAAAGCCGAGCGGAAAACCGAGCGGACAGTCGTACGGACAGTCGTACGGACGACCGAGCGGGATGCGGATCGGGGAGCTCGCCGGTGTCGTCGGCGTGACCACGCGGGCCATCAGGCACTATCACCACCTCGGGCTGCTCCCCGAGCCCGAGCGGCGGGCCAACGGCTATCGCGAGTACACGCTGCGGCACGCCGTCGCGCTCGCCCGGATCCGGCGCCTGACCGAGCTGGGGCTCGGCCTCACCGAGGTGCGGGACGTGGTCGCGGACGACGCGGGGCGCGAGCTGGCCGAGGTGCTCGCGGAGCTGGACGAGGACCTCGCCCGGCAGGAGGCCGCGATCAGGGAGCGCAGGGCGCGGCTGCGGGAGCTGCTCGCCGACACGGCCGGCGGACGCCTCGCCGCCGAGGGGCCCGTCTCCCCCGAACTCGCCGAGTTCTTCGGCGAGATGGCCCGCGCGTCGGGCCATCTCTCCGAAGGCCCCGGCTCGGCGATGGCCGCCAAGGACCGTGAGCTGCTCGCCCTGATCGAGACGGCCGCGCCCGCACCGGAACGCGACCGCCTGCTCGCCGCGCTGCGGCCCGCGCTCGAAGGACCGGGCGCGCTGGAGGCCGCGCACGACGTGTACGCCCGGCTCGACGAGCTGGTGGACGCCGATCCCTCCGACCCTCGCGTGGAGGAGACGGCGCGGGCGCTGGCCGCGTGTCTGCCGGACTCGATGGTGGAGGAGCTGGGGCGGGAGCAGCTCGTGGCGTTCGCCGACTCCGACGCGGCCCTGGGGAGCCCTCACCGGCAAGGCACTCCCGACGGTTCCGGTTCCGGCTCCGGCTCCGCCTTCCTCCGCGCCTTCTTCGCCGACTTCGCCCCCGCTCAGGCCGAGGCCGTGCGCCGCGCCATGCGGCTGCTCGTGGAGCGGGGTGCGCGATGAGCGGAGGGAAGGTGGGTGGGGGGAAAGTGACCGGAGGGAAGGTGACCGGAGGGAAGGTGGGCGGAAGGAAGGTGGGCGGAAGGAAGGTGCTGCGGCGGATCGTCGGGCATGAGCTGCGGGCCATGGTGAGCCTCGTGCTGTGGGCGGCCCGGCGGCGGAACGGGGTGCGGGAAGGGGACCTGGCGTTCGGGCACGCGCGGGATCAGGCCGCGGGGTTCTACGGGTTCATCCTCGTCTGCGTCATCGAGACCGTCGCCCTCGCCGTGCTGCTGCGGAACTGGCCCCTGCTCCACCAGATCACGCTCTTCGTCGACGTCTACAGCGTCATCCTGATGCTCGGCGTGCACGCCGCCTCCGTGACCCGGCCGCACGTGCTGTCCGCCGACTCCTTCCGCGTACGCAAGGGCGCCCACCGCGATCTGCGGATACCGCTGGAGCACATCGCCGCCGTACGCGGCGAGCGGCGCTTCACGCACGAGGCCGCGGACGGGGTGCTCGATCTGCCGGTCGGCGCGCAGACCTCCGTCACGCTGGATCTGACGGAGCCGGTGACGGCGGTCGGGTTCCTGGGGAAGGGGCGTCCCGTGACGACCGTGCGGCTGCACGCCGACGATCCGGCCGCACTGCTGGCCGCGCTGAAGGCCGCCACCGCCGAGCGGGCGGACGCCCCGTAGCCCCGTAGCCCCGTAGCCGCGGGCCTCAGGCCTCAGGCCTCAGGCCGGTGCGAACCGGACCTCCGCCGCCCCCGGGTCCGCCTGCGTCAGCCGTACCCGCAGCCGCTCCCCCAGCGGCAGCGGGCCCGTGCCGCCCGAGATGGGGGCGACGATCGCCGGTTCGGTCAACTGGACGGTCCCGGCGGCCGGTTCGCCCTCCTTCACGTCCACCACCACCGCGTCGAAGATCTCTCCGACCCGCTCCTTCAGCAGCGCCGCCTCGACGATGTCCACGCAGGCACGCTCGACGGTGTTGCCGCGCCGCGTGCCCTCCGCCATCTCCTTGGGCAGCTCCGGCAGCGCGGCGAGCACCCACTCCGGGGGCGGATCGCCCGCGCAGGCGGCCAGGCAGAGCTCGGCGGCGTAACGGTCGACGAGGCGCCGCAGCGGTGCCGTGCAGTGGGCGTAGGGGGCGGCCACCGCGGCGTGCGTGGTCAGCTCGGGGACCTCGCCGCCGCTGAAGGCCGTGTAGCCCGCGCCCCTCAGCAGCGTCGTGCACTCCTGGAGGAACGCGGCGTGGTGGGACGACGCGGCCGGGTCGAGCGAGCGGACGAGTTCCGCGTACGGGACGTGGTGCGGCCAGTCGATGTGCAGGGCCTTTGCGGTACGGCGCAGCCTCCCGACCGCGCCGTCCGGGGCCGTGGGCAGCGTACGCAGGATGCCCGTACCCGTGTCGATCATCAGCTCTGCCGCTGCCATGCCCGTGAGCAGGGAGATCTGGGCGTTCCAGCCGTCGGCGGGGAGGGGCGCGCGGTAGGCGAGTTCGTACCTGCCGTCCCGTTCGACGATCTCCTGCTCGGGGACGTTGAGGGAGATGCCGCCGCGTTCGACCTCCAGGCGTTCGCGCAGCCGGCCGATCTCGGCGAGCAGCGCGACCGGCTCCTCTGCGGTACCGGCGTCGATCTCCCGCTGCACTCCTTCGTAGTCCAGCTTCGCGCGGTTGCGTACGAGGGCACGGCGTACGTCGACGGAGAGCGTGCGCCCCTCGTCGTCGAGGTCGATCGTCCAGAGCGCCGCCGGGCAGTCCTGGCCGGGGAGCAGGCTGGCGGCGCCCTCGCTCAGCGAGGTGGGGTGCAGCGGGACCTTCTCGTCGGGGAAGTAGAGGGTGGTGACGCGGCGGTGGGCCTCCGCGTCGAGCGCCGTGCCCGGCGTGACGTACGCGGCGACGTCCGCGATGGCGTACCGCACCCGGAACCCGCCGCCGTCGCGCCGGGACAGGTGCATCGCCTGGTCGAGGTCGACGGAGGTGGGCGGGTCGACGGTGAAGAAGGGGATGTCCGTCGCGTCGTCGTCGGGCAGCCGTGGCGCGGCGGCGGCGCGCTCGGCCTCGGCGAGGACGTCGGCCGGGAAGTCGCCGGGCACGTCCAGCTTCGTCCGCAGGTCACGCAGCACGCCCCGCAACGGAGCCTCGGCTGCGCCGGTCACGTGGAGGTGGCGGCGGGGCATGCATCGAGCGTAGGCCTGGCGGGGGGCGGGCGCTCGTCTCGGTGGGCCGGGGGGGGCTGGTCGGCTCCGAGCGCCTCGGTGGGACGGGAGGGGACTGGTCCGCTCCGAGCGCCCCGGTGGGACGGGAGGACTGGTCCGCTCCGAGCGCCCCGGTGGGACGGGAGGACTGGTCCGCCCCCGGCCCACTGGATCGGCCCCGGCCCACCGCTTGGACCCCGGGCTCAGTGGATCTCTCGTACCACCACGTCCAGTGCCCACGCCTTCCCCGCCTTCGCGGGGGCCTCCGCCTCCACCACGTGGCCCAGGTCCCGCAGGGCCGTCACCAGTTCGGCGGGGTTCTTCGGCTGGGCGCCGGTCGACAGGAGGGAGCGGACGATCCGGCCCTTCGTCGCCTTGTTGAAGTGCGAGACGACGGAGCGCTTCTCGACGCCCGTCTTCGGGTCGGTCTGCGCGTGCAGCACCCGTACCGTCGCCGTCCGGCCCGCGACCTCGCCCTTCGGCTTCCATGCCGCCGCGTACGCCGACGACCGCAGATCGAGTACGAGACCGTCGCCCGCCGCCTCCGGCATCGCGGAGGCCATCGGCGTACGCCAGTGGGCGCCCAGGGCGCCGAGGCCCGGCAGCTTCACGCCCATGGAGCAGCGGTAGGAGGGGATACGGTCGCCGATGCCGACGGCGCCCCACAGGCCCGAGAAGACGAGCAGGGAGCGGGACGCGCGGCGCTTGGCGGCGGCGTCGAGGGAGGCCAGGTCCAGGGCGTCGTACAGAACTCCGGTGTAGATCTCGCCCGCGGGGCGCGCGCCCGCCGTCCGCAGTTCGGCGTTCTTGGCGATCTCGCCCCGCAGGCCCTCGCTCAGACCGAGTACGTCCCTGGCCTTCTCCTCGTCCGCCACGCACAGGTCGACCAGCTCGTCGAGGACGGCGCTTCTCGCGTCCGCGAGGGACGGCAGGGAGAGGGACTCCGGCTTCAGGGGGGCGCCGCGGCCGGAGGGGGCCTTGCCTTCGGAGGGCGGCAGCAGCACGAGCAAGGTGTCTCCTTCGGAGGGATGGGGGTGGGGGTGCGGCCCCGGAGACAGGTTAGTTGCCCGGCGCGTCCGGGCGCACGAACAGGCCTCGTGTGCACGAACAGGCCTCGTGCGCACGAACAGGCCTCGTGTGCACGAACAGGCCTTTCCTGCCCACCCGCCCGATCACTCCGAACAGGCGTTGCAGAGACTGCAACGGGCTTTGCGCATGTTGCCGACGGCGGGGCAGGATGTCCGCATGACTTCCTCGGCCACTCCCGGCGTGCCCTCCGTGCTCGATCTCGCCCCCGTCGTTCCCGTCGTCGTCGTGGAGGAGATCGGTGACGCCGTGCCTCTGGCGCGGGCGCTGGTCGCGGGCGGGCTGCCCGCCATCGAGGTGACCCTGCGGACCCCCGTCGCGCTCGACGCGATCCGGGCCGTCGCCGCCGAGGTTCCGGACGCCGTGGTCGGCGCGGGCACCGTCATCTCCGCCCGGGGCGTCGCCGACTCCGTGGCCGCCGGGGCGCGGTTCCTCGTCAGCCCGGGGTGGACCGACTCGCTGCTCGACGCGATGAAGGACTCGGGGGTGCCGTTCCTGCCGGGTGTGTCGACGACCTCGGAGGTGGTCGCGCTGCTCGAGCGCGGGGTCAGCGAGATGAAGTTCTTCCCGGCGGAGGCCGCCGGCGGGACCGCCTATCTCAAGTCCCTCGGCGGTCCGCTGCCGCAGGCCCGGTTCTGCCCCACCGGCGGCATCTCCCTCGCCTCCGCGCCCTCCTACCTCGCGCTGCCCAACGTCGGCTGCGTGGGCGGCAGTTGGATGCTGCCCGCCGACGCCGTCGCCACGAAGGACTGGGCGCGGGTCGAGAAGCTGGCGCGTGAGGCCGCCGCCCTCCGCGGCTGAAGTCCGACGGACTACCCGCGCAGATGCGCCGTCTCGTTCAGGAGGCGCACCGACGCGTTGCCGTCCGCGTAGTACGCCACCGCCGACAGTGACGCCGCCGAGAGTTCCATCCGGAACAGGGCCTCGGGCGGGGCGCCCAGGGCGAGACGGATCAGGGTCTTGATCGGCGTGACGTGCGTGACGAGCAGTACCGTCCGGCCCGCGTACTCGGCGGTCAGCCGGTCCCGCGCCGCCGACACCCTGCGGGCCACCGCCGTGAACGACTCGCCGCCCGGCGGTGCCGCCTTCGCCGACGACAGCCACGCGTTCAGCTCCTCCGGCCGGCGCTCGCGCACCTCGCCGAAGGTCAGGCCCTCCCAGGCCCCGAAGTCCGTCTCACGCAGCCCGTCCTCGATCCGTACGTCGAGTCCGAGCCGGGCGGCCACCGCCTGCGCGGTCTCCTGGCAGCGCTTGAGCGGCGAGGAGACGATCGCCTCGATCGTGCCGCGCGCGGCGAGCGCCGCCGCCGCGCGTTCGGCCTGCTCCCGGCCCACGTCAGAGAGGGACGGGTCGGAACCGCCGCTTCCGGAGAACCTCTTCTGCGGCGTCAGCGCGGTCTCGCCGTGCCGCAGCAGGACGAAGGTCGCGGGAGCGCCGAGGTCGGGGGCGGCCCAGCCGACGGGCGGGGCGGACGGGGTCGGCGTCGCCGCGACGTTGCCCGCCGCACGGGCGTCCGGCGCCCGGCGCTCCGCCAGCGCCGCCCGCGCCTTCGCCGCACCGGCGGCCGCGTCACCGGGCGGCCCGGAGGAGGACACGGAGGCGGCCGCGCCCGCGTCCAGCTCCGCCGTGGACGCCGACGCCTCCCACTGCTTGCCCCGCTTGCCCGCGTCCATCGCCTCGTTGGCGAGCCGGTCCGCGTGCTTGTTCTTCTCGCGCGGGATCCACTCGTACGTCACCTGAGACGCGGGGAAGACCCGCGCGGCCTCCGCGGCGAGCGGCTTCATGTCCGGGTGCTTGATCTGCCAGCGGCCCGACATCTGCTCGACGACCAGCTTGGAGTCCATCCGGACATGGACGGACGCCGCGGGGTCGAGCGCGTGCGCGGCCTTCAGGCCCGCCACCAGACCCTTGTACTCGGCGACGTTGTTCGTCGCGACGCCGATGAACTCCGCGGCCTCCGCCAGGGTCTCCCCCGACGCCGCGTCGATCACCACGGAACCGTAGCCCGCGGGCCCCGGGTTGCCCCGCGACCCGCCGTCGGCCTCGACGATGAACTCCCGCACCGCCGCAGTCCCTTACAGGCCGGACTCGGACGTACGCACCAGGATGCGGCTGCAGTTCTCGCACCGCACGACCGTGTCGGGGGACGCCGCCTTCACCTCGTTGAAGTCGGTGATGTCCAGCTCCAGGCGGCAGCCCTCGCAGCGGCGCTGGTAGAGCTTGGCGGCGCCGATGCCGCCCGCCTTCTCACGCAGCCGGTCGTACAGCTTGAGGAGGTCGGCCGGGATCGAACCCGCCACGACCTCGCGCTCCTTGCTGACCGTGGCGGCCTCGCCGTCGAGCTCCTCGCAGGCGGCGTCACGGCGGGCCGTCGCGTCGTCGATCTTCGACTGGACGGACGAGACGCGCCCCGCCAGCTCGGAGACCCGCTCCTGGGCGGACTCGCGGCGCTCCATGACCTCCAGGACGACGTCCTCCAGGTCGCCCTGGCGCTTGGCGAGCGAGGCGATCTCTCGCTGGAGGTTCTCCAGGTCCTTGGGGGAGCTGATCGCGCCCGAGTCGAGGCGCTGCTGGTCGCGGGCCGCGCGCTGGCGCACCTGGTCGACGTCCTGCTCCGCCTTGGTCTGCTCGCGGGCGCAGTCGCTCTCCTCGGTCGTCGAGGCGACGTGCAGGTCGCGCAGCTGCGCGAGGTCCTTGTTCAGCGACTCGATCTCGGCGTGCTCGGGCAGCGACTTCTTCTTGTGCGCGAGCTGCTGCAGTCGTACGTCCAGGGCCTGGACGTCGAGCAGTCGGATCTGGTCGGCGGGCGCGGCGTTCAGTTGGGGGCTCCAGATGAGTCGTTGAGAGGAGAGGCCGCGTGGGCGGTCCAGGGGTCGGTGACCGTCTTCGAGACGTGGACGCGAAGGCCCCATCCGTGACGGTCGGAAATCTCGTCGAGCTGGGCTGCGGCCAGCTCGCACCAGGGCCACTCGGTGGCCCAGTGCGCGGCGTCGAGCAGCGCGAGCGGGGTGCGCTCGCGGGCCTCGGACGCCGGGTGGTGGCGCAGGTCGGCGGTGAGGAAGGCGTCCACACCGGCGGCCCGTACGTCGTCGAAGAGGCTGTCGCCGGAGCCGCCGCTGACCGCGACGGTGCGGATCAGGGCGTCCGGGTCGCCCGCGACGCGGATGCCCTGCGCGGTGCCGGGCAGCCGCTTCGCGGCGCGCTCGGCGAGTTCGGCGAGCGTCAGCGGGTGTTCGAGCTCGCAGATCCGGCCGAGGCCGCGGCGGCCGTGCTCGTCGGTCGGGTCCGGTACGAGGGGGCGCACGACGCGGAGGTCGAGGGCGCCGGCGAGGGCGTCGGAGACTCCGGGGTCGGCGCGGTCCGCGTTGGTGTGCGCCACGTGCAGCGCCACGTCGTTCTTGATCAGCTCGTGCACGACGCGGCCCTTGAAGGTGCCGGCCGAGACCGTCGTCGTACCGCGCAGATAGAGCGGGTGGTGGGTGACCAGGAGCTGGGCGCCCAGCCGCACCGCCTCGTCGGCGATCTCCTGGACGGGGTCGACGGCGAAGAGGACACGGGTGACCTCCGCGTCGGGATCGCCGCAGACCGTGCCGACCGCGTCCCACTGCTCGGCCCGCTCGGGGGGCCACAGGGCGTCGAGGGCGGCGATGATTTCTGACAGACGGGGCACGGGGAAAAGGCTACCTTCCCGCTGCGCTCGGCATGTCGTGCGTTGCTGAGTGCCCTGTAGGGGCGCAGTTCCCCGCGCCACTACAGGGCACCTCGCACGCGAGGCGCCTCTTCGCGAGGCGCGTCTTCGCGAGGCGCCTCTTTACGGGGCGCCTCTTTACGGGGCGAGCGTCGCCTTCAGGTTTACGGGGCGAGCGTCGCCTTCAGGTCGTCCAGGACCTCGTTCGCCGCCGTCACGCCCAGGCCCAGGTACCACGTCTCGTCCGGGACGTCCTTGGCCTGGCCGTTCTTCACCGCGTCGAGCTTCTTCCACAGGGGGTTCTTCTCGGCCTCGGAGCGGCCCGTCTTCTTGGCGTCCCCGTAGACACCCGTGAAGATCCAGTCCGCGTCGGCCTCGTCGATCTTCTCGGGGCTGATCTCGGTGGCGAGGTCGTTGATCTGCTGGTTCTTCGGGCGGGGCAGACCGGCGTCGTCGAGGATCGTGCCGATGAAGGACGCCTTCGCGTAGAGGCGGATGCGGTCCGGCATGTAGCGGAGCATCGTGATGGTCGGCTTGTCGTCGCCGAGGTCACGGCCCAGGGCCCGCGCCTTCTCCTCGTACAGGGCGAGCTCGTTCTTCGCCTTCTCGGTCTTGTCGAGGGCGGCCGCGTTCAGGAGGTAGTTCTCCTTCCACGTGAAGCCGGGGCGGATGGAGAACACGGTCGGGGCGATCTTCGAGAGCTGCGGGTAGAGCTTGGCGGCGCGCAGCTCGCTGCCGAGGATCAGGTCCGGTTCGAGCGCGGCGATCGCCTCCAGGTTGAGGGAGTTGATCGTGCCGACGTCCTTGGGGCTGCCGGCCGCCTTCTTCAGGTAGCCGGGTACGCCGTCGTCGCCCTCGGTGGGCGCGTAGCCTACGGGCTTCACGCCCAGGGAGACCACGTTGTCCAGCTCGCCGACGTCCAGGACCACGACCCGCTTGGGCTGCGCCTTCAGCTCGGTCTTGCCGCGGGCGTGCGTGATGGTGCGGGGGAATTCGCCCGCCTTGGCCTTGGTGCCCATCTTCGCCGTCTGCTCGGCGGCCTTGGCGAAGTCGTCGCCGCCCTGGGCGACGGACTTGCTGCCGCTGCCGTTGTCGGACTTGCCGGAGTCCGCGCCGCCGTCGCCGGAGCCGCAGGCCGCGAGGGAGAGCGCGCCGGCCACGGCGAGGGCGACCGCCGCGGTGGCGCGGTGACGGCGGGGCCGCATGGAACTGCTGGACCTGACGGACGGGGACATCGGTGCTCCAGGGTGTGTGCGGGTCGCTGCGCGGCTCGGGCGGTGCGGGGCGGTGCGGTACGTCTGCGTACTGAGCGCCGCTGTACCTTCCGGGCCGCACAGCAACCACTTAGGTTCGCCTTACTTTAAGCGCGCCCTCCCCGCCCAGCACAACCACCCCCGCACCCTCAGCCGAACCGTGACATTGCCACCCTTCTGTGTGAAGCGGGCGTCCACAGGTGCCACGGCTGTGCGTGCGAAAACTAGCTTCGGGGCCGGAGGTGCCCCACATGACAGCGCCCACGATGGAGCCCGAGCCCATGACCGCGCCGCCGTCCACGCCGCCGGCCACGCCGATGTCCGAGCCGATGTCCGAGCCGGTCTCCGAGCCGCCCCCCGCACCGGCCGCGCCGCCGACGGCGACCGCTCCGGCTCCGGTTCTGGTTCTGGCTCCGGCTCCGGCTCCCCTGGTGATCACCGCCGACTGCGCGTACGCCGCGCGTCTCGTGTACGACGCCGGTTCCTGGTTCCCCGAGCGCTGGACCCTCGACTCCCCCGAGCCCTACGCGGTGCCGCTGCCCGGCGGTCAGCCGGAGGAGCCCGGCACGGAGGTGCTGCCGATGGCGGACGGGCGCGTACTCATCCACCGGGTGGTGGACGGGCGGCACGCGTTCTGTCTCCTCTATCCGACGGGGCCTGGGACCGGTGAGGTCCCGCTCGGCGGCATCGACTGCGGCACGGACCGGCTGAGTCTGCTGCCGCCGTCGCCGGGCGGTACACGGGCGTACGCGATCGCCGTGGGCCCGGAGTCGACGGACCTGTGGCTGGTGGCGGGCGGGGCCTTCGGGCCCGAGCATCTCGCGGAGATCCCGGGGCGGTGTTCGGGCGGGGTCTGGCTGGACGGGGAGGGGCGGATCCTGGCCCTGGACCGGGAGTTGGACGGCCGGGTCAAGGCGGTGGCGATCGACCTGGGCCGGGACGGCGAGCTGTCCCCTCTCCTGCAGATCGCCGAGGAGAGCGACGACCGGGTGCTGCTCGCGGACGCCGACAGCGGGCTGCTCCTTGTCCGTTCGGACGCGCCGGGCCACGACCGGCTCGGCTGGGGGGTGTTGGGCGGTACGCGGCCGGTGCGCTTCCCCGAGTGCCTGCGGCTGCCGGATCTCGCGGTGACGCCGTTCGCGATCCAGCCGGGGCAGACGCTGATGCCGGAGAGCTGTGCGGTGGCGCTGCGGATCGACGGGGCGGCGGGGAGCTGGCTCGGCATATGGCGCCCGGCCGAGCGGCGGCTGCGGCAACTGGCGGCGCCAGGCGGGTGGTTGGCCGGTGCGGGCTGGTGGACGCGGGCGGGCGTCCTGCGTCTTCCGTACGCAACAGGGGTGGCGCCGTGCGGTGTCGCGGAGGTCGAAACTCCCGCCCCGGAGGCGGAATCCGCCGGTCCGCAGGAGGCTCCCGCGCCGGTCGCCGCGCGGCCCGTTCCGTTGCAGCAGGCGCCTCTCACCGGGCGTGCGGGCGTTGGTTAGACTCGCCCGGCTGTACCGAACGATCTTCTTTACCGTTTTACGGGGTGAGTGTGTTGACGACGACCGAGATCAGTACGGAGACAGAGCAGGTGGCCGACCCGCGGGTGGCGTCCCAGCCGGCGCCGCCGGCGGCGGAGGCGGGTGCCGGCAGGCACCGGGGCCCGGTGGCCGAACATGACGAGGCGGTGGCCCCGCGGGGGAGGCACCGTCGGCAGGGTGACGCGGGCTAGGCCTCCCCTCCCCTTCCCTTCCCCGACCGGACAGGCCGAAGGATTCAGGATTCGGCCTGTCCGGCGGGACCGGGGAAGATCACCCCCGCTTCAGCCCCAGCACCTCCGCCGCCGCGAACGTCTCCCCCTGCGGGCGTCCCGCGTAGTACGGCGACAGCGCCTCGTCCAACTCCTCGTACGTGAACGCCTCCTTCGCCGTGTCGAACTTCGCGGCCACCTTCGGGCGTTCGACCACGGCCACCATCCCGCCGTGCACGACGAGGAGTTGACCGTTCACCCCGGCAGCGGCGGGCGACGCCAGATAGCCGACGAGCGGGGCCACGTGTTCCGGGGCCAGGGCGTCGAGTTCGCCGGCGTCGGGCTCTTGGAAGCCTGCGAAGACGTCCTCCGTCATGCGTGTCCTTGCCCGCGGACAGATGACATTAACTGTTACTCCATATTTGTCGAGTGCCAGCGCGCTGGACGTCGTCAGACCGACGATGCCGCCCTTCGCCGCCGCGTAGTTCGGCTGTCCGGCCGACCCCGCGAGGAACGCCTCCGACGACGTGTTGACGATCCGGCCGTAGACCGGGCCCCCCGCCGCCTTGGACCGCTCACGCCAGTGGACGGAGGCGAAGTGGGTCGTATTGAAATGGCCCTTGAGGTGGACGTGGATGACGGAGTCCCATTCGCCCTCGCTCATCGAGAAGATCATCCGGTCCCGCAGGATGCCCGCGTTGTTGACCAGGATGTCCAGTTTGCCGTACGTCTCGATCGCCAACTGGACGAGGCCGCGCGCCTGTTCGTGGTCCGCGACATCGCCCAGGTGCGCGACCGCCGACCCGCCCGCGGCACGAATCTCCGCGGCGACCTCCTCGGCCGGCGTGGCCGACGCCTCGCCCGAGCCGTCACGGCCGGGCTGCCCGAAGTCGTTGACGACGACGCTCGCGCCGAGCCGGGCGAGTTCGAGCGCTTCGGCGCGGCCGAGCCCGCGGCCGGCCCCGGTGACGATCGCGGACAGACCCTCGAGTGGCAGTGACATCAAAATCCTTTCGAAGCCGTATCAGCCGGGGATTTTTGGGGAGTCCCGGGAAATTCCGGGGGTTCCCAGGAGTTCCCAGGAGTTCCGGAGGGGCCGGGGGCCTGGGGGGGGCCGGGTGGTGGGGGGGGTCAGATTTCGATGCAGGTGCGCAGCGCGACACCCGTCCGCATCTGGTCCAGCGCCTCGTTGATCTCCGGCAGCTGCACGCGGTGCGTGATCAGGCCCTCCAGGTCGATGCGGCCCGCCCGCCACAGTGCGATGGCCCGCTCGTACGACGTGAGGACGTCGCCGCCGCCGTACATGGACGGCAGGATCTTCTTCTCGTCGAAGAACAGCTCGAACATGTTGAGCTGGAGGAAGTCGTCGAGCGCCCCCGCCCCCACGACACAGAGCGTGCCGCCGCGCCGTGTCGTCTCGTACGCGGTGCGGGCCGTGGCCGACTTGCCGACGACCTCGAAGACGTAGTCGAAGCCCTCGCCCGCCGTCACCCGCTGTTTGGCGTCGGCGAGTCCGTCCGGGGCGACCGCCTCCGTCGCGCCGAACTTCAGCGCGGCCTCGCGGCGCGACGCCACCGGGTCGACGGCGATGATCTGCGCCGCGCCCTTGAGCCGCGCGCCCTGGATCGCGGAGATCCCGACGCCGCCGCAGCCGATGACGGCGACCGACGAACCGGCGGCCACATCAGCGGTGTTGATGGCCGCGCCGAGCCCCGTCGTCACTCCGCAGCCGATCAGCGCCGCGATGTCGAAGGGCACGTCGTCCGGGATCGGCACGGCGCAGCCCGCGTCGACCACGACCTCCTCGGTGAAGGTCCCCGTACCCGCGAACCCGAAGACGTCACCGCCGGGCCGCTTGAAGTTGGGTGTGCCCGCGTTCATGAACCCGGCGAGGCAGAGCTGGGTCTGGCCGCGCTTGCAGGCGGGACAGGTGCCGCACGCGGGCAGCCAGCACAGCAGCACCCTGTCGCCCTGGCTGAGCCCGGTCACGCCGTCACCGACGTCGATGATCTCGCCCGCGCCTTCGTGGCCGGGGATGAACGGCGCGGGCTGCGGCAGCACGCCGTTCATCGCCGATACGTCGGAGTGGCACAGGCCGGTGGCCCGTACCCGGATCTTCACCTTGCCGGGGCCGAAGCCCACCGCCTCGACGTCGTCGAGAACCTCGAGTTTCTCCTGGCCTATCTCGTGCAGTACGGCTGCGCGCATGGTGCGGCTCCCCTCACTGACTTGTCTACGAGGACTTGTGTGCGCGGGTGTGTGCGCGGGGCTTGTGTGCGCGGGGCTTGTGTGCGCGGGTGTGTGTGCGGGCTTGTCTTACGCGTGTTCGACGATCGTGTCGGCCAGGACCGGCGCGTCGTCCCGCTCCGCCGCCGTCACCGTCGCCTGGACGCGCCCCTCGGTGCGCCACATCCGGATCCGCAGCGTCTCTCCGGGGAAGACGACCCCGGTGAAGCGCGTGCTGTAGCTGCGCACCCGCGAGACGTCGCCGCCGAGCAGCGTGTCGACGACCGCCTTGAGGGTCATCCCGTAGGTGCACAGGCCGTGCAGGATGGGCCGGTCGAAGCCCGCCAGCTTGGCGAACTCGGGGTCGGCGTGCAGCGGGTTCCAGTCGCCGGAGAGGCGGTAGAGCAGCGCCTGGCCCTCGCGGACGGGGCGTTCGACGGTGCGGTCCGGTTCGCCCTCGGGGGCGGGGACGCGGGCGGAGGGGCCGCGGTCGCCGCCGAACCCGCCTTCACCGCGTACGAAGATCTGGGCGTCGCTCGTCCACAACGGCCCGTCGGCGTCGGCCACTTCGGAGCGCAGGACGAGGATCGCGGCCTTCCCCTTGTCGTACACGGCGGCGACCCTGGACGTGGACGTGGCCGCGCCCTTGACCGGGATGGGGCGGTGCAGGGTGACGGTCTGGCCGCCGTGCAGGACGGCGGCCAGGTTCACCTCGATGCCGGGGGCGGAGAGGCCGCCGACGACGCCCATGCCCGCGCCCGCGACGGTGGCGAAGCTGGGCAGGACGTGCAGCTTCGACTCCAGCGTGTAGCGCAGCTCGTCGGGGTCGGTGGCGGGGACACCGGCACCGAGCCCCAGGTGGTAGAGCTGGATGTCCTTGTGGTCCCAGGTGATCTCGGCCGACCTGGGCTCCGCGGCTACGGCCTTAGCGGCGTCGATGGGCATGTTCTGGCAGCTCCTTGGCCGGAGGTAAAGACCTCGGTGCGGCCGTCCGCACCGTCGGCCGCACCGAGGTCGCAACGGGGCCGGAGAGCCGGTCGTCGGACCGGCCCGTTCTAGAACGCGTTCCAGTCCGGCGACCCCATGTATAGCTCAGCACCCAGGACTTGTGAAGGCTCCTGACGTCACGTCAGATTCTGCGTCCCGTCCTCGCCGTGACATTTGTACCGACGGAGTCCGGACAATCGCTTCTGCCGCAGGACCGCCCCCGATCCGTAGCGTCGAAGCCATGACGACGACCTCAGCGAACAGCCCCGCGCGCTTCCTCGCTAACGGCCCCGCGCACTTCCTCGCGGACGGACCCGCCGTCGCCTTCGCCGGTGCTGCGAAGGCCTTCGGCGCGGTCCGCGCCGTCGACGGAATCGACCTGGAGATACAGCCCGGCGAGACCGTCGCCCTGCTCGGCCGCAACGGCGCGGGCAAGTCCACGGCCATCTCCCTGCTGCTCGGCCTCGACGAACCCGACGAGGGCACCGTCCGCCTGCTCGGCGGCCCGCCCGAGGCCGCCGTGCGCGCGGGGCGGGTCGGCGCCATGCTCCAGGAGGGGCGGCTCGTCCCGCGGGTCACCGTCCGCGAGCTGGTCTCCTTCGTCGCGGGGCGCTACCCGTCGCCGATGCCGGTCGACGAGGCGCTTGCGCTCGCCGGTGTCGAGGAGCTCGCCGGCCGGCGCGTGGACCGGCTGTCCGGAGGGCAGGCCCAGCGGGTGCGGTTCGCCGTGGCGCTGGCCGGGAATCCCGCGCTGATCGTCCTGGACGAGCCGACCGCCGCACTCGACGTGGAGGCGCGGCAGGCCTTCTGGGCGTCGATGCGCGGCCATGCTCGGCGCGGTCACACCGTCCTGTTCTCCACCCACTACCTGGAGGAGGCCGACCGGTACGCCGACCGGATCCTCGTCATGGACCACGGCCGGATCGTGGCCGACGGCACCGGCGACGAGATCAGGCGGTCGGCCGGCGGCACCCTGGTCTCCCTCGACCTGGCAGGGCGCGGCACGGAGGGGCTGACGCTGCTGCCCGGTGTGGTCTCCGTGGAGGTACGCGGGGACCGGGCCACGCTGCGAACGGAGGACTCCGACGCGACGGTCGTCGCGCTCGCGGAGCTCGGGGCGATCCGCGGCCTGCGGGTCACTGGGGCCTCACTGGACGACGCGTTCCTGGCGCTGACCGCGGACCCCGAGACCGCAGACCCCGAGACCGCGGACCCCGAGACCGCGGCTTCCGAAACCGCGGCTTCCGAGACCGCCGCTCCCTCCGTGGAGGTGGCGTGATGTTCGCCTACCTCGGCCTCGAAGTGCGCAGGACGCTGCGCGACACCGGATTCGTGATCGGTGGCATCGGCCTTCCGGTCCTGATGTACCTGCTGTTCACCAACATCGGCGGCGGCTCGGAGTACGCAGAGTGGAAGACCACCTCGATGGTCGGTATGGCCGCGTACGGTGCGGTGATCGCCGCCCTGAACACCGGTGCCGGTCTCGCCGAGGACAAGACGACCGGCTGGCTGCGGCAGCTGCGGGTGACGCCCATGACGCCCCGTGAGGTCGTGGCCGGGCGGGCGCTGACCGGGGTGGTGACGGTACTTCCGGCGATCGTGGCGGTGTTCGCCGCGGGCGGTCTGGTCAACGGCGTACGCATGGCGGCCTGGCAGTGGGCGGCGACCGCGGTGCTGCTCTGGCTCGGCTCGCTGCCCTTCACGATGCTGGGGCTCGGCAACGGCTACCGCCTCAGCGCGCAGACCACGGGCGTCGTGAACACGGCGTGCAACCTGGGGCTCGCCGTGCTCGGCGGACTGTGGTTCCCCGTCGAGCTGTTCCCCGGCTGGCTGCGCGCGCTCTCCGACTGGACGCCCACCTACCGCTTCGCGCAGCTCGGCACGTCCGTGGCCGACGGCGGCGGCATCGGCTTCGGCACGCCCGCCGTGCTGACCGCCTGGCTGCTGGCCTTCGGTTCGTACGCTGTGGTCTCCTACCGCCGGGCTGCGCGGACCCCATGACGACGCCGACGAGGCGCCACGGCGCGACAGGAGAAACAAGGATGTCAGCGAAGTCCGTGAAGACTTCCGGGAAGGTTTCCGGAACGGCCTCCGGGACGGCCTCCGGGAACAGCTCCCGGCGTCAGGTGTTCGGGCGCCGCCTGCGCTTCTGGAAGTCCAGCGCCCGCGAGCAGCTCGGCGAGATGCGGGCGCGGGAGAAGTCCGCGCGGGGCAATCCCGCGGACCTCGGTCCGCCCAACGGCTTCGCGATGCTGCCCTGGCTCCTGATGGGCATGGGCTCCTTCTCCAACGTGCTCCAGGGCAAGACCGGGAATCCCTGGATCGGCGGCATCGGCCTGCTCGCCTTCAACTCCCTCTATATCAATGTGGTGTTCCGCGCCTTCCACAAGAAGGCGCGGGAGGCGGCCGTGACCCGGCGGTCGCTGCTCGCGCTGACCGCGGTCACCTTCGCCCTCGCCATCGGCTACGGCGACAGCTGGCTGATGTTCTTCCCGCTGCTCGGCCTCGCGACCGGCGCGGTCCTGCGGGGCAGGCGGCTCGTGCCCGCGGCGTTCGCCCTGAGCATCTCCGCTGCGGTCGTCGGCGGACTGCGGGACGGCTGGGACACGATGGGCATCGCCTACGGCACGTTCATCTCCGTCATGGTGACCGCCGCGATCCTCGCCCTCTCCGAGACGGTCAAGGAACTGCGCGCCACCCGCGAGGAGTTGGCCCGCAGCGCCGTCGAGAAGGAACGCCTCCGCTTCTCCCGTGATCTGCACGATCTGCTCGGTCACACCCTCTCCGTGATCGTCGTGAAGGCCGAGGCCACCCGCCGGCTCGCACCGCGCGACCTGGACGCGGCGCTCGGCCAGGTCGCCGACATCGAGTCCGTCGGCCGCCAGGCCCTGACCGAGATCCGCGAGGCCGTCACGGGCTACCGCGAGGGCAGCCTCGCCACCGAGCTCGACCGCGCCCGCGACCTGCTTGAGGCCGCCGGCATCGAAGCGGTCGTCCGTCAGTCGGGGCCCCCGCTGGCCCCGCAGACGGCGGCGCTGCTCGGCTGGGTCGTCCGCGAGTCCGCCACCAATGTCGTACGCCACTCCAGGGCCACCCGCTGCGAGATCGAGGTGGCGGGCACCGCCGAACGGACCCGACTGCTGATCACCGACGACGGTCGCGGCGTAGGCTCGGGGACGCCCGGCAGCGGGCTGAAGGGCCTGGCCGAACGCCTGTCCGCGGCGGGCGGCTCCCTGGAGTCCGGCCCCGCCCCGCGCGGCGGCTTCCGGGTCACCGCGGTGCTGCCGGTCACCGAGCCCGGCGCCGAGCCCGGAACCGGCTCGAACTCCGGTACCGAACCCGGCCCCGGCCCCGTCCAGGAGGAGTGCGCCCCATGATCAGAGTCCTGCTCGCCGAGGACCAGGGCATGATGCGGGGCGCGCTCGCCCTGCTGCTCGGCATGGAGGAGGACATCGAGGTCGTCGCCCAGGTGGGCGCGGGCGACGAGATCGTGGACGCGGCGCTGAACTCGCGCCCGGACGTGGCGCTGCTCGACATCGAACTCCCCGGTCTCAGCGGGCTCGACGCGGCGGCGCTGCTGCGTGAGGAGTGCCCCGAGTGCCGGGTGCTGATCCTGACGACCTTCGGCCGGCCCGGCTATCTGCGCCGGGCCATGGAAGCGGGGGCGGTGGGTTTTCTGGTCAAGGACGGGCCCGTGGAGGAGCTCGCCGAGGCGATCCGGCAGGCGTTGCGGGGCGAGACGGTGATTGATCCCGCGTTGGCGGCTGCGGCGTTGAGTGCGGGCCCGAGCCCGTTGACCTCCCGTGAGGCGGATGTCCTCAAGGCCTCGGTGGACGGGGCCACCGTCGCCGACATCGCGGGCAAGCTGCATCTGTCGGAGTCGACCGTGCGGAACTATCTCTCGGCGGCCATCGGGAAGACGGGCACACGGAACCGGATGGAGGCGGTTCGGGAGGCCCGGCAGCGGGGGTGGTTGTAGGCGCGGGGCGGCGGGTGCGGCATCGGGGTGGGTGCCTCCGTCAAACACCGGACGGGCTGAGAGATGGCACCGGACGGGCCGGACATGAACTCCGTCAGTTCTCCTGCACCACCTCCACCTTCCCCCTCCCGTCGTACAGCCGCACCGCCCTCAACTCGCCGTCCGGGCCCGGATCTGCCTCCTCCAGGCTGAACCACAGGTACGCGGAGCCCGCCGCCTTGTGGAGTTCCGGTTCCGTCGTGCCGTTCTCGTACTCGAACTCGACTCGCTTCGTCTTCGGGCCCACGTGTCCGATCGTCAGTTTCTTGCCCTTCACGTCGAACTCCACCGAGGCGAAGCTCAGGCCGTCGTCGCCGCCGGGCTCCTTGTCCTGGAGGCCGAAGGACGTCACCCGCTGCTTGTGCCTGCCGTCGGGGCGGACGCTGATCGCGTACCAGGGCTGGTCGAAGTTCGGGACCGGGTCGGTGGTCCGCTCGTCCCACACGCCCGCCTTGATCATCGCCTTCCTCTGGCCGGCCGCCTCCGACTCGTCACGCGGAGCGCCCCAGACCTGGAGCTCCACCTGGGTGACCGGGGTGCCCGCCTCGTCGAAGACCTCGGTCAGCGTGGTGAACTGCGGGGTGTAGACATGCCGCTCCCGCGCGCTGCCGCCTTCCGATGCCACCTGTGTCTGCTCCCTGCCGTCCACCACCGCGAGCGCCAGCGAGCCCGTGGAGCCCGCCAGCGCCACGGCCGCCAGTGCGCCGACCACCCAGCGGCGCGTCTTCCTGCGCCGGCCTCCTCGCAGCACCGCCTGGTACGGGGCCGTGCCCACGTCGATCCCGTCCGCCGCTGCCGCGAGGCGGTCGGCGATGTCGCTGTGCGTGGCGGCGTCGGGCTGCGCCGGTTCCTGCTCCCTGGTCATTACTTCTCCCCTCGGCTTCCGACCTTCTCGGTCAGTGCGGGTATGGCGCGCAGCTTGGCGATCCCCTTGGCGGCGTTGCTCTTCACGGTCCCCACCGAGCAGCCCATGGCCTCGGCGGTCTGGGTCTCGCTCAGGTCCTCCCAGTACCGCAGGACGACCGCCTCGCGCTGGCGCACCGGCAGTTCGGCGAGGGCGCGCAGCAGGGCCGCCCGGTCGTCCGCCTGGGCCATGCGGTCGTCGCGCTCGCACTGGTCGAGCACCGGGGCCGATTCCTGGAGCGACAGGAACTCCTTGAGTTTCCGCCGGTGTCTGCGCGCATGGGTGTTGATCATGATCCGGCGCACATACGCGTCCGGGTCACCCGCGGCGCTGACCTTGCGCCAGGACACGTATGTCCGCTCCAAGGACGACTGCACCAGGTCCTCTGCCGCGTGGCGCTCTCCTGTGAGCAGAAACGCCGTACGCATCAGCTGTGGCCAGCGGCCGGTGACGAAGCCCTGGAACTCTCCGTCCAGGACCTGCTTTCGCTCCCCCATGAATACCTCCTTGCACATTGGAGTCCATGAGGGGCGCGAACCGTTGCCTCACTCCGCGGACGAAGTGCTCCGCTGCCTCGGCATCCACACCAACAGCACCACCACACCCGCGAGCAGAATGAACCCGCTCGTCCGGAACGCCATCGCGTACCCGTCGGTCAGCGCCTGCCGTGACGTCGAGCCGTCCATCTGTGAGGCCGCCACCGTGGAAAGGACCGCGAGGCCGAGCGCGCCGCCCATCGTGCGGGAGGTGTTGACCAGGCCCGAGACGAGACCCGCGTCGCCCGGCCGGGCGCCCGATGTGGCGAGGGAGGCCAGAGGGGTCGTGGCGAGGCCCGCGCCGAACATCATCACGATGCCGGGCAGCATGATCGAGGTGACGTACGCGCCGTCGACGGTCATCGTCGACTGCCAGCCGAAGCCCGCCGCGGCCACCACTATGCCGAGAATGGACACGTTCTTCGCGCCGAGGACCGGCATCACGCGCGGCGCGAGCATCGAGCCGATGACGATGGTGAGGGAGGACGGGATCAGCGCGAGGCCCGCCTTGAGCGGGGAGTAGCCGAGGACGTTCTGGGCGTACAGCGTCATGAACATCCACATGGCGAACATGCCGCCGCCGCAGACGAACATCGCGGCGTTCGCGGCCGACACCGACCGCACCTTGAAGAGCTTGAGCGGCATCAGCGGCACCTTCGTGCGCGCCTCCACCACGAGGAAGGCGGCGAGCAGCACGAGTCCGGCCGCGAGCGGCACCAGGGTCTCCGCCGCCGTCCAGCCCTTCTCCTCGGTCTGCACGATGCCGTACGCGAGGGTGGCGAGTCCGGCCGTCACGAGCACCGCGCCCGGCAGGTCGATCCGGCGGGCCTCGCCCGCGCGGCTCTCGGTCAGCCATGCCATGCCCGCGACGATCACCAGGGCGCCGATCGGTACGTTGATCAGGAGCACCCAGCGCCAGGAGAGCAGGTCGGTGAGGACGCCGCCGACCAGGCCGCCGGCCGCGCCGCCGCCCGCGCCCACCGCCGACCAGACGCCGATCGCCCGTACCCGCGCCGCGCCTTCGGGCACCGCCGATGTGAGGATCGTCAGCGTCGACGGGGCGAGGATCGCGGCGCCGAGGCCCTGTACGGCCCGCGCCACGAGGAGCTGCCAGTCCGCCTGCGCGAGCCCGCCGCCGAGCGAGGCGGCGGTGAACAGGCCGAGCCCCAGGAGGAACATCCGCTTGCGCCCGAAGAGGTCGCCGGCCCGCCCGCCGAGCAGCATGAAGCCCGCGAAGGCTATGGAGTAGGCGTTGACGACCCACTGCAGTCCGACGGCGCTCATGCCGAGGTCGGCCCGCATCGACGGCAGTGCCGTGTTCACCACGGAGACGTCGAGGACGACGAGGAACTGGCCCGCGCAGGCGGCGAGCAGGACCGCCCACACCGGCGCGGACTTCTTCGGAGGGGTGGTGGAGGCGTCGGCTGCGGTCGTGTAAGCGGTGTCGGGCGTCTTGACCATGACCGTCATCCTCTCAAGCACCGGATGACCCGTACATCGGAAATTCGCTGCACGGGTCCTCCGGCAAGAGGACTAGGTCCGCCGCAGGGCCCGGCGCGATGTCTGCCCCGGCAAGGACTAGGTCCGCCGCAGCAGCGTCACCACCGCCGCTCCGCCGAGCCCGATGTTGTGCGCGAGGCCCACCCGCGCGTCCGGCACCTGCCGGGCCTCCGCCTCGCCCCTCAACTGCCATGTGAGTTCGGCCACTTGGGCGATCCCCGTGGCACCGAGCGGATGTCCCTTGGAGATCAGTCCGCCGGAGGGGTTCACCACCCAGCGCCCGCCGTAGGTCGTCGCGCCGCTCTCGACGAGCTTCCCGGACTCACCCGCCGCGCACATGCCGAGCGCCTCGTAGGTGAGCAGTTCGTTGATCGAGAAGCAGTCGTGCAGTTCGATGACGTCGACGTCCTCGATGCCGAGCCCCGACTTCTCGTACGCCTGTCGCGCCGCCTCCCGCGACATCGGCTGGCCCACGACGTCGATGCACGAGCCGGAGTCGAAGGACTCCCCGGTGTCCGTCGTCATGGCCTGTCCGGCGATCTCCACGGCCCGGTCCTGCAGCCCGTGCCGCTCCACGAACCGCTCGGAGGCCACGACCGCCGCGGCCGAGCCGTCCGACGTCGGCGAGCACTGGAGCTTGGTGAGGGGGTGGTGGATGGTCTTGGCGGCGAGGATCTCGTCCACCGTGTACGCGTCCTGGAACTGGGCGTACGGATTGTTCACCGAGTGCCGGTGGTTCTTGGCGCCGACCGCCGCGAGCTGCGCGGCCGTGGTGCCGTGCCGCTCCATGTGCTCGCGGGCCGCGTTGCCGAAGATCTGTGCGGTGGGCGGGGTCATCTCGAAGCCGTGCGCCGCCGCCATGACGCCGTAGTGCCGCGCGACGGGGGACGTCTTGAAGTCTCCGCCGTCGGAGCCGCCGCCCAGCGCGCCGCGTGCCATCTTCTCGAAGCCGAGCGCGAGCACACAGTCGTTGATGCCGCCCTCGACGAACTGCCGCGCCATCATCAGCGCGGTCGACGCCGTCGCGCAGTTGTTGTTCACGTTGTAGACGGGGACGCCGGTCAGGCCCAGTTCGTAGGCGGCCCGCTGCCCGGCCGTCGAGGCCTGGAAGCAGTATCCGACCGGGACCTGCTCCACTTCCCCGTACGCGATGCCGGCGTCGTCCAACGCCTTGCTGCCCGCCTCTTTGGCCATGTCCCAGTACTGCCAGTTCCGCGTCTCGGGCTTCTCGAACTTGGTCATCCCGACGCCGACTACGTACGCCTTCATGAAGTCCCTTTCATTGGCCGGGATCTCAGTCCCGGGGCAGGCCGAGGATCCGCTCGGCGACGACGTTCAGCTGCACCTGTGTGGTGCCGCCCGCGATGGTCAGACAGCGCGCCATCAGGAAGCCGTGCAGTGCCCGTTCGCCGGCGCCCTCGCGCAACGCGCCTGCGGGGCCGAGGAGTTCGAGTGCGAGCTCGGCCACCTTCTGCTGGTGCGGGGTCTGTACGAGCTTGCGTACGGAGGCTCCGGCCCCCGGTTCCGCGCCCGCGACCTGCCGCATCGTCGTGCGCAGCCCGATGCAGGCGAGCGCGTGTGCCTCGGCGGCGAGCGCGCCGATCCGTGCGCGGTGGGCGCCGTCGAGTTCGGCGGCCCGTGCGATGAGCGCCTCCAGGCCGGTGTCGAAGGTCAACTGGTCGGCCATGTGGACGCGTTCGTTGCCCAGGGTGTGGCGTGCGACGCGCCAGCCGTCGTTCACCTCGCCGACGACCGCGTCGGCGGGCAGCAGGACGTCGTCGAAGTAGACCTCGTTGAAGAGGGAGTCCCCGGTGATCTCCTTCAGGGGGCGGATGTCGACGCCGGAGGCCCGCTTCATGTCGATGAGGAAGTACGTGAGGCCCTTGTGTTTGGGGGCGTCCGGGTCGGTGCGGGCGAGCAGGATCCCGAAGTCCGCCCACTGGGCCGCGCTCGTCCACACCTTCTGGCCGTTGATCAGCCAGCCGTCCTCGACCCGCTCGGCGCGTGTCCGCAGCGCCGCCAGGTCCGAGCCCGCCTCCGGCTCGCTGAACAGCTGGCACCAGAGCAGTTCACCGCGGAGGGTGGGCAGCAGGTACCGCTCCTGCTGGGCCCGGGTCCCGTACGCGATGAGCGAGGGCACCACCCAGGTGGCGATGCCGAGTTCGCTGATCCGGACCCCCGCTTCGGCCAACTCCTGCTGGACGGCGAGCTGTTCGACGGGGCCCGCGCCGCGTCCGTACGGCTCGGGCAGGTGCGGCGCGGCGTAGCCGGTCGGCGCGAGGGCCCTGCGGGCGGCGGCCGGGTCGAGCCCGACGGCGCCGGCGACGGCCTCGCGGGCCCGTTCCCGGTAGTCGGCCGCCTCCGGAGGCAGCTCCGTCCGCAGCTCCCTGCGCGCCCCGCCCTCCGCGTGCCGCACGGCCCGCAGCCGGTGCGTGTCCCCGGTGCCGAGCAGCTGGCGGGCGACGACGGCGCGGCGCAGATACAGGTGGGCGTCGTGTTCCCAGGTGAAGCCGATGCCGCCGAGGATCTGCACGCAGTCCTTGGCGCAGGAGTAGGCGGCGTCCAGGGCCGTCCCCGCGGCGAGCGCCGCGACGAGTCCGCGCACCTGCGGGGGCTCGGCCGCGGCCCGTGCCGCGTCCCACACCAGGGCCCGGGCCTGCTCGACCCGCAGCAGCATGTCCGCGCAGAGGTGCTTGACGGCCTGGAACTGTCCGATCGGCCGCCCGAACTGCTCGCGCACCTTGGCGTACTCGGTGGCGGTGGCCAGCGCCCAGTCCGCGACACCGCAGGCGTCAGCGGCGTACGCGACACAGGTCAGGTCCCGCACGAGTGCGGAGTCCACGTCGAGCAGCCGCCCGGCGGGGACCTCGACCCCGTCGGCCGTCACTTCGGCGGTCGGCCGCGTCGGGTCGGCGCTCTCTTGGGTACGCAGGGTCAGCGCGGCCGCGTCGACGGCGAACCAGAGGGTGCCGCGGGCGGACTCCGCGGCCAGGATCAGGAGATCGGCGTCGGCGCCGGAGAGCACGGGCGGCGCGGCGCCGTCCAGGACGTGACCGTCCGGCACGGAGACCGCGGTCAGCGTGCCCGTGCCCGGTGCGACGGCGCCGATCCGTGCGCCGGACGCCAGGTCGGCGGCCAGTTCGCGGGCGCCCGCCCGGTGCAGCACGGCCGAGGCGAGGGCGCTCGCGAGGCACGGCCCGGGCAGTGCGGCGCGGCCCGCCTCCTCCAGGACGACCGCGAGGTCGACGAGGTCGCCGCCCCCGCCCCCGTACTCCTCGGGCAGATGCGCGGCGAGCAGGCCCTGCGCGGCGAGGCCGTCCCAGTGGGCGGGGCGGCCACCCGCCCCGGACGGCGCGTCGAGCAGCTTGCGTATCTCCTCGGGCGGCACGGCTCGGCCGATCCAGCCGCGCGCGGCGGCCGCCAACTCCCGCTGTTCCTCCGTGATTCCGATCCCCATGCGCGTCCTCACCGGTAGCAGCTTCCGGGACGGCGTCAGAGTAGAACACGTTCCAATACGACGGAAGGGATGACCTGACGGAAGGTCAGATTTGCGGGACCCGCAGAGACGGGATTAAGCAACCGGTTAACAACAGGTCAAGACTTCCCCTCGTACGACATCCGTCGGAATAGTCGCCTCGGGAAACAGGTTCGTTCTGCACGTACCCCTGCACGCGCAGCGCCGCGCGCCACCCCATTCCGCCCCCGGAGGCCCCCCTCAATGACGCAGTCGACGACCCTCCAACGCGGCACCCGCGGAGTCGTCCCCGTACTCGCCTTCGCGGGCATCGTCGTCGCCGTGATGCAGACGCTCCTGGTGCCGGTCATCAAGGACCTGCCCACCCTGCTGAGCACCGCCCCGTCGAACGCCACCTGGGTCATGACAGCGACCCTGCTCGCCGGCGCCGTGGCGACCCCGATCATGGGGCGGCTCGGCGACCTCTACGGCAAGCGCCGCATGCTCCTGACCAGCCTGGCCGTGATGGTCGTCGGCTCCCTGGTCTGCGGCTTCACCGACAACCTCGTCGTGATGATCGCCGGCCGCGCCCTTCAGGGCTTCGCGATGGGCGCCATCCCGCTCGGCATCGGCCTGATGCGGGACGGGCTGCCCCGCGAGAAGCTCGGCTCGGCCATGGCCCTGATGAGTTCCTCCATCGGCGTCGGCGGCGGACTCGCGCTGCCGCTGGCCGCGCTGACCGCGCAGCACGCCGACTGGCACGCGCTGTTCTTCGGGGCGGCGGGCCTCGGTGTCGTATCCATGCTTCTTACGCTCGTCTTCGTGCCGGAGAGCACGGTGCGGGCCGAGGGCACCTTCGACGTACTCGGCGCGATCGGCCTCTCCGCGGGCCTCGTCCTCTTCCTGCTGCCCATCACCAAGGGCAGCGACTGGGGCTGGACGTCCGGCACGACGCTGGGCCTGTTCGGCGCGGCGGCGGTCGTCCTGGTCCTGTGGGGCCTGATGGAGCTGCGCCTGAAGGCGCCGCTGGTGGACCTGCGTACGACGGCCCGCCGCTCGGTGCTCTTCACCAACCTCGCCTCGATCATGGTCGGTGTCGCCTTCTACGCGATCTCGCTGGTCCTGCCGCAGCTCCTGCAACTGCCGACGGCCACCGGCTACGGGCTGGGCCAGTCCATGGTCGTCGCGGGCCTGTGCGTGGCGCCGCTGGGCCTGACGATGATGTTCACGGCGCCGGTGTACGCCCGTCTGTCCGCCAAGTACGGCCCGAAGGTGACCCTCATCCTCGGCATGCTGATCATCGCGATCGGTTACGGGGCGGGGCTCGGCCTGATGAGCGCGGCCTGGCAGACGATCGTGGTCGCGGTGGTCGTCGGGGCGGGCATCGGGCTCGCCTACTCCTCGCTCCCCGCGCTGATCATCGGCGCCGTGGACCCGTCGGAGACGGGCGCGGCGAACGGACTGAACACGCTCATGCGTTCCATCGGTACGTCGGTGTCCAGCGCCGTCATCGGCATGGTGCTCGCCAACACGGCGAACCATGTGGGCGGCGTCGCCGTCCCCACGCTGCACGGGTTCCGCGTCTCGTTCCTCATCGCCACGGGGGCGGTCGCGATCGGCCTCCTCTTCGCCCTCTTCCTCCCCTCCGCCAAGCGCTCGGCCGAGCCGCGGCTCCAAGGCTCGGCCGAGCCGCGGCTCCAACTGCGGGCCAGCAGCGAGGAGGACGCGAATCTGCGGGCGGCGCAGGAGGCGCTCGCCGGGTTCCACGGCCGCGTCCTCAGTCCCACCGGGGCTCCGGTCGCCCGCGCGAAGGTGACGCTGATCGACCGCCGGGGGCGGCAGGCGGGGGCTGCGCTGACGGATGCGGACGGCCGGTACGCGCTCTCCGTCCCCGGAGACGGGGCGTATGTCCTTGCCGCGACGGCGGCGGGGCACGCGCCGCTGGCTTCGGCGGCTTCGTACGGGGGGTCCGGGAGCGCCGGGGGCTTCGGGAGCTCCGCGGCGGTGGAGGTGGATCTGCTGCTGCCGGGCGGGAGTGAGGTCCTGGCGTAGCCGGTGTGCGGGGCGGGCCGAGTGACTCGGCCCGCCCCGCCGGGGCGCTAGCTCCCCGGCGCCGCCTTCTCCAGCTCGTCGATCGTCCCGGACATCACCGTCCGGACGTGCTCCGTCAGATGCTCCGCCGGCCAGTCCCACCACGCGACCGCCAGCAAGCGCTCCACCTCGGACTCGCTGTACCGCGTACGGATCAGCTTGGCGGGATTGCCGCCGACGACCCCGTAGTCGGGTACGTCGTCCACCACCACGGACCCGGACGCGATGACCGCCCCGTGCCCGATCCGGACGCCCGGCATCACCATCGTGTTGTAGCCGAACCAGACGTCGTTCCCGACGACCGTGTCGCCCCGCCCCGGCAACCCGCTGATCAGGTCGAAGTGCTCCGACCACGAGCCGCCCATGATCGGGAAGGGGAACGTGGACGGCCCGTCGAGGCGGTGGTTCGCGCCGTTCATGATGAAGCGGACGCCCGTGCCGAAGGCGCAGAACTTCCCGATCCGCAGCTTCTCGGGGCCGTAGTGGTAGAGGACGTTGCGGGTCTCGAAGGCCGTGGCGTCGTCCGGGTCGTCGTAGTAGGAGTACTCCCCCACCTCGATCAGCGGCGACTTCACCAGCGGCTTGAGCAGCACCACCCGGGGCTGGTCCGGAAAGGGATGCAGCACCGTCGGATCGGCCGGTACGAGATTCATCGTCGCTCCCCATCGCTCTGTGTACACCGCCCCGCCGCTCGGACCGGCCGGGCCATGCGGCAGCATAAAGCGGCCCCCAGCCGGCCCCCATCCCCTTTTCGACCAGGAGGAACCCGATGGCCCCGCAGTCCGCCGCCCCGCGGCCCGAGCCGGAGATCCTCGCCGCCTTCGAGGCGGCCAAGGGCTTCATGCCGGTCGACGAGGGCCTCGCCCTGTACGCCGCCGCCACGGAGGCCGCGGCGCTCGGGCTGCCGCTCCTCGAGGTCGGGACGTACTGCGGACGCTCCACGATCCTGCTCGCCGACGCCGCCCGCAGGGCGGGGGTGACGGCGATCACGGTCGACCACCACCGCGGCAGCGAGGAGCAGCAGCCGGGCTGGGAGTACCACGACCCGGAGACGGTCGACCCCGAGGTGGGGCGGATGGACACCCTGCCGGCCTTCCGCCGCACCCTGCACCACGCGGGCCTGGAAGAGCACGTGATCGCGATCGTCGGCCGCTCGCCGCAGGTGGCGAAGGCCTGGGCCGGGCCGCTCGGACTGGTCTTCATCGACGGCGGGCACACGGACGAGCACGCCACGGCCGATTACGAGGGCTGGGCGCCGCACGTCGCCGAGGGCGGGCTGCTCCTGATCCACGACGTCTTCCCCGACCCGGTGGACATCATGACGGGCCAGGCCCCGTACCGCGTCTACCTCAGGGCCCTGGAGTCCGGCGCGTTCACCGAGGTGTCGGCCACCGACTCGCTGCGCGTCCTGCGACGAACGGGAGCGGGGATCTGAGCCCACCGTTAGAGTCGCAGTCGTGTCGTACGTAGGTCCGGACAGTCATCCCCCACGCCCGCCCCGCCGTTTCAGCGGCGGTCCGCTCACCGTGACGCTCGCGGCCCTGGTGCCGACGTGCCTCGCCGGGTGGCTCATCTACGAGGCGACGAGCGGTCCCGGCGGCAGCGAGCCGCCCAGGACGCTCCCCGCGTCGAGCAGCTCGGCGCCCGGCTCACCCTCCGAAAAGCCGTCCCCGTCAACGTCCGACAAGGACGACAAGGGTGACAAAGGCGACGGAAAGCAGGGCGACGGGCCGGACACGGCCAAGCCATCGAAGAGCAGCGGCCGGCCCGCCGCGTCCGGGCCCCTCAAGGGCAAGGTCGTCGTCATCGACCCCGGGCACAACCCCGGCAACGGCAAGCACACGGCGGAGATCAACCGCCTGGTGGACATCGGTACGAATCGCAAGGAATGCGACACGACGGGCACGTCCACCAACAACGGTTACACCGAGGCCCAGTTCACCCTCGACGTCTCGCACCGGCTGCGCACCCTCCTCGAAAAGCAGGGCGCCACCGTCAAGTTCACGCAGGACGGCGACCGGCCCTGGGGCCCTTGCGTCGACGAGCGCGCCCGCATCGGCAATGAGGCGCACGCGGACGCCGTCGTCTCCGTCCACGCCGACGGCTCGGCGGCGGGCAACCGCGGCTTCCATGTGATCCTGCCCGCGAAGGTGGCCTCCGGCTCCGCGGACACCAGCAAGATCGTCGCCCCCTCGCGCGACCTGGGCGAGCGCATCGCCGGCAAATTTGTGAGTGCGACGGGCAGCGCCCCCTCCAACTACATCGGTGACGGCACCGGACTCGACGTACGCAAGGATCTCGGCGGCCTCAATCTGTCGACGGTCCCCAAGGTGTTCATCGAGTGCGGCAATATGCGGGACGCCAAGGACGAGGCGCTGCTGACCAGCGGCACCTGGCGGCAGAAGGCCGCGCAGGGGATCTCTGACGGAATCGTGAGCTTCCTGCGGGGGTAACGCGAGGGTCGGTCTTTATCCCGAGCAGACACCCCACCCGTGCGGACGATAATGTCCTCCGTACGATGGGGGGCCATCCCCGCGCTTTGCGCCGCGACCTTGGGGCGACAGCGACGCCTCCACCGACGAGACGACTTACGAAGGACCTGAAGTGAATATCCGCTCTCTCACTCGAGGCGACGGCGTGGTGATCGGGGCAGCGGTGTTGCTGTTCATCGCCTCGTTCCTGGACATCTTCGACATCGAAGGCGTCGGAGACTCTGCCGACATGCCGAATGCCTGGAACAGCGGGCCGGTTCTGATGGGCGTCACGCTGACCGGGATCATCGGTGCCGTCTGCATCGTCGTCTCGCGCGGCCTGCCGACTCCCCCGAAGGTCCTCGGCCTCGACCTCGGACACTTCGGTGTCGCCTTCACCATTGCCGCCGCCTGGAGCGCGCTCGGTCAGGTCTTCGACCCGGCCAGCGGCTTCGACAACATGGGACAGGGAAGCGACAGCGGCTTCGACGCCGGTATCGGCATCATCCTCTCCCTGATCGCCACCCTGGTCATGGCCGCCGGTGCGGTCCTGGCCCTGGCCGTTCCCGCCTTCAGGGCCCCGCTCGTCGGCGCCCCCCGTCCGGCCCCGCAGCCGTACGGCGGTCAGCCGCAGGGTGGTTACGGCTACCCGGGCGCGCAGGGTCAGCCGCAGGGCGGTCAGCCGTACGGTGGCCAGCCGCAGGGCGGTCAGCAGCCGTACGGTGCCCAGCCGGGTCAGCCGCAGGCGGGGCAGCAGACGCCGCCGCCCGCGCAGGCTCAGCCGGCCGGTGACTTCTCGCCGTTCTGGTTCGCCGTGCCGGTGCCGCGTCCGCTGTACGCGGAGGACGGTTCGCCGACGCCGATCGCCGAACTGGCGCCCGGTACCTGGTACCTGGCCGTCGAGCAGCGCGGTCCCGGCCTGGTGGCCCAGACGCAGGACGGCCGTCGTGGCGTGCTGCAGGACACCACGGGGATCCAGCGCGGCTGATCTTCCCCGACGCCTCACGGCCCCTCGCCCTTCCGGGCGGGGGGCCGTTGTCGTACAGTCGCCCGACGACAGGGAACTGACGGACCGTCAGGGGATGAGGTTCAGGGTATGCGTCTGGGACTCGCACTCGGCTACTGGGGGCGCGGCCCGTCCTCGGACCATGTCGCGCTGGCGCAGGAGGCGGAGCGGCTCGGCTACGACTCCGTGTGGACGGCGGAGGCGTGGGGCTCCGACGCCTTCACCCCGCTGACCTGGATCGCGGCGCAGACCTCAAGGATCAAGCTGGGTACGGCTGTTGCGCAGATGGCCGCGCGGTCGCCGGTGACGACGGCGATGCACGCACTGACCCTCGACCATCTCTCCGGCGGGCGGATGCTGCTGGGGCTCGGGCTTTCCGGGCCGCAGGTGGTGGAGGGCTGGTACGGCCGCCCGTTCCCGAAGTCACCGCTGACGGCCACGCGGGAGTACGTCGACGTGATCCGCCAAGTGCTGCGACGGGAGGGGCCGGTGGAGCTGGCGGGCCGCTTCCACGCGCATCCCTACCGGGGCGAGGACGGAAGCGGCCTCGGTAAACCGCTGAAGCCGATCACGCACCCCCTGCGGGCGGATCTGCCGGTGCTTCTCGGCGCCGAGGGACCGAAGAACATCGCGCAGACGGCGCGGATCGCGGACGGCTGGCTGCCGCTGTACTGGTCCCCGATGCGGACGGATGTCCACGAGGCGTCGCTGGCGGAGGCGCGGGACGGATTCATGGTCGCCCCCATGGCGCGGGCGAAGGTGTGCGACGACGTGGCCGAGGGCCTGCTGCCGGTCAAGGCGATGCTGGGGTTCTACATCGGCGGGATGGGGCATGCGGCACGGAACTTCCACGCGGATCTGATGGCCCGGATGGGCTTCGAGCAGGAGGCACGCCGAATCCAGGACCTGTTCGCGGCGGGGCGCCGCGAGGAGGCGGTGCTCGCCGTCCCCGACGCCTTCGCCGACGAGATCTCCCTGATCGGCCCGCGCGAACGCATAGCCGAGCGAATGGAGTTGTGGCGGAAGGGGCCGGTGACGGATCTGCTGGTCCTTGCGCCCGACCGGCGTACGTTGCGGGTCCTTGCGGAGCTGAACGGCTAGGGCCTGTCCGGCGGATCTGGCCGACTGCTGTGGGCGGTGCTTGCAGCTGCACGCACCGGACCACCGCTCACCAGCAGAGACAAGGTCAGCCCTTCGCCAGCTCCCCCGCCGACGGCACCCGGTCCTTCACCTCTGCCCCCGCCCCCTTCCCCGCGTCCTTCACCGAGTTGATGACGCCGACGAAGGAGCCGACCACCGACTCCGTCGAGTCGCCCTTGCGCAGCTTCGTCGGAAGGTCCTTCAGGGCTTCGATGCCCGCCGTCAGGGGTGCCACCGCCTTGGCCAGGGTCGGGTCGCCCTGGGCGTTCCGTGTTGCCGCCTTCAGGCGGTTGTAGGTGAAGGCGCCCGCCAGGCCCGCCTTGACCAGGGCGAACTTGCGGCCGTCGGCGCCGCTCTTGAACTTGCCCGCGCGGTAGGGCTTCACGATCCACTGGTACGTCGCCCCGGCCGCGAGCCCCGCGTTGGCGACGAAGCGCGTCTTGGCGAACTTCTGCTTCTCGGCGGAGCTGCTGCCGCTCGGTGCCGCCGCGCTGTCCTTGTCGTCGTCGTTGCAGGCGGTCGCGCCCACCAGGAGCGCGCAGCAGAGGGTGAGGGGGACTACGGCACGGCGGACGGGTGCAGGGCGGAGCACGGCGGCGGCCTCCAGGGTCCAGGGTCAGCGGTCCTCCCGGCAGCCTCGCCCCGGCCGCCGCGCCCCGCCACCGGGAGCGAGCCGTACGGGGCCGAGAGCGGCCGTACGGGTTTCAAGGGACCCGGCCCCGGTACCCGTACCGCATGAATCCCCGAACCCGGCACACCCGCGGCACCAATGAGGCCGCGAAGATCATCACTGTCGTCGCCGATGTGATGGGCGTCGTCCTCGGGCTCTGGATCCTGATGTACCTGCTCGACGCCAATCGCGCGAACGACCTCGTCCGGTTCGTGCACGAGGTGGCCCGGTGGCTCGCGGGCTGGTCGCACGACCTGTTCACGTTCGACGATGCCTGGGCTCGTGTCGTCGCCGGATACGGGCTTGCCGCCGTCGTGTACGTTTTCGTCGGCCACGCCCTCGCCAACCGGATTCGGCGCTACTGACCTCCGGCCGGTGCCCCGCAGCACTCCGGGTCGAGGCCCGTCGGGAGCCTGTCCCCCGCGAACACCGCGCAGGTCGCCTCGTCGCCGCCCAGGGCCGCCACCGCGAGGAGGATCGAGCCCGCCGTCCACGTCGTCAGCTCGCGGGGCCAGATCGCCTCGTCGTCGAAGACGTAGCCCGTCCAGTAGAGGCCCGACTCGGGGTCGCGCAGGTGCTGGATCGACTTGAGGATGTCCAGGGCCCGGTCCGATTCGCCCAGCGCCCAGAGGGACAGGGCCAGTTCGGCGCTCTCGCCGCCCGTCACCCAGTTGTTCGGGACCACGCAGCGCACGCCCAGGTCCGGTACGACGAAGCGGTTCCAGTCCTGCTCCATGCGGGACTTGGCCGCCGTGCCCGTCAGCGCGCCGCCCAGGATCGGGTAGTACCAGTCCATCGAGTAGCGGTCCTTGTCCAGGAACCGCTCGGGGTGGCTGCGGATCGCGTGCGCGAGGGCTCCCGTCGCCAACTCCCAGTCCGGCTGGGGCTCTTCACGCTGGTCGGCGATGGCCAGGGCGCAGCGCAGCGCCTGGTGGATGGAGGAACTTCCGGTCAGGAGCGCCTCGTTCACCGGCGTGCCGTCCGGCTCCCGCTTCCAGCCGATCTCGCCGCCCGGCTGCTGGAGCGCCAGGACGAACTCGACCGCCGCCACCACCGCCGGCCACATGCGGTCCAGGAACGGCTCGTCGCCCGTCGACAGGTAGTGGTGCCAGACGCCCACCGCGAGGTACGCGCAGAAGTTCGTCTCGCGGCCCCGGTCCGTCACGTCGTGCGGGTCGCCGTCCGCGTACGCCGCGTACCAGGAGCCGTCCGGGTTCTGGTGCCGGGCCAGCCACTCGTAGGCGCGGGCCGCCGCCGCGTGCTCGCCCGCCGCGTCAAGCGCCATGGCGGCCTCGGTGTGGTCCCACGGGTCCAGGTGGTGGCCCCGGAACCAGGGGATCGCGCCGTCCTCGCGCTGCACGGCGAGTATTCCGCGTACCGTGTGCGCGGCCTGATCGGCCGTCAGGACACCGGGCAGGACCAGGTGTTCCGTCCGCTCCGGGCTCGTCACGCGTCGGTCTTCGCGTCGGAATTCGCCTCGGTCTCCGCGGCGGCCTTCGGCAGGTGCGGCTTGGTCGCGTACGCCACGAAGCTCTTGCCGACGATGGGGTTCAGGAGCTGCTCCGCCACCTTGGTGGCCAGCGGCTTCTTCATGATGTCCCAGACGAGGAGCTTGTGGTACGCCCGCACCGGCAGCGCCTTGTCGTTGTCGACGCCGAACGCGCACTTCAGCCACCAGTACGGCGAGTGCAGCGCGTGCGCGTGGTGCGTGCCGTACGGCTTGAGTCCGGCCTCGCGCATCTTGCCGAGCAGTTCGTCCGCCTTGTAGATGCGGATGTGGCCGCCCTCGACCTCGTGGTACTCGTCCGACAGGGCCCAGCAGACCTTCTCGGGGCCGTAGCGCGGCACGGTGACCGCGATGCGGCCGCCCGGCTTCAGGACGCGGACCATCTCGGCGAGTACGCCCTTGTCGTCGGGGATGTGCTCCATCACCTCGGAGATGATCACGACGTCGAACGAGGCGTCCGGGAAGGGCAGGTTGAGCGCGTCGCCCTCCATGGCGGTGGCCGTCGCGCCCGCCGGGGCCTCGCCCGCCTCCTTCATCGCGGCGAACCACTTGGCGACCTCGCGGATCTCCTCGCCGTTCTGGTCGAGGGCCACCACCTGGGCGCCGCGCCGGTAGCACTCGAAGGCGTGCCGGCCCGCGCCGCAGCCCAGATCGAGTACGCGGTCGCCCGCGGCGAGCGGGAAGCGGGTGAAGTCGACGGTCAGCATCAGCGAGGGCTCCCGGAGTATGTCGGGGTGGCCGCGGGGCGGCGGCCGGTTTCTTGCGGACCCGCGTTCTTGGCGATCGCCGCGCGGTACAGCTCTGCGGTGCCCTGGGCGGCGCGGGCCCAGGTGAAATTGGCGAGAACCCGTTCGCGGCCCGCCGCGCCGAGGCGGGCGCGCAGCTCACGGTCGCCGAGCAGCCGGGTCAGTCCGTCGGCGAGGGCGCCCGCGTCGCCCGGCGGCACCGCGAGGCACGTCTCGCCGTCGCGTCCGGCGACCTCCGGGATCGCGCCGCCGGTCGTCGCGAGCAGCGGCGTCCCGGTGGCCATCGCCTCGGCGGCGGGGAGCGAGAAACCCTCGTACAGGGAAGGCACACAAGCCACCTGGGCCGAGCGGACCAGGTCGACCAGTTCGGCGTCGGTGATGCCCTTGACGAAGTCGATTGCGCCTTCGAGGCCGTGCCGCTCGATCGCCTGCGCCACCGGGCCGTCCTCGGCGCGCTTGCCGACCACGACGAGGTGGGCGGCGGGGTTCTCGGTGCGGACCTTGGCCAGCGCCTCGACGAGGTGGATCAGGCCCTTGAGCGGGACGTCCGCGCTGGACGTGGTCACGATGCGGCCCGGCACCTCGGGGACGGCCGGGTCCGGCGAGAAGAGGCCGGTGTCGGCGCCGATGTGGACGACGCTGATTCGGTCCTCGCGGACGCCGAGGTGGTCGACGATCTCCTGGCGTGACGTGCCGGAGACGGTCAGGACGGAGGGCAGCCGGCGGGCCACCCGCTTCTGCATGCGCGTGAACGCGTACCAGCGGCGGACGGACATGCGGCGCTTCCAGTCGGGCGCCGCGTCCAGCTCCAACTGCCGGTCCACGGTGATGGGGTGGTGGATCGTCGAGACGAGCGGTGCGCCCAGGTCGCCCAACAGGCCGTAGCCGAGGGTCTGGTTGTCGTGTACGACGTCGAAGTCGCCGCGCCTGGCGCGCAGGTGGCGGCGGGCGCGGAGGCTGAAGGTGGCGGGCTCGGGGAAGCCGCCGGTCCACATCGTCGCCACTTCGAGCGCGTCGACCCAGTCGCGGTACTCGTCGCGCTTGGGCGTGCGGAAGGGGTCGGGCGAGCGGTAGAGGTCGAGGCTGGGCAGCTCGGTGAGCTTGAGGCCGTCGAGGCCCTCGCCCTCGTCGAGGACCGGATAGGGCTGCGCGCCGATCACTTCGACGCTGTGCCCGAGGCGGGCGAGCTCGCGGGAGAGATGGCGTACGTAGACGCCCTGTCCCCCGCAGAACGGGTTCCCTTTGTACGTGAGGAGAGCGATGCGCAACGGACGGTCACCATCGGCGTGCGGCCCCGTCCGGGGGCCCGCCTCCATGGCCTCAGCGGTCACTCTCGGCCCCCTTCTGCCTGCGGTTGTCCGCGAGGTTACGCCGGGACGGTAATCTAGAACAAGTTTCAGACTTGATCGTTGAATGATCGCTGAACGAGGTCTGAATCTACCGGCAGGTAGCTCCGCTGTGAGGCCCGGATCAGGTGATTCGCGCCACGGCGGGCGCCCTGCCATGCTGACCGTTCCCCAAGCTCCCGGCTTCGCTCGGGCAGGGGAGAGCTCATACCTCGCTGGATCGGGACGACGGAACAACGGGACATATGACAGCGGATGCCAGAGCAGTGGACGTCACGGCGGCTGATCCGGCGTCGCCGCCCCTGACCGAGCGGCAGGAGGCGCGGCGCCGCCGCATCCTGCACGCCAGCGCCCAGCTCGCCAGCAGGGGCGGCTTCGACGCGGTGCAGATGCGGGAGGTCGCCGAGTCCTCCAGCGTCGCGCTCGGCACGCTCTACCGCTATTTCCCCTCCAAGGTGCATCTCCTGGTCGCCACCATGCAGGACCAGCTGCAGCACATGCACACCACGATCCGCAAGCGTCCGCCCGCCGGCGAGACGCCCGCCGAGCGGGTCGCCGAGACGCTGATGCGCGCCTTCCGGGCGCTGCAGCGGGAGCCGCATCTCGCGGACGCGATGGTGCGGGCGCTGACCTTCGCCGACCGTTCCGTGAGCCCCGAGGTGGACACGGTGTCGCGGCTCACCACGGCGATCATCCTGGACGCGATGGGCCTGGAGGTCGCGCCGACGCCGGAACAGCTCTCGGCGGTCCGGGTCATCGAGCACACCTGGCACTCCGCGCTGATCACCTGGCTCTCCGGGCGGGCGTCGATCGCCCAGGTCAAGATCGACATCGAGACGGTCTGCCGGCTGATCGACCTGACGGCGCCGGACGCGGTGTAGCGCACCCCTCGCCGCCCCGCAGGGGGCTTGAGGGGCGCACAATCGCCCGTCACATGCGCCCCCGCGCCTCCGTGGATCGCTGTTGGCCAGTTCTCCGCGTCCATCCGGGCGGTCCCCGCCGCTATGAATGGTCACGTGCTGAACGAAGCAGCCGGGACCTGTGGCGGTATTGAAGGGGCGGAACGTGATCCGGGTACTTCTCGTGCACGATGCCTGTCTGCTGCGATCGGCCCTGGCGGAGCGTCTCGCCCGTGAGCCGGACCTGGAGGTGTTCCATGCGCCTTGGAACAGTGCCCGTGAACGTACCGGCACGGTGCGGCCCGATCTCTGCGTCGTCGATCCGGACAGCGAGACGGCGCACGCCTCCGACGGGCTCGAGGAGCTGGCCGGACCGGTGAGCGGCGGCCTCGGCTGCCCTTTCCTCGTCCTTGCGACAGGGGACCGGCCGGGGCTGCTGCGCCGCTGCATGGACGCGGGCGCGCTCGGCTACGTCGACAAGGGCAGCGGCCCCGAGCGGCTGCTCGCCGCGATCAGGGCGGTGGCGGCCGGCCACAGGTTCGTGGACGATTCGCTCGGCCACGGTTTCCTGAGGGCAGCTCAGATGCCGTTGACGCACCGGGAGTTGATGGTGTTGTCACTCGCCGCCGGGGGCGCCCCGGTCGCCGAGATCGCGCACCGTCTGCATCTGTCCAACGGGACGGTGCGCAACTACATGGCCGCCATCACCCGCAAGACCGGTGCGCGCAACAGGATCGACGCCATCCGGATCTCCCGCGGGGAGGGCTGGGTGTGAGATCCCTTCTGAAGTCCCCGCCGCCGGGCCCCAGTTACCGGCCAGGTCCCGGTAGAGCGGCGAGCGCTCGATCAGCTCCGCGTGCCGGCCGCAGAGGGTGTGCGGCCCGTCCATCACCAGGACCCGGTCCGCGCGCCGGGCCGAGCTGATGCGGTGCGCGATGACGACGAGGGTGCCGCCGGGACGGGCCGCGAACGCCCGTTCGGCGCGGGCCTCGGCCACCGGGTCGAGATGGCAGGTGGCCTCGTCGAGCAGGGCGAGCGGCGCCTTCGAGACGTGGGCGCGGGTCAGCGCGAGGAGCTGACGCTCGCCCGCGGAGAGGGCGGCGGGATCGACGGCGGCGTCGAGACCGCCGAGCCGCTCCAGCAGACGCTCGCTCCCCACCGCCCGCGCGGCGACGAGGAGTTCCGCGTCCGGCACGCCGTCCGGCCGCAGCTGGGCGAGGTTCTCGCGTACGGACCCGGTGAAGGCGTACGCCTCCTGCGGGATCAACACCCGCCCCGCGACGGCCCGTTGCCCGGACACGGACCGCCCGTCCACCCGGATGCTCCCCTCCCCCGGCTCCAGCAGCCCGGCCACCAGCCCGGCCAGCGTCGACTTCCCGATCCCGCTGGGTCCCACGACGGCCAGGTGACCGCCGCGCGGGACGGTGAGCGAGAGTTCGCGTACGACGGGTTCGGCGCGGGGGCCGTAGGCGAAGGTCACGCCGGTGAGCCGGAGGGCGGGGGGCGTGCCGGGCGCGGGAACGGGTTCGGTCTCGTCCGGCTCGTCCGGTGTCGCCGGCTCCTGGGGCGGGGTCCACAGCAGGCGGCGCAGGACGACCGCGAGGCGGGAGCCGCTCGCGCCGAGGCCGTGGATGAGGTTGTGCAGGGCCGGGAGCAGGGCCTGGGTGACGTAGGCGATGGCTCCGGCGAGGGCGCCGGGTGTCACTCCGTGGTTCAGCAGCCAGGGGGCGGCGGCGAGGAGCAGGACGAGCGGAAGCTGGCCGCCGACGGTGAGGGCGGCCGTGCGGACGACGCCCCAGCGGGCGAGAGCGCGGGCCGCGGTGTACTCCGCTGCGATGCCCCTCTCCGCCTCGGCGGCCATGTCCTGCTCGGCGCCCGCAGCGGCGACGTCCCGCAGGCCGGGGCAGATGGCGCCGAGGCTGCCCGCGATGCCCTCGTCGGCGACGAGGAACCGCTCCTGGCGCCGGGCCAGCGGGCGCAGGGTCGTCAGGAACAGGGCGAGGCCCGCGAGCAGCGGTGGCGCGACGACGAGGAGGAGCAACGGATCCAGCGAGAAGAGGCCGATCAGCGCGCCGGCGGCCGTGAAGACGAAGGACCGGGACACCAGGACCAGGCCGGCGAGGGTGTCCCTGGCGATCTCCACCTGCTGGGTGAGCCGGGACACGGCGGCACCGTCCGCCTCCCGCAGCCCCCTCCCCACGACCTGCCGCACGAGGCTGTCCCGCAGCGGCTCCACGAGGTCGGCGACGGCGCGGTACACCCGCCCGGTGCCGTACGCGGCGACCACGACCCCGGCCGCACCCCCACCCAGCCACCAGAGCCCCACTGCGACCCGCCCGGCGAGAAACCCGTCGTCCAGGGCCCGCGCGAGGGCGTATCCGGTGAGGAAGGTCTGCCCGGTCTCCAGCACGGACCAGAGCGCGAGCCGCAGTACGACGGGCCACTTGCGGCGGAGGAAGCGGAGGGCGCGGGTCCTCACGTGCCGAACACCTCCCTGTACTCCCGTCGTCGCCACAACTCCGCATGGGTGCCGATCGCCTGGATGCGGCCTTCGTGGAGCCAGGCCACCTGGTCCGCTCGGGACGCCGTCGCCGCGCGGTGGGCGATGATCAGGCGGCTGCGGTGCGGGGTGTGGTGGAGCAGGGTCTCGGCTATGTGGTGTTCCGTCACGGTGTCGAGGCTGGACATCGCGTCGTCCAGGATCAGGAGCCTCCCGCCGCGCGCCAATGCCCTTGCCAGGCCCAGGCGTTGGGCTTCGCCGCCGGAGAGGGGGGCCTGGGCGCAGGGGGTGGCGTAGCCGTCGGGGAGGCGGATGACGAAGGGGGCCGCGCGGGCCGCTTCGGCCGCCTCGCGGATGCGGGGCACGGACGGGCGCGGGGCGCCGAAGCCGATCGTGTCCTGGAGGGTCGCGCCGAGCAGCGCGGGCCGTTCGAAGGCGTAGCCGATCGCGCTGCGCAGTTCCTCCCGACCGAGCGAGCGCAGGTCGGTGCCGTCCAGTCGTACGTCCCCCTCGTCGGGGTCCGCGAGCCGTCCCGCGAAGGCCGCCAGCAGCGACTTTCCCGCCCCTGAGCGGCCGACCACGGCGAGCGTGCCGCCGGCCGGGACCGTCAGGTCGACGCCGTCGAGCACGGTACGGCCGCCGCGGGTCGCCTTGATGCCGCGCAGTTCCAGGAGGCCGTCCCCGTGGGGCAGGCGGGCGGAACCGTACTCCGTCGCGGGCTGGGCAAGGACCTCGTCCAGGCGTCGCGCCGACGCCCGCGCCCGCACCAGCGCGCCCAACTGGCCCACCAGCATGCCGATTCCGGCCGCGAGGACCGCGTACCGAGTGGCGGCCATCAGCTCGCCGACGGTGATGCGGTGCCGCAGCAGCAGATACCCCGCGACCGCCACGACCGCGATCTGCAGCAGCGGCGCCACCGCGACGGCCTGCGCCTGGGAGCGCCCCTGGACCCGCCACATCCGGTGCCCCTGGCGGGAGAGTTCGGGCAGCTCCTTCAGGACGCGCGCCGCCTCCCTGTCCTCGGCGTGCGCGGCCGCGATGGTCCGTGCCCCGCCGATCGCCTCGGCGAAGCGGCCCGCGATGTCCCCCTGGACCTGCTGGTAGCGCGCCACGCAGTCGGAGGAGACCCGGACGAACGCCCGCAGCAGCAGGACGAGGAGAGGCGCCCCGACGGCGAACACCACCGCGAGCCAGCCGTCGATCAGGGCGAGGGCCACCACCGCGCCGACGGGCACGGCGAGCGCGGCCAGCAGCCCCGCGAACGTGGCGGGCGCGACCCCGGCGTGCGCCGCGTTGTCGACGAGCCGCGCCACGAGGTCGCCGGGCGCGAAACGGGAACCGGCCCGCGGTCCGACCGCCAGCACATGCCGCACGACACGGCCCCGCAGCCAGGCCGCGGTACGGGCGTTGACGGTGCCGGTGAGGACGACGTCACAGGCGTCCAGGAGTGCGCCGGCCCCGACGAGCGCGGCGCACAGGAGAACCCACCGGGTGGCGTCGGCGCCGACGTGCCCGGCCGTGTGGCCCGTCAGGACGGCGTCCAGGGCACGTCCGATGGCGTACGGCAGCACAAGGCTCGCGGCGGCACCGGCGACGGAACAGAGCGCGAGGGCCGTGCAGCGGCCGGCGCTGTGCCGGGTTCCGTCGCGCAACAGGCCGCCGTCGGGCGGTGGTTGATGTGGACGGGGGGTCGTCGTCGCCATGCGGTCCTGCACGCCCGTACTCGCCCTCTCCGCCGTGTCGACGGGCCCGGGCGGCCCCTTCCGGATGCCGCCCGGGCCCTCAGTGACGTTCCGTCAGATGCGGGGTCGCGTCACAGACAGAGGGTGATGCTGGCGGTGCTCCAGCAGAGGAGCAGGCTCAGGCTGCTGCCGCCGCCTCCGCCGCCGCCACCGGTCATCTCGTCGGATTCCATGCTCTGCAGGTCGAGGAGTGCCATGAGCTTCCCTCTCTCTTGGGGACGTGGTGCTCGATTTCCATCGGGTTGTGTCACGACCCCGCTGCGTGGCGGGACCGGCTCTGGGGCCGCCTGGGCGGCGGCAGGAAGGGGACGTGCGCTCCGGTGTCGCCGAGCGCGGCGGCGAGGGCGAGGAGCACGCCCGCCGTCCCGGTGTGGAGATCCATGGAGAGGCGCATCATCTGCTCGCCGGGGAAGGCGAGTTCACCCTCGTACGACATGGCGAACCAGCCGAGCGCCTCGATCTGCGAGGCGACGTCCTCGGGCGAAATGCCGGGCGCGGTGCTGCGGTTCACGTGCAGCAGCAGTCCGGCCCGCCCCCGGTACAACCCGGGCTGCGCGCAGAAGCGTGCGCGCGCGGCGGCCAGGATGCCCGGCCGTGCCGCCTCGAACCCGGCGTCGTCGCGGTGCGCGAGGTAGTCGTCGATGACCATCCCGATGCCTGCGCTGCCGTCGCCGAGGTAGGGCATCGTGCGCCACCCCTCGTCCACGCCGAGGCTGCCGTCGGGCTGCGCCACACACCGCGCGAGATCAGCGCGCAGGGCCTGCCCGGCCAGGTCGAGGAGGGCGGTGTCGCCGTTGCGCTCGTAGAGCCGCAGGAAGAGCAGCGCGGGTCCGGTGGCCCCGCGCCGCAGCCCTGCCCGCGGCTTCCCCTTCGGCTGGGCTTCGGCGGTGAGCCGCTCGCCGAGCAGCTCCGCGGCCTTCAGGGCGTACTGGCCAAGGGTGCGCTCGCCGGTGCTCTCCGCGAGGGCGTCGAGCACGAGGCCAAGCCCGGCGAGGCCGCCTCGCAGGTCGGAGGGGAGCCGCTGCCAGTTCTCCTGGAGGATGAGGCCCGCGAGGTCGAGGGCCCGCGCGTGGTGGCCGAGCCTGTCGAGTACATGGGCGATGCCCGCGAGGCCGTCCTCAAGCCCGAGGGGCGTGCCAGGCGGGGTGGGTTCCGTGTGCTTCAGGAGCCACCGTTCGCCCTCCTCGTAGCGTTCGCCGCCGCCATCGGCGAGGGCGAGCAGCACGCCGGCCGCACCGTGCGCGAGTCCGAGCCCGCCGCCCTCGGCGAACTGCGCGATGTCGCCGGGGAAGAGCCGGTCGTCGCGCTCCGGGGTGGCCGAGGCAAGGATGGCCTTGACCATCGAGTCCCGGCTGCGCGGCCAGTCGGCGGGGTCCACGAACGTCGCGGGCGCCCCTGCCGAAGGCCTGCGGACCGGCGCGCCCCGCTCGATCTCGGCCACCGCCTCGGCGAGGAACTCCGGTGGCACATCGGGGAATTCGGCCGCGATCACCTGCGCGAGATGCGCCGCCTTGCCTCGGTCGACGGACAGGAGCGAGGTGATGGGCAGGAACAGCGCGAGCCGCAGACAGGCCAGCGCGTACCGGTCGACGTCCTTGCCCGTGCGGTCGGGGGGCGCGACGAATCCGGGGTGGGCGACGACCTGGCGCCCGCCCTCGTCCGCGGCGGTCGCCGCCTCGAAGTCGACGAGCGCGACGGACTGTTCGTCGGGCGCGACCATGATGTTGAAGAGGTGGAGGTCGTTGAAGACGACGCCCCGTCCGTGCACGGCCGCCACCGCGTCCTCGACCGCGCCGTGGATCCGCAGCGCCCACGCCGTGTACGCGGCGATCGCCTCGGGGTCGGGATCGGCGGCCGACAGCGGATGCCGTTCGGCGAAGAAGGAGTTGAGGGTGCGGCCCTCCAGGAAGTCCATGACGAGGAAGCGGTGGCCGCCCAGCTCGAACCAGTCGCGCACTTCGGGCGCGACGCCGAGGCCCGCCAGCTTCTCCAGCGCGTCCCGCTCGCGCTCCAGGCGGGCCACGGCGTCGGCCTCGTCGGAGGCGAGACCCGCGTGCGGGCGCGCCTCCTTCAGGACGACCTCGCGGCCGTCGCGGGTGTCGGTGCCGCGATAGACGCCGCCGCCGTTCGAGAAGTGCAGGGCCTTCTCCATCCGGTACGGCAGGTCGGTGACCGTCGTCTCGTTGCGCGCCGCCAGCTGGGGTTCGAGGAACGCCGGCAGCGTCACCCACTCGGGCACCCGGAAGGCCGGGTCGCGCGTGTCGGGGACGAGGCGGCCCTCGCCGTCCTCGATCGCGGTGACGAGCGCACCACTGCCGTCGACGCACATACGGCGCGTGAAGCCGCCGTATCTGACGTACAGCGGGCCGTCCTGCCAGCGCAGGTCGGTGAGGATGTAGGGCCCCTCCGCCCCTTCGAGGATCTTGCCCAGCTCCCGTAACACCGAGTGGAGTCGATCCTCGTCGGCCGGGTAGATCGTGGCGAACTTCCCGCTGCCGTCCCGCCCCGCGTACTTGGAGTTGCGCAGGTGCAGCAGGTGGCGGCCCGCAACGAACTTGAAGGGGACGGCGCGCGGCACGCAGTAGTCCCACACGGCCGCGGCGGTGCGGTCCGCGTTGTCCAGGGTGGCGGAGACATGGATCTTCCAGCCCTGCGCGGGTCCGGGCCGCCAGTGCCCGTCCTCGTCGACCGGGCCGAGGCTCAGCCAGTCACCGGCGCGCGCCGAGCGCCAGCCCTCCGGGACCACGCGTCCCGTCGTCGCGAACTCGGGGGCGCTGGTGCCCACGGACAGGCGGTCCGGAGTCTCGTAGAAGAGTCTGTCGGCCAGACAGTAGACCTCGTACCGCTTGTCCACGGTGTCCCCTCCCCATGCGGCGTCGCAGAGAGAGTTGCAGACCGCAAACGGGGCGGACAGTCACAGATGTCATCGAAGCGGCATGCGGAACGCACGGGTTAAGTACCGTTCGACCTGTTCGAGCACACCTGACATACACGGAATGCCCACCGGACGACTCCCGTGGCGTAACGGAAGTGAAGACTCCTCCAGAAGCGAAATCCCCCGGTCCTCCGGAGCGAAGTCCCTCAGTCCTCCGGCGGGAACACGACCTCCCCGCTCCCCGTCAGGGTGATCGTGATCGCCTCGACCGGGCAGCCCTCGGCCGCCTCCAGGACCTTCTCGTTGGCGTCGGTGTCGGCGGCGACCGGATGCGACTGGCGGGCCGAGTCGAGCTCGAAGCCGCCGGGCGCGGTCAGCACGCACATCCCCGAGCCGATGCACACGGACCGGTCCACCTCGACGTGCCAGCGGTCGCCCATCAGACACCGGTCCCTTCATGTCCCGCGGGGAGGTGGATCATCTTGTGCTCGAAGTACTCGCCGTACCCCTCGGGCCCGAACTCCCGCCCCAGACCGGAGTTCTTGTAGCCGCCGAACGGTCCGAGCATGTCGAGGCTGAAGGTGTTCACGGAGTACGTCCCGGTGCGCACCTGCCGGGCGACGTCGATGCCGCGCTCCACGTCCGCCGTCCAGACGCTGCCGCTGAGCCCGTAGTCGGAGTCGTTGGCGATCTTCACGGCCTCGCTCTCCTCGCCGTACGGCAGAAGGCAGATGACCGGGCCGAAGATCTCCTCGCGGGCGATGCGCATCGAGTTGTCGACGCCTCCGAAGAGCGTCGGCTCGACGTACCAGCCCTGGTCGAGTCCGGCCGGACGGCCGCCGCCCGTGAGGATCTTGGCGCCCTCCTCCTGGCCGATGCGGATGTAGTCGAGGGAGCGCTGCTGCTGGCGTTTGGCGACCAGCGGGCCGAGTTCGGTCTCCGGGTCGAGCGGGTCGCCGACCTTGAGCGCACAGGCCGCGGCGGCGAAGGCCTCGGCGAACTCGTCGTAGCGGGAGTGCGGCACGAGGATGCGGGTCTGGGCCACGCACGCCTGGCCGTTGATCATCCAGGCGAAGGGCACGATGCCCGCGACGGTGCTCGCCGCGTCGGCGTCCGGCAGGATCACCGCGGCCGACTTGCCGCCCAGCTCCAGGGTCACGCGGGTGAGGTTGCGGGCCGCGACCTCCATGACCCGCTTGCCCGCGGCGACCGAGCCGGTGAACGACACCTTGTCGACGCCGGGGTGCGCGACGAGGTACTCGGAGACCTCGCGGTCCGCGGAGATGACGGAGAGCACGCCCTGCGGCAGCCCCGCCTCGGTGGCGATCTCGGCGAGGATGTACGCGTCGAGCGGCGCTTCCGGCGAGGTCTTGAGGATGACCGGGCAGCCGGCCAGGAGCGCGGGGGCGAGCTTGGCGGCGGCGGTGAACTGCGGGACGTTCCAGGGGACCACGGCCGCGACGACACCCACCGGCTCACGCCGTACGAGGATCTTGCCGAGCGCCCCGTCGCGCGCCTCCTCGTAGGTGAAGTTCCGGGCGACGGTGAGCGCCGAGTCCCAGACCATCATCGCGGCGAGGGCCTGCACCATCACGCTGGAGGTGTAGGGGGTGCCGTTCTCGGAGGAGATCACGCGGGCGATCTCCTCGTGGCGTACGGCGATCGCGTCCTTGATCTTCGTGATCACCTCGATCCGCTCGTCGAGGGTCATCCGGGGCCAGGGGCCCTCATCGAACGCCTTGCGCGCGGTGGCGACGGCCCGGTCGACGTCGGCGGGCGCGGCGTGCGGCACCCGGGCGAAGACCTGGCCCGTGTGCGGTGAGACCACCTCGATGACGTCCTTGCCGAGGGGGTCCACCAGCTCCCCGCCGATGAACAGCTGTCCGTGTTCCACGAGCTCGGTCATGGCTGACTGCCTCCTGCGGGGTTCCGCGGTACGGGCACGCTTTCTGACACTTCCTCAGAATGGCTTCGCAGAACTGATACCAGTTCTACTTCGAGGAGTCCACGGGGATGTCACGGCGGCGTCAGATCCCCCGGTGGGCGACTCCGACGAGCAGGGACGCGAGGGCCAGCGACCAGAAGGCGAGGGGGAATTGGAGCGTGTACACCCGCGCCCGCAGATGGCAGAGGACGGCGCCGGTGAAGTAGAGGACGAGCCCGACCCCGGCGGCCACGCCGATCCACGGCACGGCGAAGCCCGTCAACAGGCCGACACCACCGGCGAGTTTGAGATGGCCGAGCGGGAAGAGCCAGGAGCGCGGGACGCTGACCGCGTCCATGTTCGCGAGGACCTGGGGCGAGCGGACGTAGTCGACGCAGGCGGCCCAGAAGTTGGCGGCAGCGGTCAGCAGGGTGACGGTGACGTAGGCGACGAACATGAATGGCTCCGGTGCGGTGCGGGGACGTTCAGGTGAGGTGGGCGAGCTTGTCGGGGTTGGTGACGTTGTAGAGGCCGCACACCTGCTCGCCGTCCGGTGCCAGGTCGAGGACGAGCACGGCGAACGGGGCGCCCCCGTCGAAGAGGACCACCGAGGGGTCGCCGTTGATGTGGCAGTACCGGATGTCGGCCCCCGCCGTCCGGTGCGCGGCCCGCTTCAGGAGCAGCTCGGTCACCTTGCCGCTGCCGTGCACCGGGCGCGGTCCTGCGGCCGGCGCCTTGCCCCCGCCGTCGACCCAGAGCACGACGTCCGGCGCGAGCAGCCGCAGCAGGGTCTGCGCGTCCCCTTCGGCGACCGCCTCCGCGAACCGCCGGGTGACCTCGGCGCGGCGGCGCGCGTCGGCGTGCCCCTCGGGGCGCCGGGCCCGCACGTGTTCGCGGGCCCGGTGGGCGAGCTGCCGCACGGCGGCCGGGGTGCGGCCGATGATCCCGGCGGTCTCGGTGTGCGCGTACCCGAAGACCTCGTGCAGCACGAACACCGCGCGCTCCAGCGGCGAGAGGGTCTCCAGGACCACGAGGAGGGCCATCGAGACGGACTCGGCGCGCTCGACCGCCTCGGCGGCGTCCGGCACATGGCCGGGGTCGACGGCGCCGGTGAGCAGCGGCTCGGGGAGCCAGGGGCCGATATAGGTCTCGCGGCGCCGGCTGATGGCCGCCTGCCGGTCGAGGGCCTTGTTCATCGCGATGCGTACGAGATAGGCGCGCGGGCTCTCGATCGGCCGGGCGTCACGGGCCGCGTGCCGGGGCGCCCAGGCGAGCCAGGTCTCCTGGAGGACGTCCTCGGTGTCGGCGACGGTGCCGAGCATGTTGTAGACGAGGGAGAACAGCAGCTCGCGGTGGTCGACGAAGGCGCGGGTCGCGTCGTCCGCCTCGGAAGTGCCGGACATGTGGGTCTCCTCTTGTCTTCTCTGCGGAGCCCTGTTCATGTCTTCTCTCGCGGGGCTCTGTGTCCTAGGACTCCGCGGGGCGGTCCGGGTGTGACATCGGGTCCGCCGAATGTGACCGTCGCCTCACTTCCGTCTGCCGCCGCCAAGCTCCCTGACGAAACAGTCGACTTGGGCGATCATTGGAACTAGTTCTAGTTACGGCGACACAGAGCCGCCGCAGAGAGCCATGGAGAGATGAGGCGCCCGATGACGCAGGTGACCGATCCGCAGGTGACCGAGCACGGCGGTGGCGTATGGAGCGTCAAGGTCCCCATCCCCGACAACCCCCTCGGCTTCACCCTGGTCCATCTCCTGGACACCGACGGCGGGCCCGTCCTGATCGACACGGGCTGGGACGACCCGACGTCCTGGGACACCCTGGCCGCCGGTCTCGCCGCGTGCGGTACGTCCGTGGAGGCGGTGCACGGCGTCGTCATCACCCACCACCACCCCGACCACCACGGCCTGTCCGCCAAGGTCCGCGAGGCCTCGGGGGCCTGGATCGCGATGCACGAGGCCGACGCGGCGGTGGTGCGGCGCACCCGCTCCAACCCCTCGGAGCGCTGGTTCGACTACATGGCGCGGAAGCTGACGGCCGCGGGCGCCCCCGCCGAGCACGTCGCCCCGCTGCTCGCCGCGCGCGACGCGGGCCGCGCACCGAGGCTGCCCGGCCTGCAGCCCGCGCTCCCCGACCGGGACATCACTCCGGGCGAGCTGCTCGAACTGCCGGGCCGCAGGCTCCGCGCGATCTGGACGCCGGGCCACACCCCCGGCCACGTCTGCCTGCACCTGGAGGAGGAGCACCCGGCGGGGCTCGCGGGCAACGGCCGCCTCTTCTCCGGCGACCATCTGCTCCCCGGGATCACCCCGCACATCGGCCTGTACGAGGACCCGGACGACGACACGGTGACGGACCCGCTGGGCGACTACCTCGACTCCTTGGAGCGGGTCGGCCGCCTGGGTCCCGCCGAAGTGCTGCCTGCCCACCAGCACACGTTCACCGACGCACCGGCCCGCGTCCGGGAGATCCTGGCCCACCACGAGGAGCGGCTGAACGACCTGCTCGCCCTGCTCGCCGACCCCCTCACCCCCTGGCAGCTCGCCGAGCGCATGGAGTGGAACCGCCCCTGGGCCGAGATTCGCTACGGCTCGCGCAGCATCGCCGTGTCGGAGGTGGAGGCGCATGTGCGGCGCCTGGTGAAGCTGGGGCGCGCGGAGGCCGTGGGGAACGATCCGGTGCGGTACGTGGCGGTGTGAGGCCGCCGCGGTGTGGCGCGGGCCCCGGGCGCCCAGGGTCACTCGCGCTACGGGCCGGTAGAGTGAGCCCGTCGTCATCATGCCCGTACAGGGGGAAGCCGGTGCGAATCCGGCGCTGACCCGCAGCCGTGTAACACCGCCCCAAAGCGGTGAACAGCCGGAATGCCCGGTACGGAACATGACCGGCTCGCCTCATCGGACCCCCCGATGAACGGCACCGTCGAGGTATACGGAGCCGGAGCCGCCCGGAGCCGTGCCCGTCGCGCGCCCGTGCTGCCCCGCTCCCCGCAGGGAGAGGCACCCGCCGCATCATGAACGTTCGCCGCAGCGCAGCGGTCCTGGCCGCCGTCGCCGTGTTCGGTTCGGCCGCCGCCCCGGCCGCCTTCGCGGACACCGCGAAGCCGTCGCCCTCCGCCAAGCTGCCCTCCGGTCTGTACGGCGACAAGGACCCCAAGTTCGACGGGGTGTTCCGGCAGTCGTACGCCCTGCTCGCCCAGGACTCGGCCGGGGTGAAGCCCGCCGACAAGTCCGTCGACTGGCTCACCGGCCAGCAGTGCGCGAGCGGCGGCTTCGCCGCGTACCGCGCGGACGCGGGCGAGCCCTGCGACTCCAAGACGATGGTCGACACCAACGCGACCGCCGCCGCCGTGCAGGCGCTCACCGCGCTCGGCGGTCAGGACAAGGCCGTCAAGAAGAGCGTCGGCTGGCTGAAGTCCGTGCAGAACAAGGACGGCGGCTGGGGCTACAGCCCCGGCATGGACTCCGACGCCAACTCGACCGGCATCGTGATCGGCGCGCTCACCGGCGCGGGCGAGAAGCCTCAGTCGGTGAAGTCGCAGGACGGCAAGTCCCCGTACGACGCGCTGCCGAAGCTCGCCATGGACTGCGGCAAGGACGGCGGCGCCTTCGGCCTCGCCGACATGAAGACCGGCAAGCTCGCGCCGAACGCGGACGCGACGGCGGCCGGTGTGCTCGGCGGCTACGGCCGGGGCCTGGTCGTGGCCCCGTCCAAGGCGACGAAGCCCGCGTCCCCGAAGTGCACGGAGGCGAAGACCGCCGAGCAGGCCGCGTCGAACGGCACCGGCTACCTCCTCAAGACCCTCGCCAAGACCGACGACCACCTGATGTCGGCGATGCCCGGCGCCAAGGCCCAGCCCGACTACGGCAACACCGCGGACTCCGTGCTCGCGCTCGCCGCGGCCGGTCAGCCGGAGCAGGCGAAGAAGTCGGCGCAGTGGCTGGCGGAGAACTCCGCGGACTGGGCGAAGACGTCCGGCCCGGCCGCCTACGCCCAGCTGATCTTCGCCGCCCACGCCTCGGGCCTCGACGCGCGCGACTTCGGCGGCGCGGACCTGGTCAAGCAGCTCAACGCGCAGGGTCCCGCCCCGCAGGCCACCGAGGAGCCGGGCGACAAGAAGAAGGACGACGACAACGGCGGCGTCAGCGTGTGGTGGATCGTCGGCGTCGGCCTGGTCTTCGGCGCGGGCATCGGCTTCCTCTTCAGCGGCCGCAACAAGAAGCAGCAGCTGTGACCCGTCCCCGTCCGCACCGCCCCGTACGGCTCGTCGTCGGGGCGGTGCTCGCCGCGCTCCTCGCCCCCCTGTTCACGGTCGTCGCCGCCGCGCCCGCACAGGCCGCCGGCTACCGCTACTGGTCCTTCTGGGACCGGGACGGCTCGACGTGGACGTACGCGAGCCAGGGTCCGAGCACCGCGCGGCCCGAGGACGGGGCCGTGCAGGGCTTCCGGTTCTCCGTGTCCGAGGACTCGAAGGACGCCGCGAAGCCGCGCGGCGCCGCCGACTTCGACACGATCTGCGCCAAGACCCCGGCCGAGGACGGTCACAAGCGCGTCGCGCTCGTCATCGACTTCGGTACGCCGGGTGACGCGCCCGGCGGCGAGACCCCGCCGAAGCCGCGGACCGCGTGCGCGCGCGTCGCGGACGACGCGACCAGCGCGGACGCCCTCGCCGCCGTGGCCAAGCCGCTGCGCTACGACAGCAACGCGCTGCTGTGCGCCATCGCCGGCTACCCGAAGTCGGGCTGCGGCGAGCAGGTCGCGGGCGACGGCGGGGCGGACGGCGGGGCCGAGAAGAAGCCCACCGCCGCCGAGTCCGGGGCGTCCGACGCGACAGACGGCTCCGGCGGTCCTTCCGTCGGTCTGATCGCGGGTGTCGCGGCCATCGCCCTGCTCGGTGCCGCCGCCGTCTGGCAGGCCCGCCGCCGCCGCGGCTGAACCGCACGATGACCGGTCCCGCGAGTGCCTCCCCCGGCGTGCTGAAGAGACGTCTCGCCCCCGCCGCGCACCGGAGCAACGCGCTGCATCCGGGCGCCTGGTGGGTCTGGGCGCTCGGCCTCGGCACGGCGGCGTCCCGGACGACGAACCCGCTGCTCATCGGGCTGCTGATCGGCGTCGCGGGATATGTCGTGGCGGCGCGGCGGACGTCCGCCCCGTGGGCGAGGTCGTACGGCGCGTTCGTGAAGCTGGGTCTGGTCGTGATCGGCATCCGGCTGGTCTTCGCGATCGTCCTCGGCTCGCCGATCCCCGGTACGCATGTCGTCGTCACGCTCCCCGAGGTGCCGCTGCCCGACTGGGCGAAGGGGGTGCGGATCGGCGGCCGGGTGACGGCCGAGGGGCTGCTCTTCGCGCTCTACGACGGCATCCGGCTCGCGGGACTCCTTGTCTGTGTCGGCGCCGCGAACGCGCTCGCCAGCCCGTCCCGGCTGCTCAAGTCACTGCCGGGGGCGCTGTACGAGGTGGGGGTCGCCGTCGTCGTGGCGATGACGTTCGCGCCGAACCTGATCACCGACGTGCAGCGGCTGCGGGCCGCGCGGCGGCTGCGCGGACGGCCGGACAACGGGATCAGGGGGCTGCTCCAGGTGGGGCTCCCGGTCCTGGAGGGCGCCTTGGAGCGCTCGGTCGCGCTGGCCGCCGCGATGGACGCACGCGGTTTCGGGCGGACCGTGCCCGTGCCGGCGGGGGTGCGCAGGGCGACGGCCGTGCTGACCCTCGGCGGTCTGATGGGCGTCTGCGTGGGAACGTACGGGCTGCTGACCGAGCAGGGCGCCTCCTACGGGCTGCCCGCCCTGGCCGCCGGAGTGCTCGCCGCGCTCGCCGGACTCCGCCTCGGCGGCCGCCGCTCCGTGCGCACCCGCTACCGGCCCGACCCGTGGGGCGTGCGCGCCTGGCTGGTCGCCGGGTCCGGGATCGCGGTGGCGGCCCTGACGATCTGGTCCGCGTCCCAGGACTTCGCGGCGCTGCACCCCGGAGTCGTCCCGCTGGTCGCCCCGACCCTGCCGCTGCTGCCCGCGGCGGCGGCGCTGCTCGGCCTGCTGCCGGCGTTCGTGGCGCCGGTGCCGTCGGAGGGGGCGGCGACTCCGGCACCCGTACCCGCCTCCGGGGAGCCGGTCCCCGCACCGAACACGTCGCCCGCCGCCTGGCGGACGCCGCTGTCCAAGTCCGTACCCCCCGAGGAGCCCTCATGATCCGCTTCGAGGACGTCTCGGTGACCTACGAGGGGGCGGCGGGGCCCACCGTCCAAGGGGTCGATCTCGCCGTGCCGGAGGGCGAGTTGGTGCTCCTCGTCGGCCCCTCCGGAGTCGGCAAGTCGACGCTGCTCGGCACGGTGAGCGGACTCGTCCCGCACTTCACCGGCGGCACCCTGCGCGGCCGGGTGACCGTCGCCGGACGTGACACCCGCACCCACAAGCCCCGCGAACTCGCCGATGTGGTCGGCACGGTGGGCCAGGACCCGCTCTCGCACTTCGTGACGGACACCGTCGAGGACGAGCTGGCGTACGGGATGGAGTCGCTGGGGCTCGGCCCCGACGTGATGCGCCGCCGAGTGGAGGAGACCCTCGACCTGCTCGGCCTCGCCGATCTGCGCGACCGCCCCATCGCGACGCTCTCCGGCGGCCAGCAGCAGCGGGTCGCCATCGGTTCCGTCCTCACCCCGCATCCGGATGTCCTCGTCCTCGACGAGCCGACGTCGGCGCTGGACCCGGCCGCCGCCGAAGAGGTCCTCGCCGTACTGCAGCGCCTCGTCCACGATCTGGGGACCACGGTCTTGATGGCCGAGCACCGTCTGGAACGGGTCGTGCAGTACGCCGACCAGGTGCTGCTGCTCGCGGGGCCGGGCGAGGCCCCGGTGCTCGGCGATCCGGCCGCCCTGATGGCCCGCTCCCCCGTGTTCCCGCCGGTGGTCGCCCTGGGCAGGCTCGCCGACTGGTCGCCGCTGCCCCTCACCGTGCGGGACGCGCGCCGCCGGGCGGGGGCGCTGCGCGAACGGCTCTCCGGGGCCGGGCCGCGCGAGGAGGCCGCCGCCGTACGCCCCGCGCCGGAACGCCGGTCGCGGCTGCGCGGACGTACCAAGACGGGTGAGAGCCTGCAGCCGGCGGCGGACGTCTCCGCCCTCGCCGTCCGCCGCGGGCGGGTCGAGGCGCTGCGCCGCGTGGACCTCGCCGTCTCCGCGGGAGAGACGGTCGCCCTGATGGGCCGCAACGGCGCGGGCAAGTCCACGCTCCTGTCGACTCTGGTCGGCCTGCTCGCGCCGACGTCGGGATCGGTCCGCGTGGGCGGCACCGTCCCGCACCGCACGGGCCCGCGCGAGCTGATCCGGCACGTGGGCCTGGTCCCCCAGGAACCACGGGATCTGCTGTACGCCGACACCGTGGCCGCCGAGTGCGCAGCCGCCGACCATGACGCGGGCGCCGAAGCCGGCACCTGCCGGGCCCTGGTCGACGGCCTGCTGCCGGGCATCACGGACGACACGCACCCCCGCGACCTCTCCGAGGGCCAGCGGCTCACCCTCGCCTTGGCCGTCGTGCTCACCGCACGGCCGCCGCTGCTCCTCCTGGACGAGCCGACCCGCGGTCTCGACTACGCGGCGAAGGCCCGTCTGGTCACGGTCCTGCGCGGCCTCGCCGCCGACGGGCACGCGATCGTCCTGGCCACGCACGACGTGGAGCTGGCCGCGGAACTGGCGCACCGCGTGGTGATCCTCGCCGACGGCGAGATCGTCGCGGACGGCCCGACCCCGGACATCGTGGTGTCGTCGCCGTCCTTCGCCCCGCAGGTGACGAAGATCCTGGCCCCGCAGAAGTGGCTGACGGTCGCGCAGGTGCGGGAAGCGCTGGGCGAGGCAGGGGAGGCTCCGGGCGAGGTACGGGACGCGCCGGGGGAGGCGACGTGACCGCCCCCGAACGGCAGGCCCGGCCCATCCGCCTCGGCCCCCGGTCCATCGGCGCCCTGGCCCTGGTCAGCGCCGTCGGGGTGGTCGCCTTCGGGTGGCCGCTGATCGCGGGCGGCGGCTCGGACCTCAGCGCGCACGCGCAGGATGCGCCCTGGCTCTTCGCGGCGCTGCTTCCGCTGCTGCTCGCCGTGGTGGTGGCGACCATCGCGGACGTCGGGCTCGACGCGAAGGCCATCGCGATGCTGGGCGTGCTCGCCGCGGCCGGGGCGGCGCTGCGGCCCCTTGGCGCGGGGACGGCGGGCATCGAGCCGATGTTCTTCCTGATGGTGCTGAGCGGCCGGGTGCTCGGGCCCGGCTTCGGGTTCGTGCTCGGGGCGGTGTCGATGTTCGCGTCGGCGCTGCTGACCGGGGGCGTCGGTCCGTGGATGCCGTTCCAGATGCTGTCCATGGGGTGGGTCTGCATGGGGGCGGGGCTGCTGCCGGGGCCCGACAGCATCCGGGGCCGCCGGGAGCTGGGGCTCCTCGCGGCGTACGGGGCGGTGTCGTCCGTCCTCTACGGGACGGTGATGAACCTCCAGGGCTGGCCCTATCTGGGCGGCCTCGCGACCGGTGTCTCCTTCGTCCCCGGCGACCCGGTCGGCGACAACCTGGGCCGCTTCATCGCGTACTGCCTGGCCACCTCGCTCGGCTGGGACCTGCCGCGCGCCGTGGTGACCGTGCTGCTGAGCCTCGCGCTCGGCCCCGCCGTCCTGAAGGCGCTGCGCCGGGCCACGCGGCGAGCCGCGTTCGAGGCCCAGGTCACATTCGAGGGCCCGAAGCCGTAGGCATCCGCTGGCTCTCCGTTACCCGGAAGGCGTCCGGCGGTGAGGCGGCCCACAGGACTTTGGTCCTCTACTAGGCGGGGCCGTAGCGCCGATCGGTTGACGTGAACGCGCTAATCACCGCCCTGACCTGCGCATTGAGAGCCAGGTCACACAGGGGAGGTTTTTCCCAAGTGCGACAGCAACTAGTAAAAGGGGGCATTGCGGAGACGTAACAGCCCTGCTTCTCTGGATCGAGTCGCACGGCGCCGACGACCTTCGGGTCCAAGGCGCCAACGCATTCCCCCGGCCAGTTTCGATGGCCAAGGCGTGCCCGCGACCCCCATGTCCCCCACGGAAGGTCACGCTTTGTCCGCCTCGCTCCTCCGCCGTATCGCCACCCCGAAGAAGGCCCTCACCGGTGTCGCCGTGGCCGCCGCCACGACCGGCATGCTGATCGCCGCGGGTCCGGCCCAGGCCGCGGCCCCGACCGCCGCCAAGGCCGCCGCTCCGGCCGCCGCCCCGGCGGCGCCTTCCTCGGCGCAGGCGATCGCGAAGAAGATGATCCCGGACCCGGCGCAGTACCAGGCGTTCAGCAACATCGTTTCCCACGAGAGCGGCTGGAACCACACCGCCACGAACTCCTCGTCCGGCGCGTACGGCCTGGTCCAGGCCCTGCCCGGCTCGAAGATGGCCTCGGCGGGCGCCGACTGGAAGACCAACCCCGAGACCCAGATCAAGTGGGGCCTCGACTACATGAACGACCGCTACGGCAGCCCGGCCGGCGCCTGGGACTTCTGGCAGGCGAACGGCTGGTACTGATCCTCGGGGCGGCTGCCCTGAGCGGAACTCCGGCACACCGGAAAATCACCGGCTCCGCCGAGTTCGTCCTCAAACGCCGGACGGGCTGGACATTCCAGCCCGTCCGGCGTTTGGCGTTACCGGACCCCTCAGAGCCGCTGGATGATCGTCCCCGTGGCGACAGCGCCCCCCGCGCACATCGTGATCAGCGCGAACTCCTTGTCCCGTCGCTCCAGCTCGTGCAGGGCCGTCGTGATGAGCCGGGCCCCCGTCGCCCCCACGGGATGCCCCAGCGCGATGGCGCCGCCGTTCACGTTCACCTTCTCCAGGTCCTGCTCGAAGACCTGCGCCCAGCTCAGCACCACCGACGCGAACGCCTCGTTGATCTCCACGAGGTCGATGTCCTTGAGCGACATCCCGGCCTTGCCGAGGACCGCCCGCGTCGCGTCGATCGGCCCGTCCAGGTGGAAGTGCGGGTCCGCCCCCACCAGCGCCTGTGCCACGATCCGCGCCCGCGGCCGCAGCTTCAGCGCGCGGGCCATCCGCTTGGACGCCCACATGATCGCCGCGGCGCCGTCCGAGATCTGCGAGGAGTTGCCCGCCGTGTGCACGGCGGTCGGCATGACCGGCTTGAGCCCGCCGAGCCCCTCCATGGTCGTGTCGCGCAGCCCCTCGTCCCGGTCGACCAGCCGCCACATCCCCTGCCCGGCGGCCTGCTCCTCCTCCGTCGTCGGCACCTGCACGGCGAAGGTCTCGCGTTTGAAGCGCTCCTCGGCCCAGGCGACGGCGGCCCGCTCCTGCGAGATGAGCCCGAGCGAGTCGACGTTCTCGCGGGTCAGCCCGCGCCGTCGGGCAATCCGCTCGGCGGCCTCGAACTGGTTGGGGAGGTCCACGTTCCACTCGTCGGGGAACGGCTTGCCCGGACCGTGTTTGGAGCCGGACCCCAGCGGCACGCGTGACATCGCCTCGACGCCACAGCTGATGCCCACGTCGATGACGCCGGTCGCGACCATGTTCGCGACCATGTGGCTGGCCTGCTGCGACGATCCGCACTGGCAGTCCACCGTCGTCGCCGCGGTCTCGTACGGCAGACCCATGGTGAGCCAGGCCGTGCGCGCCGGATTCATCGACTGCTCACCGGCGTGCGTGACGGTGCCGCCGACGATCTGCTCGACGCAGTCGGCGTGGATGCCGGTACGGCCGAGCAGCTCGCGGTAGGTCTCGCCGAGCAGATAGGCGGGGTGGAGATTGGCGAGCGCACCTCCGCGCTTACCTATGGGGGTGCGTACGGCTTCGACGATGACAGGTTCCGCGGCCATGAGCGTCCTCTCCATCCACATCCCGCGGGGGCGTCCCGGCACCCGCACGGAGAACTAGTACGCGTTCTAGTTCTCCGTGCAGTCTGCTGATCCCGGCCCCGGCCCCGCAAGGGTCTTGCACGCACCTTGCGCACGACCTGCACGAAAGCGAACCCTCCACGGGCCTTGCCACTTGTAGAACCCGTTATTACCTTGCGGGACATCCCCTCTCCTGATGGACCGTCAGAACAGCCGAAGAGCTGCCGGAACTGAACTCCTGGAGTTGCCGATGCCCTGTCCAGCGCTGCCCGACGGGTTCGACTTCACCGACCCCGACCTGCTCGAACACCGCGTCCCCCTCCCGGAGTTCGCGACGCTGCGCCAGTCGGAACCGGTGCGCTGGATCGACCAGCGGCCCGGCATCTCCGGCTTCGACGACGCGGGCTACTGGGCCGTGACACGGCACGAGGACGTCAAGTACGTGTCCACGCACCCGGAGTTGTTCTCCTCCAACCTCAACACCGCGGTCATCCGCTTCAACGAGACGATCGGCCGCGACCAGATCGAGGTCCAGAAGCTGATCATGCTGAACATGGACCCGCCCGAGCACACCCGCGTCCGGCAGATCGTGCAGCGCGGCTTCACGCCCCGCGCCGTCCGCTCGCTGGAGGACGCCCTGCGCCACCGCGCGACGTCCATCGTGGAGACGGCGCTCGCGAACGCCGCCCCCGACGGCAGCTTCGACTTCGTCACGAACGTCGCCGTCGAGCTGCCGCTGCAGGCCATCGCGGAACTCATCGGCGTACCGCAGGAGGACCGGACGAAGATCTTCGACTGGTCCAACAAGATGGCGGCCTACGACGACCCGGAGTACGCGATCACCGAGGAGGTCGGCACCGAGGCGGCCATGGAGATCGTGTCGTACGCGATGAACCTCGCGGCGGCCCGCAAGGAGTGCCCCGCGAAGGACATCGTCAGCCAGCTGGTGGCGGCCGAGGACGAGGGCAACCTCTCCTCCGACGAGTTCGGCTTCTTCGTCATCCTGCTCGCGGTAGCCGGCAACGAGACCACCCGCAACGCCATCACGCACGGCATGCACGCCTTCCTCACCCACCCCGAGCAGTGGGAGCTCTTCAAGCGCGAGCGCCCGGAGACGACGGCGGAGGAGATCGTCCGCTGGGCGACCCCGGTGGTCTCCTTCCAGCGCACCGCGACCCAGGACACCGAACTCGGCGGCGCACAGATCAAGAAGGGCGACCGCGTAGGCCTCTTCTACTCGTCGGCCAACAACGACCCCGACGTCTTCACCGACCCGGGGACGTTCGACATCACCCGCGACCCGAACCCCCACCTGGGCTTCGGCGGCGGCGGCCCGCACTTCTGCCTGGGCAAGTCCCTCGCGGTGGTGGAGATCAACCTGATCTTCAACGCGATAGCCGACGCCCTCCCCGACCTCCGCCTGGTCTCCGACCCCCGCCGCCTCCGCTCGGCGTGGCTGAACGGCGTAAAGGAACTGCAGGTCAGCACCGGCTGACCAGCGGCCAGGGAGGCAGGGGCGACTCCCCCCTACGCCCTGCCCCTGCCTCCCCCTGGCCATCGGGGCGATCGGGTGACACATCCGGCCAGGAGTCGGCCGGAGCCAACGTTTCCGTTGCGTGGTGCGTCTTGTGGAGTGAACCTTGCCTCTTCACGTCCTCGCGCTCACGTCCTCGCACTCACGTCCTCGAAACGGAAACGGTGGCTGTGGTCTCCGCCGATGTGTCACTCGTGCCCTCGGGCAGCACACCCAACGAGCGGAACAAGGCCTTCCGGGGTTTTGCGCGACGGCATCGGGTGGCGATGCTCGCGACACTGCCCACGCTTCCGCTCTACGCGCTGTGGGCGGCGTTCCTCGCCACGGGCGGGGGTGATCTGGCGGCCCAGGAGGCGTGGGCGCGGTTCGCCTCCGAGCACGGGGCTTCGGCGTACGGGCTGTTCTGGTACGGCGGGATGCACACCGCCAACTACAGCCTGATCTCGCCCTACTTGATGGCCGCCGTGGGCGTGAAGACGGTGACCGTGGTGTCCGGGGTCGCCGGTGCCTGGCTGGTCGCCTCGCTGATCGCGCGGACCGGGCTGCGGCGTCCGCTGTGGCCCGCGGTGCTCGCCTCGCTCGCGGTGTGGTGCAACGTCGCGTCGGGGCGCACGACCTTCGCGCTCGGGCTCGCCCTCGGATGCGCCGCGTGCCTGGCGCTGGTGCGCGAGCGCCGGATGGTGACCGCCGTGGTGTGCGGGGCGCTCGCCACCATGGCCAGTCCGGTCGCGGGGCTCTTCCTGCTGGTCGTGGGGGCGGGATACTTCCTCGTACGGGACTGGGGGCGGGCCTGTGCGCTGGCCCTGCCGCCCGTGGTGGTCGTGGGGGTCACCACCCTGCTGTTCCCGTTCAGCGGCGAGCACTTGATGCCCTTCGACCGGATCTTCCCGCCCGTGGTGTTCAGCCTCGCCGTCGTCGTGGCGGGCCCCAAGGAGTGGCGGGTGCTGCGGTGGGGGGCCGCCGTGTACGCGGCCGGGACCGTGCTGACGTATCTCATCCCGTCCCCGATCGGGACCAATGTCGAGCGGCTCGCCGAGCTGCTCGCGCCCGCCGTGCTGCTCGCGGCGCTGCTGGCCCCCGCTCTCGGCCGCGTACGGAGAATCGTGCTCGCCGTCGCGCTCGTGCTCTCCACCTGCTGGGTGGCGCAGAAGACCGCGGACGATCTGACCGTGTCCACCGCGGTGCCCAAGTGGGCCGTCGACACCCACGGCGTGGTGCGGGAGCTGGAGCGGCTCGGCGCCGACCGGGGGCGGGTCGAGGTGGTACCCGCCCGCAATCACCGCGAGGCCACCGCCCTCGCGCCGTACGTGAACATGGCGCGCGGCTGGAACCGGCAGCTCGACGTCGAGCGCGGCCGGCTCTTCTACGACGGGTCCTTCTCCGCGGCCACCTACCGGGCCTGGCTCGACCGATGGGCGGTCGGGTACGTGGTGCTGCCCTCAGGGAAGCCCGACGGGTTCGCCGAGGAGGAGGCCGCGCTCGTCGCGAGCGGTCCGCGGTGGCTGGAGCCCGTGTGGCGGGACGAGCACTGGCGGGTCTACCGGGTCGAGGACGCCGTGCCCATGGTGTCCTCGCCCGCCTCCGTCGTACGCTCCACCGGCTCGGACATGGTCGTCCGCGTCCCCACCCGGAAGCCGGTGACGCTGCGCCTGGTGTACTCGCCGTGGCTCCGGGCGGAGGGAGCCTGCCTGGAGCGGGACGGCGAGTTCACCCGGCTCACGGTGTCCGCGCCCGGCACATACCGGATCAGCTCGGGGTACGGTCCTTCGCCGAGTCCTTCGACATGTCGATGACCGGCGCCTGCCCACCTGTCGCAGCCTTCGGCGACTTCCGGACGCGCGGCCCCGCGAGCAGATAGCCGAGGCCGAAGCCCGCGCCGACGACGGTCGCGCCGCCGACCGCGTCCAGGACCCAGTGGTTGCCGGTCGCCACGATCGCCGAGACCGTGAACAGCGGATGCAGCAGGCCCAGCGCCTTCATCCACCACCTCGGCGCGAGGATCGCGATCACCAGACCGCACCAGAGCGACCAGCCGAAGTGCAGCGAGGGCATCGCCGCGTACTGATTGGTGAGCGCGGTCAGCGTGCCGTAGTCCGGCTGGCTGAAGTCCTGCACGCCGTGCACGGTGTCGATGAATCCCAGCTCCGGCATCAGCCGGGGCGGCGCCAGCGGGTAGAGCCAGAAGCCGACGAGCGCGAGGAGCGTCGCGAAGCCGAGCGCGGAGCGCGCCCAGCGGTAGTCGGCGGGGCGCCGGACGTAGAGGACGCCGAGGACGGTCAGCGGCACGAAGAAGTGGAACGACGTGTAGTAGAAGTTGAAGAACTCCTCGAGCCAACCGACCTTCACCACCGCGTGGTTGACCCAGTGCTCGATGTCGATGTGCAGGAACTGCTCGATCGCGTAGATCTGCTCGCCGTGCCGCTCGGCCGTGGCCCGGCCGCCCGAGTTGGTGCCGCCCGTCGCGGCGAGCCGCGCCTGCTGGTACGCGGAGTAGCCGACGCGGATCAGGAGCAGTTCGAGGAGCAGGTTCGGCCGGGTCGTGACGCGGCGCCAGAACGGGACCAGCGGGACCCAGGACCAGCGCGCGGGCACCGGCTTCGCGTAGTCGGTGGGGATCGGCGTCTGGTACTGCGGCGCCGTACGCGAGAGGAACGGCACGACGACGGCAGCGCTGAGCGCGGCGATCAGCACCACGTTGTCCCTGATCGGCTCCACGATCGGCATGTTCGGCAGCATCATCTTCGCCGGCAGCGTCGACACGAGGACCACGGCGACCGGCCACATGTACCGGTCGGACTGCTTCTTGCCGACCCGGCCGACCACCGCGAGCAGCACCCACAGCAGCTGATGCTGCCATGTCGTCGGGGAGACCACGACGGCCACACAGCCGGTGATCGCGACGGCGAGGAGCAGCTGTCCGTCCTGTGCGTAGCGGACGGCGCGGCGCAGGCCGAGGAAGACCACGGCCGCGCCCAGGAGCACGAACAGGGCGATCTCCAGCGGGCCTTCCAGGCCGAAGCGGAGCAGCGCGCCGTGCAGCGACTGGTTGGCGAGGCTGTCCGGGTTCGCGCCGAGGCCCGCGCCCGCCAGGTGATGCACCCAGTACGCCCAGGAGTCGTGCGGCATCGCGGCCCAGGCGAGCGCGGTGCAGCCGAGGAAGGTGGCGCCGGTGGAGAGCGCCGCGCGCCTGCGGCCGGTGAACCAGAACAGGGCGGCGAAGAGCAGCACCGTCGGCTGGAGTGCCGCCGCGACGCCGATCAGGGCGCCGCTGGCCCGCTCGCCCCTGACCGCGAAGCAGCCGAGCAGGACGAGGAGTACGGGGATGATGCTGGTCTGGCCCAGGTACAGGGCGTTGCGCACCGGGAGCGACAGCATCAGGAGGCAGATCGCGACGGGTGCGGCGAGCAGCGAGGTGCGCCGCGCGACGGGCTGCGGCAGGGCGCGGGCGGCGACGACGCCGAGCACCGCGACCAGGATCAGCGTGCCGAAGGTCCAGCCCCAGCCGAGTGCCTGCTCGGCCGCGCGCGCGAAGGGTTTGAGCACGAGTCCGGCGAACGGGGTGCCGGTGAACTTGTCGGCGTCGTAGAGCGAGCCGTTCACATGCAGGACGCCGTCCGGGCCGATCCAGGTCTCCAGGTCGGTGAGCCGCTCCCCCTCCGGGGTCCGTGCGACGACCGCCACCTGTCGGACCGCGAGTATGGCGGCGATCACCCAGAGGGCGACACGGACCGCCCTTATCCGCGCCTGTGGTGCGCCGGGCGACCCCGTCCCGAAGGCATGTCCCGGTCCCCTCTGCTCAACGTTCGCCACGCGCCGTCGGCCCTCCCGCCCCGCTCGTCATGTCGGCTCGGTCCATCGTCCGCATCGTCCGCCCTATCCGGTTCGTCCGTCTCGTCCGTCGGCACCGAGAGGCTCGCGCCCTCGGGAGAGACGCGTGAAACCCTCATTTCACCTGGCAGCCACACCCGCTTTCTACCGGCTTTTGCGCAGACTTCCTAACCGACGCCATACGCAGGGTGATCATTCGGTGACCGTCCGGGTGACCTGCGGGGTTGCGGCGGAGCGGGCGCGGTTCCGCCCATGAGTCGCGACAAAGATCACAAAGGCGCCCGCCCGCCGGTGCCCCCGGTGATCCCATTTGACCTGGATAGGAGCACTTTCCGGTCAGTACGCGGTCGGGCGGACACCGACCGTAATGGTGGCGCCTACACCTATGGTCGCGTTCGGGCCGCCCCGCATCGTTACGTTCCACGCGTGGCGGCTCCGTCCTTGTCGTCAACCGAGAGGCAGGCGAGCGAACCCTTGCCGACCGCCACACCCGTCGCACCAGCCGCACCCCTGACCAAGACCCCGCCGTCCCCGAACGCGTCGGCGGAAGTCACCGTCGTCGACCCGGCGCTGGTCAAGCGCGCGGTGAAGGCGGCCGCGCTCGGCAACGCGATGGAGTGGTTCGACTTCGGCGTCTACAGCTACATCGCCGTGACGCTCGGCAAGGTCTTCTTCCCGTCGGGCAACCCGACGGCGCAGCTGCTCTCCACCTTCGGCGCGTTCGCCGCCGCGTTCCTGATCCGCCCGCTCGGCGGCATGGTCTTCGGGCCGCTCGGCGACCGCATCGGCCGCCAGAAGGTGCTCGCCCTGACCATGATCATGATGGCCGCGGGCACGTTCGCGATCGGACTGATCCCTTCGTACGCGGCGATCGGCGTCGGCGCCCCGATCCTGCTGCTCGTCGCCCGCCTGGTGCAGGGCTTCTCGACGGGCGGTGAGTACGCGGGCGCCTCGACCTTCATCGCCGAGTACGCCCCCGACAAGAAGCGGGGCTTCCTCGGCAGCTGGCTGGAGTTCGGCACGCTGGCGGGCTACATCGGCGGCGCGGGCCTGGTGACCCTGATGACGGCGCTGCTGTCTTCCGAGGATCTCCTCTCCTGGGGCTGGCGCATCCCCTTCCTGATCGCGGGGCCGATGGGGCTGATCGGCCTCTATCTGCGGATGAAGCTGGAGGAGACGCCCGCGTTCGCCGCGGAGCTCGCGAAGGCGCACAAGGACGAGCAGTCCCGCCCGAAGGTGCGGCTGCGCGAGATGGTGACGGGCCAGTGGAAGGCCCTGCTGCTCTGCATGGGCCTGGTCCTGGTCTTCAACGTCACCGACTACATGCTGCTCTCGTACATGCCGAGCTATCTGACGAGCGAGCTGAAGTACGACGAGACGCACGGGCTGCTGATGATCCTGGCCGTGATGGCGCTGATGATGTGCGCCCAGCCGTTCGTGGGCGCGCTGACCGACCGGGTCGGCCGCCGTCCGGTGATCGCGGCGGGCTGCGCGGGCTTCCTGCTCCTCTCGGTCCCGGCCCTGCTCCTGATCCGGCAGGGCTCGCTGTGGGCGATCGGCCTGGGCCTGGCGGCGCTCGGCCTGCTCCTGGTCTGCTTCACGGCGTCGATGCCGTCGGCCCTCCCGGCCCTGTTCCCCACGAAGGTCCGCTACGGCTCGCTGTCGATCGGCTTCAACATCTCCGTGTCGATCTTCGGCGGCACGACACCGCTGGTGGTGACGGCGCTGATCGGAGCCACGGGGAACATGATGATGCCCGCGTACTACATGATGGCGGCGGCGGTCGTGGGCGGTGCGGCGGTGTGGTTCATGAGCGAGAGCGCGGGCCGGCCGCTGCCGGGTTCGCCCCCGGCGGTGGAGGCCTGAGCCCCGCCGCTCCGCGGCTTCCCCACCCACGCGCCCGATTGCCCGGCGACCACCCATCCACCCCGCCGACAGGTCCCGTCCCCTACCCCGGCACCCCCGCCTGCCACCCCGCGAACAACGGGACCTCCCCCGCCCCGTCCAGGACCACGACCCCGAACGGCCGGTTGAAGGCGATCCATTCGATCCGCCGGGGAACGTACGGCGCCCCACTCGGCGCCATCGGCACGGCCGTCACCGCCGCCGCCTCGACCCCCTCCTCGGCCACCTTCACCACCGCCTCCTGCACGACCTGCGATATCGCCAGCCGCTCCGGAGACATCCCGGAGAAGTTCGCCCCCTCGCTCAGCGCCCACCACATCCCCAACGCCTCCAACTGCTCCGTCGCGTCGATCCGCGTCCGCAGGGAAAGCCGGGGCAGCGCCATATTGATCTGCTCGGCGTCGAACCCGGTCCAGCGCCCCTCCGGCGCCCACGCCAGGGGCAGCACCTCGGCGGGCCCGGCCCCCGGCTCGCCCAGCACGAACCGCACCCGCGCCGGCGCCCGCCCGCCCTCGGCGCGGCAGCGCAGCTCGACGACGCTGGCACCGCCCACGGTCCACGCGCAGTTCAGCGGAACGGGCCGGTGCATGGTCGGCACCCGGTGCCGCACGCCGAACGCATCGGTGAAGTCCTGATCGCGCGTACCGGCAGCCTCAAAGGGGATCTCCCAACGTGCCTTCAGCGCAAGCGCGTTGACCAGAACCAGCAGCACATCCGGAGTGATCACCACCGGCAGCCGCTCGATCAGCCCGCCCGTCGCCTCCCGCACCCAGGCGTCGATCCCCTCGGGGTCCATCGGCCCGAACCCGACGTCCGGCAGCGCCTCCCGATAGGCCCGGTACACCGGCACCCGGCTCCACACACGCGTGGCGACCGCCACCGCGTCCGTACCGGCAAGCGCCCGCGCCGCGGCCGTCACCGCGTCCGCCGCCTCCTCGTCGGCGACCCCCAGCAACTCCCGCAGCTCACCGGCCGTTTCCTCCCGCGCCCCCACCGCGACAGCGGCCAACGCGAGCCACAACCCGGCGGGCGAACACACGAAGTCCCCCGCGACCCCGTCCTCCCCCGGCTCCCCCAACAACGGCAGCCACCGGTCGGCCAGCCCTCGAACAGCCGTCGCGGGCAGCATCTGCCCGGTCCCGTACGCCATCTCAACCCCCCGCAGTCCGCAGACCACCAAAACAGACCAACGTCCCCAGTATGCGAGTCACCACTGACATTCGACCCCCACCCGACTAGCCTCCTTAGCGAAACTAACTAGACGCTCGAAGGACAAGCACCGCACCGGAACACCGCACCGGAGACCGCACCGGAAGACACGTCGAAAGGCCGATGACCCCCATGTCCCAGCAGCAGTGGACCGCAGTCGACCACTACTTCACCGATCTGCTCACCCCCGCCGACGAGGCGCTCACCGCGGCCCTGCGGGACAGTGACGCCGCCGGGCTGCCGCAGATCAGCGTCGCGCCGAACCAGGGGAAGCTGCTCCAGCTCCTGGCGCAGATCCAGGGCGCGCGGCGGATCCTGGAGATCGGCACGCTCGGCGGGTACAGCACGATCTGGCTGGGCCGCGCGCTGCCCGCCGACGGGCGGCTCGTCACCCTGGAGTACTCGCCGGTCCACGCCGAAGTGTCCCGCGGCAACCTCGCCCGCGCGGGGCTCGACAAGGTCACCGAGGTCCGGGTGGGCCCGGCGCTCGACTCGCTGGCCGCGCTGGCGGTCGAGCACCCCGAGCCCTTCGACCTGGTCTTCATCGACGCGGACAAGGCCAACAACCCGCACTACGTGGAGTGGTCGATCAAGCTCACCCGCCCCGGCAGCCTGATCATCGTCGACAACGTCGTCCGCGGCGGCGCGGTCGCCGACGCCGACTCCACCGACGCCAGTGTGCGCGGCACCCGCGAGGCGCTCGAACTCATCGCCAAGCACCCGAAGCTGACGGGTACGGCAGTGCAGACGGTCGGCACGAAGGGGTACGACGGATTCGCGCTGGCCCGGGTGACGGATTGACCGGCTCCGTCGGCCTCTCCCTCAACTCTCCTGGTAGAAGCCGACGTTCACGCTGCGCGGGCCCGACCTGTCCTGGATGACGACCTCGCCGGACCCGTCACGGGGCAGCGGCGCGGTGCCTCCGTACTCGAGGGGCCGCGCCACGCCCGCCACCGACACCCGCACCTCCGAGGAGGGGTCGGGCTGCGAGCCGCGCAGCCAGGTGACGGACCAGGTCCCGTCGGGACCGCAGCGGAACTCCAGATGCGTACGCGACACGAACAGCCAGTCGTCCGGCGGCACGAGGCGGCATACGCCGCGGTCGCGGCCGACCCGCAGCACGGCGCCCGGTTCGCTCGGGGCGTCAGCCATGAGCATGCCCGCGGTGGCACCCTCGTCCGCCCCGGACACGGAGGCCATGGTGAGCTCCAGCACGTACGCTCCTCAGTTTCTCGACGACCGCCGCATCCTAAGTCGCCCTCTCCCCCGGCGTACGGCCGCCCTGGAAAGACGTACGGCCGCCCTGGGACAATGGCCCCATGACGGAACGGAAGCCACCGGAAGTCACCTTCGAGTCCTGGATCGACAAGCAGATCCGGGAGGCGGAACAGCGCGGCGACTTCGCCCGCCTGGCCGGCCGGGGCAAGCCGCTCCCCGACGGCCTGGACACCACGTCGTACGACGAACAGTGGTGGATCAAGCAGAAGATGGCCCGCGAAGGCCTCTCGCACCTCCCGCCGACGCTCGCCCTGCGCAAGGAGGCCGAGGACGTGCTCGCCGCCGCGCCCGCGGCGCCGTCCGAGCGCATGGCCCGGCAGCTCGTGACGGACCTCAACGAGAAGATCCGCGAGGCGCTGCGCAGGCCGCCGCCGGGTCCGCCCCTGGGCCTGAAGCCGTTCGACGTCGACGAAGTGGCCCGCGCCTGGCGCGAACGCCACCCCGACTGAGCCTTTACGCGGCGTGCGCGAGGATGGGCGCATGAGCATCGTGAAAATCAACGCCCTGACCGTGCCCGCCGAGCAGCGTGAGGTCCTGGAGAAGCGGTTCGCCTCGCGCGCCGGTTCCGTGGAGAACTCGGACGGCTTCGAGTGGTTCGAGCTTCTGCGCCCCATCGAGGGCACCGACCAGTACCTCGTCTACACCCGCTGGCGCGACGAGGCCGCCTTCCAGGCCTGGATGGAGGGGCCGATGAAGGCCGCCCACCAGCAGGGCGGTCAGGCCGATCAGGGTGGCGAGAGGCCCAAGCCGGCCGCTTCCGGGTCCACGCTCTGGTCCTTCGAGGTCGTCCAGCAGGCCGCGCCCAAGGCGGGCTGACGGCGCCATGACCCACGCCTCCCCCGGCCCCGGTCCCGGTCCCGCCGAGGACCGGGCCTCCTGGACCGTCGGCCCCGAAGCGGTCGGCTCCGCTGCCGCCGCCGAGCTGTGGCGGGCGTACTACACCGAGGTCAGCGACCGGTACTACCTGCTCCATGAGGGACGTACGACAGATCCCGGCGAGCTGGAGCGGGAGGTCGCCGCCGAGACCGGCGAGGATCTGCGGCCGCCCGGCGGCGTGCTCCTCGTCGCCCGGTATGGGGGCGAGCCCGCGGGCATGGCCGGGGTGCGGCTCCTGGAGGGCGGGACCGCCGAGCTGAAGCGGGTCTTCCTGCGGCCGGACATGCGCGGCAAGGGCGGCGCCGCCCTGCTCCTCGGAGCCGCCGAGGACGCCGCCCGTGCGCTCGGCGCGACGCGCATCGTCCTCGACACCCGGCTCGACCTGGTCGAGGCGCGGGCGCTCTACACGCGGCACGGGTACGTCGAGACCGAGCCGTTCACCGAGCGGATGTACGCCGAGATCTGGTACGCCAAGGAGCTAGCCCCGGCGGCGATTTGAGGCCGAGCGGGGTGTGGCCCGCCGCTCAGTCGGCCCACACCCCGCGCTGCAGCGGCCTGCCGTCGTGCGGCCGTTCGGTGTCCGAGCCGCACATCTCGGCGCCGAGTTCGTGGACGAGTTCGACGAGATCGGTGGGCCTGTCGGGGCCCCACCAGTCGCCGAGCAGTTCGGCCAGGGACTCCTCACGGGCCTTGGAGAGCTTGGCGACCGCCTCACGCCCCGTGTCCGTCAGTCTCAGGCCCATGCCCTCGCGGTGGGCCAGACGCCGCTCCTCGACCTGGCGGGACGCGGCCGTGATCACGGTCAGCGGCACGGTGCTGCGCTCGGCGAGCGCGGCCGGTTCCACATGGCCGTGGCGGCTGATGCGCAGGAGCAGCCAACTGGCCGCGGGCAGCAGGTCGTAGCCCGCGCGTTCGGTGATGCGTACGTAGATCTCGCGGCGGCCCTCCCGTGTGCCGAGGACGGAGAGGGCGCGCGCCACCTCGTCGTACGAGGAACGCTCGACGGGGTTGCTGGCCAGGGTCTGTGTCGTGTCGGGGGCGGTGACCGAGCCGCGGAGCTTGTCCTCGTGCAGGAACCAGGCGAGGACGAAGGCGATCAGGGCGACCGGCGCCGCGTACAGGAAGACGTCCGTGATGGATGTCGCGTACGCGTGCAGGACTCCGGGGCGCAGGTCCGGCGGGAGTTCGGCGATGCCGCGCGGGTCGGCCGTCAGGGAGTCGGCGCTGACGCCCGGCGGCAGCTGCTGCCCGGCGACGGCGTCGGAGAGCTTGGTGACGAGCCGGTTGGCGAAGATCGTGCCGAAGATGGCGACGCCGAACGAGGCGCCGATGGACCGGAAGAACGTCGCGCCGGACGTGGCGACGCCGAGGTCCCCGTAGGGGACGGCGTTCTGCACGATGAGCACGAGGACCTGCATGACCAGGCCGAGTCCGAAGCCGAAGACGAAGAAGTAGGCGCTCATCTCGCCCGTGCTGCTGTTCTCGTTCAGCTGGTGCAGGAGGAGCAGGCCGAGGGCGGTGACGCCCGTGCCGGCGACCGGGAAGACCTTCCAGCGGCCCGTGCGGCTGACGATCTGGCCCGAGGCGGTCGACGAGATCAGCATGCCGACCACCATCGGCAGCATGTGCACGCCGGACATGGTCGGCGAGACGCCCTGGACGACCTGGAGGAAGGTGGGCAGGTACGTCATCGCGCCGAACATCGCGAAGCCGACGACGAAGCTGATGATCGCGGAGAGCGTGAACGTCCTGACCCGGAAGAGCTTCATGGGCAGGACCGGTTCGGCCGCCTTGCGCTCCACGGTCACGAAGGCGACGGCGAGCACGGCGCCGAGTACGGCGAGGCCGGCGATCTGCGGGGAGCCCCACTCCCAGGTGGTGCCGCCGAGCGAGGCGACCAGGACCAGGCAGGTGGCCACGGAGGCGATCAGGAAGGTGCCGAGATAGTCGATGGTGTGCTTCTGCGAGCGCACCGGGATGTGCAGGGCCGCGGCGATCACGGCGAGCGCGACGACGCCGATCGGCAGGTTGACGTAGAAGACCCAGCGCCAGCTCAGGTGCTCGGTGAACAGTCCGCCGAGCAGCGGGCCCAGCACGCTGGTCGCGCCGAAGACGGCACCGAACAGGCCCTGGTACTTGCCCCGTTCGCGCGGCGGGACGATGTCGCCGACGATCGCCATGGACAGCACCATCAGTCCGCCGCCTCCGATGCCCTGGAGCGCGCGGAAGCCGATGAGCTGCGGCATGTTCTGTGCCATGCCGCAGAGCGCAGAGCTGATCAGGAAGATCACGATGGCGATCTGGAACAGCTTCTTGCGGCCGTACTGGTCGCCCAGCTTGCCCCAGAGCGGGGTCGCGGCCGTCGACGCCAGGAGGTACGCGGTGACGACCCAGGACAGGTGCTCCATGCCGCCGAGGTCGCTGACGATGGTCGGCAGCGCGGTCGAGACGATCGTCTGGTCCAGGGCGGCGAGCAGCATGCCGAGCAGCAGCGCGCCGATGGAGACGAGCACGCCGCCGTGCGCGTGCCCGTCCGGCGGTCCGGGGGCGGGATCGGGCTCCGGTCCCGCGGGGCGGGCGCTGACGTCCTGCGTCATGGGCACCTCCTGGGCCTCCTGCCGGGGGGCCTCTCCCTCTCCATCCTGGGCCGTGTGACCCGTTATGGCCTGTTGAGGCGGCTAGGGGGCTAGGGGTGGGGTACGAAGATTGAATGCTCCCTTCCCTGAGGGGAGGGGATTCCTGACTCAGGCCGCCGTCCGGAACCGCGTTCCGGACGGTCTTATGCCCTCGGCACCAGCAGGGTCCAGACCCGCCCTGACGAGCATCACGCGCGCGGAGTTCTTGTCCCTGGGGGACGAGGTTCCGCACGCGGTGCAGGTGTAGACGCGTTCACCCAGCGGCAGTGCGTGCTTGACTCTCGCACCGCACCTGCCGCAGTCCATCGTGGTGTACGCGGGATGTACCAGGTGGACGATCCGCCCGTGCTTACGGGCCATCTCCACCAAGGCTTGTTTCGTCGCGCCGATAGCGGCGTCTGCGGCCTTGCGGGCCATCGTGGACTTGGCGAGAAACTTCGGCTTGAAGTCCTCCACCGCGACCACATCGTGCTCGCGAACGACGCGCTTGGCCCACTTGCGGCCTGTGTCCTGGCGCTGCCGGGCCGCCTTCTTGTGCGCCTCGGCACGCTGGCGTTGCGCCTGACGGTAGCCCTTCGACGCCTTCTGCCCCTTCTTCGGTTTACGGCGGGCCATCATCCGGTCGTAACGCGACAGCTTCGCCTGCGTCTTTCGCCCGTGTCCGGGGTGAGGCAGGTCGTGGGCGTCGGAGGTAGTGGTCGCGGTCTCTGTCACGCCCCAGTCAACACCCAGCACCCGCCCGGTCTCGGGCAGCGGCTCCCGTGGGGCGGGGACGACGAACGAGGCGTACCAGTGGCCCAGGCTGTCCCTGTACACGCGCACCGAGGATGGTTCGGCGGGCAGCTCACGCGACCAGACGACGGTCAGGGCGATGCCGCCCGCCAAGTGCAGGCGGCCATCCCTGAGGCGGAAGCCGCGCCGCGTGTAGTTCAGCGTGGGGTCGGCCTCGCGCTTCGTCTTGAAGCCCGGCATCCCAGCCCGCTCCCGTACCGGGAGGCGCTCCTTGATGTCCTTCAGCGCCTTCGCACGGGACTTGGCGAAGTCCCGGATGATCTGCTGCTGCGGCACCGACGCCCCCGCAGCCAGCCACGACGTACCTCCGCGGGCCCCGGTCAGCATCCGGTCCAACTGTGCGGGCCCACAGGTGGATCTACTTTCGGGGTGGGCCTGGTTGTGGGTGCGGACGGTCTTCGATTTGGCCACACACTCGTTCCACACCCAGCGGCAGCGCCCCCACTCGGCCTCCAGCCCGGCCCGGGCGGTCACGGACACGCGCAGCCGGTAGGTGTACCGGGTATGACCGGCATCACCTGTCATCAGCTGTCGTGTCGCCATATAGGCAGCCTAGACGGGAAGTTGAGGTGTTCGGGGTGGTGCGATGGAAACTCATGCCGCCTGGTGCGCGCCCGGGGCCGATGCCTCATTCATGCGGGCGAGGCCGCCAGGGGGCGAGGGCCCGCCCCTAGGGTCCCCCGCCACGGAGAATCAGGCGAACGTCAGGCGGAGCAGGCCTTCGGGGGTGGGTTCCACCGTGACGTGGGTCAGGTCGGCGACGGTCACCGTCGGCGCGAACTCCCCGGCCCGAGGGCCGACCCCCACCACCCGCATCCCCGCGGCCAGCCCCGCCGCGATCCCCGCCCCCGAGTCCTCGAAGACGACACAGTCCGCCGGATCGAACCCCAGCTCCGCCGCCCCCTTGAGGAACCCCTCGGGATCCGGCTTGCTCGCCCCCACGTTCTCCGCGGTCACCCGCACCGCCGGCATCGGCAGCCCCGCGGCCGCCATCCGCCCACTGGAGAGCGGCACATCGGCAGAGGTCACAAGGGCGTGCGGCAGCCCGACAAGGGACTGGAGGAAGGCGTCGGCGCCAGGAACGGGGACGACCCCCTCCATGTCCGCCGTCTCCGCAGCCAGCATCTCCCGGTTCTCCGCGTAGTTCTCCTCCATGTCCCGCTCCGGCAGCAGCACCGCCATCGAGGCATACCCCTGCCGCCCGTGGACGACCTTGATCACCTCGTCGAACGGCAGCCCGTGCCGCTCGGCCCACCGCCGCCAGCAGCGCTCGACCACCGCGTCGGAGTTGACGAGCGTCCCGTCCATGTCGAGAAGGAGGGCTCGGGCGGTCAGAACCGTGGCATGCGTGGCCGTCATCGGCGTACTCCAGAGCGCAGAGAAGATCCGCGGGGCCGCAAGCGCGCCGCCCCCGGAGAAAGAAGCAAGGCAGCTCCGCCCGCCGGTCAGGGAACACGGGCGGAGCCACTTTGTTTCTCCACGATACAAAACAGTGCCGCCGATCGCCAGCAGCCCAGGTCACACCGCCCGCTCACGCCCCTCAGGCCGCCACGGCCTCGTACAGGCTCCACAGTCCGAGCCCCAGCATCAGCACCGCCGCGATCTTGGTGATGAGAGACAGGGGCACGCGCTTCATCAGCGCCTTTCCGCCCACGATGCCCAGACCGGCGACCGCCCAGAGCGCGAGGACCGCACCGAGACCCACGGAGAGCGGGTCGTCGTAGCGGGCGGCCAGATTCGCGGTCATGATCTGCGTCAGATCGCCGAACTCGGCGACCAGGATCAGCATGAAGCCCGCCCCGGACACCTTCCAGAAGCTCTGGTCCTTGGGCTCGCGGACCTCTTCCTCGTCCTCGCCGCCCTTCATGAGCAGCATCGCCGCGCCGCCCAGGAAGAGCACACCGGTGAGCGCGTGCAGGATCTGCTGCGGCAGCAGCGTCAGGACGCTGCCCGCCGCCACGGCGAGCACCACATGGACGGCAAAGGCAGCCGCGACGCCGACGAAGACGTACGAGGCGCGGTAGCGCGTCCCGAGGACGAGCCCGGCCAGCGCTGTCTTGTCCGGGAGCTCGGCAAGGAAGACGACGCCGAAGACGAGCGCCGTCACGCTGATGCTGATCAAGGTTCCTCAATCGGTCGGGGCTGCCCCGCCGAGAGCGTCATGCGGCACTTCGCTTACGACACCTCGGCACGGCAGCGCACATCGACGTACACGGATGTGTACGTCTGGCACTGCTTGCCGAAGGTCTCGCTGGCCGGCCCCTGACAGGGCCTGCCTCCGGGCGCCGGCTCAGGACGGTCAGAGAGATCTGAACGAGCCGAGCAGTATGTCGACGGTCCGGCGAAGAGCTACTCCCCTTCTGCGTCATCCATCGTACGGGACCTCCGCCGCTCCCGTTCCAGGGACGAAAGACCCCGCCTCGTGTGGCGTGGGTCACCTCAAGTCAACTTCCGCACATATGAACGCCCATGACACCGCGCCAGAACCCTTGAACTGACCACCCGATTGACGCGACCCTGTCACCTGGCGCACACCCGCGGGAAACCCCACCGCGCCAGCATGACCACCCCACAGGTCAACTTCCCCCCACACAAAGGGAGTTCACATGTCCGCAGTCTACGCGCGTCGACGTCTCGTCACCCTCAGCGCCCTGACCGCCCTCGCCGCCGGTGCGACATTCCTCACCGGGTCCCCCGCCCAGGCCGCTCCCCCGGAACCGGTCTCCGCCGCCACCGCCCGCACCTACCTCGGCCAGCTCACCGAGAAGGCCGAGGGCTCCTCCGACGGCTACAGCCGCGAGAAGTTCCCGCACTGGAGCACCCAGTCCGGCGCCTGCAACACCCGCGAGGTCGTCCTCAAGCGCGACGGCACCAACGTCGAGCAGGACTCCAGCTGCGCCGCCACCTCGGGCACCTGGAAGTCGCCGTACGATGGAGGCACCTGGACCGCTGCCTCCGACGTCGACATCGACCACGTCGTGCCGCTCTCCGAGGCCTGGAAGTCCGGGGCCAGCTCCTGGACCACGGACCAGCGGGAAGGTTTCGCCAACGACCTCACACGGCCGCAGCTGATCGCGGTCACCGACAACGTGAACCAGAGCAAGGGCGACCAGGACCCGGCCGAGTGGCTGCCGCCCACCACGTCGTACCACTGCTTCTACGCCCGGATGTGGGTCGACGTGAAGCACCACTACGACCTCAGCGTGAACCCCGAGGAGAAGAGCGCCCTGTCCTCGATCCTCAACGGCTGCTGACCAGGGCCAGGAACTGATCGGCCGGAACCTCCCCATGGACCTCCGTCGTTCCGTACCGTACGGGGCGACGGAGGAGAGTGATCACACGTGGCACGGCTGCGCCTGGGTCCGCTGCTGAGGTATGTCGACGGTTCTTCGGCGACGGTCTGGGTCGAGGCCGACCGTCCGTGCACCGCCGAAGTGCGGTGCGCGGACGGCTCGAAGGGGACGGCGCACACATTCCAGGTCGCCGGGCACCACTACGCGCTCGTGCCGGTCACCGGACTGCGGCCGGGCACCGAGACGGCGTACGAGGTGCGGCTCGGCGACTCCCCGGTGTGGCCGCTGCCGGACTCGGGCTTCCCGCCCAGCACCATCCGGACCCCCGGCGACGACACCGACGAGACGCTGCGCGTCACCTTCGGCTCCTGCCGCTGGGCGGCGCCGCCCAGCGGCGAGCACGACCCTTCCCCAAGCTCTCGGCTTCGCTCGAGCAGGGGAGACCCCATCGGCCCCGACGCCCTGGACACACTGGCCGCCCGGATAGCCGCCGCCCCCGACGCCGAGCGCCCCGACGTCCTGCTCCTGCTCGGCGACCAGGTCTACGCGGACCAGACGTCCAAGGCGACCCGGCGCTATCTCGCCGCGCGCCGGAGCCTCGACGATCCGCCGGGCGACCAGGTCGCGGACTATGAGGAGTACACCCACCTCTATTACGAGTCCTGGCTCGACCCCGAGGTGCGGTGGCTGCTCTCCACCGTCCCCAGCTGCATGATCTTCGACGACCACGACGTCATCGACGACTGGAACACCAGCGCCGCCTGGCTCGCCGAGATGCGCGCGACCCCGTGGTGGCGCGAGCGCATTCTGAGCGGCCTGATGTCGTACTGGGTCCATCAGCACCTCGGCAATCTGCCGCCCGCCGAACTGGAGCGCAGCGAGCTGTACGCGGCGGTGCGCGCGACCCCCGACGGCACCGACACCCTGCGCGCCTTCGCCGCCGCGGCGGACGCCGACCCCACGGCGACCCGGTGGAGCTACCGGCGGGACTTCGGCCGCGTACGGCTGCTGATGGTCGACACGCGTGCGGCGCGGGTCCTGGAGGAGCAGAACCGCGCGATACTCGACCCGGACGAGGCGCGCTGGCTGCGCGAGCAGGCCCTCGAGGGCGGCTGCGACCATCTCCTGATCGGCACCTCGCTGCCCTGGCTGCTGCCCCATCTCATCCATGACGCCGAGGGGTGGAACGCGGCGCTGTGCCGCGGTGTGCGGGGCGAGCGCTGGGCGCGCTTCGGGGAGAACCTGCGCAGACGCTCCGACCTGGAGCACTGGGCGGCGTTCCCCGCCTCCTTCGACGAGTTGACCTCGCTGATCGCCGAGGCGGGCAGCGGCGACGACGCGCCCGCGACGGTGTGCGTGCTCTCCGGCGACGTGCACCACGCGTACATCGCGGAGCCGAGCTGGCCGGGCGGCGGCGGTCCCGTGTCGCGCGTCCTGCAGCTGACCTGTTCGCCCGTGCACAACTCGATACACGGGTCGATAAAGCTCGGCTTCCACTTCGGATGGAGCAAGACGGGGCGCGCGCTCGGCCGCCGCTTCCTGCGGCACGGCAGAACGGCACCGGCCGCCATCAACTGGCGCAAGACGGGCGGGCCTTGGTTCGGCAATCAGCTCATGACGCTGACGCTGCGCGGCCGTTCGGCGCGCGTCCGCCTCGAGCAGGCGCGGGTCGTGCGGGGTGTGGTGCGGCTGGAGGCCGAGGGGGAGGCCCGGCTCTCCTGAGTCGCACCTCGGCCGTATCCCCGAGTCATACGTCGGTCATACGCCACGCGACCCAGCCAAAGTGCCTATTGGCGCCCTAGCTTCGCAAAGGTGAACCCCGCCCCAGGGGCATCACGTGACACAGGCCACACCCGGACGGAGTTCCTCCGGATCGGGGTTCGACTTCCCCGCTTCCGGCGGCATGATGAGGCGGACCATCCGCTTCCAGCGCCCCCTCCTCTGCTCCGGGAGTCACGCCTTTGTCCGCAGCATCCGCCGCGACCGCACCGATCCGCGACGCTGCTGTCGCCGATGCCGCTGTCGCCGTCGTCGGCGCGGGACCCCGCGGCACCAGCGTCCTGGAACGCCTCTGCGCGTCGGCCGCCGAGCTCCTGCCGGCCGGCGCACGGCTGACGGTCCACGTCGTCGACCCCGCACCGCCGGGTCCCGGCCGCGTCTGGCGGACCGCCCAGCCGGCCGAGCTGCTGATGAACACCGTCGCCTCACAGGTCACCCTCTTCACCGACGAGAGCGTCGACTGCGCGGGACCGATCCGCACGGGGCCGAGCCTGTACGCGTGGGCCGCCGCCGGTCACGCGCCGGGGCTCGGCCCGGACGACTATCCGACGCGGGCCTGTTACGGCCGCTATCTGGAGTGGGTGTTCGCCGAGACGCTGCGGGGGGCTCCCGGGCAGGTCCGCGTCGAGGTGCACGCGGCACGGGCCGTGCGTCTCGACGAGGACGAGCAGGGGGAGTCGTACGAGCGGGGGGAGTTCTACGAGCAGGGCGAGCAGGGCGAGCAGGGCGAGCAGGGCGAGCAGGGCGAGCAGGGCGAGCAGGGCGAGCAGGGCGAGCAGGGACAGGAGGTGCTCGGCGGGGGCGGCGCCCAGACGCTCGTACTCGACGACGGGCGGGAACTGCGCGGGCTCAGCGCCGTCGTCCTGGCCCAGGGACATCTGCCGGCGGTCGACGAGCCGGGCTGCCGGGCGCTCGCCGAGCATGCCGCGCGGCACGGGCTGCGGCACATCGCGCCCGCCAACCCCGCCGACGTCGACCTCGCGGCGGTCGCCCCCGGCGAGCGGGTGCTGCTGCGCGGCCTCGGCCTCAACTTCTTCGACCACCTGGCGCTGCTCACCATCGGCCGCGGCGGCCGCTTCGTGCCCGCGCCTTCGGGCGGTCTGCGCTACCGGCCGTCGGGGCACGAGCCGCGGCTGTACGCCGGTTCGCGGCGCGGCATCCCCTATCAGGCGCGCGGCGACAACGCGAAGGGCGCGTACGGGCGGCACGAGCCCGCCGTCCTCACGCCGGACGTCATAGCCCGCTTCCGCAAGCGCGCGGACAGCGGTGACGCGCCGGACTTCCTCGACGAGATATGGCCACTGGTCGCGAAGGAGGTGGAGACGGTCTATTACGCGGGGCTCGTCGGCGGGCCCGCGGAACAAGCCGCCTTCCGGGACGCCTTCATCGGCGTTCCGCACCACAGCCCCCAAGAGGCCCTGGTCCTGGACGAGTTCGGGGTGACCGAGGAGGCGCGCTGGTCCTGGGACCGGATGTCGCGGCCCTGCGACGGCCGCGCCTTCCGCGCTCCGGGCGACTTCCGCGACTGGCTCCTGACGTATCTGCGCGAGGACACCGCACAGGCCGCGCTCGGCAATGTCGCGAGCCCGGTGAAGTCCGCCCTCGACGTGCTGCGCGACCTGCGCAACGAACTGCGGCTGATCGTCGACCACGGCGGCCTGACGGGATCGTCCCGGCGCGAGCACCTGGACCGCTGGTACACGCCGCTCAACGCCTTCCTCTCGATCGGGCCGCCCCGGCGGCGCATCGAGGAGATGACGGCGCTGATCGAGGCGGGCGTCCTTGAGGTGCTCGGCCCGCGTCTCGACGTACGGACCGACGCGGAGGGCGGCTATCGCGCGCACTCCCCCGATGTGCCGGGCTCCGATGTGTGCGTCACCACACTGATCGAGGCGCGGCTCCCGGAGCCCGATGTGCGCCGCACCGCCGACGAGCTGCTCGGGCGGCTCGTACGGACGGGGCAGTGCCGCCCGCATGTCGTCGACGGTTACGAAACCGGAGGCCTGGACGTAACACCGCGGCCGTACCGTCTGATCGACCGTCAAGGCCGGGTCCACGCAAGGAGGTTCGCGTTCGGCGTGCCCACGGAGGGCGTGCACTGGGTGACGGCCGCGGGCGCCAGACCGGGCGTCGACTCGGTGACCTTGTCGGACGCGGACGCGATGGCGCGGGCCGTGCTGCGGACGGCGGTAAGCGGGGCGCGGACGCCGGCCGCCGTGCCCGCGCGGCCGGCGGAGGCGGAACCGGAGTCTCCCGAATGGCCAGATGTTGAACTTGCAAGCATCGATTAGGTTCACCTAACCTAGGGCGCCCACTCGGTTCACGTCCCCAGCCGAAGGAGTCCCCACCATGACTGGACGTCTGAACAGCGCCCAGCCCTACGCAATAGGCCTGTTCCGCATAGTGATCGGCCTGCTCTTCGCCTGCCACGGCGCGTCCTCGCTCTTCGGCGTGCTCGGCGGCATGGACGGCAACGGCGCCACCGTCGATGCCGGCACCTGGCCCGGCTGGTACGCGGCCGTCATCCAGCTCGTCGGCGGCGGCCTTGTGCTGCTCGGCCTCGGCACCCGCGCCGCGGCGTTCATCGCGTCCGGCTCGATGGCTTACGCCTACTTCAAGGTGCACCAGCCGGAGGCCCTGTGGCCGCTGCAGAACGGCGGCGAGGCCTCGGCGATCTTCTGCTGGGCCATGCTGCTCTTCGTCTTCACCGGCTCCGGCGCGCTCGGCCTCGACCGCCTCTTCGCCTCGCGCGGCGAGCGCAAGGAGGACGACACGGCCTCCGAGCGGACGCCGGTGGCCGCCTGACGGCCGCCTCGTTCCACCCGACGGCGCCCCCGTCCTCGTACGCACGCACATGACGCGTACGAAGGCGGGGGCGCCGTCGCGTCGCGGGGCGGCCGGTCAGCCGCGCGGGGCGAACGGCACCGTGAAGCAGGCGAGGCGGTCGCCCGCGCCGCCCTGCTCGCGGTGGAGCACCACGGAACCCGCCTCGCCCGGCCGGAACTCCCAGTCGTGGCGGGCGCTCGCCCCGCCGGAGCCGTCCGCGTCCGCCGTGAAGTCGAGCCACACCTCGTTCCCCGCGTTGAGATAGGCCGGGTCCTTCGAGGGCTGCACCGGGTCCACACGGTCCTGGTAGTGGCCGCCGGCCGCCATCGGGTCGGCGCCGCACGGCTTCTGGTGCACATGGGCGCCGTACGCGTGCCCGGGCTCGAAGCCCTTCACCTTCAGGGTGACCTTCATGTCGCCCGGCTTCCCGTGCTGCTCGACCCCGATCCAGGCGGCAGCGGGCACCAGCTTCATGTCGTACGTGACCGCGGGCGAGGGCACGAACGCGCTGGGCGGCGCGAACCGCCCCTCGGCCCACACCCGGTAGCAACGCCCGGTCCCGTCGTCCGCCACGGCACCGCCCGCGGCGAACACCACCGCCGCCACTGCCCCGGCAAGCACTCCTGCCACCATCGTCGCGCTCCTTCCCGTACCCCCTTGTCGGATGACTCCATACGGGACTTTCGTACGGGACTCCGGCGGTGCACGCCGCGTCGGGAGCGGCAGCCGGGTGAACGTGATGTAGCGAACATCTGAGCCCCCTGTGGATCTACGGCGGAGGGCGCGGCGTACGCTGTACAGCTGTCACAAGCCGCCCCTGCCGCTCCCCCGCGACGTCGCGGCAACCAAGCCGTCGACCGGGGAGTTACGGGGAATTTCGGTGCTTGACACTCTGGGCGCACTGACCGGCAGCCCATGGATCTACGCGGTAGTGGCCGTTTCGGTGCTGTTCGACGTCGTGCTGCCGGTGCTGCCGAGCGGCGTGCTCGTCATCACGGCGGCCACCGCGGCGGCCGCGGCCGGCACGGGTACGGGGCATGTCCCGGACGGGGTGCCGGACATCCTGATCCTGCTGCTCTCGGCGGCCACCGCCTCGGTCATCGGCGATCTCGCCGTCTACCGGCTCGCCTGGCGCGGCGGCGACCGCCTCGACCGCGCGATCGCCCGCTCCCGCCGTCTGACCACGGCGCAGGAGCGGCTCGGCACGGCCCTCTCACGGGGCGGCGGAGCGCTCGTGATCATTGCGCGGTTCGCCCCCGCGGGCCGCTCGATCGTCTCGCTCGCGGCGGGCGCGGCGCATCGCAAGGTGCACGAGTTCCTGCCCTGGTCGGCGCTGGCGGGCGTGGCCTGGGCCGGTTACAGCGTGGCGCTCGGCTACTTCGGCGGGCAGTGGCTCGGCGCGACCTGGCTCGCCACGGGCGTCTCCCTGCTCGCGCTGTTCGGCGCGGGCGCGGCGGCCGCGTTCCTGGTGCGCAGGCCGCGGGCCGAGGCGGGGCGGCCGGCCGGGGCCTGAGGACTGGCCCTGAGGACTGGGCCTGAGGACTGGCCCTGCGCGCGGGAAGCCTGCGCTTGGCAGGCCTGAGGTCTACGCCTCCGCGTGGGTGTGGGCCCTGCCGCCCGATCCGCGCACCTCCAGTCCGTCGAGCAGCTCCGCCGTGGCCTCGGCCACGGCGTCCACGGCGCGGTCGAACACCTCACGGTTGTGCGCCGCCGGGGCACGGAACCCGGAGACCTTGCGCACGTACTGAAGCGCGGCGGCCCGGATCTCCTCCTCGGTGGCGTCCTCGGGGATGGCTGGCGGACGGAGCGTCTTGATGCTGCGGCACATGCCTACAGCTTGCCGCGTACGGGGCGGTTGAGGCGAGGGCTGCGCCCCGTCCCACTGCCCACAGGTTCACCCGTTTCAGACGTGGCATCGCTCGCCCCAGAAAATCGAACAGGAGTAGCATTACGCCGTGTCTGCAACCCCTGCGTACGACTTCCCGAGCGACCTCCTCGCCGGACAGGAGGAGCTGCACCAGGTCCGGGCCGAACTCTTGGCCCTGCTGAAGCGGCTCCCCTGGTCGGTGACGCCCCTGGACGGCTTCAGCGACGACCACGGCTGGCGCCCGGTGGAGCGCCCCGCGTCCCCGGGCTGGACCCCGGACGAGCAGGCGGAGGTGGAGAAACTCCGCGAGCGGGAGCGGGAGTTGGCGGTATTCGTCACCTGTCACCGCTTCTGGGACGAGGTGTCCGGGCCGGACGCGGTGGCGGCCCGCTCGCGCCTCAAACACGTCCACGAACACGTCCCCGAGAAAGCCGCCGACGGCCCTGGGAAAGCCATTGACACGGGGTGACGGCGGGCGTTGACTCCCTCTACCCGAGGGAGGTGCTGCCCCCATGAACGCTCTGCTGGCCGTCCTGGTACTCGCCCTGATCGGCCTGGGATTCAGCCAGCCACTCCTGTGGCTCGCCGCCGCGGCACTTGTCTTCTTCATCTTCCAGCAGTACGACCGCGCGGGCTCGAAGAGCAGCGGCGGCAGCGGCTCGGGCGGAGGCTCCGGAGCCGGTGGAGGAGGCGCGGGAGGCGGCGGGGGCGGCGGTGGCTACCCGAAGACGTACCGCGACTACCGCATCCGCAAGGAACGCCAGGAGCGCTGGGACCGCAGGTACCGCAGGACGCACCCCGGCTCGCGCTGAGCCGCGCGGAGGCTTCCGGCTGTCGGCCGACAGCCACCGGTCCGACAACTCACCTATCCGTGTGACACCGCGCTTACCTGGGCAAACGGCGGGGATTGAGGTCATGCACAACGCATCGACCACCCCCCGGGAGCCACCCGTATGCGCCTCACGTCCGCCGCACTCACCGCCGCCTTCGCGGCCCTGTTCACCGCGGTCGCGCCCGCGGCCGTCGCGGAGCCGTCCGCGGCGCCGGCCGCCACCCCGCCGGGCCGGATCTGCTTCTGGACCCAGCCCGGAATGATGGGCCAGTCCTGGTGTTACGGCCCGCCCGGTTACGCGGAGGCCGAGAACGGGACGCAGCGCAACGCCCACTCCTTCGAGTCCCGCTACAACGGCAGTGTGTACGCCATCAGTTACGGCTCCGGCAGCAGCTGCGTCTACCGGGAGATCCGCACGGACGACTACGACGAGGACTGGTCGTGGGCCGGAAAACTGGACGGCGTCAGCCACGAGACCATGGGCTGTGAGCCGGGCTGACCCTGATGCCGAAAAGCCGCACCCCACACCTCTCTTTCGCCCTGGTCGCCTGCGCGTTGCTCATCGGCGGCTGCGCGCCCGCCCCCGGTCCCGCCCGTCCCGAGATGCCGCCCGGCGACATCATCAAGGCGGCACAGCAGCAGCTCACCGACCGCTGCCTGAAGCGGCAGGGCCTCACTCCGCCGCGCGCCGGGCAGCCGCGGGCGGCGACCGCGGCCGGGCGGGCGGAGAGCCGACGCGTCGCGGACGCCCTCTTCGGGGCGGGCCGCACGGAGCTCGCCCTCACCCTGCCCACCGGCTACTCCGTGCGCGCCCACACCGACGGCTGTCTGGCCTCGGCCCAGCGCACGCTCTACGGCGACCAGCGCCGCTGGTTCGAGGTCTCGACGGTCGTCAACAACCTCGGCCCGGAGGCGGCCCACCGCCATCGCAGCCTCGACTGGGTCCGCGCCCGGCACCGTACGGAACTGGCCGACTGGAAACAGCTGCGGACCCAGGCCCTGCGCCGCGCGACGGCACAGCTGTCCTGACCGAAAACGGCACAGCTGTCCTGACCGGAACCTGACCGAAACCACCAACCGAGAAGGAGCACCACCCTTATGTTCAGCAAGCCCACGGCCCTGCTCGCCGCCACGCTCCTGGCCATCGGCACCGCCGTGACCACGTCCGCCGCGGCGCAGGCCGCCTCGTGCCCGAGCGGCCAGTTCTGCGCCTGGACGGACGAGAACTTCGGCGGCCAGCGCACCAACTGGTCGGGCGACGACCACGACTGGGAGGACCCCATCCAGGACCAGGACTCCTCCTGGGCGAACCACGGCATCACGGGCCCCGGCATCAAGGACCACGTCCAGGTCTACGAGAACCCGGGCCTGGTCGGCTTCGGCACGGTCTGCCTGGGTCCGGGCCAGGAGATCGCGACCCCCAGCGGCTGGGCCAACGACAGCGGGGACTCCCACACCTGGAAGATGGAGTGCTGAGAATCCCGCTCGCCGTCACACTCTTCCGCCGTATTCCGTCAGGGAATTGAAAGCAATTCCAACGCCCTGAGGAGACGGTCATGACAACCCGTTCGATCACGACTGAAGTACCGATGGCTCCGCGGATGTCCGACGACCCCTCGGAGCTCGTCCCGGAGCTGGCGGAGGTGTCGGCGGCGCTGTTCAAGGTCGTCGGCAACGGCTCGGTGCCGCGCAGCACGATCAGCCTCGTCCATCTGCGGGCAGGCCACATCGTCGGCAGCACCTATCTGACCGTTCTGCACACGGGACTTCTGCGTACGGCCGGAGTGTCGGAGGAGCGGATCACGTCCGTGGCGTCCTGGCAGGACTCGCCGTACTTCACGGGCGCCGAGCGGGCCGCGCTCGCCCTCGTGGACGCGGTGCTCAAGCCGTCCGCGGAGGGCGAGCGGGTCTCTGCCGAGCTGTACGCCGAGGTGGCGGGGCACTACCAGCCCAAGGCCCTCGCCACCCTGATCGCCGCCATCGGGCAGGTCAACTTCTTCGTCCCGCTGGCACTCGTCGCCAAGCCGGTGCCGGGCAGGGCGTTCACCGACCCGTGGAAGTGAGCGGCGCCTAGGAGGTGGCCCGCACCGCCGAGATGTCGAACTGGAGGCGGACCTTCTCGCTGACCATCGTGCCGCCCGCCGCGAGGCGCTGGTTGTAGACCAGTCCCCAGTCGGTGCGGTCGATGGTGGTGGTGCCGTCGAAGCCGACCCGCTCGTAGCCGAAGGGGTCGAGGACCGAGCCCAGGTAGTCGAGTTGCAGCTCGACGGGGCGGGTGACGTCACGGATGGTCAGATCGCCGGCCATGCGGAACGTCTCCCCGCCCTCATGGACGGTGGCGGTGCTGCGGAACGCCATCTCCGGGTAGCGGCGCGCGTCGAAGAAGTCGGCGCCGATGAGGTGCGCGTCCCGCTGCTCCACACCGGTGTCGACGCTGGCGATCCGGATGACGAGTTCGGCGCTCGACCGCGAGGGCTGCTCCCCGTCGAAGTACAGCTTGCTGTCGTAGTCGGCGAAGGCGCCCCGGACGGTGGTGACCATCGCGTGCCGCACGGAGAACCCGATGCGGCTGTGCGGCCGGTCGATGGTCCACTGCCCGTCCAGCGCGCGCAGCGCCGGATCGAGTGCGACACCAGAGGTCTCGCCCTTCGGAAAGGGCGTACGGGGACCGCCGGCCGGCATCGGCTCGATGGTGGCGGTCTGGCGACGGCTGAAGATGCCCATGGGGGTCGCACACTCCTTCGAGAATGGTGACTCAGTGTTATCACGGCGCCCGTCGGCACCCCCGGTGAGATGGGCGGCCTCGTCCGGCTTCCATGGCGCCGACGGCAAAGCTGCACAGAATCAACAAATTGTGGATGCACCGTCGGGCGGTCCGCCGTCACGCACGGTCATCGCCGCGGTCATGCAGAAGTATCATCGCGATCATGCAGAAGCCCCCCAGTCGATCACGACTGGGGGGCCACGGAGCAGACTCGCGTCTGCCGGTTTCCTGCCTGGTGGGCGCGGACGGTTTCGAACCGCCGACATCCGCCTTGTAAGGGCGGCGCTCTACCCCTGAGCTACGCGCCCGGAAGGTTTCGACAGCCTACCTTGCCGGTGGGAGTGGATCGCAAACCCGTCGGCGCGGAGGGCAAAGTCACGGTGTGCGGCGCGAACTAACCGGCCCGTGTGTTCGTCATTAACCGGTGGGAGAATGTGACACCGGGCAAGGCGGATGACAGCACGGGAGAGGGATAGTGACGGCGACACCATCGCAGCCGTACACGCCAGATACGTCGAGCAGGTCCGACAGGCCGAAGACCGCGCACGCGGCGAGGGCCGGCGCCCCTCACCGCCGAAGCCCCCTCCGCGATGCCCTCGCGCTCGCCCTGCTGCCCCTCCCGCTGATCGCCCTCGCCCTGCCCGCCGCGTTCGCCGGCGGCGGCACCCGGCGGTGGTTCGGCGGCCGGGGCGAGTCCATGCGGGCCGACGCGCAGGCCGCCAAGGACGCGGCGGCCGCGGCCTTCTATGAACTGGACACCGCCCAGCGCGATCTGCGGATCTCGATCGAGACCATCGTCGCCGTCGACTCCTCGCCCGCGGCCCAGCGCGCCGTCTCCGACTTCGAGGCGATGGGACGGCGGATCGACGAGGTCAGCCACCAGTACATCAACGCCGTGGACGCGCACGACCTCGACCGGGACGACCTGGAGTCCTCCGTCGCCGCCCGCGCCCGGACCGAGCTGACGCAGGCCAAGGACGCGCTGGGCCAGGCCAAGCAGGACCTCGACCGGTTCAAGGACGGGCTCGGGCCGCTGCTCGACAAGGCGGAGACCCAGCTCGCCCGGCTCGCCCCCGCCGTCGAGCGGGCCCGCCAGACCCTGCTCGCCGCGAGCAACGCCCTCGACGCGGTGCGCGGCGCCGGGCTCAAGGCCGACGACCTCGCCGCCCGCCTGGCCGCCCTCGGCCCCGAACTGACCAAGCTCAACCAGGGAGCGGGACAGCACGGCGTACCGGAGACGCTGCAGCGCGCCGACCGTGTGCTGCGGGACGCCGAAGCGGTGCGGGCCGAGGCCGAGCGGCTGCCCGAGCGTGCCGCCGAGATAGACCGCCGCCTCGTCTCGCTCCGTACGCGCGCGCAGGCGCTCACCACCCGCAGCGGCCAGGTCGACCCCATCCTCAGCGAGCTGCGCCGCCGCTTCACCGCGGCCTGCTGGCAGGATCTCCAGCGGGTCCCGGACCAGGCCGCGGAGAACGTCCGGCAGGCCGAGACCAAGCTCAAGGAGGCAGGCCGCGCCCGCGACGAGCAGCGCTGGCCGGACGCCACGTCCCTGCTCTCCACGGTCCGCGCCCTGCTGAACTCGACGGACGAGGCGGTCTCCGCCGCCGGTGACCGCCTCCGGCGGCTCAACGCGGTCTCCAAGGACCCGCAGCAGGAGATCGAGCGCACCCGCTTCGCGATCCGCGACGCCCAGCGCCTGGCCATGGCGGGGCGCCACACCCCGGAGCAGCGGCACGCACGCCCGCTGGACGAGTCCGTCGCCCGCCTGGACCGCGCGGTGGCCTCGCTGGAGGGCCGCCATCCCGACTACTGGCACTTCCTGACCGAGACCGAGGCCGTGCGGCAGACGGTGGCGCGGGTGGTCGGGCAGATCCGGGAGGAGCGGGGGCAGGGGGCGTCGTAGCCTCGCGAGGTGTTGGCGCTCCGGCCGCTGAGGGCGGATCCTGGAGATACGTACGCGGCAGCACCGTACCGAGCTTCGTACGCGTACGAACCAGCGGCCTCCCCGCGCACCAAGGAGGCGGACATGGCCACGCACGTACTTCATCCGGGGGCCAAGCGGCCCAGGCGGCACGTCACGCTCAACGAACACCTGCCGGTCGACCACCGCCTCAGCACCGTCTACCGCGTCGGCGCGGGACTCATGGGACTCGTCCTGCTCGCGTTCGGCATCCTCGGCCTGATCGACAAGGTCGGGTTCTTCGACACGGAGGGCGACACCGTCGCGGGCCTGAACACCAACGGCGCGCTCAGCGTCCTGTCGATCTGCGTCGGACTGCTCCTCTTCGTCGGCATGGTGATCGGCGGCAACTTCGCGTCGACGCTCAACATGGTCCTCGGCGTCGCGTTCGTCCTCAGTGGCTTCGTCAACCTCGCCCTGCTGGAGAGCGACTACAACTTCCTCGCCTTCGAGATCCAGAACGTGCTGTTCAGCTTTGTGGTCGGCGTCCTGCTGATGCTCTTCGGGATGTACGGCAGGGTCGGCTCGGCACTGCCGCACGACAACCCGTACTGGAAGGCCCGCCACCCCGAGGCGGTACGCCACTCGGAGCACGCACAGCCCCGGACCTGACCAGCGAAGACACCCTGCGGACGGCTGCCGCGACGGCTGTGCGAGCCTGAGGGCATGTCGGACCTCACCACAGCCTTCAGCACCGCCCTGCGGGACCGGCGCCTGGTCGCCATCGTCCGCGGCACTGACGCGGAGGCCTCCTTCCGCACGGTCATGGCCCTCGTCGAATCGGGCGTTCCGCTCGTCGAGGTGTCCCTCAGCGGCACCGACGCGCTCGGCGTCATCCGCCGGGCGCGCGCGGAGCTCGGCGACGACGCCTGGCTCGGCGCGGGCACCGTCCTCACCGCCGACGACGCGCGGCGGGCCGCCGACGCGGGCGCCAATCTCGTCGTGACGCCGGGGCTCGGCGCCGGCGTCGACGAGGCGGTGCGGCGCGGGCTTCCCGTGGCCGCCGGGGTGCTCACGCCGACCGACGTGATCGCGGCCGGTGTCGCGGGCGCGACCGCCCTGAAGATCTTCCCCGCGTCGGCCATGGGCGGCCCCGCGTACCTCAAGGCGCTGCGGGCGCCCTTCCCCGACGTGCCGTTCGTGCCGGTGGGCGGCGTGGACGCGGCTGCCGCGGCGGAGTATCTGGCGCTCGGCGCGGTCGCGGTGGGCGTCGGCTCGCCGCTGATCGGCGACGCGGCGGACGGCGGCGACCTGGGCGCGCTGCGCAAGCGGGCCGCGGAGTTCACGGCGGTCGCGGGGGTACGCCGATGAGCGCGGCGGACGTGCTCGATGTGCTGACCATCGGGGAGACCATGGTCGCCCTGCGCGGCAACGGCCCGCTGAAGCTGGGCGGTTCGATGGACCTGTCCGTCGCGGGCGCCGAGTCGAACGTGGCGATCGGCCTCGCCCGGCTCGGTCACTCCGTGCGCTGGGCCGGCGCGGTCGGCGACGACGAGGCGGGCGAGCTGGTGCTGCGCACGCTGCGGGCGGAGGGCGTCGACGTCACCGCGGCGAGCCGTGACGCGGGCGCGCCCACCGGGCTCATCCTCTTCGAGCCGCGGCTGCCGGACGTGACCCGCGTGCACTACTACCGTGCGGGCTCCGCCGGTTCACGCATCGCCCCGGCCGCCGTGGAGTCCGCCTTCGCCACCGGTCCCGCGCCGCGCGTACTGCACCTGACCGGCATCACCCCGGCGCTCGGCCCGTCCGCGCGGGACGCCTGCCGCCGCGCCCTGGAACTGGCCCGTGAACACGGCACGACGGTCTGCCTCGACGTCAACTTCCGCTCCCGGCTGTGGAGTTCGGAGCAGGCCTCGACGGTCATGCGGTCCTGGATTCCGTACGTAGATGTCCTCGTCGCATCGGACGACGAACTGCCGCTGTGCGTACCGGAAGGGACGCCCGGCACCGGTGCGCAGGTCAAGCAGCTCCTCGGCCTGGGGGTCGGCGAGGTCGTGGTCAAGCTCGGCGCCGACGGGGCCACCGCGTACACGGCCGGGGGCGAGCTGCACGCTCCCGCGCGTCCGGTGCGGGCGGTGGACGCGGTGGGCGCGGGGGACGCGTTCGTGTCCGGGTATCTGTCGGCGCTGCTCGACGGCGAGGACGTCGCGGGGCGGCTCGACCGGGCGGTCACGACGGGCGCCTTCGCGGTGGCCTCGCACGGGGACTGGGAAGGGGCGCCGACGCGGGCGGAGCTGGGGCTGCTCGGGGCGGGGGCCGGGACCGTGGTGCGCTGACATGGCGGCGGGGGCGGAGGCAGCGGCGGCGGCCGGGGCGCAGGCTGGTGTCGTGGCGCAGGCGTGGTGTCGTGGCGGGGCCGCTGGTTAATCTGTGCGCATGCCCCGCTACGAATACCGCTGCCGTTCCTGCGGCGACACGTTTGAACTGAGCCGTCCGATGGCCGAGTCCTCGGACCCCGCCGCCTGCCCCGCCGGGCACGAGGACACCGTCAAGCTGCTCTCGGCGGTGGCGGTGGGCGGGACGAGCGCCGCGCCGGGACCGAGCGCGGGAGGCGGCGGTGGCGGGGGCGGCTGCTGCGGCGGGGGTTGCTGCGGCTGACCCCGGGCTCCGCCTCGACGCCCCGCCCCAGCTCGACGCCCTGCCCTACCTCGACGCGCCCCCTTGCTGTGACGCCTTGAGGAATCCCCGCAGAATCTCCTCCCCCGCCGCGACCCCGCGCTCCGGCAGCACGGTGAGGCCCGGTGCGGTCCACCCCGTGTCGGCCAGCTCCCCGTGGCCGGGGCGCCACGAGCGGTCGGCGGCCAGGAGCAGGTCCGCGTCGAGGAGCGAGTCCCCGGCGGCGAGGATCTCGTCGGCGCCGATCCGGCGGGCCACCTCGCGCACCGCCGCGCTCTTGGTGAGCGGCTTCGGCACGGCGTAGATCTTGCGGCCCTGGAGGGAGACCGTCCAGCCGCGGGTGTCCGCCCATTCGGCGAGCTCCTTGACCCAGCCATCGGGCAGCAGGGAACGCTCGACGACCAGATACGCGAACAGCTCCTCGGCCACCCGCTCCTTCAGGAGCCAGGCCGGGGCGGCGGCGCCCACCATGTGTGCGCGCACCTCGTCGAGCGGGGCGCACTCGGCGGCGATGCGCCGGTCGACGTCCGCGCGCCACTCGGGGTCCGAGACGCCGTCGACGAGCAGGTGCCCGCCATTGGCGCAGATCGCGAACTTCGGTGCGGGGCCCGGCAGATGGATGCGGCCGTACTGTTCGCGCGTACGCGTGGTCGTCGGCACGAAGACCGTGCCGCGGCCGACCTCGTCGAGCAGACCGGCGGCGGCCTCGGTGACGTACGAAAGGGGCTTGCTCTCGTAGACCTCGACGCAGAGCAGGCGCGGCGCGTCGGCGTCGGGCATGGTCAGGCCGAGCGCGGCGGCGGAGTAGATGAGGGTGCGGTCGAGGTCGCTGGCGACAAGCACCGTGCGGGGCGCGCTGGGCGTGTTCACTTGGCCGCCACCGCCTTGCCGTCCGTGCCGGTGGCGCCGCGGGTGAACTGAGGGTGGATCAGTCCGACGCAGGTGTAGGGGAGTTCGGGCACTTCCTCGACCGGTACGCCGCGCTGCTCGGCGAGGAGGCGTACGTGGTCGAGGTCGGCGCCCGCGCCGGTGCGCGCGAGGATCTTCCAGGGGACGCGGCGCAGCAGCACGCGCGTCGTCTCGCCGACGCCCGGCTTCACCAGGTTCACGTCGTGGATGCCGTACTCCTCGCTGATCCGCTCGACGGCCGCCCAGCCCTCCCAGGTCGGCGCCCGGTCCGCCGAGAGCACCTCCTTGACCTGGGCGTCGACGGCGTCGGCCACCTCGTCGAAGCGGGCGGCGACGGACGCGATGAAGTCGAGGGAGACATCACCTTCGGCCAGTTCGCGGTAGAACTTCGCGCCGTGGAAGTCGTCGGGGCCGACCAGGTCGGCGCGGAGCACGGTGCGCGATATCAGGCCGGACACGGTCGAGTTGAGGCAGGCCGAGGGGATGAGGAAGTCCTCGCGGGTGCCGTAGGTGCGCACGCAGGAACCGGGGTCGGCGAGCACGGCGATCTCCGGGCTGAACCCGGCGGGACCACCGGCCTCCTCGAACTCCCGTACCGCATCGGCCAGTTCGCGGGTGATCGCGCCCTTCCCGGTCCAGCCGTCGACGAACACCACGTCGGCCGGGTCGTGGTGGGCGGCGAGCCAGCGCAGGGCGTTGGCGTCGATGCCGCGGCCGCGCACGATCGACACGGCGTAGTGCGGCAGGTCGAGCCCGTGCCGGTGCTGCGCCCAGCGGCGCATCAGGACGCCGACGGGCGTGCCCGCGCGGGCGAGGGAGACGAGGACGGGGCGCGGTGACCGCTCGGCGAGGACCGTCTCGGTGACCGTGCCGACGGCCTGCGCGATCCGGGCGGCGGAGGTGTCGAGCGCGGCCCGGAACAGCTCCTGGTACTGCGGGCTCGGCTGGTACTCGACGGGCAGCGATTCGGCGTAGTGCGCGCCACCGCTCTGTATCGCCTCCTCGCGCTCCTCGGTGGGCGCCTCCAGCGTCACGTCCGAGAGGTCCTGGAGCAGCCAGCCGACGTCTTCGGGCGCGTACGAGGAGAAGTCGGGGCCGCGGAGGGGGTCGGGCAGCATGGAGGGCCTTTCGGGGACGTACTCAGGAACGCGCTCAGGGGCATGCTCAGGAACGTACGAGGGGACGACCGCGAGCAGCACCTGCGGGGTGTGGGCCGCGAGCTGCGCCAACAGGCCGTCGAGGGCGTGCAGTTGGGGGGTGTCGCCCACGGAGTCGACGACGGCGACGATCGCGTCGAAGCCGCCGCCCGCGACGTTGTACGCGTACCGGTCGCCGGGTCCGTCGGCCGGCGCGTCGTGCGCGGGGAAGACGAGGCGGCTGCGGATGGCGTAGCCGGGGTCGTCGACGGCGAGGACGGGTGAGCGGGTGGTGGTGGAGTAGCGGATGTCGGCAGCGCCACAGAGCCGCTCCTCCAGGGCTACGCCGAGGGCCAGCGGGGCGTACATCAGCTCTTCGAAGCCGAGGACGAGGATGCGGGGGCGGATACGGGCGCCGGGCTTGCGCGGAGGAAGCGCCTGCGCGAGCCGGTCCGCCATCTCCGGCAGCGCGTCGTCGAGCGCCGCGCGGTGCTCGGGCGTGAACCCGTGGCGGCCGCCGTCCGGGACCCCGGCCGGCCAGTCGAGCGCGACGCGGGTGACCGTGCCGTGCTCGCGGCGCGGGGTCGGCAGGGCGGTCGCCGTCTCGTGCTCCGCGACCAGCGCCTGGCCCTTCTCCAGGACGCCGTCCGGCAGCCGTACCGTGCCGGACGCCATGGCGATCAGGTCGACGCGTGCGCCGATCTCCTCGGCGAAGGCGGCCAGGCGGCCCTGGTCCTCGGGCGAGCGCATGTCGACGAGCGCCACGATGACGTACCGGTCGCGCGGATAGCTTTCGTGCAGGGCACGGATCGTGTTGAGGACCGTGTTGCCCGTGGAGAACTCGTCGTCCACCAGGACCAACGGGCCGTCCCCTGCGAGGAGTTCGGGGTCGGCGGGCAGCAGCAGGTGCGAGGTCGCGTGCGAGTGGGACTCCTCGAAGCCGCCCGCCTGGCGCACCCCGTCGACCGGGCGGCGCGTGGAGTGCAGATACGGCGCGAGGCCGATGCCGTCCGCGACGCTGTGGCCGAGGCCCGTGGCCGTCTCCGCGTACCCGAGGACGACCGAGCGCCGGGCCTGAGCGTCGCCGAGCAGCGCGCGCACCCGGATGCCGAGGTCGTGCCCGGCGGCGTACACGACGGACGGGCTCTGCGGCACGTGCTTGCCGAGGACGTTCGACACCAGGAGATGCGCCCGCTTCGGGTTGCGGCGCAGGGCGAGGCCGAGCAGTCCGCTCAGGCTCGCGTCGCCGACGAGCTCCACGCCGAGCCGCTCGGCGACCCATGTCCCCGACCACACCGCGTCGTCGTCCGTCACCGCCTCGTCGCCCGTCACCACGTCGCCGTCCGTCACCACGTCGTCGTTCACAGTCCTCGCACAGTCCTTGCCTCCGAAACCTTCGACCCGGGAATGCCGGCGCCCCGCGGTCAACCCGCGATCCCGGCGGTGAGCAGCTCCACGAAGCCGATGTCCTCCCGCGCGACACCGAAGACCTCGGCGCGCTGCAGGGTCCGCTCGGCCCACGCGCGGTGCGGCTTCACCTCGTTCATCTTGTTCGTGTACGCCGAGCGCATCACCCCGCCGCCGCCCCGCTCGGGGCGCAGGATGTCCTCGGCGTCGCTGAACTCCTCGTGGCTGACGACCGAGAGCGCGTGCACGGGCAGCACGTGCGAGGGGTGGATGCAGGTCTTGCCGAGCAGGCCGTTGGCCCGGTCCAGCTCGATCTCGCGGAGCAGCCCGTCGATGTCGTGCTCGATGAGCGCCTGCCGCAGCTCCTCGGCCCGCCCCTCCAGGAACGGGCTGCGGCGCAGCTGCGGCTTGAACATCCTCTCCTGGACGCGGAAGTACTCCCACACCGGCCCGGTCACGGTGAAGCCCGTGCCGTCGGCCCGGCCCAGGTGGTTCACCACGTCGGCGATGACCGAGGCGACGATGTGGACGTCGTACGCCGTCATGTGCGGGGGCCTGCGCAGGCCGTACGCGGAGCAGAAGTCGGTGACACCGAGACGCAGCGCGAGCACCCGTTCCCGGTACTTGTCGACGGTGCGGGCGATCCCGGCGAGGGTCTCGGAGCGGCTCTCCAGGTGCAGCAGCTCGGGCGATTCGAGGACGGGCATGGCGAAGAGCCGCCGCCCACTCGCCGCCTCGGCCGCGGAGAGCGACTCCAGGAAGGGGACGCCGCGCTCCTCGGTGAACTTGGGGAGCACGAATCCGGAGAGCAGCCCGATGTGGGCGCCGAGGCGGTGCGTCAGGTCGGCTATCTGTTCCGGCGTACGGACCCTGATGAAGAGCAGCGGCGGTCTGGCGTCCTCGCGGGCGGCCAGCTCCGCGAACTGTCTGACCAGGTTCTCCTCGGCCCCGACGACTTCCGCGTCGTCGATCGAGTCCTCGAGGCAGAGCACCATCGAGATCACGCCACGCCCGGCCTGCTTGAGGATGTCGTCGGCGAGCCGGGGGCGCGTGGCCGGGCTGTACAGCGTGGCGCCGAGCGCCGCTGCCAGCAGGCGGGGAGAGGAGTCGGCGGTGAAGTCGCACGGCTCCCGATGGAAGAGGCGCTGTCGCACCTCTGGGGCGATTTGCCCGAAATGACGCATGAATTTCCCCTGTACTCGTCGGCGCGGCCCGACGTGATGTGGCCGGTAATAGTACGTAGGGACGGGTGTCAAGGGTTCCCCATGGGCATGAAATCCAGGTAACCCGGCCATGTCAGACACAGAGACCACACACCGTCACCCCCGCGTTGTCCCGTCCGCGACCGGGAAGGCAGGATGACCGCATGACGCACGCGATGTTGAAGGGGTCGAACGTCCCGCTCGAGGCCACGGCCGTCCGCGCCGTGCTGCGCTGGACCCCGGGACAGGGTGTCCCCGACGTCGACGCGTCGGCGCTCCTGCTCGGCGCCGAGGGCCGCGTGCGGTCCGACGAGGACTTCGTCTTCTACAACCAGCCGCGCCATCCCTCGGGCAAGGTCTGGCGGCTCGGCAAGAAGCGGGTCGCCGAGGGCCTGACCGACACCATCCAGACGGACCTGGGGGGCATGGACCCCGCGGTGAGCCGGGTCCTGCTCGTCGCGTCGGCCGAGGACGTCCCCTTCGAGCGCGTACGCGCGCTGCGGATCCTGCTGTACGACGCCGCGGTCACCGAGGGCGAACCGCTCGCGTATTTCGACATCACCCCGCAGACGGGCGCCGAGACGGCTCTGATCTGCGGCGAGCTCTACCGGCGCGGCGACGCCTGGAAGTTCCGCGCCCTGGGCGAGGGCTATCTGAACGGCCTGGAGGGCCTCGCCAGCGACTTCGGGATCTCCGTGGACGAGTCGGAGGCCGTGCCCGAGCCGACCCCGGAGGCGTCGCTTCCGCAGGCGTCCACGGGGCAGGCGCAGGCCCATGCCCAGGCCCATGCCCCGGGCGGCCAGAGCCAGGTGTCCCAGCCGCTGCCGCCGGCCCAGCCGCAGCCCTTCCCCTCGTCCGCGGCGCCCACGGCCCCGGTCCCGCAGCCCTTCCCCGCACCGGCGCCCCAGCCCTCGTACGGCTACCCGCCGGAGCCCACGAACCGGCCCGTGCCACAGCCTTCGTACGGCTATCCGCAGCCGGCGCCCGCCGCCCAGCCCGCACCGGTCACGCAGCCCTCGTACGGCTATCCGCAGCCGGTCGCCCCGATGCCCGACCCGAACTTCCGGCTGCCCCCGCAGGGGCCGCAGTTCCTGGCGCGCTGAGCCCGGGGCTCCGGCGCCGACCCGGCGGGGGCTGCCCCGCACGGCGGCACTCAGCTGCCGCCCGCCTTCGCCTTGTAGCCCCGGCCCCACTGGAGCCCCCAGCCGTACAGCCGGTCCAGCTCCGCCTGGAAGCCGTACACGAACTTCACCTCGCGGCGTACGACCAGCTCGCCCTTGACGTTCTCCAGCGACGCCACGGCGCACGACCGGGCCTGCGGCTGGCGCTCGTCCAGGTCGATCTCGATCCGCGGGCCGTTGCTGGGGTAGAGCGTGACCTTGGCCTGCGTGCGGTCGAAGGCGGGCGTCTGGTCGTAGATGTACGCGAAGAACAGCAGCCGCTTGATCGACTCGCGGTGGTCGAGGTTCACATAGATCGTCTCGCCGGACGGCGAACCGAACCGGTCGTCGCCGCTGAGCTTCACGTACGGCGGGGCGTTGAGGCTCCCGAAGAAGCTGCCGAGCGGCTGTACGACGCCCTTGGCGCCGTCCGTCATCTCGTACAGGCAGCCGATGTCCAGGTCCACGTTGACCACGCCCTGGGTGTGCGCCTGCACCACGTCGGGCTGGAACATCTTGAAGGGATGCCGCAGCAGTCCGCCGCCCGGCCGCTGCTTGCCGATGATGTCGGACGTACGCATCCGCCAGGAGAGATTGACCCGCAGATTGCCGGTGGCCGCGCCCTGTTTGCTGAGCGAGACCGTCGGATGCCGTTTGGTGAGTTCGATGGCGTTGGTCGCGGCACTGCCCGACTCGAAGTCCATCGAGCGCCCACGCCATAAACCGTCCCAGAAGGACATTGCCGCCCCCAAAGTCGCGTGCGTATACGGGCGGGGCGGCCCTCGAGGAGTCCACCTCGAAGACCGCCCCGCTGAAGCGTTCCTCACTACGCCCCCGGTCACACCCCGGAGGTCGGAACGTCAGACGCCGGACGAGACCTCGGCCTTCTCGTCCGAGCTGCCTTCTCCCTCGGCCGCCGCCAGCGCGCGGTTGCGGCGCACGGAGGACCAGAAGGACCAGGCGATCAGGATGACGCCGATCGAGCCCGTGATGACCTCGGGGATCTCGTACTGGATGGTGATGAGGAGGAGCGCGGCGAGGGCGCCGATCGCGTAGTGCGCGCCGTGCTCCAGGTAGACGTAGTCGTCGAGGGTGCCCTGGCGGACCAGGTAGACCGTGAGCGACCGGACGTACATCGCGCCGATGCCGAGGCCGAGCGCCATCAGGACGATGTCGTTAGTGACCGCGAAGGCGCCGATGACGCCGTCGAAGGAGAACGACGCGTCCAGGACCTCGAGGTAGAGGAACATGAAGAAGGCGGCCTTGCCGGCCAGGACGACCGCAGGAACCTTCTTGCCGGTCCGCTTGGCCTCTTCCTCCTCCTCGTGCTCACGCTCCTCCTCTTCCTCGATCTTGTTCTCGAAGAAGCTGGAGAGACCGCCCACGATGAGATACGTGATGAGTCCGGCTACGCCGGAGAGCAGCACGGTCTCCGCCTTGTCGACGTGCGCGCCGCCGTGCTGGTGGGCGTGGGTGGCGACGGTCATCGCGGAGATCATGAGCACGATGAGCGCGACACAGGCCGACAGCATGTCGATCTTGCCGAGCTTGGCGAGCGGACGCTCGAGCCAGCCGAGCCATTTGATGTCACGGTCCTCGAAGACGAAGTCGAGGAAGATCATCAACAGGAACATGCCACCGAAGGCGGCGATCGACGGGTGCGCGTCGGTGACCAGCTGCTGGTACTGGTCCTTGTCGTTGAGCGCGAGCCGCACAGCCTCGATCGGACCGATCTTGGCGCTGATGGCCACGATCGCGACGGGGAACACAAGCCGCATGCCGAAGACGGCGATCAGCACACCGATGGTGAGGAAGATCTTCTGCCAGAAGGCATTCATCTTCTTCAGGATCCCGGCGTTGACCACCGCGTTGTCGAAGGACAGCGAGATCTCGAGGATCGACAGGATCGCCACGATCCCGAATCCCGTCCACCCCCCGTAGAACACCGCCGCGACCAGGCCGAGCGCGGTAACCGCGAACGACCAGCCGAAGGTTTTCAGAAGCACTGGCTACCCAATCGTGTGTGTACGGGCTCCCGTGTAGCGGTCTCCCCCGCGCCGGTCCCCGGCTTTACGAAACATTGACCCCGAAGTCTAGAGCGATGCCCCGCAGCCCGGACGCGTACCCCTGTCCAACGGCGCGGAACTTCCATTCGCCGCCGTAGCGGTACACCTCGCCGAAGATCATCGCCGTCTCCGTGGAGGCGTCCTCCGACAGGTCGTACCGCGCGAGCTCCTGGAGGTCGGCCTGGTTGACCACGCGAATGAACGCGTTGCTGACCTGACCGAAGGTCTGCCCCCGGTTGTCGGCGTCATGGATCGAGACCGGAAAGACGATCTTGTCGCAGTTGGCCGGGACCTTGGAGAGGTCGATCAGGAGCGACTCGTCGTCCCCGTCACCCTCACCCGTGAGGTTGTCGCCGGTGTGCTCGACCGAGCCGTCCGGGCTCTTCAGGTTGTTGTAGAAGACGAACCACTCGTCGCCGAGGACCCGGCCCGAGTTGCACATCAGGGCGCTGGCATCGAGGTCGAAGGGTGCGCCGGTGGTGGAGCGCGCGTCCCAGCCGAGGCCGACCAGGACCTGTGTGAGGTTTGGTGCGGCCTTGGAGAGGGAGACATTGCCTCCCTTGGCGAGCGTGACGCCCATGATGTGGTCCTCCCCGTGGTTCGAGAGCAAGAGTTCCCGGGCTCCCCTGGTGCGGGAGCGGGAGTCGAGCAAGGTGTGCAAGCGATGTCGAGCACGTCCGGCGCCGCACTCATGAGGTGCGGCGCCGGACGACGGTACGAAGGGCGTGCTCGGCTCAGACGTTGACGCCGAAGTCCTGCGCGATGCCGCGCAGACCCGAGGCGTAACCCTGGCCGACGGCACGGAACTTCCACTCGGCGCCGTTGCGGTACAGCTCGCCGAAGACCATCGCCGTCTCCGTCGAGGCGTCCTCGGAGAGGTCGTACCGCGCGATCTCCGCGCCGCCCGCCTGGTTCACGACGCGGATGAACGCGTTGCGGACCTGGCCGAACGACTGCTGGCGGGACTCCGCCTCGTAGATCGAGACCGGGAAGACGATCTTGTCCACGTCGGCCGGGACGGCGGCCAGGTCGACCTTGATCGCCTCGTCGTCGCCCTCGCCCTCACCGGTGGTGTTGTCACCGGTGTGCTCGACGGAGCCGTCCGGGCTCTTCAGGTTGTTGAAGAACACGAAGTTGCCGTCGCTGCTGACCTTGCCCTCGGCGTTGGTCAGGATCGCGCTGGCGTCGAGGTCGAAGTCCGTACCCGTCGTGGTGCGGACGTCCCAGCCCAGGCCGACCAGAACCGCGGTCAGGCCGGGGGCCTCCTTGCTCAGCGATACGTTGCCGCCCTTGCTGAGGCTGACTCCCACAAGTCCTCCCAATAGATGTCCAGGGGCGGGGAGCCCCAGTCGTGCTTTGCCATCGGATCAACGAGTGGATCCTAGTGACCGGTTCCCGGCCGCCACAGGCTCTGCACCTGAAGAATCACAGGGTGTCACCCCTGAGGAAACTCAGGGCCCGCGGAATCACAGGGAAGCGAGCGCCCTGACGTACTCGTCGAGATCGCGGGCGTCCGGCAGCGCGTTGACGACCGTCCAGCGCACCACGCCCTCCTTGTCGATGATGAAGGTGCCGCGCACCGCGCAGCCCTTCTCCTCGTCGAAGACCTCGTACGCCCGCGAGACCTCGCCGTGCGGCCAGAAGTCCGAGACGAGCGGGTACTCGAGGCCCTCCTGCTCGGCGAAGACGCGCAGGGTGTGGATGGAGTCGTTGGAGACGGCGAGCAGCTGGGTGTCGTCGTTGACGAACTTCGGCAGCTCGTCACGGAGCGCGCAGAGCTCGCCGGTGCAGACGCCGGTGAACGCGAAGGGGTAGAAGAGCAGCACCACGTTCTTCTCGCCGCGGAAGTCCGAGAGCTTCACGGTCCGGCCGTGGTTGTCCTTCAGCTCGAAGTCCGGGGCCTTGGTGCCGATCGCGAGTCCAGCGAGCGCCATGAATATGCATCCCTTCGACGGGGCCCCTCGGGTGGGGCCGTTCGGGTGACACCCACCCTACGTCCGCCGATCTACCCCACTTTGGGCACTCGACTCCTCCCGCGGGGCCTTCTGGGGGTGTGCCGGACCTTCTGGGGCGTTTGAGCGCGCGTGAGGCCCTCGCCGACGGATGTCCGTCGGCGAGGGCCTCACAGCGGCTCTGCCGGGGTCGCGGCTCTCGCGCGCGGCTAGCGCTTCTTCGCCGCCCCCTTGGGCGTGCTCAGGCGACTGCCGTTCCAGTCCTTGCCGGCGTTGATGCTCTTGGTCTGGGACAGGCCCGCCGTGGTGGAGGCCTCGCCGATCTCGCTCGGCTCGACGTAACCGTCCCGACCGGTCTTCGGGGTCAGCAGCAGGATCGAGCCGCCTTCCTCCATGTACGCGATGGCGTCCACCAGCGCATCAGTCAGGTCCCCGTCGTCCTCACGGAACCAGAGCACCACGGCGTCAGCCACGTCGTCGTAGTCCTCGTCGACGAGTTCGGAGCCGATGGCCTGCTCGATGGCCTCACGGAGCTCCTGGTCGACGTCGTCGTCGTAGCCGATCTCCTGGACCACCTGGTCGGGCTGGAAACCAAGCCTTACGGCAAGGTTCGTCTCCGCGTGGTCCGCGGTCGCGCTCACGGATTGCCTCCTGATCATGTTTTTGGGTATGCCTTCAGCCACGCGCGTGCGCGGGGCGTTGGCCGTAGTCCACACGGGCGGAACGGATCGCGCAAGTACCCGGCCGTCAAGACCGCTGAAACGGTGACGTTCCCGGCCGTGTCGCCGCAACTCAAGACCCACCCACCAGATCCTTCTCCGCTCGCGTTTCGCTGGTTTCCCCGGCGAACGGTCTTACGAAACGGCTAGGCAGGATGGGCGTATCGTTGCGATTTGGTCGAGCCTACCCCAGGGCCGCCGGGCGGACCTCTCCGTTACCTCTCGGTAGAGATGACGATTCGGCCCACGCGGTACACGATGGGGAACGTCTCACAGCCAGGCAGAACCCAGGCGAAAGCCCCAACAGCGAAGGAACAGCGTGGCTTCCGGATCCGATCGCAACCCGATCATCATTGGCGGCCTGCCGAGTCAGGTCCCGGACTTCGATCCCGAAGAGACCCAGGAGTGGCTCGACTCCCTCGATGCCGCGGTGGACGAACGCGGCCGTGAGCGGGCCCGCTACCTGATGCTCCGGCTGATCGAACGCGCGCGCGAGAAGCGCGTCGCCGTGCCCGAGATGCGGAGCACGGACTACGTCAACACGATCGCCACCAAGGACGAGCCCTTCTTCCCCGGCAACGAGGAGATCGAGCGCAAGGTCCTGAACGCGACCCGCTGGAACGCCGCGGTGATGGTCTCCCGCGCCCAGCGCCCCGGCATCGGGGTCGGCGGTCACATCGCCACCTTCGCCTCCTCGGCCTCGCTCTACGACGTGGGCTTCAACCACTTCTTCCGCGGCAAGGACGAGGGCGACGGCGGCGACCAGATCTTCTTCCAGGGGCACGCCTCCCCCGGCATCTACGCCCGCGCATTCCTCCTCGACCGGCTCTCCGAGCAGCAGCTCGACGCCTTCCGCCAGGAGAAGTCGAAGGCCCCCTACGGCCTGTCCTCGTATCCGCACCCGCGCCTCATGCCGGACTTCTGGGAGTTCCCCACCGTCTCCATGGGCCTCGGCCCGCTCGGCGCGATCTTCCAGGCGCGGATGAACCGCTACATGGAGGCGCGCGGCATCGCCGACACCTCCAAGTCGCACGTCTGGGCCTACCTCGGCGACGGCGAGATGGACGAGCCCGAGTCGCTGGGCCAGCTCTCCATCGCCGCCCGCGAGGGCCTGGACAACCTGACCTTCGTCGTCAACTGCAACCTCCAGCGCCTCGACGGCCCGGTGCGCGGCAACGGCAAGATCATCCAGGAGCTGGAGTCCCAGTTCCGCGGCGCCGGCTGGAACGTCATCAAGCTGGTCTGGGACCGCAGCTGGGACCCGCTGCTCGCCCAGGACCGCGACGGCATCCTGGTCAACAAGCTGAACACCACGCCCGACGGCCAGTTCCAGACCTATGCGACGGAGACCGGCGCATACATCCGCGACCACTTCTTCGGCGGCGACCACCGGCTGCGCGCCATGGTCGAGAACATGACCGACGAGCAGATCCTGCACCTGGGCCGCGGCGGTCACGACCACAAGAAGGTCTACGCGGCCTACGCGGCGGCCAAGGCCCACAAGGGCCAGCCGACCGTCATCCTGGCGCAGACGGTCAAGGGCTGGACGCTCGGCCCGAACTTCGAGGGCCGCAACGCCACCCACCAGATGAAGAAGCTGACGGTCGACGACCTCAAGGGCTTCCGCGACCGGCTGCACATCCCGATCACGGACCAGCAGCTGGAGGACGGCGCCCCGCCGTACTACCACCCGGGCCGCGACTCGGAAGAGATCCAGTACATGCACGACCGCCGGCAGGGCCTCGGCGGCTATGTCCCGACCCGCGTCGTGCGCGCGAAGCCCCTGCAGCTCCCCGCGGAAAAGACGTACGCACCCGCGAAGAAGGGCTCGGGCCAGCAGTCTATCGCCACCACCATGGCGTTCGTCCGCATCCTGAAGGACCTCATGCGGGACAAGGAGATCGGCAAGCGTTTCGTGCTGATCGCCCCCGACGAGTACCGCACCTTCGGCATGGACGCCTTCTTCCCGAGCGCGAAGATCTACAACCCGCTCGGCCAGCAGTACGAGGCGGTCGACCGTGAACTGCTGCTCGCCTACAAGGAGTCCCCGACCGGGCAGATGCTGCACGACGGCATCTCCGAGGCGGGCTGCACGGCCTCCCTCATCGCCGCAGGCTCGGCCTACGCCACCCACGGCGAACCGCTGATCCCGGTGTACGTCTTCTACTCGATGTTCGGTTTCCAGCGCACCGGCGACCAGTTCTGGCAGATGGCCGACCAGCTGGCCCGCGGCTTCGTCCTGGGCGCCACCGCCGGCCGCACGACCCTGACCGGCGAGGGCCTCCAGCACGCGGACGGCCACTCCCAGCTGCTCGCCTCGACCAACCCCGGCTGTGTCGCCTACGACCCGGCCTTCGGCTACGAGATCGCGCACATCGTCAAGGACGGCCTGCGCCGGATGTACGGCCCCGACAGCGAGGACGTCTTCTACTACCTCACCGTCTACAACGAGCCGATCCAGCACCCGGCCGAGCCCGCCGACGTGGACGTCGACGGCATCCTCAAGGGCATCTACCGCTTCAAGGCGGGCGAGCAGGGCGCCATCCCGGCGCAGATCCTCGCCTCCGGTGTCGCGGTGCCGTGGGCGGTCGAGGCCCAGCAGATCCTCGCCTCGGAGTGGAACGTCAAGGCGGACGTCTGGTCGGCGACCTCCTGGAACGAACTGCGCCGCGAGGCCGTCGAGGTGGAGCGCCACAACCTCCTGCACCCCGAGGAGGACCAGCGCACGCCGTTCGTGACGCAGAAGCTCTCCGGCGCCGAAGGCCCGTTCGTGGCCGTCTCCGACTGGATGCGGAGCGTCCCCGACCAGATCTCGCGCTGGGTGCCCGGCACCTATCAGTCGCTCGGCGCGGACGGCTTCGGCTTCGCCGACACCCGCGGCGCCGCCCGTCGCTTCTTCCACATCGACGCGCAGTCGATCGTGGTCGCCGTGCTGACCGAACTGGCCCGCGAGGGCAAGCTCGACCGCTCGGTGCTGAAGCAGGCGATCGACCGCTACCAGCTGCTCGACGTCACGGCCGCCGATCCGGGTGCCGCCGGAGGCGACGCGTAGGAACGACGCATGGGCGACGCGTCGGAACGACGCATAGAGGCGTAGGAGATGCGTATAGACGCGTAAGAGCGACGCATGGACGATGTGCGGGATGTGCGCGTAGTACATGTCTAGCCAGCACACGCCTTGGGTGAGGGGCGGCGGGCCGCGGGGTCCGTCGCCCCTCGGCGTTTTCTACGATGCCCGAATGAACGCGTCCCAGAAGCAGCCGACGGCACAACTCCGCTGGGAGCGACGCACCCAGCGTCCCCTCCTCGCGCTCGCGGTGGCCTTCGCCGTCGCCTACGCCGTGCCCATCGTGCTGCCCGACGCGAGCAAGGCCGTGTCGGAAACCTGCGCGGTGGTGGAGTGGATCGTCTGGGGCTCGTTCGCCGCCGACTATCTCGTCCGCCTCTATCTCACCGACCACCGCAAGCAGTTCGTCCGCTCGCACTGGCTGGACCTGTGCGCTGTCCTCCTCCCCATGCTGCAGCCGCTGCGGTTGCTGCGGCTCGTCTCGACTCTGCTGCTGGTCGGGCGACGGGCCCGGATGGCGTCGCAGATTCAACTGACGACGTATGTCGCGGGTGCCGTGGTGGGCCTCCTCATGTTCGGTTCACTGGCCGTTCTGTCGGTGGAGCGGGAGTCGCCGGACGGCAACATCAAGACCCTTGGGGACGCGGTGTGGTGGTCCTTCACCACGATGACCACCGTCGGCTACGGGGATCACGCGCCCACGACGGGACTCGGGCGGATGCTCGCGGTCGGCCTGATGCTGTCGGGCATCGCGCTCCTCGGTGTCGTCACCGCCAACATCGCGGCCTGGTTCATCGCTCGTTTCGACCGGGACGATGTCGAGGAGCGACGCCAGACGGCCGCGATCGAGGCCCTGACGGCGGAGGTGCAGGCGCTGCGGGCACAGGTGACGACGTTGACGGCGGCTGGGGGTTCGGGCGTGCCGGGTGCCGGGGGTTCGGGCGTACCGGGTGCCGGGGGTTCGGACGTGCCGGGTGCCGGGGGTTCGGACGTGCCGGGTGCCGGGTCCTTCACCGCGGCGGGTGCGGCGCCGCAACGGGTGCCTCGGCCCGGGGTGGTCGAAGGGGTCGCGGGCGCCGAGCCCCCTCGGTGACGCGCGCCCCGGTCAGTTCTCCCAGACCTTGAAGGCCCGTACGCGATAAGGCGATTCGGGCGTCCAGGTGCCGCCGCCCGGATACGTGTCGAACTCGCCGGTCTCGGCGCACTCCGCCGATTGGTATGTGGTGACCGGTCGGCCGGTGCGATTGGCGAGGGCTTCAGCGCTGCCCCCCTCCGGCAGCGCTACACAGCTCTCGATGTCGATCCCGGACAGGTCATACACCTGCCGGGCACCCCGGAAGTCCGCCTTCTCCCATAGGCAGAGCTCACCTGGACCGCAGCCGGCGAGCGTTGGTGGTGTTGCCGCTCCCGCATGTGCGGGGGTAAGGATCACCGCGGCGAGCGCGGCGGCGGTGACGGTCGAGGGCAGCGTCGTACGCATCTGATTCAACTCCCGTGTCGTGTCGATCACTTGTCAGAACTGTGACCCACTCGCTCGCTCCGTCGGAAGGGGTACGGATGTACGTCACCCTGATAGGCGAAAGCCCCCCAGTACGACCCTGAGGGGCTTTCCCTGATGCGTGGACGCCGGGCGGCTGCCCGCTCGACGCAGGCGCTGAACGCGTGCCGCAGTGCGCCCTAGATGTGTGCCGCTCCGGCGCCCGCCTCGGCGTTGGCGCCCCTCTTGGTCAGGAGGGCGACCAGGGCCGCGATGACCGAGACGACACCGGCGACGGTGAAGGCCAGGCCCATGCCGGACATGAAGGTGGCGTGGACGACGTCCGTGATCTTGGCGAGGACGCCTTCGTTGACGCCCGGGGCCTTGGCCACCTGATCCGGCACGGCGCCGATGGCTGCCGCCTTGTCGAGGCCCGGCGGGGGCGCGTCCGGCAGGCCCGCGCCCTGCCACTCGCCCGCGAGGTCGGAGTTGACCTTGTTGGACATGACGGCGCCGAGGACGGCCGTACCGAGGCTGCCGCCGACCTGCATGCCGGCCTGCTGGAGACCGCCCGCGACGCCGGAGAGCTCCAGCGGCGCGTTGCCCACGATGACCTCGGTGGCGCCGACCATGACCGGGGCCAGGCCGAGGCCGAGGAGGGCGAACCACAGCGACATCGACCAGGTGCCGGTCTCCGTGGTCATGGTCGTCATGCCGAACATCGAGACGGCCGTCAGCACCATGCCGCCCACCAGCGGGACCCGCGGCCCGAACTTGGTGATCAGCGCGCCGGCGATCGGCGACGAGACGATCATCATGGCCGTCAGCGGCAGCAGGTGCAGGCCGCTGTCGACCGGGCTCATGCCGTGCACGTTCTGCAGGTAGAACGTGACGAAGAACAGGCCGCCCATGAAGGCGAAGGCCATGAGCACCATGAGGACCGTGCCCGCGGAGAGCGGCACGGAGCGGAACAGGCCCAGCGGAATGAGCGGTTCCTTGACCTTCGTCTCCCACACGGCGAAGACCGCGAAGAGGACGACGGCCGCGCCCAGGAACGCCCAGGTCTTGCCGCTGCCCCAGCCCCAGGCGTCACCGGCCTTGATCAGTGCCCAGATCAGGGAGAACATCGCGCCCGAGAGCAGGATGATGCCGGGGATGTCGAAGGACCTCGGCGCGTTCTCCGCGCGGTGGTCCTTGAGGATCACCAGGCCGAGGACGAGGGCGACGACGCCGACCGGCACGTTGATGAAGAACACCGACTGCCAGCTGACGTGCTCGACCAGCACACCGCCGAGGATCGGGCCTCCGGCGGTGGAGGCGCCGATGACCATGCCCCAGATGCCGATCGCCATGTTCAGCTTCTCGGCGGGGAACGTGGCCCGCAGCAGGCCCAGCGCGGCCGGCATCAACAGCGCGCCGAAGAGGCCCTGGAGCACCCGGAAGGCGATCACCAGGGAGACGCTGCCGGAGACGCCGATGGCACCGGAGGCGAGGGCGAAGCCCACGACGCCGATGAGGAAGGTCTGCCGGTGGCCGAAGCGGTCGCCCAGCTTGCCCGCGGTGATGAGCGCGACGGCCAGCGCGAGGAGGTAGCCGTTGGTTATCCACTGGACGTCCGCGAGCGAGGCGCCGAGGTCCTTCTGGATGGCCGGGTTGGCGATGGCCACGATGGTGCCGTCCAGGGCGACCATCATCACGCCGATCGCGACGGAGAAGAGCGTCAGCCATGGGTGGCCGCGCAGCCCTTTGGTCGCGGCCGGAGCGGACGGCGGCTCCGGCGCCTTGTCCGCCTTGTCGACGGTGGTCTGACTAGTCATGGGCGCGAGGCTAATGTCAGCCGCTGACAGTTGACAAACCAATTCACAAGTCGGTAACTGTCACGTGGCTCACAGGTAGGGTGAGCGGGTCGGACAGGCAGGAAGAGGACCACGGCGTGAGGACCGAGCAGCGGGTGCCGGCCTCGGCGGAACCGCAGGCCGAGGCGCCCGAAGCGGTGCGCGAAGAGCCCGCGAGGCCCGGCCTTCGCGAGCGCAAGAAGCAGCGCACGCGTGACGCGCTCCTGCGAGCCGCCCTCGAGCTGTTCACGACCAAGGGGTACGACGAGACGACCGTCGACGAGATCGCCGAGGCCGTCGACGTCTCCCAGCGCACGTTCTTCCGGTACTTCACCAGCAAGCAGGAGACCGCCTTCGCCGTACAGGAGATGGTGGAGCGGCGATTCGTGGAGGTGCTGCGCGAACGACCCGCCGACGAGGCGCCGTTGACCGCGCTGCGCGAGGCCGTCCTCGGGGCCTGGGACGCGCTGGGCCGGTCCATCGAAGAGGTCGTCCCGGTCGAACTCCACATGCGCACCTACCGGATGATCGAGTCCACACCCTCCCTGCTGGCCACGTATCTGCGCCGCTCCATCGAGATGGAGGAGGAGATCGCGCATCTGATCGCCGAGCGCGAGGGGCTCGACATCGACGAGGACCCCCGACCGCGCGTGGCGGTGGCCGCGTTCAGCGGGGTGATGCGGGTCACCGGTCAGATGTGGGGAGCGGGCGAGGACACCAGCGTGGAGTCGATCCGTGCGATCACCGCGTCCTATCTCGACCACCTGGGGCCCGCGCTGGCGGGGAACTGGCGCACGGAGCAGCCGCGCGCACCGCACACGAGTGCGGGCAACTGATCAACTTCCGTACCGGATCGGTACGTTGAGTAACACATGACCGCACAGCGAGTGACCGTGCGCCCCGGATGCGCTGCGCTTACGCGCCACGCACACAGCGTGATGAAGTGGCGCGGCGCACGCCCGCTTTGCCTCAATTACCCCACAGGAAACGTGATCTGCCTCACCCGGTGCACGGCAGGCATCACGATTCTCCTAGGCTGTTCCGTAGTGACTTCCTTCGACTCCTCCCCCCAACTGAGCGTCTGGCGCGCATTGCTCGCGCTTGCCGTCGTGTTCGTCATGCTGGCGACCACCGGCTGGACCGCGGTTCGCAATCACCGGCACGCGGCATCGCCGCTCGAAGCCACACTCTCCGCGTGGGAGAGAGGGCACATCAACGGCCGGGCGCTGCCCGACCCCGATGCCCCGGCCGGCAGGCTCGCTCATTTCTTCGCGTCGCTCAGCGCGCACGACAGGGCCCGGCTCGCGGACCGCTATCCCCTTGCGGTCGGCAACATGAACGGTGCCCCCGTAGCGCTGCGTTACCGCGCGAATCACCTTGCGCTCGACCAGGCGCGCAAGGTCGAGCGCAAGCGCATGCACGACAAGCGTCTCTCGCCCCATGGGCAGGCGGAGGCGGAGCGCAGGATGAAGCGGTTCGGCGTGATGATGCGCCCGGGCCGACAGGTCCTCGCCTTCGACCCGATGGGGTCGGGGCGCATAGCCGAGGTCTTCGGAGACCTCGACCGGGCCTCCAGGGTGTCGGTCGTGGTGCCCGGTGTGGACACCAATCTGCTGACCTTCGAGCGGACCTACCGCAAGTACTCGGCTCCTGTAGGCATGGCCAAGGCCCTGTACGGCGCGGAGCGCTCGGCCAGTCCACGCGCGCGTACCGCCGTGATCGCCTGGGCGGACTACACCGCGCCCATCGGCCTCGGGGTCGACGCGGCGACGGCCATGCGCGCCGAGGACGGCGCGGTCCGGCTCAACGCCCTGGTGCGCGGGCTGCCCGGCCACTCGCCCATCGCGCTGTACTGCCACAGCTACGGCTCGGTGGTCTGCGGGGTCGCCGCGCGGGAGCTGCCGTCCCGCGTCTCCGACATCGCGGTCGCGGGCAGCCCCGGCATGCGGGCGGACACGGCGTCACAGCTGGGCACGGGTGCCCGCATCTGGGCCACCAGGGACGGCGACGACTGGATCCAGGATGTACCGAACATGGAGGTCGGCGGGCTCGGCCACGGGGCCGATCCCGTCTCCGGAGACTTCGGCGCACGGGTGGTCTCCGCACGGGGCGCGATCGGCCATACCGGCTATTTCGAGCCAGGCACGGAGAGCCTCAGCAACTTCGCCGACATCGGCATCGGCTCTTACCGCTCGGTGCGGTGCGCGAACGGGGATGACGACTGTCGGAAGGGTTTTTCCGGAACGTCAGCGGCCTGACGCGCGTAGAAATCGACGAAACAGCGGCCCGCCGCAGGAGGGACGGAGACGCGCGTGCCGCCTACGATGAGCCGCATGGGTGACGTACTGGCCGGATTTCATGCCGCCTGGGAGTTCGAGTCCGACTCCGTGCTCATCCGCTACGAACGGGGGATCCGCACACCGAAGCTCCTTCAGGCGCTCGGTGAACGCCGCATCCCCCATGAGGCGATCGCAGCGGTGACACTGACTCCTGGCAAACGCGGGACGGTGGTCCTGCATGCTGTGCCGCGGCCCGGGGCGGATCCGCTGATGGAAGCGGCCGCGGGGCAGCTCAAGGACGGCTGCGACCCCTACCGGCTCGTGCTGCCGGCCGAGCGGGAGACGCTCGCGGAGTACTACGCGGACGAGCTGCGGGCCGTGCTCACCCAGGACGACTGCGGGCCTCCGGAGCGTTACCTGGTGGCCGCGCCGGAGACGCCGCTGCAGTTCAAGGCGTACGACGGCAAGGCGTCCTTCGACGGCAAATCGGTGGCCTTCCGCTGGTTCTGGACGGGTGCCTCGTCCGCGAAGTGGAAGGCCGGCGACCAGAGCTTCCTGGTCACGGACCTGAGCGGCGTCGAGTGGCGCTCCCCCGAGGTCTTCGAGGGCCATCTGCGGCTGCTGCGCCGCGAGACCCCGCTGGCCCAGCCCGCACAGGCGGACCAGGACCCGGCGGCCGTCGTCTTCGGCCTCGGCTACGGCCCGGTGCACGAGTCGCTGCCCTTCGCGGCGTCGGTGCTCGCCGCCGTCCGCTCCTCGGGACCGGCCCTGACGCCCGGCACGGCCGGTACCACCGCCCCGGTAACCCGCCGCGATCCGGCGGACATCGCGGAGCGCATCCGGCACCTCGGCGAGCTGCACCAGGCGGGGCTGCTGACGGACGAGGAGTTCACGACGAAGAAGGCCGAGCTGCTGGCGGAGCTCTGACCCCCGTGCGGTGGGGGTCGCGGGGCGCGGCTCATACCCCGGTATGGGCGGGGCCTCTGTTCGTACCTGGGTATGAGGGGCAGGTCAGCTCTGGGGTACGACGGCACGGCGGAGGCTTCTTGCCTACGCTGAGCAGGCCATGAGCAGCGCATCGACACCACCACCGGACCAGGATCCCCGCCGATCGGCCGCCGAGCCGGGGCGGCGCGGGGTCACCCTTCGACGTGCGACCGCGGGTGTCCGCGAAGGGCTCGGGCGGGCCGGGGTCTTCTTCACCACGCCCGAGGGGCAGTCCGAGCCCTTGCTGGCCCGCGCGCCCAAGCGCTGGATGCGGCTGCTGCCCCTGATCATCGCGCTGGCGTTCGTCGCGACGCTCATCCCGGTCACCACCCAGGTCCTGACGAACGACTACGGCGTGGGCGGCGGCCTCGCGGGTGCCCTGGCGGTCGCCCAGTCCGCCCCGCTGCTCCTCGCGATCAGCCGTCCGCTGCTCGCCTGGTGCATCATGCTCGCCGCCGATGTCATCGGGGCGATCGTGACGCTGTCCGTGGGCGAGGGCCGCCCCGCACCCTGGACAGCCATGATCATCGTGGCGTACGTGGTGCTGTGCCTCGCCCTCTCGCTGCGGGAGAGCCGGCGCACCCTGCTGGGTGTCTGGCTGGTCACCGTCGTCGCGAGCCTGGTCCTCGGCGCGTTCCGGGACAGCGGCGGCCAGGACACCGGCGTGCTGCTGATCGTGCTGAGCGGTGTGGCGCTGTTGCTCGGCGCGCTGCTGCGGGAGCGCGGCGACGCACAGCGCAGACTCGTCGAGCAGGAGACGATCAGCGAGGCCGAGCGCGCCCAGCGCACCCTCCTGGAGGAACGGGCCCGTATCGCCAGGGAGTTGCACGATGTCGTGGCCCACCACATGTCCGTGATCACGGTCCAGGCGGACTCCGCCCCTTATCGCCTCAAAGGTCTTCCGGACGCGGTGCGCGAGGAGTTCGGGAGCATAGCGGCGAGCGCACGCGAGTCCCTCACCGAGATGCGGCGCCTCCTCGCGGTGCTGCGCAGTGAGGGCGCGCAGGGCGAGCGGGCACCGCAGCCGGGGCTCGACAGACTGCCGCATCTGGTGGAGGCGACGGTGCGCGCGGGCCTGCCGATCGAGCTGTCACGTCCCGAACTGGCCGTGCTCACACAGCTGGCCGAAGTGACCCCGGCCGTCGACCTCTCCGCGTACCGCATCGTCCAGGAAGCCCTGTCGAACGTGATGCGGCACGCTCCGGGTGCCGCCACGTCCATCACCGTCACCCTCGACGACGAACAGCTGCTGCTCCTCGTCGTCAACGGCCCGGCCACCGAACAGCCCGCCCCACTGGAGGGCAGCGGCACAGGGCACGGGCTCGTCGGCATGCGCGAGCGCGTACGGTTGGTCGGCGGCACGGTCGACACCGGTCCGCTGCCCGACGGGGGCTACCGCGTGGCAGCCCGACTCCCCCTCCTCAAAAAGGATTCCGGCACCGCATGACCATCCGCGTGATCATCGTCGATGACCAGAACATGGTGCGGGCCGGCTTCGCCGCACTGCTCGCGGCGCAGAGCGACATCGACGTCGTGGGCGAGGCGCCGAACGGCAAGGAGGGTGTCGACGTCAGCCGCCACACCCATCCCGATGTCGTCCTGATGGACGTGCGGATGCCGGAGATGGACGGACTGGCCGCGGCCCGCGCCCTGTTGGACCCGCCGCCCGGAGTGGTGCACGTCCCCAAGGTGCTGATGCTGACCACCTTCGACGTGGACGACTATGTGTACGAGGCGCTGCGCGCCGGCGCCTCGGGATTCCTCCTGAAGGACGCGCCGCCCGCCGACCTGATCTCGGCGGTACGGGTGGTGGCGTCGGGGGAAGCGCTGCTCGCCCCGTCGGTGACGCGGCGGCTCATCACGGACTTCGTCAAGCAGCGGCCGCGCAACGACCAGTCGCTGCGGCTGAACGGGCTGACGCCGCGTGAGACCGAAGTACTGGTGCTGATCGCGCGCGGTCTGTCCAATCAGGAGATCGCCGAGCGGCTCGTCCTCGCCGAGCAGACGGTGAAGACCCATATCGGCAAGGTCCTGTCCAAGCTCGACCTGCGGGATCGCGCACAGGCCGTGATCTTCGCGTACGAGTCCGGCCTGATCACTCCCGGCGAGCAGTAGAGCCCACACCCCCTACCGCGGTATCGCTCCACATACCCCGGTATCAGTTGCGAGTTGGCTCCTCAGTGTGAGGTGCCGCGGGGCACCGTCTCCCTACCTTTCCCCTCGTCACGCCAGAGCGCGCAACGGAAATGGGGAGGGAGACGGGCCATGCGCCTTCGTTCTTGGAAATCTCGCGGCTGGAAATCCCGCGGCAGGCGGACCCTGGTCGCCGCGGCACTCACGACAACGGTCGTGGCGGGTACGGCGGGTTGGGCCGTCGGCAATGAGCAGCAGCCGCTCACCGGCCCACCGCCGGGTACGAGCGCCTGGCGTGCGGACGGCCATACGGTGGGGGCGCGGCTGCCCGACCCGGCGTCCGCGTCCCCCGCCCGAGTGGCCGCGTTCTTCGATTCGTTGAGCCGGGCCCAGCAGCGTGAGCTGGCCGAGCGGCATCCGTCGGTCGTCGGCAATCTGGACGGCGCCCCGATCGCGCTGCGGTACGAGGCCAACTCCCTTGCCCTGAAGGCCGAGCGCGCACGCGAGCAGGCCCGCGTCAGCGATCCGCGCCTCACTCGGCAAGATCACGAGCGGGCCCGGTCCCTGGTGACGCGTTACGGGGAGCTCCTGGAGCCCGGTAGGCGGATCCTCGCCTTCGACCCTCGCGGCAGAGGCCAGATCGCCGAGGTCTACGGCGACTTGGCGAGTGCCGACCGTGTGTCGGTGATCGTGCCGGGTTCCGACATCGACCTGAACACCTTCGACCGCTCGAACGACGAGTACGGCACACCGGCCGGGATGGCGCGCTCGCTGCACGCGGCGGCGGACGGCCGCACGGCCGTGGTCGCCTGGGTCGGGTACACCACACCGGTCGGGCTCGGCCCCGACGCCGCGACGGGACGGCTCGCGGAGGCGGGAGCTCCGCGCCTCGCGCGGTTCGTGCAGGGCCTGACCGCATCAGGCACCCCGCGCCCCGCCGTGTTCTGCCACAGCTACGGCTCAGTGGTGTGCGGCCTCGCGGCCCCGGAGTTGCCCGCGTCCGACCTGGTGGTGCTCGGCTCCCCCGGGATGCGCGCCGACAGCGTGGCCGATCTGCACACCACCGCCCGCGTCTGGGCCGCCAGGGACGACAGCGACTGGATCGGCGACGTGCCGAACGTCGAACTGTTCGGCCTCGGGCACGGCGCGGACCCGGCCGCCCCGGATTTCGGGGCCCGACGAGTTCCCGCGGAGCGCGCCGAGGGACACACCGGCTACTTCAAGCCCGGTACGGATTCCCTGGCGGCGTTCGCCGCCATCGCCGGGGCCTCCCCGCACACCCCGTCGGACGTCGGCACCGGCCCGAGCCGGCCCGCCGCCGACGCCCGCACCACCGGAGAGCGGTCATGAGCCTCACAGCCCTCACACCCCTGACCCGTCTGCGCAGGACCGCGTCGGCGATCGACGCCAAGACACCCGCCCACCGCGACCGGGCCATAGACGGGCTGCGTGCCCTCGCCCTGCTCGCCGTGCCAACCGGGCACTGGCTGCTCGGCGGCTTCACCCTCGACTCCGGGGGCGCGCTGCACAATGCCAGCCCGCTGGCCTCGTTCGGCTTCTTCGCGCCGGTGAGCTGGGTGCTGCAGATGCTGGGCATCTTCTTCCTCGTCGGCGGATATGCCTCCGCGCTTTCGTACCGCCGGGCGGCGGCACGCGGTGAGTCGACCGGGCGCTGGCTCCGTGGACGGGTGGCGCGCCTCGGGCGGCCGGTCCTCGGGGTGACGGCCGTATGGGCCGCGCTGATCCCCGTGCTGTACGCGATGGGAGTGCCGGGCACGACGTTGCGCACGGGGTCCACGCTCGTCATACAGCCGCTGTGGTTCGTCGGCATCTATGCGGTGATCACGGCTCTCACGCCCTGGTGCATCCGAGCGGCCGAGCGGTTCGGCGCCTGGGCCGCGGCGCCGCTGCTCGGTTCGGTCGCTGTGGTCGACTTCCTGCGGTACGGCCCGTTCGGGGACGCCGTGCCGTCCTGGCTGAGCCTGTTGAATCTGCTGCCCGGCTGGCTGTTCGCCTATCAACTGGGCGTCGGCTGGGGCGAGAAGAAGCTGGGCAGGCGCGGTGCGTGGGTGCTCCTGGTCGGGGGCACGGCACTGTTCGCCGCGTTGCTGCTCCTGTTCCACTACCCGATGTCGATGGTCGGCGTGCCGGGTGAGGCGCGGACGAATTCGCATCCGCCGTCGCTGCTGGTCCTGGCGCTGGCCGCCGCGCAGAGCGGTGCGGCGATCCTGCTGCGCGAGCGGATCGGCAGGCTGCTGCGCAGGCCGGCCCTGTGGGCGCCGGTCGTCGTCATCAACCTGTCGGCGATGACGATCCTGTGCTGGCACCAGACGGCGCTGCTCGCCGCGGCCGTACCGGGCTCGTTCCTCGGTGGCACGGTGCCGGGGCTGACGGCGGCGCCGGACACCCTGGGCTGGATAGCCGCCCGGATCGCCTGGCTTCCCGTGTTCGGCGCCCTCCTTGTGCTGATAGGCCGCCATACCCGCGGCTTCGAAGCTCCCTGGAAGCGGGCGACCCATGGGCGAAAGGCACTCGCCGGGGTGCTGGCGGCCGGGTTCGCGGTATTCGCGCTGGGGTTGGCGTGAGGGGCTGGGGTGCTGGGGTTGGCGTAAAGGGCTGGGGTGCTGGGGCGGGGACGGTCCGGCGGGGCCGGCCCCGTGGGATCAGCACGTTGAGCCAGCCCGTCGAGCCGCCGTCGAGCCAGGCCGTGGGGCCAGACAGCGGGGCCAGCCCTCGCCTCACCGCCCGTCAGGCCGTCAGGCCGTCAGGCCGTCAGGCCGTCAGGCCGTCAGGCCGTCAGGCCGTCAGGCCGTCAGGCCGTCAGGCCGTCAGGCCGTCAGGCCAGAGCGTGGCGCCGGGCCAGCATGGCTCCGAGCCAGAACGCGGCTCCGGGGCCAGAGCGCGACTCCGAGCCAGAACGCGGCTCCGGGGCCAGAACGCGGCTCCGAGCCAGAGCGCGGCTCCGGGGCCAGAGCATGGCGCCGGGCCGTCCCGTGGTGGCTACTCCCTGCCGGCCGAGGTGAAGGTCATGTCGGCGTAGCGGTCGCCGGTGACCTTGGCGGCGATGGGGGCGAGGAGGTCGAGTTCGGCGGGGGTGAGGTCGATGCGGGTGGCGGCGGTGTTCTCCTCGACGCGGGTGCGCTTGCGGGTGCCGGGGATGGGGACGACGGCTAGGCCGCGGGTGCGGGCCTGCTGCTGGACCCAGGCGAGGGCGATCTGGCCGAGGCTCACGCCGTGGGCGTCGGCGACGGTGCGCACCGGTTCGAGCAGGGCCGAGTTCGCGGCGGCGTTGTCGCCCGTGAAGCGGGGCTGCTGGCGGCGGAAGTCGTCCTCGCCGAGTTCCTTGTCGGCGCTGACGAACGAGCCGGTGAGGAAGCCGCGGCCGAGCGGGGAGTACGGGACGAGGCCGACGCCGAGTTCGGTGGCGGCGGGGACGACGCCCCGCTCGATGTCCCGGCTGAAGAGCGACCACTCCGACTGGAGGGCGGCGATGGGGTGGACGGCGTGGGCGGCGCGGAGTTCGGGGCCGGTGACCTCGCTGAGGCCGAGGTGCTTGACCTTGCCGGCGGTGACGAGTTCGGCCATCACGCCGACCGTCTCCTCGATCGGGACGTTCGGGTCGCGGCGGTGCATGTAGTACAGGTCGATGGCGTCCACGTCGAGGCGACGCAGGCTGGCCTCTACGCAGGACCGGATGTACGCGGGATCGTTGTTGATGATCCGCTTCGTCGGGTCGTCCGGGTGCACGGCCAGGGCGAACTTGGTCGCGATGACGACCTCGTCGCGGTGGGCCTTGAAGAAGGGGGAGAGGAAGCGCTCGTTCTCACCGGCGGCATAGGCGTCGGCGGTGTCGTAGAGGGTGACGCCCAGTTCGAGGGCTCGCTCCAGGGTGGCCCGGGCCTCGTCGGCGTCAGTGGGGCCGTACGCGAAGCTCATGCCCATGCAGCCGAGCCCCTGGACGCCGACCTCGGGGCCGTCCGTGCCGAGCTGGACCGTCGGGATTTCTTGGGTCATCAGGTTTCAGTGCCTCTCCGGCGCCGGTGCGGCGTCCGAGTAAAGGTTGATCTTGTAGTCGAGTACGGCGAGCGTGTCCTGGAGTTCCGTGATGCGGGCGCGTACGTCGCGGCGCGTCCGTTCGAGGAGTTCCTGGCGCTCGGTGACGGTGTGGTCGCCTTCGCGGACCAGTTCGGCGTAGCGGACCATGTCGGCGACCGGCATCCCCGTCAGCCGGAGCTTGCCGACGAAGGTGAGCCAGTCGAGATCGCGGTTGCGGTAGCGGCGCTGTCCCGTGTGGGAGCGGTCGATGTGCGGCATCAGGCCGATGCGCTCGTACCAGCGCAGGGTGTGCGCGGTCAGGCCGACGAAGTCGACGACCTCGCTGATCGTGTAGTGGTCCTGTCCGTCCGGTCGTGGGTGCGCGACGGCGACCGAGGCACAGGTGTCCACCTTGGCGTCGGCGGTATCGGTGGGCTGCGTGGTCTCGGTCTCCATCACCGTCATGACCGACACGCTAGGACCTTGGAGTGCGCTCGAAGCAAGCGGATCCGGGAGGAAATATGTGACGGAAACAAACCACGGGAAAACTCGCCGTGGGGTGACTACGGTGCCGATCATGAGTGTTGTGCGCCGTGCCACGCCAGAGGATGCCGCAGAACTGATCAGGTTGCGGCAGGTGATGATCGATTCGGTGTTCGCCGCCGGTTCCGCGGGCGAGTCCGACACCAGTTGGCATGCCGAGTCCGTTCCGACGGTGCGGGGCAGACTGGCCGAACCCGACGGGGACTTCGCGGCGTTCGTCGTCGACTGGCCGGGGCGGCCGGGGAGGCTCGCGGCGCTGGTCGTGGGGACGCTGGAGTACCGCATCGGGCGGGCGGGGAATCCGCACGGGGTGGTCGGTCATGTGTTCAGCGTCGCCACCGATCCGGAGCAGCGGCGGCAGGGGTATGCGCGGGCCTGTATGGAGGCGCTCCTCGACTGGTTCCGTGAGCGGGGTGCGGTCAGTGTCGATCTCAACGCGTCGGAGGAGGCGGAGCCGCTGTACGCCTCGCTCGGCTTCGTGCGCAAGCCGGACCCCTCGATGCGGCTGAGCCTTTAGGACGCTTAGGCTCGTACGCATGCAGAGCCTGGCGTTGATCGAGAACTGGCCGGTCCCCACCGCGGCCGCCGCCGTCGTCCGTGCGGACGGCACGATCGCGGGGGCGCACGGGCCCACGGGGCAGCGGTTCGCGCTCGCCTCGGTCACCAAGCCGCTCGCGGCGTACGCGGCGCTGGTGGCGTACGAGGAGGGGGCGATCGAGCTCGACGAGCCGGCCGGGCCCGAGGGGTCGACCGTGCGGCATCTGCTGGCGCACACCAGCGGTCTCGCGTTCGACGAGCATCGGGTGATGTCGCCTGCGGGGACGCGACGGCTGTACTCGAACGCTGGGTTCGAGGTGCTGGGGGATCACATCGCGAAGGCGACGGAGATTCCCTTCCCGGAGTATCTGCGGCAGGCGGTGCTCGAGCCGTTGGGGATGGGGGCGACGTCGCTGGAGGGTGGTATGTCGCCCGCCAAGGACGGCGTGTCCACCGTGGATGACCTGGTGAGGTTTGCCGCGGAGGTGCAGCGGCCGCGGTTGCTGGATGCGCGGACCGTGGCCGAGGCGATGTCCGTGGTGCATCCGGGGCTGAAGGGGGTGCTTCCCGGGTACGGGCATCAGAGTCCCAATGACTGGGGTCTCGGGTTCGAGATCCGGGACTCGAAGTCGCCGCACTGGACGGGGAGTTCGTCGTCGCCCCGGACGTTCGGGCACTTCGGGCAGGCCGGGACGTTCCTGTGGGTCGATCCTGAGGTGGGGGCGGCGTGTGTCGCTCTGACGGATCGGGCGTTCGGGCCCTGGGCGGTTGAGGTGTGGCCGGTCTTTACGGATGCGGTGCTGGCCGAGCTGTGAGCGGGGCCGGATCGAACTCCGGGTCTCCGTCCGTGCCCCGCGTCTGAGGCGCCGGACGGAAGTTTCCGCGGCCCGGCGCACAGCGGGGTGCCGCTGTGCCCACCCTTCCCCAAGCTCTCGACTTCGCTCGAGCAGGTGAGACCCCACTCGCCCCAGCGACACGACTGCCCACAGCAGCGGCGGACCGCCCTAATTCATCTCCCACGCCAACAGCTCCGCCGACGTAGAAGCCACCGCCTCCACACTCCCCTCCCCCGCCAGACGCGCCGAGTCGCCCTCGCTCAGGGGCACGTCGCCCAGCCGGATCTCTCCGCGTACGACATGGACGTACACGGAAGGGGCGTCCGGCAGGGCGGTGCGTTCGCCGGGGGCCAGGCGGCGGACGTGGAGGAGCGCGCCTGCCGCCGGGACCGCGTAGGGGGTGGAGTCCGCGATGCCGGGGACGATCTCGTAGGCGGGGTCGCCGCCCGGTGACAGCGGGGAGAGCCACATCTGGACGAAGACCAGGGGCTCCGCGCCGTCGTTGCGCTCCACGTGGCGGACGCCGCCGCCGGCGCTGAGGCACTGGACGTCACCGGGGCGGACGACCGACTCGTGGCCCGTCGAGTCGCGATGGGTGAGTTCGCCCTGCGCCACCCACGTCACGATCTCCGTGTGGCTGTGCGGATGTTCCTCGAAGCCGGCGCCGGGCGCGAGCCGCTCTTCGTTGCAGGCCAGGATCGCGCCGAAGCGGAGGTTGTCCGGGTCGTAGTGCGGCCCGAAGGAGAAGGCGTGGAAGGTCTGGATGCCGGTGCCGGGCTCCCCGCCGCGGTACCGATCGCCGGAGCGCCGTACGTCAATCACACCCCCACGGTAGACCGGACGCCGCACGCCCCGGCCCAAATCGCCCGCCCCCACGAACGGCCCGCCCCGACGCCCGGCACGCGATCCGTGCCCCCACACATGACACCCACCCCCGCACACCACCGTCCCGATAAGGCAGTCTTGTCCCCGTGCCCGAACCCTCTGCGAACGAAGCCCGTCAGGATGCTCATCAGGCAGCCCACGAGGAAGCCGCCCGTCAGGACGCGCACCGGAAGGCCCATGCGCACTCGGCCACGCTGAAGCGTCTGGAGCAGTCGTCCGGGAGTCTGGCGGCGCAGGCCATCGCGCGCATGGACGAGACGCTGTCCTGGTACCGGGCGATGCCGCCGGAGAACCGCTCGTGGATCGGCCTGGTCGCACAGGCCGGTATCGCCGCGTTCACCGAGTGGTTCCGGCACCCGGACGCGCCGCAGGCGATCTCCACCGACGTCTTCGGGACCGCGCCCCGCGAGCTGACCAGGGCGATCACCCTGCGCCAGACCGTGGAGATGGTGCGTACGACGATCGAGGTGATGGAGTCCGCGGTCGACGAGATCGCGGCCCCCGGAGACGAGTCCATCCTCCGCGAGGCGCTGCTCGTCTACGCCCGCGAGATCGCCTTCGCCACCGCGCAGGTGTACGCGCAGGCCGCCGAGGCACGCGGTGCCTGGGACGCCCGGCTGGAATCCCTGGTCGTGAACGCCGTGCTCTCCGGTGAGGCCGACGAGGGTGCCGTGTCCCGCGCCGCCGCGCTCGGCTGGAACTCGCCCGAGCATGTCTGTGTCGTCCTCGGCACCGCGCCCGACGGCGACAGCGAGCTGACCGTCGAGGCCATCCGGCGCGCCGCCCGGCACGCCAAGCTGCAGGTCCTGACCGGGGTGCTCGGCGACCGGCTGGTCGTCATCGCGGGCGGCAGCGACAATCCGCTGCAGGTCGCCAAGGGCCTGATCGGCCCGTACGCGGCCGGTCCCGTCGTCGCCGGCCCCATCGTCCCCGACCTGCTCGCCGCCACCAGGTCCGCGCAGGCCGCGGCCGCCGGACTCAAGGCGTGCGCCGCCTGGCAGGACGCCCCGAGGCCCGTTCTCGCGGACGATCTCCTGCCGGAGCGGGCGATCGCGAGCGATCCCGCCGCGCGGGAGCAGCTGGTGGAGGAGATCTACAGACCACTGGAGGAAGCGGGCTCCGCCCTCCTGGAGACGCTGAGCGTCTATCTGGAACAGGCGAGCAGTCTCGAAGGGGCGGCGCGAATGCTCTTCGTGCACCCCAACACCGTGCGCTACCGGCTGCGACGTGTGACTGACGTCACCGGCTGGTCACCTTCCGATGTGCGCTCCGCGTTCACTCTGCGGATCGCCCTGATCCTGGGGCGTCTGGCCGACGGAGATCCCCAGTCGTAGGGTTTTGTCGGCCCCCTACAATTCCCCCAGCCGTTCTTGGTCCCTGTCCCCACGGGCGGCCACCACCGTCCACAAGAGAGAGTGTGAGAGTGCTCGTACTCGTCGCTCCCGGCCAAGGCGCTCAGACGCCCGGCTTCCTGACCCCCTGGCTCGACCTCCCCGGCGCGGCCGACCGCCTCGCCGTGTGGTCGGACGCCATCGGGCTCGACCTCGCCCACTACGGCACGCAGGCCGACGCGGACGCGATCCGCGACACGGCCGTGGCCCAGCCGCTGCTCGTGGCCGCGGGCCTGCTGTCCGCCGCGGCACTCGGTGACGCGCTCGCCGCGAACCGGCCCGGCGCGGTCGCGGGACACAGCGTCGGCGAGATCACCGCAGCCGCGCTCGCCGGTGTGCTCACCGACGACGCCGCGCTCGGCCTCGTCCGCAAGCGGGGTCTGGCCATGGCCGACGCCGCCGCGATCACGGAGACCGGCATGGCGGCGCTGCTCGGCGGCGACCCCGAGGTCACCGTCCCGCACCTGGAGAAGCTCGGCCTGACGCCGGCGAACGTGAACGGCGCGGGCCAGATCGTCGCCGCCGGCACCGCCGAGCAGCTCGCCGCGCTCGCGGAGGACAAGCCGGAAGGCGTCCGCCGCGTCGTACCGTTGAAGGTGGCGGGCGCGTTCCACACGCACCACATGGCACCGGCCGTCGCCACGCTCGAGGAGGCCGCCAAGGACCTCGACGCCGCCGACCCGAAGCTGACGTACGTCTCGAACCGCGACGGCCAGACCGTGGCGAAGGGCACCGACGTGGTGTCCCGCCTGGTCGGCCAGGTGGCCAATCCGGTCCGCTGGGACCTGTGCATGGAGACGTTCAAGGACCTCGGCGCCACCGCGATGATCGAGCTGTGCCCCGGCGGCACGCTCACCGGTATCGCCAAGCGTGCCCTGCCCGGCGTGCGGACGGTGGCACTGAAGACGCCGGACGACCTCGACGCCGCATCTGAGCTCATCGCCGACACCGCATCCGCCGCCGACGCGGCGGGTGCCTGAGAAGGAGCCTGGAGAGCATGTCGAAGATCAAGCCCAGTAAGGGCGCCCCGTACGCGCGCATCATGGGTGTCGGCGGCTACCGTCCGACGCGCGTCGTGCCCAACGAGGTGATCCTCGAGACGATCGACTCCTCCGACGAGTGGATCCGCTCCCGCTCCGGCATCGCGACCCGCCACTGGGCCTCCGACGAGGAGACCGTGGCCGCGATGTCCGTCGAGGCCTCGGGCAAGGCGATCGCCGACGCGGGCATCACGCCCGAGCAGATCGGCGGCGTGATCGTCTCGACCGTCTCGCACTTCAAGCAGACCCCGGCCATCGCCACCGAGATCGCGGACAAGATCGGCGCGGGCAAGCCCGCCGCGTTCGACATCTCCGCGGGCTGCGCGGGCTTCGGCTACGGCCTTACCCTCGCCAAGGGCATGATCGTCGAGGGTTCCGCCGAGTACGTCCTCGTCATCGGCGTGGAGCGGCTGAGTGACCTCACCGATCTGCACGACCGCGCGACGGCGTTCCTGTTCGGCGACGGCGCGGGCGCCGTGATCGTCGGTCCGTCCCAGGAGCCGGAGATCGGCCCCACCATCTGGGGCAGCGAGGGCGACAAGTCCGAGACCATCAAGCAGACCGTCGGGTGGAACGAGTTCCACCTCGGCGATGTCACCAAGCTGCCGCTCGACAGCGAGGGCAACGTCAAGTTCCCTGCGATCACGCAGGAGGGCCAGGCGGTCTTCCGCTGGGCCGTGTTCGAGATGGCGAAGGTCGCCAAGGAGGCGCTGGACGCCGCCGGCCTGAGCCCGGACGACCTGGATGTCTTCATCCCGCACCAGGCCAACGAGCGGATCATCGACTCGATGGTGAAGACTCTGAAACTGCCGGAACACGTCACGGTCGCCCGTGATGTGCGCACCACCGGTAACACGTCGGCAGCCTCGATCCCGCTCGCGATGGAGCGGCTCCTGGCGACCGGCGAGGCGAAGAGCGGCGACACCGCGCTCGTCATCGGCTTCGGGGCGGGTCTCGTGTACGCCGCCACGGTCGTTACCCTCCCCTAGGCATCCATTACGGATCATCCGGTCCGTAAGGCTTGCAAGCAACCTGCCGCTGCCGCGGCGGGGCGCCACACCCTCTGGATACATAAGAAGGAGCGCCAACATGGCCGCCACTCAGGAAGAGATCGTCGCCGGTCTCGCCGAGATCGTGAACGAGATCGCCGGCATCCCGGTCGAGGACGTCCAGCTGGACAAGTCCTTCACCGACGACCTGGACGTCGACTCGCTGTCCATGGTCGAGGTCGTCGTCGCCGCCGAAGAGCGCTTCGACGTCAAGATCCCGGACGACGACGTCAAGAACCTCAAGACGGTCGGCGACGCCACCACGTACATCCTCGAGCACCAGGGCTGACCTGGGCCTGAAGCACCAAGCCCGACCAGGCTCGTGCTCTGCTGCTGTCGCCACCCGGCGGTGGCGCCGCTGATCCCCTCAACACCGTGGAGAAATTTCCTGTGAACTCGACCAATCGCACCGTGGTCGTCACCGGTATCGGCGCAACCACACCGCTGGGTGGCGACGCAGCCTCGACCTGGGAGGCCCTGCTCGCGGGCCGTTCCGGAGTAAGCCTCCTGGAACACGACTGGGCGGCCGAGCTGCCGGTCCGTATCGCCGGCCAGATCGCCGTCGAGCCCGGCGAGATCATCCCGCGTCCGCAGGCCCGCAAGCTGGACCGCTCGGCGCAGTTCGCGCTGATCGCGGCCAAGGAGGCCTGGGCCGACGCGGGTTACACCGCGAAGGCGGGCGAGGACACGTCCGTCGACCCGCACCGCCTCGGCGCGGTCATCGCTTCCGGCATCGGCGGCGTGACCACCCTGCTCGACCAGTACGACGTACTGAAGGAGAAGGGCGTACGCCGCGTCTCCCCGCACACCGTGCCGATGCTGATGCCCAACTCGCCGGCGGCCAACGTCGGCATCGAGCTGGGCGCGCACGCCGGTGTGCACACCCCCGTCTCGGCCTGCGCCTCGGGCGCCGAGGCCATCGGCTACGCCATCGAGATGATCCGCACCGGCCGTGCCGACGTGGTCGTCGCGGGCGGTACGGAGGCGGCGATCCACCCGCTGCCGATCGTCGCGTTCGGCAACATGATGGCGATGTCCAAGAACAACGACGACCCGCAGGGCGCCTCGCGTCCCTACGACGCGGACCGCAACGGCTTCGTGCTCGGCGAGGGCGCCGGCGTGATCATCCTCGAGTCCGAGGAGCACGCGAAGGCCCGCGGCGCGAAGATCTACGCGGAGGCCGTCGGCCAGGGCATCTCGGCCGACGCGCACCACATCACGCAGCCCGAGCCGTCCGGCAACGGCATCGCGGCGGCGCTGCAGAACCTGATCGACACGACGGACCTCAAGCCCGCCGAGATCATGCACGTGAACGCGCACGCGACCTCGACGCCGCAGGGCGACGTCGCGGAGATCAAGGCGCTGCGCAAGGCCTTCGGCGACGACGTCGACCACATGGCCGTCTCCAGCACCAAGTCGATGACGGGTCACCTGCTCGGTGGCGCGGGCGGCGTGGAGACCGTGGCGACGGTCCTCGCGCTGAAGAACCGCGTGGCCCCGCCGACGATCAACATCGACAACCTCGACCCCGAGGTCGAGGCGGACATCGTCCGCGGCGAGCCGCGCGCGCTGCCCGAGGGCCGGATCGCGGCGCTGAACGACTCGTTCGGCTTCGGCGGCCACAACGTGGTGCTCGCGTTCCGGACGGTCTGATCCGTCGTACGCGCATGAAGAGGGCCCCCACCGAGCGGTGGGGGCCCTCTTTCTGTCTCCGTGCTCTCCGTATGTACGTCAGACGACATACGTACGGCAGGCGGCGTATGCGCGTCAGACGACCTGGTGCAGCCACCGCACCGGTGCGCCCTCGCCCGCGTACCGGAAGGGCTCCAGCTCGTCGTCCCAGGGCTTGCCGAGGAGTTTGGCGAGTTCGGCCTCCAGGTCGCTCTCGCCGTCCTGTGAGCGGGCCAGGGCGGCGCGCAGGCGGTCCTCCGGGATCAGGATGTCGCCGTGGATGCCGGTGACGGCGTGGAAGATGCCCAGTTCGGGTGTGGCGCTGTAGCGCTCGCCCTCGGCCGTGGCGCAGGGCTCGGACGTGACCTCGAAGCGGAGCAGGTCCCAGCCGCGCAGCGCGGAGGCCAGTTTGGACGCGGTGCCCACCGAGCCACGCCAGGAGAACTCGGATCTCCAGCTGCCGGGCGCCGCGGGCTGCCGGATCCAGTCGAGGTTGACGCGCGCGCCGAGCACGCCCGCGACTGCCCATTCGACGTGCGGACACAGCGCGCGGGGCGCGGAGTGCACGTACAGAACTCCACGTGTCGTCACCGGGACCTCCAGTGTGGGTCGAGGTTCGCCTTCCCCAGCGGCCTCGCGCCCGTGCCGAGCGTTGTTCCCTGAATTCGAGAAACTCTCGAAAACGGGACAGATGTGACGTGATGTAATTTAGCGGAACCGAGAAAACAGGGTGCCACTGGGTGGCGAGGCTACCGTGCGGCGGCGCAAGGAGTGTGACGTACTGTCGGTCCCAAAGCCAGGAATCGCTCACCATTCACCCGCAGGGACGGCTCAATCGCTCAGTTCGCGTAACTGTGACGGCGGAGACGGCAGAGACAACAGAGACGGCAGAGAAGACACGGACGACAGAGGGGACCCGGGGAATGCGGAACCGCAAGCACCGCTCACGCGCCGCCGTCGCCACCGTGACGGCGGCTCTTCTCGGCGCCGCCGCGCTGGCCGCGTGCGACGCCCAGGGCGGCGACTCCCCGGCGCCAAAGGGCCCGTCGGCACAGAAGCCGACGCCGAAGCCGACCCCCACCTGGGACTCGACGCCGCGTTCGCTCGCGGCGGTCGGCGACTCCATCACCCGCGGCTTCGACGCCTGTTCGGTGCTCGCCGACTGCCCCGAGGTCTCCTGGGCGACCGGTTCGGACTCCGGTGTCCAGAGCCTCGCGACCCGTTTACTCGGGAAGGAGCGGGCGGCTCAGAACAGCTGGAACCACGCGAAGACCGGCGCCCGGATGGCCGATGTGTCCGGGCAGATCGAGCAGGCCGCGGTCGAGCGTCCCGAGCTGATCACGGTGATGGCGGGCGCGAACGACGCCTGCCGCGATTCGGCGGACGCCATGACGCCGGTCGCCGAGTTCCGCGCCGGATTCGAGGACGCGATGCGTACGCTGCGGCGCGAGCTGCCCAAGACTCAGGTGTACGTCGCCTCCGTGCCGGATCTGAAGCGGCTCTGGTCTCAGGGGCGCACCAACCCGCTGGGCAAGCAGGTGTGGAAGCTGGGGATCTGCTCCTCGATGCTGGCCGACCCGGACGCGGTGGACACGAAGGCGACGCAGCGGCGGGACTCGGTGCGGGACCGGGTGGTGGCGTACAACAAGGTCCTCAAGGACGTCTGCGCGAAGGATCTGCGCTGCCGGTACGACGGCGGGGCGGTCTTCGACTACCGCTTCGACGGGGACCAGTTGAGCCACTGGGACTGGTTCCATCCCAGCAAGGACGGTCAGTCGCGGCTCGCGGAGCTGGCCTATCGGCAGGTGAAGGCCAAGGATCCCGCCGAGTGACGCGGGGCGGCCCGGCGTAGGGTCGCGATCATGCGCAGTGAACTCTTCGGAGCACTTCCCGACGGTACGCCCGTCCATCGCTGGACCCTGGAACGGGGCGGGGTGCGGGTACGCGTCCTGACGTACGGCGGGATCATTCAGTCGGCGGAAGTTCCGGACCGGTCGGGGCGGAGCGGTTCCGTGGCGCTCGGGTTCGACGATCTTCAGGGGTACGTCGATCATCCCGGTCCCTATTTCGGTGCGCTGGTGGGGCGGTACGCGAATCGGATCGCCGGCGGTTGTTTCGATCTCGACGGCCGTACGTATCGCTTGGCGCGGAACAACGGGGGCAATGCGCTGCATGGCGGGGCGGCCGGGTTCGACAAGCGGGTGTGGGAGGCGGCGGCCTTCGGGGAATGCGGGGTGCGACTTTCCCGGGTGAGCGGGGACGGGGAGGAAGGGTATCCCGGGCGGCTCGCTGTTTCGGTGACGTATTCCTTGGAGGACTCTGGGGCGGGCGGGGGCGGTTGTGCCCTTCGGATCGCTTATCGGGCGACCACGGATGCGGCGACAGTGGTGAATCTGACGAACCACACGTACTGGAATCTCGCGGGGGCGGGGAGCGGGAGTGCGGTTGCGGGTGGGCACGAATTGCGGGTCGCCGCGGGGCGGGTGACCGTTGTGGACTCGGGGCAGATTCCCACCGGTGAGTACGTCGATGTGACGGGGACTCGGTTCGATTTCCGGGAGGCGCGGAAGGTGGGGCCCGATTTCGACGACAACTTCGTTCTCGACAAGGGGGTTTCGGCTGTTCCGGTGGAAGTCGCCGAACTTTATGAACGGGGGTCGGGGCGGGTTCTGACCGTCGCGACGACGGAGCCGGGGTTGCAGGTGTACACGGGGGATCACTTCGACGCGGCTCTCCCCTTCGTCCCCGGGGGCGGAATCGCCCTGGAGACACAACACTTCCCGGACTCTCCGAATAGGGCGACGTTCCCGAGCACGGTGCTGCGGCCGGGGGAGGTTTTCGCTTCGGAGAGTGTTTATGGATTTGAGGTGCGGTGAGGTGGGGCTGAGGGTTTCCCTTGCCCCGGCCCAGGCCACGGTGCGGCTCCCACGCGCTGGACGCCCCCAGACTGACAACGACACTGCCCCGGGAAGGGGTGGCGGCCCGCGCGGGACCCCGTGTTGCGGATGCGGATCGTTGCCGTCGTGCCGTCCACGGCGGACCGCCTCATCGACCGTCGACTCCTTGACCCGGCCCGCGCGCACGACCGCCGCCGGCGCCTCGCATTGACGGTGGGCGCGAGCAGGACGTGCAGGCCCTTGCGGCGGGCCTCCTGGGCGAGGAGGGTGCCCGCGCGGCGGGCCAGGTCCTGGTCCCAGGTGGCGGCGAGCGCGGTCGGGGACGGCAGGGCGACGGACGGGTCGTCGGCGGTCCAGCGGACGCCGCGCACACCGGTCGGGCCGTCCGACATGACGAGGGACTTCAGGCCGATCTCGGGCAGCGCGTGCAGCGACCGCATGTCACGGCCGCCGAGCAGCCGGGCCTTGGCGTCCAGGTCGAGCGCGCCGAGCGCGGTCTCGACTGCCGCCTCGCGCGCCTGGTCGGAGCCGTCCCGGCCGGCTCCGCGGCCCTGGGTTCCCGCCATCGCGGTACCTCCTCGTGTGGAGTCCGTATGCCGCGTACGTCGCGTCGTCGCGTACGTCGTCCATCCAGTACCCCACTCGACGGGGAGTGAGCGGCGCTCCGGTTCGCTCCGGTTCGCATAACGGTCCTGGTACGAAGATGATCAACCGCTGGTCAGGGCCGCTTCCCCGGTGTGAGGTGAGGCCTCATGACCCGACGTCTGTTCCGAGCCTGTGCCGTCCTCCTCTGCTGCGGGCTGACGGCGACCGCCTGCGCGGCCGGCGATGAGGACTCCGCACGGCCTCGGCCCGCGCAGCGGGATTCCTCCCTGCCCGCCTGGAAGCCCACGACGGCGGACGTGCCCCGCGGCAAGGGCGGCAAGCTGGCGTCGGACGTCAACGGGGACGGTTACGGCGATGTGGTGCTCCCCGTGGTGCGCAAGGGGAAGAGCAGCCTGACGGTGGTCTACGGCTCCCGGAAGGGGCTCGACCTCGCCACCCGTACGGTTCTCCCGGCGCCCGGAGCCCGCCTGACGCCCGACGGGCCGGCCCGGACGGGCGATCTCGACGGGGACGGATACGCGGACCTGGTCGGGCTGTTCGCCGAGGCGGTCGAGGATCCGGCCGCGGGCGGCGGGTCGGGGAACACCGAGCCGGGCAAGCCCTTCGCGCCGCACATCGTCTGGGGCGGTCCCGGCGGCCCCGATCCGTCCGAAGAGCCGACCCCGCTGGCCGTGACGGGCCCGCCGGAGTATTTCGCGGGCCAGCCCGGCGACTTCGACGGCGACGGCCACATGGACCTCGCGCTGCCCCGCGCGGACCGGCTCGAACTGCGCTACGGCCCCTTCGAGCGCGACGGTTCCGCCGCGCGGACCTCCCTGCCCTGGCGGGTGCCCTCCCGAGTGGAGGGCAGCGACTGCTGCCATGACGACATCGGCTGGCTCACCGCCGGGGACGCGAACGGCGACGCGGCGACCGATCTGGTCGTACGCCCGTCGAGCGACGGCGAACAGACGGCAGGGGTCCTGCTCCTCGGGGGCAGGCCCGGCGGGCCCTACCCCGGTGCCGAACACCGCCTGCCCACCGGCGACCTCTCCGCGTTCGGCGACTTCGACGGCGACGGCACGGGGGATGTCGTCGTGGGTGACAGCGGCAGCCGCAACAACGAGGCCGAGGACTCCGCCACGCCGGGTGACCTCGCGCCGCTCAAGGTCGTGTACGGCTCCCGTTCACGTACGGCGTCCACGCCGCCGGAAGTCGAGACCGTCCCCGGATCGGAGGCGCTCGGACTGCAGTTGGCCGCCGCCGATCTGAACGGCGACGGCAAGGACGAGCTGATCACCCGGTACGGCACGGATCTCGAGGCGATCCTGGAGAAGGACGTGAAGGGTGTAGTCGTCCTGAACGGCCGCACCGGCGGGCTCTTGGGCAAGGACCGGCGCAGGGTGCGCATCACCGGGCCGGAGCGGCACGCGGGCAAGGCGGTCAAGCCGATCGACCGCCTGGTCTCCGTCGTCAGGGCGGGCGACTTCGGCGCCCCCGGCTCCGGTGGCTCCGGGGACTCAGGTGAGCTGATCCTGTCCTGGTCCCGCGAACTCGCCCCGGCCCGCTGGTGGATCAGCCGGGGCGGCTCCGCCGAGGACGGGCTGACGTTCACCTCGGAGCAGCTCACGTCGCGGTGAGGCCGCCCGCCGCCAGAGGGCGTTGTCAGTGGCGTGGTGCATCATCGGAAGCGTTCGTCGGATCTTGGGGAATGGCGGGGGAATCGTCATGTCGGAGCAGCAGCGCAGCAGTCACCGGATCAGCAGTCAGCAGGTGCTCGGGCACGCCTTCCTGGGCGAGTTGTACGGGGACGACTACTACCCGGATCACCTCCTCGACAAGGGCAGGGCGATCCTGCTCGGCCTCTGCGAGCGGATCGAGGGCGAGCGTCCCGCCGACCTGGACGCGCTGTACGTCCTGACGGCGGCGGCGACGGAGGAGTTCAACGCGCTGGAGGCCGAGTTCGACGCCGCCGACAGCGAGATCGAGACCATCGCGCGGGAAGCCATAGGCGAGGACTTCGCGTTCGTGGCGTCGGCGTACGGCTTCGCGGACGCCGACGTGGAAGAGCTGATCGCCGCCAGGGAGTGGTGAGCGAGATGTCTCCCGCCAAGATGCACGCCGACGAGGCCGACATCGACGCCGCGCTCGTGCGGCGGCTGCTCGCCGCGCAGTTCCCGCGGTGGGCCGACCTCGCCGTCACCCCCGTCGAGTCGAACGGCACGGTCAACGCGATCTACCGCCTGGGCGACGACATGGCCGTGCGGCTGCCCCGCATCGAGGGCGGCGTCGACGACGTACGGAAAGAGGTCGACCACCTGCCCCGGCTGGCCCGGCAGCTGCCGTTCGCCGTTCCCGCGCCGCTGGGGAAGGGCGAGCCCGGTGAGGGTTATCCCTGGCCCTGGTACGTGTACCGCTGGCTGGAGGGGTCGAATCCGGTCGTCGGCGGTGTGGCCGAACCGGCGCTGTTCGCGGCGGACTTGGCGGAGTTCGTCACCGCACTGCACCGGATCGGGCCGCCGGTCGACGCCCCCGCCTCCTACCGGCCGGGACCGCTCGCGCCGCGCGACCCCGAGACGCGGAACGCCCTCGCGCAGCTGGACGGGGTCATCGACACGGACGCGGCGGCGGCCGCCTGGGATGCCGCCCTCGCGGCGCCGGAGTGGGCCGGCCCGCCCGTCTGGGTCCACGCCGACCTGCAGCCGGGGAATCTGCTCACGACGGACGGCCGGCTCAGCGCCGTCATCGACTTCGGCTGCCTGGGGCTCGGCGAACCCGCCGTCGACCTCATCACGGCGTGGAGTCTGCTGACGGGCGACGGACGCAAGGTGTTCCGCGCGGCACTCGACGTGGACGACGCGACGTGGGCGCGGGGACGCGGCTGGGCGCTGTCGATCGCGCTCATCGAGCTGCCGTACTACCGGACGCGGAACAAGGCGATCGCGCGGACCGCGCGGCACGTCATCGAGGAGGTGCTCGCGGATCACGTCGCCGAAGGGTGCTAGGGCCTGACCGGCGGATCAGGCCGCGCGAGGGTGGCGGCCACTCTTCGACGCAGATGAGCGGGGTCTGGTGCGTCGAGATGCAAGGCGGAGGAGGGCGACAACGCGGTGGGGTCTCCCCTGCTCGAGCGCAGCCGAGAGCTTGGGGAAGCCGGCAACCGGCGACAACGCCGCAGATCGGCGTGCCAGACCCCGCGGCCCGCGGCATGATCCGCCGGACAAGCCCTGGCGGCGACGCCTTCCCCGCCGGGATACTGCTCCGACCGCACCGGCCACGGAAGGACTCCCGTGTCACTCAAGGCTCCGCACCTCCCGAAGGTCCCCGCACTCCCCTGGATCGCCGCTCTCTCCACCGCGCTCCTGCTCGGCGCCGCCGCCCCGCCCGCCTCGGCGGCCGACACCGACACCGACACCGACACCGCCACCGTCGAGGAGCGGCGTCTGGACCGTGCCGCGCCCCAGGAGATCCTGCGTCGCAGCGGATTCGACGGCGTGGCACCGGAGTTCGCCCGTGCGCTCGGCCGGGCGCAGTCGTACGGGGAGGCCCGGCGGATCGTCGAGCGCGAGGGTTCGGCGCTGTGGCGGCGTGCCGTCGACCGGGCGCAGGGGCGCGGACCGGCGACGGGTGATCTGAGCCGGGACGACGACCGGCCGCTGTACTGGGCCCGGCTGGGGATGACCCGTGAGCTGCGGCAGTGGCAGCCGACCCGGTTCGAGGTGGGCGAGGGCGGGCACGCGCGGCTCATGCGGGCGTTGGAGACCACGTCACGCGGCCAGGACTCGATCCGCTATCCGCAGGCGGGCGCCGGGGACGGAGCGGGGCATCGGCTCAAGCGTGTCCTCCTGACCGGCTTCGACCCGTTCACGCTCGACCGTGACGTCCGCATCAGCAATCCGTCCGGCGCGACCGCGCTCGCCCTGGACGGCGTCGTGATCGAGACCGCCGACGGTCCCGCCCGTGTCGAGACGGCCGTGTTCCCCGTGCGCTGGCAGGACTTCGCGGACGGCACGGTCGAGCGGACGCTGCGCGAGCAGCTGCCTCGCGTCGATCTGTTCACCACGGTCAGCCAGGGGCGCGTCGGCCGTTTCGACGTCGAGCGGACCAACGGGGCCTGGCGCGGCGGCTTCCCCGACAACGAGAACGTCTCGCGCACGGAGACCGTCCCGGTCGCCGATCCGGCCTCGCAGCCCCAGTGGACGTCGACGACGCTGCCGTACAAGGAGATCGTGAACGGTTCGACGGGCCGCTTCCCCGTCTACGACAACACGTCGGTGACGGAGATACCGGCGGGCGGCACCGGTCCCGTGGTGCGCCCCGACGGGCCCACGGCCGGTTCGACGGCGCGGGAGGGCGGTGGCGGCAACTATCTGTCGAACGAGATCGCCTACCGGGCGACGCTGCTGCGCGACCGGCTCAGGTTGCGCGACCGGCTGCCGGGCGGCCATGTGCACACGCCGGTCCTGCAGTTCGGCGCGGGCAACACCGATCCGGGCACCGGAAAGATCACCGACGCGGAGTTCGTGCGGAACCGGCTCGACATCATCGCGCAGGTACGGCAGATCCTGAAGGTCGCTATGGACGCCCGCCGGTAGCGGAGGAACCGCCGGGGGCGGCCGGCCGCCGGTCGTCCCCGGAGTCGTCGTCGGAGTCGTCGGGGCCGTCGGTGGACTCCCCCACCAGCTCCCGCGCCATCAGCGTCGCGCCCGCGACCGCCCCCGGCATCAGGAACACCGCGACGAACGGCACGAGGAAGGCGACGGCGAGCGGAGTGCCGAAGCCCCAGGCGAGCTGCTTGCGGCCGCGCAGCAGGGCGAGCCGGTCGCGGAGTTCGACGCCCCGCCGCTGCAGCGCCACCGCCGTCAGCTCCTCGACCAGGAAGAAGCCCGTCACGCAGAAGCCGACGACGGGGACCACGGTCTGGCCGACGACCGGGATGAAGCCGAGCGCGAAGAGGAGGATGCCCCAGACCGCGGCGCGCAGGACGATGCGCAGGCTGTCCCGTGCGGAGATCCACAGTTCACGCCAGAGCGGAAGGCCCGATTCGGGAGCGAACCCGGCGACGGAGATGTCGACCTTCTCCGAGAGCGACTCGTAGAAGGGCTGGCCGACGAGGAGGGTGACCGCCGTGAAGGTGATGACCGACAGGAGGAGCGCGAGCGCGAAGAGAAGTGCCGTGAGGAAGCCGCGGAACAGGCCCAGCCACGGCGAGGACCAGTCATCGGCGAAGGGGGTGGCCCAGCCGACGAAGTCCGTGCCCCACAGGGCGAGCGCGACGAGTGCGCCCGCGTAGAGCAGCAGGGTGATCAGGCCGGGCAACAGGCCGACTCCGTACTGCTTGCCGTGCTGGGCGACCCAGCGCTGGCCCTTCATCAAGTAGCCGAAGCCCCGTCCCAGATCACGCATGCCGCACAGCCTATCCGCCGGTCACAGGTGTGACGCACGGGGAGCCAAAACCCTCTTGTTGCGCGGGGGTTGAGACGGTAGACCACGCGTACCGACCATTTCCCGGAGGTACGTATGGATACATCCCGGCCATCCAGACCCATCCTGCTCACCACGCTCGCCGCGTCGGGCGCCCTGCTGCTCACGACGCTCGCTCCGGGCAGCGCGGCCGCCGACCCGAGTCCGGGCCGTGACCGCGACGTCCTGCGCGAGGGCTCCCCGCTCAACAGCACCGACCGCGCGGCGAAGGCACCGCGGAGCGCGGCCGACCGGGCACTGGGCTCAGCCACCGGCGGTCAGGGTCTCGCCGACCCCAAGAACCGGGGCTACCCGCGCGAACAGAAGCTGACCCCACCTCCCGCGAACCCTGACGACAAGTCGATAAAACTGGGCCTGGCCCCGTACCACTCCATAGCCCCGAAGCTGAACGACATCCAAGGCATGGGCAACCGCGTCAGCGTGGAGATCGCCGGCCGCTCGGCAGGCGGCCACCAGCTCTATCTCGTGACCGTCACGGCACCCGAGTCGGCCAGGGAGACCGCCCGCCAGGAGCGGATGCGCGACCTCATCGAGAACGCGCCGGAGGCCGCGGCCAAGGATCCGGCGGTCAAGTCCTCGTACAAGACGCCGGTCTTCATCAACAACAACATCCACGGCAACGAGTGGGAGGGCACGGACGCGGCCCTCGGGCTCATCGAGAAGCTGGCGAAGGCGAAGGACGCGAAGACGGCGGATCTCCTCGCCCACAACCGCATCTACTTCAACGTCACGGCCAACCCCGACGGCCGGATCGCGGGCACCCGCGCCAACGCCAACGGCTTCGACCTCAACCGTGACTTCATCACCGCGTCGCAGCCCGAGGCGCGGGCGATGCGGCAGATCGCCATCGACAAGCAGCCGGCGGTCATGATCGACCTGCACGGGTACGTCAACGGCACGCTGATCGAGCCGACGACCCCGCCGCACGGCGAGAACTACGAGTACGACCTCTTCCTCAAGAACACCTACGCCAACGCGCTCGGCATGGAGGCCGCCGTCAACGGCCTCGGCTACACGCCCGAGAAGGACGGCGTGGAGCCCGCGATCATCCCCTTCCGGGACCAGGAGGAGGGCTGGGACGACTGGCCGCCGATCTTCACCCCGCAGTACATGCCGTTCCACGGGGCGGTCGCCGCGCACACCATCGAGTTCCCGATGGTCGTCAACAACGAGGAGTACGACGAGCTGCCGGTGCCGGAGCTGCGGCGGCGGTCCGCGATCAACGTGGACATCGCGGGGGCGGCGATGTCTGCGACGCTCAAGTACACGCAGGAGCACCGCACTTCGGTGATCGCCGACCAGATCGAGACGTTCCGGCGGGGTGCCGCGGGTGCGGCGCAGGTGCCGGTGTCTCCGGAGACGGTGCCGGGGGTTCCGGGCATCGGTCCGGAGGACGTGTACACCACCGAATTCCCTCGTGCGTACGTGATTCCCGCGGGGTCGCGGGATCAGCGCTCGGCGGCGGCCGCGTCGCGCCTGGTGGGGCATCTGCTGGAGAACGACGTCCAAGTACGGCGGGCGGTGCGGGACTTCAGGCTTGGCGGGACCTCGTACGAGAAGGGGTCGTACGTCATCGACATGCGGCAGCCGAAGCGGGGGCTCGCCAATGTGATGCTGGCCGACGGCCGTGACATCAGCGACAAGGTGTCGACGATGTACGACATCTCCGGGTGGAGCCTGGGGCGGCTCTGGGGTGCGTCGGTCGACTCGGTACGCGGCGGCAGCCTCGCCGGGGTGCCGGCCCGGTCCGTGCACGAGGCCTCGCGGGTCGGATATGTGGCGCCGCGCGGAGAGTTGCGGCTGCGGCTCGACGACGCGCGGGAGGTGGCGGCGCTGAACTGGCTGCTGGGCAAGGGGGTTTCGGTCCGGCGGGCCGCCGCCGATGACGGCAGCGTGATCCTTTCGTCGAAGGCTCGCGGGGCGGCGGCCGTCGCGGCGCGGAAGTACGACGTGGCGTTCGACGCGACACGGGCCAAGGCCGGGGCTGCGGTGGAGCGGACGCGGGTCGCTGCCGCCGTGACGCCGGGTGAGCTCTTCGCTCTGCGGGAGATGAACTTCGATGTGGTGCCGGTGTCCACGGACGTCCTGAACGCGGGCTTCGACTGGAAGAAGGAGAAGGTCGACGTCCTGTTCGTCTCGGCCGGGCTCGCGTACGGGGAGTTGAAGCCGGGGGCTCGGGACGGGCTCGACGGGTTCCTCTCCGGTGGGGGCGGTCTTGTCGGGCGCGGGGCGGAGGGGGCCGCGTTGAACGCCGACGCGAAGTTGCTTTCCGCTACTGCCGTTTCCGGGAACGGGGACGCGAACGGTGTGGTGCGGGTGGAGAATTCCGGGCCGCTGACGGCCGGGGCTCCTTCGCATTCGTTCGTGTACGCGCCCATGTGGTTCACGGGGCTGGGTGAGGGCGTGCGGGTCGAGCAGTCCTACGGGGACGGAAATCCGCTGCTGTCCGGCCACTGGCGTGCGGCGGACGGGGCCGGTGGGCCCGCTGATGCGGCGGGGCAGGCGGCCGTGGTGAGCGGTGCGGCGGCCTCGGGCTCGGAGGTCGTCCTGTTCGGCACGGAGCCACTCTTCCGCGACCACCCGAAGGGAGTGTTCCCGCAGGTGGGTCGGGCACTGCTGAACTTGGGCTGAGGTCCGCATCCGGCGGTTCCTTCCCGGCTGGAAGATGCAGGCCGGAGGGGCTGGTTCCGTCAGCCCCTCCGGCGTTCGAAGGGAGAGCGCATGACCCGTGAGATCAAGGTGCAGGGCAGTGTCATCGCCGGGTATGAGGGCGTGAAGGACGTGTTCACCGGTGTGCTTGCCGGGGAGGGGCCCCGGTACAGCGCGCAGCTTGTCGCCTATGTGCGGGGAGAGCGCGTCGTCGATCTCTGGGTCGGGCCCGAGACCGACGGGGACACGTTGTTCGGGGTGTACTCGTCCACCAAGGGCGCCGCCCACCTCACCGTCGCCCTCCTCGTCCAGGACGGCGCCCTCGACCTGGACAGGGAAGTCGCCCACTACTGGCCGGAGTTCGCGGCCGAGGGGAAGGGGCAGATCACCCTCCGCGAGCTGCTGTCCCACCGCGCCGGCGTCGTCGGCGCCGACACCGGGTTCAGCCCCGAGGAAATCGCCGACGACCGCGCCATCGCCGCCCGCCTCGCCACCCAGCGCCCGTACTGGCGCCCCGGCACCGCCTTCGGCTACCACGCGCTCTCCGTCGGCGCCCTCGCCGGTGAAGTCGTCTTCCGGGTCACCGGACGCACCTTGCAGGAGATCTACGAGGAGCGGGTCCGCGTACCGACCGGGATCGACCTCCATCTCGGGCTGCCCGAGGCGCTGGAGGGACGGTTCCGGTCCGTGCTTCCCATGGCGCCGAGCGACGACGAGCGCGCCTTCCTCGACGCCGCACCGCCCGAGCCGAACAGCCTGACCTCCATCGCCTTCAACGGAAACGGCACCCCGCCCACCGACATGGAGGATCTGCCCAACTCCCGGCTCGTGCGCGCCAAGGGCCCCGCCTCCGTCGGCGGCGTCGCGTCCGCGCGCGGGCTCGCGGGGATGTACGCGGCGGCGGTCACCGGGACCGGCGGACGGGAGCCACTCCTGAAGGCGGACACCGTGGCCGAGTTCGGTCAGGTCCATTCCAATGGGTACGACCTGGTGATGCGGGCCCATAAATCGTTCGGGGTGGGTTTCCAGAACACCGCCGACGCCTGGTACCCCTTCCTCGGCGCCGGCACCATCGGCCACAGCGGCATCGGCGGCTCGCAGGCCTTCGCCGATCCGCGCGGCGGGCTCGCCTACGGCTACACGCGGCGGCAGTACGCCTTCCCTGGCGGCCCGGCCGCGGAGAACGCGCGGCTCGTGCGGGCGGTCCACGAGGCGGCGCTCGCCACCGGCTGACCAGGCGGTACGGCAGAGGGCCGCACCCCGTAGCCGGGGTGCGGCCCTCTGTCACGTACGCGAAGGGCGGGTCAGGCGACCGCCAGCTCCACCTTGATGTTGCCGCGCGTGGCGCTGGAGTACGGGCAGACCTGGTGGGCCTGCTCGACCAGGGACTGCGCGGTGGCCGCGTCCACGTTCGGGATGGTGGCGGAGATCGAGACCTCGAGGCCGAAGCCGCCGGCCTCGTTCTGGCCTATGCCGACCTTGGCGGTCACGGTCGAGCCGGAGATGTCGGCGTTCGCCTTGCGGGCGACCACGCCGAGCGCGCCCTGGAAGCAGGCGCTGTAGCCGGCCGCGAAGAGCTGCTCCGGGTTGGTGCCGGCGCCGCTGCCGCCCATCTCCTTCGGCGGGTTGACGACGACGTCGAGCTTGCCGTCATCGGTGGCGACGCGGCCGTCACGGCCGTTCTCGGCGGTGGCGACGGCGGTGTACTTGACGTCGATCTGCTGGATGGACATAAGTGCCGGTTCCTCCTGAGATGTGCCGCCCTGCGCGCCCACAGTCGCGGCAATGTGGAAAGAGGTTATCGGATGCCGGAAGAGAGCACCTCTACCGCCCGCCTCGGGACACCGCCACCGCCCACCTCAGGGCACCGCCACCACCCGCCTCGGGACACCGCCACCACCCGCCTCAGGGCAGCTCAGGCCAGGGAAACGACCATCTTCCCGGTGTTCTCGCCCCGCAGCATGCCGAGGAACGCCTCCACGCCGTTCTCGACACCCTCGACGAACGTCTCGCCGTACTTCAGCTCGCCCGAGCGGATCCACGCGCCGACCTCGGAGACGAACTGCGGCTGCAGCGCCGCGTGGTCCCGGACCAGGACGCCCTGGAGTCGCAGCCGCTTGCCGATGATCATCGCCATGTTGCGCGGGCCGGGGGTCGGCTCGGTGTCGTTGTAGCCCGCGATCATTCCGCAGATGGTGGCCCGGCCGTGCACGTTCATCCGGCTGATGGCCGCCTCCAGGTGCTCGCCGCCGACGTTGTCGAAGTAGACGTCGATCCCGTCGGGGGCGGCCTCCTTCAGCTGCTCGGCCACCGGGCGCGGGTCCTTGTAGTTGAACGCGGCGTCGAAGCCGTACTCCTCCACCAGGACCTTCACCTTCTCGTCCGAGCCCGCCGAGCCGACGACCCGCGAGGCACCCTTCAGCCGGGCCATCTGCCCGACCTGGGCGCCGACCGCACCGGCGGCCCCGGAGACGAACACCGAGTCGCCCTCCTTGAAGGACGCCACCTCGAAGAGCCCCGCGTACGCCGTCAGGCCCGTCATGCCGAGCACGCCCAGGTACGCCGAGAGCGGCGCGGCCTGCGCGTCGACCTTGGTGGCGTGCTTGGCCGCGACGGTCGCGTAGTCCCGCCAGCCCAGACCGTGCAGGACGTGGTCGCCCACGGCGAAGCCCTCGGCGTTCGACGCGACGACCTCGCCGACCGCGCCGCCGTCCATGGGCTCGTCCAGCTTGAACGGCGCGACGTACGACTTCACGTCGTTCATCCGGCCGCGCATGTACGGGTCCACGGAGAAGTGCAGGTTGCGGACCAGGATCTGGCCCTCTTCCGGGGCGGCGACGGGGGTCTCGCGCAGCGCGAAGTCCTCCGGGACCGGCCAGCCGTGCGGACGCCGGACGAGGTGCCAGGCACGGCTGACGGCGGGGAGCTCGGGGGTGACGGACATGCGGGCGTCCTCCAAATGTTTCAGGTAGTGAAACAACCATGCGTCTATATATTTAATGATGTCAAGTATCTGGGTACCCTGGTGACCATGGCCACCAGCAGCTCCCGCACCCCGCGCATCGACCCCCTGACGCTCGAAGTCGTCGAGCTGATCGGCGCGGTCGTGGCGCGCTATCACGAGGAGTACGAGGAGGCGGCGGGCAAGCACGCCCTCACCGGGGCGCAGGCGCGCGTCCTCGGGCTGCTCTCGCTCGACCCGATGCCGATGCGGCGGATAGCCCAGAAGCTGAAGTGCGAGCCGTCGAACATCACGGGGATCGTGGACCGCCTTGAGGCACGCGGGCTGGTCGAGCGTCGGCCCGACCCGGCCGACCGCCGTGTGAAGCTCGCCGCCCCCACGGAAGAGGGCCGGAAGGTCGCGCGCAGCCTGCGCGATTCACTGGACTTCGCACGGGAGCCGCTGGCCGAGCTGTCGCACGACGAGCGGGTGGCGCTGCGGGGGATGCTGCGCAGGATGGTCGGCGAGCTCCCCTGAGCACACCACCGGACGACTAGGCGCACCGCCGCAGGACTTAAGTGCACCACCACAGGAACCGGTCGCACGTCTCCGAAGGCGTCGGTTCCGGTTCCGGGTCCGGCTTCTGCGTGGTCGGCGGGGGCGTGGGGCGGGTGGTCTGCGGATTGTCCGGCGTGTTCGGGGTGTCCGGGGAGTCCGGCGCGGAGGTCTTGGTCGGAGCCGTGGAACCGGGCTCGTCGTCGCCCTGGTCCCGCTTCTTCTTCTCCTTCTCCCGCTCCGCGTCCCGCGTCGCCTTGTCGCTCGCGGACGCCGACGCCGTCGGGGCGGCCGTCGTCGCCGTGGCCCCGTCCGCGATCTCCTCGTCCGGGCCCGCCGAATCGCGCGTCACGGGCCGCTCCCCCGTCTCCCCGTCCGGCGCGGACGCCGCCCTCGGGTCGTCGGAGGGGCCTTCGGTGGCGAGTTCGGCCAGGCTCAGGCCGCCGGCCGCGAGCGCGAGGCCCGCGGTGATCAGCAGGACCTTGCGGCGCCTGCGCCGGTGCGCCTTGCGGCCGCGTTCCCTGCGGCGGCTGCGGACGCGCGGGGACTCCTCGTCGTACGCACCCTCGGGACCGTCCGCCGCCTCCTGCTCGGCCACGGCCTGCGCGTACTCGCGGCAGGCTTCGGCCGGGGTGCCGCAGCCCGGGCAGGCCAGGGCGCCGTTGAGGTGCCGGTGGCACGGGTGGCAGTAGTCCATGAGGCATGGAGGCTAGGTGAGCCGCGGGGAACAGAGGAAGCCGCTCCCGTGAAGGTTGTGTGCGGAATCGAACCTTCCAGCGGGGCGAATCACCGGCTATCCCGACGAACGTCACCGACCGGCCGCCGGGTACGACCCACCGACCTGCCGCGGGGTACGACCCACCGACCTGCCGCCGGGTACGCGGACCTATCCGGCGAACGCCGCCTGCGCCACGCCCTGTCCGGCGTCCGGAAGCACCAGCACCGAACCGGCGAACGGGTGCGGCGCCGGCTGCCCCGCACGCGCCGTGGTGATGTAGAGGTCCCGCAGCCCGTCGCCGCCGAACGCGCACGCGGTGGGGCGGGCCACGGGGAGTTCGATCACCCGGTCCAGGGCGCCGGACGGGGTGTAGCGGCGGACGGCACAGCCGTCCCACAGGGCGACCCAGACGCAGCCATCGGCGTCCACGGTGAGCCCGTCAGGGAAGCCCGCCGAGTGCTCGATCTCCGCCAAGGGCCGCCGGGAGTACGGGAGTTGGTCGTCGCCCAGTTCCAGTACGTCGACGCGCCGGGTGAGCGTGTCCGCGTAGTACATCGTCCGGCCGTCCGGGCTCCAGCCGATGCCGTTGCTGACCGAGACGTCGCCGTACACCTCCGTCACGGTGCCGTCGCCCGTGACGCGGACGAGGTTGGCGGCGCCGGGCTTCTCGTCGTAGAACATCGTGCCCGCCCAGAGCGTGCCGTCCGGGGCGACCGCCGCGTCGTTGCCCCGGCGGCCGGGTACGACGTCGCGGTGCAGCCAGCGGAAGGCGCCCCCGGCGGCGGCATCGTCGTACAGACCGATGCCGTCCCGGAGGTTGACCACCAGGCCGCCGCCCGCGCGGGGCTTGGCCGCGCCGACGTGCTGCTCGGTGGCCATGACCGTGCGGCGACCGGTCGACGGATCGTAGGTGTGGACGCGGGAGTTCAGGATGTCGACCCAGATGAGCCGCCGGGCTGCGGGGTCCCAGGTGGGCCCTTCGCCGAGTTCCGCCTGCGCGCGTACGGCTATGTCGATGGCGTCGATCCCGCCGGTCCCGTCCATCCCGGCAGGCTACCCGCGCCGCCCCGTTCAGCCCACCCGTCCCAGCTCTCCCCGCAACCTCCGGGCCCGCAGCACCAGTTCGAGCTCGAAGCGGCGGTCCGGGTCGTCGACCTCGTCGCCCCACAGCTCCCTGATCTGCCGCAGCCGGTAGCGCACGGTCTGCGGGTGGACGCCGAGCCGCGCGGCCACCTCGGGCGCGCCGCCCCGTGTCTCCAGCCAGGCCAGGAGGGTCTCGGCGAGGCGTCGGCCGTGCGCGGGCCCGCAGTGGGCGAGCGGCGCGAGGCAGCGCCTGGCCAGGTCCTCGATCAGCTCCTCGGGCTGCAGCAGGACGAGCGCCTCGGTGTGCTCGGTGCAGTGCAGGACCTCGCCGGAGGGCAGCAGTCCGCGCTCCATGAGGCGGACCGCGGCCTGCGCCCAGCGCAGCGACTTCGCGGCGTCGGCGAGCGGTACGGGCGGGCCGATCGCGCCGGACCAGCCGGTCATGGCGCGCCGCAGGAGTTCGGGGCGGCCCGCCGCGTCCGGGTCGGGGATGACCATGCGGGGCTGTTCGGTCTCCATGTCGAGCAGTACGCCCTGGCCGACGGCGGGCGCCACGGCCTCGCGCGCGGGGCGGAGCAGTACGCCGACGGCGACGCGTTCGGGCAGCTGCCAGCCGACGCGGGCGGCCCGTTCGTCGAGCGCGCTGCCGGGGCCCTGCCCGGAGGACGCCGCCGCCGTGAAGGAACCGGAATCCGCCGCCGTGCCGGACCCGGACTCACCGCGCCGCTCGGAGAGCAGGAGTTCCATCAACTTCCGTTGCAGGCGCAGTCGTTCGCCCGCCTGGCGGGCCGCCGCCTCCGCGTAGCCGCGCACGGACTGGTCGACAAGGCCGTCGAGGTACTCGAAGCCCGACTCGGCGAGTTCGTACATGGCCGGTGGCGGGATCTCGATCTGCTGGCCGATCTCGGCGAGGCGGCGCCAGGCGAGGCGTACGCCGAGGCGGTAGATCGCCTGGAGCGAGTCGAGGCTGCGGCCGTGCAGTCCCTCGCCGCGGCCGAACTCCTGGAAGACCTCCAGGGGGTAGCAGGGGCGGCCCTCGCCGGCGGCGATCTGCTGGACGAATCCTTCGAGGGCGCGCCTTATGCCGATGAGCGCCATCGGCTCGCCCGAGTCGTCGAGGACGACGGGCAGGCCCGGATACTCGGCGCGGATCTCCCGCAGGATGTCCTGGGCGAGAGCGGGCACTTCGTCCAGGGCGAGCGCGGCGAACTGCCGTATCTGCAGTGGCGGGACGTCCCGCCACGCGGAACGGACGGACAGCGAACCCTGGCTCTCGGTCACGGGCACGGTCACTCACTGCCCCCGCGGGGCGGTCTCGTAATGCACGAGGGGTGTATTCGGCTGGTCCGGCGTCGCGTTCAGGACAGCGACGATGCCGAGGGCGGCGGCCACGGCGAGTGCGGCGGCGGCCACGGCGGTCAGTCCGGCCGCGAGGAATCTATGCATGTCAGGGTCAGCCTCTCTGCTGGAGGTCGTCCCCACCCTGGTCGCACGGCTGGTGTTCGCACAGTCCCTTACCGGCCCCGCCCGGCAGGTGCACAGTCTCATCAATGCATTGACACTTAGTCAAGGGTCCGCCTAGCGTCACGGCCCCATACGGCTCGGTAACACGTCTCCACCGCCCTCAGGAGTGCCGGATGCGCCGCACAGCCTCACCCCTCTCGCTGATCCTCCTCGGACTCGGCGTCTTCCTGCTCGTCCTGGCACCGCTGCTCGCCTGGTACGTCGAGCCACGCGCCAAACGGACGCCCGTCGATATCGACACGATCACCGTGTTCAAGGGCAAAGGCAGCTATTTCGACACAGACAAGATCAAGACGGTGCACGACAAGAACCTCACGATCACCCGCCAGGTGCGCGGTGACGTGGCCGACAGCACCAAGGAAACCGCGGTGTGGGACGTCGTCCAGTCCGTCGATCCGGACAAGTCGCTGCCGGCCTCGGACCCGCACGATTCGCTCCAGTTCACGAAGGAGCGCTGGGTCACCGACCGCGAGACGAACCGGCCGGTGCACTGCTGCGGCGAGGAGCCGTACTACGAGGGCGAGGCCTACCTCAAGTTCCCCTTCGACGTGGAGAAGCGCGGCTACGTCTGGTGGGACAGCACCCTGGGCGGGACCGTGCCGCTGACCTTCCGGGGCACGAAGAAGATCCAGGGCTACGAGGGCTACCGCTTCACCGCGAAGGTGAAGCCCGCCAAGACCGGCACCCGTCTGGTGCCGGGCCGCCTGGTGGGGCAGCCCAAGCGCAGCAACGTACTGGCCGAGGAGTGGTACGCCAACCACGGTGTGGAGCTGGTGGCCGACAAGCGCACGGGCCGGATCATCTACGCGGCGGTCGGACCCCGCAAGACGCTGCGCGCGCCGGGCTCCGACAAGGACGCGACGGTGCTCCTCGACAGCAAGCGCATCGCGTTCACGGAGAAGACGCAGAAGACCCAGGTCGGGCTCGCGGACGACGACAGCAGCCGGCTGAAGCTGGTGGGCACGACGCTGCCGGTCGGTGCGGGTGCGCTGGGTGCGCTGCTCGCGGTCGCGGGGGTCGTGCTCGTCGTACGCGGACGGCGCTCGGCCCATGGGGCGGACGGTTCCGGAGGGCCGGGTTCCGCGGCGGAGCCGGACGGTCCGAATACCGATACGTCCCCAACCGCCCTGCAACCCACCACGATGTGATGAGACGTCAGCTAATGAAACCCCCGAAGTTGTCACCTCGGTGAGTAGCCGCGTCGAACAGGGCGGCGAAAACTAACCACCCCCACCCAAGCACAGTCCCCGCACAGACCGACCACAGCACCTACGCAACAGAACCCGGCCTTTCCGCACCACCCCGCACCTCGCAACAGAGCCAAACCCCGCACCTCCGTAAGCGACCGACCGTGCTACCCCCCATGCCCCACGGATCCGCACCCTGACGAGTTGGAGCACGCATGCCCCAGCACGTGCCATCCCCGCTGCGCGAAGCCACCCCTCGGCTCGCGCAGCGCGTTCCGGCGCATCCCCCACAACCGCGCCGGATCGTCTTCCTCGCCCGCCGCGACCTCGGCAACCCGGCCGCGGGCGGGTCCGAACTGCTCGTCGACCGGCTGGCCGACGGCCTGAGCAAGCTCGGCCACCAGGTCACCCTGCTGTGCGGGGGTCCGGCCGCCTTCCGCGACTACCGCGTCGTGTCGGCGGGCGGCGACCTCGGGCACTATCTGCGCTCGCGCTCGGCGTTCACCCGGCAGGTCGGCGACTGCGACCTGCTCGTCGAGGTCTGCAACGGCATGCCGTATCTGGCGCCGCTGTGGCACCGCGGGCCCACGCTGTGCCTCGTCAACCACGTGCACACCGATCTGTGGGCGATGCGCTTCCAGGGCGCGCTCGCCCCGGCGGCCCGGCTCGGCCGAAGACTCGAGCACTGGTCGCTCTCGGGAGCCCAGCGCGGCAATCTGCTCGTGGCCGTCTCGCCGTCGACGGCCACCGCCCTGCGCGCGATAGGCGTCGAGCGTGAGCGAATACGCATCGTCCACAACGGGGTCGAAGAGCCCGGGCCCTTGCATCCCCGCTCGGACGAGCCGCTGTTCCTCGCGATGGGACGCCTCGTCGAGTACAAGCGCATCGATCTGCTGCTCCGCCTCTGGGAGCGCGTCAGACCCGTCACCGGGGGCCGCCTGGTGATCGTGGGCGACGGGCCCGAGCGGGAGCGCCTCGAATCGATGGCCGGACCCGGCGTGGAGTTCAGGGGCCATGTCTCCGAGGCGGAGAAGCACCGGCTGCTCTGCGAGGCATGGATGCTGCTTCATCCGTCGGCCGTGGAGGGGTGGGGGCTCGTCGTCACCGAGGCGGCCACCCGCGCCACCCCGGCGATCGGCTTCGACGTACCCGGAATCCGCGACTCCATCGAGGACGGCGTGACCGGGCTGCTCGCCCGCGGCGAGAGTTCCTTCGCCGCCGCCTGGTGCAGTCTGGCGCTGAGCAGCGAGCGCCGCGAGACCTTCGGCAAGGCGGCGAGCGAACGGGCCACCCGGTACCGCTGGGCCAATTCCGTACGGGAGTTCCAGGCAGTGGCAGCCGAAGCCGTGGCCGGTGGGTCACGGGCATGAAAGATCCCTCGCTGCGGCGTTCCCTCACCCTCTTCCGGGCCTTCCTGCGCGAGCAGCAGGAGCCCGAGCGGTGTTACACGCTGCTCGCCCGTGACGCCGCCGACCAGGTCGAGGCGTACGGCGCGGTCAAGGACCGGATCGTCGTCGACATCGGCGGCGGCGGTGGCTACTTCACCGAGGAGTTCCGGCGCCGCGGCGCCCAGGCCTTCCTCTTCGAGCCGGACCCGGCGGAGCTGGGAGCCAAGCCGCCGGAGGGCTCGGTCGTCGCCGACGGCTATCTGCTGCCGCTCGGCGACGGCGTCGCGGACGTCACGTTCTCCTCCAACGTCCTGGAGCACGTCGACGACCCGCAGACGTTCCTCAGCGAGATGGTCCGGGTGACCAGGCCCGGCGGTCTGATCTATGTCTCGTTCACCAACTGGTACTCGCCCTGGGGCGGTCACGAGTGGGCGCCCTGGCACCTGCTCGGCGCCGAACGGGCCAGAGCCCGCTATGAGCGGCGTACCGGCAAGGCCGCCAAGCACAAGCTCGGCGAGAACCTCTTCGCGCACCACATCGGCCCGACCCTGCGCCAGGTGCGGGCCAGGGACGACGTCTCGGTCGTGTCCGCGCGGTCCCGCTACTGGCCGTTCCTGGCCGGTGGCATCACCAAGGTGCCCGGCGTACGCGAGTTCGCCACCTGGAATCTTCTCCTCATCCTCAGGCGGTGTCCATGACCACGGTCCAGGCCCCACCCCCGGCGGCAGTCCGGCCCACGGCAGCTGCCCCCGAGCCCGAACGGGGGCCACGCTCCAAGCGCTGGCTGCTGGGGTTCTGGGCCGTGGTGTTCGTGCTCTTCCTCGCCGTCAAACCGGGGCGGATGACGTTCGACACCAAGCTCGGTGTCGCCGTCGACCCCTGGCAGTTCCTCTCCGACCTCGGCCAGCTCTGGCACGACCGGGGCGGCTTCGGCGGGATCCAGGACCAGTACGTCGGCTACACCTGGCCGATGCTGCCGTTCTACGGCCTGGCCAAGCTGGTCCAGCTGCCGGTGTGGCTCGCGGAGCGGCTCTGGCTCTCGCTGATCGTGTCGGTCGCGTTCTGGGGTGCGCTGCGGCTCGCCGAGCGGCTGCGGATCGGCAACTCCGCGAGCCGGCTGCTCGGCGCGGTGGCGTACGCGCTGTGGCCGACGTTCACCGTCGTCGTCGGCTCGACGTCGGCTGCGGCGCTGCCCGGCGCGTTCCTGCCCTGGGTGCTGCTCCCGCTGACCAACGACCGGATCAGCGCGCGCCTCGCGGCCTGCCGGTCGGCGCTCATCATCCCCTTCATGGGCGGCGTGAACGCGGCGGCGACGCTCGCGTCCCTCCTCCCGGTGGGCCTCTATCTCCTCTCCCGGCCGAACGGACCGCGCAAGCGGAAGCTGATCACCTGGTGGGTGCCGGGAGTGATCCTGGCGACCGCCTGGTGGGTCGTACCGCTCCTGATGCTCGGCATCTACGGCGAGAACTTCCTCCCGTACGTGGAGAATTCGGCCACCACCACCGGCACGATGTCCGCCACGGAGACCCTGCGCGGCGCCGGTAACTGGGTGGCGTACCTCAACTTCGGCGAGGCCTGGCTGCCGGCCGGCTGGACGGTCGCGACGTCCGTGGTCGTCGTGGTCTGCTCGGCGCTCGCCGCCGCGCTCGGCCTCGCGGGCCTGGCCCGGCGTGATCTGCCCGAGCGGCGCTGGCTGGTCCTGACGGTCCTCTCCGTCGCCCTCGTCACGCTCGCCGGATACGGCGGTTCCTTCGGGGCGCCCTTCCACGAGACCGTGCAGAGCTGGCTGAACGGCGGGCTCGTCCCCTTCCGCAACATCTACAAGTTCCAGACGGGCCTCGCGCTCGCCCTTGTCTTCGGCCTGATGCACCTGGTGGGCGTGGCCGCGCAGGCGCGCGGGGCGCGGCCGGTGAAGGGCCGCAGGTACGCCCCGCTGATCGCCGCCGTCCTCGTCCTTCCGGGGCTCGCCTTCCCCTATCTCAACGGCTCGATCCTGCAGCCCGGTTCGTTCCAGAAGCTGCCCAACTACTGGCAGGCCACGGCCGACTGGCTGGAGAAGTACTCCCCCGACTCGCGCGCCCTCGTCGTGCCCGCGACCGCGCACGGCATCTACACCTGGGGCTCGCCCATCGACCAGCCCCTCGACGTCCTCGCCGAGTCCCGCTGGGCCCAGCGGGACTACGTCCCGTTCGGCACGCCCGGCAACCGGCGCGCGATGGACGCGGTGGAGCAGGCGCTCGCCACCGGCGGCGAAGTGCCGGGCCTGCGCGACTACTTGACCCGCGCGGGGCTGTACTACGTCGTCGTACGCAATGATCTCGACCCCGACCAGGTCGGCAACGTCCCGACCGCGACCGTGAAGCGGACCCTGGAGGAGTCCGGGTTCAAGCGCGTCACGGGCTTCGGTCCGACCGAGACCGGCGGGAAGATCCCGGACGACACGCCGCTCCAGGTCGAGGGTCTCTACCCGCGCGAGCGCGCGGTGGAGATCTACGCCCCGGGCTCCGGCGCGGAGCGTCCCGGCCAGGCCGGGATCAAGCCGGTGTCGAACACGGCGGTGGTGAGCGGCGGACCCGAGTCGCTGCTCCAGCTCTCCGCCGACCCGGCGATGCGGGACCGCCCCTCCGTGCTGACCGGCGACAACCACCCGGGGGTCGGAACTCCCGGTCTCAAGGCGGTCGGTGACGGACTGCGGCGCGCGGACACCCGCTTCGGCCTGGTCAGCAGCAACACCTCGTACACGTACACACCGGGCGAACGCAACGCGAGCGGCGCCGAGCAGGACGCGGGCAAGAAGCCGCACCAGATCCTGCCCACCACGGGCATCGAGCACCAGACGACGGCGCGGCTGCGCGGCGCGAAGTCCGTCACCGCGTCCAGCTACGGCAACTGGCTCTTCCATCTGCCGCAGTACGACCCGGTGAACGCCTTCGACGGGAACCCGGACACGGCATGGGCCGAGGGCAGCCCCGGAAAGCCGGAAGGCGCCTGGATCAAGGCCGAGTACCGGTCGAAGGAGTCGATCCCCTCCTCGATCCGGGTCATCCCGCTGCCGCAGGAGGGCATGCGGGCCGCGCCCACGAAGGTGCGGGTGGAGACGGAGCAGGGCAGCGCCACCAGCGATCTGCAGGCCAACGGCATGCGTCAGCGCATCAAGGCGCCCGCCGGTGAGTCGAGTTGGCTGAAGGTCACGATCCTGGAGGCGCAGATCGGCAAGAAGGGTCTGACCGGCGCCGGCTTCTCCGAGATCACCGTGCCGGGCGCGCAGGTGACCAAGCTGCTCCAGATGCCGTCGGACAGCGGACACTCCGCGGACCGGGAGCCGGTCGGCGCCGAGGCGACGACGTACTCGATGCACCGCTCCTCGGACCCGAGCGCGCTGTCGCCGGTGAACAGCGAGTCGGGGCTGCACCGGCGCTTCGAGGCCCCGGCCGAGGCCGACTACGAGGTGAGCGCGAGCGCGGTGGCCGTGCCGGGCAAGGCGCTGGACAAGCTGCTCTACCAGGTGGCGCCCGAGCAGAAGGACCAGATCATCGCGAGCGCCGACTCCACGTCGGACCTCGGCACCGGTCTCTCGCCGCGCAATCTGACGGACGGCGACCTGACGACCGGCTGGATCGCCGGTGACCGGCCCGTCGTCCATCTGAAGTGGCCGGACAAGCAGGCGGTCGACGAGATCGTGCTGCCCGCGGCCGGCGGTCTCTCGACGCGGCCGGTGAAGATCGAGATCAGCTCGCCGGACGGCGCCGCGATCGTCGGCGTCGACGAGAACGGCGTGGCACGGTTCGCGCCGATCACCACCGACGAGATGACCATCACCATCACGGAGACCGCGCCGCTGACGGTGCACAACCCGGTGGCGGACGACGAGTTGCAGCTTCCGGTGGGTCTGACCGAGGTGTACGTCCCGGCCCTGGACAAGTACCGGACGCCGCAGCCGTCGGCCGACGCGACGTTCGAACTCGCCTGTGGCAAGGGCCCGGTGCTCTCCGTCGACGGCAAGCTGCACGCGACGAGCGCCAAGGGTTCCGTACGGGATCTGGTGGAGCGGCGGCCGATCGAGGTGACGCTCTGCGAGCGGGGCGAGGAGGACACCACGCTGTCGCTCGGCTCCGGCGCGCACACGGTCGAGGCCGGTGACGAGGGCCCGTTGACCGTGATGGACGTCTCGCTGACGCAGGGCACGCCGGGCGGGATCGACCGCACGTCCCGGTCGATCGACATCAAGGACTGGCTCGGCGACCGGCGCGAGCTGAAGGTCGGCTCGGGCGCGGCCTCGTACCTCTCCACGTACGAGAACATCAACGACGGCTGGAAGGCGACGCTCAACGGCGAGACGCTCTCGTCGGTACGCCTCGACGGCTGGCAGCAGGGCTGGCTGATCCCCAAGGGCGAGGGCGGCACCGTCAAGCTGACCTACGAGCCCTCGCGCATCTACGAGATCGGTCTGATCGGCGGCGGTGTCGGCGTGCTCGCCCTGATCGCCCTGGTCCTGGTCCGCCGCAAGGAGCCGAACGCGGAGGGCCCGGACACGGCGCCGCCCGCGCCCGGTCTGATCCTCGGCACGGTGGCACTGACGCTGGTCGCCGCGGTGATCGCGGGCTGGTTCGCGCTGATCGTCCCGGCCCTCGCCCTGCTGGCCTGGCGTCGGCACGCCCTGCTGGTGCCGCTCGCCTTCGTGGCGATGGCCGGGGCGGGCATCGCGGCGGCGGTGGGCGCCGGCGAGCCGGCCGCCCAGGACGAGGGCGCGTTCGGGCCCACGGCCCAACTCCTCGCCCTCATCGCGCTGTTCGCGGCTCTGGTGAGCGTGGGGGCGCCCGCGTCCGGGGAGGCGGAGACGGGCGGCGGCTCCGGAGGCTCCGGAGGCTCCGGTGGCTCCGGTGACCCCGACGGCCCCGGAGGCGGCGGTTCCGCGGCCCCCTGGGGACCGCCTCCGCAGTCCGCGCCACCGGCAGCACCACCCGTGACACCGCCGGCCCAGGATCCGGGCACACTGTCGCTCGGACCCGACCGGGACCTGGGCACGGCACCGCTGCCGCGCCGCAAGCGCGGGGAGAGCGGCGGGCCGGGGGCCGGTGCGGACGACCCGCAGGCCGTCAGCTCCACCATCTCCGCCCGTGGGCCCGCGGCGACGCAACCGGAGCCCGCACCGCCGGGTGCGCGGACGACGCGGTTCCGGCGGCGCAGGCCGAGGACGTCGGGCGGCTCCATGGCAGGCACCGCCGCACCGTCCACCTCCGGGGAGGACGCAGAACGATGACCGCACTCGATCAACCGGCACGTCACGCGGACGGACCCGAACGGCGCCCCAAGCGCGTGCCGTTCCCCGTCGTCGACGAGGTCGCCCGGCACTGCCTCCAGGAGGAGGAGCCGGAGACGGTGCACATCGAGGTGCATCTGCCGGGCACGCCCGACCCGGACCGGCTGAGGTCCGCGTTCGCCGAGGCCCTGCGCCGCCACCCGCGCATCCTGATGCGGGAGGCGCAGGGGCCCTGGTACCGCCGCCGCTACGAATGGGAGCTGACGGCGGAGCCGGACGTCGAGGTCGTGACGTTCCCGCCGCCGGAGCGGGACGCGCTGAAGAAGGCGCGCATCCGTTCCCTCTCCGACTCGCCGCCGCTGAGCGCGTCGCCGCCGATCCGCCTGGAAGTGATCGATTCCGGTGAGGAAGAGGGCGCGGGCTCGGTCCTGTTCCTCACCATCAACCACACAGCCCTCGACGGCCCGGCCTGCCTCCGGGTCCTCGCGACGGCCGCCGAGCTGTACGGCGGCCAGGACAACTCCCCCGCCGCGCCGCCGCAGCGCACACCCGCGACCCCGGCCCCCGACGGCGCGGCCGCGACCGCCGACGCGCCCTCCGGCTGGGCGCCGCCCGCGCGGGTGTCGCGCGGCACCCCCGAGCCCTCCCCCGGCAACGGCATGCTCGTAGCCGAGCTGCCCGTGCCGCACCGCCCCAAGGGCGCGCCCTTCACGGTGAACGACCAGCTCATGGTGGCGACCGCGCTGATGATCGCGCACTGGAACCGGGAGCACGGGGCCCGGCCGAGGCCCTTCCGGATCACCATGCCCGTGGACGACCGGCCGCGCGACATGGGGATGCCCATCGGCAACGGCACCCGACTCGTCGAAGTCCCGTTCAGCGCGCAGGAGTTGACCGGGAAGGAGTGGGGACCCGAGGAGATCGGCGCGCTGCTGCGGCGCACCGCCGAACGCACCCGCGCCCTCAAGGCCCTCGACCGTCCGCAACTCGGCCATGGAGCCGCCCTGTTGACCTCTCCCGTGCTGCCGGTCACCGTGCGGGCCGCGCTCACCCGCGGGCTGCGCAGGGCCGCCGCGCCCTGGACCTCGACCACGCTCCTGAGCAACATCGGCCGGGTGCCGTACGCCCTCGACTTCGGGGACGCCGGGCGCGCGCACGCCGTCTGGTTCTCCGCGCCCGCCCGGCTGCCGCGCGGGCTGACCGTGACCACCGCGTCCACCGCGGGCCGGCTCCATCTGGCCCTGCGCTGGTCGAAGACGCTGCTCAGCCATGGGGACGGCGCCCATCTGCGCGACCTCTTCGAGCACTATCTGCACGCCACGGAGGAAGGGGTCACCCCATGACCGCGTCCACCAGCACCGGCACCAGCACCAGCACCGCCCCGCGTGACCTGCGGGACTTCTACGAGGACCCGTCCGTGCCCGTGGCGTCCGGCGACGCCCGCAGCCTGCGCCAGGCCCGGATGCTCGCCGCCGCCATCGGCCCCGCCACGGCACGCACCGCCGTCGTCCTCGACATCGGCTGCGGCGACGGCACCGCGGCCGCGGCAGCCGCCCCGTTCCTCGCCGGGCACCGTGTCATCGGCGTGGACTGGTCGCAGGACGCCCTCAAGCGCGCGCACTCCCATCTCTCGTACGTCGTACGCGGTGAACTCACCGACGGCGGCCTTCCGTTCGCCGACGGGAGCGCGGACGCCGTGCTGTTCAGCGAGGTCATCGAGCATCTCGTCGACCCCGACAGCGCCCTGGACGAGCTGAGAAGAGTCCTCAGGCCGGGCGGCCATCTGATGCTGTCCACGCCCAATCTCGCCGCCTGGTACAACCGCGGGCTGCTGCTCGCGGGGGTGCAGCCCGTCTTCTCCGAGGTGAGCCTGCGCGGCATCCACGGCCGTCCGGGCAGCGAGGTCGTCGGACATCTGCGGCTGTACACCGCGCGCGCCCTGCGGGAGTTCGTCGCCGCGTCCGGATTCGACGTCGTCAAGGTGGCGGGCGCGCCCTTCCACGGCGTGCCACGACCACTCCGGGGCCTGGACCGGCTCGCCTGCGCCGTCCCGAGCGCCTCGTCGATCCTGCTGCTGCACGCCCGAAGGACCTAGGCCCATGTGGTGGGGGGTGACCGCCGCCCTGCTGGCGAACGTGCTCTACAGCACCGGTTTCGTCCTGGAGAAGCGGGCCCTTTCCGCGATGCCCTCGGTGAGCGTGCGCAGCCCCGCGCGGCTGCTGCGGCAGGTGATCGGCAGCCCGCTGTGGCTCGGCGGCTCGCTCGCGCTCGCCGCCGGCTTCGGCGCGCAGCTCGCCGTCTACCGGACGCTCCCGATCGCCGCCGCCCAGGGCATCTTCGTGTCCGGACTCGTGCTGCTCCTGCTCCTCTCGTCCGTGCTGCTCGGCGAGCAGACCTCCGGGCGGGAGCGGTACGCCGTCGGGGCGATCCTCGCGGCGCTCCTGATGGTCGTGCTCTCGCTGAAGGAGGGCTCGGACACGGTGAGCCGCGGGGCGCCCGTGCCGCTGGTTCTCACCGTCTGTCTGCCCTCGCTCGCGGCGGGCGTCCTGCTGTACGCGTCCGCCGAGCAGCGCGCCAGGCGACGGCACCGGCTGCCGACGACCGGCGTGGAGTACGGGGTCGCCGTGGGGCTGCTCTACGGAGTGAGCTCGCTGGCCATCAAGGGCGTGTCCAGCTATCTGACCACCGAGGGCCTCGGCTCGGCGCTCCTGGACCTGCTGCGCTCGCCGTACCCCTATCTCCTGCTCTTCACCGGCGCGTTCGGCCTGGTGATGTCGCAGGCGGCGCTCCAGCGCTGCCGGGCCTCACTGATCGTTCCCGTGTGTACGACGGTGACCGCGCTGTTCACCGCCGTGCTCGGCACGCTCGCGTTCGGCGAGCCGCTGCCGGACGAACCGCTGCGGCTCGGCCTGCGGATCGCGGGCACGGCGCTCGCGGTGTCCGTGCTTCTCGCCATGCCGAAGCACGACCCCAAGCCCGAACCTCCAGCCCAACCCCCCTCACCCACCAAGGAGTTGACCACCTGATGAACCCCGACGACCCGCTGCTGAAGATTCTCGCCTGTCCGCTGGACAAGGGGCCGCTGCATCTCCTGGAGCCGGAGGCACCCCTCGTGCCGGAAGAGGTCCTCTACAACCCGCGGCTGCGCCGCCGCTACCCGATCATCGACGGCATCCCGCAGCTCCTGCCGTCCTCCGGCGAGCAGATACCGGAGGACGAGCACGAGCAGCTCCTGAAGCGGATCTCACCGTGACGGGCCCCCACAAGACCGTCGCCGCCCGCCTCGCCCCGCATCTGCCGGCCCGGCTGATCGGCGCCCTGGCCCGCCTCGTCTACCCGCGCTTCGAGCCGGAACTGGCCCGGCTGCACGACCTGTGCCCGCGCGGCTGCGCCACCGCGGTCGACGTGGGCGGCTGGTACGGCCCGTGGTCCCGCCGCCTGGCGACGCGTGCGCGCCGCGTGGTGACCGTGGAGCCGGTCCCGCATCTGGCACGCCTTCTGGAGACCTCGACGCCCGGCAACGTCCGGGTGATCCAGGCCGCCGCCACCGACCATCCCGGCACGGCCCGGCTCTGGCTGCCGCGCGGCGACCGGGGCGACCGGGGCGTCTCCTCGCTGATCCGCAGGGACATCCACGGCCAGGCGGTCGACGTGCCCTGTCTGACCCTCGACGGACTCGGCCTGCGCGACGTCGACTTCATCAAGATCGACGTGGACGGCAATGAACTCCAAGTGCTGCGCGGCGCGCACGATCTGCTGACCCGCGACCGGCCCGCGCTCTTCATCGAGCTGGAGTCCCGCATCCAGCCGATCACCCCGATCGTCGACCTGCTCACCCGCCACCACGGCTACCAGGGCTGGGTCCTTCCGCACGACACGTGGCTGCCCCTTGAGGGCTTCGACCTGGAGGCGCATCAGCACGACACGTCGTACGTCGTGTCCCAGGGCCTGATCCGCAGAGCCCTCACGCCCCGCCACCCCCGGTACGTCAATTCGGTGCTGTTCCTGCCCGGCGGACGCCGCCCGGGAGCCGCCGCGGTGCGCGACCATGGAGCGCATGTCCGCTAGCTCCGCGTCCTCGCCGCAGCCCGGCCCGTTCACTCCGCTCGACTTCCAGCTGGTCCTGTTGCGCCGCATGGCCGACCACAACCCGGACCTGGTGGAGGAGGCCCGCCACGAGCTCGGCGTCTCCATCGCGGACATGCGTGAGGCCAACCGCCGCTGGCAGGCGATGACCCGCTCCGCCCGCTCGCGCGGCGCCGTCTCCCGCTACCGCTCGGTGCTCGGCCCGCCGACCGCCGCCGTGCCGCGCCGCATCGGCGACCTGGAGTGCGAGGCCCTGCTCTGGCCGGTGCCACTGTGGCCGACCCTGCGCTTCGAGGTACTTCTGGCACCGAACGGGGCGGCGTGGAACGAGTGGCTGGTCCGCGCGCCGGCCACTGAGGGACCTTCGCTGCGGACGCTGGAAGACCTGACCCCCTGGTCGTGCACGGTGGACGAGGCCGCCCGCGCGTTCGCCCCGGCCCGCCCGATGGAGGGCACGGCGCCGACTCGCTGGCGGCTCGTCTTCACGGCTCCCGACGGATCAGGTCAACTCCGGCGCTGCGTCGCGGAGTTCACCTGGGGCTTGCTCCAGCGTCTGTCATTTCCGGAGCTGCCGGACGGGGACTGACTCCCGCGTCGCAGGGCCACCGCGCCCACCCCGAGGGCGAGCGCCACCAGCAGCGCGCTCACCCAGAGCGGCGAGCGGTGGCCGAGCCCCGCGCCCAGGGCGAGCCCGCCGGCCACCGGGCCGACCGCCGCCCCGACGTTCAGCGCGGCCGTGGCGAAGCCGCCCGCCAGCGTGGGGGCGGCGGTAGCGGCGTACAGCGCCTGCGCGATCAGCGCCGAGCCGACGCCGAAGGAGAGCGCGCCCTGGACGAGTACGAGCACCACCACGGCCACCGGGTTCCCGGCGGTCACCGCGAACAGCACCCACCCGCCGAGCAGGAGGACCGCGCCGCCGGCCAGGAAGGGCACGGGCCGCACATCGGCGAACCGCCCGGAGACGGTTACCCCGACGAACGACCCCACCCCGAAGAGCGCGAGCAGCACCGGCACCCAACTCTCCCCGAAACCGCCGACGTCCGTGATCAGCGGCGCGAGATAGGTGAACGTACAGAAGGTGGCGCCGTTCACCAGCGCGCCGAGGAGCAGGGTCACGCAGAGCCGGGGGCTGCGCAGGGCCCGCAGCTCACCGCGCGCTCCGGACGCCGTGGCGTCGGGCGCCCCGGCCGGCACGGACCGCAGGATGGCGACGACGGCGGGTACGGAGACGATCGCCACCGCCCAGAAGGCGGACCGCCACCCCCAGTACTGCCCGAGCAGCGCACCGCCGGGCACCCCCGCGACACAGGCGAGGGTGACGCCGCCGAGCAGGGCGGAGGTGGCCCGCCCCTTGGCGTTCGGCTCGACCATGCCGGTGGCGGCGACCAGCGCCACGGCGAGGAACCCCGCGTTGGCGAGCGCGCCGACCACGCGGGTCGCGAGCAGCACGGCGAAGCTGCTGGTCAGCGCGCCGATGACGTGGACGAGCAGAAAGGTGAGCAGGAAGGCGAGCAGTGCGTTCCGGGGCGAGCGGCGCCGGCTGAGGATGGCCATCACCGGCGCGCCGACGACCATGCCCACGGCGAAGGCCGAGGTCAGGGTGCCGGCGGTGGAGAGGGATACGTCCAGGTCGGCGGCGATGTCGGGGCCGAGACCGGAGAGCATGAACTCGGAGGTGCCTTGGGCGAAGACGGCGAGTCCGAGGATGTAGATGACAAAGGGCATGAAGGTACTCCGCGAAAGGGAGCGCCCCGAAGGGGCGCGGGGCTGCTGCATATGCGGCTCCGCCGCGTGGGCGCGATCAGCCACGACGCACCCGCAGTGGGGGGCGTCGGCATCGAGAGGACTACTGGCCACCGGACATGCCGGGCCGGTGGCTAGAGTCTGTCGGACTCAGGGCTGGTCATGGCCGCAGGCTAATCACGCCCCACACGCCACGTCCACCCGATTAACTCGCGGCGGCGAGGATCTCCTCCGTCACCGCGGCCAGCGACTCCGGATGCAGTTCGAGAAAGAGATTCGGCTCGACCAGCTCCAGTTCCATGACGCACGGCGCCCCGCCCTCGTCGTCGACCAGGTCCACCCGCGCGTAGAGCAGCTCCGGCGCCCCCGGTATCGCCGCCAACGCCCGCTCGGCGACGGTGAGTTCCGCCTGCGTCGGCTGCCACTTCCGCAGATCGGGGTGCGGCATCTTCTCGTCGTCGAAGGCCGCTCCCGGCGCGAGGACCGCGCCCTTCTGGACCGCATGCAGGAACCGCCCGCCGACATAGACGAGGGCGCGTTCCCCCGTCACGTCGACGCGCGGCATATAGGGCTGCACGATGGCGGTGAAGCCGTCCTCGTGCATCGTGGCGACGTGCCGCGCGGCGGCCTCGTCCTCGCCCTTCCCGTACCGCGCGGCCAGCCGCGCGCCCGCGCCGGAGGTCGGCTTGACGACGAACTCCCCGTCGCTCTCCGGGAATTCGACGGGGTCACCGGCGGCCAGGTACCGGGTCGGCACGACCGGCACCCCCGCGTCCGCCAGCACGCCCAGGTACCGCTTGTCGGTGTTCCAGCGCACCACGGACGCCGGATTGGCGAGGAGGGTGAGCCGCGCGACGCGCCCCGCCCAGTCCCGGAACTCGGCCGCGCGCTCGCTGTAGTCCCAGGTGGACCGGATGACCACGAGGTCGAACCGCTCCCAGTCGACCCGGGGGTCGTCCCAGATCACGGTGGCCGCGTCAGCCCCCGCTTCACCGAGCGAGCGCGCGAGCTCGGGGAGGTCACGGTCGACGCCGGTCTCCAGCTGGATGCTGCTGGTGACCAGCGCGATCGTGGGGCGGTCGGGTGACACGAGGCCTCCTGGGGTCGGTTGTCCGCCCCGCAGGCTAACAATGGCTGATCGTGCACTCGACAACGCCCATGCCGGGTCACCGGGGTGTGCCCACAAGCCCCGCTTCGTACGCAATGATCACCAACTGCACCCGGTCGCGGGCGTCCAGCTTGGCGAGGAGCCGGGTCAGATAGGTCTTGGCCGTGGCGACGCTGATGGTGAGTTCGGCGGCTATCTCCGTGTTGGACAGGCCGCTGCCCACGAGCGTCAGGACTTCGCGTTCGCGTTCGGTGATGCCGCTGATGGAGCCGCGGGGACGGGCATCCCTCGTGGGGCGTTCGGCGAATTCCTTGATGAGGCGGCGGGTGACGCCCGGTGCGATCAGGCCATCGCCCGCCGCGACGACCCGGACCGCCGCGAGGATGTCGTCGAGGGCCATGTCCTTGACGAGGAAACCGGCCGCGCCCGCGCGCAGCGCCCCGTACACGTAATCGTCGTCGTCGAAGGTGGTCAGGACGATGACGTGGGTGCGGGCGCTCGGGCCCGCGGTGATCCGGCGGGTCGCCTCGATGCCGTCCGTGCCGGGCATGCGGATGTCCATCACCACGACGTCCGGGCTCAGTTCCTCGGTGAGCCGGACGGCTTCGGCGCCGTCGCCCGCCTCGCCCGCGACCTCGATGTCGGGGGCCTCGGTGATGACCATGCGCAGGGCGGCGCGGACGAGGGGCTGGTCGTCGACGAGGAGGACGCGGACGGGGGGCTTCTCCGGTGCGGGAGAGTTCATCGGGCACCTGCCTGCACGGGAAGGGTCGCCGCCACGCGGAAGCCGCCCTCCGGGCGGGGTGCCGCGCTGAACTCGCCGTGCAGCAGGCCGACTCGCTCGCGCATGCCGAGCAGTCCGTAACCGCCGTGGGGGCCTTCGCCGTGGCCGCGTCCGGCGTCGGTCACCTCGATCGCGAGTTCGTCGTCGCGGCAGTCGACGGTGACGCGGCAGGACGTGGTGCTCGCATGGCGTACGACGTTGGTCACCGCCTCCTGGATGATGCGGTACGCCGATACGTCGATCTCCGGTGGCAGCGGCCGGAGTTCGCCGCTCCAGCGGACGTCGACACGGACGCCCGCGGCGGTGGTCGTCTCGGCGAGGCGGCCGAGGGAGCCGAGGCCGGGCTCGGGGCCCGGTGGTGCCCCCTCGGGTTCCGCGTCGCGCAGGGCGCCGAGCATGCGGCGCAGACCGGAGAGGGTCTCGCGGCCGGTGGCCTCGATGGCCGTCAACGCCTCGCGGGCGCCCGCCGGCTGGGTCTCGATGACGCGGCTCGCGGCGCCCGCCTGGAGCGCGATGACGCCGATGCTGTGCGCGACCATGTCGTGCAACTCGCGGGCGATGCGCAGGCGTTCGGCGGTGACGGCCTGGGTGGCGGCCTGGGAGCGCAGATTCTCGGCGTACGCGCGGGACTGGTGCACGGAGTTGCCGATGAGCCAGCCGATGACGGCGGTCAGCGCGATGTAGGGCTCGGACGCGGTCCCGTCGACCCGCCCGAAGCCGATCAGCTCCCTGGGCGCCCAGAGGGCGAACAGCGCGCCGACCGCCAGGCCGCCGGCGGTGAGCGAGGTCCGGCGGTCCCGGACGGCGGCGACGAACCCGAGGGCGACCGGCACGGGCAGATACGCCGTCGGCACCACCTCGGTCTGCTGCCAGGCGGCCATGGAGGTGCCCGTCCCCGCGATCAGCAGGGCCATGGCGGTCAGCGGCCTGCGGGACAGCAGGGCGCAGCCCGCGAGGGCGAGGGCCGCGGCGAGCAGCAGGGCGAGCTTCGCCCAGGGCTCGTCCATGCCGTGCCGGGGATAGGAGTACGAGATCTCCTGGCGGGGCGGCAGCACGACGTACTGGACGAGCGGGTACACCGTCGCCGCGCCCCACACCAGGGCCGGCCAGATGCCCACGGGCAGTCGCTTGAGCAGGGGCAGACGCGGCTTGGCTGGCATGCGCCGATCGTAGCCACGGAGATCGCGCGGCGGCATCGGACCGTGGCTGTACGACCAGGGGTGACAGCGGCGGCCGGGATTGTCCGCGCCGGGCCGACGACGGGCGGGGGTGCGCGGCGGCACCGTGGGCCGGGTGATCGAAGTCCATGAACTGACAAAGGTGTACGGCGACAAGGCCGCCGTACGGAACCTGAGCTTCACCGTGCGGCCCGGCCGGGTCACCGGATTCCTGGGTCCCAACGGCGCGGGCAAGACCACCACGTTGCGGATGCTGCTCGGTCTGGTCGCCCCGACCGGCGGCACCGCCATCGTCGACGGCCGCCCCTTCGCGCACCGGCCCCGCGGTCTGCGCCATGTCGGCGCGCTGCTCGACGCCGGTGATGTGCACGGGGGCCGCGGCGCCGCGTCCCATCTGCGGGCGCTGGCCCGCAGCAACGGCATCCCGCGCGGCCGGGTGGCCGAGGTGCTCGGCGAGGTCGGCCTCACCGAGGTGGCCCGGCAGCGCGCGGGCGGCTTCTCGCTCGGGATGCGGCAGCGGCTCGGCATCGCGACCGCGCTGCTCGGCGACCCGCCGGTCCTCCTCTTCGACGAACCGCTCAACGGCCTCGATCCGGAGGGCGTGTTGTGGGTGCGCGGGCTCTTCCGGCGGCTCGCGGAGCAGGGGCGCACGGTCTTCGTCTCCAGCCATCTGATGTCGGAGATGGAGAACACCGCCGACGATCTCGTCGTCATCGGCCGCGGTGAACTCATCGCCGCCGAGAGCCTCACGGACTTCGCCGCCCGCGGCACCCGGCTGAGCGTGACCGTGCGGACGCCGGACGCCGCCGCGCTGACGGAGCTGCTGACCGCCGAGGGGGCGGCCGTGCACGCCGGGGACGGACGGCTCACCGTCACCGGACTGCCCGCCGCCCGGATCGGTGAACTCGCCTTCCGGCACCGCCTGATGCTCCATGAGCTGGCCACCCGCACCGCGTCCCTGGAGGACGCGTTCATGGAACTGACCGCCGACAGCGTCGAATACCTCGCGGGAGAATCCCGATGACCGCACTCTCCCCGCCGGCCGTCACGGAACCGGCCACCACGGAGCCGCCCGCCCGCTTCCGTGACGTGCTCGCCGCCGAGTGGATCAAACTCTGGTCGCTGCGCTCCACGTACTGGGCCTTCGTGATCAGCGCGCTCGCCGTCCTCGCGTTCAACGCGGGCACGGCTTACGACACCTATCGCTACTGGGCGGAGCGGAACGGCGCCGACCGGGCGGACTTCGTACGCGACGGGATTCCGCTCCAGGTGGCGTTCACCGGGAACGGCGCCCTGGTCCTGATGCTGTCCGTCGGGGCGATCGGCGCGCTGCCGATCGTCGGCGAGTACGGCACCGGTCTGATCCGTACGACGTTCACGGCCGTACCGGACCGGCGTGCGGTGCTCGCCGCGAAGGTCGCGGTGATCGCGGCGGTGACGGCCGTGTTCGGGGCGGTCGTCTCGGCGGCCTCGTTCGCCCTCACCCAGGCGATCCTGGACGGGCGCGACGCGGGCATCCCGCTGTCCCACCCCGGCGCGGCCCGCGCCGTCGCCGCGTCGGCGCTGCTGGCCCCGGTGTGCGCGCTCGTCGGCATGGCGCTCGGCGCGGTGGTCCGGCACAGCGCGACGACGATGGTCACCGTCTTCGCGGCGCTGATCCTGCTCCCCAGTGTCGTCACGGACCAGCGGCACTGGTCGGCGGTGCTCGCCCACGCAACTCCGCTGCACGCGTGGCACCGCCTGGCCCAACCGCTCGACGCGACGTCCCCCTATCCCTGGACGGCGGCGGGGGCGTGGACGGTCTACGCGGTGTGGGCGCTGGCCGCGGCGGCGGTCGCGGTGACGGCGGTGCGGCGCCGCGATCAGTGACCTTGCCGAAGAAGCCGAGGAAACGGAAAGACACCGGCGCCCAGTGGGGGCGGGGCGCCGGTGTCGTCTGGGGGGGCGGTCAGAGGATGAAGACGCTCTGAGCCGTTTCCGTGTAGTACGTCTCGTCGGGGAAGACGAGCCGCTCGACCCGGCCACTGCAGTGCCGGCCTGAGTGGACCTCGGCGATGGCGTCCGTGTGGTTGGCCACCGAGGACGGGAACCGGTCGATGTCGTAGCAGCCGCTCGGGTTTTCGTGGGCCTGGCCGTTGATGACCAGGACGCCCTCCGCCGCGTGCGCCGATCCCGGTACCGCGAAGGCCAGGGCCGCCGCTGCCGCGACCGCCCCCAGGGCCGTGGCCATGCCTCGTCGCATCATGTGTGATCCCGTCCGCCGCGCGGACCGTCCTCGACGCGATCCGCTGAAGTCACCTAACGTAGCGGATCAAGTACGCCACGTATCCGGCGTGCGGGCGCACATTCCCTCGGCACGTGCGCCGTTCACTTCCCTTCACCACATGGTCACGCCACACCCGCACCACCGCCATCAACGCTCCCAACTACGCCTTATGCAACGGGAGTTCGTATGATGCGGGCCATGGCAAGTCACGGGGATCTCATAGCGGGGCGCTACCGCATCACCACACCGCTCGGGCGCGGCGGCATGGGCACGGTCTGGCGGGCGAAGGACGAACTGCTGGGCCGCGCCGTCGCGGTGAAAGAGCTGCACGTCGATCCGGGCCTGACGCCCGCCGACGCCGAGAGCCGGCGCGAACGCACGCTGCGCGAGGCGCGCTCGGTGGCGCAGGTGAAGCACCCCGGCATCCTGGTCCTGCACGACGTCGTCCAGCACGACGGGCAGCCGTGGCTGGTGATGGAGCTGATCGACGGCCAGTCGCTCGCCGACCGGATCGCCGTGGACGGCCCGGTCCCGCCCGCGGAGGCCGCCCGCATCGGCCTCGCGCTGCTCGCCGCCCTGCGGTCCGCGCACGCGGCGGGCGTCCTGCACCGTGACCTGAAGCCCGCCAACGTCCTCATGGAGGCGGGCACGGAGCGTGTGGTGCTCTCCGACTTCGGGATCGCCCAGGTCGACGGGCAGACGACGCTGACGGAGACGGGCGCGTTCGTCGGCTCCCCCGAGTACACCGCCCCGGAGCGCATGTCGGGCAAGCGCACGGGCCCGGAGTCCGATCTCTGGTCGCTCGGCGTGCTGCTCTGCGCGGCGGTGGAGGGCGAGTCGCCGTTCCACCGGGACTCGGTGGCGGGCGTGCTGCACGCCGTGGTGATGGACGAGATCACGGTGCCGGAGTCGGCGGGCCCGCTGGTCCCCGTCATCCGGGGGCTCCTCGAACGGGATCCCGCGCGGCGGCTCGGCGCGGACGAGGCCGAGCAGGCGCTGCGCGGCTTCCTGGTCGAGGAGCGGATGCCGACCGTGCCCCGTACGCCGGTGGCCCGCAGACCCGCGACCCCGCCGCCGTCGGACGGGGACCCCATCGTGCTCGGCGCCGCCCCCGCGCCCGCCGCGCGCCCCCGCGTCCGCACGGCGCTCCTGGCCGGCGCCTTGGTCGTCGCGCTCGCGGCGGGCGGCACCGGCGCCTGGTTCATGACGCGCGACGACTCCCCCACGGGGACGCAGGCGACGGGGAACGGCGGCCCCGCGCAGGAGGTCAGCGAGAAGCCGGAGTCGGGCGAGCCGTCCAAGAAGCCGACGAAGAAGCCCACCAAGAAGCCGGACAAGCCGAAGGCCGTCGACAAGAAGCCGTCCGGCGCCCCCAAGCCGTCGCCCGACGGCACGGGCAAGCCCACGCCCGCCGGGACCAAGGCCCCCTCCCAGAAGCCCACCGGGGACCCCGCCCCGGCGGGCTACCAGACGGTCACCGACCCGACCGGGTTCAAGATGGCGGCGCCCAGCGCCTTCGTCCGCTCCGCCGAACCGCCCCGCGTCTTCTACAACTCGGCGGACGACGCCTTCCGTATCGGTGTGCACCCCCAGCCGCTCGACCCCGACGGCCCCGTCGCGGTGATGCGGCAGGCGCACAAGGACGGCCCGTCGGACTACCCCGGATACCGCGACGGCTCGGTGCGCGAGACCACGCACAACGGCCACCCCGCCGCCGTCTGGGAGTTCACCTGGGACGGCGGCGCCGGTGACGGCGGGCCGCGCCGCACCTACGACCTGAGCTGGGACGAGGGCGGCAAGATGTACGACCTGTGGGTCTCCGCGCCCGCGGCGAAGGCGGCGACGGGCGAGCGCCACTTCGTCGAGGCGCACCAGTCGTTCGTCGTCAGCGGCTCCTGAGCAACTCCGCCCGCAGCGTGGGCACATGGCTGTGCTCGACGTCCTTCACCGACGTGACGAGTGTGACCGGACCGGCCGCCGCGAGATCGCACAGCTGCCGCACGGCGGCCCGCTGCTCCGGGCCCGCCAGCTCGGCCCGGTAGCGTTCCGTGAACTCCTCGTACTGCTCGCGGTGTTGGTGGAACCAGGTGCGCAACTCACCGGACGGGGTGAGCGCCTTGGGCCATTCGTCGACGGCCGCCCGCTCCTTGGAGACGCCGCGCGGCCACAGGCGGTCCACCAGGACGCGTACGCCGTCGGTCTCGGCGGGCGGGTCGTACACACGGCGCACGGGGAACGGCTCGGTCTGCATGCCCCCACCGTCGCACTCCGCCGCGCCGCCCGTTCAGTGGCGCGGCGGCAGCGTCACCCGAAGGCTGTAGAGGCGGGTGATCTGCTGGGGCAGTTCGTTGTCGTCGCTGACGAGCAGCAGCCGCAGACCGCCGTGGGCACGGCCCGTGACAGCCATGGCCTCGATGTTGTCGATGAGCGGGTTGTTGCCGGGCGGGAGTTTCGAAGGGGCACCCAGGGACGGGCAGTCGGAGAGGTCGGCGAGGAGCGTCTTGCGCATCAGGCGGGTGCCGCCGTCGAGGCGTTCGGTCCCGCCGGTGTCCTCGGCGCCGCGCGCGTCCGCGACGTACAGGCGTACGTCGATGATGAAGTCCTGGGTGAATCCGCGCTCCAGGACGAGGAACCGGCCGTCCCCGGTCGGGGCAAGCTCGACGAGGCCCATGCCGGGGTCGACGGCGTATCCGTACTGCTTGCCGACCCCGAACTCGGCGCCGTCCGGACCGCGTTGCCAGGTCTGTACGCGGTGCAGGGCGCGGCCCGCGGCGTCCGTGCCGTCGCCGGCCAGCGGGCCCTCCATCCCCGCGACGAGGGTGCGGCCGCCGGGCAGCAGGGTGAGGCTCTCGAAGGTCTGGTTCTGCCGCGCACGGCCCGCCGGGGCGACCCGCAGCGGGGCGGGCACGGGCAACTGCCCGACCAGGGCGCCCTTCTCGTCGTATCTGAGGATCGAGGGCGCCCGCTCGTCGGTCACCAGATGACTGCCGTCGCGGTCCGTGACCAGGCCCTCCGAGTCGAGCACGGCGCCCGCCGCGTCGGCCAGCGGCACGACGTCCGTGGCGCGCGGTGTGCCGCCGCGCACGTCGAGCCGGAAGAGCGCCGAGCGGTCGGACACGGCGCTCACCGTGCCGTCGCGTTCGGTGGCGAGCGCCGAGAGGCCGCCGACCAGGCGGCCGCCGACGGTGGTCTTGTCCAGGGCGTCCGAGTAGCCGGAGACGGACACCCTCGGCGAGCACGCCGCGCGGCCGCCGGCAGCGGGAACGGAGGCGGCGGGCGCGGCGCCCGTCGCCAGGAGCGCGGCGACCAGCGCCACCGCGGACACGGCCCTGCGAGAACCCATGCTGACCCCTTGAGTTGACGAGGCGTCAGTACAGCATCCGGAACCGAAAATACGAACAGGGGAGCAGGTGTTCCCTGGAACAGGTGGTCGCTGCGCCAGGGATTGCATGTGACGCAGGTGATTGACGATGATTACGGAACGCAAGCGACGGGCTGCAGACCGTAGTTGCGGCTCTCCCGGCTCATGTCCCTTACGCGGGCCGGGAGTTGATGTCCCAGAGAATCCTGAGCAAGTCCCACAAGGAGAAGCACCACCATGAACCTCATCACTGACGTCGTCGCCGGTCTCGCCCACTTCCTCGGCTGGCTGGTCTGACGTCACCCGGAGTCCGCACAGCGCGATGCCGCCTCCCCCGTCCCAGGGGAGGCGGCATCGCCGCGTTCTCGGGGAAGCCGCCTCAGCGCGTCGGCTCCGGATAGAAGTCCCGCGCCGCGCCCTTGGCGTCCCGTGCCTTGGCGAGCAGGCTCGCCGGGTACTCCACGAGCCAGTGGCTCACCGTCCCGACGGCCAGCGCGACCGCCGTCACGAGCAGGGCCGCGACCGGGAAGCCCGCCTGACTCGTGGGGATCAGACCGGACTTGACGAGCCACAGCATCACCGGCTCGTGCCAGATGTAGAGGCTGTAGCTGATCAGACCGACGGCCGTCACCCAGCGGGCCCGCAGCGCGACGTGCCACCGCACCTGTTCGCCCCGGCGGACGTGCAGTGTGGCGTGGAGCAGCGCGAACCACAGCACGGCGGCGATCGGGTGGTAGTAGGTGTGCGCGAAGTTCTCCGGTTCCGAGAGGTACGACAGGGCGTACAGGCCGCCGGACGACGTCACCGACAGCGCCACCGCCGCCCGCGCGCCCAGTCTGCCCCGCTCCCCCAGCGCCACGAGCAGCACCGCGAGCCCCATGCCCGCCGCGAAGCCCCCGAAGCGGGCCTGCGGGCCGAAGTACACCGGCCAGTCGGTGTGCGGCACCCCGACGACGTAGTGCGCGACGGAGATCCACACCACCGGCAGCACGAACAGCGCCGCGCACCCGGAGGCGCACACCGCGACCCGCGCCCGCCGCGTCCGCAGCCCCCGGCAGACCCGCACGGCGAGCGGCCCCAGCACGATCAGCGCCAGATAGAAGGCGATCTCCAGGGAGAGCGACCAGGTGGGGCCGAGGGTGTAGAAGATCCGCTCCCGGTCGAAGACGTGCGTGAACGTGAGGTGTTCGACCAGGTCACGCCAGTCGCCGGGCAGCGTGGGATTGCGGCTCGCCCAGACGACGAGTACCGCGAGGAAGTACAGCGGCAGGATGCGGATCGCCCGCCGGAACAGGAAGTCCTTCCCCGTGCGGATCGAGCCCCCGTCGATGGCGGCGCGCGCGTACGACAGTGTGAGCAGATACGCGGACATCACGAAGAAGAGGTCGATCACCTCCAGCGAGATCAGCGCGCCCAGCCAGGGACTGTCGACCGGCGGATGCGCGCCCGAAGCGTCGTACGTGTAGTACTCCTGCCAGACGTGGAAGAGGACCGTGCTCAGGGCGGCCAGGCCCCGGTAGCCCTGGAGTTCCAGGGCGCGGCCTCGGGAGGGGCGCGGGGCGGTGGCCGGCGGTTCGGGCCGGGCAGCGGCGAGCGTGCTCATGACCGCCCCGCCGCCTCAGGAGCCGGAGCGGCCGACGCCGCCCTCGGCGTGACCCGCCACTGCCGGTCCCCCAGCGCCTCCTTCAGATGCGCCTGGCGCGCGACCATGTTCTTGAAGTGGGTGTAGAAGAACGTCGACACGAACAGATAGCGCCAGAACCACGCCTTGCGGCGCCGCAGTTCGGGCACCGCGAGCCGCCACGCGAACGCGGCCTGCACCACCCCGGCGGACATCGTGACGGCCGCCGCCATCAGGCAGACCGGCACCGCCCAGTCCAGCCGGTCGGGGCCGCCCGCACGCCAGGCCGCGTGCGCGAGGACCGGCAGGATCTGCAGCGTCAGCCACGGCTGCACCTCGCGCCAGCCGAGCAGCACGAACAGGCCCGTCTTCTGGCGCCGCGAGAACACCGGGGAGCGCAGCGCCGTCCACAGATGCCGCAGCGACACCTGGAGCCAGCCCTGCGCCCAGCGGGAGCGCTGGTTCCACAGCGGGCGCAGCAGCGTCGGCGCCAACTCCCGCGAGATCAGCGTGCGGTCCATGGCGATCCGCGCGCCCTCGTTCAGGGCGCGCATCGTGGAGTCGATGTCCTCGGTGAGCATCGAGCCGTGCATCCGCGTCCGGGCGAGCAGATCCGTGCGCCAGAAGCCGTTCGAGCCGCCGAAGACCCCGAAGCCGTACATCCGGGTCCGTCCCGGATGGCTGACCGCGTAGATGGTCTCGAACTCGACGCCGACGGTCCTGGCGACCCAGGAGCTGTCCCCGTTGCGTACGACACAGTGACCTTGCACGACGTCGTGGCCGTTGGACAGCCAGTCCCAGGCGTGCCGGAAGGCGAGCGGCGCCGGATGGTGGTCGGCGTCGAAGATGCCGACGAACTCGCCGCGCACCCGCGTCACCGCCGCGTTGATGTTCTGCGCCTTGGAGGTGCTGCCCGCGACGGGAAGCAGCACGAGCCGCGGGTCGCGGGCCGCCATCTCGCGCAGCGTTTCCTCGACGGGCAGCGGGTGCGGGGTGTTGTAGGCGAGGACGATCTCCAGCTCGCTCGGGTAGTCCAGGCACAGGAACGACTCGACGGTGTCGACGATCGTCGCGGCCTCGTTCGGCAGATAGGCGGCGATGACGGCGCTCGCGGGCGGATAGGGCTTGCCCGGCCGCTCGGGGCGCGGGGTGGCGTCCAGCGAGTACAGGCACTCCATGATGATGAGCAGCGCCGAGAGGACGAGTCCGGCGACCACCACCCAGTACGCGAACCCGGCCGCGTCCCAGCCCAGTTCGTACGCCTGCTGATAGAGCGCGAACGGCACGCCCACGCCGAGCAGCAGCGGAAGCACCGGGGAGACGATCCGGGTGAGCCAGGTGAGCAGCGTCCGGAAACCGGCGCGGGCCCGGCGGTGGCCGTGCTGGGCGCTGGCCCGCATCCACGGCTCGTGCCGGACGGGGCGCAGGTCCCGGTGGCGCAGGGCCTCGGAGACGGCGTCGCGGGCATCCTCGACCGCGCGGGTGTGGTCGGCGTACTCGGAGAGCGGGGTCCAGCCGATCGCCGGGGTGAGCCGGACGTTCTCGTCGGCGACGACGAACCGGGTGCCCGCCACGGACGCGGCGAACTCCCGCAGGCTGCGCGTCGCGCTCTCCTCGTCGACGCCGGGCATCAGCACGAGCAGTTGCCCGGCCTCGTCCCAGCCGAGCCGGTCGCAGACCCCGCCGAGCGGTTCGGTGACTCCCGCGAGCCGCTCGGCGACCTCTCTGCGCACACGCGGCCCGAGCCGGGTCTCCAGGGCGGCCATCTCGGCGACGCCGACGACCGCGAGGACGCCGCCGCGCCGGGCCGCCGCCGGGCGGTTCAGCTCGCGGTCCAGCTCGTCCATGAAGTGCGGCCCCGAGTAGAGGCCGGTGCGCGGGTCGCGCGGCAGCTGCTCGACCGGCACCGGGACGCGGTGCAGCTTGGCCGCTATCCGGGCGGAGAGTTCCCCCGGGTCGCAGGCCTCCGGAAGACAGTCGTCGGCGCCGTGCCGCAGCAGGTCGGCGACGGTGCCGGGGGCGTGTGTGCCGGCCCCGGTGACCATGACCAGCGGGAGCGCCTGGCCCGCGGGGTCGGCGCGGACCTCCCGGATGACGTCGACGCCCTGGCGCCGCCCGTCGGGTCCGTCGTCGAGCGCCACGATGGCGTCCGGGGGTGTCTGGCGGACCTGACGGTGTACGTCGCCGGGGACGGCGTGGCTGACTTCGTACCCGGTGAGGCGGAGGGTCCGGGTGAGCAGTTCTCGGCTGGGTCCTGGCGGGCCCACTGCCAGCACGTGGCGGCCGGTGGGCACGGTCGGGGCCGTGTTCGGGCGCGCGCGGGTGCGCTGCCCCATGGGCAGTTGAACGGTCATCAGTGTGGTCCCATCCTGTTCGGATTGTGGGGGGAGGACCGGATTCGTTTGTCGAGACTCGTGGAGCCTTCGTCGAGACTCGTAGAGCCTTGTTGAGGCGCCAACTACCCCCGAAATCAGGGCCAATCGGCCCGTACAGCCTCAACGATCACTGTGACACCGCACCTTCACTGGCGTAACGCCTGCATTACGAGTCCGTGCAGGCGCCCACACGGTGGACGCCTGCACGGGACCCGCTCCTACTCCTACTTCACCCCCACCGCCCGCACGATCTCCTGCGTGACGGATCCGCCCCGGTCGTCCTTCACCGAGGCCCGCAGCGAGATGAACCCGGCGGAGCCGGGGACCTTCAACTCCCCGTTCCAGGAGGCCTTCCTGCCGTCACGGTCGAGGGCGACCTCGGACCAGCTCGCCCCGTCGTCGTACGACACCTCCAGCTTGCCCTCGCCGATGGTCCCGGTGTCCGGCGCCCCCTTGACGTACTCGGAGAAGATCCCCACGTCGACCGCGCGCCCGCCCCGCACATCGCCCGCGAGGTCCGTGTCCACGTCGAACCCGAGGTTCAGCAGCGGCAGGAACGTCCGGCGGTCCGCCGGGGTCTCCTTCGACTTGAACGTCCACTCCGAGTGGCCCTTGGTCGCCAGCCGCCACTTCTCCGGGTCGAGCGTCGTGTCGGTCACGACCTTGTACGTCACCTCTCCCGGATCGGCGTCCCAGACGTACACCCCGGAGCTCTTGCGCCGGTCCACCAGCTGTCCGTCGGCGTACACGGCGCTCTCCTGGGTCATCGACTCGTCGTTCCACACGTCGCCGAAGCCGGTGTGGTCGGGACCGGAGTCGCCCCAGCCGGGCACGTTGAACTGAAGGTCGTTCCCGGACCGCTGCTGGCCCCAGCCGAGCCCGGTGCCGAGCCACGGGTGCCACACCGGCCTGAACCAGTCCAGCGTGCCCCGCTTGCCGCCCCGGTAGGCGACCAGACCGCTGCGTTCCTCCAGCGCGCCGGGGCCGACCGACACGGACTCGTGCCACAGCTGGCCCGTACCCGTCGACGCGTAGTCCGTCCGCTCGACCGGGTAGTCGATCTTCTCCTGGAAGCCGAGGCCGACGGTGAAGGTGTCGGTCAGGGAGTAGCGGAACTCGCCGCCCGGCACCGGCTTCACCGCGTGGAACTTCGTGTCCAGGACCGCCAGTTCGCGCTTCGGCGGCTCGTAGGTCAGGTCCTTGGGGACCGCGCCCTTGTGGCCCTCGGACAGGTCGTACACATACGGCGTGCGGGATGTCGCCGTGGTCTGAACCGACCTGCCCGCCTTCGCCGCCGCGATCAGCCGCGCGCCGTCCGCCGCGCCGACCGTGCCGATCTGCAGCGGCCGGTCCGTGTTGTCGTCCGTGCCGAACCAGGCGTTGAGCCGCCCCGGCACGTCGTCCGTCACGAACAGCGCCTTCGCGCCCGCGTCCTGGGCGGCCTGGCCGAGTTCGGCGGGGGTGGCCGCCGCCGACCTGCGCGCGATCACCGCCTTGCCCTTGACATCCTTGCCCACGTAGTCGGCGGCCGTGCCCGCGCCGACATCCACGAGCGGCAGCCTGCTGCGTCCGTCGGTGACCGTGCCGCCGGGCTGGGCGGTGACCTCGCCGAGGCCCTTCACGTCCAGCACCGGCTTCCCGAGGCGCCAGACGGTGCGGTACTCGAAGCTGCCCTTCGTGACCTTCTCGGTGGGCGCCGCGAAGACGCTGTCGTACTTCACCGGCACCTGGACCGCGCCCTGCAACTGGGCGCCGTTCGCCTTCCGGTCGTACTCCATGAGGAGCTGGCGGGTCTCCGTGCGCCGGTCGACGTCCACGCCGATCTCGCGCAACTGCCGTCCGTCCAGGGTGACTTCGCGATTCCGGTCGAGGACCATCTCGGGTGCGGCGAGATAGCCGAGGCCGAGCGAGTCCTTGCCGCCGCTGCCGCGCACGTCGAGGAACGAGGAGAGGGCGTACGTCCCGGGCTTCAGGCGCAGTCGGAGCGTTCCGGAGTCGCCGACGTCCGCCGGGAAGGGGTCGACGTTCTCCGCGAGCCGCTGCACGACCAGACCCGCCGCGGTCGCGGCGCCGTCGCGGTCCTTGACCCGGACGGTGAGCGTGTACCGCTCCTCCTCCTTGACCAGGCCGAACGCGGTGTGCGCGACGGGCTTCCCGGCGGCGCTCGCGGTGATGCGTCCACTGGTGTTGCCGACGGCCGCCTTCGCGCCGTCACCGGTGACCGTAGTCGAAGCGGTGCCGTGCGCGGGGACGGTGAGCGTCTTGTCCGCGAGCGTGGCGACCCCGTCGGGGGCGCCTTCCGCCACCAGGGTCAACTCGACCGGCGCGTCGGACCAGTTGGCGTAGGTGACGGTCTTCGTGACGGGCTTGTTGTCGCCGTAGGGCCAGGAGTAGAAGCCGAGGTCGGCGCTGCCGCTCGCGGTGATCTCCGCGTCGATCGCGTCGGGGACGCTCACGCGCCCGGAGCCCGACTCGTAGACGGACGCGTCCAGTCGGGCCGACGTGGACATCAGGGCGTCCTTGAGCCGTGCCCCGTCCCAGTCCGGGTGCTTCTCCGCGAGCAGGGCGGCGACTCCCGCGATGTGCGGGGTCGCCATCGACGTACCGCTCATCTCGGTGTAGTAGCCCTCGCCGCCGACGAGTTGGGAGCGGGCCGCGAGGATGTTCACGCCGGGTGCCGACAGATCGGGCTTGAGGGCGTTGTCGCCGAGGCGCGGGCCCTGGCTGGTGAAGTACGCGGCCTTGTCCGCGGAGTCGACCGCGCCGACGGTCAGCGCGGAGTCGGCGGCGCCGGGCGAGCCGATCGAGGAGGGCGCGCCGGTGTTGCCGGCGGCGATCACGAAGAGGGCTCCGGTGTCCTTGGAAAGCGCGTTGACGGCGGCGGCCATCGGATCGGTGCCGTCGCTCGCCTCCTGCGAACCGAGGCTCATCGACACGACCTTGGCGCCGACGTCCTTGGCCGCCCACTCCATCCCCGCGATGATCTGCGACTCGCTGCCCGAGCCCGCGTCGCCGAGCACCTTGCCGACGGAGAGGCTTGCGCCGGGCGCGACACCCTTCTCCTTGTTCTCTTCGGACCCGCCGCCGCTGCCGCCGACGGTCGAGGTCACATGGGTGCCGTGCCCGTTGCGGTCGGCGACCTCCTCGCCCGGGATGAAACTCTTGGTGGCGTCCACCCGGTCCTTGAGGCCGGGGTGCGTGGCGTCGACGCCCGTGTCGAGGACGGCGACCTTCACCCCCTTGCCGGTGAGCCCGGCCTCCCACGCCTTCGGGGCGCCGATCTGCTCGTTGCTCTGCGCCATGTCGGCCTCGATACGGCCGTCGAGCCAGATCTTGCCGATACCGCCGGCAAGCTCACCCTCCCCCGAACCGGCCCTGTTCTTGCCCGAGTTGACGACCGACCGCCAGAAGGCACCCGGCTTCTTTGCCGTCACGGCCACACCGCCGACGCTCGGCAGCGACCGCACCTTGTCGGCGCCACGGGGCACGGCCCGAGCTCCGCGCGCCCCCTTCTCGTACGTCACGATGAGCGGCAGCGCACCCGCCCCGCTCCTGCCGTCGGCGAGCCCCTGGCGGATCAGCTCCGACACGTCGAAGAGGCGCTCGTCCAGCGTGCCCGCGCGCAGATAGGGCCGTGCCTCGTCGGGTACGACGGTGATGTCGCCGCCCGAGATCTCGCTGCGGACGGCTCCGGTGGCCCCGGCGGGCCGGTCGACCGTGACGGTCCTCCTGCCGCCGCCGAGTTCGGTGACGGTGACCTTGTCGCCGGTCACCAGCGTGACCGTGTGGGCGGCTCGGGCGGCGGGGGTGGACCGTCCCTGGGGTGCCTCTGCCGGGGCGGCGTTCGCGCCCGGCCCCGCCGGGAGCAGGGCGAACGCAAGGCCGACGGCCGGAAGGAGCCCGGCTCTTCGCCACGCGGGGGCTCTGGTCATGGGTGCCCTCTCTTCGTCTCTTCGTCGGACGGACCCGGACGGGGGTGGATGCCGGGTGCTGCGAAGAGTGTCAGGGGGCTTGTGTTGCAGGGGTGTTGACCGGTGCTGGCGGGAAGACGCCAGGGCACCTTCCCGCCAGCCCCACCCGTCTCCCGGCCGTTGCCCGGAAGGCGGCTGACAGCCACAAGTGCTTTCCACGACAATGCAGTCGGCGGGGCACAAGGCCGCCGCCCATGGCCAGGGAACAGCACACGGCACGAAGGGTTCGACGGGGGCAGTGATGGACGACATGGTGGAGTTCACGACCGACGACGGCACACGGGTCGTGATGGCCGACGTGGCGGACGTCCACGGCTCCCACCTCATCTCGCGCGGCGGCGACGGCCCCGCGCGGGCGGTCCGCACCTTCGAGCAGTCGCTCGCGGGTGCGCGCGCGGCGGCGGAGTCCGCGCTGCGGGTGTTCCGGGAGGGCAGCCTGCGGCCGGACTCGGTGGAGATCGAGTTCGGGGTGCGGATGTCGGCGGAGGCCGGTGCGGTGATCGTGAAGGGGACGGCGGAGGGGCACCTGACGGTGCGGCTCGCGTGGACGCCGGAGCAGTCGACGACGGCGTCCGCCCCCGCGCAGGCGCCCGCCGCCGGTACGCAGGGCCAGCAGCCCCCGGAGGCCGGCGCCACCTCATGAGCAGCGCATCGTGGCACGCCCGGATCGTCTGCGGCGGCGAGATCGGCGCTGGATTCCTGGTGTCCGATCGGCACGTCCTGACCTGCGCGCATGTCGTCCGGAGCAGTGGCAGGGCGCAGATCGCCGTCTCCTTCCCGCACCGCGCCGACCTGGGCGAGCTGCCGGCGGCCGTATGCGCGCACGGCGGCTGGGACGGGCGCGGCGACGACCCCGGCGACCTCGCCGTGCTCGAACTGGACCGCCCGGTTCCGGTGCGGCCCGCCGAGTTCGCGGCACCGGACGACGCCTACGCCGAGCCCCGGCCACGGCTTCTCGTGTACGGCTTTCCCAAGGGCTACCCGGAGGGCACCCTCGCCGAGTACCGCGCCACCGCCGCCCAGTTGATCGCCGACGAGTGGGTGCAGCTGGAGGCCTGGAGCGCCCACGGGCAGCCGCTCGCACCGGGGTTCAGCGGCGCCGCGGTGACCCTCGCGGACAGCAACCGGGTAGTGGGCATGGTGTCGGCCGCGCCGCACGCCTCGACCGGCGTACGCAACGGCAGGATGCTGCCCGCCTCCGTCATGGCCCGCTACTGGGCCCCGCTCGGCGACCTGATCCCCACGCCGGGCCACCGCAGGGCGGCGAAGGAGCGGCTGCGCGAACTCGTGGAGCGGGCGGCCTCATCAGGCCTGGCGGACGATCCGGAGCGGCTGTACCACGACGCGGTGGGCCCGCTCGGGCCGCCGGTACCGCTCGGCGGCTTCGACTCCCTGTGGTCGGCGGCCTGGTACGTGCTCTGGGAGGTCGACGACCCGGACGCCCTCGGCCGCCTCGCCGACCGTCTCGCCGGACTCCTCGCGGCTCCGGAGCCCGCCGACCGCCCCGCCGCCTGCGAGCCGCCCGACTGGTCGCCCATCCTCGTCGACATCAAGCACAGCGGGGAGGGCGGCGGCAAGCTCCTGGTCGAGGTGTCGGCGTACCGGGAGGGACATCGCCACCCGGTCGGTTCGGACACCCTCGCCACGGACGGCGTACGGAGCTTCGTGCAGGCGCGGGTCGACGATGCCTTCTCCCATCTCGCTCCCGGTACGGACGAGTTGCTGGCCTTCGTGCTGCCCCGCGAGCTGCTCAACTGGCCGGTCGCGCAGTGGCCGTGCGGCGCCGACGACCCGACCCCGCTGGGCTGCTCGTACCCCCTGGTCGTCACGGACCGGTCCCGCCGCAGGGGCGGTTTGCGGCATCAACTGGCCCGCAAATGGGAGGCCTTGGAGGGGCGCCCGCCGACCGCGCTGCACCGCGTCGAGTGCGGCAGCCGCGAGAAGCCGGGCAAACTGCGGTTCCGGCTGCGGCAGGAGGGCGCGGATCTCGCGGGGTTCGCCTCGCCGCCGCGGGCCGACCGGGCCGCTCCCGGCGCCGAGGTGACGCACTTCGACGTGTCGCTGACCGCGCCAGTGCCAGTGCTGCTGTGGCCGCGCACGGGCTGCGCCGACGCGGACAAGCACGGCGAGGCGTACGGCAGTTGCGCCGGTTCGGAGTTCCTGGACCGCCTCGCCACCCATGTGGACGGACTGCGGCCCGCCGAACTGCCGCGCACCATACTGACGTTGCGGGAGACGGCGGAGGCGTCGGACGAGCCGGAGAGACACTGGGCACGGGACGTGCAGATCCTCTGGGACGACCCGCGCTGCTTCCCCGACCCGCCCACGGCCTACAGCCACTCGCCCGTCGCCTGAGAACAGCAGCCTCGGAACAACCGCCCGACCCTACGGAGAACCCGGATCATGTCCCTGTGGCCCGTCTACACCGGCACGAGCGAGCCCCACGACGGCATCGCCCAGCTGCCCCCGCCGCCGCCCTGGCGCGACTTCGACGGCGGCCCGGTCCTCCCCACGCCCACCGACGACGGCTCGGCGACCTCACCGGACCGCACGCACCGGGCACACACCTACCGGGCGACGGAGAACTGCGTCGAACTGGTCAACGCTGCCCTGTACTTGAGGCGCCCGCTCCTGGTGACGGGCCCGCCCGGCAGCGGCAAGTCGAGCCTCGCGTACGCGGTGGCCCGGGAGCTGGGGCTCGGCCCGGTCCTGCGCTGGAACATCACGAGCCGCAGCGCGCTGCCCGACGGCCTCTACCAGTACGACCCGCTGTCCCGCCTGTACGCGGCGAAGGACGAGGCCGTGCGCGATCCGCAGCGCCGCCGCCCCGGCCGCGCGGGCGTCGAGGACCACCTCCGCCTCGGCCCCCTCGGCACCGCGCTGCTGCCCTACGCCCGCCCCCGCGCCCTGCTCATCGACGAGATCGACAAGAGCGACCTGGACCTGCCGAACGACCTCCTGAACATCCTGGAGGAGGGCCAGTACGAGATTCCCGAGCTGGTACGGATCGCCAAGCACACCCCGAGGGCGAGCCTGCTGTCCGACGGTTCGGACGACCCGGTGCCGGTGTCGCGCGGCCGGGTCCGCTGCCGCGCCTTCCCCTTCGTGGTCCTGACCAGCAACGGCGAGCGCGAGTTCCCGCCCGCCTTCCTGCGCCGCTGTGTCACGCTGCGGCTGCGCCAGCCGCGCGACGAACACCTGGAGGAGATCGTCCGGGCGCACCTGGGCGAGCCCGACGCCTACGCCCGTAGCCTCATCGCCCGCTTCCTGGAACGCGGCACGGGCGGCGAACTGGCCACCGACCAGCTCCTGAACGCGATCTATCTGACCGGTGCGGCGGGCATCGACGCGGGCTCGCGCGACAAGCTGGCCCAGCAGCTGATGCCGTATCTGACGCAGTCGGCGGACCCGGGCCCCGATGGACTCTGACGTGCCCCCGCGCCAGGGTCCGGTCGCGCGGCTCGCCGATCTGCTCGCGCTGACGGCGGACGGCTCCCGGCCGACCTCCGTCGAGCTGGCCGAACTGCTGTGGCTGAGCCGGCAGATGGACGACGACGGGCGGCCCGCCCCGACACCCCCGGACGCCGCCGCCCACGACGTGGCGCCGTCCACACCCGTGCAGCCGTCACGTCCGGAGCCGCCCCGGACGGACACGGCCCCCGCGCCGCCCCCGGACGACCGGGTACCGCTGCGGCTCCCGGAGCCCACGGGCGCCGGCACTTCGGGAAGGCGGGGCCCGGCGGGCGAGGCCCCGGCTCCCCGCCCCACGCCGGAAACCTCGACCGACACGACCCTCCGCGTCCCCGTCCCCCCGATGGTGACGCACCCCCTCGCCCTGCAACGCGCCCTGCGCCCCCTCAAGCGCCGGGTGCCCTCTCCCGTGGGCCAGGTCATCGACGAGGAGGCGACCGCCCACCGCATCGCGCGGCTCGGCGGCCATCCGCGCGCCTGGCTGCCGGTCCTGCGCCCCGCCGACGAGCGCTGGCTGCGGCTGTGCCTGGTGTACGACGCGGGCCCGACGATGCCGATCTGGCGCCCCTTGGTCCACGAACTCCACACCGCGTTCGCCCAGTCCGGCATCTTCCGCACGGTCGAGCTGCACCGCGCGGACCCGGACGGCACGGTTCCGCCCCTGGCGGCCCACGCGCCCGCCACGGGCCGCACGGTCGTGCTCCTGATCAGCGACTGCATGGGCCCGCAGTGGCGGCCTGGCCCGGCGGGCACCCGCTGGTACCGCGTCCTGCGCCGCTGGGCGCGGCAGCTGCCGCTGGCCCTGATCCAGCCACTCCCGGAACGCCTCTGGCGTACCACGGCGCTCCCCACGACTCCGGGGCTCCTGTCGGCACCCCACCCGGCGGCCCCGTCCGCCGCCCTCACGCTCGCTCCGTACGGCGACGAGGCACCGCCGGCCGACGCCGTGCCGGTCCCGGTCCTCGAACCGTCCGGGACCTGGCTGTCCCACTGGGCGTCACTGGTGGCGGACGCCGGGGGCGGTCAACTGCCGGGTGCGGTGGGGTGGTTGCCCCGGACTCCTTCGCCGACGGTGCCCGACGCCCCGGACGTCACCAGCCTCACCCCGGAGGACCTGGTCCTCAACTTCCGCTCCACCGCCTCCCCGGAGGCCTTCCGCCTGGCGGGCCACCTGGCGGTGGGCGAGCCGCGACTGAAGGTGATGCGGCTTGTCCAGGCGGCGGTGGAGGAACGCCCTCGCCCGCAGCATCTGGCGGAGGTGATCCTGAGCGGCATGCTGTCCTCCGGCGTGGGCGCCGGGGCATATGAATTCCGCTCCGGCGTACGGGAGTTGCTCCTGCGCACCCTGCCGCGTACCGCGCGTGGACGCACCCGGGAGTTGCTCGCGCGGGTGGGCGGGCTGATCGACGAGCGGGCGGGGGTCGCGCCCGGGGAACTGCGGGCGGTGGCTTCGACGCCGGGGGGCGGGGGTGGTTCCGGGGCGGCCGCGGGCGATCCGTTCGCGACGGTTTCGCCGGAGAGCGTACGGCAGTTGGGCACGGAGACGGGCCTGTTCGACGGGCGCTACCGGTTCCTGGAGCAGCTCAGCCCGAACGGCACCACCTGGCGGGCCGAGGACGTCCGCCGTCCGGGGAGTGTCGTGGTGGTGAAGCAGTACCCGATGTTCCTGCCGTACGCGTCGGAGCAGCTGGACCGGCTCGTCGCGTTCCGCCACGAGAACGTGGCACCCGTCGTCGCCCACGGAATCGCCATCACGTCCGGCAATCCGGTGCCCTACTGGGTCACGGAGTTCGTGCCGGGTGCCAGCCTGCAGTCGCTCCTCTTCCAGTACCGGGGCGGCCTGCGCCCCTCCCAACTCCTCTCCGTCGTGCCCCCGTTGGCATCGGCCGTCAAGGCGATCACCGAAGGCCGGCTCTCCCTGCAGACCCTCCGTGCCTCGCAGATCGTCGTCACGCCGACCCTCGGCCCGGTCCTGACCGGCGACTTCGCCCTCAACGAACACAGCGAGTGGCAGCGTCGTAATGCCCTGAACGCGCTCGCCTCCCTGGTCGACCAGATGAAGGGTGCCACGCCCACGGGAACGCTCCAGCTCAGGCTGGCCAGGGCCGTCGAGGAGCTGCGCTCCGGCGACCCGGACGTCAAGGACAGCGGCCTCGCGCGCCTCATCCACCTGTCCTCACCCACGGACCACACCCGCTCGTACTCCCTGCTCGGACCGCTCCGCGTCACCCAGCACGGCCACCGCCTCGCCGTCGACGCCCCGGAGCAGCAGGCCGTGCTGTGCATGCTCCTGCTCAACCGGGGCCGGACCGTGCCGTTCACCGAACTGATCCAGGGAATCTGGGCGACCGTTTCCCCCCGGGCGGAGGGCGATCTCCGCGCCCACGCGCACCGCCTCGCCAACACCCTCGCCCCCGACACCCTGATCGCCGACGACATCGGCTACACCCTGCCCTTGCCGTCCGGCCCGGACGTCATCGACCTCTTCCACGCCCAGCGGCTCCACGACGACGCCCGCGACGCCCGTTTCGCGGGCGACCCCACCCGCGCCCGTGAGCTCATCCAGTCCGCCCTCGACCTGTGGCGCGGCACCCCGCTGAAGGGGGTCCCCGGCCCGGCGGCGCGGGCCACCCGCACGACCATCGGCGAACTGCGGCTGTCCCTGCTGCGGATGCGCGAGGAGCTGACCGACGAGCTGGGCGAGACGGAACGGGAGACGGCCGAGCGGGAGGAAATCCTGGACGAGTTCCCCCACACCGAGGACGAGGTCCTCGCCCCCCACGAAGAACTCCCCAGCGCCCAGCTAGACGACCTCGGCGTCACCCGCGAACTCCCGGACGACCAGCCGACGCCCCCGGGGACCACCCTCACCTTCGAGTACGTCACCCGCCCCTCCGGCACCCAGTCGGAGACCCTGCACAAGCTGGGCCGGGAGATCTCGCACCTCCTCATCGTCGGCGGCATCGGCCCCGACCACTTCGAGCTGCGCCCCCGCCCCCGCGGCTGGGACGTGGCCGTCACCCCAGAGGTGCACGTCCTGCACGCCCTGACCGCGATGCTGCATCAACTCCCCGCCGCACTCGCGGAGTTGCCGCACATCGGACTCGGCATCACCGTCACCCACGAACCGGACCCCACCGTGTCCGCCGCGGCCTTCCCCGCCGAGCTGCGGCACGTCTTCAACCGCCCCGGAAGCCGCGCCGTGGTGATCGTCTCCAACGACCTGCACGACAGGCTCACCCGCTCGGGCCGCATGGGCGAGACCCGGTTCGAGCCGGTCCCGCAGTCCGACGACTGGTACTGCGAGCTCACGGCGCCCGCCGGCGCCCACCCCGCGCCCACCGCGACCTCCGCCCCGCTCAGCGCCCTGCTGGCCGGGCGTACCGCCGTGGTCCTCGGCTTCGACGGCCCGGTCGTGCCGCTCTACACCGCGGCGCGGGCCCGCGCCGCGGTGCTGAGCCTGATGGGCACCCTCACGGAGTCCCTCGACGTCGACGACGCCCTCGCCGGCCGGCCTCCGCTGACCGCCGGGGAGCTGGAGGGGTACGAGGGCGGCGTGCACCCGGCGGACGTACTGCGGGCCCAGCGGGACCACGGCTCGGCCGGTGAACTCCGCGCCCGGCTCCGGGACATCGAGTGGCAGAGCCTGCAGAACGCCCGGCCGACCCCGCACCTGCCCCAGCTCCTGAACACCCTCGCCGAACGGGGCCTGGCCGTCGCGGTCGCCGGGGACTGCGACGCGGACGTGATGGCGGAGCTGCTCACCCGGCGCGGCCTCGCCGACCGGGTCTCCGGCGGCGCGCACGGCCGCCGCGCGGACTCGCCCCTGCTGCCGGACCCGGACTGTCTGCGCCGTTCGCTGCTGGCCCTGGACACCGATGCCGGGCACGCCGTGATGATCGGCTCCTCGTCGGCGGAGCTGCTCGCCGCGCGGCGGATCGGGCTGCCGTTCGTCGGCTACCGGCGCGACGAGACGTCGTACCGCAGGCTCCGGACGGACGGCTGCGAGCTGACGCTGGACTCGCTCGCCTCACTGATCGACGCGGTGCGCGGCACCTGAACGCCCCCGGCCCGCTCGACGCGGTGCGCGGCACCTGAACGCCCCCGGCCCGCTCGACTCGGTGCACGGCACCTGAACACCCCCGGCCCGCTCGACTCGGTGCACGGCGCCTGAACACCCCCGGCCTGCCTCACGCCCCCCCGAACCCGCCTCACGCCTCCGGCGCCCGCGCGTCGTACCGGGCAAACCCCCGCCACTTCACGGCCAACAGCCCCACCGCCACCACACACGCAACCCCACCCCCGGTGACCGCGACCACCGGCGAGGTCGCGTCCCCCACCGCCCCCGCCACGAAGTCCCCGAGCCGCGGTCCGCCCGCGACCACCACGATGAAGACCCCCTGCAACCGGCCCCGCAGCTCGTCCGGCACCGCCGCCTGCACCATCGTCGTACGGAACACCATGGACACGGTGTCCGCGCACCCGGCGAGCGCGAGGAACAGCAGCCCCAGCCAGAGATTCCGGGTCAGCCCGAAGACCGCGACGGCCGCGCCCCAGCCCGCCACCGCCAGCAGGATCGCGAGCCCGTGGCGGCGGATCCGCCCGATCCACCCGGAGAAGACGGTGCCCAGGAGCGACCCCACCGCGGGCGCCGCGACCAGCAGGCCCACCGTCGTCGCGTCGCCCCCGAACCACACGCCCGCCACCGCGGGGAACAGCGCACGCGGATGCGCGAGCACCATCGCGCACAGGTCCGTGAAGAAGGTCATCCGCAGGTTGGGGCGAGTGGCGAGAAAGCGCAGTCCGCCCAGGACCGAGGCCCTCTTCGCGCCGGCCGCCACCCCCAGCGGCCGCATCGCGGGCAGCCGCCACATCGCGTACAGCGCGGCGGAGAACGCCACCGCGTCGATGGCGTACGCCGCCTGATAGCCCCACAGGCCGACGACGAGACCGCCCAGCATGGGGCCGAACATCAGGCCCGAGGTCGTCGACATCGACGTCAGCGCGTTGGCGGCGGGCAGTTGCTCGGGCGGCAGGAGCCGCGGGATCATCGACGAGCGGGCCGGCAGGTTCAGCGCCCCGCAGACCGCCTGCAGCGCGACCACGGCGTACAGGAACCACACGTGGTGGAAGCCGGCAAAGGCAGCCGCGGCCAGCACCATCGAGAGCGCGCAGGAGCCGAACGCCGAGTACAGGCCGAGCTTGCGCCGGTCCACGGTGTCCGCGATCGCGCCCCCGTACAGGCCGAAGACGACGAGCGGGACGAGCGAGAACAGCCCCACCAGGCCGACCGAGAAGCTGGAGCGGGTGAGGTCGTAGACCTGGAGGGAGACCGCGAGCGAGGTCATCGACTGCCCGATCCAGGAGATCGTGGCGCCGGCCCAGAGACGCCGGTAGTCGACGGACGTACGCAAAGGCGTCAGATCGGCGAGTATCCGCCTTTTCGTGACGGAGGCGTGGGGCTCCACTGGTAGCGGGGATATTGGGGGGTTGTCGTCGGCTTCGGGGACTTCGGGGGCTCCGGACGATGCGGAGCCGCCGGCTTCGGATGGTGCGGGGCCGTCGGTTCCGGATGGTGCGGGGCCGCCTGCTTCGGATGATGCGGGGCCGGCGGCTTCGTCTTCTTCCGGAGGCGTATGCGTCACACGGGATGCTAACCGCGCCGCCGGAGAGGCGATCAAGACCACCCGTAAGGCCGCACCCCGCCCGGCTCAGCCCAGCGCGCGCCCCGCCAGCGGCCGTCGCACGATGCGAGACAGGACCGTCGTCCGACGGTCCGTACGGTCTGCGCTCTCGGGAGGATCTGCCATGACCGTCAGTCTGGAGCAGTTGCGTCGCTGCCACATCGCCGTCGACCTGGGGGCCGCGAGGACCCGGGTGTTCGTGAAGGGTGCGGGTCTCGTCGTCGACGAGCCGAGCGCCGCCGCCGTGAACACGCGGACGGGCGCGCTCATCGCGGTGGGCCAGTTCGCCGAGCAGATGACGGGCCGCACCCCCGGCTACATCCGCGTCGTGCGCCCCGTCTCCGGCGGCACCGTCGTCGACATCGAGATGGCCCAGCGCATGCTGCGGCATCTGCTCGGCGAGAAGCTGCGCCGCACCCTGCGCCGCAAGCCCCGCCTGCGGGCCGCCGCCTGCACCCCGCACGACGCGGATCCGCTCGCGCAGCGCGCCGCCGTCGAGACGATGGTCGGGCTCGGGGCGCGCCGGGTCGAGCTGGTGGACACCCTGATCGCCGCCGCGGTCGGCTGCGGGCTGCCGGTGGAGCAGCCGGAGGCGACGATGATCCTGGTGTGCGGGGCGGCGACGACGCAGGTCGCGGTCCTGTCGCTCGGGTCGATCGTGACGGCCCAGCGGATCCCGGTCGGCGGCGAGGCCATCGACCACGCGATCGTCCAGCATCTGCGCCACCACCACGAACTGATGCTTCCCAGCCAGTCGGTACGCCCCCTTCAGCTGGCCCTGAGCGGCAACGGGCTGACTCCGCAGGGGCCGGAGTCGACCGAGATCCACGGCCGCGACGTCGCCACGGGCCTGGCCCGCTCGGTGCACGTGGACACGGCCGCCGTCCGCGAGGCGATCCACACCCCGCTGACGGCCGTGCTCGACGGCATCGGCAAGGTCCTGCGCGACTGCCCGCCGGATCTGGTGGCCGACCTGGCGGACCGCGGGATCATGATGGTCGGCGGCAGTGCGCTGCTGCCGGGTCTTGACCAGATGCTGCGGGACGCCACGGGGATGCCGGTGGCGATCGCCGAACGGCCGGATGTGTGCGCCGTCCTCGGGCTCGGGGCGATGCTGGAGGGCAAGATCCAGCCGCTGGTCCTCGACCCGCTGTCCGGCTGATCGGGCCGGCTTCGCCGCTACGGGCCGGCCACCGCCGAGCTTCCGGGAAGTGCCCCATGCCGATGCCCCCGCCTCCGGGCGGCCCGCGATGAACCGTGCCGACCTGCCGCTCCCCCTCGCACCGCTCCTGGACGCGGTGCTCGGTGTCGGCACGGACCTGGAACTGCACGCCACGCTCCAGCACCTGGTGGACAGCGCGGCGGAGCTGACCGGCGCCCGGTACGGCGCGCTGGGCGTCATCGACCCGGCACACGGCCGGCTCACGGACCTGTTCACGGCGGGCCTGACGGAGGCCGAACGGGCCCGCATCGGCCGCCTCCCGGACGGCCACGCGGGCATCATCGGCGCCCTGATCGCCGATCCGCGGCCGGTGATCCTGGACGACCTGACCGCCGACCCCCGCTCGTGCGGCGTACCGCGGGGCCATCCCGAGATGCACAGCTTCCTCGGCGTTCCGATCCACGTCCACGACGAGGTGTTCGGCAACCTCTATCTCACGGAGAAGCGCGGCGGCCCCTTCACGGACGAGGACCGCCAGCTGCTGCGCGTCCTGGCCGGCCAGGCGGGCATCGCGATCGGCAACGCCCGGCTGTACGAGGCGGCCCGGCAGCGCGAGCGCTGGATCGACGGCGCGGCGGCGGTCACGACGGCCCTGCTGACCGGCGAACCGGCGGCGGACGCGCTCCTGACGGTGGCGCGGCGGGCCAGGATCCTCGCGGACGCGACGGCGGCGGTGATCCTGCAGCCGACGGACCAGGGCGGCATGCGGATCGTGGCGGCGGCGACGCGGGACGACGCGTCCCCCCGGACCACCCGGCACTCGGACCTGATCGGCACGACGATCGAACCCGGCAGCGCGGTCCTGGAACAACTCCTGGGCGGTGAGCCGGTGTTCATCGAGGACTCGGCGACCGACCCGCGGATGACGACACATGTACGGACCCGCTTCGGCCCCAGCATGATGCTGCCGCTCCAGGCGGGCGGCCGCCTGATCGGCACGCTGGCCCTCCCCCGCAGCAGGGGCGCCCGCGCCTACACGTCCGTGGAACGCCTGCTCGCCACGCAGTTCGCGTCCCAGGCGGCCCTGGCCCTGGTCCTGGCGGACGCCCAGCAGAGCAGACGGCGCCTGGCGGTGTTCGAGGACCGCGACCGCATCGCCCGCGACCTGCACGACCTGGTCGTCCAGCGGCTCTTCGCGACGGGCATGATCCTCGAGTCGACCCGGCGCAGAGCGGGCTCACCGAAGGTGGAGTCCACGCTCGACCAGGCGGTGGACGAACTGGAGTCCACGATCCAGGAGGTCCGCACGGCGATCTTCGCCCTCCAGCAGCCCCCCGCCGACGCCCCCACCACGTTCCGCGGCAAGGTCCTGCGCGAAACGGCGACGGCGGCGGCAGTCCTCGGCATCCAGCCATCGGTCCACTTCACGGGCGCGGTGGACACCCACATCACGGACCCCCCGGCCTCCCACCTCCTGACGGCCCTGCGCCGAGCCCTGGCGACAGCCTCCCGCCGCCCCGACGTCACCCGCATCGAGGTGGCGGTAGACGCCCGGGCCACCCTCCCGGACGGCCGCGAGGGAGTCCGCCTGACGGTGTACGACGACGGCACGACGGACGGGGTGGGCTCGGGAACCACGGTCACTTGGCAGGCACCGCTCTAGCTCGGGGCGAGGCGCCGACAGGCGCCCCGCCGAGCACGGCTCGGCGGGGCTGGTGTCTACACCGACGGCATGAATCCCGGCACTTGAGATCCATCAGAAGGAACCGAAGAACCGGTCCCACCAACTCGGCCCCCCGGAACCGTGGAAACGGGCGAGCGCTTCATCCGTACCCAAGAAGGCGCCAGGGTTGTCGGCCGCCACCATTGCCAATGGCTTGAACCGACTCACCAGGACAACGATCCTCGTCCCGCGAACCGATGTCACCTCCAGTGATTCTGGCCACCAGGATCATCCAGACGATGCAAGACTTCCTTCAGATTCACGCCCGTCTCCATGGTCCTCCAATCATCGAAGATGCCACGTCGGACCACCCCGTCGGGAAGGCGTCCTTACCCGCCGCCCCTGGGTACCTGTGACCATCAAGGATGCGATTCGACCTCTCGCCGCCGACTAGCCCCTCGGGTGCACGAGCCCCAGGGGGCCCTACCGGCGACCCCGCCGGTAGAGCCCCCTGCGCATTTGCGGGTAGTCAGCTACTGGCTACCCGAATGACGCTGCCGCTCAACTCACTAATTGACGCTCGTACGGAATGAGTCGCGCTAGAACTCTTCCCCATGCCAGGCACCCAACAATTGCACGTCAGGCTCCCAGCCCTGAGGACGAGCCGAGGGATTCGCCCACCGATACCCTGAATCGCGCCACTTACTTCGAGCGCGGGCGATACCCGACATCGTCGAATCCTCGTATCCAAACTCAACCCCACAGCAGTCGCAGATTTCGTAGCTCGGCGCGCTACCGTCTTCCCCCCATGGAGGATCACATTGCAGCAGGCCGCAGACCCGGCAGTGCAGGCTTCCGTCATTGAGCATTGAAGTAGTCCAGATTTGTCGGGTACCCGTGAGAAGATGGGTCTGGCTTAAAGTATGTGCGTGGCACCCCGGAGGGATCCATTACTCCGAACTCATTCGTGGCAGGGTTGAAACGAATCACGTCACCATTCGATCTCGTCCGGGTCAGAACACTCGGATCCGCACTGCCGAGAAACTTCTTACCCGCCTCAACGTATTCCTTCGCATTGTTGAGGTTCGGGAATTCCGATTTGTGCTTGTTCCAGTGCCCGAGGGCATTCTGAACAGACGTCTTACGCCTAGTGGAACTCCAGCAATCCGCGTTGTGCACGAGAATTGGCATTGTCCCGGCCAGCACATAGTACGTGTGGAGGCCCTCAACGGTGAGGTTGTAGGTGCGCTGGTGGTCCCGGTACTGACGAGTGGCTGCCACCGTGACGGTGCGGTCGTCGTCCGTACGCAGGGTCATGCCCGGCTTGAGGTCTCCGGCCTCGACCCAGTCCTTCTTGTCCACTGACCAGAAGGGATGCTCGTACGTGGCCGTGAGCTTCTCGGTGCCGTCAGGTGTCTTGATGGTGAGTTCGGTGAACTGCTTGTCGTCGTCGGTGACGATCGTCGCCGTGACTTCGCGTTCGCTTGTTTCACCGGTTTCCGGGTCAGTGGCCTGGACTTTGTCGCCGAGTTCGACGTCCTCGATGTTCTTGCTCGTGCCTTCGGCCATGAGGACGTCGGTGCCGGCGAGGAAACACCTGCAGCCGGAGGGGGCGCCCTTCTTCGACTTACCTGCCGCCTCTGCGGCTTCCTCGCCCTCCTTGAGCTTTCTGAGCTTGAGAAGTTTCAGGGCCTTCGCAGGCGTGGGCAGGTCAGCGAATGCGCCGCCGCAACCACTCCACCCGACTTCGCCCTCCATGCAGCCCTTCCACGCCTCGGTGTCAGGCAGCACAAGAGCCTTGCCGGCCTCGAACGCCAGACCCAGGAAATTCGCGACCGGGTCAGCGTTGTCCGTGTAATACGGGCCGGGTACGGGAGCCGCGTTGGGGCGAGGCGACGGAAGCGGTCCGCTGTAACCGCTGTTGCCCCCACGGCTGTGGCCCCCGTTGCCCTTGCTGGTAACAGTCCCCTTCTTCTTGTTGCCCTTGTGATAGTCGCCGTGACGGTCCACCCAGTCCTCGCCGGGCCTGCAGAAGTCGCCGGCGCACTCCTTCAGCCCTGTGGGATCGCTGAAGGTAAGAGGGTTGTTGCTGCTGTAGGTGTAGCCGTTGATCTGCTGGGGGTTCGTCAGATCCATGATCGGGTCGACGGAGATGAACCGTCCCGTGCTCGGGTCGTATTCGCGGGCCCCCAGGTGAGTGAGTCCCGTGGACTTGGTGTCGTCGGTGCCGCCGACGAAGCCCTTGGTGCCGGGCCACGACTTCGGCGCCTCGCCGCGCGGGCCGCCGAAGGGCAGGGTGCGGCGCTGGGTCAGGGCCAGGTCGGTGGCGGCGACGGAGAGTTGGCCGGTGCCCTGGTGGTCGGCGGTGGTGAAGGTGATGGTGCCGTTGTCTTCCTTGACCGCCTGGTGGCCACCGCCCAGGGGGGTGTAGCGGGTGGCCTTGGCCTTGGCCGCGCCCTTGGGCAGGGTGACTTCGGTGTGGCCGAGGTAGAGGGTGGTCTCGGTCGGGGTACGTGCGATCAGGCGCGCGCCCTCGGTGTCGTACAGATACTCCGTGACCTTGTCCGCCTCACCCTCGACGGGTTCGGTGACCTTGGCGAGGTGGCCTTCGGCGTCCCAGGCCAGGGTCTGGGTGTCTCCGCGCAGGGTGCGGGTCGTGGTGTTGCCGGTCTGGTCGTAGCCGTAGGAGTCCTTGGTGGCGGTTCCGCCGGGCAGTTGGGAGGTGACCGAGGTCAGGGTGTGGGGCTGCGGGTCACCCGGCTTGGGGTAGTCGTAGGTGCGCTTGGTGTCCTTGGTGCTGTCGCCGCCGGTGTCGTGGAGGGTTTCGGCGAGGCGGTTGCCGGCCTTGTCGTAGGTGTAGGAGTGCCAGTAGGGGGCGGGACCACCGGTCTTGTCACCGGCCGGGGCGGTGGCGCAGGTCTTGTCGCCCTGCGTCCAGGCCTCCGTCATGCGGCGCAGGTAGTCGTAGGTGAAGCACTGCGTGTCGGTGCCGGTGCGGGAGACGTCCGAGACGGACAGGATGTTGCCGGCCTGGTCGTATCCGTAGGTGTCGAGCTGGTCGACGCCGGGCTGGTCCTGGCGGTCGACGCGGGAGGTGGCCAGACGCTGGGTGCCCCACTCGTACGTGTTGGTGGCCCAGGTCTTCTTGCCGCCGCCGGTGCTGCCCAGTGCGTACTGGAGCGGCTTGCCGGTCAGCGAATAGCTGGTGTCGGCCTGGAAACCGTCGCCCAGGACGGAGACGGGGCGCAGGGTCTCCTTCTCGTACGTGGTGGAGTAGCCGCCGCCGGGCAGGGAGCCCGCTGCGGAGTAGCTGATTGAGCCGACCAGGCCGGAGGGCAGGTAGTTGGTGCCGCTCTGGTAGGTGCCGGCCAGGGCGCCTTCCTTGTCGGGGATCACCACGGCGGTCTTCATCGGCCGGTAGAGCCGGTCGTAGCCGGTGACCTTCGAGGTGTAAGCGGCGCCGTCCACGTAGCGGGTGGACTCGGCCAGTTGGCCCTTGGCGCCGACGATCGTGTCGTAGACCCATTTGGCGCGCAGTTCGCCGGTGGCACTGTCCTTGCGCAGTTCGGTCCTGCGGCCCAGGTTGTCGTAGACGCTGGCCAGTGTCGTGCCGCGGGCGTCGGTGGTGGTGGTCAGCTGGCCACGGTCGTCGTAGGTGCTCTTCGTGGTGCCCTTGTCCGGGTCCGTGGTCTCGGTCTGGCGTCCCAGCTGGTCGTAGGAGTACGTCCAGTTGTTGCCCGCGGGGTCGGTGACCTTGGCCAGTTCGCCGCGCGGGGTGAAGGCGTACGACGTGGTGTCGAAGGCTGCGCTCTGGCTGCGGGTGTGGTGCTGGCGCAGCTCGGTCGCATTGCCGCGGGCGTCGGTGAGGGTGGTGGTGGCGGTGGCGCCCTCGGGCGGGATGACCGTGGTGCGGTCGCCGCCGTGGATGGTCTTGGTGATGCCGAGTACGGTGCCGCCGTCGCCGTTCCCGGCGATCTGCCGCTCCTCGACCGCGCGCCCCAGACCGTCGTGGGCGGTGCGGGTCTGGGATTCCACGCCCAGCGCGTCGGCGGGCTTGAACAGCGTCCGGCTGGGGGCGCCTTGGGTGTAGTAGGGGGCGAACGTCTTGGTGGTCAGGCCGCGTTCGTCGTAGAAGACGTCACTGAGGACGCGGCCGGCGTCCGGGCCGGGGGCCTGGTTCTGGCGTTCGCGCAGGAACCCGTCGTAGAGGGTGTACGAGGCGACCTGGCCGCCCTCGTTGTTCACGGTCTGGGTGCGGACCGTGACCGGCTGGCCCTCGTCCACGAAGTAGGTGAACTGGTAGCTGGGCGTCTGGCTGGTCCTGCGGTCGGCCAGCCACACCTTCTCGGAGCGGCCGAGCGCGTCGTACGTCATCTCGGTGCGCTTGGTGTTGGTGTCGACCGTCGCCTTGGGCTGGCCGCGCAGCGGCTCCAGCTCGGTGACCGTGGTCTGCACCGAGGTCGCGTCGGCCGCCTTGACCGGCGGACTGGTCTCGGTGAGCTTCGTGGGGAAGCCGGTGGCCGGGCTGTAGGCGGTGGTCGCCTTGCGACCGTCCGAACGGACCGTCCGCACGGGAGCGTCGCTGCCCGTGGCGGTGACGTCGGCGGTCAGGTCGGTGGCGGTCAGCCGGCGGCCGTAGTCGTCGAAGGTCGCGCCGGATTCCAGGTAGGTGGCCTTGGTTCCGACGTGCTTCTTCAGCGTGGCGGTCGCCGTGGCGTCGCCCTTGGTGGGCGCCGCCCCGTAGGCGCCGCCGTCATAGGCGGTGCGGATGTCGGAGATGACCTGCTTGGCCCGGTCGGGGGTGTCGGCGCACTTGACGGCGACGGTCTCCACGCGAGAGGGCAGGGTGAGGATGTTGTCGGCGGTGTTGGTGGCGTAGGTGGTGCGGGTGCACTGGTTGTCGGCGGCCGTGGCGTTGTCGCCGAGGTCGTCGACCTGGGTGACCCGGCCCGCGACGGTGTCGAAGTCCGTCGCGGTGGAGGTGATCCGCCAGTCCGTGCCCGCACCGTCGTCCAGGGACGTCCAGGTCTTGGAGTGGGCGTTGCCGGTGAAGTTCGCGGTCACCGTGCCCCAGTCGCGGACCTTCTTCGCGGTCTCGTGGCGCCAGGGACGATTCACCGTCTTGTCGAGGATCTTGCCGCCGGGACCGGAGTAGGTGGCGGTCTTGTAGGCGAATCCGGCCGCCGACTCGTGGTCCGTGATCGGGTCGCCCTCGCCCTCGCCCAGCGAGACGCTGACGGACTTGGTGCCGCCGGAGGTGTCCTTGCGATCCCCGTCCATACCGCGCAGGAAGTAGGAGTCCTCCTGCGACTTGAGCGCGTCGCCGCCGCCCTGGCCACCCGTCTTGACCCGGACGTGGCCATAGCCGCGCCACTGGGACCACGTCTTGAACTTCTTCCTGGTCAGGCCGTCGTCATCGTCGTAGTGCCAGGCCGCGTCGCCCAGGTACTCGTATGCGGTCACCGCGTCGGGGGCGCCGCCGGTGCGGTCGGTGTTGGTCGTGGAGGTGACGACGTACTTGTTGAACCATTGGCGCTCCGGATCGTCCGTGCTGGAACCGCCGATGTACTGCGGGAAGCAGCGGGTGGTGTTGGACTGCGGCGTGGGCAGGGCGTCCCAGTCGCAGGCCGGCGCCGAGTAGTTGACGTCGATCTGGCCGCCGGACTCGTCGGCGACCGTGGACAGGCGGGCCTTGATGAACGGCGCGTAGCCGTCGCCGGTCTTGTCCAGGCGGTTCGCCAGCTGGGTGTAGGCGAAGGTCGTCTTCGGCAGCGTCACCGCGGGCTCGGCCGTGTGACCGGTGCGCTGGACGGAGTCGAGCAGCAGCTGGTAGTCGACGTCCGCCATGCCCCAGCGGTGGCCCAGCTTCCAGGAGTCGACCTTGCTGTAGGCATCACCGTTGAGGACCTGGGTGGTGACGCCGGTCAGCCGCTTGCGGGTGAAGAACGTCGGGGACAGGCGGCCCTGGTCGCAGTCCGCCGCCTCCGGGCAGTTCATGTCCCAGGGCGTGTCGTACCAGTAGAAGGCGTCCTTGCCGATGTCCGAGCAGTCGGTGTTGCTGTCCGGCAGGCAGCGTTCCGAAGTGGCGAAGTCGACCTTGGCCAGCGGCTTTCCTCCGTACATCGCCGAGGACTTCAGGCCGTACTCGATGCGGCTGAGCGAACCGCCGCGGGTGTAGCGGGTGTTGTCCTTGGCCTCCAGGTTGCGGCCGTAGGAGTTCTTCTCCTGGTCGTAGTAGTACGCGATCGCGTTGCCCCGCGGGTCCACGACGTAGTCGAGGTTCCAGCGCCATGCCTGCTGGCACCAGGAGTCGGCGAAGGACGCCTTGTGGCAGGGATCGTCGGCGTTGTTGCCGAAGACCGGCGCCGTCCAAGTGGATTCCGTGGTGGTCTTGCCGTCCGCCCAGCCGGGCAGCCGGTTGTAGCCGAAGTAGTAGCGGACGCCGTCGGGGTCGGTCAGACGCCAGTACTCGCCGTCGTTGTCGCCGTTGCCGCGGTCGGTGGACGACAGCTTCTTGATGCGGCTGCCGTCGTCCTGCTTGAACTTGAACTCGCCGTCCCCGGCGGGGACCAGCTCGCCGCCCTTGCCGTTGAAGGTGATGAACGCGTTGTCGTAGTCCCAGCACTGGTCGCCGGGCTTGTTGCCGTCCGCGTGCTCTTCACCGTCGTCGGCACAGGGCTTGTAGCGGCGCTCGATGTAGCCGGGCCACAGGTCGAATCCGTCGCCGACCCAGGAGGACTGGTTGTTCGTCGAACCGGACCGTCCGTCGATGGCGCTGGAGGAGTACGAGAGGCCCAACTCCGGCTTCAGGTCACCTGGCACCCCGGGCACCGGCATGTCGTACGACCAGGAGAAGTCACCGGTGTTCAGGTCCGTGTTCCAGGTTGCGGAGGGCGACAGCGAGGTTGCCTTGTAGTCGCTGTTCTCGCTCTCCTCCTCCGCGACCGCGGCCAGTACGGTTTCCCCCGACGAGTGCAGCGCCACCTTGTCGGCGGTCAGCGTCTGCTTCTCCGTGTCGTTGACCGTCCGGACCGGCTCGGCGGTACGGCACTGCTGCTTCGCCGGGGTGTCCAGGGCACAGGCAGGCAACTGGACCAGCGTGAGACGGGACGCGTAGCCGCCGCCGAAGGCCTCGGCGAAGCCGGAGTAGTCGAGTGTCGCCCTGACCGTGCCGGGCTTGTCGCTCTTCTCGTTCCCCGAGTCGAGGGTGAACAGCACACCGTTCACCCCGGCCCGCTCGGCCGCCTTGCGGCTCAGGACGCGCGCCTCGACACCGCCCGCCGCAGGTGCGGCTGCCGCCTTTACGCTACGGCCCGGACGCTTGGAGTCGGTCGCCTTCGACACCCCGACGGCCAGCGGCAGCCCCTTTGCCTTGACGGCTTTCCCGGCCTCCTTGGCCGCCGCCTCCGGGATCTCCACCACGGCAGCCCCGGCCTTCGGCCAGGCCACCTTCGGCGCCCGCTTCGGAGTCTTCGGCCCCTTGGCCACCTTGCGCGGCTCGACCTTGATGCCGTCCCGGCCCTTGACCGGCTTCTCCGCCGAGGGAAGGTCCGGTCTGCCACCGCCGTCCGCCGTCGCGACCGGTGCGCTCACCGCCTGCACCAGCGTGCCCACCATCACGGCGGACACCGCCAGGGCCACTCTTCGTCGTACCGCGCCGAACCGGCGCGGTCTGGTCATGCCGTTCATCGTCAGAGATCAGTCCTTCACAAGAGGGGTGTGCCGGGTGAGCGGGTGCCGCTCACCCGGCACACCCGGGGCTCAGCTGTCGCCCGGTATGTCGGTGGGAATGCCGAACCAGGAGCCGGCCAGCTTCTCGATCTGTGCGTCGGTCAATGCGCCCTGGAAGGTCCACACGTCGTCGACGGTGCCGGCGAAGTACGTCCCGGTGGCGTCGCCCTTGGCCTTGCCGACCTGCAGGGACTTGGCGGCCCTGAAGGTCAAAACGTTGTCCGCCCAGGCGATCAGGTCCTGGCAGGCCGCGTCGTCCGCGTCCCCGTTGCCGTCCGAGTCCCCGCACGCCACTTCCTGGAGGACACCGTTGACGTAGAGGCGGGCCTCCTTGGCGAAGCCGTCGTAGACCACCGCAAGGTGATTCCACTCGCGGGCGTCGAAGAACTCGGTGTTGCCGACCTGGGTGACCGCGGCGTCCGTACTGTCCTTGTCCGAGAGCGTGAGCTCCCAACGGCCCAGCCCCTCGGGATCCTTGGTATCCGGCTGGAAGCGGACCTCGAAGGCACTGCGGTTGCTGCCGTCGCCGCTGACCAGCGCCACACCGTGATCGGGGATCGCGGCGGCCTGGGCCCAGGCGGTGACGGTGAAGCTGCCGCTGGTGTCGACGGGCATCGCGCTGGTGGCCGCATAGGCGTCGGTGCCATTCAGCTGCAGCCCACTGCTGTCGATCATTCCGGAGCCGAGCTGTGCACCGCCGTGGAGATTCATCGGCCGCTTGTGCACGGAGGAGTCCGGCGTGGTGGCGGCGTTGGTCTCCTCGAAGTTCCAGCGGCCCTTGACCAGCGGGCGCTGCTTGAACATCTGCTGGACTTCCTCGGCCGAGACCGGACGGTCCAGGAGGCGTACGTCGTCGATGCTGCCCGGGAAGTGGTTCTTGACCTGGCCGCTGTAGCTGCCCGCCCCGAGGTACATGGACTGGTCGGCGTAGAAGGCTCCGGCCAGCGGCACCGATCCGGCCTTGGCCCCATTGACGTACAGGGTCAGGGTGTTGGCGACGGTGTCGTGCACGCCCACCAGCTGCGCCCACTCCCCCACGAAGGCGCTGGCGCCCTCGGGCTGCATCGCGCGGATCGGGGTCGCGTCCGCCGCGTCGGCGGAGTACTGGTTGACCGCCCACCGGTTGTAGGTGGAGGAGTAGTACAGCTCGAAGCCGGGGCGCTCCTTCCCTGCCTGTGCGGTGATGATCGCCGCGCCGTCCGGCTTCTTGTCGAGCTTGGCCCAGGCAGAGACGGTGAAGCTGCGCGAGGTGTTCAGATGCGGCCCGTTGGTCTGGCCGATCTTGGCGTAGCCGTCGGTGCCGTTGAACGTGGCCGCCTTGCCCGCGATGCCGGGGACGCCGGTGGTGACACCGCCGTTGTACCTGGCGGGCAGCACCCCGCCGTGTCCGGCGACCTCCTTCGCTTCCGCCGCCTCGTCCAGGTCGAAGACGGCGAGCGCGGGGCGGCCCGGATCACCGACCGTCTGCTGGGCGTGCAGTTTGTCGATCTCGTCCTGGGCGAGCGGCTTGTCGAACAGCTGGACGTTGTCGACCGCGCCGGGGAAGAACGCCGAGGGCGCGCCGCTGTAGGAGGCGGCACCAAGTTGCAGACCGCGGCGGGCCTCCCACGGGCTGTCGTAGGCGGTCTGGCCGACCAGCTTGCCGTCGACGAACAGCTCCAGCACATCGCGCGCCGAGTCATAGGACCCGGCCAGGTGCGTCCACTTGTCCGGCGTGGCGCCGCCCGGCTGGTCGGCCATCGCTCGGGCGATGCCCGCGTCGGCGGTATCGGACTTGTACTGGTTGAACGCCCAGCGGTCGTACGTCTTGGAGTAGTACAGCTCGAAGCCCGGCGAGTGGTTGCCCGGCTGGGTGGCGATGACCGCCGCGCCCTCGGGCATCTTCGACAGCTTGACCCACGCGGAGACCGCGAAGCCGCCGCTGGTGTTGACCACCGGGATGTCGGTGGAGGCGTAGCCGTCCGTTCCGTTGAAGGCGACAGCGGTGCCCTGCACGCCGGTCGCGCCAGGGGCTGCCCCGCCATGAAGTTGGGCGGTGCGCGGCGGCGTCGAGCCCTTGGCCTCAGCGGCGCCTTCGGTCTCGTCCAGCTGCCAGGTGGCCCGCTCGGGCTGGCCGGCCTTGACGCGGTACTGGTAGGTGCGGATCTCGCTGCCGTTGCCCGCGGTGTCGAAGGCCTGGGCCGTGATGAAGTTCAGCCCCGCCTTGGCGGGCAGCACCTTCGCGCTCTTCGCCGCACCGCCGGACGTGGTGATCTTGTTGTTCGAGCTGGGGTCGATGTTGATGCCGTACCGGTACGACGTCACATCACTGTCGGCGGCCTTCAGCTCGAACGACCCGTACTTGCCCACCCCGTCGTACCAGGGATCGTCGGGATCCTCGGAGTCGGAGGCCGGGTACTCGCCCGAGGACACCGCAGGCGCCTTGGGGACCTTGGTGTCGTGGACGAAGTAGCAGGCCGTCGGGTCGCCCGCGTATGACCACGGGGAGTACTGCGCCCCGTCATAGACGCGCGCATACCAGTTGACCTGCTTGTTGACCGGAATCGATGAGGGCAGGCCGACCGTGAAATCGGAGCCGGACTTCTTCGCCGAAGTCCGTGCCGGACTCCAGCCGCCCCCGTCCCACTTGGCCTGGAACTGCACCGAGACGCTGTCGCCGTCGGGGTCCTTCACATTGTTGGCATGGATCTTCCCCAGCGTGCGGATACGTGCGGCATCACCGGACCTCTTGCAGGTCCCGCCGTACTCCATCGTCAGCTGCGACATCTTGAGCTGAGAGGGCGCCCGGTTGTACTTCACCCGCAAAAACGCCTTGTCCGAGAACCGCTTCCAGCCGTACGCATCCGACTCGTCGTCCGCGCGCAGGCCGAACGTCATCGTCGGATCCCGGCCGTCGGCGGCCGCCTGGACGGCGGACTTCACCGAGAACTCGGCGTCCTTGGCCGCGCAGCCCGAATAGCCGTAGGCGAACGACTTCGTCGAGAGCTTCTTGTCCCAGAACCCGGAGGCGTTCTGCGAGTTCCAGGTGGTCGAGGAGGAGATGCCCTTGGTCTGCCACAGCTCCACGCTGCGGTCCGAGCAGGAGGCGGACCAGGTGTTCCGCACGACGAACTCGGCGGACAGGATCGTCTTGCCCGCGAACTTGGAGACGGGGATGCGGTAGAAGAGCCGCTTGGTGTCATGGGGCTGGCAGTAGTACCAGTTGCAGTAGCCCATGCCCGCGTCGTGATCGCCGTTGAACTTCCACTGCGGCGAGGAGTCCCAGTACTTCGACGCCATCGTCCACGCGGACGCGCGCGGCGAGTACCACTGCGGATCGATGAACACCGGATACGTGGTGTCCTTGCCCTTCAGCACCTCCGCGTCCGGCGTCAGCACCAGCTCCTTGCCACCCGCCGGGACATCGACCCCGACGGGCGCGAGCTTGCCGGACTCACCGGCCGCAGGCTCCTCCCCGGACTGCGACTGGTCTCCGTCGTCCTGCGATGCGGTGACTCCGGACGGCGCGGCCTTGGCGGCCGGCGTGCCGCCGGTGCCGGTACCAGTGCCGGGGCTGGAGTCCCACATCATCGGCCTCGGCGCCTCGAACACCGCACCCTTGGCGCCCTTGTCGACGGCCTGCAGCTCGCCCTGAGCGGTCTCCTTGACCTCGATGCCGTCCGCGGCCAACTTCAACCGCAGCTCGGTGAGCTCCGAGCTCTCCGCGGCCTTGGCCGACTTCACCACAAGGAGCTGGGTGAACCCGTCCTCCTGCGCCCCCATCCGCAGGTCCACATCCGGGAGCACGTCGGCATAAGTGGCGGTGGCCCCCGCCAGCCGCGGGGCCGGCAGCTTGCCGGGCCAGGACAGCGCCAGCTCACGGCCGGACTTCGTCATCCGCACCAGCGGCGCATCGCCACCACCGGAAAACTCCAGCCCTACCGTGGTCACTTTCGGCGCGACGCTGCCATCGGCCGCCTTCGCCAGGTCGGTGTCGACCGCCTTCCACTCATCCCCCACCCGGGCCCGGACAGGGCGCAGATACTCCCGCGCCTCCAGGTTTCCGTCAGCGGTCGCGTACACATCGCTGCTCGCGCCGCGCAGTGACGTGACCTCGACCGGCTTGCCGGTGCGCTTGGCTTCCGCTAACGCCGTCTCGGTGCTCGCCTCTTCACCGGCCGCACCTGTGTCCACAGCCTTGGCGGCCGCGCGTGCGGCCCGAGAGGCTGCCTCCGTCGCGGTCGCCGCCGGAGCCAGTCCCGCCACGATCGCCACACTGACCAGACCCGCAAGCGCCCCGGCCCCACCGCGCGAACGCACGCGCCGCCCCCACATATCCCACCCCGGTCCTTCATGAAAATGAAGATTGCTTGAACAGTGCAATCAGGTGGCGACTGTATGTAGTCGCCAAGTGGAGATCCAGGAGGGCGAGTTGGGGCGCATGGGACAAAGGGCTCGCTGTAGCTGTGGCGTTACTCACGGTTGCACTGAGTGGGGGAGCAAATCGATAACGACAGCTGCCGGTCCTGGTCCGTCGGGGAAGCGCCCGAGGCAGCCGCCGCATGCCTCTCTTGGAGTGACAGAAGGCCCGCCACGGTTTACGTGGCGGGCCTCGCTGTTACGTACTGGCTGGTCAGATCGATTCTGCTCCGGCCGGAGAGGTGGGGCGGGTGGGACTCGAACCCACGGCCGACGGATTATGAGTCCGCTGCTCTAACCGGCTGAGCTACCGCCCCTAACGGCGCGTCGCGCACATTTGTGCGCGCCGTCTGCCGCAGCATAGCCGCTCATACGATCTCCTGCTTCGGATGGTCGGCATCGCACGACCATGAGGACCGCAGGCGTGCCCGTGTGGTTCCACCAGGCACGAAAAAGGACCCCTGAGGGGATCCCCAGAGGTCCTTCTCACAGCTCTCCCGACTGGACTCGAACCAGTAACCTGCCGGTTAACAGCCGGCTGCTCTGCCAATTGAGCTACAGGAGATCGAGCTCCCCCGACTGGACTCGAACCAGTAACCTGCCGGTTAACAGCCGGCTGCTCTGCCAATTGAGCTACAGGGGATCGTCTCGTCGCAACGATGTCACCTACCTGGGGATTCCCGGGCGGCGTGCGCTCGCTGCGACACATACATTAGCGCAAGCAGGGGGGTGCTCCGCCAATCGGTATCCCCTCACGACGTAAGGGAAGGGTGGCAGTCATGCGCTACCGGCTCACATTCGTGGCGGGCCTGGCTCTCGGGTACGTGCTCGGTACCCGTGCCGGACGCGAGCGCTACGAGCAGTTGAAGAAGTCCGCCCGCGAGTTCGCGCAGAACCCGGCCGTGCGCAACACCGTCGAGTCCGCGACCCAGCAGGGGCGGGACGTGGCGGGAAAGGCCTTCCACTCCGTGTCGGAGAAGGTCGGCGACCGGATGCCGGACTCGGTGGCCGACCGGGTGCGGTCCCTGCGCGAGCGCGGGCAGGGTGCGGCCGCCGAGGACGACTGGGGCACCAGCAACACCTGACCCCGCCGGAGCCCGAGGCGCGAGGCACCGCACGCGCTCCGGAGCCTGCGGTACGGGGTACCACGCGCGGTACGGCAGAATTCCCGCATGGGGATAGTCGCCGGGCTGGACAGTTCGCCCGATTTCACACGCATCGTGGTCTGTGACTCGGATACGGGCGCCGTACTCAGGCAGGGCCACGCGCCGCACCCGTTGGAGAGCACCGAGAGCGGCGGGCGGCCCTCCGACGTCGATCCGCAGGCCTGGCTGCTCTCGCTGGGCGAGGCCGCGGGGGGCGGGCTGCTCGAGGGCGTGCAGGCCATCGGGGTCGCCGCCCAGCAGAACGCGGTCGTCCCCCTGGACCAGCACGGCAACACGGTGCGCCCCGCGCTCGTCGGCAACGACCGGCGGGCGCAGGTCGCCGCCGCCGATCTGATCGACGGGTTCGGCAGCCGCGAGGCCTGGGCGCAGGCCGTGGGATGTGTGCCGCAGGCCGCACAGCCCGTGACGAAGCTGCGCTGGCTGGCGAAGACCGAGCCGGAGGCGGCGCAGCGCGTGGCCGCCCTGATGCAGGCGCATGACTGGCTGGTGTGGCAGCTCCTCGGCCGGCCCGCGCGGCGTACGACCGACCGCGGCGGAGCCTCCGGGACCGGGTACTGGTCGGCGGCCACAGGTGCCTACCGGCCCGATCTCGTCGAGCTCGCGCTGGGGCACCAGGCGATGCTGCCCGAGGTCATCGGGCCCGCCGAGGCCGCCGGGACCACTCCCGAAGGGCTGCTGATCTCCGCCGGTACGGGCGAGACCATGGCCGCGGCCTTCGGGCTCGGGGTCCAACAGGGCGATGCCGTCGTCTCGTTGGGGGCTTCGGGGTCCGTGATGGCCGTACATCATGAAGCGCTCGTCGATCCGAGCGGGACCATCACCTCCCTCGCCGATGCCACCGGGATGCACCTTCCCGTCGTACACACGCTGAATGCCGTACGGGTTCTGCGGGGCGCCGCCGAGATGTTGGGGGTCGCTGATCTGGAGGGGCTCTCCGAGCTCGCCATGAAGTCGACTCCGGGGGCGCACGGGCTCGTGCTCCTGCCGTATCTGGAGGGCGAGAAGACGCCGAATCTGCCGCATGCGGCAGGGACGCTGACGGGGCTGCGGCGGGAGTCCATGCGGCCCGAGCATCTGGCGCGGGCCGCCTTCGAGGGCATGCTGTGCGGGCTCGGTGACGCGCTCGACGTGTTGCGGGGGCGGGGCGTGGAGGTGCGACGGGTGTTCCTCCTGGGCGCCGCCGCCGAGCTGCCGGCCGTGCAGGCCGCGGCGCCGATGCTGCTCGGCACGCAGGTCGTGGTGCCGCAGCCCGCGGACTACACGGCGATCGGCGCGGCCCGCCAGGCGGCCTGGGCCCTGACCGGCCAGCTGCCCCACTGGCAGGGCGCCTCGGCGCAGGTCTTCGAGCCCGGCGAGGAACTGGCGGTGGGGCAGGCGGTTCGGCAGCAGTACCGGACGGTGCGGGAGCAGTCCCATCCGGGGGCGTTCACGGCGAGCGGCTTCTGAGGGGCACCCACTCCCGGCCCAGACTTCTTGACCCGGACTAATTTTTTACCGGGTCATGGGATAATTGGTTGCGCACGGCCGGGTGTGGTGTCGGAGTATGGGGGGCCTCGCCAAAAACCTCGCCGACTCCTCTCGAGAGACCCGCGTGCTCATACGACTCCTACGGGCCCACCTGGGCCCGTACAAAAAACCCATCGCCCTGCTGGTGCTCCTGCAGTTCCTGCAGACCTGCGCCTCGCTCTATCTGCCCACCCTCAACGCCGACATCATCGACCAGGGTGTCGTGAAGGGGGACACGGGCTACATCCTGTCGTTCGGCGGTCTCATGATCGCCGTGACCGTCGCCCAGGTGGTCTGCAACGTGGGCGCCGTCTACTACGGCGCCCGCACCGCGTCCGCGCTCGGCCGTGACATCCGGGCCGCCGTCTTCGACCGCGTACAGTCGTTCTCCGCGCGGGAGTTGGGCCAGTTCGGCGCGCCGTCCCTGATCACCCGGACCACGAACGACGTCCAGCAGGTGCAGATGCTGGTCCTGATGACGTTCACGCTCATGGTGTCCGCGCCGATCATGTGCGTCGGCGGCATCATCATGGCCCTCGGCCTCGACGTACCCCTCTCGGGCGTGCTGATCGCGGTCGTGCCCGTCCTCGGCATCTGCGTGAGCCTCATCGTGAAGCGGATGCGCCCGCTCTTCCGCACCATGCAGGAGCGCCTCGACACCGTGAACCGGGTGCTGCGCGAGCAGATCACCGGCAACCGCGTCATCCGCGCCTTCGTCCGCGACGGCTACGAGGAGGAGCGCTTCCGGCAGGCCAACACCGAGCTGACCGAGGTCTCGCTGGGCACCGGCAAGCTGCTCGCCCTGATGTTCCCGATCGTCATGACCGTCGTGAACATCTCCTCGATCGCCGTCGTCTGGTTCGGCGCGCACCGCATCGACAGCGGCGGCATGGAGATCGGCGCGCTCACCGCGTTCCTCGCCTATCTGATGCAGATCGTGATGTCCGTGATGATGGCCACCTTCATGTTCATGATGGTGCCGCGCGCGGAGGTCTGCGCCGAGCGCATCGAGGAGGTCCTGGACACCGCGAGCAGCGTGGTGCCCCCGGCCGACCCCGTGCGCGAACTCCGCAGCCACGGCCACCTGGAGATCCGGGGCGCGGGCTTCCGCTACCCCGGTGCCGAGGAGCCCGTGCTCAAGGCCATCGACCTGGTCGCCAGGCCCGGCGAGACCACCGCCGTCATCGGCTCGACCGGCAGCGGCAAGTCGACGCTGCTCAGCCTCGTGCCGCGGCTGATGGACGCGACCGAGGGCGAGGTCCTGGTCGGCGGCGTCGACGTCGGCACCGTCGAGCCCGCGCTGCTCGCGAGGACCGTGAGCCTGGTCCCACAGAAGCCGTATCTCTTCGCCGGCACGGTCGCGACCAATCTCCGGTACGGCAATCCGCAGGCCACGGACGACGAACTCTGGCACGCCCTTGAGGTCGCCCAGGCCAAGGGGTTCGTGGAGGGCCTGGAGGAAGGGCTGAACGCGCCCATCTCCCAGGGCGGGACCAACGTGTCCGGCGGTCAGCGCCAGCGCCTGTCCATCGCCCGCACGCTCGTCCAGCGCCCCGAGATCTACCTCTTCGACGACTCGTTCTCCGCGCTCGACTACGCGACCGACGCCGCGCTGCGGCGCGCCCTGTCGCAGGAGACCGCCGAGGCGACCGTCGTGATCGTCGCCCAGCGCGTGGCGACCATCCGGGACGCCGACCGCATCATCGTCCTCGACGAGGGCCGGGTCGTGGGCAGCGGACGCCATCACGAGCTGATGGAGGGCAACGAGACCTACCGGGAGATCGTGCTCTCCCAGCTGACGGAAGCGGAGGCCGCGTAATGGCCGGTCCGGGCGGACGGATGATGATGGCGGGACCGGACACCCGGTCCATGGACTTCAAGGGGTCCGGCAAGCGGCTGCTCGCGCAGTTCAGGCCCGAGCGCACCACGATGTACGGGATGATCGCCGCCGTCGTGCTCAGCGTGGCGCTGACCGTGGTCGGCCCGAAGATCCTCGGCCGGGCGACCGACCTGCTCTTCGCGGGCATCGTCGGCCGTGACATGCCGGACGGCGTCACCAAGGAGCAGGCCATCGAGGGCCTGCGCGACAAGGGCGACGGCGGCATGGCCGACATGCTCTCCGGCGTCGACTTCACACCGGGCGAGGGCATCGACTTCGGCGCCGTCGGCGAGGTGCTGCTGCTCGCGCTCGGCACGTTCCTGGCGGCCGGTCTGCTGATGCTGGTGGCGACGCGGCTCTCGAACCGCGCCATCAACCGGACCGTCTTCCGGATGCGTGAGGACGTACAGACGAAGCTGTCGCGACTCCCCCTGTCGTACTTCGACAAGCGGCAGCGCGGCGAGGTGCTCAGCCGCGCCACGAACGACATCGACAACATCGGGCAGACGCTCCAGCAGACCATGGGGCAGCTGGTGAACTCGCTGCTCACCATCATCGGCGTACTGGTGATGATGTTCTACGTCTCGCCGCTGCTCGCCCTGGTGGCGCTGATCACCGTGCCGCTGTCGTTCCTCGTGGCCACGAAGGTCGGCAAGCGGTCGCAGCCGCAGTTCGTGCAGCAGTGGAAGACCACCGGCAAGCTCAACGCGCACATCGAGGAGATGTACACCGGGCACAGCCTGGTGAAGGTCTTCGGGCGTCAGGAGGAGTCGGCCAAGGCCTTCGCCGAGCAGAACGAGGAGCTGTACGAGGCCGGGTTCAAGGCGCAGTTCAACAGCGGGGCCATGCAGCCGCTGATGTTCTTCATGTCGAACCTCAACTATGTGCTGGTGGCCGTGGTCGGCGGTCTTCGGGTCGCGTCCGGGGCGCTGTCCATCGGTGACGTGCAGGCCTTCATCCAGTACTCGCGGCAGTTCTCGATGCCGCTCACGCAGGTCGCCTCGATGGCGAACCTGGTGCAGTCCGGTGTCGCCTCCGCCGAGCGGATCTTCGAGCTGCTCGACGCGGAGGAGCAGGAGGCCGACCCGGTGCCGGGCGAGCGTCCCGACCAGCTGCGCGGGCGGGTCGAGATGGAGAACGTGTCCTTCCGCTACGAGCAGGACAAGCCGCTCATCGAGGACCTGTCCCTGAAGGTCGAGCCGGGCCACACGGTGGCCATCGTCGGCCCCACCGGCGCGGGCAAGACCACGCTGGTCAATCTCCTCATGCGGTTCTACGAGGTCACCGGCGGGCGCATCACGCTCGACGGGGTCGACATCGCGAAGATGTCCCGCGACGAACTGCGGTCCGGCATCGGCATGGTGCTCCAGGACACATGGCTGTTCGGCGGCACGATCGCGGAGAACATCGCGTACGGAGCGGCCAAGGACGTCACCCGCGAGGAGATCGAGGAGGCGGCGCGGGCCGCGCACGCGGACCGTTTCGTGCGGACTCTGCCCGAGGGGTACGACACCGTCATCGACGACGAGGGGACGGGGGTCAGCGCGGGCGAGAAGCAGCTGATCACCATTGCCCGGGCGTTCTTGTCGGATCCGGTGATTCTCGTTCTGGACGAGGCGACCAGTTCCGTGGACACCCGGACCGAGGTGCTCATCCAGAAGGCGATGGCTCGCCTCGCGCATGGGCGGACCTCGTTCGTCATCGCGCACCGGCTCTCCACGATTCGCGACGCCGACACCATCCTGGTGATGGAGGACGGGGACATCGTGGAGCAGGGTACGCATGACGCGCTGCTGGCGGCCGAGGGGGCCTACGCGCGGCTGTACGCGGCTCAGTTCGCGGAGGCTGTGGCTGAAGTCGACTAGCGCCGCCGGGGGTCGGGGAATCTGCGCGTGCCGGTCCGTTGTGGCTGGTCGCGCAGTTCCCCGCGCCCCTTCGGGCGGGTCCCCGCTCAGTCCAGATAACCCCTCAGCTGGTCCGCGAACGCGTGGTCCCTGAGTTTGTTCAGGGTCTTGGACTCGATCTGGCGGATGCGTTCGCGGGTCACGCCGAAGATGCGGCCGATCTCCTCCAGCGTGCGGGGCCTGCCGTCCGCCAGGCCGTAGCGGAGCTGGACCACCTTGCGTTCGCGCTCGCCGAGCGTGGAGAGCACCGCCTCCAGGTGCTCGCGCAGGAGGAGGAACGCCGCCGATTCGACCGGACTCGCCGCGTCGCCGTCCTCGATGAGGTCGCCGAGCGCGACGTCGTCCTCCTCGCCGACCGGTGCGTGCAGCGAGACCGGTTCCTGGGCGAGCCGCAGGACCTCGCTGACGCGCTCGTGCGGCAGGTCGAGGTGGGCGGCCACCTCTTCGGGCGTGGGTTCGTAGCCCCGCTCCTGGAGCATCCGGCGCTGGACGCGGACGACGCGGTTGATGAGCTCCACGACATGCACCGGTACGCGGATGGTGCGGGCCTGGTCGGCGAGCGCGCGGGACATGGCCTGGCGGATCCACCAGGTGGCGTACGTCGAGAACTTGTAGCCCCGCGCGTAGTCGAACTTCTCCACCGCCCTGATCAGGCCCAGGTTTCCCTCCTGGACGAGATCGAGCATGGTCAGGCCACGGCCGACGTACCGCTTGGCGACGGAGACGACGAGGCGCAGGTTCGCCTCGATCAGGCGGCGCTTGGCCATCCGGCCCGTGACGACCAACTTGTCCAGGTCGAGGGCGAGTTGGGAGGCCAGGTCGGGGGTGAGACGCAGCTTCTCCTCGGCGAAGAGGCCGGCCTCGACGCTGCGCGCGAGCTCCACTTCCTCCGCCGCGGTGAGCAGCGGGATCCGGCCTATCTCGCGCAGATACTGCCGGAACAGGTCGGAGGAGGGACCGCCGGTGTCCGTACGGCCGCGGGGCGCGGGGGGCAGCTCGCCGGTGTCCGGTTCCAGTGCCTCCGGGGGCTCCGCGGCCTCCGGGGTCCCGGCGCCGGCGGGCCCTGTCTCGGGATGCCGGGCCGCGCGGCTCTGCGGGGGCACGGCCGCGATGACGTCCGCACCGCCGTCCGCGTCCGTCGCACCCGCTGTCGCGGGCCCGGCGGTCTCGCTCTGGGTGAGGGTCTGGGTCTGCACGGGGGCGACCTCCATGATGATCGCTGCTGAGGCGTGCGGCAGCGGTACAGCGGGATCGGCTTCCACGGCCTCGCCGCTGTCCGTCCCGAACACGATGTGTGGAATCGCGGGTGTACCGGGTCCGCATTCGCTGTCTGCGGGCCGGCCGCGCTCCGAGGACTCAGGCACCGCAACCCAGTGTGGGGTACGACACACGGCCGCCACGAGGGGCGTGCGGTGACTTTTTGAGTCCGGTCCGTGACCGACCGGTTACCCGACGGGTAACCGGAGCCGTCGGTGATGAACCTCGGAGCTGCCGCGGGGCGGGCTCCGCAGCGGCCTCAGAGCGCGTCCGCGCCCCGTTCGCGCAGCGCCTGTGCGTACTGCTGGAGGACCCACAACTCGTTCTGGACGGCCGCCAGTTGAGCCTGGTCGCCGTGGCCGCCCAGGCGGGTCAGGGCGCCCTGGACCTCACGGATGCGGCGGTCGACGGCGCGCAGCCGGACCTGGACCAGCTGGATGCCCGCGTACATCTCGTCGACCGCGCGGCGCAGGATCGCCTCCACGGCCAGCTCGGTGACCATGGCGCGAACCGAGTCGTCCGGGGCGGCGTCCAGGACCCGCCCGAGGTAGGCCTGCGGCTCGGCGATGCCCGCCTCGGCGCCGCCCGCCTCCTCGACGCACTGGCGCACGGCGGCGTACGGCGGGGCCGTGAACTCGTCCACCCCGTACGCGTCGAAGGCCGGGGAGACCAGCTCCGGGCGCTGCAGGGCCAGCTTGAGCAGCTCGCGCTCGGTGCGGTGGGCGGGGCTGCGCAGGTTCAGCGCGGGGCCGGAGGGGGCCGCCGGGGCCGACGGGCCGTACGCCGGGGGCTGCTGCTGGGGGCCGCGCTGCTGCGGGGCCGGGCCCCTGCCGCCCCGGTCACGGGCCCAACGGGCCAGCTGGGCCACGCGCTTGACGACGAACTGGGTGTCCAGGATGCCGAGCATGCCGGCGAGCTGGACGGCCACCTCGTGCTGCGCTCCGCTGTTCTTGATGCGGGCCACGACGGGACCCGCCTCGTCGAGGGCGGCGGCGCGGCCCGCGGGGGTCTCCAGGTCGTACCGGCCGACGATCTGACGCAGGGCGAACTCGAAGAGCGGGGTGCGGGGTTCGACCAGGTCGGCGACCGCCTCGTCGCCCTTGGCCAGGCGCAGTTCGCAGGGGTCCATGCCGTCGGGCGCGATGGCGATGTACGTCTCGGCGGCGAACTTCTGGTCGTCCTCGAAGGCGCGCAGGGCGGCCTTCTGGCCGGCCGCGTCGCCGTCGAAGGTGAAGATCACCCGGGCCGAGCCGTTGTCCATCAACAGGCGGCGCAGGATCTTGATGTGGTCGCCGCCGAAGGCCGTGCCGCAGGTCGCGATGGCGGTGGTGACGCCGGCGAGGTGGCAGGCCATGACGTCGGTGTAACCCTCGACGACGACCGCGCGGGAGGTCTTGGCGATCTCCTTCTTGGCCAGGTCGACGCCGTACAGGACCTGGCCCTTCTTGTAGATCGGGGTCTCGGGCGTGTTCAGGTACTTCGGGCCGTTGTCGTCGTCGCGGAGCTTGCGCGCGCCGAAGCCGACGACCTCGCCGCCGATGTCGCGGATCGGCCACATCAGCCGGCCCCGGAAGCGGTCGATGGGCCCGCGGCGGCCCTCCTGGGAGAGGCCGGAGAGGGTCAGCTCCTTGTCGCTGAAGCCCTTGCCGCGCAGGAAGCGGGTGAGGTGGTCCCAGCCCGCCGGGCTGTAGCCCACGCCGAAGTGCGCCGCCGCGGCCTGGTCGAAGCCGCGCTCGGCGAGGAACTTCCGGCCGATCTCGGCCTCGGGGCTCTCCAGCTGGTCGACGTAGAACTGCGCGGCGACCTTGTGCGCCTCGACCAGGCGGATGCGCTCGCCGCGCTGGTGCGAGGGGTTGTAGCCGCCCTCCTCGTACCGCAGCGTGATGCCCGCCTTGGCGGCGAGGCGCTCGACCGTCTCCGAGAACGTGAGGTGGTCGATCTTCATCACGAAGGCGATCGTGTCGCCGCCTTCCTGGCAGCCGAAGCAGTGGAAGAGTCCCTTGCTCGGGCTGACCTGGAAGGACGGTGACTTCTCGTCGTGGAAGGGGCACAGGCCCTTGAGGTTGCCGCCGCCCGCGTTCCGCAGCTGGAGGTAGTCGGAGACCACGGCGTCGATCGGGACCGCGTCCCGAACCGCCTTCACGTCCTCGTCATTGATCCTGCCTGCCACGTAGGAATACTACGGCCCCCCTCCGACACTCCGGTCACGAGATCTCGGCGGTCGCCGTCACGGGAGCAGCGCGGTGAGCGGCGTGCCCGGATCGGCCAGGGCGTCCGGATCGGGGCGGACGCCCTCGCGGATCAGCCGCTGGATGGGGTCCGTGACGTCCCACACATTCACGTTCATGCCCGCCAGGACCCGCCCCTCGCTCAGCCAGAACGCGATGAACTCCCGCTTTCCCGCGTCGCCGCGGATCACCACTTGGTCGTACGACCCCGGGGGCGCCCAGCCCGAGTACTCAAGGCCCACGTCGTACTGGTCGGAGAAGAAGTACGGCACCCGGTCGTACGTCACGTCCTTGCCCAGCATCGCGCGGGCCGCGGCCGGGCCGCCGTTCAGCGCGTTCGCCCAGTGCTCCACGCGCAGCCGGGTGTCGAAGAGCTGGTGCTGCACGGCCGACACGTCGCCCGCGGCGAAGATCGCCGGGTCGGACGTGCGCAGCGACGCGTCGACCGCGATGCCGCCGCCGTGCGCCCGGTCGGCCAGTTCGAGACCGGCGCTCTCGGCGAGGGCCGTGCGCGGGGCGGCGCCGATGGCGGCGAGCACGTCGTGCGCCGGGTGCTCCTCGCCGTCGTCGGTGCGGGCGGCGAGGACCATGCCGTCCTGGCCGGTGATCTCGGTGAGCCGGGCGCCGAAGTGGAAGCGCACCCCGTGCTCGGCGTGCAGGTCGGCGAACATCTGGCCGACCTCGGGGCCGAGGACCGAGTGCAGCGGGGTGGGCTCGGGCTCGACGACGGTGACCTCCGCGCCGTACTCCCTGGCCGCCGCGGCGACCTCCAGGCCGATCCAGCCCGCGCCGGCGATCACCAGATGGCCGTTGTCCCTGCCCAGGGCCGCGAGGACGTTGCGCAGCCGGTCCGCGTGGGCCAGGCGGCGCAGGTGGTGCACGCCCACCAGGCCGGTGCCCGGCACGTCGAGGCGGCGGGGCTCGGCGCCGGTGGCGAGGAGCAGCTTGTCGTAGTGGATGACGGCGCCGTCCCCGAGGCGGACGGCCTTGGCTGTGCGGTCGATGGCGACGACGGTCTGGCCGAGATGCAACTCCACGTCCGACTGCGCGTACCAGGCGGGTTCGTGGACGAAGACGCTGTCTCGCTCCTCCTTGCCCAGCAGATACCCCTTGGACAGGGGCGGGCGCTCGTACGGGTGGTCGCGCTCGTCACCGATGAGGATCACCCGGCCGGTGAAGCCCTCGGAACGGAGTGTCTCGGCCGCTTTAGCGCCCGCGAGACCTCCTCCGACAATGACGAACGTCTGATCCGCGTCGACCACTTGATGCCTCCTCAAAGCCTTGCCGTCAGGGGGGAGCGTCCCGCACAGAGCGTGATGGGGGAAGGGGTTGCGGCCCTATCCGGCCAGTTTTCGTCACGCCCCGTGGTCGGTACGGGGGTTTCTTGCGGTAAGCCGGGCGTGCAGGGAGCGCGCGGCGGCGTCCGTGAGGGACGCGATCTGGTCAATCACCACGCGCAACGCCTCGCGGTCGTCGCGCGCCGTGTCGTACAGCGCGCGGAACTGCGGGTCGAGCCCCTCGGGGGCGCGCGCCGTGAGCGCCTCGGCCAGTTCCGCGACGACGATCCGCTGGTCGGCGCGGAGCCGCTCCTGTGCGGGGCGCTGCATCACATAGCGGTCGGCGACGGCCTTGAGCACCGCGCACTCGTGGCGGGCGGCGCGCGGGACGACGAGCTCGGCCCCGTACCGGGTGAGCGGGCCCTTGCCGTACCGGGCGCGGGTCGCGGTCTCGGCGGCGAGGCAGAACCGGCCGATGAGCTGGCTGGTGGCGTCCTTCAACCGGGCCTGGGCGACGGCCGATCCGTCGTACCCGTGCGGCCACCACTCCTGGTCCAGGAGGCGGTCCAGGACCTGTGACAGCTCTTCGGGGTCGGTGTCCGCCGGTACGTAGCGACCGATGGCCACGGCGAAGATGTCCCGGCGCTCGGGCTCGGCGTGCAGCAGGTTCGGGTCGAGGTGTCCGGCGTGCAGTCCGTCCTCGATGTCGTGCACCGAGTACGCCACGTCGTCCGACCAGTCCATGACCTGGGCCTCGAAGCAGGTGCGGCGGCCCGGCGCCTCCTTGCGGACCCAGTCGAAGACCGGCCGGTCGTCCTCGTACACCCCGAACTTGGGGGATGCCGGGTCGGTGGGGTGGGCGCCGCGCGGCCAGGGGTACTTGGTGGCGGCGTCCAGGGCGGCGCGGGTCAGATTGAGCCCCACGCTGACCAGTTCGTCCGTCGCCTCGCTTCGTACGAAGCGCTTGGGCTCGATGCGGGTGAGGAGGCGCAGCGACTGGGCGTTGCCCTCGAAGCCGCCGCAGCTCTCGGCCACCTCGTTCAGCGCCTGCTCGCCGTTGTGCCCGAAGGGCGGATGCCCCAGGTCGTGCGAGAGGCAGGCCGTCTCCACCAGGTCCGGGTCGCAGCCGAGGGCCGCGCCCAGCTCGCGCCCCACCTGGGCGCACTCCAGGGAGTGCGTAAGACGCGTACGCGCACTGGCGTCCCAGGCCTCGTTGCTCCGTGTGCCGGGCGTGACCACCTGGGTCTTCCCGGCGAGGCGGCGCAGCGCGGCGGAGTGCAGGACGCGCGCGCGGTCGCGCTGGAAGGCGGTGCGGCCGGGCCGTTTGTCGGGCTCGGGAGCCCAGCGCTCCGCGGCGGCGTTGTCGTAGGGCGCGTCGTCGTACGCGGTCGGTGCAGTGCCTTCCATGCACCGACAGTAAACGCAAGCAGTGACAAAGGGGGCTACAGGGTCCCCTCGGCCAGGTGGCCGAAGAGCGGGCGGTCGGCGTCAGGCGGAGGTCAGCTGACGGGGCGGCAGGTGGGCCGGGGACCGGTCGCGGGCCTGTTCGTAGCGGTGCAGGAGGAGCTGGGCCATCGACCGGTGGGCGCCCAGCGGGGCCGCGGCGATCCAGGGTGCGGCCTCGGCGCACTGGGCGGCGAAACGGCCCGGTGCCGTGAAGTACGAGGCCACGGCGACCCGGTGGCGGCCGCGTGCGGCCAGTGAGCGGACCGCGGCGGGCACGGTCGGTGTGGTGCTGGCCGTCTGCGTCGCGTACGCGGGCACGACCGGTACGCCGAGGCGCTGGGCGAGGAGTTCCGCGGTGCGGCCGGTGTCGGTCGCGGAGTCCGGGTCGCGGGATCCGGCCGCGGCCAGGACCACGCCCGCGGCGCGGCGCGCGGGCCCGCTCATACGGGGCGGCCAGCCCGCCTCAACGAGCCTGGCGTGCAGCGCGTCGACCAGCAGGGGGTGCGGGCCGAGCGGGGCGGCGACGCGGGTGTCGAGGTGCGGGGCGGCCGCGGTGGCCCCGGGTATGTCGTGCTTGACGTGGTAGCCGCGGCCGAGCAGCAGCGGCACGAGGACCGCTGATCCGGTCGTGGCGGCGAGGGTGTCGCCGAGCAGCGGCTCGTTCAGCTCGATGTGGCCGAGCCGCACGCTGAGCTCGGGGCGCAGCTCGCGGACCCGTTCCAGCAGGGCCGAGACGGTGGCGAGGGCGCGCGGGTCGCGGCTGCCGTGGGCGACGACGACCAGCGTGGGGGCCGTGCTTTCGGTGCGGCGCCGCCCGTCGAGCCGGACGAGGCCAAGCTGGTCGCCGAGTTGGCTGGTGATGCGGTCCATGAGTTGCGCCGTGCTTTCGAGAGGGGTGCCGGGGCTTTCTGGAGGGGTGCCGGTCGACGGCGTCATGGACCGAGGATGGCCGGGGGAGATTGCAGGGGCGTTGCGTGATGGTGACGGGGCGTTTCGGCGGGGCTCACGGCGGGTGGGGCGGGGTTGTCAGTGGGGTCGCCTACGGTTGGGCGTGGTGGGGGATCTGGTTCGGGGGACGGGTACGGGGGTCTGGATGAAGCGGCCGGAGTGGGCTCAGTGGGCCCGTTTGCGGAGGGTTCGGCTGCGGCTGCCGCGGGTGCGGCTGCCACGTACTCGGCGGGGGCAGCGGCGGGCCGTGCAGGGGTTCATGGCCGTCTGTGTCGTGGCCCTGCTGCCCGCGACGTGGCTCTTCGTGTCGACGGAGGGGCGGCTGCGCGCCGCCTCCGACGTGCCGCGCACGCACGTCGCGATCGTCTTCGGGGCCGGGCTCTGGAACGGGGAGCCCTCGCCGTATCTCGCCCATCGGCTCGACGCGGCGGCGGAGCTGTACGCGGCGGGGCGGATCGAGGTGGTGCTGGTCACGGGCGACAACAGCCGGAAGGACTACGACGAGCCGGACGCGATGCGGGCCTATCTGACCGAGCGGGGCGTGCCGGGGCGGCGCATCGTCAGCGACTACGCCGGGTTCGACACATGGGACTCCTGCGTCCGCGCCAAGAAGGTCTTCGGCGTCGACCGGGCCGTACTGATCAGCCAGGGCTTCCACATACGCAGGGCGGTCGCGCTGTGCGGTGCGGCGGGAGTCTCCTCGTACGGGGTCGGGGTCGACGCCAAGCACGACGTGACCTGGTACTACGGCGGGGCCCGGGAGCTCTTCGCCGCGGGCAAGGCGGCACTGGACGCGACGCTGCGTCCGGATCCGCGGTTCTTGGGGCCGAAGGAGCGGGGCGTACGGGACGCACTGGGGTCGGAGCGACACTGAGGGCACGGCTGCCCCCCGTCCCGCGCTGTGGGCAGGCGTTCCGCAGGGCGGAACGGGTGGGCACAGCCCCGATCGCCGGGTGAGCGATTCAGCCAGGGGAAGGGGCCGCGGCAGGCAACCCGCGGGGCTCCCTCACAGCGGAGGAACGGGGTGGCTGAGGTCGGCGTACCTGGGGTGTAACGCCACCGGCGGGGGCGTGTAACACCCGCGGCGGAGGGTGGACGGTATGCACACCAAGGCGACACCGACCCACTGCCCGTACTGCGCGCTGCAATGCGGGATGGGGCTCACGTCCGCCCCCGGCGGGGTGGACGTCGTGGAGCGCCCCGAGTTCCCGGTGAACCGCGGCGCGCTGTGCGGCAAGGGCCGCACGGCACCCGCGGTGCTCTCCTCCCGGGTGCGGCTGACCGAGCCGCTCGTCCGGTCCCGCGCCACGGGCCGGCTGGAGCCCGCCACCTGGGAGGAGGCCGTCGCCCGCGTCGCCGAGGGCCTCTCCCGTACGCGTACGGAACATGGCCCGGACGCGTGCGGAGTCTTCGGCGGCGGCGGGCTGACGAACGAGAAGGCGTACAGCCTCGGCAAGTTCGCGCGGGTCGTGCTCGGCACCTCGCAGATCGACTACAACGGGCGCTTCTGCATGTCGTCGGCGGCGGCGGCCGGCCAGCGCGCCTTCGGGCTGGACCGCGGACTGCCCTTCCCCCTCGCGGACATCCCGCGCACCGGCTGCGTCATCCTGGTCGGCTCCAACCTCGCCGAGACGATGCCGCCCGCCCTGCGGTATCTGACGGAACTGAAGGCGAACGGCGGCAAGCTGATCGTCGTCGACCCCCGCAGGACCCGCACCGCCGAGCAGGCCGACCTGCACCTGGCCCCACGCCCCGGCACCGACCTGGCGCTCGCCCTCGGCCTGCTGCACCTGGTGGTGGCCGAGGGGCGGACGGACGAGGCGTTCATCGAGGAGCGGACCAGCGGCTGGCCCGAGGCGCGAGCCGCGGCCATGGCGCACTGGCCGGAGTACGTGGAGCGGATCAGCGGCATTCCGGTGCCGCAGCTGCGGGACGCCGTGCGGATGTTCTGCGGGGCCGACAACGCGATGGTGCTCACGGCGCGCGGCCCCGAGCAGCAGTCCAAGGGCACGGACACCGTGGGCGCCTGGATCAACCTCTGCCTGGCCACCGGCAACGCGGGCCGCCCGCTGGCCGGTTACGGCTGTCTGACGGGCCAGGGCAACGGCCAGGGCGGCCGCGAGCACGGGCAGAAGGCCGACCAGCTGCCCGGCTACCGCAAGCTGACCGACCCGGCGGCCCGCGCGCACGTCGCGGGCGTCTGGGGCGTCGACCCCGACTCGCTGCCGGGCCCCGGACGTTCGGCGTACGAACTGCTCGACGCGCTCGGCGGCGACATCAAGGCCCTGCTCCTGATGGGCTCCAACCCGGTGGTGTCGGCCCCGCGCGCCGCGCATGTGGAGGAGCGGCTGCGGTCGCTGGACTTCCTCGCGGTGGCGGACGTCGTCCTCTCCGAGACGGCTCAACTGGCCGATGTCGTACTGCCGGTGACGCAGTGGGCCGAGGAAACCGGGACCGTCACGAACCTGGAGGGGCGGGTGCTGCTGCGGCGCCGGGCCGTGACGGCGCCCGACGGGGTGCGCAGCGATCTCGACGTACTGCACGGTCTCGCCTCGCACCTCGGCCACGAGAAGGGCTTCCCGACCGACCCGGAGGAGGTCTTCGACGAGCTGCGGCGCGCCAGCGCGGGCGGCGCGGCCGACTACTCGGGCATCTCGTACGCCCGGCTGCGGGAGGGGAACGGGGAGGGCGTGTTCTGGCCCTGCCCGGAGGGTGACCAGCCGGACGGGCGGCAGGACCAGGAGCGGGAGCAGGAGCGGGAGCAGGAGCGGCACGGGGGTACGCCCCGGCTCTTCCTCGACCGGTTCGCCACCGAGGACGGGCGGGCCCGGTTCGTGCCGGTCGTGCACCGGGCCGCCGCCGAGGAGGCGGACGCGGAGTATCCCGTGCTGCTCACCACCGGGCGGGTCCTCGCCCAGTACCAGTCGGGGGCCCAGACGCGCCGCGTCGACGAGCTGAACTCCGCCGCCCCCGGCCCCTTCGTGGAGCTGCATCCTCGGCTCGCCGCCCGGCTGCGGATCGCGGAGGGCGAGTCGGTGGCCGTCGTCTCGCGGCGGGGGCGGGCCGTCGCCCCGGCGCGGATCACCGGCGCGATCCGGTCCGACACCGTCTTCATGCCGTTCCACTGGCCGGGCGAGGGCCGCGCCAACTCCCTCACGCATCCCGCGCTCGACCCCGTGTCACGGATGCCGGAGTTCAAGGTGTGCGCGGTGCGGCTGGAGCGGGCATAGCGCGGCGGCCCCGGAACGGCGGCGGACCCGGAGCGGCATGCTCCGGGTCCGCCGTCATTCGTCTGCCGGGATCAGCAGGTGCGTCCCGTGTACCAGGCTCCGTCGACGGCCGACGCCGACCCGATCCAGGTGACGCCCGGACCCACGCACTGCTCCGAGTTCGGGCCCCAGTCGTCGATCTCGATCACGATGCGGGAGCCGTCGCTCGTGCAGTGGTTGTAGTAGGCGTCGCTGCCCGTCTCGTAGAACCCGCAGGGGTCCATGACGGCGGTGGGGGCGGGCGCGGCCGCCGAGGCCGCCGCGGGGACGCCGACGGTGAGGGCGGCGGCGCCGACGAGGGCCGCGAGAGAACGACGAAGGCTCATGGGAAAACTCCTGCTTGGACGTGGTGCTCACGCACCGACGAACGCACCGAGTGGTGCACACGGAGAGTTTCGCAGCAGACACTCACCGTGATCATCGGCGTCGCTCGCACGAGTGACGGAATCCACCGGATCGGGTGTGCGGGCGTTTAAGGCATCTGAGCTGCGCATACACGCCCCGCGCTCACCGCCCCGCGCGGAACGCCCCCCAGTCCCCTCCCTTGATCACCGCCCCCGAAGTCCGCAGCCCCGCCGCGACACGGGGCGCCGCCACGTACACCCACGCCCTCGCCGTCGTGCCGTCCGGGCGGGTCACGTCCCGTACCACCCGGTCGTACAGATTGCGGGGGTCACCGGGCCGCCTGTACTCCTCCAGTACGTCCAGGTCGGCGAGGAGCCGGTCGTACGCCGCCGGCAGCGCGGTGATCAACTCGCCGCTCACCGGGCCGGCTTCGGGGTCCTCCACCAGGTACGGGTAGCCCGGCCCCTCGTACAGGACCGCCCCCGCGAGCCGCGCGGGCTCCTCCGACGCGATGCGGCCGCGCAGGTGGACGTCGTGGTAGCGCTCCCCCGGCCGCAGCGTCCCGTACACGAAGAACGGCAGCCGGGGCGTCGGCCCGGCGCTCACTCGGCCGTCTCCGACCGCACCCACTCCAGGTACGCCGCACTCCCCCGCACCACGGGCGTCGCGATGATCTCGGGGGTGTCATAGTCGTGCGCCCCGGTCAGCCAGGCCTCCAGGGCGTCGTACCGCGCGGCCGCCGTCTTGAACAGGATCTGCCACTCCTGGGCGGTCTCGACGGCGCCCTCCCACCGGTAGACCGAGACGACGGGCCCGGCGATCTGCGCGCACGCGGCGACCCGCGCGGCGACCGCGCCGGCGGCGAGGTCCTCGGCCTTGCGGGCGGTGTCGGTCGTGGTCAGCACGGTGACCACCCTGGGCCCGTCGGATGCGAAGGCTTCATGCGTCGACGTCATGCCCCGATTGTCATGCACCGATTCCCGCCCGGTCGTCCTGCACCGATTCCCGCCGGACGGGGCCACCGGCCCTGTCGAAAGTCCCGATCCGCGCGTACCCCGACGGCGTACCGACGGCTGTTACACAATCGCCGGTGTTTCGTGATGGACGCTTCCTAGCGTCGGTGGCGCCATGAAACTCAGCCGCCCCCGCTCCCGCCTCCTGCGCTGTGCGCCGCTCGCCGTCACGGCGGTCGTCGTGCTGGCCGGATGTGGCGGCGTGGACGGGCTCGACGCCGGTGAGCCCGCGCCGTCCGTCTCCGTGCAGCCGCGCCCCGAACCGCTCTGGCCCGCCTGGTCGGGTACGTCGCCCAAGGCACCCGGCGCCGACACCGCCACCCACCAGCCGCCGCCGGAACCCCTGCCGGACCTGCCCCCACTCGGCAGGGACGGGCTCGGCGGGCTCGACGTCCGTCAGCTCCTGCGGGCCGACCAGCGGATGCGGCCGCTCGCCGACCGCCCCACGATCAAGCGCCCCGGCGGGGCCGGGCTCCGGCCGCCGGTCCTGGCGGACCTGACCGGCGACGGGCACAAGGAGCTGCTCGTGGCCGCCGACCTGGAGAGCCGACGGAGTGTCCTCGCGGTCTACCGGCAGCGCGGCAAACGGGTCTACCCGATCCTGTTCACCTCGGGGAAGCGGATCGGCATCGACACGCTCGGCCCCGATCTGCTGGTGCGCAGCTCGTGCGCGGACGGTGGCGAGCAGGCCGTGCGGTTCCACTGGGACGGCGTACGGATGTCGACGGTGAGCGACGTCAAGAACTACACGAGCGGCAAGGGCCCGCACGCGTGAGGCGCCTCGTCCGGCGGACGCGGGCCGCCTTCAACGCCCTCGGACTGCGCTGGAAGATCGCCGCGCTGCTCGCCCTCGGCTGCGCGGTCGTCGCCGTGGCCATCGGGCTGCTCGTCCATCACGCACGCCTCGAACAGGTCTCGGCGAGCGCCAGGTCCGATGCCGTCGCCCAACTGGTGCGGGTGCGGCAGCTGTACGAGCTGACCGGGCAGGTCGAGACGGCCGACGGCACGGACGCCGCCGTCGACGCGCACGCGCTGCCCGCGTCGCTGCGGGCCGCCGCGCGGGACGGGCGGCGGGCCACCTACGTCGACATGGGGGCCGCGGGGCCCGCCGTGTGGGCGGCGCGTCCGGTCGGCGACCATGTGCTGTCCGTGCGCGAGCCGCTGGACCGGCAGGCCGCCGAGATGGCGGAGTTCGACCGGCAGTTGATCGTCTCGGGTGCCGTCGTCGTGGTCCTCGCCGCGCTCGGCGGGGCCGCCCTGGCCAGCCGGCTGAGCCGCGAGCTGCGGACCGCGGCGGCCACCGCGCGCCGCATCAGCGAGGGCGAACTCGACGCCCGCATCGATCATCCGCGGTCGTCGGCCGTACGCCGCAAGGCCGTCGGAAGGCGCGGCGGGCGCAACCGGGACGAGGTCGCCGAACTGGCCGCCGCCGTCGACACGATGGCGGCGTCCCTGCAGCGGCGGCTCGTCGCCGAGCAGCGTTTCACCGCCGACGTCGCGCACGAGCTGCGCACCCCGCTGACCGGTCTTCACACGGCGGCGGAGCTGCTGCCGCGCGGGCGGCCCACGGAGCTGGTGCGGGACCGGGTGCGGGCCCTGCGCGACCTCACGGAGGATCTGCTCGAAGTGGCGCGGCTCGACGCGGAGGCGGAGCGGCCCGACCTGGAGGTGCATCCGCCCGCCGAACTGGTCGAGGGGATCGTGCAGCGGTCGGGGCACGAGGTGCGGTTCGTGGTCGAGGGGCGGGCCACCGCAGAGGGGCGGGCCGTCACCGAGGGTTGGGCCGTCACAGAGGGTTGGGCCGTCACCGAGGAGCGGGACGACGTCCTCGTACGTACCGACGCTCGCCGCCTGGAGCGGATCGTCACCAACCTCGTCGCGAACGCCCGCCGGCACGGCGCGGGCCCGGTCGAGGTGCGGGTCGCCGGGCCGGTGGTCACGGTCAGCGACCAGGGGCCCGGCTTCCCGGAGCACCTCCTGCGGGACGGTCCGCGGCGCTTCCAGACCGGGGTGCGGGAGCGCGGTCAGGGCACGGGACTCGGCCTGACGATCGCGTTCGGCCAGGCGCAGGTGATCGGGGCGCGCGTGGAGCTGCGGAACGCGGCGGGCGGTGGTGCGGTGGCGGCCGTTCACCTGCCGACCGCCGCGGTCCGCTGATCAACTGCCGCAGTCCGCTGATCAACTTCCGTACGGGCGGACCTCCTTGGCGGCGCGCAGGGCCCACGCCCACCAGTGCAGCTGGTCCAGCATCGACTTCGCGGCGGCGTCGGCGCCGGTCGGGTCCTTGTGGCTGCCGTCGGCGTCGAAGAGGTGGCCCGCGTTGTGGAAGGAGACGGTGTCGCGGATGGTCATGGTGTGCAGCTCGGCGAAGACCGGGCGCAGATGCTCGACCGCGCGCAGGCCGCCGGAGAGCCCGCCGTACGAGACGAAGGCGAGCGGCTTGGCCTGCCATTCGGCGTTGTGCCAGTCGATGAGGGCCTTGAGGGACGCGGGGTAGGAGTGGTTGTACTCGGGGGTGAGGACGATGAAGGCGTCGGCGGCGGCCAGCTTCGGGGTGACCTTGCCGAGTTCCTCGACGACTTCGGGCGCCGGGTCGAAGGAGAGGGCGGTGGGCAGTGCGGACTCGGCCAGATCGACGACGTCCACCTCGAAGTCGTCTCGATCGCGGATCCGCGCCAGCAGCCACTCGGCGACGGTTGGTCCGAAGCGTCCCTCGCGGTTGCTGCCGATGATGACGGCGACGCGGAGGGGCGCGGTGGTGGTGGAAACGGGGGCGTCTGCGGCGTACGTGTCGGTGGTCATGGGGAAAGCCTCGTATCTCAACCTAGGTTGAGGTCAAGCGGTTCTTTTCGTGGAGTTCGGGGAGTTCGAGGACGGCCGCCGAATTCGTGGAGTTCGGGGAGTTCGGGGAGTTCGGGGACGGCCGTCGAACGGCCGCCCGACGCCGGCCGCACGACCCCGTTACCGTGACCGCATGACAACTCCCGCGCCGGTACACCGCCTTGAGATCGACGGCCAGGCCGCCACCGCCGACCGGCTGCTGCCGCCCGCGCTCGGCGCCATGGGGCACTTCACCGCCCTGCAGGTCAGGGGCGGCGCGGTGCGCGGCCTCGCGCTGCATCTGGCGCGGCTCGACGAAGCGACCCGTGAGCTGTTCGACCGGGAGCTGGACGGCGCATACGTGCGCGGACTCATCCGGCACGTCCTGCGCGACGACATCACCGACGCCTCCGTACGCGTACACGTCCACGCCCCCGAGGGCGAGCCGACCGTCATGGTCACCGTCCGGGCGCCTGGTCAGATGCCGCCGGACCCGCAGGCCCTGCGGTCCGTGCCCTTCCAGCGCCCCTTCCCGCACATCAAGCACCTGGGCGGCTTCGGGCAGGCCCGGTACGGCGAGCTGGCCCGGCGCGCGGGCTACGACGACGCGCTGCTCACCGCGCCGGACGGGACCATCAGCGAGGGCGCCGTCACGAACATCGCCTTCTACGACGGCACGGAGGTCGTCTGGCCCGACGCCCCCTGCCTGGAGGGCATCACGATGCGGCTGCTCGAACCCCGGCTCGCGAGCGCCGGGCCGGGCACGCGGCGCGGCCCGGTCACCCTCGCGGACCTGTCGTCGTACGGCGCGGCCTTCGTCACGAACGCGCGCGGCATCGCTCCGGTGCGGCGGATCGACGACACGGAGTTCGCGGTCGACCCGAAGCTGATGCGGGCGGTGGCGGAGGCGTACGAGGGCGTGCCCTGGGACGTCGTCTGAGTCCGCCGCCCGAGGGGCCGTCCGGGAAGTCGCGGGTCACCCATTCACAGGCGCCCCGCGCCCGCTTCGGTCAGTTCTCCGCGACACGCCGGGTGACCTGCTGAAACATTTCCGTCGGTACGTCAGAAGTCGCTCCACCGCAGAGTTTCTGACTGTCCCTCAGGAGGCGTGCCCCGCCAAGTGCCACTTACCTCGGTAGAGCGGGGTTCGACCGACGCAGCGGCACTTGGGGGTGCCGCGGGCCGTGCCCTCTGAAGGCCTCTCGGAGGAGCAAGCACGATGCGCAAAGCCCGCCTGCTGACCACCGCCGCGCTCGCCGTCGCATCGGCGGGCCTGCTGGCGCCCCCCGCCTCGGCGGCCGCGCTCGCCGCGGGCGGCGGTCTGGAGGTCGTGCCCGTCACGGTCACCCCCGGCACCACCGTCACGGTGAACACCACCGCGTGCGGCAGCGGGGGAACCGCGACGGGCGACGCGAGCGCGGTCGGCGCGGGCGCCTTCACGCTGGCGCCGAGCACGCACAAGGAGAATGCGGTCGGGCAGTTCAAGGTGCCGCCGTCCGCGCAGCCCGGCACCTACGAGATCGTCGCGAAATGCTCCGGATCCGGCTCGGGCGGCAAGCAGGTGGCGGGCGACCTCGTCGTGACGATCACGTCCACCGCCGCCGCCGTCACCACCGAGCCGCAGCAGGTCACCCCGAAGGGGCATGTGAAGACGGGGGTCGGTGGCGCGCTCGGCCCCGACCCCGTGCAGACCGCGGCGGGTGTGGCGGCGCTTGCCGTCGCCGCCGCGGGCGGTACCTGGCTCCTGCATCGCCGGGCGAGAGGCGACAGGATCTGACGGACACCCTCCGCTGTCCACCGGTACCGCACGCCCCCTCCCCCTCCAGGCCCGCGATGTCCCTCACGGACCGGGAGGGGGACGAGGGGGCTCGCATCCCCGATCCCGAGGGGGCTGACGAACGTATGCGCAGGAAGACCATCAACTCCGCGATAGGGGCTGTCACCGCGCTCGCCCTCTGCTCCGGGGCGTGGCTGCTGTACGACGGCGCGGGCGCGGGTCCGCCGCCGCAGCCGTCGGCGGCGCAGGCGGCCGCGGCATCCGACGGCACCGCCCGCGTGGCGTCCGCGCTCCCCCCGTCCCCGCCCGACCGCATCCGGATCCCCGCGATCCGGGTCGACGCGCCGCTGATGGGGCTCGGCCTCACGCGGCAGGGCAGCCTGGACGTACCGCCGCCGCAGAAGACGAATCTCGCGGGCTGGTACGAGTCGGGGACCACGCCCGGCGAGAAGGGCACCGCCATCGTGGCGGGGCACGTCGACAATGCCGAGGGCCCGTCCGTCTTCTACTCCCTGGGCGGCCTGACCAAGGGCCGCACGATCGAGGTCGAGCGCAGGGACGGCAGCGTCGCGGTGTTCACGGTCGACGCGAACGAGGTCTACGCCGCGAAGGACTTCCCCGACAAGAAGGTGTACGGCGCGGCGGACCGGCCCGAGCTGCGGGTCATCACGTGCGGCGGCGCGTACTCACGCAAGACGGGGTACCAGGGCAATGTGGTGGTGTTCGCTCACCTGACGGCCGTGCGCTGAGCGTTCGGCCTCGTCGAGGTTCACGCGAGCCACTGCTCGTACGCCATCTTCGCCACGAGGCCGAACACGGTGGTCAGCAGCACGATGCGGACGAATCCGCTGCCCTTCTTCAGCGCGGTGCGCGCGCCGAACATGCCGCCGGCGAGGTTGAAGACCGCCATCAGGCCGGCCAGTTGCCACAGCACCGCGCCCTGCCAGGTGAACATCGCGAGGGCGCCGGCGTTGGTGCAGCAGTTGACGATCTTGGCGGTGGCGGAGGCGGAGACGAGGTCCAGGTGGAGCACGGCCGTGAGCGCCAGCACCAGGAAGGTGCCGGTGCCGGGGCCGATGAGTCCGTCGTAGAACCCGATGCCGAGACCGGCCAGTCCGATCGCCGCGAGGATGCGGCGGGGCGAGGCGGGCTGGGCGGCGGGGGCGGTGCCGAAGGCCGGCTTGAGGATGACGAAGGCGCCGACGGCGAGCAGCACGACCATGATGACGGGCTTCAGTACGTCGGTGCTCATGCCCGCGGCGAAGAAGGCGCCGCCCATCGATCCGGCGAGGGCGGCGAGGCCGATGCGGACGGCGGTACGGACGTCGACGGGTGTCTTCCGTACGTACGTCACCGCGGCGCCGGTCGTCCCGACGATCGCCACGGCCTTGTTCGTGCCGAGGGCGTGGGCGGCGGGGGTGCCCGCGGGGAGCCCGAGGAGGAGGGCGGGGAGCAGGAGCAGACCACCGCCGCCGACCACCGCGTCGATCCAGCCGGCGGCGAGCGCGGCGACGCAGAGGACGACGACGGTGGTCAGAGATATGTCGGGCATGCTCGCGACCCTATGGAGCGGGTGATCTTGCCGTCCATGAGTTCGGTGAGAGTTGAGGGTCTTCAGAGGTTGGCGCGCGATCCGGGGCCGGTGGGGACGACGGGGTGACCGTGAGGGACAGTGCCGTGGCGATCAGCGCGCTCGCACCCGCCAGGCCCGCGGCCAGGCGGCGGCGGGTCTGACGGGTGGGCCCCGGCACCGGGGCGACGGGTCTGCGGTGGCGTCCCATGTCAGTGTCAGCTTTCTCGAAGACTCGGAGGCTCGAAGGAACTCGGAGAAGGAACTCGGAGAACGGAACTCGAAGAAGGGAACTCGGAGGAGAGAAAAGGCCTGCTCAGTAAGAGAAAAGGCCTGCTCAGAACGTGAAGCACTCCGCGTGGATGTGCTCCTCGCGCACCCCCGCCCGCACCAGCGCCGCCCGCGCCCCCGCCGCCATGCCCGGCGGCCCGCACAAGTACACGTCGTGCGAGGCAAGGTCAGGGACCAGGTTCCGCAACGCCTGCGGGGCGATGGGGTCTCCCCTGCTCGAACGAAGTTGAGAGCTTGGGGAAGGATCGAAGGCCGCGTCGGACCGCCCGAGGAGATAGTGCAGCCCTGCTCCCCGGCTGCGCGCGATCCCCTCCAGCTCCTCCCGCAGCACCAACTGCTCCGCGCTCCCCGCCCGGTACAGCAGCGTGATGTCCCCCGGACCGCCCGGCAGTGTCTCGAACAGCGCCCGCAGCGGTGTGATCCCCACCCCGCCCGCGAGCAACAGCACCTTCCGCCGCGTACGCCGATGAGCCGTCAGCGCCCCGAACGGCCCCGTGGCGAGGACCCGCGTCCCGCGTCGCAGCCTGCGCACCCGCCGGGTGTGGTCGCCGATCGCCTTCACGGTGATCCGGAGCGTGTCGTCCCGCACCGGCGCTGACAGCGAGAACGGCAGCGCGGTCCGCCACAGCCCGCGCCGCAGGAACCGCCACCGGAAGAACTGACCCGGCTCGGCCCGCAGATCGTCGAGCCCGATGCCCTGCATGACCACCGACACGACGCCCGGACCCTCGTCTCGTACGTCGATCACGCGCAGGCTGTGGCGCAGGGCCTGCCGCACGGGTACGACGACGCGGTACCAGGCAAGCAGCACCGCGACGCCCGCGTGCAGCAGCGACCACAGCCACACCGTGGGCACGCTGCCCGCGACGTCCGGCCCGGCGAGCTGGTGCACGAAGGCGAGTGCCGCGCCGAGGTAGGTCAGCAGATGCACCGCCCGCCACGTCTCGTGCGGGACGCGCCGCCGCACCGCACGCGCGGACGTGACGCCGACGGCCACCAGGAGCCCGGTGCCGACGGCCGCGAGGGCAAGGCCCGGATAGCCGAGCAGGTCGAGCGCGGCGGCGACGAGGTCGGTGTCGGCGTGGGCGGCGTATCCGCACAGGGCGAGCAGTGCGTGGCCGACGCAGAGGGAAAGGACGTAACGCCCGCCGAGCGCGTGCCGCCGGGCGAGCCGGTCGGCGCCGACGCCGTGCTCGACGGCGGGGACGCGGGCCATCAGGAAGAGCATCACGAGGACGCCGTAGCCGGCGAGCAGCCCGGTCAGATGCGCCCCGGTCGCGAAGAGCACGTCGAGCCGCGCGGACGGCTCCGCCTGTACGGCCCACAGCGCGGTGACGGCCAGCGCCCCGCCGATGATCCCGGCGCGGAGTGCGGCGGGGGTGACGCGGACCGGCGGGACGGGGGTCGCGGCGGCACGGGGCCGGTCGCGCCGTGCCGGACGGGCGGTGCGCGGCGGGCGGGCGGTACTCGGCCGGCGGGCGGCGCGCGGCGGCGCCGTCGGCATCGGTGGCATCTGCGGCACCGGGGCGGCAGCCGCGCCCTCCGTCTGGCGCAGGTATGCGGAGAGCGCGGGGTACGCGGAGAGCTGGGGGTCGGCTGCCTCGATGGTCACGGCGGCAGACTAGGCGCGGGACACACCTGAAAGCGGCTGGTCAGCGGCGTATCCGTGATCCTTAAGGTGGGCTTGAGGATCGGCTCAACGGGGGTTAAGCCAAGGCCCCTCACACCCCTGCCCCGCCCCCGCTGAGGGCAGCGTTCCCCCCGGGAAACAGTCAGGATGCCGACGGGTAACACCGCCCCCGCACGCTGCCGTACATGACCTCTACTGCCTCGAACGCACGCGTGACCGCACGCGTGGTGGTGATCGGCGCCGGCCTTGCCGGGGTGCGGATCGCCCAGCGGCTCGGGGGCGCCGCCGTACTCATCGGCGAGGAGCCGCACGCGCCCTACAACCGGGTGCTGCTCGCCGATGTCCTCGCGGGCCGGTACGGCCCTGAGGTCATCGGGCTGCCGGCCGCGCCCGGCACGTTCCTGCGCACCCGCGCCGTCCGCGTCGACCGCGCCGACCGGCTCGTGCACTGCGCGGACGGCCGCGTCGTGCAGTACGAGACGCTCGTCCTCGCCACCGGGTCCAACCCGGTCCTGCCGCCGCTGCGCGGGCTCTTCGCGCCGGACGCCACCGAGCTGCCGCGCGGCGTGCACCCCTTCCGGACCATGGACGACTGCCTCGCGCTGTCTGATGCCATGCGGCCGGGCGTCCGGGCCGTCGTCATCGGCGGCGGGCTGCTCGGCGTCTCCGCGGCCCGCGCGCTCGCCGTGCGCGGCGCCCAGGTCGTCCTCACCCAGCAGGGCGACCGGCTGATGGAGCGGCAGCTCGATCCGGCGGCCTCGGAGATCGTCCACCGGCATCTGACCGACCTCGGCGTCGAGGTGCACACCGAGTGCCGGGTGCGGGGCGTGCGGCAGGTCGACGGGGCCGTACGGTCCGTCGAGCTCGCCGACGGATACGTGCTCGGCACCGACCTCACCGTGCTGGCCTGCGGGGTCCGCCCCCGTGTGGGCCTCGCCCAGGCCGCCGGGCTCGACGTGCGGCGCGGCATCGTCGTCGACGACGAGCTGCGCACCTCCGATCCGCACATCCGTGCCGTCGGCGACTGCGCCGAGCACTCCGGCGAGGTCCGCTGCCTCGCCGCCCCCGCGCTCGAACAGGCCGACGCCCTGGCCGACGCCCTGCTCACGCCGGACAGCGCACGCCCGTACGCCGGGACCCGCGCCCTGACCCGTCTCACCCTGCACACGAACCACCCCGGGTCCGCTCCCCTGGACCTGGCGGCCTTCGGCGACCCCGAGCCCCGGCCCGACGACGACGTCATCCAGCTCACGGACGCGACCCGCGGCACCTACCGCAAGGTCGTCGTGCGCGGTGACCGGCTCGTCGGCGGGGTCCTGCTCGGCGAGCTCGGCACCGTCGGCGCGCTCGCCCGTGCCTGGGAGGCCGACGACCCGCTGCCCGAGGACGACGGCAGCCCCCTGCTCCACCTGCTCACCCACGACGGAGGCCTCTGATGCCCATGCCCACGGACACCCCCCGCCACAGCGCGCACGACAACACCATCGTGCTCGTCGGACACGGCATGGTGGGCCAGCGCTTCCTGGAGGCCATCGCCGCGCGCGGCCTCACCGGCACGCACCGCGTCGTCGTGCTGTGCGAGGAGCCGCGCCCCGCCTACGACCGCGTACAGCTCACCTCGTACTTCGCGGGCCGCACGCCCGACGAACTCTCGCTCACCGACCCGGAGTTCATCGAGAAGCACGGCATCGAGCTGCGGATCGGCGACCCGGCCGAGTCCGTCGACCGGGACGCCAGGACCGTGACCGCACGCTCGGGCGAGACCTTCGCGTACGACACGCTGGTCCTCGCCACCGGGTCCTTCCCGTTCGTGCCGCCGGTGCCGGGCAAGGACACCACGGGCTGTTTCGTGTACCGCACCATCGAGGACCTGCTCGCCATCGAGGAGTACGCGAAGACGTACGCGAAGACCGGCGCGGTCGTCGGCGGCGGGCTGCTCGGCCTGGAGGCGGCGGGCGCGCTGCGCGGGCTCGGCCTCGACACGCACGTCGTGGAGTTCGCGCCGCGTCTGATGCCGGTGCAGGTGGACGAGGGCGGTGGCGCGGCGCTGCTGCGGACCATCACCGACATGGGCCTGAGCGTGCACACGGGCGTCGGCACCCAGGAGATCGTCTCCGAGCAGGGCGCCGTCACCGGCATGAAGCTGTCGGACGGCAGTGAACTCGCCACCGATCTGGTGGTGTTCTCGGCGGGCGTCCGCCCCCGCGACCAACTGGCCCGCGACACCGGCCTCGCGGTCGGCGAGCGCGGCGGCATCACGGTCGACGAGCAGTGCCGCACCAGCGACCCCGCGGTGTTCGCGATCGGCGAGTGCGCACAGGCCTCCGACGGCCGGGTCTACGGTCTGGTCGCGCCCGGCTACGAGATGGCCGAGACCGTCGCCGCGACGATCGCCGCCGAGGAGTCGAGCTTCACCGGCGCCGACCTCTCCACCAAGCTGAAGCTGCTCGGCGTGGACGTGGCCTCCTTCGGCGACGCGCACGGCATGTCCGAGGACTGCCTCGACGTCGTCTACTCCGACTCGCGCTCGGGAACGTACAAGAAGCTGGTCATCGGTCCGGGCGGCGAGCTGCTCGGCGGTGTCCTGGTCGGTGACGCGGAGGCGTACGGCGTACTGCGCCCCCTGACCGGGACCGTGCCGCCGGTCTCGCCCGAGCAACTGGTGCTGCCCGCGGGCGCGGCGGGCCCGGTGGCCATCGGCCCGTCGTCCCTGCCGGACTCCGCCGTCATCTGCTCCTGCCACAACGTCACCAAGGGCACGATCCGCGGCGCCGTCACCGAGCACAGCTGCACGACGGTCCCCGAGGTCAAGAAGTGCACCAAGGCCGGTACGGGCTGCGGCAGTTGCGTGAAGGTGCTCGGCCAGCTCGTCAACGACGAGCTGGAGGCGTCGGGCGTCGAGGTCGACAAGGGCCTGTGCGGCTGCTTCGGCCAGACCCGCCAGGAGCTGTACGAGATCGTCCGCACCCTGCGCGTCACCTCCTTCCGCAGGCTCCTCGACACGCACGGCCGTGCGGCGGCGCGCGGCACCGAGGGCTGCGAGACCTGCAAGCCGACGGTCGGTTCGATCATCGCCTCGCTGGCCCCGACCATCGGCGCGGACGGCTATGTGCTCGAAGGCGAGCAGGCCGCTCTCCAGGACACCAACGACCACTTCCTCGCCAACCTCCAGAAGAACGGCTCCTATTCGGTGGTGCCACGCATCGCCGGCGGCGAGATCACCCCGGAGAAGCTGATCGTGATCGGCGAGGTGGCACGGGACTTCGGGCTCTACACGAAGATCACCGGCGGCCAGCGCATCGACATGTTCGGCGCTCGCGTCGAACAACTCCCCCTGATCTGGGCCCGGTTGGTGGACGCGGGCTTCGAGTCGGGCCACGCGTACGGAAAGTCGCTCCGTACGGTGAAGTCGTGCGTGGGTCAGACCTGGTGCCGTTACGGCGTCCAGGACTCGGTCCGCATGGCGATCGACCTGGAGCTGCGCTACCGGGGCCTGCGCTCCCCGCACAAGCTGAAGTCCGCCGTCTCCGGCTGCGCCCGCGAGTGCGCGGAGGCCCAGTCCAAGGACTTCGGGGTGATCGCCACGTCCAGCGGCTGGAACCTGTACGTGGGCGGCAACGGCGGCGCGACTCCGCGCCACGCGGATCTGCTCGCACAGGACCTGTCCGACGCCGAACTGGTGCGCCTCATCGACCGGTTCCTGATGTTCTACATCCGTACGGCGGACCGCCTGGAGCGCACGTCGACGTGGCTGGAGCGGATCGAGGGCGGCCTGGACCACGTACGCGACGTGGTCGTGCACGACTCGCTCGGCATCTGCGACGAGCTGGAGGCGCTGATGGCGGACCACGTCGCGAACTACCGCGACGAGTGGTCCGAGACCATCAACGACCCCGAGCGTCTTGCCCGGTTCGTGTCCTTCGTGAACGCGCCGGACGTCCCCGACCCGACGGTGAGCTTCGTCCCGGAACGGGACCAGATCAAGCCGGACCTGCCGCTGCTGAGCATCGGCTCCCGCCCTCGCGACCTGGAAGGTGCCGCATCGTGACAAGTACTCAGACGAGTTCCACGCTGAGTTCCGCGAAAAGTGTTCAACTGCGCCTGGAGGACGACTGGTTCAAGGTGTGCGACCGTGCGCGCCTGGAGCCGGGACGCGGAATCGCCGCGCTGCTTCCCGACGGCCGTCAGGCCGCGGTCTTCGTCGACCGCGCGGGCCGCGCGTACGCGATCGACAACCGTGACCCGTTCACCGGCGCGGCGGTGCTCTCGCGGGGCCTGCTCGGGACCGCGGGCGGGCGCCCGTTCGTGGCATCGCCGCTCCTGAAGCAGCGGTTCGACCTTGAGACGGGACGGTGCCTCGACGACGATTCGGTGCGGGTCGAGACGCATGCGGTGCGGGTGGCATAGCGGCCTGCCGGAACGGGGCGGCCATTCTTCTACTTGACCGATCGTTCCAATATTGCCTACTCTTCCCTTGTGGCCAGGACCAAGGAATTCGATCCGGACGCCGCGCTCCAGTCGGCCCTAGAGCTGTTCTGGCGGCGCGGCTACGAGGCGACGTCGATGGCGGACCTCGTCGAGGCGCTGGGCATCGGGCGTGCCAGCATCTACGCGACCTTCGGCAACAAGCACGAGCTGTACCTGAAGGCGCTCAACCGGTACGCGACGAACCAGAACCCGCGACTCCTCGCCGAGCTCTCGCAGCCGGGGGCCGCGGTGCCCGCCGTACGCGCGGTGGTGCGTCGCTTCGCGGCGGAGGCCTGCACCGACGAGAACCGCCTGAACGGCTGCTTCATCACCAATACGGCGGCCGAACTCGGCCCGCACGACGAGGCCGCCGCCCGCTGCGTCGAGCGGAGCTGGGAGCACCTGGAGACCCTGCTGCACTCCGCGCTGGTCCGCGCGCAGGCGCAGGGCGAACTCCCGGAGGACCGCGACCCGCTGGCCCTCGCGCGCATGCTGCTGACGCTGATGCAGGGGCTGCGGGTGATCGGCAAGGCGTCGAAGGATCCGGCGCGGGTGCGGGATGCGACGGAGCAGGCGCTGGCGTTGCTGGACTGACACCGTTCCTTCACTCCTCGCCTTCGCATTGGCGCCATTTTTTCATGCCCTAATACTGAACCGATCGTTCAAGAAAAGAGTTTCTGTGATGACTGAAGTGACGACTGCGGCAACGCGTAACCGCTTCACCGGCCGCACGGCCCTCGTCACCGGCGGCGGCTCCGGCCTCGGCCGGGCGACCGCGCTCGCCTTCGCCGCCGAGGGCGCGAACGTCGTGGTCGCCGGGCGCTCCGAAGGCCCGCTCAAGGAGACCGTCGGGCTCATCGAGGAGGCGGGCGGCGCGGCGCTCGCCGTCACCGCCGACGTCACCAGCTCCGCCGACCTCGCCGCGCTGGTCGACGCCGTGGTCGAGCGGTTCGGCTCGCTGGACGTGGCCGTCAACAACGCGGGCGTCTTCCGCGGCGGACAGCCGGTCACGGAGCTGGCGGAGGAGGACTGGCGGACGATGCTCGACATCAACGTCACCGGCGTACTGCTCGCGCTCCAGGCCGAGGTGCGGCAGATGCGGACCCAGCCGGGCGGCGGGGCGATCGTCAACATCGCGTCGACGCTGGGCGTCCACCGCCGCAAGCCGGGTGCGACGGCGTACGCGACGAGCAAGGCCGCCGTCTCCGTGCTGACCAAGGGGGCCGCGGCGGAGCACATGCAGGAAGGGGTACGGATCAACGCCGTCAGCCCCGGCCCTTCGGCCACCAGCATGTCCATGCTGCCGGGCGAGAGCGAGGAGGGGCGCACGGAGCGGATGAAGGGGGCGTCGCCGCTCGGCCGGGTGTCGTCGACCGCGGAGGTGGCCGCGGCGGTGCTGTACCTGGCGTCGGACGAATCGGCTTCGGTCGTGGGTGCGGACCTGGTGATCGACGGGGGTGCGGCGGCCTGAGACGACGCGTGGCCCTACCATCCGCGGCCGGTTCCGCTTAGTCTCACTACTCCCTAGCTACTCCCGAGTAAGGACAGGGAGCCGTGTCATGGCGGGCTGGAACACGAGCGACATTCCCGATCAGAGCGGCCGGACGGCCGTGATCACCGGGGCGAACAGCGGCATCGGTTACATCACGGCGCGGGAACTCGCCCGGCGGGGAGCACGGGTGGTGCTCGCCTGCCGGAGCGAGGAGCGCGGGACGGCGGCGGTGGCGCGGCTGCGGTCCGAAGTGCCGGGGGCCGAGGCCGAGTTCCGCCGGCTGGACCTCGGGGATCTGGCCTCGGTGAGGGAGTTCGCTGCGTCGTACGGCGATGGGCTCGACCTGCTGGTGAACAACGCCGGGGTGATGGCGTTGCCGTACCGACAGACCGCGGACGGCTTCGAGATGCAGTTCGGAGTCAATCATCTGGGGCATTTCGCGCTGACGGGGCTGTTGCTGCCGGCGCTGCTGCGGACGCCGGGGGCGCGGATCGTGAGCCTGTCCAGCGCGGCGCACGTCCTGGGGAACCTGGACTTCGCGGACCTCAACAGCGAGCGGGGGTACCGGCGTTGGGTGGCCTACGGCCGCTCCAAGACGGCGAACCTCCTCTTCGTCCACGAACTCGCCCGGCGGCTCGCCGCCTCCGGTTCGGAGGTGGTGGCCGCGGCGGCGCATCCCGGCTACGCGTCGACGAACCTCCAGTCCGCCGGGCCCCGGATGGAGGGGCGGAAGGGGATCGAGCGGTTGATGCGGGTCGGCAACGGCCTGGTCGCCCAGTCCGCGGCGGCCGGCGCACTGCCGACGCTGTACGCGGCGACGGCGCCGGGAGTACGGGGCGATTCCTTCACCGGCCCCCGGGTGCTGATGTGGCGCGGGGCGCCGGGGCGTTCCTGGCGGGCGGGATGGACACGGGACGGGGCGGCGTCGGCGCGGCTCTGGGAGACGTCGGAGGGGTTGACGGGGGTTACGTACGACTCGCTGAAGGGCTGAACCCTGCCCCTTCCGGCCCGTCCGGCGTCTGAGGACGAAGAGGACGAACTCGGCGAGCGCCCCTGCGCCCTCCCCCTCCCCCCTGCCTACCTCAGCCGCGACCTCTCGAAGACCCCCCGCGCCGTCTCCGCGTCCAGCCGCGCCGCCAGACGGTCCACGACCTCCGTGCCCGTACGCAGCAACCCCCGCTCCCGCGCATCCCGCACCCCCGCGTCCAGCCGGTGCAGCAACAACGGATTCTCCGCGAGGACCTTCGGGTCCACCTCCACCCGGTTGCCGAGCGAGTCGCACAGGACCAGCCGTGCGGCGACGCCCTCCTCATGGCGTACCGCCGTCAACAGCCCCGTGCAGACGTGCCGGTGGCGCAGCAGACCGCGTACGGCGAGCCAGCCCGGCCCCGCCGAGACCTTCGCCGGATGCAGGATCAGGTAGAGGAGCGCCGAAAGCCCGGCCCACAGCCCCGCCCGTACCCCGTCCAGCGTGCCGTTGGCCAGGTCCACCAGCGTGACCAGGACCAGCAGGGCGAAGGCGCAGAAGACCGCGGCCCGCACATCGGCCGCCCATCGCCGGTCGGACACGGCGGCCTCCACTCCCGACCCGCCAAGCACCGCACCCCGCGTCGTCCAGTCATGTCCTCGCATGTGCCGCACCGTAGGCCCGGCCCCGCCTCCCGTCGGCGCTGTTGACGGGCCGTTTACTCCATCGCCGTACACCTTGATGAACCGCTGACACCGCACCCCACCGGCCCCACGCCCCCGCATCAGCGACGCGTAAAGATCCAGTTCCGACGCGCAAGAGAGTCACCAAGACGGCGCACGCGGCGCTCCGCGCGCCCCGACGCTGGGCATTCCCCCGACACCCCACCTGGAGGTGCCCCCGTGGCCATAGACCCCCTGACCACCGCGTCCGCCGTAGCCGTCGAGGAACCTCCGGACACGGACGGCAGCGCGGCGACCCACCACCAGGACCGGCACCGCCTCACCGCCCTCCAGGGCCTCGCCGCGCTCTCCCTCGACGCGATGGCCTCCGTCGCCTACGGCCCCGAGGCCATCGTCCTGGTCCTCGCCGCCGCCGGCGGCTACGGCCTCGGCTTCACCCTCCCCGTCACCCTCGGCATCGCCGCACTCCTCGCCGTACTCGTCGCCTCCTACCGCCAGGTCATCGCCGCGTTCCCCGACGGCGGCGGCAGTTACGCCGCCGCCAAGACCCACCTCGGCCGCCGGGCCGGCCTTGTGGCCGCGGCGTCCCTCGTCCTCGACTACGTACTGAACGTCGCCGTAGCCGTCACCGCGGGCGTCGCCGCGCTCACCTCCGCCTTTCCCGAGCTGTACGGCGACCGCGTCCTGATCTGCCTGGCCGTCCTCGTGATCGTCACGGGCGTCAATCTGCGCGGCATCGTCGACTCGGCGAAGGTCTTCATCGCGCCGACCGCGATATTCGTCGGGGCGATCCTGACGATGATCGCCGTAGGCCTCTTCCGGGACGGCCCCGTCAGCACGGCCGCAGCCGAAGGCCACGCCTCCGTCCTCGCCGACAACGCCACCACCGTCGGTGCGCTGCTGCTCCTCAAGGCGTTCGCGTCCGGCTGCTCCGCCCTCACCGGCGTCGAGGCGATCGCGAACGCCGTGCCCTCCTTCCGGGCCCCGCGCGTCAAGCGCGCCCAGCACGCGGAGGTCGCACTCGGCGCGCTGCTCGGCGTGATGCTGATCGGGCTGTCCGTCCTCATCTCCCGCTTCGGTCTTCAGCCCGTCGAGGGCGTCACGGTCCTCGCCCAGCTCGCGGACGCCTCGCTCGGCCACAACTGGGCCTTCTACGTGGTGCAGTTCGCCACCATGATCCTCCTCGCCCTCTCCGCGAACACGTCCTTCGGCGGCCTCCCGGTCCTGATGAGCCTGCTGGCCAGAGACAACTACCTGCCGCACGTCTTCGCCCTCAAGGCCGACCGCCAGGTCCACCGGCACGGCGTACTCGCGCTCGCAGCCGTCTCCGCCGCACTCCTGGTCTTCTCCGGCGGCAACACCAACACCCTCGTGCCGCTCTTCGCGATCGGCGTCTTCGTCGGCTTCACGCTCTGCCAGACCGGCATGGTGCTGCACTGGCGTAAAGCGGGGAAGCCCGCGAAGGCCCTGCTCAACGGCTTCGGCGCGGTACTGACCGGCATCTCGGCGGTGGTCGTGACGGCCACCAAGTTCACCGAGGGCGCCTGGCTGATCGTGCTGGCGCTGCCCGCGATCGTGCTCTGCTTCGAGGCCGTGCACCGCGCGTACGTCAGGATCGGCGCCGACCTGGACCTCGGCCGCGTCCCCGAGCCCCCGCACCGCGACCACTCCCTCGTCGTCGTACCCGTGTCCGGCCTCTCCCGGCTGACCTGCGAGGCCATCAACGCCGCCGTGTCCCTCGGCGACGAGGTCCGCGCCGTCACCGTCACCCACCCCGACCCGGACGACCGGCGCGCCCTGGAGGCACTGCGCCGCGACTGGGAGCTGTGGAACCCCGGCGTCGACCTGGTGGAGCTGCCGTCCGAGTCGCGCACGGTGGGGCGCCCGGTGGCGGCGTACGTACGAAAGATCTACACCTACCATCCGACCACCCGCGTCACCGTCCTGATCCCGGAGGTGGAGCCCGCCCACGTCTGGCAGCGCCTGCTGCAGAACCAGCGCGGCGCGGTCCTCGCACACGCGGTGCGCCGCGACACGGACGCGGTGATCTGCCGCCTCCGCTTCCGCCTTGCGGCGGGGCGGCGCCGGTCCTAGCGTCGGCGCCATGAGCGGGAACACGGGCAACTCCGGCACGGGCAACTCCGGCACGGGCAAGAAGATCACCGAGAAGCTGTCGGGCGAGGCGCTGCGGGAGGCCACGGGCAAGGACTGGGCGGAGTGGTTCAAGCTGCTCGACGCCTGGGGCGGCACGTCCCGCAACCACACGGAGATCGCCCGCCACGTCCGCGAGGACCACTCCGTGGACGGCTGGTACGCCCAGTCCGTGGCCGTCGGCTACGAACAGGAGCGGGGCCTGCGCGAGGTCGGGCAGAGCAGCACGGGCGACTGGCGCACCAGCGGCAGCAAGACGATCGAGGCGACGGCGGCGCGGGTCATCGAGGCGTTCGCGGACGACACCCTGCGCCGCCGCTGGCTCCCGGACGCCGACTTCACCGTCCGCACGCACCGCCCCGCGAAGTCGGTGACGGCCGACTTCAGGGACGCGAACGGCGGCGGCACGGGCCGCATCTCCGTGACCCTCACGGTCAAGGGCCCGGAGAAGACGGTGGTCGGAGTGGGTCACGAGAAGCTGCGGGACGCGGAGGAGGTGGCGGCGTACAAGGCGTTCTGGAGGGAACGCCTCGCCGCCCTCAAGTCCCTCCTGGAGAGCTGAGTTCCTGGAAGGCCGAGTTCCTGGAGGGCCCGGCTCAGCCCCGTACCTCGAACCGGTACAGCGAATACCCGTACGTCGTCTGCCGCTTCACCCCCTGCATGCGTACGTGTCTGGCCGCGACCGGCGCGAAGTCGACCGCGTCGACGCCCGCCGTGGTCCGCCCCCTGCGCTCGACGACGGTCCGCCAGCCCGACGTGCCGTCGGCGGCCTCGGTGACCTGGATGTCGTAGTCGCGCCCCGCGGCCGCCTCCCAGTCGAGGAGGACGCGCCGCACGGTCCGCGCCTCCCCCAGATCGACGGCGATCCACTCCCCGTCGGTGTACTTGGACGCCCAGCGAGTAGCCGCGTCCCCGTCCACGGCGTTCTCCGGCCCCAACGACGCCGTCTCCGCGGACGAGGCCGTCGCGGCGCGCCCCCGGGCCAGATCGGCGGCGTCGAAGACCTGCACCGACCACAGCGTCCACCGGACCCGCCCGCTCTCCCGGCCCCGCACCCGCACATGGCGCGCCGCCACCACGTCGAACGACGACTCGTCCCAGCCTGGCCCGTCGAGCCCGCGCCGCGACGCGACGCGACGCCACCCGCTCCCCTCACCTCCCGACACCTCGATGTCGTACGTACGCCCGTGCTCCCGCCCCCAGTCGAGCCGCACCCGCGCCACGTCCCGCACCTCGCCGAGGTCGACCCGGATCCACGGCCCTCCGGCTTCGGCGGCGCTGGTCCAGCAGGTGACATGGCTGCCGTCGGATGCGTACGAAGGATGCGCGCCCGACGAGGCGGTCGCCGCCGCGCCGAAGGCGAGTTCGCCGGGATCGGCCAGCGTCGGGGTCACGGTGGTGAGCCCGGGTCCCTGCGCGCAGCGCCGCAACAGCGCGGCGAACTCTCCGTAGGTGAGGCCCTGTTGTGTCCCGCTCCACATCTTCTGGGCGAGCGTGCCGTAGGTCTTCTCGACGAGGCCGTGCACGTCCTGCTGGGTGTAGTCGGCGTGCACGAGGTCGTTCCAGACGGCGGACATGGCGCCGCGCAGTTGCGGGTCGCCCGGGGACAGACTCTCCTTTCCCGGGAAGACGTGCGGCTCCCAGCTGTCGTAGAGATAGCGCCCGTCGAGCCCGTGCCCGTGGTAGTAGTCGGCGAAGGGGACGACGTACAGCAGCCCGTCGTTCGTGTTCACGATCTCGTACCCGTCGGCTTTGGCGGCCTGCGGCCCGTACCAGCCGTTGTTCCAGCTGTGGATGGTGACGTCACGGTCGTATCCGTCCGCCGAACCGGCCATCTCCGTCAGACTCCCCCAGGCGCGAGGATGCTTGCCGAGCGAGCGGAGATGGGCGGCCATGTCATTGAAGTAGGCCCGGTACTGGGCCTCGGGCCCGGTGTATTCGTCGGCCCCGTAGTGGACTTCGGGGCTGCGGAACCAAGGCACGAATTCCTCGAAGACGTCCTTCATGAAGGCGGTCGTCTCGGGCTTGGCGAGGTCGAGGTGGTCGGAGTTGCCGCCGTCGAGGCCCAGGGAGGGCCGGAAGCGGACGAAGGAGCGGGAGTGGGCGGGGGCGTCGATCTCGGGGGTGAGCTGCACGGCGTGCAGGGCGGCGGTGTCCTCGAAGGAGTCCCAGTCGGCACGGGAGTACGACCCGTCGGGAGCCGCGAGCCCCTCCCACTCCTCCTTGTCGCTCCGCAACCGGAAGGCGTCATAGGCCTTGCTCCAGTCGCCGCCGGGGGCCTTGATCTCGTTGTCGTTGAGGTGGAGTTGAAGGTCGTTGAGCTTGAACCACCCCATGACGCGCAGGTAGTCCTTGATGAACCCCGGCGTGAAGTAGCGCCGCCCGACGTCCAGCATGAAGCCGCGCAGCCGGTAGTTGGGCCAGTCCTGGGCGGTGCCGACGGGGACGCGGGAGCGCTGCTCGTCGTGGAGCAGTATCTGGAGGAGGGAGCGGGTGCCGTAGTAGACCCCGCTGTAGGAGGGCGCGGTAATGGTGACGGCGTCCCCCGTGACACCGAGTTCGTACCCTTCGCCAGCGTAGAGCGCACCGCCCTTGCTGTGCCGGGCGCCAGGGTCGAGCTGCAACAGGATCTCACCGCCGGCGGCACGGGAGCGCCGCCGGACGGCACGGGGAGCAGCGATCTCGACCCCGGTGACATCGGCGAGATCACGCGTCAACTGCCGGGCAAGTGCGAGCAGTTCACCGGCATTCCGGGCCGGAACAACAACCCGTGACTGCGGACCGAGCCGATAGACACCGTCCCCACCGACCCACTCCTGAAGGGCGGGAACAACGACGGGCCGAGCATTACCCCGACTCACGCCACCGGCGCCACTGGCATCACCGGGGGCTGGCCCGGCGGCGCGGGCGGAGGGCAGGGGGAGAGCGACGGCGGCGCCTGCGACGGCTGTAGCGGTGATGAGGGTGCGACGGGAGAGGTTCGTCATGGCAGTGGACTACACCACTCAACTCCCCAACATCACAAGGGAATCAACAGCATCACTCACGGGAGGAGGGAACGTGGGTGGCCGGTGAAGGTGGGGTGGAGTGGGGCGGGGTGGAGTGGGGCGGGTCCGGGTGCTGATGGCACCCGGCCCACCAGACACTCGGCAGCGCAGTGCTCTGGCCGGAGGGCTGCACTGTGCGCACCGGGCTGGGGGGCCACGCCCCTGCGCCCCGCCTGAAGGTGAACTGCCGTCCCTGGCAAGGGTGGAGGCGCAGAGTGGTGGGCGTCGGGGCGGCTGCTTTGGGCGGCCCGGTGTCTTCGATCGGCGCCGGGGCCGCCCGGTGCTCCGGAGTATGGCGGTTCCGGCGTGCCTGTAAAGGGCGCTCCCTTCGGTCGCGTCGGCTTCGCCGATTCCGCTTGCGCTCCACCCTTGACAGGCCCGCCTCCACCGCAGAGACCTTTTTGACCGGGCGGCCAGGGGAGGGGACTCACGGGAGGGACCGGTCCGGTGCCCGGTCTTCCTGCCGGGTGCGGACTGGTTCGTTTCAGTCTCGGTCACTCAGAGGGGCGGGACCCGACAGGCCGGCTCCGCCCCGGTGGCCGGGCCGGTCGTCCCGCCGGGTGCGGACTGGTTCGGTGCAGCTCGGTCACGTGATGAGGCACGGCCCGACAGACCGGCTCAGCTCCGGGGCATGAGCCGGGCCCTCGCGCCGGGGGCGGACTGGTCCGGCACAGCTCGCCCACTCTGAAGGGCACGGTCTGACAGGCCAGCCCCGCTCGGCGGCGGCGCCGGGTCGCCCTGCCGCCTGCGGACTGGCTCGATGCAGCCCGGTCACCCCATAAGGGTGCCCGCCGACCGCCGAAGGGAGGGCAGGGCTACTGAGGGGCACATGGGAGATGGCCAGCGAGGGGGCACCGCAGGAAAGTCCCAGCGACACGCCGCAATTGGGGCCTATCCGTGGGACTTTCCCGGATTCCACTCCCAACACCCCCTCCCCGCACCCCAAATGCCCGATATGACGAAGCGAGGAGGGCGGCCCAGGAGGGCAACAAGACCACCCCAGTCACACACGCCCCAGCCCCCTCCCCTTCATCGCCACCGCCCGACCCAAGGTCGGTCGGACGCCCGTCAGCCCCAGCCTCACCACGTGGCCGAGCTGCACCGAACCAGTCCGCAAACGGCACGACGGGACCGGCCCATGCCCCGGAGCGAAGCCAGCCTGTCGGGCCGAGCCACGTCGTGTGACCGAGCTGCACCGAACCAATCCGCAGACGGCGCGACGGCCCGGCCCTGCCGCCGGACCGGAGCCGGTCTGCCGGGCGGCCCCTCCCCGCCTGACCGAGCTCTACCGAACCAGTCCGCACCCGGCAGGAAAACCGGGCACACGATGGGTCCTCCCCGTGAGTCCCCTCCCCTGGCCGCCCGGTCAAAAGGGTCTCTGCGGTGGAGGCGGGCCTGTCAAGGGTGGAGCGCAAGCGGAATCGGCGAAGCCGACGCGACCGAAGGGAGCGCCCTTTACAGGCACACCGGAACCGCCACACTCCGCAGAAGCCGGGCGGCCCCGGCCACGATCGAAGGCACCGGCTCACCCCAAGCAGCCGCCCCTACCGAGCACCGAATGGGCCGGTCGATACACGGCACGACACCCGCCACTGCCACCGGAGCGGAGCCGCACTGTCGGGCGGCACCCTCTCCGCGTGACGTCCGCCCCGAAAGAACCGGTCGGCAGACGCTTGACGAAGCCGGGACCCATCTCCGGACCGGCCGCGCACCCCCGCTCCTCCCAACTGGCGGCGCCCGCACCGAACTGGTCCGCACCCGGCACGACGACCGCCCCAGGCTCCGAGGCGGAGCCGGTCTGTCGGGCCCCGACTTCACCGCCTGGGCGAGCTCTACCGAACCAATCCGCACCCGGCACGAAGACCGCACAGCCCTACCGGTCCCTCCCGTGAGTCCCCTCCCCTGGCCGCCCGGTCAAGAAGGTCTCTGCGGTGGAGGCGGGCCTGTCAAGGGTGGAGCGCAAGCGGAATCGGCGAAGCCGACGCCCGAAGGGCGCCCTTTACAGGCGCGCCGGAACCGCCACACTCCGCAGAAGCCGGGCGGCCCCGGCCACCATCAACGACACCGGGCCACCCCCAAGCAGCCGCCCCAACGCCCACCACTCTGCGCCTCCACCCCTGCCAGGGACGGCAGTTCACCATCAGGAGGGGGCGGGTGGGTGGGGACGGAGCCGCGCGGCGGGGCGCAGGGGCATGTCAGCACCGGGAGGGTGCGCAAAGTGCCGCCCCGTTGGAGTGCCGGGCTCCCGAAGTGCCGGGCGGTCCCGGCGCCGAGTACGCCGCCGGGCCGTCGAAGTCCCGCTCCGATACGCCGCCCACTCTGCGCCTCCGCCCTTGTCGGGGACGGCAGTTCAGCTTCGGGTGGGTGGGGATGAGATGGAGAGCCCGGCAAAGTGCGTGCCGTCCAGCCCGCTTTCCGGAGCCCCCGTCACGCGGTGATGTGCGGTCACAAACACAGAGGCGTAACGGACCGATCCCTGGAAAGTCCCGAAACAACCCGTCATTAGACGTCGATTCCTGGGATTTTGTTCGGGTCCGCCCCGTGTGGACTCCCCCAACGCCCCACGCCCCAGCCCCTCGCACCAGGGAAATCTCAGGCCGCCTAGGCCCCCCCCTCTTGTGGTGAGATGATCTGCTGCTGCGTCTCGGGACGTGGGCAAACAACTCAACGGGGGAATGTTTCGGTGTCGCATCGTCCTGCCGACTGGCATGTACTCGATTTGGACAAGGACCCAACTCCAGGTGATCCGGACCGGGTTCGTAACCTCGCCAAGAATCTCCATGACTTCGCGGACGACGTATCGAAGGTGCTCCGCGACATCAAGGGGATGGCGGGCGAAGACGCCATCCTGACTTGGGCGGGCAAGACCGCCGAGTCCTTCACCGCCGAGTTCGAGGACGCCCCCGGCAAGCTGAAGAAGCTCAAGAAGAGCTACGAGATGGCCGGCGACGCCATAGCCGCCTACTGGCCCGAACTCGAGCGCGCCCAGGCACTCGCCGACAAAGCCCTCGCCAAGGGCCGTGAAGCGCAGACCAGCCTCAGTTCCGCGCAGTCCCGTCTCACCTCCGCCGAATCCTGGGTCGACCGCGCCGGCAAGGAAGCCGACAAGTACAAGGACGACGACGGCGGCGGTTCGAAGGCCGGCAAGGACGTGCCCAAGCCCGACCCCGACAAGGTCAAGGCCGCCACCCGCAACGCCACCGCCGCCGAAAAAGCCCAGTCCGACGCCAAGTCGGACGTGTCCTCCGCGCAGAGCAATCTCGATGCCGCGAAGAAGATGGCCGAGGACGCCCGCAAGATGCGGCAGAACGCCGCCGGCACGGCGAAGAAGAAGCTCGAAGAGGCTTCCGACGCCGGTATCCAGAACCGGAAGTGGTGGGAGGAGGTCGGGGACTGGGTCTCCGACAACTGGGACACCATCGTCGCCGTCTGCAAAGTCGTCGTCGCCGTACTCGGCGTCATCGCCCTGATCGTCGGCGGCCCGATCCTCGCCGCCATCGTCCTCGTCGCCGCCCTCGTCGTGCTCGCCGACACCCTCCACAAATACGCCAACGGAGAAGCAGGCCTACTCGACGTCGCCTTCGCCGCGCTCGACTGCATACCCGGCATGAAAGCCCTCACCTCCCTCCGCGGACTCGCCAAGGGAATGAAGGGGATCAAGGCCGGGCTCAGGGGGCTCGGCAAGGGGCTTAAGGGCGGGCTGCGCAAGGGGGCCGACGACGTCGCCGGCAAGGGCAAGCCGGCCAAGGGGCGCTGCAAGAACGGCGACCCGATCGACATGATCTCGGGCGAAATGCTGATGGAGAAGGCCGACGTCGAGCTGCCCGGCCTGCTCCCCCTCGTCCTCCAGCGCACGCATCTGTCCACGTACCGCTGGGGCCACTGGTACGGCGACTCATGGACCTCGACGCTGGACGAGCGGATCGAGATCGACGACAAGGGTCTGATCTACGTCACCGAGGACGGCCAGCTGCTGTCCTACCCCCACCCCGAACCCGGCGGTCGACCGGTGCTCCCCGCCCACGGTCCCCGCTGGCCGCTGAGCATCGACGACACCGGTACGGTCACGGCCGCCGACCCGCAGACCGGCCGCGTCCGTCACTTCCTTCCCCCTGCCGGGGAACAGCACGGAACCCTGCCCCTGCGAGCCGTCACCGACCGCAACGGCAACCGCATCGACATCGACCGCGACCCCACCGGCGCCCCCACGGCGATCCGCCACACCGGCGGCTATCACCTCAAGGTGGACACCGAAGATCACCGCGTCACCGCCCTGCGTCTCCTCTCCCCCGGCCCCGACCCCGACCCCGCACCCACACCCGGCAGCGGCAGCGGCAGCACCCTGATAGCCGCGTACAACTACGACGAAGTCGGCAATCTCGCCGAGATCCACGGCTCGACCGGACCACGGCTGCGCCTGGACTACGACGACGACGCCCGCATCACGTCCTGGACCGACAGCAACGACACCTGGTACCGCTTCACCTACGACGACGAGGACCGCTGCGTCCGCGGCGAGAGCACCGGCGGCCACCTCGCCTGCACCATCGAGTACCGCCCCGACGAGCGGGAGACCCGCTACACCGACGCCCTCGGCCAGACCACCGTCTACCGCTACAACGACCTCAAGCAGCTCCTGTCCGAGACGGACCCGCTGGGCGGCACCGTCCACTCCGAGTGGGACCGCTGGAACAACCTGCTCGTCCGCACCGACGCGCTGGGGCACCGCACCGAGAACACCTTTGACGAGCACGGCAACCTGACCGCGATACGTCCGCCGGACGGCAGCTGCGCCAGCGCGGTGTACAACGACCTCAACCTGCCCGTCGAGCTCGTCGGCACCGACGGCGCCGTCCTGCGCCAGGCATGGGACGAGCGCGGCAACTGCACGGGCATGACCGGCCCCGACGGCATGACCCACCGCTTCACCCACCACGCCAACGGAGCCGTCTCCACCGTCACGGACCCCCTCGGCCACACCATCGAGCAGCGCTGCGACGCGGCGGGTCTGCCGCTGGAGGTCATCGACCAGCTGGGCGCGGTGATCCGCTACGACCGTGACGCCTTCGGCCGCGCGCACACGATCACGGACCCGACGGGCCTGGTCACCCGCCTCGACTGGACGGTGGAGGGCAGGCTGGCACGGCGTACGGAGCCGGACGGTTCGTCGGAGTCGTGGACGTACGACGCCGAGGGCAACCGCACCTCGCACACGGACGCGATGGGCGCGACCACGACGTACGAATACACGCACTTCGACCTGATCGCGGCCCGCACGGACCCCGACGGCGTCCGCCACGAGTTCCTCCACGACACCCAGCTCCAGCTCCGCAAGGTCACCAACCCACAGGGTCTGACCTGGAGTTATGAGTACGACGCGGCAGGGCGGTTGGTGGCCGAGACGGACTTCGACGAGCGCACGCTGACGTACGCCCTCGACGCGGCGGGCCAGTTGGTGACCCGTACGACGGCCGCGGGCGACGAGATCACCTTCGAGCGGGACGCGCTGGGCCGGACGGTCACGAAGAACGTGGCGGGCGCCGCGATCACGCGCTACACGTACGACGCGACAGACCGCCTCACCGAGGCGGTGAGCCCGGACGTGACACTGACCCTGGAGCGGGACGCGTCAGGCCGGCTGGTCTCGGAAACGGTCAACGGCCGCACCCTGACCTACACGTACGACGCACTGGGCCGCCGCACCGGCCGCACCACACCGTCCGGCGCGACGAGCACCTGGACGTACGACGCGGCGGGCAACCCCACCGGACTGACCGCGTCCGGCAGGAGGCTGGCGTTCACGCACGACGCGGCGGGCCGGGAACTCACGCGTACGGTCGGCGAGGCCGTGACACTGACGAGCATGTACGACGCCATGGGCCGCCTGTCGGAACAGGAGCTGACGGGGCCGGCCGGCCGGCAGATCCAGCACCGTGCGTACACGTACCGTGCGGACGGCCATCTGACCGGCCTGGAGGAACGGCTGGGCGGCGCGCGGCACTTCGACCTGGACGCGGCGGGCCGCGTCACGGCGGTCCGGGCCGAGGGCTGGACGGAGACCTACGCCTACGACGCGGCGGGCAACCAGACCAGCGCGTCCTGGCCGGCCCCCATGCCGGGCCAGGAGGCGACAGGCCCCCGCGCCTACGCCGGCACCCGCATCACCTCGGCGGGCAACGTCCGCTACGAACGCGACACGGCGGGCCGCACCACCCTGCGCCAGAAGACCCGCCTGTCCCGCAAGCCCGACACCTGGCACTACGAATGGGACGCGGAAGACCGCCTGACCTCCGTGGTGACCCCCGACGGCACGAGGTGGCGCTACCTCTACGACCCGCTCGGCCGCCGCGTGTCCAAACAGCGCGTGACGGAACAGCGCGTGACGGAACAGGGCGCGGCGGAACAGCACATGACGAAGCAGGTCTCAGCGCAACAGGTCGTAACGGAACAGATCGACTTCGTCTGGGACGGCACGACCCTCTGCGAACAGACGACCCGCATCCCGGGAGCCGCGGAATCGCTGACCCTCACCTGGGACCACGACGGCCTGCGCCCCCTCGCCCAGACGGAGCGCAAACACCGCATCAACCACCTCACCGACGAAGAAGTGGACGCCCGCTTCTACGCCGTCGTCACCGACATCGTCGGCACCCCGACCGAACTCCTCGACGAACAAGGCGACATCGCCTGGCGCACCAGGACCACCCTCTGGGGCAGCACGGTCTGGAACCGGGGCGCCACCGCCTACACACCGCTGCGCTTCCCCGGCCAGTACTACGACCCCGAGTCGGAGCTGCACTACAACCACTTCCGGCACTACGACCCCGAGACCGCCCGCTACCTCACTTCGGACCCGATCGGCCTCAACGGTGGTTTCGCGCCGCACAGCTACGTTCCCAACCCGTACATGTGGATCGACCCCCTCGGCCTTTCCCTCCTCGACGTCAGCAAGAACGGCGTGCACATCGTCGTGCACGAGTACGACGTGGACAAACCGGCGCACGCCCATGTCACCGGCGGCGGGGGCAAGGAGGTCAGAATCGGTCCGAACGGCAAACCCCTCCACAACCAACCGGAGCTCTCGCGCAAGCAGCAGCAAGCGGTGGACCACTTCAAGCCGCAGATCAGGACCGCCGTCAGGAAGCTCGGCAAGCGGAGTCAGGCGGAGGAGCGGGAGAAGGCGAGGCTCGACGCCGAGAAGGCCGCCAAGAAGGCCTGCGACAAGGGATGAAGCGATGACATTGCACACCGATATGGCCGAGTTGCTGGCGCAGGCCGGCATCGACGACGTGGACGTCGACGAAGCCGTCGCGGACGAGCACGCCCGGACGTCCGCGTACCTGCGCGTCGTCTCGGTGACCGCCGCCTCGCAAAGCCGCGACCGGGACCGCGCGATCGTGGCGACGATCCTGCGCGACCCCAATGAAATGGGGGCCAAGACCGCGGTGGTCGCCCTCGTGGACGAGATCGCGGGGAAGGCGGCCGGTCCCGCCGAGTTCCGGCAGTGGTCGGACGGACTGCTGCCGGAGGTCGAGGCGCTCAAGACGGAGGCGTGGCGCGAGTTCATCCGCCGCCGCGTCCACGACTGGCTGTTCTACCTGTCCGTCAAGGACGGTCACGTGCCGACAGCGGCCGAGCTGGCGGAGGTCACGGACTGGATGCAGCGCTACCTGGCCGATTGGTCGATGTCTCCGGCGGTGCTCGCCGTCGTCGCCGAGTCGGCCCGCACCAAGAAGACGCGGAACATCGCGAAGAACCGGGCCGGAAGCCGCGAGCTGAGGACGGACTGAGCCGGGAGATGAACCCCGAAGGGGCAGCACCCCCGCACAGGGTGCTGCCCCTTCATCGTGGACCGGGACCGTCGCCGCATCGGTTCTGAGGGTCGGGGACACGGCGACGGTCCCGGGGCTCTACCGGTGGTCGCTGCCCGTGGAGTGGGAAGCGGCGCGGCCTGCCTCAAGGCGGGCCACCGGGATGCGGAACGGGGAGCAGGAGACGTAGTCCAGGCCCACCTCGTGGAAGAAGTGGACGGACTCCGGGTCGCCGCCGTGCTCGCCGCAGACGCCGAGCTTGAGGTCGGGGCGGGTGGCGCGGCCGGCCTTGACGGCGTCCTTGACCAGCTTGCCCACGCCGTCCTTGTCGATCGTCTCGAACGGGGAGACGCCGAAGATGCCCTTCTCCAGGTACGCCGTGAAGAAGGAAGCCTCTACGTCGTCTCGGGAGAAGCCCCACACCGTCTGGGTGAGGTCGTTCGTGCCGAAGGAGAAGAACTCCGCGGCCTCCGCGATCTGGTCCGCCGTGAGCGCGGCGCGCGGCAGCTCGATCATCGTGCCGAGCGCCAGCTTCAGGTCGACGCCCGTGGACTCGATGACCTCCGCGATGACCTGCTCGGCCTCCTCGCGGACGATCTCCAGCTCCTGGACCGTGCCGACGAGCGGAATCATGATCTCCGCGCGCGGGTCGCCCTTGGCGTTCTTCCGCTCGGCCGCCGCCTCGGCGATCGCCCGGACCTGCATGGTGAACAGGCCGGGGATGACGAGTCCGAGGCGTACGCCGCGCAGGCCCAGCATCGGGTTCTGCTCGTGCAGGCGGTGCACCGCCTGGAGCAGGCGCAGGTCGTTCTCGTTGGCGTCCTCGCGGGACTCGGCGAGGGCGACGCGGACCGACAGCTCGGTGATGTCCGGGAGGAACTCGTGCAGCGGCGGGTCCAGGAGGCGGACGGTGACGGGCAGGCCGTCCATCGCCTCGAAGAGCTCCACGAAGTCGCGCTTCTGGAGGGGGAGGAGTTCCTTGAGGGCTTCCTCGCGCTCCTGCTCCGCGTCGGCCAGGATCAGGCGCTCGACCATCTCGCGGCGCTCACCGAGGAACATGTGCTCGGTGCGGCACAGGCCGATGCCCTGCGCGCCGAAGCGGCGGGCGCGGAGAGCGTCCTCGGCGTTGTCCGCGTTGGCGCGGACCCGCAGTCGGCGCACCCGGTCCGCGTACGCCATGATCCGGTGCACGGCGGCGACCAGCTCGTCGGCGTCGTCGGCACCCGCGTGCATCCGGCCCTCGAAGTACTCGACGACCGGGGAGGGGACGACCGGGACCTCACCGGCGTACACCTTGCCCGTGGAGCCGTCGATGGAGACGACGTCGCCCTCCTCGACGACCGTGTCGCCCACGGTCATCCGGCGGCGCTTGGTGTCGACCTCCAGGTCCTCGGCGCCGCAGACACAGGTCTTGCCCATGCCGCGCGCGACGACGGCCGCGTGGGAGGTCTTGCCGCCGCGGGACGTGAGGATGCCTTCCGCCGCGATCATGCCGTCGAGGTCGTCGGGGTTGGTCTCACGGCGGATCAGGATGACCTTCTCGCCCGAGCGCGACCACTTGATGGCCGTGTACGAGTCGAAGACCGCCTTGCCGACCGCGGCACCCGGCGACGCGGCGATACCGCGGCCGAGCTGCTCGACCTTCGCGCTCTCGTCGAAGCGCGGGAACATCAGCTGGGCGAGCTGCGCGCCGTTGACGCGCTGCAGCGCCTCGGCCTCGTCGATCAGGCCCTGGTCGACGAGCTGCGTCGCGATGCGGAAGGCGGCACCGGCGGTGCGCTTGCCGACGCGGGTCTGCAGCATCCACAGCTGGCCGCGCTCGATGGTGAACTCGATGTCGCACAGGTCCTTGTAGTGCGTCTCGAGCGTTTCCATGATCTGCATGAGCTGGTCGTACGACTTCTTGTCGATCTGCTCCAGATCGGCGAGCGGGACCGTGTTGCGGATGCCCGCCACGACGTCCTCGCCCTGCGCGTTCTGCAGGTAGTCGCCGTACACGCCCTGGTGGCCGCTGGCCGGGTCGCGGGTGAACGCGACGCCCGTGCCGGAGTCCGGGCCGAGGTTGCCGAAGACCATGGAGCAGATGTTGACCGCGGTGCCGAGGTCGCCGGGGATGCGCTCCTGGCGGCGGTAGAGCTTGGCGCGGTCCGTGTTCCACGACTCGAAGACCGAGCGGATCGCGAGGTCCATCTGCTCGCGCGGGTCCTGCGGGAAGTCGCGACCGGCCTCGGTCTTGACGATCTTCTTGAACTTCGTGACCAGCTTCTTGAGGTCGGCGGCCTCCAGGTCGGTGTCGACCGTGACCTTCTTGGCCGCCTTCGCCGCCTCCAGGGCGTCCTCGAAGAGCTCGCCCTCGACGCCGAGGACGGTCTTGCCGAACATCTGGATGAGACGGCGGTACGAGTCCCACGCGAAACGGTCGTCGCCGGACTGCTTGGCGAGGCCCGTCACCGACTTGTCGGAGAGCCCGATGTTCAGGACGGTGTCCATCATTCCGGGCATGGAGAACTTGGCGCCCGAGCGGACCGAGACGAGCAGCGGGTCGTTGGCCTGACCCAGCTTCTTGCCCATGGTCTTCTCGAGGGCGTCGAGGTGTGCACTGACCTCGTCGCGGAGCTCGACCGGCTCCTCGCCGCTGGCGAGGTAGGTCTTGCACGCCTCGGTGGTGATGGTGAAGCCCGGAGGAACGGGCAGACCGAGGTTGGTCATCTCGGCGAGGTTCGCGCCCTTGCCGCCGAGGAGGTCCTTGAGGTCCTTGTTGCCCTCGGTGAAGTCATAGACGAACTTCACGCCCGCACCGCTCTCCGTCGCTACGTGGGGATCTTTGTTTTCCGACACGGGTCTCGACTCCTCGAGGACTCGGTGGCTGCCCTGACGGCGAGGAACATACCCAGATCGAAGGCACCTGGGTACGTCCACTTGTGCGTCATACGGCTGTAACCACCCGTCCGCCAGTAGATCGAAAGTAACTCGGCGGTAGCCCGGCAGGAGATCATTCGTTCAAGTCTTGAATGATCAACCCCTGTAGAACCTGGGATTTGCTCAGATGAGCAGAGAAATTTCAGATGTGAGTTCATCTTCTGAATGATCGAGCGGTGGCACTGAGTGCCACCCCTTGGAGAAGTGCAATCGCCCAAGATCCGCTCATCTGAGCGCAACCCCTATCAGGGGTGGCGAGAATCACGCTGTCCGGAGCGGCCGTATGTCAGTATCCGGACCGCATTCCGGACGGTCGGCCACCGCAATCCCGGACGCCTGCCGCCGCTCAGATGCCGAGCGCGGCGAGCCGCTCCTCGGCCCGCCCCGGCGCGTACAGGTGCTCCACCACCAGCGCACCCGCCCCGACCAGGCCCGCACGCTCCCCGAGCCGCGACGTGACGATCTCCAGATGAGCGGTGGAGCGCGGCAGGGCCCGCTGATAGAGCAGCTCGCGCACCCCCGTGAGGAAAGGCGTTCCGGCCATATCCCCGGCGATCATCAGAACCCCGGGGTTGAGCAGCGTCACGACCGTGGCAAGCACCTCGCCCACGCGGCGCCCCGCGTCCCGCGCGAGCCCGACGGCCTCGGGGTGCCCGGCGTCGAGCAGCGCCCGCACATCTGAGCCGGACGCGGCGGGGACGCCCGCATCGGTCAGCCGGGCGGCGACCGCGCGGCCGCTGGCGACGGCGGCCAGGCAGCCGTAGGAGCCGCACTTGCACAGCGGGGCGGGGTCGCCGGAGCCGTCGAGGACCCGTATGTGCCCGATGTCCCCGGCGCCCCCGTCGATCCCCCGGTACACCGCGCCGCCGACCACGACGCCCGCGCCGATGCCGGTGGAGACCTTGACCAGGGCGAACGCCGAGCAGTGCCGGTACCCGACGCGCTGTTCCCCGTACGCCATGAGGTTCGCGTCGTTGTCGACGAGCACCGGGATGTCGGCGGGGCCGCCCGTGTGCTCGGCGAAGGCGCGGCTCAGCCGGCCCCTTATGTCGTACCCGTCCCAGCCCGGCATGATCGGCGGCTGGACGACCCGGCCCGTCTCGCTGTCCACCGGGCCCGGCACCGCGAGCCCGATGCCGCACACAGTCCCCGCGTCGCGGTCCGCCTCGCGCAGCAGCCCGGCGAAGCGGACGCCCAGCTCGCCGAGGACCGCCTCCGGGCCGTCCTCGATCGACAGGGGGCCCGCGTGCTCGGCGAGGATCTCGCCGGTGAGGCCGAGCAGGGCGGTGCGGGCGTGCCGGGTCTCCAGGTCGGCGGCGAGCACCACCGCGTGCGTGTCGTCGAACTCCAGGCGGACGGCCGGGCGCCCGCCGAGCGGCGAGCCGCTCCGGTCGCCGGGACCCGCCGCCGCCTCGCGCAGCCAGCCCGCGCGGAAGAGCCGGTCGAGGCGCTGGCCGACCGTGGCCCGGGAGAGCCCGGTGACCCGCTGGAGGGCGCCGCGCGTGCCGGCCCGCCCGCTGCGCACCAGGTCGAGCAGGTCACCGGCGCCGGCGTGGGGTCCGGTCGAGCGCCCCGCCGCCTGCTGCCCCGTGTGAGCCGTCCTGTCCGTCATCCGCTCTCCCCTTGCGCTCATCAACTCCACGTTACATATTGAGTTTTGCGCGTTAAGTAGACGTAACCCTATGCTCGACAACACCAAACTGACAGAGCGTCGAGCCCCTCGGGGAGTTCCGCGTGGACCATGCAGCCCAGTTGACCGCTCACCGGGCCCCCACGTCCCTGCGCGACCGTGCCGCCGACGTGCTCCGGGCCAACTGGACCGGGACGTCGACCGTCCCCTCCCGTGAGCTGTATCCGCACCAGTGGTCCTGGGACTCCGCGTTCATCGCCGTCGGGTCACGTCATCTCTCGCCGCTGCGTGCGCAGTTGGAGCTGGAGACGCTGCTGTCCGCCCAGTGGGGCGACGGCCGCGTCCCGCACATCGTGTTCAACCCCGCCGTCCCGCTGGACGCCTACTTCCCCAGCCCCGACTTCTGGCGCTCCACGACGGCGGGGCGCGCGGCGGGGGCGCCCCGCGCCGTGCAGACCTCCGGCATCGTGCAGCCGCCGGTGCACGCGCTCGCCGCCTGGCTGGTGCACCGGTCCGACCCCGGCCTCTCCCGCGCCCGCGCCTTCCTCGCCCGCGCCCACCCGCGCCTGGCCGCCTGGCACGGCTATCTGCTGGCCCGCAGGGACGCGGGCGGCGCGGGCCTCACCTCCGTGGTCCACCCCTGGGAGCAGGGCATGGACAACAGCCCTTGCTGGGACGCCCCGTTGAGCCGTGTGACACCGGCGGACCCGGCGGCGTACCGGCGTGCGGACCTGGACCACGGGGCGCCGGAGGACCGGCCGACCGATCTCGACTACGGCAGATATGTGCGGCTCGCCGCCGACTACCGCGACGGGCGGTACGCGGACGGGGCGGGCGGGTTCGCCGTGGAGGACCCGTCGTTCAACGCGCTGCTGATCGCCTCCGAGTACGCACTGGCCCGTATCGAGCGCGAGTTGGGCAGGGCGGACGCGGCAGTGGGCCGGGCGAGCCGCGCGGACGACCTGACCGGCGTACTGGTGGACCGGCTCTTCGACCCGGCGCGCGGCATGTTCTTCTGCCGCGACCTGCTCTCCGGGGACCTGGTGCCGGAGCGCGGCATCAGCGGTCTGATCCCGCTGATCCTGCCCGCGCTGCCGCCCTCCGTCGCCGCCGCGCTCGTACGCACCGCGCACGGACCGCACTTCAGGCTCGGCGGCGCGGCCCGCCTCGCGCCGAGCTACGACCTGACGGGCAGCGCCTTCGACCCGCGCCGCTACTGGCGCGGGCCCGCATGGTTCAACACCAACTGGCTGCTGGAGCGGGGACTGAGGCTGCACGGCGAGCGCGCGCGGGCCCAGAGCCTGCGGCGCGCGCTGCTCGACGTGGCCGGGGAGTCCGGGTTCGCGGAGTACGTGGACCCGTACACGGGGCGCGGCTGCGGTGCGCGCGGCTTCGGCTGGAGCGCCGCGCTCGCCCTTGACCTGCTGCTCGACGATCCCGCCGGGCGTACCGAGGGAGGGGTATGGCAATGAGTGACCGGCATCAACTGCTCGTGCGGGGCGGCACGTTCGCCACGATCGGCGCGGGCGGCGACATCAGCGGCGTCCGGGGCAGCGGCACCACTCCGGACGGTCTCTTCGTGCGGGACGCCCGCCATGTGAGCCGCTGGCAGCTGACCGTCGACGGGGCGGTGCCGGAGATCCTCACGCCGGTGACGGAGGCCGACGCGGGGGCGGGCGCGGCGCGCTGTGTCCTGGTGCCGCGCGGCGGCCGCCAGGAGCCGCCCGCGTACACGGTCTTCCGCGAACAAGCCGTCACCGACGGCGCGTTCGTGGAGCGGCTGCGGGTCACCAGCAACCGCGCGGTGCCGACGACGGTGCACATCGCGCTGACCGTCGACGCCGACTTCACCGACCAGTTCGAGCTGCGGGCCGACCACCGTACGTACGCGAAGACCGGCGCCGTCAGGTCGCGGCGGGTCATCGGCGGCGGGGACGAAGGGCCTGTGCAGGGCGTCGAGTTCGGCTACCGGCGCCGCGAGTGGCGCTCCGGTACGACGGTGACGGCTGCGCCCGCGCCGGACGCCGTGGAGGAGACCGGCACGGGCGCGCGGCGGCTCGTCTGGTCGCTCGGCCTCGACGCGCACGGCACCGAGGAGATGGCACTGAGTGCCGCGGCGCATCCGCACGGCGCACCGGCCCCTGAAGTACCACGGGCGCCCGCCGACGCGGTACGCCGGTTCGCCGCCGCCGAGGCGGACTTCCTGGCGGGGGTGACGCTGCCGGGCGCCTGGCCCGAGCTGGCGGCGGCCTGTCGCCGCGGCCTCGCCGACCTGGCCGTGCTCCAGGTTCCGGCGGCGGGCCCGGACGGCGAGGAGCTGCGCGTCCCGGCGGCCGGCGTCCCCTGGTTCCTGACGCTCCTCGGCCGCGACGCCCTCCTCACCTCCCTCTTCGCGCTGCCCTATCTTCCGCGTCTGGCGGCTGCGACGCTCCCGGCGCTCGCCGCGACGCAGGCCACGGAGGCCGTCGAGGGCGCGGTCGCCCAGCCGGGCAAGATCGTGCACGAGGTGCGGCACGGGGAGCTGGCGCACTTCGGGCAGGTCCCCTACGGCCGCTACTACGGCTCGGTCGACGCGACGCCGCTCTTCCTGGTACTGCTCGGCGCGTACACGGAACAGACCGGCGACACCGCCCTGGCCCGCCGTCTGGAGCCGCACGCGCGGGCCGCCGTCGGCTGGATCCTGGACCACGGCGGGCTCACCTCGCGCGGCTATCTCGTCTACCGCGCGGACGAGGGCGGTCTCGCCAACCAGAACTGGAAGGACTCCCCCGGCGCGATCTGCTCCGCCGACGGCAGCCGCCCCACGGGCCCGGTGACGGCGGCGGGCGCGCAGGGGTACGCGTACGACGCGCTCGGCCGCACTGCCTGGCTGGCCCGCACGGTCTGGGACGACAAGGTGTACGCCGATCTGCTCACGCAGGCGGCGGCCGATCTGCGCGACCGCTTCCAGCGGGACTTCTGGATGCCGGGCCGGGGCTTCCCCGCGCTCGCCCTGGACGGCGCGGGCAACCAGGTCGACGCGCTCGCCTCCGACGCAGGCCATCTGCTCTGGTCGGGCCTCCTCGACAAGGAGTACGGCGAGGCGGTGGGCCGCCGCCTCCTGGAGCCGGACTTCTTCTCGGGCTGGGGCGTACGGACGCTGGCGGCGGGCCAGGCGGCGTACCACCCGCTCTCCTACCACCGCGGTTCGGTGTGGCCGCACGACAACGCGCTCATCGCCCTCGGCCTCGCCCGCTACGGCCTGCACGACGAGGCGCGGGCGATCGCCCGCGGGCTGGTCGCGGCGGCGTCGACGGGCGGCGACCGGCTCCCGGAGGTGCTCGCCGGGTACGGCCGTGCGGCGTATCCGGGGCCGGTGCCCTACCCGCACGCCTGTGTACGGGAGTCACGCTCGGCGGCGGCTCCCCTGGCACTGCTCACGGCGGTGGGCGGGGCCTGACGAGGGTCGGCGGGGCCTGACGGCGGTCGGCGGGGCCTGACGGCGGTCGGCTAGGCCGCTTCCGGCTCGGGCAGCGCCAGCAGCTCCTGCCGGTGCCGCCCGGCAAGCGCGGCGGCCTTGGGCCCGCCGAGCGCGGCCACGCCGATCAGCCGCTCACCCCGGTAGTAGCCGTACAGCACGTCCTCGTCGGCCGACTCCGGGTCCCCGCACAGGAGTTGGGCCCGCTCGGCGAGGTGCGGCTGGCCGAACGACTGGAGGCGCATCGCGAACTGGTCGCTCCAGAACGAGGGCAGCGGCGCGAACGGCGCCATGCCGTGCTCCTGGCCGGTCAGCCCGGCGACCAGGACCCGCGCCGCGTGCTTGGCACTGTCGGAGGGGATCGACCAGTGCTCCACGCGCCGCGCCGCGGCCCCGTATCTGGGGTTGGGGAAGCGCGCCACGTCCCCGACCGCCACCGCGTGCGGCAGCCCGCCGATGCGCAGATGGGCGTCGCACAGGATGCCGTCACTGAGGTCGATGCCGTCCGTGGCGGCCAGCCACTCCGCGTTGGGCAGCGAGCCGACCGCCTCGATCACCACGTCCGCCGCGCACCGCGTCCCGTCGTCCAACAGGGCGTATTCCTCGTCGAGTTCGGCGACCAGACGCCCCATGCGGAAGCGCACCCCGTGTGCCTCGTGCCGTCTCCGCAGCACTCGGGCGAGGCCCTCGCCGAGCGCCAGGACCATCGGCTCGGACTCCGGCGCGACGACGGTCACCTCGCACTCCGCCTTGCGTGCGGTGGCCGCCACCTCGCAGCCGATGAAGCCCGAGCCGATCACCACCACCCTTACGCCCTCGGCCAGTTCGGCACGCAGGTCCGCCGAGTCCTCCAGAGTGCGTACGACGTACCGTGGCGGCCCGCCGGTGAGAGGAAGCCTGCGTGGCCGCACCCCCGTGGCGGCCACCAGACCCTCGTACGCATGGATGGAACCGTCGGCCAGCGTGAGCGTGCGCGCGGCCAGATCGGCGGCGGCGACCGCCGTGCCCAGACGCCACTCGACGTCCTGGACGCTGGGGCGGCGGCGCAGCACGGTGGCGGCGGCCGGGGCCTCGCCCGCGAGTACCTCCTTCGACAACGGCGGTCTGTTGTAAGGGAGATGGGGCTCGTCCCCGTACACCGTGATCTTCCCCTGCCACCCGGCGGCACGCAGTTGCTCCGCCGCGCGCAGTCCGCCGAGCGACGCGCCGACGACGGCGATTCCCGTCGGGGGCACGGCGGCTCAGCCCTCGACCCGGATGGCCTGCAGCGGACAGACATCGGCGGCGTCCTCGGCGTCGGCGATCAGTGAGTCGTCGGGCTCGGCGACGTACGTGAGGTGTCCTTCGTCGTCGAGCGTGAAGATGTCGGGCGCGGCGAAGACGCACTGCCCGTGGTCCTGGCAGACGTTCATGTCGACGGTGATCTTGAGCATCTCAACTCCCGGTGCGGGTCGGCGGATCAGCGGCGCGGCGGGCGGACGCCGCGGAACTCCCAGTCGCCGCCGAGGGCCGTGGAGACGACCTCCTCGGACTCGGTGGGCTGGGCGCCGACGTCGGGACGGATCGCCGTCGGTCCCGTGACGATGTGGTTCGTGAGCCGCCCGAGGCCTTCCGCCTCCACCTCGACGACGTCCCCGGGGCTGACCGGCCGGGAGCCCGCCGGGGTGCCGGAGAGCAGCACGTCGCCGGGTTCCAGGGTGATCGTGCGGGCGATGTCGGCGACGAGGTAGTGCATGTCCCACTCCATCTCGTCCGTCGAGCCGTCCTGTACGAGACGGCCGTTGACGTAGGTGCGCAGGTACTTGCCGTGGAAGTCCCAGCCGGTGACGAGGCCGGGGCCCAGCGGGCAGAGCGTGTCGGAGCCCTTGACGCGGAGCATCGAACCGGCGTCGGTGTCCCGGAAGTCGTGCAGGCCGTAGTCGTTGGCGACGGTGTAGCCCGCGATGTACGCGCCCGCGTCCGCGGGGGCGACATTGCGGCAGGTGCGGCCGATGACGATGCCGATCTCGCCCTCGTAGTTGAGGTACTTGCAGCCTTCGGGGCGGACGACGGCGCCGCCGTGGGCGTTGAGCGCGGAGACCGGCTTGTGGAAGTAGGTGGGCGCGGGCGGCAGGCCCACCCCGAACTCCGCGACCCTGCTGCGGTGGTTGAGGTGCACGGCGACGACCTTGGAGGGGCGCACGGGCGGGAGGTGGCCGGCCTCGGCCGCCTTGACGCGCCGGCCGTCGGCGGCGACCAGTTCGTCGCCGTCGCGCATGACCTGGACGGCGGCCCCGTCGAGGAGGATCCGGCGGTACTCGGTGGTGGTCATGCGGCGCCCTCGCTCCGGTCGGGGTCGGTGGCGGAAGCGATGCCGGTCCAGCCGCCGGCGGGGCGGTCGAACCACAGGTGCATCTGTCCGGTGCCGACCGAGTTCTCGTACGCGCTGTAGGCCCGCCCGGGGGCAGAGCACCGCTCTTCTCCGAGAGCACCGATCATCATCAGGTAGTGCCCGAAGCGGGCCTCGGGCTTGTGCGTGAGGAACTCCGGCATGGCGCGCAGGACCTGGGCGTGGTCGCCGCGCTCCAGCCAGGCGACGCGCCGCGCGTCGGCGGCCCGCGCCTCGGGCGTCCGGATGTGGGAGGGCTCGCTCGACTCGTGGTCGCGCAGCTGCCGCAGCGGCCAGAAGGTGTGCGAGAGCGCGCCGGAGGCGATGAGCAGCACCTTGCGGTCGGGCAGCGCGGCGATCCCGTCGGCGAGGGCGCGGCCGAGCCGCAGATGGTCCTCGGTGTCCCCGGTCTGGCAGACCCCGATCGACACCCACCTCTTGGCGGGGAGGCCTTCGCCCAGGTACTTCCACAGGTTGATGGTGGCGTAGAAGACGGGCAGGTAGGGGTCGTCGATCGGGGTGATCCAGGTGCCGTGCCGGTCGGCGAACCGGGCCACGGAGTACGCCAGTTCGGGGTCGCCGGGATAGTCGTACGGCATCCGGCACATGCCGCGCGGCAGCTCCTCGGAGGTGTAGAGTCCGGCGCGCCGGTCCTGGGCCGAGACGACGAACTCGACGGTGGTCGCCCAGTGCGAGTCGAGCACGACGACGGTGTCGTAGTCGAGCGTCTCGAAGACGTCGGCGCGCAGTCGGCGCAGCCCCGGCACGAGGCTGATCTCGCGGCCTTCGTTCAGCTCCTTGCGGGTCTCCTCGGGGAGCACGATGGTCGGCACGTGGGCGAGCAGGCCCGCCCCGACGATCTCACCCATGGCTGCGCCACCCCTTCCCTGCCGTCACGGTGTTCTTGAGGTCGCAGTAGAAGTCGAACGACCAGTCGCCGCCCTCGCGTCCCACTCCGGACTGGCGGGAGCCGCCGAAGGGCGCGGAGAGATCGCGTACGAAGAAGCAGTTGACCCAGACCGTGCCGGCGACGAGCCGTGCGGTGATCCGGTCGGCGCGGTCGCGGTCGCCGGTGGCGAGGGTGGCGGCGAGGCCGAAGCGGGTGCCGTTGGCGAGGCGTACGGCCTCGTCCTCGTCGCCGTCGGGGAAGGTCTGGAGGGTGAGGACGGGCCCGAAGACCTCTTCCTGGACGATCTCGGATTCCTGGTCGACGTCGGTGAGGAGGGTGGGCAGGTAGTAGTGCCCGCCGAGCAGTCGGCCGGCCTCCTCGTTGGGGCCGCCGCCGACGAACGCCTTGGCTCCGGCGTCCAGTGCGCGCCGGACGAATCCGTCGACGCGCTCCACGTGCCGGGGGTGGATATTGGGACCGAGAGCAGTGCTCTCGTCGCGTGGATCTCCCTGGGACCGGGTCAGCTTCGTGACCCGGTCAAGAAAGAGACCGAGGAAGGTGTCGCGTACGGACTCCTCGACGAGCAGGCGGGTCGCGGCCAGACAGACCTGTCCCGCGTTGTCGTACTGCTCGACGGCGAGATCGGCGGCCAGCTCCAGGTCCGCGTCGGCGAAGACCAGCAGCGGCGACTTGCCGCCCAGCTCGAAGCTGCACGGCACGAGGTGCGCGGCGGCCGCCCCGGCGATGCGACGCGCGGTGGGCACGGACCCGGTGAAGCTGATGCGGCGCACGTCCGGGTCGGCGACGAGCGGGGCCCCGGCCTCATCGCCGTACCCCTGCACGACGTTGAAGACCCCTGGCGGCAGCCCCGCCTCGTGCGTGATGTCCGCGAAGAGCGAGGCCGTCAGCGGGGTCCACTCGGCGGGTTTGAGCACGACCGTGCAGCCCGCCGCGAGCGCCGGCGCGATCTTCCAGCTGGCCAGCATCAGCGGGGCGTTCCACGGCGTGATGAGGACGGCGGGCCCCGACGGGTCCCACGTGACGTGGTTGGTGTGGCCCCGGGTGTCGAAGTCGTCGTGGGCGAGGGCGAGGAGGCGGTCGGCGAAGTAGCGGAGGTTGTGGGCGACGCGGGGCATGACACCACGGCGGTGCGAGGTCAGGAGGGCGCCGTTGTCGGCGGTCTCCACCCTCGCGAGGTCCTCGGCGCGGGCGTCGACCCCGTCGGCGACGGCGTGCAGCAGCCGGGCGCGCTCGGCGGGCGGGGTGGCGGCCCAGCCGGGGAACGCGGCGCGGGCGGCGGCGACGGCCGCCCGAGCCTCGGGGGCGCCGCCCCGGGCGATCTCGGCGAGGAGGGTGCCGTCGACGGGCGAGTGGTCGGTGAAGGTCTCGGCGGAGGCACGGCGTTCGCCGCCGATCCAGTGCCGGGTGTCCACGGGGACGTCGGCCACGGTGGCGGTGGCGGCGTGGGGGGTGCGCGGGGTGCCGGGGGTGTTCTTCGGTGGGCCGGGAGCCATGAGGTCGTCCTCCGGTTCGCCAGTTCGTTTGAACCCAAACAACATTATGAGCGATGGGCCTACGGGGTCAACCCCTCGAAGGGGACGTGGAGTTGAACCGCGGGGTGAACTATCGTTTGAGACCAAACGACTGGAGGCGCACGTGGCACGGACTCGCGGGACCCGTCCGCTGATCGCGCTGCCGCAGCGGTACGCGGCATCGACTTCGGCACTGCGGTACGAGGCGGTGGTGACGGCCCGCGCGCTGGCCGAGGCGGTGTTCCGCGCGGGCGGGGAGCCGTTCATGATGCTGCCGGGTCCGGCCGGGGAGGCGGCGGGGCGGCTCGCGCGGTGTGACGGGGTGCTGCTGCCGGGGGGCGGGGACGTGGCGCCCTGGCGGTATGCGACGGACGGCGCCGCCGGGACGCATGACTCCGTGTACGACGTCGACGACGCCCAGGACGCGTTCGACCTCGCGGTGGCGCGGAGTGCGCTGGAGCGCGGGGTTCCGCTGCTCGCGGTGTGCCGGGGGATGCAGGTGGTGAACGTGGCGCTCGGCGGGTCGTTGCGGCAGGACATGGGGGCGGGCGTGGCGCATCGGCACGTGGTGCACCGGGTGCGGGTGACGGCCGGGTCGACCGTGGCGCGGGCACTGGGTGGCGCGGAGTCGGCGTCCGCGTCCTGCTTCCATCACCAGTGCGTGGCCGAGCCGGGGCGGGGACTTGTCCCCGTGGGGTGGGCCGAGGACGGGACGGTCGAGGCACTCGAACTGGCCGGGGCGGCGGGTTGGTTCGCGGCGGTGCAGTGGCATCCGGAGGACTTGGCCGCCTCGGATGCGGCTCAACAGGGGTTGTTCGACGGGCTGGTCCGAGCGGCCGGGGGCGTCGACGCGGGCTGAACAGGGATCAGGAGCTGCGGGCGGTGTGGTGGTCCAGCAACCGCGTGAGGAGCCCCACCAGTTGGTCGCGTTCCGCCGCACTCAGCGGCGCCAGCAACTCCTCATGGAGATCGTCCAGGAGCCCGTCCAGGCGGGGCAGCCACCGGCGCCCCTTCTCGGAGATCGTGATGATGTTGCGGCGGCCGTCGGCGGGGTCCGGGGAGCGGTCCACCAGGCCCCGCCGGGTCAGTTCGTTGAGTACGCCGACCATGTCGCTGCGGTAGATGCCGGAGCGCCTGCTCAACTCGGCCTGGCTGCCCGGACCGTACTCCTCCAGAGAGGCCAGCACGGCGTAATGCCACTTGCGCGCGTCGACCCCGGCAAGGCCCTCGGTGATCAGACGGTCCGAGCGCATGGTCAGCTGCGAGAGCAGCCGGCTCGCTCGCCGACGCAGCCGCGCGGGCGTCCTGAGCGCGCGGGCGTCGGGCAGGCCGGCGACTTCGGGCAGGCCAGCGGCGCCGGGCAGCTCAGCAGCGTCGGGCAGGTCAGCGGCTTCGGGCAGGTCAGCGGCTTCGGTGCTGGTCATGGCGCCCATCCTATTCATTGCGTTAGTCCCACTAACGATGTAGCTTCGGAGGCTCCAGGAAGGAAGATCCGCCATTCCCATCAAGATGCTGCAGATTCCCAACCCGGACGGCCTGGCCGACGCCTTCGCCGCCTTCCCTGAAGACAACGACAACGGGCCGTACCCCGGCGTGCTGATGTACCCGGACGGCTTCGGCATCCGGCCCGTGCTGCGGGACCTGGCCGGCGAACTGGCCGCGCACGGCTACTGCGTACTGGTCCCCAACTTCCTCTACCGGCACGGCCCGTCGCCGGTCGTCGACCTTCCCGAACACATCGGCGAAGCGGCCCGCCCCGCGATCATGGAGCGGCTGATGCCCCTGATCATGGCGCACACGGCCGAACAGACCCTGAGCGACTCCGCCGCCTACCTCGACTTCCTCACGGCCCGGCCCGAGGTCGCCGACGGCCCCGTCGCGGTGACCGGCTACTGCATCGGCGGTCTCCTCGCGACACGCACCGCCGTGGCCCACCCCGGCCGGGTGGCCGCGCTCGCCGCGTTCCACGCACCCGTGGGCGCCGCCGGACCCGACACCCTGCAACGCCTCACCGCCCGGGCGCACTTCGGCCACGCCGAGTCCGACCTGACGCCCGAGACGCTCGGCGAGCTCAACCAGATCCTGGACGACGCGGGGGTCGACCACACCTCCGAGATCTACCCCGGCACCGTCCACGGCTTCACCATGTCCGACACGGACGCCTTCGACTCCGAGGGCCTGCACCGCCATTGGGACCGCCTGCTCCCGCTCCTCGCGGGCACCCTGACGCCCAAGGACTGACCGCGCGGCGGGCCGGGGCGGCTACCCCCTGGCCCGCCTGCCGCTCCTGCGCGGCATCGGGTCCGCCCCGTCGAGGAGTTCAAGACGCCGCTCCTCGCCCTTCTCCTCCGTCCGGACCACGATCTTGCGGAGCAGGTCGGCCAGCGTCCGGCACTCGTCGTCCGTCAGACCCTCGGTCACGAACGCCTCCTCCCCGTTGAACGCCGGGAACACCTCCCCCATCAGGCGCTCCCCCTCCCCCGTGAGCCGCAGCAGCGCGAGCCGGCCGTCGTCGGGGTGGCCGCGCCGCTCGATGAGCCCGCGCCCGGCCAGCGTCCGCGCGACCCCGGTCAGCGTCCCCTTGGAGATGCCCGCCTCCTCGGCCACGTGCCGGGTCTCCATCTCCCCCCAGATCCAGACGACGTACAGGACCACGAACGACGTCCACGTCAGCTCGGCGCCCCGCAGCACGGAGTTCTCGAAGTGCTGGCGCACGGCGGCGGCCGCCCGGTAGATGTTGGAGACGGCGGCCATCTGCTCGTACTTGACGGGCGTGCCGCCGAGCTTGGCCCGGACCGCCTTCTCGGTCTCGTGGATGGAGCGGTCGCCCGTCACGTGAGTGTCCCCTCGTTCCTGTTGTTCCGGCCGTCGTTCCTGTGGTTCCGGCCGACGGACCCAGTCTCCCAAGACCTCTTGCCGGGGCACACGGGCGTCCGTACCATCAGCGCCACTCGAAATTCGTACGGGTTCAAACGATAACCCGTTTCCGGCGGAACCGCCTTCCCCTCTCCCCCTCTCCCCCTCTCCTCTCCCCGGAGTCCCGGTATGGCCATCGACCAGCACGGCGTGCCGTCACCCGCGCCGCCCGTCTCCTCCGCCGCCGCTCCCCGCCGCCGTATCGGCGTGACCGGCATCGTCTTCTTCGTCGTCGCCGCGTCGGCCCCGCTGACGGTGGCCGCCGGAGGCGTCCCGCAGTCCCTCGGCGTCACCGGCGTCCTCGGCATCCCGCTGCTGTATCTGATCATCGGGGCCGTGCTGGCGCTCTTCAGTGCCGGGTACGCGGCGATGAGCCGGCACATCACCGGGGCGGGGGCGTTCTACGCGTACACCGCGCAGGGCCTCGGCCGTACCGCCGGTGTCGGCGCGGCGTTCGTCGCGCTGCTCGCGTACAACGCCATGCAGATCGGCATCGCGGGGCTCTTCGGGGCGACGACCGCGCAGTTCATCGAGTCCAAGTCCGGTGCGGACATACCCTGGTGGGCCCTGGTGCTCGCCTGCACGGCGGTGGTCGGGGCGCTCGGCTACCGGCGCGTGGACCTGGGCGTGAAGGTACTCGCGGTGCTGCTGGTCCTGGAGTTCGGCACCGTACTCGTCTTCGACATCGGCCAGTTCGCCGACGCGCCCGAGGGCATCTCGGCCACCCCCCTCACCTGGGGCGCCGCGACGGACGGCTCGCTCGGGGTCGCGCTGTGCTGCGTGTTCGCCGCGTACATGGGCTTCGAGTCGGCCGCGCTGTACAGCGAGGAGTGCCGCGATCCGCGCCGCACGGTGGCGCGCGCGACCTATGTCGCCGTGGGTCTGATCAGTGTCTTCTACGCCGTGACCGCGTGGGCGATGATCAGCGGCGCGGGCACCGGGCAGGCGACGAAGGTCGCGGCCGAACAGGGCCCGGAGATGCTGTTCTTCCTCAGCGATCGGACGGCGGGGCTCGGCACCGTCTTCTCCGACTTCGCCCAGCTCTTCCTCATCACCAGCCTGCTCGCGGCGCTGCTCTCGTTCCACAACGCCGTTGCCCGGTACGTCCGTTCACTGGGCCGGGAGGGCGTACTGCCGCGCGGTCTCGGCGCGCTGCATCGGCGGCACGGGTCGCCGCACCTCGGTTCGCTGCTCCAGACCGCGCTGACCGTCTGCGTCGTCGCCGTGTTCGCGCTCGCGGGGCGCGACCCGGTGGCGGACGTCTTCACGTGGCTGACGAACCTCGGCGCGCTGGGCGTCATCCTGCTTCTCTTCGCCACATCGGCCTCGGTGATCGGCTACTTCGCCCGCGGCGGGCGCTCATCGACCGAACCCCTGTGGCACCGGCTGATCGCACCGGTCCTGTCGGGCGTCGCGCTGGCGGTCGTCTTCTGGCTCGCGCTGACCAACTTCAGTGTCCAGCTGGGGGTTTCCGACGAGAATCCACTGCGGTGGGCGCTGCCCTGCCTGATCCTCTTCGCGGCGGCGGCCGGGATCGCGTGGGGGCTGTGGCTGCGGGCGTTCCGGCCGGGGACGCATGCGGGGATCGGGGCGGGGGAACCGCCGCAGGAGTCCGGCGCGGATGCGAAGGTGCAACCGCCCGCAGCTGATCAAGGAAGCTGACCAGAGGAGCTGACCAGAGGAGCTGTTCGGGCAAGCTGTTCAGAGCAGCTGCTCACAGAAGCCGCCCAAGGAAAGAGAGCCTCCGGCATGGCCGTCATCCACCGCACCGAACTCAAGCCGTCCAAGCTGGAGTTGCTCACCGCCTGGCTGCCCACCCGCCCTTGGTACGCGGGCGGCTCGGGCGGGCCCGAGCTGACGAAGGCCGGGGGGTTCCGGCTCGACGACCCAAGCGGCGAGGTAGGCATCGAGTTCATCGTGGTCACCGATGCCGCCGCGCCCGGCGCCTCTTACCTCGTGCCCCTCAGTTATCGCGGAGTCCCGCTCACCGGCGCGGAGCACGCGCTCGTCGGCACCATGGAGCACGGGGTGCTCGGGCGCCGCTGGGCCTACGACGGCTGCCATGACCCGGTGCTCGTCGGCCAGTTGCTCGCGCTGGCCGAGGGCCGGGCGCAGGCCCAGGACCAGAACGTGAGCGACGCCCCCGACCGGGAGGTCGCCGTCTCGTACGCAGGTGAAGGCCCCCTCACGCCGGAGGTCACGGCCACCGACGACCAGGAGGGAACGCTCCTCCGGCTCGCCGACCCGCACGGCACGGCCCTCCGCCTGCACCGGACCCTGCGGCCCGCCCCCGACGGCCGGCCGCTCCCTCCGCAGGGGGCGATCGGCCACGTCACCGGCGCCTGGAACGCCCCGGACGGCACCCGCGCACGGGGCGTCTTCGCGTCCCTGCACACCGGCGGCGACCGGGCATAGCCGCCGCTACAACGCCCGCTCCAACAGCGTCCCGCCGTTCCAAGTGACGCCGACCTGCCGGTAGTACGCGCCGATCGGCTCCTCCACCGTCAGGGCGGCCAGCTCTTCCGTGGGCGCGTCGAAGAGGTCGAGTTCGGCGTCGCCCGACCAGGGCCGGCCGCCCTCGAAGGAGGCGGCTCCGGAGGCGATGAGTTCGTCCAGGGCCAGGCCCTTGCCGTCGACGGCGGGGAGTTGGCGGTGGTGGGCCATGGGGTGGGCGTTGACGAAGCCGTTGCTCTCCGAGGGTTCGCGCAGCGTCACCACGGCCTGGGCCAGGCGCCGGTCGGCCGCGGCGAGGGTGGCCCCGAAGGCGGCGCCCGCCTCGATGCGGGGAGCGGGGCCGTAGGGGTGGGGCCTGGTCAGGTGGATGGAGCCGAGCTTCTTCGGGTAGCCCTGGTGGATGCCGCGGGCGACGGCGAAGTCCTTGTCAACCCAGATGAAGACACAGCGCGAGTACGTACGTCCGCGGTATCCGCAGCGTACGACGGCGAAGCACTCCTTGTACTGCGCCCGCACCGGGTCGAGCAGCTCGGCCCGGGAGTTTCCGCAGGACTGCCAGTCGGCCCAGATGAGCGCGACGGCACCGGGGTCGCGGTCGGCCAACTCCAGTGGTTCTGGAAGGAGTTCGCGTACCTTGGCCGGGTCGGTGCGGTACTCGACGGTGAGGAGGTCACCCGAGTAGTGCCAGGGCGGCGCGGGAATGAGGGCTGATCGCCCGGTCGCGGTCCGGGGCGGAAAGAATCCTTGGACTCCGGCCATGCGAGGGCTCCTTACCGTCCGGACACAGCTTCGTTTGGCCCCGTACGATAGACCTTCGGCGGGGCGCTGTCACTGGGGGAGCACCGGCACCAATCCCTCCGGAGGGCCTTGCGCAGCCCCGCCGGGGACAATACCGTTTGGTCTCAAACGATAGCCGCGCGAAAGGCTGGCCCCCGGGTGAGTGAAGCGCATGGAACATCCCGGAGCGGAGCCTCCGGGCAGCACGGGAACTTACGGGTCGCGGAGACCGTCGACGCCCTGCGAGAGGCCGGTACCGACGTCGTCCGCGTCGTCTATCCCGACCTCATCGGCGCCGACCGGGGCCGGGACATCCTCGTCGGCCAGCTGCCGAACGCCTGCGGCCACGGCCTCTCCTTCTGCCGCGCCGTCTACCACACCACCCCGCGCGGCGACGTCGTCCCCGTCACGGGCGGACTCGACGCCGGCCTCCCCGACGTCTCCGTACGCCCCGACCTGGACACCCTGCAGCCGCTGCCCTGGGAACCCGGCGTCGCCTGGTGCATCGGCGACACCCACGACCCGGCGACCGGCGAGGCCGCCCCGGAGTCACCCCGCGCCCTGCTGCGCCGGGTCCTGGACCGCGCCGCCGAGTACGCGGGCACCCCGGTCACCCCCGTCGTCGGCCCCGAGCTTGAGTACTTCCTCTGCGACGCCGACCCCGCGTCCGCCACCGGCTGGTCCCTCTACGGCGGCGCGACCGGGAACGTATACAGCGCGGGGCGGCGCGGCGACCCGGACGGCCATCTCCTGCGCACCCTGCGGCAGTTGGCCGACCTCGGCATCGGCGTCATCGCGGGCAACCACGAATTCGACGGCGGACAGTTCGAGATCAACCTCGACCACTCCGCCGCCCTGGACGCCGCCGACCGCGCCTTCCGGTTCAAGGCCGCCGTCAAGGAGACGGCCCGCCGCGAGGGCCGCCTCGCGACGTTCATGGCCAAACCGTTCAACGGCCTCGGCGGCTCCGGCTTCCATCTGCACATCTCGCTCGTCGACGCCGCCGGACGCAACCTCTTCGAGGACGCGGGCGCCCCCGACGGCCTCTCCGCGACCGCCCGGCACGCCATCGCCGGCCTGCTGGCCCACGCACCCGCTCTCGGCGCCCTGCTGAACCCCACCGTCAACTCGTACAAACGCTTCGGACCCGACACGCTCGCCCCCTGGCTCATCGACTGGGGGCTCGACAACCGCAGCGCGATGCTCCGCATCCCGCCCGAGCGGGGCGCCGGAACCCGCCTGGAGCTGCGGCTCGGCGACGCCTCGGCCAACCCGTACCTGGCCGTCGCCGGCGCCGTCGCCGCCCTGCTCATCGGCGTCCGCGACAAGCTGGAGCCGCCCGCGCCCCTGGAGGGCTACGGCTACCAGGAGGACTCCGCGCCCCGCCTCCCCGGCACGCTCGACGCGGCCCTCGACGCCCTGGAGGCCGACGAGGCGCTCACCGGCCTGCTCGGCGACGGCTTCACCGGCGCGTTCCTCACGTACAAGCGCAATGAACTCGAACGCTTCCACCAGCACATCACCGACTGGGAGTTCACGGAGTACGCCTTCCTCATCTGACCCTCCCCCTCTCCCAGGCAGGAGTACGTCCCATGCGTACGGTCACGAGCGCCGCGCCCCTCGCCCTCTCCGACGTCGACCTCAGCGACAACGACCGGTTCACCGACGCCACCCTGCCCTGGCGGATGTTCGACGTGCTGCGCCGCGAGGACCCCGTGCACTGGCAGCCCGAGCCCGCGCCCAACTCCGGCTTCTGGGCGGTCACCCGGCACGCGGACATCGTGCGCGTCGACCGCGACCCGGAGACCTTCACCTCGGAACGGTTCACCAACCTCGAAGAGGTCGACGAGGACTACATCGCGCTGCGCCGCTCCCTCCTGGAGACCGACGGACTGCGCCACCGCGCGCTGCGGCTGATCCTCCAGAAGCAGTTCACGCCGCGCTCCGTCGCGACGTACGAGACCTTCCTGCGCGGGCTGACCGCCCGCACCCTGGACGCGGCGCTGCCCAAGGGCAGCTTCGACTTCGTACGGGAGATCTCCGCCGACTTCCCGATCAACGTGCTCGCGCGGATGCTCGACGTACCGGAGAAGGACACCCAGCAGCTCATCGACTGGGGCAACCGGATCATCGGCAACACCGACCCCGACTACGCCGACGTCCTCCTGGAGAGCGCGGAGAGCGACCAGTTCCGCAATCTGCCCTTCCGCTCCCCCGCCGCGCTCGAAGTCTTCGCCTACGGAAGGGAGTTGGCGGCGAAACGACGCGGCGGGTCCGGCACGGACCTGGTGAGCGCGCTGGTCAACAGCTCGCCCAAGGACGGCGTCCCGCTCTCCCCCACCGACTTCGACAACTACTTCCTGCTGCTCGTCGTCGCGGGCAACGAGACGACCCGGCACGCGATATCCCACTCCATGCTCGCGCTGATCGACCACCCGGAGGAGCGCGCCAAGCTCACCGCCGACCCCTCGCTCATCCCCGGCGGCGTCGAGGAGTGCCTGCGCTGGGCCTCGCCCGTCTACCACTTCCGGAGGACGGCCACGCGTGACGTGGAGCTGGGCGGCAAGCTGATCAGGGAGGGCGACAAGGTCGTGCTCTGGTTCGCCTCCGGCAACCGCGACGCGGACGTCTTCCCCGACCCCTACCGCTTCGACGTGACCCGCGAGAACATCGACCACGTCACCTTCGGCAAGGGCAGCCCGCACTTCTGCCTCGGCAACTCCCTGGCCCGCCTGGAGATGCGGGTCATGTTCGAGGAGCTGCTTCCGCGCATCGCGGACATCCGCGTGACGGGCGAGGTGCGGCGCGTACGGTCGAACTTCGTGAACGGCATCAAGGAGCTGCCGGTCGAAGTCACCCTGCGCTGAAGCCTGAAGCCTGAAGCCGGTTCAGCCGCCGGAGGTGTCCAGCTCGGCGTCCTCGCTGATGCCCGAGCAGTCGTAGGGGTCCTTCAGCCAGCCGTCGGGCAGGACCACGCGGTTGTTGCCCGACGTACGCCCGCGCGGTCCGTCGGCGCCGGCCGGCCACTGCTGGTCGAGGTCCAACTCGCCGAGCCCGTCCTCCAGTTCGGCGAGGGACGAGGTGATCGCGAGCCGCTTGCGCATCTCGGAGCCGACCGCGAAGCCCTTCAGGTACCAGGCCACGTGCTTGCGGAAGTCGATGACGCCGCGCGCCTCGTCGCCGATCCACTCGCCGAGCAGCGTGGCGTGCCGCAGCATGACCTTGGAGACCTCGCGCAGGTCCGGGGCCTTGGGCGCGCCCGTCCCCTCGAAGGCGGCGACGAGATCCCCGAAGAGCCAGGGCCGCCCGAGGCAGCCACGCCCCACGACGACACCATCACATCCGGTCTCGGCCATCATCCGCACCGCGTCGGCGGCCGACCAGATGTCGCCGTTGCCGAGCACCGGGATCTCCGGGACGTGCTCCTTGAGCCGGGCGATGGCCTCCCAGTCGGCGGTCCCGCCGTAGTGCTGGGCGGCCGTGCGGCCGTGCAGCGCGATGGCCGTGACGCCCTCCTCGACGGCGATGCGGCCCGCGTCGAGGAAGGTGATGTGCTCGTCGTTGATGCCCTTGCGCATCTTCATGGTCACCGGCAGGTCGCCCGCCCCGCTGACCGCTTCCTTCAGGATCGCCCGCAGCAGGGGCCGCTTGTACGGCAGCGCGGAGCCGCCGCCCTTGCGGGTGACCTTGGGGACGGGGCAGCCGAAGTTCAGGTCGATGTGATCGGCAAGGCCCTCCTCCGCGATCATGCGGACCGCCTTGCCGACGGTGGCCGGGTCGACGCCGTACAGCTGGATGGACCGGGGCTTCTCGGTCTCGTCGAAGTGGATCAGCTGCATGGTCTTGTCATTGCGCTCGACCAGCGCCCGCGTCGTGATCATCTCGCTGACGAAGAGACCCTTGCCGCCGGAGGCGGCATTCTTCGGGGGACGACCCCCGGACCCCCAGCCGTCGCCTTCGGCGAATTCCCTGCACAGCGTCCGGAACGGCGCGTTCGTGATGCCCGCCATGGGGGCGAGCACGACGGGCGGCTGGACGGTGTGCGGGCCGATCCGCAAGGGCGACGGCAGGGGCTGGGACATCGGGTCTCTCCGAGACGTGACAGACGGCGTGGCGTACGGCGTGACATACGGGCGGTGGAGCGGGGCAGGCCCCCGTCAGGCGGGGGGGCAAGTCTCCATTGTCCCTCACTCCCCGAACCGCTCCGCCAGGCCCTCCAAGGCCTGGGCCACTGTTGGCGGGCACCCCGCCCGGCCCGCCCCGCATTCATCGGCATGGGCCGCTCGTGGCCCTGGCGGATGCCGATGACACCGATCATGAAGCGTGCGTGCGCTGGTACGACAGCATCACCTTCGGGAGACGGCACGGCGGACGGCCGAGCGGTTCGAGACGGCCGCTGCTACCGGTCCGCGGGGACCGCCTGCGGATACAGCGCCTTCGGGTCGCCGCTCAGCGCGGCCTTGAGCTGCACGCTGGCGTCGTCGGCGAGCACTTCGAAGGCGCGGGCCTCGACCCCGTCGAGGGCACTGCGTACGACGTCGGCGGGATCGTTCTTCACGATCCCCGCGTTGTCCCACCCGGCCATCATGTCCGTGTCGACGCTGCCGACGACGAGGCCGGTCACCTCTGTCCTCTGTTCGGCGAGTTCGAGCCGCACGCCGTTGGTCAGGTTCCAGGCGGCGGCCTTGGCGGCGGCGTACGCGTTGGAGCCGTCGTACGCGGCCCAGGAGAGCGCGGACAGGACGTTGAGGACGGCGCCGCCGCCGTTGCGGCCGAGGACGGGAGCGAAGGCACGGATGGTGTTCAGCGGCCCGAAGAAGTTCGTCTCCATCTCCAGCCGGATCAGCTCCATGTCCCCCGCGACGAGGTTCTGCCGGGTCAGCGTCCCGGCGTTGTTGACCAGCAGCGTGACGTCCTGCGCGGCGTCAGCGGCGGCGGCGACGGACGCGGGGTCGGTCACATCGAGCCGCAGCACCTCGACACCCGGGATGTCGACGCGCTCCGGGGTGCGGGCGGTGGCGTAGACCTTGGCGGCGCCGCGATCGAGGAGCTGCCGGGCGAAGTGCCGGCCCATGCCGCGGTTGGCGCCGGTGACGAGGGCGGTGCAGCCGGGAATCTTCATGGGGTGCCTCCTGGCAGGCGGGGTGTCGGTCGCTTGCGGGGCCACGCAAGAACCTGACGCTAACGTCAGAGGCAAGTGCCGTCACCGGCCGTCGAGCGGGCGTCGAGGAGACCTCATGCGCATCGGCGAACTCGCCGCCGGACATTACGCTCGCGCCATGACCGCGACTTGGGAACCCACGGCACCCGGCGTACTGCGACTCCCCTCAGGACGGCTCATCCGCGGCCGCGGCCTGCGCCACCCACTCCCGGAGGGTCCGACACCCGACTTCGCCCTCTACCTCCTCGGCAAGGAGCCCCCGTCCTTCGCGTGGGAGTCCCGCTGGCTCCGCTGGCCGGACTTCCGCCTGCCGAGCGACCGCACGCGGACGGCGGCCGCGCTTCGGGAGGCGCTGGAACGCGCGGGGAGCGAGCGCGTGGAGGTGGCGTGCGGCGGCGGCCAGGGCCGTACGGGCACGGCCCTGGCGTGCATCGCGGTGCTCGACGGGGTGCCGGGCGACGAGGCGGTGGCGTACGTGCGGGAGCACTATGCGCGGCGGGCGGTGGAGACGCCGTGGCAGCGGGGGTTCGTGCGGCGGTTCCGGTGAACGGGGGCAGTGAACGGGGGCAGTGAACGGGGGCCGGTGGCCGCTGGTCAACGGACCCGGTCGTAGACCATGGCGAGCTCGCCCAGCTCGCCGGTCTTCTGGTGGCTGAGCTGCCACTTCGTACCCGGCAGTCCGTCGTCGAACAGCCGCTGCCCGCCGCCCGCGATCTCGGGAAAGATCATGAGGTACAGCCGGTCGACGAGGTCTGCCGCGAGGAGCGGCTTGATGACGCTGGGGCTGCTGTTGACGAGGATGTCGCCATCGCCGGTGGCCTTGAGTTCGGCGACGACGTCGGCGGCGGGGGCGTTGACGATGCGGGTCCGCTCCCACGGCGCTTCGGTCAGGGTGGTGGAGAGGACCACCTTCTCCGTGCCGACGAGCCACTTCGCGTAGGCGCGGTCACGCGGGTCGGCGTTGTCGTCCTCGGCGACCGGGGACCAATACCCCAGGAATCCCTCGGCGTTGCCCCGGCCGAGGAGGGCGGTCGTCGCGGTCTCCCAGGTACGGGTGAGCTGGTCCCGCGCGACCTCGGAGGTCACGTACGGAAGGAACATGCCGAAGTCACCGGGCCCGCCGGGCCCGTGATAGCGCCCGTCGAGGGAGAGGCTGAGGTTGGCGGTCACTGTGCGGGGGCTCGAGCCACTCATTCCGTACTCCTGATGTCGTTGGTGTCGATTTCGTTGCTGCCGATTTCGTTGCTGTGGCTGTCCGCGGCGATGGCTGCCGCGAGCTTGTCGAGGCTCTGCCCGAAGCCGATCTCGATGCCCGCGATGAAGTCGGCGGAGTCGACGGTGCTGTCGGCGATCCGCCACCGGACGTCGAGTTCCGTGCCGCTTTCGGCGGGCCGCAGCTCCAGGCCGACGTGGGCGGTGAAGGCACGGCTGCCGTCGGGGAGCAGCGGGGAGAGCCGGTAGGCGAGGCGTTCGCCGGGGCGGGCGTCGACGACGCATCCCTCGGCGCGCCCGACGACCAGGTCGGAGCCGTCGGCGTCCTCGATGTCGCGGTACTCGTGGACGATGCGCCCGCCTTCCCGGGCCTCGAAGACGAGTTGGGAGACGCGGAGGTCGTCGGGAGTCCACCAGTGGGCGAGCAGGGACGGCTCGGTGAGGTGCCGCCACACGAGCGCGGCCCGTCCCGCGAGCGACCGGTGGAAGGCGAACGACCGCCCGTCGGCCCAGCCCGCGTCCGCGGCGGCGGCGCGCTCTGCGTCGAGGCTCGCCCCGTAGCGGTCATACGTCGTGTGGGAGCCGCCGCTTTGTTCCGCGGTGTCGGCGAGCGCGCCGAGCGCGGCAGCGAGGTCTCTGAGCGGGGCGCCCCGGAGCGCGTAGATGCGGCGCTGCCCGGAGCGCCGGGAAGTGACGAGGCCGGCGCGCTCCAGTGTCTGGAGATGCTTGGTCGTCTGCGGCTGACGCGCCTCGGCGAGCTGAGCGAGCACCCCGACGGAGCGGGGTCGCTCAGCCAGCAGGCTCACGAGCCGCCAGCGGGCCGGGTCGGCGAGGGCGGAGAGGAGTGCGTCCATGGGTCGAAGTATTCCGCACAAAGAATATTCGAGTCAAGGAATACGCGTTAGGGAGCCGCCCGCCAGAGCCGCCCGCCCCCTAACGCAGGAAGAGGCTCTGCCCGCCCACCCCACACACGACAGACGGATGCCCGGCCCCCGCCTGAAGAGGGCCGGACATCCGGCCATGAGGGCCTGGCGTGCGGGTCAGGCCTTGGGGTTGCGGTGCCAGTTGCCCTTCTTGCAGGTGTCTCCGCTGCCCAGCACGTCGTCCTTGCACACGACGACGCGGGCGTACTTGACGTTGAAGCCGTCACTGAACCCCGGGTGGGTCTCCTTGATGCCCCCGTTGCCGCAGGTCTCGTCCTCGGGGCGGGCCTCTCCGGTGATGACCGCGCCGTCCGACCCCTTGAACTGCATGAAGGCGAAGGCGTCGTCGCCGTCGCGGCAGCTCTTGTCCTTCACATAGAACTTGACCTTGCTGGTCGAACCCGGGCCCTTCCACTTCCACTTGGCGGACGCGTAGCCGTAGCCGGCGCTCGACTTGGAGTACCCGGACGTACCCCTGACCTCCGGCTCGGCCCCGGCCGCAGCCTGGGCGGTCGTCACGCCACCTGCCGTGAGCACGGCCGCGGCCGCGACGACACCGACGCGAACAAGGCCCTTCCCCGTCACCATCATGTCTCTCCGTTCCGATCACGCCGAGCTGGTCGGGTTCGGCGTTTCCCCGTGTACACCTCAAGGTCGGGGATGCGGGTGGCAGTGGGCCAGATGTTTCGGCTGTGCCCGAATGGCGACGACGGAAGGCACTCCCCCTCCCCGCCCAGCAACCCCAGGAATGACAAAAATGGAAATCTGTTATCTGTCATGGCATGATTGATACATGCGCACACTCACCCTCGGAACAACCGGCCCCCAAACCTCCCCCCTCGGCCTCGGCGCCATGGGCATGTCCGCCCTCTACGGCGACGCCGACCGCACCGAATCCATCGCCACCATTCACGCCGCCCTCGAAGCCGGCGTCACCCTCATCGACACCGGTGACTTCTACGCCATGGGGCACAACGAGATGCTCATCGGCGAAGCCCTCCGCTCCGCGCCCGCCGCCCGGCGCGAACAGGCGCTCACCAGCGTCAAGTTCGGTGCCCTGCGTGACCCGGACGGAGGCTGGTCCGGGTATGACGGGCGGCCCGCCGCCGTCAAGAATTTTGCCGCGTACTCGCTCCAGCGCCTCGGCGTCGACCACATCGACGTCTACCGCATCGCCCGCATCGACCCCACCGTCCCCGTCGAGGAGACCGTCGGCGCCATCGCCGAGCTCGTCGAGAAGGGGTACGTCCGGCACATCGGCCTCTCCGAAGTCGGCGCCGACACCATCCGGCGCGCCGCCGCCACGGCACCCATCTCCGACGTACAGATCGAGTACTCCCTCATCTCACGCGGCATCGAGGCGGAGATCCTGCCCACCGTCAGCGAGCTGGGCATCGGCATCACCGCGTACGGCGTGCTCTCCCGCGGCCTCATCTCCGGGCACTTCACCCGCGACCGCAAGCTGGACGCCGGGGACTTTCGTGCCATGAGTCCCCGCTTCCAGGGGGAGAACCTCGACCGGAATCTCGACCTCGTCGACGCCCTGCGCAAAATCGCAGACCAGAAGGGTGTCAGCGTCGCGCAGACCGCCATCGCCTGGGTCCTCGCCCAAGGCCCGCGGCGCGATGCCACCATCGTCCCGCTCGTCGGCGCCCGCCGCCGCGACCGCCTCGCCGAAGCCCTCGGCGCGCTCGACGTGACGCTGGACGACGCCGACCTCGCCGCGATCGAGCTCGCCGTCCCCGCGGGCGCCGCGTCCGGCGCGCGCTATCCGGAGGCACAGATGGCACACCTCGACAGCGAGCACTGATCCATCCCAGGTACGGTCACTGTCATGGCAACGACCCTGACCCCCGAGCGCATCCTCGAAGCGACCGAGGAGATGCTGCGCCGCCACGGCTCGGCGAAGGCCACCGTGGTGGACGTGGCCCGCGCGCTCGGAGTCAGCCATGGCACGGTCTACCGCCATTTCCGTACGAAGGCGGCGCTGCGCGAGGCCGTCACCAAGCGGTGGCTGGACCGTACGACGGGCGAGCTGACGCTGGTCGTCGAGGACCGCTCGGTCTCCTCCGACGTCCGGCTCCGCCGCTGGTTCTCCGCGCTGTTCGCCGCCAAGCGCCGCAAGGCGGGCGACGATCCGGAGCTGTTCGCGACGTACGAGGTGCTGCTCGGCGAGAGCAGTTCCGTCGTCGAGGCGCATATCGGCGAGCTGGTGGCCCAGTTGGAGATCATCCTTGAAGAGGGCGTTCAGCGCGGCGAGTTGACGTCCCCGCACCCCGACACGGCTCTGGCCGCCCGCGCGCTCTTCGACGCCACCAACCGCTTCCACGACCCGGCGTACGCCCCCGAGTGGGCCAAGCCCGGCATCGAACCCGCCTTCACGGCCGTGGTCGACCTGGTGCTGCACGGCCTGCGGCCTTAGCGCTCCTGGCGACTCCCTGATCGCCTGGCCGGGCCACACCGTCCGCGCGCCGCGCTAAGGAACCGAAGGATCCACCGTCGCCTGATGCTCCTCGGCGAGGTGTTCCTCCGCCTTGAGCCACGGCAGGAACTGGACTTTCCGGGCCCAGCCGCAGGTGTCGCAGGTCAACTGCCGCTGCACACCGGCCTTTTGCACGCGCACGACGTGTTCGCGCCCGTGCTGGTCCCATCTGCTGACCTTGCTCGTGGTCATCGAAGGCATGGCGAACAGTGTGCAGCAGAAGCCCCCGGCTCCGTACCCGGAACCGGGGGCTTCTTTCAAGCTTCACTCGGTGAACGCCGAAGTGTCAGCAGGCCTCAGCAGGCGCGAACAGACCTCGTCAGCAACCCACCAGCCGCGCCGCCAGGTAGCCCTCGATCTGGTCGAGGGAGACCCGCTCCTGCTTCATCGAGTCACGCTCGCGCACCGTCACCGCGTTGTCGTCCAGGGTGTCGAAGTCGACCGTCACGCAGTACGGCGTACCGATCTCGTCCTGACGGCGGTAGCGGCGGCCGATGGCGCCCGCGTCGTCGAACTCGATGTTCCAGTTCTGGCGCAGGGCGGTCGCCAGGCCCTTGGCCTTGGGCGACAGCTCCGGGTTACGGGAAAGGGGCAGCACCGCGACCTTCACCGGGGCGATGCGGTGGTCGAAGCGCATGACCGTGCGCTTCTCCAGCTTGCCCTTGGCGTTGGGCGCCTCGTCCTCGATGTACGAGTCGAGGAGGAAGGCGAGCATCGTGCGGCCGACGCCGGCCGCGGGCTCGATGACGTACGGAGTCCAGCGCTCGCCGGCCTCCTGGTCGAAGTAGGACAGGTCCTGGCCCGACGCCTTGGAGTGCGCGGACAGGTCGTAGTCCGTGCGGTTGGCGACGCCCTCCAGCTCGCCCCACTCGCTGCCGCCGAAGCGGAAGCGGTACTCGATGTCAGCGGTGCGCTTGGAGTAGTGGGAGAGCTTCTCCTTCGGGTGCTCGTACCACCGCATGTTCTCCTCGCGCAGGCCCAGGCCGGTGTACCAGTTCCAGCGCTGCTCCATCCAGTACTCCTGCCACTTCTCGTCCTCGCCCGGCTTGACGAAGAACTCCATCTCCATCTGCTCGAACTCGCGGGTCCGGAAGATGAAGTTGCCGGGCGTGATCTCGTTGCGGAAGGACTTGCCCATCTGCGCGATGCCGAACGGCGGCTTCTTGCGCGAAGTCTGCTGGACCTGGGCGAAGTTGGTGAAGATGCCCTGCGCGGTCTCGGGGCGCAGGTAGGCGACGGAGCCGCTGTCCTGCGTGGGGCCGAGGTGCGTGGCGAGCATGCCCGAGAACTGCTTGGGCTCGGTGAACTGGCCCTTCGTGCCGCAGTTGGGGCAGTTGATGTCGGCGAGGCCGTTCTCCGGCACGCGGCCGTGCTTGGCCTCGTACGCCTCTTCCAGGTGGTCGGCGCGGTGCCGCTTGTGGCAGGAGAGGCATTCGGTGAGCGGGTCGGAGAAGGTCGCGACGTGGCCGGAGGCCTGCCAGACCTCGCTCGCCAGGATCACCGACGAGTCGATGCCGACGACGTCCTCGCGCGAGGTGACCATGTAGCGCCACCACTGGCGCTTGAGGTTCTCCTTCAGCTCTACGCCGAGGGGCCCGTAATCCCAGGCGGCACGCTGGCCGCCGTAGATCTCACTGCACGGGTAAACAAAGCCACGGCGCTTGCTCAGGCTGACGATGCTGTCGATCTTGTCGGCGGCCACGGTGCTCTCTTCATTACGACGACGGAATTGGAAAGGGGCGGCGCGAAGCGCCTCGTTGGGGGGTGGTGGTCGGGAGACGGGCGGGCGAATGGTTCAGGTTACCGGCGGCCAGGGCCCCCTAATCAAATCGGTTCCGGTCAGCTGCCCGGCCGGACACTCCGCGGGGTACCCGGCAGGCGGCTAGTTGACAATCGTTTCCAGATTTGTTGAAAATGAGTGTCATGAACGTACGCCGCCTGATACCCGCCGCAGCCATCGCCTCCGCCACCATCCTCGGCCTGACGGCCCTCACCGCCTGCTCCACCTCCGACGCGGCGGACAAGGACGGCGACGGCAAGCTGAACGTGGTGGCGTCGTTCTACCCCATGCAGTTCCTGGCCCAGGAGATCGGCGGCAAGCACGTCTCCGTCGACACGCTGACCAAGCCGGGCGTCGAGCCGCACGACCTGGAGCTCAGCCCGAAGCAGACCGCGTCGCTCGGCGAAGCGGACATGATCCTCTACCTCAAGGGCATCCAGCCCGCCGTCGACGACGCCATCGGCCAGTCCGGCGTGGAGAACACCGTCGATGCCGCGACCCTCACCAAGCTGGAGAAGCACGGCACGGGCGTCGGCCACGACCACGGCCACGGCCATGAAGAAGAGGGCCACGAGGAAGAGGGCCACGAAGAGGAAGGCCACGAGGGCGAAGCCGGTGCCGATCCGCACGTCTGGCTCGACCCCGTGAAGTACGCCGAGGTCGCCGAGGGAGTCGGCAAGGCGATGGAGAAGGCCGACCCCGACCACGCGGCGGCGTACAAGAAGAACACCAAGGACCTGGTCAAGAAGCTCGACGGGCTGAACACGAAGTTCGAGGACGGCCTGAAGGACACGAAGACCAAGACCTTCATCACCACGCACTCCGCCTTCGGCTACCTCGCCGAGCGCTACGGCCTGGACCAGGAGGGCATCGCCGGCATCGACCCCGAGTCGGACCCGAGCCCCGCCCGCATCAAGGAGCTCCAGGAGATCGCCAAGGAGGACGACGTGTCCACGGTGTTCTTCGAGACGCTCGCCAGCGACAAGACCGCCAAGACCCTCGCCACCGACGCGAACCTGAAGACGGACGTCCTGGACCCCCTGGAGGGAATCACGGACAAGTCCGAGGGCGATGACTACATCGAGGTCATGGAGTCCAACCTCGCCGCGCTGCAGAAGGCGCTCGGCGCGAAGTGACACGACAGGCATCGGCAGCATTGGAGGCGCCCGCCATGGAAGCCATGGAAGCCACGGAATCCACGTCCGCGGCGGACACCCCGCCCGTCATATCCGTGCGGGCGGCCGCGGCCACCCTCGGCGCGCGCCCGGTGCTGCGCGGCATCGACCTCGCCGTCCGTCGCGGCGAGGTCGTCGCCCTGCTCGGCGCGAACGGCTCGGGCAAGTCCACCGCCGTCCGCTCGGTCATCGGCCAGGTCCCGCTCACCAGCGGCGAGATAAGCCTCTTCGGTACGCCGCTGAAGCGCTTCCGGCAGTGGGCACGCATCGGCTATGTCCCGCAGCGCACGACGGCCGCCAGCGGCGTCCCGGCGACGATCCGCGAGGTCGTCTCGTCCGGCCGCCTTTCGCGTACGAAGCTGTCGAAGCTCGGTTGGACGACGAAGGCGGACCGCGCGGCCGTGGACCGGGCGATCGAGCTCGTCGGGCTCTCCGACCGCGCCAGGGACTCCGTGAGCGCGCTCTCCGGCGGCCAGCACCAGCGGGTGCTGATCGCCCGCGCGCTGGCCTCCGAGCCCGAGCTGCTGATCATGGACGAGCCGATGGCGGGCGTCGACCTGGCGAGCCAGGAGATCCTCGCCGAGACGCTGCGTGAGCAGGTCGCGGCCGGTACGACGGTCCTGCTCGTCCTGCACGAGCTGGGCGCGCTGGAGCCGCTGATCGACCGCGCGGTGGTGCTGCGCGACGGCTGTGTGACGCACGACGGCCCGCCGCCGAAGGCGGTAGGCCAGCACGCCCTGCCCGGCCACGACCACGTACATCCGCACTCGGCCGACGAGCACGAGCCGATCCGCACGGGACTGCTGACCTGATCATGGAAATCCTTGAGACCGCATTCATGCAGCGGGCGCTGATCGCCGCCGTCCTCGTCGGCATCACGGCCCCCGCCATCGGCATCTATCTGGTCCAGCGCCGGCAGGCGCTGATGGGCGACGGCATCGGGCACATCGCGATGACGGGCGTCGGCCTCGGCTTCCTGCTGAACTCCAGCCCCGTCTGGATGGCCACGCTTGTCTCCATCGCGGGCGCGGTGACGATGGAGCTGATCAGGGCGTACGGGAAGACGCGCGGCGACATCGCGCTCGCGATGCTGTTCTACGGCGGCATGGCGGGCGGTGTGCTGCTGATCAACCTCTCGGACACCGGCTCCAACGCGAACCTGTCGTCGTACCTGTTCGGCTCGCTGTCGACGGTCTCGGACTCGGACGTCACGGCGATCTGCCTGCTGGCCGCCTTTGTGGTCCTGGTCACGGTCGGCCTGCGCAAGCAGCTGTTCGCGGTGAGTCAGGACGAGGAGTTCGCGCGGGTCACGGGTCTTCCCGTGCGGGCGCTGAACCTGCTGATCGCGGTCACGGCAGCCGTGACCGTCACCGTCGCGATGCGCGTCGTCGGGCTGCTCCTGGTGAGCGCGCTGATGGTGGTGCCGGTCGCGGCGGCGCAGCAGATCACCCGGTCCTTCAAGGTGACGTTCGTGCTGTCGGTGGTCATCGGTACGGCCGTGACGCTGTCCGGTACGGCCACGTCGTACTACGAGGACGTGCCGCCCGGCGCGACGATCGTCCTGATGGCGATCGGCGTCTTCGTGGTCCTGACGGCGCTCGCGGCGCCTTTGGCCCGGCGCAGGGCCCGGGCGCTCGCCAGGGCCGAGGCCGCGACCTGCACGGCGGAGGTCCCCGACCCCCGGCGCTCGACCGACAAGGCCACCGTCTGAGGACGAGCTGGCACAATGGCCCCACGGGATACGACAGATGTGCGGGCGATCGTGCGAGTTTTCAGTTGAGGAGGCACCTGTGACAACAGCTGCGGGACCCCCGGTACGAGGTCGGTCCACCAGGCAGCGCGCCGCGGTGGCGGCGGCCCTGGGCGAGGTGGACGAGTTCCGCAGTGCGCAGGACCTGCACGACATGCTGAAGCACAAGGGCGATTCGGTCGGCCTGACGACGGTCTACCGCACGCTCCAGTCGCTCGCGGACGCGGGCGAGGTCGATGTGCTGCGCACGGACGAGGGCGAGTCGGTCTACCGCCGCTGCTCCACCGGCGACCACCACCATCACCTGGTCTGCCGGGTGTGCGGCAAGGCGGTCGAGGTCGAGGGCCCGGCCGTGGAGAAGTGGGCCGAGACGATCGCCGCCGAGCACGGGTACGTGAATGTGGCGCACACGGTCGAGATCTTCGGTACGTGCGCGGAGTGCGCGGAGGCTGCCGCAAAGAAGCAGTGACCTGAACTACCTGAACGCGCTGTGGGCCCCGCACCGGATCCGGTGCGGGGCCCACAGCGCGTTCAGGGTCCGGGAACCGCGATCAAGTCCTCGCGATCAAGTTCCCACGATCAACTCTCCGCGATCTGCTGCTCGTTGGGGATCGCGCCGCCGAAGCGGCGGTCGCGCGAGGCGTACTCGAGGCACGCCCGCCACAGGTCGCGCCGGTCGAAGTCCGGCCACAGCACGTCCTGGAACACCATCTCGGCGTACGCGCTCTGCCACAGCAGGTAGTTGGAGGTGCGCTGCTCGCCGCTGGGCCGCAGGAACAGGTCGACGTCCGGCATGTCCGGGTAGTACAGATACTTGGCGAAGGTCTTCTCGCTGACCTTCTTCGGGTCGAGCCGCCCGGCCTTCACGTCCTCGGCGAGCGCCTGCGCGGCGTCGGCGATCTCGGCCCGCCCGCCGTAGTTCATGCAGAAGTACAGCGTCAGCTTGTCGTTGCCCTTGGTCTGCTCCTGGGAGATCTCCAGCTCCTTGGCGACCGACTTCCACAGCTTGGGCATACGGCCCACCCAGCGCACCCGGATGCCGAGTTCGTCGAGCTGGTCGCGGGTCTTGCGGATGAAGTCGCGGTTGAAGTTCATCAGGAACTTCACCTCGTCCGGGGACCGCTTCCAGTTCTCGGTGGAGAAGGCGTAGAGCGAGATCGCCCCGACGCCCATCTCGATGCCGCCCTGCAGCACGTCGAGGACGCGCTCGGCGCCGACCTTGTGGCCTTCGGTGCGGGGCAGACCGCGGTCCTTGGCCCACCGGCCGTTGCCGTCCATGACGATCGCCACGTGCTCGGGCACCAGCTCGCCGGGGATCTTCGGCGGCTTGGCGCCCGAAGGGTGCGGCTCGGGGACCTTGTACTCCCGCTCACGGCGGGACCGCCCGAGGATTCCGCGTCGTGACACTGCCATGGGGGTCTCTCCTAGCTAGCTTCAGTTCTTCTCTACGTACCGCAGTGAACGCAGTCCGCGCTCCAAGTGCCAGTGCAGGTAGGCGGAAACGAGTCCGCTGCCCTCCCTGGCGTGCCGCGCCTCGCACGCGTCCGCCGTCTCCCAGTCGCCGGTGAGCAGCGCGCCGAGCAGCGTGAGCGCCTCCGCCGACGGTACGACGCTGCCGGGCACCCGGCAGTCGACGCAAATCGAGCCGCCGGCGGCGACCGAGAAGAAGCGGTTGGGTCCCGGCATGCCGCATTTCGCACAGTCCGTGAAGCTGGGCGCGTAGCCGTTCACGGCGAGGGACCGCAGCAGGAAGGCGTCGAGGATGAGATGCGGCTCGTGCTCACCGCGGGCGAGGGTCCGCAGCCCGCCCACGAGCAGCAGATACTGCTGCACGGCGGGCTCACCCTCATGATCCGTGAACCGCTCGGCGGTCTCCAGCATGGCGGTCCCGGCGGTGTACCGCGCGTAGTCGGTCACGATCCCGCCACCGTACGGAGCGATGGTCTCACTCTGCGTGCACAACGGCAGCCCGCGCCCGATCAGTTCGCTCCCGCGCGCGAAGAACTGCACGTCGACGTGCGAAAACGGCTCAAGCCGCGCCCCGAACTTGGACTTGGTCCGCCGCACCCCGCGGGCCACGGCACGCACCCGCCCGTGCCCGCGGGTGAGGAGCGTGATGATGCGATCGGCCTCACCCAGCTTCTGGGTGCGCAGCACGATGCCGTCATCACGGAACAGACTCATGGGTTCATTCTCGCGTACGTCACGGGTGCGGCGGCCCGGGGCCACTTTCCAGGGTCCGGTTCACCACATATGCCCCGAACCGGATCCGATCGCCGGCTGAGCCTCAAGGGACTTCGCCCCGGCTCCGGGCATTCGCATACGCGGTGGCGGCGCTGAGCCTCTCCGAGGTGGTGGCCGACCGGAGCGCGTCCGGCGTGCAGTCCCACTCCCTTCCGCCGCCGAAGGGGCGCAGCTGGACGTAGGGGCCTTCGTGGCCCATGACTCTGCCCACCTCTCCGGTGCGGGTGTCCACTGCGTACGCACCGATCGGCAGCGCGTTCATGGCGCCACCCCCAGCGCGGCGGTGAGGCGCGCCGCCGTGTCGACGCGGACTCCCCCCAATTCGATGAGCGGGCAGGGGGCTTCACGGGCCAAGGATGTCGGGTCGATCCGCAGTGACGGCAAAGTAATTCCCGCTCGCGCGAGTGCGGCGCGCAATTCCTTCATGGTCTCCTCCGCCTCTTCGACACATACCTGGGCGTGTGCCTTGTTCTCAGCCATCGGGTGGTTCCCCTTTACCGTCGGATCTCACTCTTCGCATCCCTACGGTGACTGAATCCACCTACAATCGGCAGGAGTCTGTCTCCTACAACTACGGGGCAGGGACTGGGGGTTGGCCATGGCCAATGGTTCCCACGGGTCGCGGCAGGCGGCTTGGGAGTTCTTCGGGGCCGAGTTGAAGCGGCGGCGGGAGGACGCGGGACTTACGCAGTCGGCGCTGGGGACGGCTGTTTTTGTTTCCGGCGGATACATCGGCCAATTCGAACAGGCAATTCGTAAGCCGCAGTTGGACGTTGCGGAGAGGATCGACGGGGTCCTGCAATCCGATGGCTTTTTCGAGCGGATGTGCCGCAAGCTGATCGATGACAGGCGGTACGCGGATTATTTCGCGGCGGTCGTGGAGCTTGAGGCGTTGGCCACGCGTATCTGCGAGTTCGCGCCGACGCTGATCCCCGGCCTGCTGCAGACCGCCGCGTACGCACGGGCGGTGACCATCGCGGCCAACCCGTTCGTCATGGATGAGTACGTGGACGACATCGTCACCGCCCGGCTGGAGCGGGCCGGCATCCTCAGGGACGCTACAAGGCCCGAGTATTGGGTTGTGCTGCACGAGAACGCGCTGTACATCCCGGTCGGCGGTCCGGCCGCCATGGCGCAGCAACTGGACTACGTGGCGCGGCTGATGCGGGAGCGGCAGGCGTTGGTGATGGTGCTTCCGTACGACGCGGGGGCGCATGCCACGATGGGCGGGATGCTGACCCTCATGGACTTCGAGGACGCCCCGCCAACCGCCTATACAGAGACCTCGTTTTCGGGAACCCTCGTCGACGAACCGGCAGTGGTGATGCGCGCACAGCGCGCATACGATCTGCTCAGGGGCGCCGCACTGTCGCCGGAGGCGTCCCTCGCCCTGGTCGAATCGGCGGCTGAGGACTACAGACGATGCACGAGTACGACCTGAGCAACGCCCGCTGGCGCAAAAGCAGCTACAGCAACGGCGAAGGCGGCAACTGCGTCGAGATCGCCCATGCCTTCCCAGGCGCCGCCCGCTGGCGCAAGAGCACGTACAGCAACGGCGAAGGCGGCAGCTGTCTCGAAGTGGCCGACGGTATCCCCGGCATCATCCCCGTCCGCGACAGCAAGAACCCCCAAGGCCCCGCCCTCCTCATCCGCCCGGAGGCCTGGTCCGCGTTTGTGGCGGGGGTGCGGCGCGCCTAGCCCCGGAGAGCGCCGCGCGGCCGGTCCGGGTTGCTGATTGTTTCCCAGGGGGCCAGGTTCCAGGGGCTTGTGCGGTTCGCCGGGTCCAGGAGCGACCGCAGGTGCGTGTCCGACACCGCCTGCGGCGCCGGCAGGCCCTCGCCGTCGACGCGGGCCGCCAGGTTGTCCCGCCAGACCTGCCGGCCCAGCAGGTAGTGGTCCGCGTACTCCTGCCATGACGCGTACGTTCCCGCCACCGCCGGGACGATGTTCTTGAGCAGGTTCCACGCGTCCGCCTCCGTCAGCATTCCGCAGGCGAAGCCACGCCGTGAGATGTCGACGTACAGGGCCACGTCCCATGCCAGCGGGGCCACGCCCAGGCGCCGCTGGACCATCGTCCGGTAGCCGGTGCGGGCCAGGCCGCCCAGGCGGCCGAGCAGCTGCTCGGGCGTCGTGATCTCCCACTGCTCGGCCAGCCAGGCCCTGGCCTTGCCGTCGTCGACGCGGGTGAACGGGTACAGCGTCGTACGCGAGGCGTCCTTGTCCCGGCTGACCGGCGCGGCCAGCGACACCATCCACAGCTGGTGCATGGTGAGGACCGCCGGGTACTTGGACTCGACCTTCGGCTTGCTCCACTTCTTCCATATCGCCATGCGCCCGCACCCTACGTCAGGGCAGTTTGTACGCCCGGAAGCGCAGGCCCCTGACCTCCGCGTGGAGGTCGACCACGGGGTCGACGAAACCGGCGGCCTCCAGGCGGGCCGGTAGCGTCTGCGGGTCCACGGTGTTCATCGTGTCCAGGAGGTGCAGCAGCCTGAAGCGCAGGCTGGGCAGGCTGTCGCTGCCCGCGAAGACGCCGCCGGGCCGCAGCACGCGGAACGCCTCGGCGAAGATGCCGTCCTGCTGGGCGTCGGTCGGCACGTGGTGCAGCATCGTGAAGCAGACCACGGAGTCGAACGTGCCGTCCTCCAGCGGCAGGTCCGCGCCGTCCGCGTGCAGGATGCGGGCCCGCTCGCCCCACTGCCGCCGCAGCAGCCCCGCCGTGTCGCCGTCGATCTCCACGGCGGTGAGGCTGGGCACCTGGTCGACGAGTACGCGGAGATTGGCGCCGTATCCGGAGCCGATCTCAAGAACGTCCTCGCCCAGTTCGACGTCGTCGAGGGCCCAGGGCAGGAGCCGGTCCTTCACGGCCTGCGCCCACTTCTCGGAGCTGCACAGCTTGCGGTGTACTCGGTTCATCGGCATACGACGATGCTTGCGCCGGCCCCGCGCTGTCCGCCACGGGCTAGGCTGCCGTCCCATGTCGCAGACCGGACACGACCGCCCGGCCGCCGCTCCCCTTCCGACCGCGCTCTTCGTCGGGGACTTCACGATGCCGCGCGGCTTGAAGTTCCCCACGCACTACCACCCGTGGCATCAACTGGCCTGGTCCGCACAGGGGTTGCTGCGGATCAGGACCGACACCGGCGCCTGGCTGCTGCCGCCGACGCTGGCGCTGTGGATCCCGGCAGGGCTCCCGCACGCGACGGAGGCGGCCGGCGACACGGTGATGCGCTGCCCGTACATCGAGCCGGAGCACTGCCCCGAGACGGTGGCCGCCTGGACGCGGCCCACGGTCCTGACGGCCGGCCCACTGCTCCAGGCCCTGATCGACCACCTGCTCCGCACCGATCTGGACGTGGGCGAGCGGTCACGGGCGGAACGGGTCCTGCTCGACGTGCTCCACCCCGTCCCCGTCACCAGCATCTCCGTCACCGAGCCGAGGGACCCGCGGGCGAGGGAGGTGGCGCAGGCTCTCGCCGCCGACCCCTCCGACGGCCGTCCCCTGGCCGAATGGGGCCGCACCGTCGGCGCGAGCGCCCGCACGCTCGCCCGGCTCTTCTCCGCAGAGACGGGCCTCGCGTTCGGGCAGTGGCGCGAACAGCTGCGCATGCAGGCCGCGATGCCGCTCCTCGCGGACGGCATGACGATCGAGGCGGTGGCGGCGCGGGTCGGCTACGCGTCGGCCAGTTCGTTCGTGGCGGCGTTCCACCGGATCGTGGGGCTCACGCCGCGCCAGTATTTCCCGGTGCGGCAGCGGGGAGCGCGGGGTTAGCGTGGGCCATGCCCGAACTCCAGCGCCTGCGCCCCGACCACGCCCCCGCCCTGCTCGCCTTCGAGCGGGAGAACCGGGCGTACTTCGCCCGGTCGGTCCCGGACCGGGGCGACGCGTACTTCAGTGAATTCGACGGCCGCCACGCCGCCCTCCTCGCCGAACAGGCCACCGGGGTCTGCCACTTCCATGTGCTGGTGGGCGACGGCGGCGAGATCCTCGGCCGGGTCAATCTGGTCGACGTGACGCCGGACGGCGAGGCGGATCTTGGCTACCGCATCGCTCAGAGCGCCGCGGGCCGCGGCCTCGCCACCCGTGCCGTACGCCAGATGTGCCAGCTGGCGGCCGACGCGTACGGCCTGCGGACGCTGCGGGCGGAGACGACGCTGGACAACCCCGGCTCGCAGGCGGTCCTCTCCCGCACGGGCTTCGAGCGGGACGGCGAGCTGGAGCTCGACGGCAGGGCGGGAGTCCGCTACGTACGCCGACTGCGTACCGCCCCCTGACGGGCACGGCCTCAGCCCACCCCCCGCGTCTCCTGCCCCGACCGCGCCTCGATCCCCCGGAAGTGGTCCGCCATCGCCCGCTGCGCGCCGGCCACGTCGCGTGCCCGCAGTGCTGTCACGATGGCGCGGTGCCGGCTCACCGTCACGTCCGGGGCCGGGTCGCTCGACCAGCCGCGGACGCCCGCCACCCGGTGGAAGACGTTCCAGAACGCGCTCAGGAGCTGTGGCACCAGTTCGTTGCCCAGTGAGCGGTACAAGGTCTCGTGGAACTCGCGGTCGAGCTCGGGAAACGCCGCCCCCTCCCCCGCCGCCGCCTCCATCTGCCCGACCAGCGCCTCCAGTCGGCACAGTTCCTGGTCCGTGAGGAGCACCGCGACGCGGCGGATGAGTCCCTCCTCCAGGACCTCGCGGAGTTGCAGGATCTCCGCCAGCGCGTGGCTGTCGTCGGCGAGTTGGACCAGCGTACGGAAGGTCAGCCCGTCCGCGAGGGGGGTCAGGGACGCCTGGCCGACATAGGTGCCGTAGCCGTGTCTGATCTCCACTATGTCCAGGGCCTGGAGTGCCTTCAGCGCCTCCCGCACCGAGTTCCTGCTGACGCCGAGCGCTTCCATCAGCTCGGCTTCGGTGGGCAGCAGGGCGCCCGGCCGAAGTCTCCGGTCGAGGATCAACTGCATGACTGAGCGCTGGACTTGGCTGCCCACGCGCCGTTCACGGACTGGCTCCTGAGGCATGCGGCACATCGTAGGCACGGATGACATCCCACGTCCCACCTCCGGACCAACATCGTTGGGAGGGGGCCGGATTCGGATCCGTGCGCGATCTCTTGACCGGCCCCCGCAGCGCTCTTATGGTCGCCACGCCACTACGACGTAGGACGTGGGATCTCTCAAGGGAGACACAGTGAGCGACTTGAAGACCAGCCTCGCGAGGATCGGCTCCACCGGCTCCGCACCCGACCGCCGCTCCTTCCTCAAGTACACCGGTGCCCTCGGCGCGGCCGCCGCCATCACCACCACGCTCTCCGCCTGTTCGTCGGGGCCCGAGTCGACCAATGAGGCCGGAGGGGGCGGCGGCAAGGGCGGCGATTCCACGCTGACCGCCGTCATCGGGTATGGCAACGACGGCAGTTGGGACCCGACGCAGACCGCGTCCGCGTTCGCGATGGCCGGCAACGAACACATCTATGAAGGCCTGCTCAACACCGACCCCATCAGCCGCGAGCCCTACGCCGCGCTCGCCACCGAGATCCCCGCCGACCCCAAGGCGACCACCTGGAAGTTCACGCTGCGGCCCGGCGCCAAATGGCACGACGGGAAGCCCGTCACCGCCGACGACGTCGTGTTCGTGTTCGAGCGGATCCTCGACCCGAAGACCCAGACGCTCGCCAAGGGCTTCTTCGAGAGCTGGCTCAAGGAGGTCAAGAAGGTCGACGCGACCAGCGTCGAGATGACCCTCAAGTTCCCCTTCCCTGACGGGATCGCCCGGCTTTCGCTCGCCAAGATCATGCCGAAGCACGTCTTCTCCAAGCCCGGCGCCTGGGACGAGGCGACCAAGGGCAAGGCGATCGGCTCGGGCCCCTACAAGCAGGCCTCGCACCACCCGAAGTCCAACACCACCTTCGAGGCCTACGACGACTACAACGGGCCCCGCAAGGCCGCCTTCAAGAAGATGAACTGGCTGACCATCGTGGACGCCGCGCCCCGCGTCGCGAAGATCTCCGGCGGCAGCGCGGACGCGGAGATCTCGGACAACATCCCGTACGCCAACATCGAGCAGCTCAAGAAGGGCGGGCTGACCGTCGAGGGCGGGGCGGGCATGAACAACCTGTTCCTGATGTTCAACACCGCGCACAAGCCCTTCGACGACGTCCGCGTGCGGCAGGCCCTGCACTACGCCATCGACACCGAGAAGATGATCGAGGTCGCCCTCAAGGGGCACGGAAAGGCCTCGACGTCGTTCCTCAACGAGTCCAACCCCACCTACCGGCCCGCCAAGACGGTCTACGCGTACGACCCGAAGAAGGCGAAGAAGCTGCTCGCGGAGGCGGGCGTCAAGGACCTTGAGATCAACCTCATGGCGGTGAACGTCAGTTGGATCGTCGACTGCCTGCCGACCATCAAGGCCTCGTGGGACGCGATCGGCGTCAAGACGACGCTCGACCCGCAGGAGACCACCGCCGTCTTCACCAAGATGGACCAGAAGAAGGACTACCAGATCGTCGCCGCCGCCTCGAACCCCAACCAGTTCGGGATCGACGCCGACCTGATCATGCACTACAACTACGGGCCCGAGAACCTGTGGATGGGGTATGCCCGCTGGGCGGACGACCCCATCGCCAAGAAGCTCTTCAAGGACATGGACCAGGCGACCCGCGAACCCGACACGGGCAAGAAGAAGACGATGGTCCAGGACTACATCGACACCGTCGCCGAACAGGCGGTGATCTACCCGGTCGTCCACAACGAGCTGATGACCGCCTGGGACCCGAAGAAGCTCACCGGCATCAAGGCCCAGCCGTATCCGGGGATCAACCTCCTCCAGGCCAAGTGGGCCGAGTAGGCATCTGCCCGGTCAGCCAACCAGCCCTTCCGGCCAGACCGTTGGGAGTCGTACGAACGTGACCGCGACGTTAAGAATCCTGGCCCGCCGCATCCTCCTGCTCGTCCCGCTGCTGCTCGGCATCGTCCTGTTCGTCTTCCTCGTGATGCGGTTCTCGGACATCGATCCGGCCTCGGCGTTCTTCCAGGGCGCCAACCCCACCCAGGAGCAGCTGCACCAGTTCCGCGAGGAGAACGGGCTGCTCGATCCGCTGCCGGTGCGCTATGTCGCGTTCGTGGGCGATCTGCTCCAGGGCGACATGGGCATCAGCGTGCTCACCCGCTCACCGGTGGTGGAGCAGGTCACCACCGCCCTGCCGCTCACCGTCCAGCTGACCTTCCTGGGCCTGGGGATCGCCGTCGTCATCTCGCTGCTGCTCGGCGTGACCGCCGCGATCTACCGCGACCGGCTGCCGGACCAGCTGATCCGCGTCGTGTCGCTGACCGGTGTGGCGGCGCCCGGCTTCTGGCTCGCGCTGCTGATGATCCAGTACCTGGCGGTGGACCTGGGCTGGTTCCCGACCGGCGGATACGTCAACCCCGCCGATTCCTTCAGCGGTTGGCTGAAATCAATGACCCTGCCCGCCTTCGCGCTCTCGCTCCCCGTGGCCGCCGGGCTCACCCGCATCATCCGTACGGCCGTCGTCGAGGAACTCGACAAGGACTACGTACGGACGGCGATCGGCAGCGGTCTGCCGCCGGTGGTGGTCGTCGGCCGCAACGTCCTGCGCAACGCGCTGATCAATCCGCTGACCGTGCTCGGCCTGCGCGTCGGCTATCTGCTCGGCGGCGCGGTCGTCATCGAGACGATCTTCTCGCTGCCCGGCATGGGGAAGCTGATGATCGACGCGGTGAAGAACGGCGACCCGGCCGTCGTGCAGGGCGTCGTCATCACGACCGCCGTCGGCTTCGTCGTCGTGAACCTGGTCCTCGACATCCTCCATCTGCTCGTCAATCCGCGCCTGAGGGGGACCGTCTGATGATCACGTCACGCAGGGCCATGGCCGAGCGGCTCTCCCGGCCCGGCATCCGGATCCGCTCCCTGCGCAGGCTGCCGGTCCTCTCCCGGGTCGCGGTGGGCGTGATCGGCGTCGTCGTCCTCGTCGCGCTCTTCGCGCCGCTGATCGCCCCGCACGACCCGCTCGACCAGCAGCCGCAGGCCGACGGCACCGGGCACCCCTCGGGCGAGCACTGGATGGGGCAGGACAGCCTGGGCCGGGACATCCTCAGCCGGCTGATGTACGGGGCGCGCTGGTCGCTGGCGATCGGGCTCGGCGCGACGCTGCTCGCGCTGATCGTCGGCGCGGTGCTCGGGGCGATCGCGGCGACCTCGCGCAAGGCGGTCGACGAGACGCTGATGCGGTGCCTGGACGTCGTGATGGCGTTCCCGGGGATCGCGCTGGCGGCGGTCCTGGTGGCCGTGTTCGGCGGCGGCATCCTCGTCCTGATCTGCGCCATCGCGTTCCTGTTCACGCCGCCGATCGCACGGGTCGTACGGGCGAACGTCCTCGATCAGTACGGCGAGGACTATGTCGTCGCCGAACGCATCGTCGGCGCCCGCACCCCGCACATCCTGATCAAGCACGTCGCGATCAACTGCGCGGCGCCCATCCTGGTGTTCTGCACGGTGCAGGTCGCCGAGGCGATCGTCTTCGAGGCGTCGCTGTCCTTCATCGGCGCGGGCGTACGGCCGCCGGACCCGTCCTGGGGCAGCGTCATCGCCGACGGCAAGAACATGGTGCTGCTCGGCGGCTGGTGGGCGACGGTCTTCCCGGGCCTGCTGATGCTGATCACGGTCCTCGCCCTGAACGTCCTCTCCGAGGGTGTCTCCGACGCCTGGGCGGCGCCCGCGACCCGCGAGGTGCCGGGCGGGGCCCGCAAGGAGGACCGCCTGGAGGCCCCCGAGCCGGGCAGCGGAAGGGTCCTGGAGCTGCCGGGCCTGACCGAGGCGGCCCAGCGGCTGCGCTCCCGCGCCCGCCCGCTGCCGGAAGGGACACCGGTCCTCACCGTCTCGGACCTGACGATCGGCTTCGACGCCCGGCACGGCGGGGTCGACATCGTCGACGGCATCAGCTTCCACGTGCGGCCGGGTGAAGTCCTCGGCCTGGTCGGCGAGTCAGGCTGCGGGAAGTCGCTGACCGCGCTCGCGGTGATGGGTCTGGAGCCGAAGGGCGCCCGTATCGGCGGCCATGTCACCTTCGACGGCGAGCAGTTGATCGGCATGCCGATGCGCTCGCGCAGGCGGCTGCTCGGCCACGACATGGCGATGATCTACCAGGACGCCCTGTCGTCCCTGAACCCGGCGATGACGGTCCGGGCGCAGCTCAAGCAAGTCGTACGCAGGGGTGGCCGCCGCACGGCGGTGGAACTCCTCGAACTGGTGGGCCTGGACCCGGAGCGCACCCTGCGCAGCTACCCGCACGAGCTGTCGGGCGGCCAGCGCCAGCGCGTACTGATCGCGATGGCGCTCTCCCGCGACCCGAAGCTGATCGTGGCGGACGAGCCGACGACGGCGCTCGACGTGACGGTACAGGCCCAGGTGATCCAGCTCCTGCTGCGGCTGCGCGAGGAGCTGGGGTTCGCCCTGATCCTCGTCTCGCACGACCTGGCGCTGGTCGCCGACGTCACCGACCGGGTGGTCGTGATGTACGGCGGACAGATCGTCGAGACGGGCGTGACGGCGGACCTGGTCGAATCCCCGTCCCACCACTACACGCGCGGGCTGCTCGGCTCGGTGCTCTCCCTGGAGTCGGCGGCCGAGCGCCTCACCCAGATCAAGGGCGTCGTGCCGTCGCCCGCCGATTTCCCCGCCGGGTGCCGGTTCGCCGACCGGTGCCCGCTCGCGAGCGAGGTGTGCCGCACGACGGCGCCCGAACTCGTGGGCGGGGCACGGCATTCCATCGCCTGTCACCATCCGGCGGTGCAGCCGCCGCGACTGCCGGAGCCCAGGGGAAGCGAGGCGCTGAAGTGATGGCTGATTCCACGACCCGATCCGCTGACGGCTTGATCCGTCTCTCGGATGCGCACGTCGTGCACCGGGCGCGCTCGGGCGGGCTGCTGTCGCGCGATCGGGTGTACGCCCTGACCGGCGCCGACCTGACCATCGCCCCCGGCGAGACCGTGGGCGTGGTGGGCGAGTCGGGGTGCGGCAAGTCGACCCTGGCGAAGGTGCTTGTGGGCGTGCAGCGGCCGACCGCCGGGACGGTGTCGTTCCGGGGCCGTGACCTGTGGACGATGAAGCCGGCGGAGCGGCGTGCGGCGATCGGCCGGAACACCGGGATGATCTTCCAGGACCCGTCGACGGCGCTGAACCGCAGGCTGACGGTGCGGCAGATCCTGCGGGACCCGCTGGACGTACACAGGCAGGGCACTTCATCCCAACGCGAGGAACGCGTGCGGGAGTTGATGTCCCTGGTCGGCCTTCCCCGTGTGCTGGCCGACGGGCTGCCGGGTCAGCTCTCGGGCGGGCAGCGCCAACGGGTCGCGATCGCGCGGGCGTTGGCGCTCGAACCGGAACTGGTGGTGGCGGACGAGCCGACCAGCGCGCTGGACGTGTCGGTCCGCGCCCAGATCCTGAACCTCCTCCTGGACCTGAAGGAACGCCTGGGCCTGGCCCTGGTGTTCGTCTCGCACGACATCCAGACGGTGCGCCGGATGAGCGACCGGGTGATCACCATGTATCTGGGCCGGATCGTGGAGGAGTCCCCGGCCGAGGAGATCCTGGACCGCGCCCGGCACCCGTACACGCGGGCGCTCTTCTCCGCGACCCCCGGCCTGCTCGACCCCATCGACCCGATCCCGCTCGTCGGCCCGGTCCCTTCGGCCACCCGGCCGCCGAGCGGCTGCCCCTTCCGTACGCGATGCTGGAAGGCGGACGAGGTGTGCGCGTCCGCCATGCCGGAGTTCGCCTCGACGGAGGGCTCCGGGCACCGCTTCCGCTGTCACCACCCTGTACGGGACGGCCAGTCCACACATGAGCTGGTCGTCCGGTCCGCCGCCACGGACACGACCTCGAGTTCGAGCCCCAGGGAGATTCCATGACCATGTCCACCCCCCTGACCGGTGTCATCCCGCCCGTCTGCACCCCGCTGACACCGGACCGCGAGGTGGACACGGCTTCCCTGGTACGGCTGGTGGACCATCTGGTCGGCGGGGGCGTCGACGGTCTCTTCGTGCTCGGCTCGACGTCGGAGGTGGCATATCTGACGAACCACCAGCGCCGCAAGGTGGTCGACACGGTGACGGGCCACGTCGGCGGCCAACTCCCCGTCCTGGCCGGGGTGATCGACACGGCGACGCCGCGCGTCCTTGACCACGTCCGCGCGGTGAGCGATGCCGGGGCGGACGCGGTGGTGGTGACGGCCCCCTTCTACACCCGCACCCACCCGGCGGAGATCGCCCGCCACTTCCGGCTGATCGCGGCGCGGGCGACGGTCCCTGTCTTCGCGTACGACCTCCCTGTCGCCGTCCACTCCAAACTCTCCGCGGAGCTGGTGCTCGAGCTGGCGGCGGAGGGCGTGCTGGCCGGGGTGAAGGACTCCAGCGGGGACGAGGGGGGCTTCAGGGAGGTGATCCTGGGGGCGCGGGCCCGCACCGACGTGACGGACTTCAGCGTGCTGACGGGGTCGGAGACGACGGTGGACGCGGCGCTGGCGATGGGGGCGGACGGCGTGGTGCCGGGCCTCGGCAACGTGGACCCCGAGGGCTATGTCCGCCTCTACCGCTACTGCCGCTCCGCCGACTGGACCCGCGCCCGCGCCGAACAGGAGCGCCTGTGCGGCCTCTTCGGCATGGTGGGCGTCGGCGACCCCGCTCGTATGGGCGGCTCCTCCTCGGCCCTGGGCGCCTTCAAGGCGGCGCTGCACCTACGGGGCGTGATCGCGTGCGCGGCTACGGCGGAGCCGCAGATCCCGCTGTCCTCCGGGGAGGTCGAACGGGTGGGGAAGCATTTGGCGGGGGCGGGGCTGCTGTAGCCGGCGGCCACGGTCGGGGGTCTGGGACTTGTCCCTCGCCCCCTCCGGGGGGGGGCCGGAACCTACCCCTCGCCCCCGCCCGGCCGCACCAACCCCGACTCGTACGCCGCTATCACCAGTTGCGCCCGGTCCCGTGCCCCCAGTTTTCCCATGATGCGGCTGACGTGAGTCTTTGCCGTCAGGGGGCTCAGGCCCAACGCCTCGGCCACCTCTGTGTTGTTGAGGCCGCGGCCCACCAACGCCAGGACCTGGCGCTCACGGTCGGAGAGACCCTCGGGGCCCTCGGCCCCGGTCGACACCGCCCCGTCCGGCATCCGCAGCACCCGCGCGATCAACCGCGCCGTCGGCCCCGGCGACAGCAGCGACTCCCCCGCCGCCACCGTCCGTATCGCGTCCAACAGCTCCGCCGGCTTCGTGTCCTTGACGAGGAAGCCCGACGCCCCCGCCCGCAACGCGTCGACGACGTGCTCATCGGTGTCGTACGTCGTCAGCATCAGCACCTTCACCCCCGCCAGATCCTCGTCCCGCGCCAGCAGCCGCGTCGCCTCGATGCCGTCGAGATCCGGCATGCGGATGTCCATCACGATGAGATCGGCCCGTTCGGAACGGGCGAGGTCCACCGCCGCACGCCCCGTCCCCGCCTGCCCCACCACCTCCATGTCCGGCGCCGACTCGACGAGCATCGCGAACGCCGCGCGTACCAGCGTCTGGTCGTCGGCAAGGAGCACACGGATCGCGCGGATCGTCATCGAAGGCCTCCCACAGGCACCAGCGGCAGTACGGCGGACACCATGAAACCGCCCTCGTCCCGCGGCCCCGCCTCCAGGGTGCCGCCGACGCTGCGGGCCCGCTCCCGCATGCCGACGAGGCCGAAACCGGGGGTGTGGTCCGGGTCGTGGACGCCGCGCCCGTCGTCCGTGACCGTCACCTTGAGGGCGGCGTCCTCCGTGCGTATCCCCACCCGGATGGTGAGTCCGGGCCCGCCGTGCCGGACGGCGTTGGTGAGGGCCTCCTGGACGATGCGGTACGCGGCGGCGCCGACGGCCGGCGGCGCGTCGGCCGCCTCCCGCACGGCGAGGTCGACCTCAGCGCCGGAGGTCCGCGCCGCCTCCGCGAGGTCCGGCAGCCCGTCCAGACCCGGCAGCGGGCCCCGCTGCTCCTCGACGCTTGACCTCAACACCTCCAGTGTGGCCCGGAGTTCACCCCGCGCCGAGCGGCAGGTGTCGGCGATGTCGTCGAGCGCCCCGGCAACCGCCGCCCGGTCGAGGCGGTCCGGATCGGCGGCGAGCACGTGCGCCGCGACGGAGGTCTGCACGCCGACCAGCGTGATGCTGTGGGCGAGCAGATCGTGCAGGTCACGGGCGACCCGCAGCCGCTCCTCGGCGACGCGCCGCCGCGCCTCCTCCTCCCGCGTACGCTCGGCGCGCTCGGCACGTTCCAGTACGGAGGTGACGTACTGACGGTGGATCCGCACGTACACCCCGAGGAGCAGCACCGCGACGAGCCAGCCGGAGATCCTGACCACCTCGGCCAACTGGTGCGGCGAGAAGCCCGCGTTGACGCCCAGTGTCATCCCGACGACGCAGACGCCGGTGAGCAGGGCGCGACGCGGGCGGCCGGTCACCGCGACGGTGTAGAGGGTGATCATGCCGACCGGGACGGCGGCCAGATGCGTGTAGTCGAAGGCGTGGTACGGAAAGATGCAGGCCACCACGGCCACCAGCACCAGCAGCGGCCGGCTCCGCCGCCAGGCGAGCGGCACATGCGCGCCGAGCAGCAGCGCCCACCCCACCGCATCCGGCCGGTGCCCGTCCTCGACGAGGACCGCGAGCGCCACGGCGAGCACCGCGAGCGCCCCCGCGAACAACGCGTCGTCGCGCAGCGCACGCCGGGTGCCCGGTACGGCCCCCGCGAAGGCCAGGACACGTCGCGCCGACAAGCTCTCCCGAACCTGCGGTAGGTCCCCCATGCCTTCATCTTCCTGTACGAGGGCGCCCCTCCGGGAGGGAGGGGCGCCCCAAGGACGGTCCACGGTCAGTGGTCCGGGGTCATCGGACGGAGACTTCCCGCGGCTCGGCCTGCGGCAGCGGACTCGCGGCCGGCGCGGGACGTGACAGCTTCCCCGGCCACCAGACCTTCCGCCCGAGGGCGACACTCGCGCTCGTCACCAGGTACGTCCGCACCAGGAACGTGTCCAGCAGGACCCCCACCGCGATCACGAAGCCCAGCTCCACCAACTGCACCAGCGGCATGCTCGTCAGGACGGCGAACGTCGCCGCGAGGACAAGTCCCGCGGAGGCGATCACCCCACCCGTCGTCCGCAGGGCGGTCAGCGCCGCCGCGCCCGGCTCCGCCCCCGCCAGGGACTCCTCCCGCATCCGGTGCATCAGGAAGATGCCGTAGTCGACGCCCAGGGCCACCAGGAAGACGAACGACAGCAGCCCGAGCCCCGGATCCGTGCCCTCAAGGCCAAGGAGCGGTTCGAAGACCAGGCCCGCGATGCCCAGCGAGGCCCCCCACACCGCCACCACGGCCGCCAGCAGCAGCAACGGCGCGACAAGACTCCGCAGCAGCGCCACCAGGATCAGCAGCACCGCCCCGAGGACCAGCGGCACGATGATGGTCCGGTCACGGGAGTTGGTGTCCTTCAGGTCCAGCTGCTGGGCGCTCGGCCCGCCGACGTACGCGTCGGGAAGCGAGTCCCGCAGGGACTCGATCGTCGCGGTCTCCCCCGCCGACTGCGGCGCGGACGAGGCGATCACGGAGATCTCCGTCCAGCCCTTCGCGGTGCGTCCCGTCGAGGCGCTCGCCACACCTCGCGTGTCCCGGACGTCGGCCAGCGCGTCCCCCGCCCCTTCGGACGGCGTCATCACGACGATGGGCTGGCTGCCCTGCTCGGGGTACGCCTTCGCCAGCGTCTCCATCGCGGTGACCGAGTCGGGCGTCTTGGTGAAGGAGTCCTCCTGCTTCAGCGCCCCCGGCAGGTTCAGCGCCCCGAGCGCCAGCGCACCGAGCAGCACGGCACCGCCCGCGAGGACCGTCAGCGGCCTGCGCCCGGCCGAGCTGCCCATCATGGAGAAGAGACTCCGCCGCTGCTTGGGCGCACTGCCGAACGCGGGTATCAGCGGCCAGAACACCCGCCGGCCGAGCAGGACCAGGATCGCGGGGAGCAGCGTCAGCATCGAGGCGAGGGCGCAGAGCACGCCCACCGTCCCCAACGGGCCCATGCCCCGGCTGCTGTTGAGGTCCGCCGCGAGCAGGCACAGCAGCCCTGCCGCGACCGTCCCCGACGAGGCGAGCACCGCGGGCCCGCAGCCGCGCAGGGCGGCGATCATCGCGTCGTAGGGGCGCTCGATGCGCCGCAGTTCCTCCCGGTAGCGGGAGACGAGCAGCAGTGCGTAGTCCGTGCCCGCGCCGAACACGAGGATCGTCATCACGCCCGAGCTCTGGCCGCTGACGGAGGTGTCGAAGCCTTGGTTGAGTCCGTACGCGACGGCCATCGCGAGGTAGTCCGCGATGCCCGCGACGGCGAGCGGAACCAGCCACAGGAACGGGCTGCGGTAGATCAGGATGAGGAGCAGGGCCACCACGCCCGCCGTGGTGTAGAGCAGCGGGCCGCCCAGGGAGTTGTAGACCTTCCCGGCGTCCGTGTTGAGTGCCCCGTCGCCGCCCACGTCGACGCTCAACCCGCCCACGCCGTGCGCCTTTTCACGTACGTCGTCGACGAGCGCGTCCCTGGCGTCCTCGTCCTGGCCGGGCTCGGTGCTGGCCACCGGGTACATCAGCGTGGTGCCGTCCTTCGACGGTACGGCGCGCGGCTCCGCGGTCAGCTCGTGGGCCCGGTCGACGTCCGCGACCTGGGCCGCCGCCGTCTTGCGGTCGGCGGCGGTGAGGCCGCCGTCGCGGTGGTAGACGAGCACCAGCTCGGTGGCCTGGCCGCCGGGCAACTGGGCTTCCAGTTCGGCGACTTGGGTCGAGTCGGCGCTCGCGGGGAGGTAGTCGGTGACGCGGTCCTGCTGGACGTCCGCGAGCTTCGACGCGAAGGGCCCGGCGATGGCGAGAACGGCGATCCACAGCCCCAGGAACACCCAGGGCACGGCTCGTCGCCGTCGTGCGGTGGTCTGTTCGGCCCGCATGACGGGCCTCCTTCCGGCAGGTTGGCAGGTTCAGTGCCAACCCTTCCGGAGCGCGTCGGCCGATCCGTCGGGCCGGAGGGCGAGTTGGGGCGTACCGCGCCGGGAGGCACGGCGGCGGGATTACTCCCGGCGGAGTACTCCGGGCGATGACTACGACAGCGTGGTCCGCGCCGCCACCAGGAGTCGCGTCACCTCGTCCGCGCCGATCGTCAGCGCCCCGCCCGCGGTCGAGAGGACCTCGCGCTCGGCCGGTGTGTACGGCCCGTCCGCGAGGGCGATCCGCGCGCCCTGGAGCAGCAGCGACTCGCGTCCGGCGGGGGCGAGGTGCGGGGCCAGCGGGCCGAGCGCCTCGTGCAGTTCGATGGCGAGTCCGGGCCCGCAGTCCGGCACCGTCGCGCGCCCTGTGTCGGCGGCGAGCGCCTCGACGAGCGCGACGAGCTGTTCCTCGCAGGCGTCGTCGTATCCGGCGCCGCGCAGGACGGAGACGGCCGCGTCGAGCGTCGTACGCGAGGAGGTACCGCCGGCCGAGAGCACGGCGAGGACGACGGTGTGCACGGCGTCGCGCACCATCGCGGAGAGCCGGGTCGTCGTGGGATGGCCGAGAACGTCCGTACCGAAGTGGTCCTGGCAGGCGGCGCATTCGACGATGGGGCCCGTGGTGCCGCGGGGCAGTACGGGGACGCCGAGGAAGACGAAGCGGCGCCGGCCCGTGCGTCGCTGGAAGTTGCGGTCACCGCCGCAGCCGGGGCAGAAGAACTCGCCGTCCCCGACGGTGGTCCAGGCCGTGTGCACGCCGATCACGCGCCTGCGCAGCACCCGCGCGCGCGACACGGGCGTGGCGAAGATGCGGGATTCCCGGCCGTTTCGTCCCCGATCTGGCAGCACCACGCACCTCCGTAACGCCCCGGCAACATTGCCGCGTTGGGCGTGATGTTAGCCACATTGTTGATGTGGCGTCAGCACCCTGTGCGAGAGATGGCCGGTAGACGCCGCCGGACGGGCTCACATTTTGAGCCCGTCCGGCGAGGGGAGCGTCCCGAAGGGGCGCGGGGAACTGCGCGACCAGCCACGGCGAAGCCGCAGCCGAAGAGCAGGGGTGCGGCTAACGCGCCGCGCGATTCACGGCGGAGACCGCAGCCTTCAGCGACGCACGCGTCGTGTTCGCGTCGATGCCGATGCCCCACAGGACCTTGTCCCCGATGGCGACCTCGATGTACGAGGCGGCGACGGCGGACGCCCCCTCGCTCATCGTGTGCTCCTGGTAGTCCAGCAGGCGTACGTCGATGCCGATGCCCTGCAGCGCCTGGAAGAAGGCCGAGATCGGGCCGTTGCCGGTGCCGGTCAGGACGGTGTCGGCGCCGTCGACCGTCGCCTCGACGGTGAGGGTGTCCGTGCCGTCCTTGTCGGTGGTCGTCTGGCCGTTCTTGACCTGGATGCGGCCCCACGGGTTCTGCGGGTTGGGCAGGTACTCGTCCTGGAAGATGCTCCAGATCGCGGCGGGCGTGACCTCGCCGCCCTCGGCGTCGGTCTTCGTCTGGATGATCTTGGAGAACTCGACCTGCATGCGGCGCGGCAGGTCCAGCTTGTGGTCGTTCTGCAGGACGTAGGCGATACCGCCCTTGCCGGACTGCGAGTTGACCCGGATCACGGCCTCGTAGGAGCGGCCGACGTCCTTGGGGTCGATGGGCAGGTAGGGCACGGCCCACTCGATGTCGTCGACGGTCTTGCCCTGCTCCTCGGCACGGACCGCCATCGCCTCGAAGCCCTTCTTGATGGCGTCCTGGTGGGAGCCGGAGAAGGCGGTGTAGACGAGGTCGCCCGCGTAGGGGTGGCGCGGGTGGACCTCCATCTGGTTGCAGTACTCGGCGGTGCGGCGGATCTCGTCGATGTCGGAGAAGTCGATCTGCGGGTCGACGCCCTGCGAGAACAGGTTCATGCCCAGGGTGACCAGGTCGACGTTGCCGGTGCGCTCGCCCTGGCCGAACAGGCAGCCCTCGATGCGGTCGGCTCCGGCCATGATGGCCAGCTCGGCGGCGGCGACGGCGGTGCCGCGGTCGTTGTGCGGGTGCACGGACAGGCAGACGTACTCACGGCGCGACAGGTTGCGGGACATCCACTCGAAGCGGTCCGCGTGCGTGGAGGGCGTCGAACGCTCCACCGTGGCGGGCAGGTTGAGGATGATCTCGCGGTCCGGGCCCGGCTGCCATACGTCGCAGACGGCCTCGCAGACCTCCAGGGCGAAGTCCAGCTCGGTGTCCGTGAAGATCTCGGGGCTGTACTGGTAGCCGAAGACCGTCTCGGGGCCCAGCAGCTTCTCCGCGTACTCCATGACCAGCCGGGTGCCGTCGACGGCGATCTGCTTGACCGCGTCCTTCGAGCCACGGAAGACGACCTCGCGCCAGACCGGCGCGGTCGCGTTGTACAGGTGGACGGTGGCGCGCTTGGCGCCGACCAGGGACTCGACGGTGCGGGCGATCAGCTCTTCGCGGGCCTGCGTCAGGACGGAGATCGTCACGTCGTCCGGGATCGCGCCCTCTTCGATGATCGAGCGCACGAAGTCGAAGTCCGTCTGCCCGGACGAGGGGAAGCCGACCTCGATCTCCTTGTAGCCCATACGGACCAGCAGGTCGAACATCTCGCGCTTGCGCGCCGGGGACATCGGGTCGATCAGTGCCTGGTTGCCGTCGCGCAGGTCAGTGGAGAGCCAGCGAGGGGCGACGGTGATCCGGTTCTGCGGCCAGCTGCGGTCGGGGATGTCGACCTGCTCGTACTGGCCGTACTTGTGGACCGGCATGGATGTGGGGCGCTGGAAGTTCGGCATGATGCGGGGCTCCTCGGGAGTGTCCGGAAGGACGGCCGACGGTCTTAGCGCAACACCGAACTCCGCGGGGAGGGGGTCGGCCTCGACTACAGGCCCTCGCCGCGGCAGCTAAGGAGAAGCAGCCCGTAACGCATGATGCTCCGCAGCCTAGCCGAGCCGCGCTGGATGCGCGGGCCCGTATCAGTATGCGGGATTGCGGTCAGGTAACGGGTTAGAGGTGATCAATCCCTCTATTTCACTAATCATGGTTGCAGGTAGTGACAGCGGCATAGCTCAGTGCCACATTGCCGCCATGACCGCCATCCCAGGCTTCGAGCCTGTCTTCTGCACCATCATTCCGCCCCACGTGCTCGACACTCTCGCCCAGAGTGACGACGCCTCGCTCGCCGGACCCGCCCGCCGCACCCTGGAGCGGGACGCCATCGAGCGCACCCACCGCCGGCTGACCACGGTCATCGGCGCCCCCGCCGTCACGCCGCCCAAGGAAGCGGCCGAAGGCAAACCGCACCGGACGATCTACGACGCCCGGCACAAGACCGAGCTGCCGGGCCGCAAGGTCCGTGGCGAGGGCGAGAAGCCCGGCAGGGACGCGACCGTCAACCGGGCCTACGCGGGGCTCGGCGCGACCTTCGAGCTGTTCCTGAAGTCGTACGAGCGCAACTCCATCGACGGCAGCGCGCTCCCGCTGAACGCGACGGTCCACTACGGCGAGAACTACGGGAACGCCTTCTGGAACGGCGAGCAGATGGTGTTCGGAGACGGCGACAACGAGATCTTCCTCGACTTCACCATTCCGGTGGACGTCATCGGCCACGAGCTGACGCACGGCGTCGTGCAGTACACGGCGAACCTCACGTACTTCGGCCAGCCGGGCGCCCTCAACGAGTCGATGGCCGACGTCTTCGGCTCGATGATCAAGCAGTACACGCTCGGCCAGACCGCGGCGGACGCCGACTGGCTGATCGGCGCCGGGCTGCTCGCCCCGCGCGTCACCGGCAAGGCGCTGCGCTCCATGAAGGAGCCCGGCACGGCGTACGACGACGACGTGCTCGGCAAGGACCCGCAGCCCGCCGACATGGACCACTACGTCCGCACGGGCCGCGACAACGGCGGCGTGCACATCAACTCCGGCATCCCCAACCGCGCGTTCTACCTGGTCGCCGATGCCCTCGGCGGTCACTCGTGGGAGCGGGCCGGACAGATCTGGTACGCCGTCCTGACCGGCGGCGAGCTGGCGCAGGACGCGTCGTTCACCGACTTCGCGAAGCTGACGGTCGCCGCCGCGCGCGCGAAGTACGGCGACGGGGACGAGCTGAAGGCCGTCATCGACGCGTGGTCGACGGTGAAGGTACCGGCCACCGACTGACGGCCTGCTTCCGGCCGCACGTCCGGTGGAGTAGACAGGACCCATGCGTATCCAGGTGAAGCGCACGGGAGGATTCGCGGGCATCGAGCGGCACGCCGAGATCGACACCTCGGGACTGCCCGATGCCCACGAGTGGCACGCCCTGGCCGAAGAGGCCGTGGCCGAGGGGCGCAGCACGCCGCCGATAGGGGTGCCGGACGGGTTCAACTACCAGCTGACCGTCGACGGGCACACCGTGTACTGCTCGGACCCCCGGCTGACCGACCCGCAGCGCAGGCTGATCTCGCGGGTCCTGAAGGAGGGCTCGTAGCACCCCTTCGTAAAACTTGAGAAGTGTTCATCTTTTCTGGGGTACGCCCATTGACTTCCTTACTGGGCGGTACGGAAGATCGCGCCCATGGCAGCGAGCGATGCGCGTGAACCGATACCCCAGTTCCCCCGCGACTTCCTGTGGGGGGTGTCCACATCGGCCCACCAGATCGAGGGCGCCGTCGACGAACGCGGCCCCTCGGTGTGGGACGCGTTCACCGCGGTGCCGGGCCGGGTGAAGGACGGCACGACGGCGGCCGTCGCCTGCGACCACTACCACCGCTACCGCGAGGACGTGGCGCTCATCCGGGAGCTGGGCGTGGACGCCTACCGCTTCTCGGTGTCGTGGCCGCGCGTGCTGCGGTCGGGCACGGGCGAGCCGAACGCGGCGGGCCTCGACTTCTACGACCGTCTGGTCGACGAACTGTGCGCGGCGGGCATCCGCCCCGTCCCCACCCTCTTCCACTGGGACACCCCGCTGGCCGTCCAGGAGGCGGGCGGCTGGCTGAAGCGCGATACCGCCGAGCGGTTCGCCGAGTACGCGGCCGTGGTCGCGGACCGCATCGGCGACCGCGCCAAGAAGTGGATCACCCTCAACGAGCCCGCCGAGCACACCCTGCTCGGCCACGCGCTCGGCCAGCACGCACCCGGCGAGCAGCTGATGTTCGACGCGCTGCCGGTGGCCCACCACCAGCTCCTCGCGCACGGCCTCGCGGTACGGGCGCTGCGCGCGGCCGGCGTCACGGACATCGGCATCGCCAACTCGCACGGCCCGACCTGGCCCGCGTCGGACTCCGCCGAGGACACGGCGGCGGCGGACTTCTACGACGTACTCCTCAACCGGCTCTTCTCGGACCCGCTGCTGCTCGGCCGATACCCGGAAGGTGTCGGGGAGTTGATGCCGGGCGACGACATCGCGGCGGACCTGAAGGTCATCGCCGAGCCGGTCGACTGGTACGGGATCAACTTCTACCAGCCGACGAAGGTGGGCGCGCCGCTGCCCGATGCGGCATCGACGGAGTTCTCCGGTCTCACGCTGCCGCCCGAACTCCCCTTCTCTCCAAGGGAGATCGCGGGACATCTGGTGACGGACTTCGGCTGGCCCGTCGTCCCCGACGCGCTCACGGAGCTGCTCACCGGCTTCCGCGACCGGTACGGCGACCGGCTGCCGCCGCTCGTCATCACGGAGAACGGCTGCTCGTACGAGGGTCTGGACGACCAGGAGCGGATCGCCTACCTGGACGGCCATCTGCGGGCGCTGCACCGGGCGTTGGCGGCGGGCGTCGACGTACGCGGCTACTTCGTCTGGTCGCTGATGGACAACTTCGAGTGGGCGGAGGGCTACCGGCAGCGCTTCGGCCTCGTCCACGTGGATTACGACACTCTCGTACGCACCCCGAAGGCGTCGTACGGCTGGCTGCGCGAGACCCTGCGGGCGCAGCGCGGATGACCGCCACCGCGCTGCGGGAGCCGACGGAGCGGGTCGCCACGGGCTGGACGACGTCCCTTTCGGTGGCCAACGGGGCGATCTGGGTGGGCTGGTACGGGCCGCTGCAGATCCTGCTCGCCATGCAGGCGGAGGACCTGGCGCCGGCGGGCACGTCGAAGGAGACGGTGCTCGCCTGGGTGACGGGCGTCGGCGCGGTGGTGTCCCTCGCCGCGAACCCGCTCTTCGGCGCGCTCTCGGACCGCACGACGTCCCGCTGGGGGCGGCGCACGCCGTGGATCGTGGCGGGCACGGCGGGCGGCGCGGCCTCGCTCCTGCTGCTCTCCGCCGCGGGCTCGGTGTGGTGGATGGCGGCGGGCTGGTGCCTGGTCCAGCTCACCCTGAACGCCGCCTTCGCCGCGGTGACGGCCGCGGTCCCGGACCGGGTGCCGCGGCTTCAACGGGGCTCCGTGGGCGGCTGGCTGGGCGCGGCGCAGCTGCTCGGGGTGGTCGTCGGGACGGCGCTCGCGACGGTGGCGGGCGGGACGGTCGCGGGGTACGCGGCGTGTGCGGTGTTCACGGTGGCGGGCGTGCTCCCCTATGTCGTACGCCATCGGGATCTGCGCCTGGACGCCGCCGACCGGCCGCCGTGGCACTGGCGCACCTTCCTGGCCGGGTTCTGGCTGAGCCCGCGCCGCTACCCGGACCTGGGCTGGGCGTGGCTGACCCGCTTCCTGATCAACGTGAGCAACTCGATCGTGCTGCTCTATCTCCTCTACTTCCTCCGCGACCGCCTGGAGTACGCGGACCCGGACGAGGGAGTGCTGATCCTGACGGCCGTGAACGGCGTGACGATGCTCGCCACGGTCGTGGTGGGCGGCGCCTGGTCCGACCGGGTAGGCCGCCGCAAACCCTTCGTGACCTGGTCGGGCGTGCTGATGGCCGTGGCGACGAGCCTCTTGGCGGTGTGGCAGACGTGGCCGGGCGCGATCGTCGCGGCGGCGGTGCTGGGCATCGGCTTCGGCGTCTTCACGTCGGTCGACTTCGCCCTGATGACGGACGTACTGCCGAAGGCCCTGGACCGCGGCAAGGACCTGGGCGTCATCAACATCGCCAACTCCCTGCCGCAGGTGGCGGCCCCCGCCATCGCGGCCCCGATCGTGACGCATCTGGGCGGCTACCGGGTGCTGTACCTGACGGCGGCGGTGGTGGGGTTGGCGGGGGCGGTGCTGGTGCGGCGGATCAGGGGCGTGGAGTAGGCCCCGTAAGGGGCGCGGGGAACTGCGCGACAAGCCCCCACCCGCCCGCAGCCGAAATAGAGCCTCAGAACCCCAGCTTCCGCAGCTGACGCGGGTCCCTCTGCCAGTCCTTCGCCACCTTCACGTGCAGGTCAAGAAAGACCGGCGTACCCAGCAGCGCTTCAATCTGCTTGCGGGACTTGATGCCGACGTCCTTCAGCCGCTTGCCCTTGGGGCCGATGATGATGCCCTTCTGGCTGGGGCGCTCGATGTAGACGAAGGCGTGGATGTCCAGGAGCGGCTTGTCCGCCGGGCGGTCCTCGCGCGGCAGCATCTCCTCCACGACCACGGCGATGGAGTGCGGCAGCTCGTCCCGTACGCCCTCAAGGGCGGCCTCGCGGATCAGCTCCGCGACCATGACCTGCTCGGGCTCGTCGGTGAGGTCGCCCTCGGGGTAGAGCGCGGGGCCCTCGGGGAGCAGCGGCACGATGAGGTCGGCCAGCAGATCCACCTGCTTGTCGCCGACCGCCGAGACCGGGATGATCTCGGCCCACTGGAAGCCGAGGTCCTTGCCGAGCTGGTCGATGGCGATGAGCTGCTCGGCGAGCGCCTTGCTGTCGACGAGGTCCGTCTTGGTGACGATCGCGATCTTCGGCGTCTTCTTGATGGACGCGAGTTCCTTGGCGATGAACCGGTCACCGGGGCCGAGCTTCTCGTTCGCGGGCAGGCAGAAGCCGATGACGTCGACCTCGGCCCAGGTGGTCCGCACGACGTCGTTGAGCCGCTCGCCGAGCAGTGTGCGCGGCTTGTGCAGGCCGGGGGTGTCCACCAGGATCAGCTGCGCGTCGTCGCGGTGCACGATGCCGCGCACGGTGTGCCGCGTGGTCTGCGGCTGGTCGGCGGTGATCGCCACCTTCTTGCCGACCAGAGCGTTCGTGAGGGTGGACTTGCCCGCGTTGGGGCGGCCGACGAAGCAGGCGAAACCGGCCCGGTGGGCGGGCGCCTCGGACGGCTCGGATGACTGGGTACGAACGCTCATGGCGCCCATTCTCCCTGATCGCCGGAGGGCCGCAGCACGCAGCGTCACCGTCGGGGGGCCGATCGGAGCACCGGCCCGTGGTGACCGGGCCGCCGCCCGCCACTGGAGCGAAAAAGTCCTACGGCGGTGACAGTGGTGCGTCGTACTCTTGGCAGTGCAAGGCTGTCGAGCGGCCACCAAGCCCCGCATGAGGAGGATGAGCAGGCCTTAGAGCCGGCCCATGACTCAGACACCCACAGCTCGTACCCCTGCCCAGGGCCAGGCCCGAGCCCATTTCACCGTCCCGGCCAACCATCCGATGGTCACGGTGCTCGGCTCCGGAGACGCCCTGCTGCGCGTGATCGAGAAGGCCTTCCCGGCGGCCGACATCCATGTCCGGGGAAATGAGATCAGCGCCGTCGGTGACGCCCGTGAAGTGGCCCTCATCCAGCGCCTGTTCGACGAGATGATGCTGGTGCTCCGCACCGGTCAGCCGATGACGGAGGACGCAGTGGAACGCTCGATCGCCATGCTCAGGGCGGACGAGGCAGGAGAGGGCGACGGCCAGGAGACCCCGGCCGAGGTCCTCACGCAGAACATCCTCTCGTCCCGGGGCCGCACGATCCGCCCCAAGACCCTCAACCAGAAGCGCTATGTCGACGCCATCGACAAGCACACCATCGTCTTCGGCATCGGCCCCGCGGGCACCGGCAAGACCTACCTCGCGATGGCCAAGGCCGTGCAGGCCCTGCAGTCCAAGCAGGTCAACCGCATCATCCTCACCCGCCCCGCGGTCGAGGCCGGCGAGCGCCTCGGCTTCCTGCCGGGCACGCTCTACGAGAAGATCGACCCGTACCTGCGCCCGCTCTACGACGCGCTGCACGACATGCTGGACCCGGACTCGATCCCGCGCCTGATGGCCGCCGGGACCATCGAGGTCGCCCCGCTGGCGTACATGCGCGGCCGCACCCTCAACGACGCGTTCATCATCCTCGACGAGGCGCAGAACACCAGCGCCGAGCAGATGAAGATGTTCCTCACCCGCCTCGGCTTCGACTCGAAGATCGTCGTCACCGGTGACGTGACCCAGGTCGACCTGCCGAACGGCACGAAGTCCGGTCTGCGGCAGGTCCAGGACATCCTCACCGATGTCGCGGACGTGCACTTCTCGCGGCTCACCTCGCACGATGTCGTACGGCACAAGCTGGTCGGCCGTATCGTCGACGCGTACGAGAAGTACGACAGCGAGAACGGCACCGAGAACGGCACCCACAAGGGCCGCAGAGGAAAGTAGAAGCACCGCACCATGTCGATCGACGTCAACAACGAATCCGGGACCGAGGTCGATGAGCAGGCGATCCTCGACATCGCCCGCTACGCACTCGCGCGGATGCGCATCCACCCGCTCTCCGAGCTCTCGGTGATCGTCGTGGACGCCGACGCCATGGAGCAGCTGCACATCCAGTGGATGGACCTGCCGGGCCCGACGGACGTCATGTCCTTCCCGATGGACGAGCTGCGGCCGCCCGCCAAGGACGACGAGGAGCCCCCGCAGGGCCTCCTCGGCGACATCGTGCTCTGCCCCGAGGTCGCCACCAAGCAGGGCAAGGAAGCGGAGACGGAGCACACCATGGACGAGGAGCTGCAGCTGCTCACCGTCCATGGCGTGCTCCACCTGCTCGGGTACGACCACGAGGAGCCGGACGAGAAGGCGGAGATGTTCGGTCTCCAGGCGGCCATCGTCGACGGCTGGCGCGCCGAGCACGGTCTGACGGGCCCCTCGCCCGCGCCCACCGTCTCGTAGGGCCGCCGACGCCGTCATGAGTCTTCAACTGATCGCGGGCGCCGTCGCCCTGGTCGTCGTGGCCTGGCTCGCCGCCTGCGCCGAGGCGGGCATCGCCCGCACCTCCAGCTTCCGGGCGGAGGAGGCGGTCCGCTCCGGGCGGCGCGGCAGCGCGAAGCTCGCGCAGGTCGCCGCCGACCCGACCCGCTATCTCAACGTGGCGCTCCTGGTGCGCGTGGCGTGCGAGATGGCGGCGGCGGCCCTGGTGACGTACGCCTGTCTGAAGGAGTTCGAGCAGACCTGGGAGGCGCTGGCCGTCGCCATCGGCGTGATGGTCCTCGTCTCGTACGTCGCGGTGGGGGTGTCGCCGCGCACCATCGGCCGCCAGCACCCGCTCAACACGGCGACCGCGGCGGCCTATGTGCTGCTGCCGCTGGCCCGGATCATGGGCCCGATCCCGCCGCTCCTGATCCTCATCGGCAACGCGCTCACGCCCGGAAAGGGCTTCAGGCGCGGCCCGTTCGCCTCCGAGGCCGAGCTGCGCGCGATGGTCGACCTCGCGGAGAAGGAGTCCCTCATCGAGGACGAGGAGCGCCGGATGGTGCACTCCGTCTTCGAGCTCGGCGACACCCTCGTACGCGAAGTGATGGTCCCCCGGACCGACTTGATCGCCATCGAGCGCTTCAAGACCATCCGGCAGGCGCTGACGCTCGCGCTGCGGTCCGGCTTCTCGCGGATCCCGGTGACGGGCGAGAGCGAGGACGACGTCGTCGGGATCGTCTACCTGAAGGACCTGGCCCGCAAGACGCACATCAACCGCGACGCGGAGAACGAACTGGTGTCGACGGCCATGCGCCCGGCGACGTTCGTGCCGGACACGAAGAACGCGGGCGATCTGCTGCGCGAGATGCAGCAGGAGCGCAATCACGTGGCCGTCGTCATCGACGAGTACGGCGGCACGGCCGGCATCGTCACCATCGAGGACATCCTGGAGGAGATCGTCGGCGAGATCACCGACGAGTACGACCGGGAACTCCCGCCGGTGGAGGAGCTCGCGGACGGCTGCTTCCGCGTCACCGCGCGGCTCGACATCGGCGACCTCGGCGAGCTCTTCGGGCTCGACGCGTTCGACGACGAGGACGTCGAGACGGTCGGCGGGCTGCTCGCCAAGGCGCTCGGCCGGGTGCCGATCGCCGACGCGTCGGCGATCGTGCCGCTGCCGGACGGGCGGGAGCTGCGGCTCACGGCGGAGTCCGCGGCGGGCCGGCGGAACAAGATCGTGACGGTGCTCGTGGAGCCGGTCACGGCCCAGGCCGATAGGGACGAGAGGAAGGGGACTTCGGGGTGACTCCGCAGGAGCTGCGCGCGTTCTGTCTGTCGTTCAACGACGCGGTGGAGGACTTTCCGTTCAATCCGGAGTCCTCGGTCTTCAAGGTGGCGGGCAAGATGTTCGCGCTCTGCCACCTGGACGCGCGGCCCCTGAAGGTGAACCTGAAGTGCGACCCGGAGATCGCGCTCCAACTCCGGGCCGCGCACCCCGAGATCGTGCCGGGCTGGCACATGAACAAGCGGCACTGGAACACGGTGACGGTCGACGGAGAGCTCCCCGACCAGCAGGTCCGGGAGCTCATCGAGGACTCGTACGACCTGGTCGTCGCCGGCCTCCCGCGGGCGCAGCGGCTCCGCCTCGACCGCCCCTAGCCGCGACGCGCGGGGCGCAGGCCCACCGCCACAAGCGCCGCCGCGATCAGCACCACCGCCGTGTCGATCAGGAGCACCGTCCGCGTCCCGGCCAGCAGGTCCGTGCCCGTCGTCGCGAGGACCCCGAGCAGCGGGATGCCGATGGTGATGCCCACCTGCTGGGTGGAGGTGACCAGGCCGGTGGCCAGGCCCTGCTCCTCGTCCGGGACGCCGGACGTCACGGTCACGCCGTACGAGATGATCGCGCCCAGGTGGAACATGCTCGCGATGGAGACGCCCGCCGTGGCCAGCCACACCGACCAACCGGCCTCGCCGATGCCGAGGAGCGTCGCGACGAACAGGCCCTGGCCGAGCAGCGAGCCGATCAGGGTGCGGCGCGCCCCGAAGCGGCCGATGACCTTGGGCGCGTACATCCCGGCGACGATCGAGAGCACACCCTGCACGCCGAAGACGAGACCCGTCCGGAAGGCGGAGAGCTCCAGGACCTCCTGGAGGTAGAGGGTGAGGACGAAGACGACGGTCGACATCATCGAGAAGGTGACGAGACCGCCGAGGTTGCCCCACGCCACCGTGCGCCGCCGCAGCATGGGCAGCGAGACCAGCGGCGACGCGGCGCGCGACTCGACGTACCCGAAGGCGGCGAGCAGCAGCACGCCCGCGATCAGCGTGACGATGACGTCCGTGCCGCCGAAGCCGCGCTCGGCAGCCGTGGAGAGCGCGTAGATCAGGGCGAGCAGACCGCCGGTGACGGTGACCGCGCCGGGCACGTCGAGGCGCGGCCGGTCCGGGGTGCGGGACTCGGGCAGCAGGCCGGGGGCGAGCGGCAGCACGATCAGCGCGAAGAGGGTCAGCAGGCCCATCGTGGAGCGCCAGCCGAGCGTGTCGGTCAGTACGCCGCCGAGGACCATGCCGACGGTGAAGCCGAGCGAGAGCAGCGTGCCGGAGATGCCGAGCGCACGGTCGCGCTGCGGGCCCTCGGGGAAGGTCGTGGTCAGCAGGGACATGCCGGTCGGCACGATCGCCGCCGCCGCCACGCCTTGCAGTGCGCGTCCGGCGAGGAACGACGCCGGGTCCCAGGCGAACGTCGCGAGCAGCGAGGCGAGGCCGAACAGGGCGAGCCCGCCGAGGAAGAGCTTGCGCCGCCCGAACAGGTCGCCGGTGCGGCCGAAGAGCAGCAGGAATCCGCCGGACGGCAGGGCGAACGCGGTGACGGCCCACTGCAGCGCGGACTGGCTCATGCCGAGGTCGGCGCCGAGGACGGGCAGCGCCACGTTCAGTACGGAGAAGTCGAGCGCGACCATGAACTGGGCGGCGCAGAGCACGAAGAGGACGAGCTTGTCGCGGGTGGAGAGGCGGGGGGCCTTCGGCTGCGGGGCCGCGGCAGGACCGGTGGACGCAGGGGCGGAGGTGGTGGACGCAGGGGCGGAGGTGGTGGACGGGGAAGCGGAGGTGTCGATCGCCATGTCCATGAGCTTGTGGCGTCCGGAATAGCCGTGGGGAGCGGGAACTTATGCTGGTGGCGGTAACACCAGGCAGAGGGGGAGCTGCAGATGGCGGGGACGGGCGAGGCGGCGGCGGTGCGGTCGCAGGACGCGTCCAAGGCGCGGCGGCTCGGTGAGCTGCGGGAGTTCCTGATGAGCCGGCGGGCGCGGGTCAGCCCCGCGGAGGCGGGACTTCCGGACGGCGGCGGGCGGCGGCGGACGCCGGGCCTGCGGCGCGAGGAGGTCGCCGTCCTGGCCGGGGTCGGCGCTTCCTGGTACCAGTGGCTGGAGCAGGGCCGCGACATCTCGGTGTCGCCGCAGGTCCTCGACTCCGTCGCACGCGTCCTGAAGCTGTCGAGCGCCGAGCGGCGCCATCTGTACGTGCTCGCCGGGCTCAATCCGCCCGCGCCGGAGGTCGACAAGGCCGACGAGGCCATGTGCCACGGCATGCAGCGGCTCATCGACACCTGGATGCCGTATCCGGCGCACATCATGGACCGCTACTACAACTGCGTGATGTACAACGACGCGGCCGGGATGGTCCTCGGGATGCGTCCCGAGATCACCCAGAACTGCATCGTGGACTTCTTCACCGATCCCATCTACCGCTCGCGGAACGTGCGTTGGCGGGAGAACGCGGCGCGGGTCGTGGCGCAGTTCCGCGCCTCGTGCTCGGAGTATCCGGAGGACGAGGGGTTCCAGGAGGTCCTCGCCCAACTGCGGGACGCGGCGGGCGAGGAGTTCACCGAGCTGTGGGAGCGGCGGGACGTGCTGCCCGCCGGGCAGGTCCGCAAGGAGCTGACGCATCCGCTGGTCGGGGCGTTGCACGTGGAGTCGACGGCACTGCGGGTGCCGGCCCGGCCGGATCTCACGATCGTGCTGCACACGCCGCTGGACGAGGCGGACACGGCGGCGAAGCTGGAGTGGCTCGCGTCGCCCGAGGGGCGGCGGGGGTCGATGTACCCGGTCGCCGGGTAGGGCGCTGTGCTCCGTATGCTCGGCGTATGACCGAGAGTGCTGCGCTTGGCGCCGAGGACCAGAAGATCGTTACGCTCGCTCGTTCGGCGCGGGCGCGCAACGGGGTGCCGGAGGGCGCCGCCGTGCGGGACGAGACGGGGCGTACGTACGTCGCGGGGACGGTCGACCTGGACTCCCTGAAGCTCTCCGCGCTGCGCACGGCCGTGGCGATGGCGGTGGCGTCCGGGGCGGAGTCGTTGGAGGCGGCGGCGGTCGTGTCCTCGGCGGCGGAGCTCTCTCCCGAAGACCTTGCCGCCGTACGGGACCTCGGAGGCGCCGGCACCCCGGTCTTCCTGGCGGGGCCCGACGGGGCGGTCCGGGCGCGGGCAGAGGCCTGACGGCTCACCGCCGTTCCCCACGGCGTCCGTTCCCCTCGGCGTCCGTGCGCCGAGGGAACGGCGGACCCTATGCCGGCCGGAAGCCGATCGTCGGCACCGCGCGCCGCAGCGGCCACGGGCGGGTGACCTCCGGGATCAGGCCCTCCAGGAAGCCGTAGCGGCGCAGGGCCACCGGGTCCTGCTCGTCGACCTCCCGCACGGTCCGCCACCAGGCGGCGACCTCGGCCCAGCCGGGCGCGGAGAGGGAGCCGCCGAACTCCTGCACGGAGAGCGCCGCGGTGAGCCCGGCGAAGGCGAGGCGGTCGGCCAGCGGCCACTCCGCGAGGGTGCCGGTCACGAAGCCGGCGACGAAGACGTCCCCCGCGCCCGTGGGATCGAGCGCCTCGACCTCGATCGCCGGGACGTCGGCGGTCTCGCCGGTCCGCCCGTCCACGGCGTACGCCCCTTCGGCACCCAGCGTCACCACGGCGAGCGGCACATGTTCGGTGAGCGCGCGGGCGGCGGCCCTCGGACAGCTGGTCCGGGTGTACCGCATGGCCTCCTCGGCGTTCGGCAGGAACGCCTCGCAGTGCGCCAGGTCGGGGAGTGCCGCGAGGTCCCAGCGGCCGGTGTCGTCCCATCCCACGTCGGCGAAGATCCGCGTACCGGTGCGGGCGGCCTCGGCGATCCACGGCGCGCGCGTGCCGGGTGTCAGGGAGGCGATGGCGGCACGCGCGCGTGGCGGGCAGGCGGGGGCGCCGCCCTCCGGGGACGCGACGTCCAGCGGCGACTCGTGGCCATGGCTGATCATGGTCCGCTCGCCCTCGTACGCCATGGAGACGGTCACCGGGGAGTGCCAGCCGGGCACGGTGCGCGACGCCGTGAGGTCGATGCCCTCGCCCTGCTCCAGTGCGTCCCAGCAGTACTCTCCGTAGTGGTCGTCCCCGAACGCCGCCGCGAGCGCCGTCCGCAGCCCGAGCCGGGCCAGCGCGGTCGCCATATTGGCCACGCCGCCCGGGCTGGACCCCATCCCCCGCGCCCAGGACTCGGTCCCGCGCACGGGCGCGGAATCGAGCCCCGTGAAGATGATGTCGAGAAAGACCGTGCCGGTGAGGTAGACGTCGCACGGCGGATCACCGGCCCGGCGTTCTGCCTTCAGCGGGTCGACGCGGGGAGTATGAGGACCGACCATGCAGGCAACGTAACGGACGAAACTATCGGCCGCCTCGATTCACCGCCGTCACACGGCCGGCACCAGCTCCGCCTCGATCAGGTCCGCGGCCCGGGCCGTGCCGCCCTCGGCCCGTACCTCCGCCTTCAGCGCCGCACACCGCCGGGCCACCTCAGGGGATCCCACCAGCTCCAGCAGGGCCTCCCGCAGGGAATCCGCGGTCGCCTCAGCCGTGTCGATCCGCCGGGCCACCCCCAGCTCCACGAGCCGATCCGCGTTGGTCGGCTGCTCGGCGCCCTGGGGGACGGCGATCATCGGCACCCCGCAGAACAGGCCCTCACTGCTGCTCCCCATCCCCGCGTGCGTCACGAACGCGTCGGCCTGCTCAAGGATGGCCAACTGCGGGACCCACGACCGGACTTCCACGTTCGAGGGCACGTCCCCCAGCTCCGAGGGATCCACGTGCTTGCCGATCTGCAGCACCACATGCCATCCCACGAGCCCACCGAACGCCGCCACACACTGCCGGTAGAACTCCGGCTGCTGCGTGTACGCGGACCCCAGCGAGACCAGCAGCACCTTCTCCGCCCCCGCGGGCCGCGCCCAGCTCCCCTGCCCGGAGCGGTCGCCGAAGCAGGGCCCGACGAAGTCGACCCGCCGAGCGTCCACCCGGTCGGCGAACAACTGCATGGCGCGCGGAATCATCGCCACCGCACGCTCAGGCACCCCCGAGAACGCCCCCACGTCCAGCGTCGTGGCCCCACAGCCCGCGAGCCACCGGGCGAACCGCGCCTCCAGCGCGTCGGCGCCCGGCAGCTGGGCGAGCTGGGCCCCGACCTCCTTGTCGTACCCCTCCCAGGCCACATAGGTCGGTGAGAGCTGGAGCGTCGGCCGCCCCTGCCCCTCGGCCAGCGCACGGCCGACGTACGCCCCGATGTCGTACAGATACAGATCGGCGGGATCGGCGTCGTAGAACGCGCGCAACCGCGGCAGCACCGCCATCGCGTCGTCCAGGAAGAGACCGCTCGCGGCGATCGGGTCCTCGGGCCAGATGTTGTCCTTGAAGGGCAACGTCGAGGTGACCGGGACGAGTTCGGCGCCGGTCGGCTCGATCAGCTCGCGGGTCGCCGGGTCGTTCGCGTATGTCACGCGGTGCCCGCGTGCCACCAGCTCGCGGATGATCTCCAGGCTGGGCAGCACATGGCTGACCATCGGGACACCGACCATGGCGACATGGGCAGGGCGACGGGACAGTCGACGATTCATGAGTGGGATTCCTTCGTGTGATGCACGTGATGCACGTGATGCACGAGATGTGCGTGATGTGCGAGATGCACGTGCTGAAGCTGCTACGGGCGAGGAAGACACGCCAGCCCGGCGCAGCCGCGTATTCGCGGGGCGCCCGGGCCGGTGAGCGGCGTGTCAGCCGTAGAGCTGAATGAAGGAGTCCATGGAGGGGACAGTAATCCCGCCCGCACCGTCAGTCGAACGAATATTCCGCGACCTCGGCGAGATACCGCGCCCGCAGCGCCTCCTCCGCCTCGCCGCCGTCGAGGAACGACGCCTCGAAGGAGTTCCGCGCCAGCTCCCGCAGCCGCTCCTGGTCGAGGCCCAGCGCCTCGTGCACGGCGTGGAAGGTGTCGCCGACATAGCCGCCGAAGTACGCCGGGTCGTCGGAGTTGACCGTGCACAGCAGGCCCGCGTCCATCATCCGCGCGAGCGGATGCTCCTCAAGTACGTCGATGGCGCGCAGCCGGACGTTGGAGAGCGGGCAGAGGGTCAGCGGCACCCGCTCCCGCACGAGCCGCTCGACGAGCTCCGGGTCCTCCATGCAGCGCAGACCGTGGTCGATCCGCTCGACGCCGAGCACGTCGAGGGCCTCGGTGATGTACGCGGGCGGCCCCTCCTCGCCCGCGTGCGCGACCCGGCGCAGGCCGAGCGCGGCCGCCGCCTCGTACACCTCGCGGAACTTGGCGGGCGGGTGGCCGACCTCTGCGGAGTCGAGCCCGATGCCGACGATCCGGTCCAGGTAGGGCTTCGCGGCCCCCAGCGTCTCCAGTGCGGAGGCGGCGGACTGGTCGCGCAGGAAGCACATGATGAGCCGCGTCGAGATGCCGTGCCGCTCCTCGCTGCGGTCCAGGGCGCGCCCGAGCCCCTCGATCACGGTCCCGATATCCACGCCGCGCGCCATGTGCGCCTGCGGGTCGAAGAAGATCTCGGCGTGCCGTACGCCCTGCTCGGCGGCGCGCGCCAGGTAGGCGTCGGCGAGTTCCTCGAAGTCCGCCTCGGTGCGCAGGACGGCCATCAGGCCGTAGTACAGGTCGAGGAAGGACTGCAGGTCGTCGAAGAGGTAGGCCTTGCGCAGCTCTTCGGTGTCCGCGTACGGCAGGGTGACGCCGTTCCGCGCGGCGAGCGCGAAGGCCAGCTCGGGTTCGAGCGTGCCCTCGATGTGCAGGTGGAGTTCGGCTTTGGGAAGGGGCATGGCTGCGGCTCACTCAGGTGGTTCGTCAGGCGGTTCGGGCGGTACAGGCGGTACAGGCGGTTCAGGCGGTTCAGGCCGTTGGTACAGGCGGCTGGTTCAGGCGGTTCGCTTGGGCAGTGGTACGCGCAACAGGTCGTGCGCGACGGTGAGTTCACCGTCGAATCCCGCGTCCCTTGCCTGTTGCTCGAAGACCCCGGGGTCGGGGTAGCGCTGGCTGAAATGGGTCAGCACGAGATGCCGGACACCGGACTCGACGGCAACGCGGGCGGCCTGACCGGCGGTCAAGTGGCCGTGGTCGACGGCGAGTTGTTCGTCCTCGTTCATGAAGGTGGACTCGATGACGAGCATGTCGCAGCCGTCCGCGAGCGCGTAGACGCCGTCGCACAGCCGGGTGTCCATCACGAAGGCGAACCGCTGCCCGCGCCGCACGGCGCTGACGTCGTCGAGCGTGACGTCCCCAAGGGCGCCGTCCCGCTGGATGCGCCCCACGTCGGGCCCGGTGATGCCGTGCGCGGCGAGCCGCTCCGGGAGCATGCGCCGGCCGTCGGGTTCGGTGACCCGGTAGCCGAAGGACTCGACGGGGTGCGAGAGCCGGGCGGTGTCGAGCGCGTACGAGGGGCCCGAGCCGAGCGGCCCGTCCTCCGTCACGGGTGCCTCGACGATCGGGACGGTCTCGCGGTAGGCGGTGGCGTACCGCAGCCGGTCGAAGAAGCGCTGGCCCGAACCGGGGAAGTGCACGGTCACGTCATGCGGGACCCGGTCGAGATTGATCCGCTGGATGACGCCGGGCAGGCCCAGCGAGTGGTCCCCGTGGAAATGCGTGACGCAGATGCGGTGCAGGTCGTGCGCGGCGACCCCGGCACGCAGCATCTGCCGCTGCGTGCCCTCGCCGGGGTCGAAGAGGATCCCCTGACCGTCCCAGAGCAGGACGTACCCGTTGTGGTTGCGGTGCCGGGTGGGGACCTGGCTCGCGGTGCCGAGGACCACCAATTCGCGTACGGACAAGGCGGGTTATCCCGGAGGCCACTGCAGGCCGCGTCCGCCGAGGACGTGGGCGTGCGCGTGGAAGACGGTCTGGCCCGCTCCGGAGCCGGTGTTGAAGACGGTGCGGTAGCTCTCCGCCTTCTCCTCTGCGGCGACCTCGCCGGCCTCGCGGAGGATGTCGGCGGCGACGGCGGGCTCCGCCGCGGCGAGGGAGGCGGCGTCCGGGTAGTGCACCTTGGGGATGACCAGGATGTGCGTGGGAGCCTGCGGGTTGATGTCCCGGAAGGCTACGGTCGTCTCCGTCTCCCTGACGACGGTCGCGGGCACCTCACCCGCGACGATCTTGCAGAACAGGCAGTCTGCCTGCGGTTCTCCCGCCATGGGGCGCCTCCGGTCCACTGTGTCTCAACTGTCCCCGCATGCTATCCGGGCCGCGCCCGCGCTCGGCCCCTCCCTCAGAGGGACGGCAGTTCCGGAGGGCTCTTCGGCGGGGTGCTCTCCAGCGCCTCCAGGGCCAAGCGGATTGCCTCGTCCAGTTGGGGGTCCCGGGCCTGCGCGTAGTCCTCCGGGGTCGTCACCACCTCCACGTCCGGGTCCACGCCGTAGTTCTCGACGCCCCAGCCGTATCCCTCCAGCCAGAACGCGTACTTCGGCTGCGTCACCAGCGTGCCGTCCACCAGGCGGTAGCGGCTGTCGATGCCGATGACGCCGCCCCAGGTACGGGTGCCCACCACGGGGCCGATCCCCAGGGCCTTGATCGCCGCGTTCACGATGTCGCCGTCCGAGCCGGAGAACTCGTTGGCGACGGCGACGACGGGGCCGCGCGGCGCGTCCGCCGGATAGCTGTACGGGCGGGTCCCGCGCGGCAGGTCCCAGCCCACGATCTTCCGGGCGAGCTTCTCCACGACCAGCTGCGACGTATGACCGCCCCGGTTCTCCCGGACGTCGACGACGAGCCCCTCGCGCGCGACCTCCACCCGCAGGTCCCGGTGGATCTGCGCCCAGCCGGGGGCCTGCATGTCCGGCACATGGAGATAGCCGAGCCGCCCGCCCGAGCGCTCATGGACGTACGCACGACGGTCCACGACCCAGGCGTGGTACCGCAGCGGCTCCTCGTCGTCGACGGGGATCACCACCGCGTGCCGGGGGTCGCCGCCGCCCGCGGGCGACACCGTCAGCTCGACGGGCTTGCCCGCCGTACCGACAAGGAGCGGGCCCGGCCCGGTCACCGGGTCGACGGGGCGCCCCGCGACGGCGAGCAGCGCGTCGCCCGCGCGGACGGCGACGCCCGGCGCGGCGAGCGGCGAACGGGCGGCCGGATCGGACGTCTCCGAGGGCAGGATCCGGTCGATCCGCCACGCCCCGTCCGCGCCCCGCGAGACATCCGCGCCGAGCAGCCCCTGCCGCGCGGCGGAACTCCCCCAGCCGCCGCCCCCTCCCATCACGTACGCGTGCGACGTGCCCAGCTCGCCGGCCACTTCCCACAGGAGGTCGACGAGGTCGTCGTGGGTGGCGACGCGGTCGAGGACCGGGCGGTAGCGGTCGAGCACCGCGCCCCAGTCGACGCCGCCGAGGTCGGGCCGCCAGAAGTTGTCCCGCATCAGCCGCCCGGCCTCGTCGTACATCTGGCGCCATTCGGCGGCGGGGTCGACGGTCTGCCGTACGCGGGAGAGGTCGACGGTGATGTTCGAGTCGGAGTTCTCGTCGCCGGAGGCACGGCGGTCGCTCGGTACGACCTTCAGCTTGCCGTCGACCCAGAGCAGCACCCGCTTGCCGTCGCCGCTGACGGCGAAGTGGTCGGCGTCGGAGGCGAGTTCCTCGATGCGCTGCTGGACGAGGTCGTAGCGTTCGAGTTCGGTCTGCGGGTCGGGGTCGGACGGGGTGGCGCGGGAGGCGCCGAGGACGCCGCGCACGGGGTGCCGCAGCCACAGGACGCCGTCCTTGGCGGCCCGCAGCGTGGAGTAGCGGGCGGCCTCGACGGGGAACGGCACGATCCGGTCGGCGAGTCCGTCGAGGTCGATGCGGGTGACGGGCGCGCCCTCGCTGTCCGGCGTCTCGTCCTTGTCCGGCGCCTCGAAGGGACGCCCGTGGCGCTGCGGCCCGAAGGGGGAGGGTGTGGTCGCCGCGAGGGTGATGAGGTGCGGGCGCGAGCCGCCGACGAAGGCCAGGTCGAAGACGTGCTCGTCGTAGACGGGGTCGAAGGCGCGCGCGGACAGGAAGGCGAGGTGCTTGCCGTCCAGGGTGAACGCGGGCGCGTAGTCGCGGAACCGCAGCGGGGTGGCCTCGGACACCGACAGATCGGCCGTGTTGGCCAGCTTCAGCTGGCGCAGCGGACTGGGCCCCGGATGCGACCAGGCGAGCCAGCCGGAGTCCGGCGAGAAGACCAGGCCGGTGGCGTCGCCGTGCTCGCCCCGGTCGACCTCGCGCACCTCGCCGCTCTCCCGCTCGACGAGCAGCACCCGCCCGTCGTGCGAGGCCACGGCGGCCCTGCTGCCGTCCGGTGCCATGGCGAGCCAGAGCACTCGGCCGAGCTGCCCGGCGGCGATCCGGCGCGGCGTCGCGCCGGGCGCGAGTCCGGTGGCGGGCGCGAACTGGAGCGCGTCGTCGCCCTCCGCGTCCGTCACCCACACGACGTGTTCCTCGCCGTCGACGCGGAAGGTGCGCGGAAGCCGGGCGCGCACGCCGTGCTCGACGGCGAGTGCGCGGGCGGGGCCCTCGCGGTGGGTGACCCAGTGCACGCCGCCGCGCACGGAGACGGCACTGCCGCGTCCGGTGTGGTCGGGTGCGGCGGAGCCGAACCAGCGGGCCGCGCTGACGGGGTAGGGCTGGAGGTCGGTGCGCTGGCCGCCGAGGCGGATGTCGACGCGGCGCGGCTCGGCGTCCACCAGGTCGTCCAGGAGCCAGAGTTGACCGGCGCTGGTGTAGACGACACGGGTGCCGTCGGTCGCCGCGTGCCGGGCGTAGAAGCCGTCCACGCCGGTGTGCCGCCGCAGGTCGCTCCCGTCGGGCAGCGAGGAGTAGAGGGCGCCGACGCCTTCGTGGTCGGAGAGGAAGGCGATGCGTTCGCCCACCCACAGCGGATACTCGATGTTCCCGTCGAGTTCTTCGTGGACGCGTACGAAGCGGTCTTCGTCGCTCTCGCCCCCGCGCCGGATCCACAGCTTGCCCGCGGTGCCGCCCCGGTACCGCTTCCACCAGGCGGCCTCTCGGCCCATCGGGGCGGAGAGCAGCAGGACTTGGCCGTCCTGCGGGCCGTGCGCGACGTCGCCCACGAGTCCGTACGGCAGGGTGTCGGCGGGCCCGCCGTCCAGCGGCACGGCCCGCGCCCAGCTGCGGCGCAGGGAGGCCTGGCCGTGCGTGCTGACGGCGAGGACGTGTCCGTCCGGGGTCCAGCCGCGCACCGACGTACGCGAACTCCCCCAGTAGGTCAGGCGTTTGGAGGAGCCGCCGTCGACCGGGGCGACATGCACCTCGGGGGCGCCGTCACGGGTGGAGGTCCAGGCGACGGTCGTGCCGTCCGGAGAGATGCGGGGGTGGTTCACGGGCATGTTGTCGGCGCTGACGCGCCATGCCCGGCCGCCGTCGAAGGGCGCGACCCAGACGTCGTCCTCAGCGGTGAAGGCGACCAACTCGCCGCGCAGATGCGGAAACCGGAGATACGCAGGGTGCCCAGTCAGTGTCACACGGCCAGCCTAAGCAGCCGCGGCGAACCCGGTCAGGGTTTTGGATCACTTGACGCCGGGATCACTTGCCGCCGGGATCACTTGCCCCTGTTCACTTGCCCTTGAAGCAGGAGCAGGTCGGGTCCGGCGTCGCGGGCGGCGGGTCCGGGGTGACGGTCACGGTGATGGTGGGCGCGGGCGGCTGGGCCGGCTGGTCCCCGTCGTGACCGCCGTTGCCCCCGTCGTGACCACCGTTACCCCCGTCGTCCCCGTCCCCGTTCCCGTCGTCGCCCCCGGCGCAGTCGCCGAGCACGTCGACCCGGAACCACTCCTCGCCGTCGACCTTGGCGGTGAGGTTGCCGCGTACGCAGCGCCCGTCGACGACGTCCCACACCGTGCCCTTGACGGTGATGGTGGCGGTGTCGTCGGACCCCTTGCCGTTCTTGGCCTGGCCCTGGCAGTCGACGGTGACGTCGACATTGTTGTCCGGATCGCCGCTGGACGGGGTGACCCGGTCCTCGAAGCGGGCGGTGCAGCTGATCCACAGCACGTCGAGGTTCTGCCGCTCCAGCTCCTTGGTGGCCATCTCGTCGGTGGTGATCGCGACGGCCGCGGTGTTCATGCCCCCGTCCACGGGTTCACAGGCGGCGGCCCCGAACACGGCGGCCCCCGCGACCCCGACGGCGAGCATCACCCGCCGACGCCGCCCGCCCACGTCCACCGCACGCTCACGTAACTGCCTCAATGCCCCCATAGGCGGCAGAGTGCCACCGGACGCGGCCTGACGGAAGACCGCTTTGCGTCCACTCCGGGGCCGCGCGGGCCGGGGTTCAGGACCAGCGGCCGGTGCGCCCCAGGAGCAGTGCGGTCGCCGCCGTCCCCGCGGTCGACGTGCGCAGCACGCTGCGGCCCAGACGGTACGGCTTGGCGCCCGCGGCGGCGAAGGCCGCGAGTTCGTCCGGCGATACACCGCCCTCGGGGCCGACCACCAGGACGATGCGACCGGTGGCCGGAAGCTCCGCCGTGGCCAGTGGCGCGCTGCCCTCCTCGTGCAGGACGGCGGCCAGATCCGCCTCCGCGAGGAGCGCCGCGACCTGCTTGGTCGACGCCGCGTCCGCGACTTCGGGGAAGCGGGTCCTGCGGGACTGCTTGCCCGCCTCACGCGCCGTGGCCCGCCATTTGCCGAGCGCCTTGAGCCCGCGCTCGCCCTTCCACTGGGTGATGCAACGGGACGCCGCCCAGGGCACGATCGCGTCGACGCCGGTCTCCGTCATGGTCTCGACGGCGAGTTCACCCCGGTCGCCCTTGGGCAGCGCCTGCACGACGGTGATCCGGGGCTGTTCGGGGGCCTCTTCGCGTACGTCGTCCATGCGCACGACCAGCCGGTCCTTGCCCTCTGTGTCGAGGACCACGCAGGGCGCCCAGCGTCCGGCGCCGTCGGTGAGGACGAGTTCCTCGCCGGGGTTCAGCCGCTTCACGGAGACGGCGTGCCGCCCTTCGGGACCATCGAGTACGTAGCGGCCGTCGCCGCCCGCGTCGAAGTGCCCGACGACGAAGACGGGGGCGGTCACGACTGGCCCTCCGCCGCGCCGTCGGTCCGGCCGCCGGACGCCAGCACGGCCTTCGCCTCGGTCAGTTCGGCCGCGAGCACCTCCACCAGCTGACCGGCGGGCAGCTCCCGCGCCATCCGGTGGCCCTGCCCCGCCCACAGCGCCATGCCCTGCGCGTCACCGGCCTTCGCCGCGGCCTTGCGCAGGCCGCTGGTGAGGTGGTGGACCTGGGGGTAGGCGGCGGGGGCGTACGGACCGTGCTCGCGCATGAAGCGGTTGACCAGGCCCCGCGCGGGCCGCCCGGAGAACGCGCGGGTCAGCTCGGTGCGGGTGAACAGCGGGTTCGTCATGGCCTGCTTGTGCAGCACGTTCGCGCCCGACTCGGGGCAGACCAGGAACGCCGTGCCGAGCTGCGCCGCGTCCGCGCCCGCCGCGAGCACCGCGGCGATCTGCGCGCCGCGCATCAGGCCGCCGGCCGCGACGACGGGGATCTGCACGGTCTCGCGGACCTGCGCGATCAGCGAGAGCAGGCCGAGCCCGGAGCCGTCCGTCTCGGGGTTGTCGCGGTGCGTGCCCTGGTGGCCGCCCGCCTCGATGCCCTGCACGCAGACGGCGTCGGCGCCGGACCACTGGGCGGTCTGGGCCTCTTCGGGGGTGGTGACGGTGGCGACGGTCAGCGTGCCGACCCGCGCGAAGGCGTCGAAGACGTCGCGGGTGGGACAGCCGAAGGTGAAGGAGACGACCGGTACGGGGTCGTCGATCAGGATGGCGAGCTTCGCGTCGAAGCCGTCGTCGCGGCCGCTGTCCGGGTCGCCGAGCTGTGTCTCGTACCAGCTGGCCTCGCCCGCGAGCTGGTTGCGGTACACCTCGACGGCGGCGGCGTCCGCGTACTCGGGCTGCGGCATGAAGAGGTTCACGCCGAAGGGGCGGCCGGTCAGACCCCGCAGCTGTTTGATCTCCTGGTACATCCCGTCGGCGGTTTTGTACCCGGCGGCGAGAAAACCGAGCCCTCCGGCCTCGGAGACGGCGGCGGCGAGCTGCGGGCAGGAAGCACCGCCGGCCATCGGGGCCTGCACGATCGGATAGTGGCAGAGATCGGTCAGCGCGGAGGACATACGCGCATCGTGCCATGTGCCGGCCGGGGGGCCGAATCGCGCCTTCCGCTAGGTCGGTGGGCGGGAACTGCCTTTCCCGCCCACCCACCCGTTATCCGGCTTCCTACCGCCCGTTGAACGCGTCCTTAAGGCGCGAGAACAGCCCCTGCTGCCCAGGCTGGAACTGCCCGGTGGGCCGCTCCTCGCCCCGCATCTGCGCCAGCTCCCGCAGCACCCGCTCCTGCTCGGGATCGAGCTTGGTCGGTGTGAGGACCTCGACGTGGACGATCAGATCACCGCGACCGCCGCCCCGCAGATGCGTGACGCCGCGCCCGTGCAGCGGGACGGACTGCCCCGACTGCGTACCGGGCCGGATGTCGATCTCCTCCAGGCCGTCAAGGGTCTCCAGCGGCACCTTCGTGCCCAGCGCCGCCGCCGTCATCGGGATCGTCACCGTGCAGTGCAGATCGTCGCCGCGCCGCTGGAAGACGGAGTGCGGCAGCTCGTGGATCTCCACGTACAGGTCACCGGCGGGACCGCCGCCGGGGCCGACCTCGCCCTCGCCCGCGAGCTGGATCCGCGTGCCGTTGTCGACACCGGCGGGGATCTTCACGGTCAGCGTCCGCCGCGACCGGATGCGGCCGTCACCGGCGCACTCGGGGCACGGCGTGGGCACCACGGTCCCGAAGCCCTGACACTGCGGGCAGGGCCGCGAGGTCATGACCTGGCCGAGGAAGGACCGCGTGACCTGGGACACCTCACCGCGACCGCGGCACATGTCACACGTCTGGGCGGAGGTACCGGGCGCGGCACCTTCCCCGCTACAGGTCGTACACACCACAGCGGTGTCGACCTGAATGTCCTTGGTGGTCCCGAAGGCGGCCTCGTCGAGGTCGATCTCCAGACGGATCATGGCGTCCTGGCCACGGCGGGTGCGCGAGCGCGGTCCGCGCTGCGACGCCGTACCGAAGAACGCGTCCATGATGTCCGAGAAGTTGCCGAAGCCGCCCTGGCCGAAGCCACCCGCGCCTCCGCCGCCCGCCTGGGACAGGGGGTCGCCGCCGAGGTCGTAGACCTGCTTCTTCTGCGGGTCCGACAACACCTCGTACGCGGCGTTGATCTCCTTGAAGCGCTCCTGAGTCTTCGGATCCGGATTCACGTCCGGGTGAAGCTCACGGGCCAGCCTCCGGAAGGCCTTCTTGATCTCGTCCTGGGAAGCGTCGCGGCGCACGCCGAGTACGGCGTAGTAGTCCGTGGCCACTTACGACTCCGCCAGGATCTGTCCGACGTAACGTGCCACTGCGCGTACTGCTCCCATCGTTCCCGGATAGTCCATGCGGGTCGGTCCGACCACGCCGAGTTTGGCTACTGCCTCGCTGCCCGAACCGTAGCCGACCGAGACCACGGACGTGGAGCTGAGTCCCTCATGGGCGTTCTCATGACCGATCCGTACGGTCATGCCCGAATCCGTGGCCTCGCCAAGCAACTTGAGGAGCACGACCTGCTCCTCAAGAGCCTCGAGGACCGGCCGGATGGTGAGGGGAAAGTCATGTCCGAAGCGGGTGAGATTGGCCGTCCCGCCGATCATCAGCCGCTCCTCGGTCTCCTCGACGAGGGTTTCCAGGAGCGTCGAGAGCACCGTGGCCACCGTGCCCCGGTCCTCCGCGTCGAAGGAGTCCGTCAGGTCCTGGACCAGCTGCGGGACGTCCGCGAAGCGGCGGCCCGCGACCCGGCTGTTGAGCCGCGCCCGCAGGTCGGCGAGCGAGGTCTCGCCGAACGGGGCGGGACAGTCGATCATGCGCTGCTCGACCCGGCCGGTGTCCGTGATCAGTACGAGCATCAGACGGGCCGGGGCCAGCGAGAGCAGCTCCACGTGCCGGACCGTCGAGCGGGTCAGGGACGGGTACTGCACGACGGCGACCTGACGGGTCAGCTGCGCGAGCAGTCGCACCGTACGAGCGACGACGTCATCGAGGTCGACGGCACCGTCGAGGAAGTTCTGGATGGCCCGGCGCTCGGGGGCCGCCATCGGCTTGACGCCGGCCAGCTTGTCGACGAAGAGGCGGTACCCCTTGTCCGTGGGGATGCGCCCCGCGCTCGTATGAGGCTGGGCGATGAACCCTTCCTCCTCCAGCGCGGCCATGTCGTTGCGGACGGTCGCCGGGGAGACGCCCAGACTGTGCCGCTCGGTGAGGGCCTTGGAGCCGACGGGCTCCTCCGTCCCCACGTAGTCGTGGACGATGGCGCGCAGCACTTCGAGCCTGCGTTCACTGAGCATCCGCGCACACCTCCACCGTTTCGCCCTGACACGTGTCTGCCCCGAGCCCCTGCCTGGCACTCCCCTCAGGCGAGTGCCAGTTCTCGCCGCGCCCAGTGTACGGCCGACGGGTACGGCCCCGGCAAGGGCCGGACCTCGTGCTTCGGCACACGTCCGGGGCAGCGGCTGCCAAGCGGTCCCGCGAGGGCTAGCGTCGGGAACATGGACGTGGCGCTGGCTTGGGACGAGGCGGGTTGGGAGCGGCTCGCGCCGCATGTCGGGCGGCGACGCCTGCCGGTCTGGGACTGTACGGCGGGACTGGTCGTCGGCGGCGAATCGGCGCTGATGATCGAGGCGGGGGCGACGCTGCGGGAAGGTGCCGAGCTGCGGACGCAGGCGCGCCGGATCCTGGGCGGTGACCGCCGGGTCACCCATCTCGCCCTGACGCATCCGCACTTCGACCATGTGCTCGGGGCGGCGGCGTTCGCGGGGGTGGAGCTGTACGGAGCGGTGGGCCTGGACACACTCCTCGCGAAGGGCCGTGACGAGCTGCGCGACTCCGCCGTACGGCACGGGGTCCCGCGGGATGCCGCGGCGGAGGCGGCCGATCTGCTGGTCCACCCGCATCACCTGGTGTGCGGGGAGTGGACGCTGGACCTGGGCGGCGGGGTGCAGGTGCTGCTCGCGAATGTCGGGCCCGGCCACACGGGCCACGATCTGGCGGTGCTGGTGCCGGGCACGGAGTCCTCGCCCGAGATCGTCTTCTGCGGGGATCTGGTCGAGGAGTCGGGCGAACCGCAGGCGGGCTCGGACGCGGTTCCGTCCCGGTGGCCGGCGGCGCTGGACCGGCTGCTTGACCTGGGCGGGGAGGACGCGGTGTACGTCCCCGGGCACGGAGCTGTGGTGAATGCGGAGTTTGTCCGTGCGCAACGCGACTCGCTGGCGACACGCTTCGGCGTGTCGTAGGCGGCGGGGACCGGTCTCTTCCTATCGTCATCCGAATGCGCCAGTACTCCCCCGATCTCACCCCTCCGTGGAAGAAGCCGAAGCCCGTGCCGGAGGTCGCCGCGGAGGCGGATCTCGTGGTGGAGGAGCTGAGCACCGGGTTCTGCGGGGCGGTGATCCGCTGCGAGAAGACGGCGGAGGGGTTGACGGTGACCCTGGAGGACCGCTTCGGCAAGCACCGCGTCTTCCCGATGACGCCGGGCGGCTTCTCCCTGGAGGGCCGAACGGTCACTCTGGTACGTCCTTCCGCCGCCGCTCCGGTACGTCCTGCGGCCCGTACCGCCTCCGGGTCCGTGGCCGTGCCGGGGGCGCGGGCCCGGGTCGCCCGCGCGGGGCGCATCTATGTGGAGGGCCGGCACGACGCGGAGCTGGTCGAGCGGGTGTGGGGCGACGACCTGCGCATCGAGGGCGTCGTGGTCGAGTATCTGGAGGGCATCGACGACCTTCCCTCGATCGTGGCGGAGTTCGCCCCCGGCGCTGACGCGCGGCTCGGCATCCTGGTGGACCATCTGGTCCCCGGCTCCAAGGAGTCCCGCATCGCGGCATCGGTGAGCAGCGCGCACGCGCTGGTCGTCGGCCACCCGTACATCGACGTGTGGGAGGCGGTGAAGCCGGCTTCGGTGGGCATCACGTCCTGGCCCCGCGTACCTCGGGGCCAGGACTGGAAGACGGGCGTCTGCGAAGCACTGGGCTGGCCGCCGAACACGGGCGCCGCCTGGCAGCGAATCCTGTCCTCGGTCCACAGCTACCGGGACCTGGAACCGGAACTCCTGGGCCGCGTGGAAGAACTGATCGACTTCGTGACGGCACCACCTGCCCCCGGCACCTGAAGCACCCCCGCCGCTCCGCGGCGAAACCCTTCCCGCCCACCCGCCCGACACCCGGCGCTTGCCCACCCGCCCCGCGGTGGCATCTTCAGCCCGTCCGGCGTTTGAGGACGAACTCGGCGGAGCCGGTGATCGAGCGAGCCACGAGCCCGACGGAGTCGGAAAGTTCGGGAAGGGGCGGGGTTGGGGAAGGGAAGACCGCCCGAACCTCAGTCCCCTCAGTCCCCCCTCAGTCCCCCCAGTCCCCTCAGCCCCCTCAGTCCACCAGATCCCGCACAACCCCATCCGCCAGCAACCGCCCCCGCAGCGTGAGAACCGCCCGTCCCTCCGCGAACGGAGCCGGCTCCAGCAAGCCGTCCGCCAGCGCTCGCCCCGCGGCCTCGCGCCCCGCAGGCCGCAGCAGGGACAGCGGGCAGCCCGAGAGCAGCCGCAGCTCGAGCAGGATGCGTTCCACTCGGCGGTCCTCGGAGGACAGCCGCTCCCGGCCGGCCCCGGGCGAGCGTCCGGCGGCCAGCGCCCCCGCATACGCCCCCGGATGCTTCACGTTCCACCACCGCACGCCGCCGACATGGCTGTGGGCACCGGGCCCCGCCCCCCACCAGTCGGCCCCGCGCCAGTACAGCTCGTTGTGCAGACACCGCCCCGCCTCGGAGGTGGCCCAGTTGGACACCTCGTACCAGGAGTAGCCCGCGCCCCCAAGCACCTCGTCGGCGATCAGGTACCGATCCGCGTGCACGTCGTCGTCCGTCATCGGCACCTCCCCGCGCCGAATCCGCCGCGCCAGCTGCGTGCCTTCCTCGACGATCAGGGCGTACGCACTGACATGGTCGGGCCCGGCGCCGATCGCCGCGTCGAGCGAGGCCCGCCAGTCGTCGTCCGTCTCACCCGGAGTGCCGTAGATGAGGTCGAGGTTCACATGGTCGAACCCGGCCGCCCGCGCCTCCGCCACGCACGCCTCGGGCCGCCCCGGTGTATGCGTACGGTCGAGGATCTTCAGTACGTGCTGCTTGGCGCTCTGCATCCCGAAGGAGATCCGGTTGAAGCCGCCGGCCCGCAGTTCCGCCAGATACGCCGGGTCGACCGACTCCGGGTTCGCCTCCGTCGTGATCTCCGCGTCGTCCGCGAGCCCGAACTCGTCCCGCACGGCGGCCAGCATCCGGACGAGATCGGACGCCGCCAGCAGCGTCGGCGTACCGCCCCCGACGAACACGGTCCGCACCGGACGCGGATCGTCGCCCAGCACCTTCCGGGCAAGCCGCACCTCGTCGATCAAGGTGTCCGCGTAGTTGTCACGGGAGGCCAGCACGCCGCCCGAGCCGCGCAGCTCGGTCGCCGTGTACGTGTTGAAGTCGCAGTATCCGCAGCGCGTGGCGCAGTACGGGACGTGCAGGTAGAAGCCGAGGGGACGCGAGGCCGCCCCGTCCAGGGCGGACGCGGGCAGCGCGCCGTCCTCGGGCATGGGCTCACCATCGGGCAGTGCGGAAGGCATACCTTCGATTGTCCCGCACCCGGAGCGAACCCCGGCCCCGCTACCGCGCCTGCAGCACCAACACCGCCAGATCATCGTCCGGCGGCCGCTCCGAGACTGCATCCCCCCGGGGGACAACCCCCGAACCCCCAGCCGCACAGACCAGAACCGCCCCACACACACGGCCCCCTCGGCCCCTCGACGAGATCACCGCGCCTGCAACACCAGCACCGCCAGATCATCGTCCGGCGGCCGCTCCGAGACTGCATCCCCCCGGGGGATAACCCCCGAACCCCCAGCCGCACAGACCAGAACCGCCCCGCACACACGGCCCCCTCGGCCCCTCGACGAGATCACCGCGCCTGCAACACCAACACCGCCAGATCATCGTCCGGCGGCCGCTCCGAGAACTCGTGCACAAGGCGTTTGATCCGCTCCGCCACCAGCCCCGCGTCAAGGCCCGCGCACCCCGCGAGCGCCGCCGCAAGGCCGTCCTCGTCGTCGAACATGAGGCGCCCCGAGCGGCGCTCGGTCACCCCGTCCGTGACGCAGAGCAGAGTGTCGCCCGTCCGGAGTTCGAACGTCTCGCTCGTGTACGTCGCGTCGTCGACGACCCCGAGGAGCAGCTGGGGCGTGGCCGCCGCGCTGACGGCCCCGTCCGGGGAGAGCAGCAGCGGCAGCGGATGGCCCGCGCTCGCGATCGTGCAGCGGACGCCGCCCTCGACGGGGACCAGCTCGCCGTAGAGGAGGGAGAGGAAGCGGGTCGTGGCCCCGTCGGGCGGCATTCCCTGGCCGCCCGCGACCGCGACGACCGCCGCCGCCGCGTCCGCCGCCTCCGTCGCGTCGTCGAGGAGGAGCTGGTTGAGGCGGTCCAGGACCTCCGCGACCTGGTAGCCCTCGCGGGCCAGGAGCCGCAGCCAGGGTCTGGCCAGGCCGATCACGACGGCCGCCTCGACGCCCTTGCCCTGGACGTCGCCGAGCGCGAAGCACCAGCGGCCCTTGCCGGCCTGGAACACGTCGTAGAAGTCGCCGCCGGGGCCGCCCTTGTCCCGCGGTTCGTAGACGACACCGCTCTGGACGCCGGGAATCTCGGCCACCGAGCCGGGCAGCAGGCCCCGCTGCAGGACCTGGCTGATGGTGGCCTGCCGCTGATAGCGCCGGGCCGCGCTGACGGCCAGCGCGACCCGGCGGCTGAAGTCCTCGATGAGGCCGGTGACCTCGTCGGCGAAGCGCACGGTACCCGCCCGTCCGATGACCAGCGTGCCGAGCCCGCCCCCGCCCGCCGTGAGGCGGTACGCCAGGGCCGTGCCCGCCTCCTCGCCGGGCAGCGCGTCGCCGGGCCACAGGACGGGGACCGCGCCGGTACCGGCGGAGTCGGGCAGCCGGGGCGGGTCCTTCTCCAGGGTGCGGCGCAGTTCCTCTATGCGCTGCTCGCTGGTGTGCCAGACGCGGGCGAGCCGGGTCCCGGCGACCGAGGAGCCCGTGCCGCGCCCCGCGGCCTCCACCTCGTCGTCGAGCCAGACCGCGCACCAGTCGGCGAGGCGCGGCACCAGGAGCTGCCCGGCGAGCGCCGCCACCAGCTCCTCGTCGAACTGCCCGGCGAGCAGGTCGGAGGCCTCGGCGAGGAAGGTGAGCGCCCCGCGGTTGACCCACTCCGTGTCGTGGGTGATCCGCTTCGGCAGCGGCGCGAGGATCTCGGCGGCTCTCAGCCCGCGCTGGAGCGCCTGTTCACCGGCGTACGACTCGATCTCCTGGACGGCCTGGACGCCCTCGACGGGCAGTCGGGCCCAAACGGTCTTGGTGCCGGTGCGGTAGGTGATGCCCCAGGACTCGGAGAGGGTGGCGACCAGTTGTAATCCGCGGCCGTACTCGGGGGTGCCCGGCGACTGCGGGACGGGTTCGCTGCGGACCGCGCGGGCGGGGTGGTGGTCGGAGACCTCGATGACGAGCGCGTCGGCGCTCTCGCCGAGGCCCGCCTCGTCGAGCCGGCACAGCAGCTCGACGGTGGTGCCCGCGTGCACCACGGCGTTGGTGACGAGTTCGCTGACCAGGAGCACGGAGTCGTCCGCGAGGCGGTCGGTGATGCCCGCCGCCGCGGGAACCGCGAGGTCGGTCCAGTCGGCGAGCGCGGCGCGCACGAACCGGCGTGCGGCGGCGGGCGCCATCGGACTTCCGGGCAGCGTCGTACGCACCACCGCGGGCGGGCCGGGACGGTGCTCCGGCTGGGTGGACGCACGGAGAGTGGTCTCCCGTTGCATCGGAATGGACCCCACGTTTCGGCTCCTGAGCAGTTCGGTCGAATACGCCTCAGGCGACACGGACAGAGTGACAGACTGGCCATGCCCATAAGCACCGAGTTACTGAAGTGGGCCGTTATGAGTGAGAACAGTGCTATGCCCGCGCTCGGATTCGGTCGGATTCCGGCCCCGATACCCCCACCGGACGTGATCACGGCAGCGGCCGTGGAAACCGTCCCTGACGTGCCCCCGGACCGGCCCTCTGAGCTGCCCCCGGACACGGCCTCCGAACTGCGCGTCCTGCTCGCCGCGATGCGCGCCGCGCGGGACGGGGACTTCACCAAGGTCGCGGTGACCGGCAGCGGCGTGACGGCCGAGCTGCACACGGTCTTCAACGAGATGCTCGACCGCTCGCTCCACTTCGACGGCGAACTCACCCGTGTCCGCCGGGAGATCATCCGGCACGGCCATCTCGACGAGCGGTTCTCGTCGAGTCCGGGCCAGGGCAGCTGGGCCACGCGCATCTCGAACGTCAACTCGCTGCTCGACTCGCTGGTCGCCCCGGCGGCCAACGCCACGCGGGTCCTGAACGCGGTCGCGGGCGGCGACCTCACCCAGCGCGTGGACCTGCACGACGGCACGCGTGAACTGCGGGGCGATCTGCGGCGGCTTGGCCGCGCCGTGAACTCGATGGTCGACCAGCTGTCGCTCTTCACGGGCGAGGTCACCCGTGTCGCGCGCGAGGTCGGCACCGAGGGGAGGCTCGGCGGGCGAGCGAAGGTGCGGGGCCTGTCCGGGAGTTGGCGGGACGTGACGGAGGCCGTCAACACGATGGCGGCCCGGCTGACCGCCCAGGTGCGGGACATCGCGCTGGTCACGACGGCGGTGGCGCAGGGCGACCTGACGCGTACGGTGACGGTCGAGGCGACGGGCGAGCTGCTCGAACTGAAGCTCACCGTGAACACGATGGTCGACCAGCTCTCCGCCTTCGCGGCCGAGGTGACGCGGGTGGCGCGCGAGGTCGGCACGGAGGGGCAGCTGGGCGGCCGGGCGCAGGCGCGGGGCGTCTCGGGGGTCTGGAAGGACCTCACGGACAACGTCAACTTCATGGCGTCGAACCTCACTTCGCAGGTACGGAACATCGCGCAGGTGACGACGGCCGTCGCCAACGGCGACCTGAGCCAGAAGATCACCGTCGACGCGCGGGGCGAGATCCTCGAACTGAAGTCGACGGTCAACACGATGGTCGACCAGCTCTCCGCGTTCGCCGACGAGGTCACACGGGTCGCCCGCGAGGTCGGCACGGAGGGCAATCTGGGCGGGCGTGCCCAGGTGCGTGGCGTGTCCGGCGTATGGAAGGACCTCACCGACAACGTCAACTTCATGGCGGACAACCTGACTTCGCAGGTGCGGAACATCGCGCTCGTGTCGACGGCCGTCGCCCAGGGCGACCTGGGCAAGAAGATCACGGTCGAGGCCAAGGGCGAGATCCTCGAACTGAAGTCGACGATCAACACGATGGTCGACCAGCTCTCCGCCTTCGCCGACGAGGTCACACGGGTCGCCCGCGAGGTCGGCACCGAGGGCAACCTGGGCGGTCAGGCGCAGGTGCGCGGGGTGTCCGGCGTATGGAAGGACCTCACCGACAACGTCAACTTCATGGCGCTGAACCTCACTTCGCAGGTACGGAACATCGCGCAGGTGACGACGGCGGTCGCCAACGGCGACCTGTCCAAGATGATCACGGTGACGGCGCGCGGCGAGATCCTCGAACTGAAGGACACCGTCAACACGATGGTGGAGCAGCTGCGCGCCTTCGCCGACGAGGTGACCCGTGTGGCCCGCGAGGTCGGCACGGACGGGCGGCTCGGCGGCCGGGCGCAGGTGCTCGGCGTGTCCGGTGTGTGGAAGGACCTCACGGACAACGTCAACTACATGGCGGACAACCTCACCGGGCAGGTCCGCAATATCGCGCAGGTCGCGACGGCGGTCGCCGAGGGCGACCTCTCCAAGAAGATCGACGTCGACGCGCGCGGCGAGATCCTGGAGCTGAAGACCACCATCAACACCATGGTGGACACGCTGTCCTCGTTCTCCTCCGAGGTCACCCGGGTGGCCCGCGAGGTGGGTTCCGAGGGTCAACTGGGCGGCCAGGCAAGGGTCGAGGGCGTCTACGGCACGTGGAAGCGCCTGACGACGAACGTGAACGAGCTGGCCCTCAACCTCACCACCCAGGTGCGCGCGATCGCCGAGGTCGCGTCCGCCGTCGCCCAGGGCGACATGACCCGCTCCATCACGGTCGAGACGCGCGGCGAGGTCTCCGAGCTGAAGGACAACATCAATCTGATGGTGTCCAACCTCCGCGAGACCACTCGCGCCAAGGACTGGCTGGAGTCCAACCTGGCCCGTCTCGCGGGCCTGATGCAGGGCCACCGCGACCTGATGGAGGTCGCCGATCTGATTCTGCGCGAGCTGACGCCGCTGGTGAACGCGCAGTACGGCGCCTTCTTCCTGGCCGACCCGGACACCGAGGACGCCGCGACGCTGCAGACTCCTCCGGCCAAGGGGCTCGCCTTCATCGCCGGGTACGGCTCGGCACAGGGCTCGGTCGTCGACACGGGCGCGATGCCCGCGCACGGCCTGGTGCGGCAGGCGGCCCTGGAGAAGAAGCGGATCCTCGTCGACGAGGTGCCGCCCGACTACATCAAGATCACCTCGGGGCTCGGGGACGCCACCCCGGCCAGCCTCGTGATCATCCCGATCCTCTTCGAGGACAAGCTGCTCGGCGTGATCGAGCTGGCCACGTTCTCCCGGTTCTCCGATGTCCACCTGGCGTTCTTCGACCAGTTCGTGAGCACGATCGGCGTCGCGATCAACACCATCATCGCCAACTCGCGTACGGAGTCCCTGCTCAGCGAGTCCCAGCGGCTCGCCACCCAGTTGCAGGACCGCTCGGACGAACTCCAGCTCCAGCAGGCCGAGTTGCAGCGTTCCAACGCCGAACTGGAGGAGAAGGCCGCGCTGCTCGCCACCTCCTCCCAGTACAAGTCGGAGTTCCTGGCGAACATGTCGCACGAGCTGCGCACCCCGCTGAACTCGCTGCTCATCCTGGCCCGGCTGCTCTCCGACAACCCCGACGACCATCTCTCCGACCAGGAGGTCCAGTTCGCGACCACCATCCACCGCTCGGGTTCGGACCTGCTCCAGCTCATCAACGACATCCTCGACCTCTCGAAGATCGAGGCCGGCCGGATGGACGTACGCCCCAAGAGCCTCCCCCTGATCAAGGTGCTCGACTACGTCCACGCGACGTTCCGCCCGCTCACCCTCGACCGCGGTCTCGCCTTCGAGGTGTCGGTCGGCGAGGACGTGCCGCGCGAGATGTTCTCCGACGAGCAGCGCCTCCAGCAGATCCTGCGCAACCTCCTTTCGAACGCGGTCAAGTTCACCGCGAGCGGCAGCGTCGAACTGCGGGTGACCCGCGTCAAGCCCGCCGGCGACCGGCCCCGGCACGACGGCGACGACCAGATCTCCTTCGCCGTCAAGGACACCGGCATCGGCATCCCCTCCGAGCAGCTCCCCGTCATCTTCGAGGCGTTCCAGCAGGCCGACGGCACCACCAACCGCAAGTACGGCGGCACCGGGCTCGGCCTCTCCATCAGCCGCGAGATCGCCGGGCTGCTCGGCGGCCGCATCACCGCGGAGAGCAGGCCGGGGCAGGGCTCCACCTTCACTCTGTTCGTTCCCGTGGTGCACCCCGGCCACGGGCCCGCGGCCGCGGCGTACGCGGCCGCGCGGACCGAGGCGCCGCCGGCCCTCGTGGACCGTCCGGCCGCCCTGACACCGCACGCCTTCCGCGACCAGGACGACAGCTGGCCGACGCCCACCAAGCTGGAGGAGTACCGGGAGGGCAGGGCCGGCCGGGTGCTGCGCAGCCGCCGGGTGCTGATCGTGGACGACGACATCCGCAACGTCTTCGCGCTGACCCACGTACTGAGCCGGGTCGGCATGCCGGTCCTGTACGCGGAGAACGGCCGCGAGGGCATCGAGACCCTGGAGCGCAATCCCGACGTCGACATCGTCCTGATGGACATCATGATGCCGGAGATGGACGGCTACGAGACCATCGCCGCGATCCGCCGCACCCCGCGCTGGGCGGGCCTGCCCATCATCGCGCTGACCGCGAAGGCCATGCCCGGCGACCGCGAGAAGGCGATCGCCCAGGGTGCCAGCGACTATGTGCCCAAGCCCGTGGACGTGGACCAACTGCTCACCGTGGCCTGCACCCTGCTGGCCCCCGAGGACGCGGATCCGGCCCGGCCGCCCGCGTCGACGACACCGTCGACAACACCGACGACCACACCGACGACCACACCGACCGAGAATCCCGTCGACCCGGAACAGTCGAGCGCGCAAGGGGAGAACGCTGTTCCGCCGAAGTCCGAGTGAGGCACTGTCACCATGAGCACAGAGGTCATGACCGACAATCGCGCGAGCATCCTCCTTGTCGATGACATGGAGGACAATCTGATGGCGCTCGAAGCCGTCCTGGGGTCACTCAACGAACCACTGGTACGCGCCCGTTCGGGCGAGGAAGCCATGAAGGCGATCCTGCGGCAACGATTCGCCGTGATCCTCCTGGATGTACGCATGCCGGGGATGGACGGCTTCGAGACCGCGTCGAACATCAAACGGCTCGACCAGACCAAGGACGTGCCCATCATCTTCCTGACGGGCACGGACAACGATGCCGGGTACGCCTTCCGGGGCTACGCGACGGGCGCCGCCGACTATCTGACCAAGCCGTTCGACCCGTGGGTGCTGCGCGCCAAGGTCACGGTCTTCCTCGAACTGCACCGCAAGAACCAGCAGTTGGAGAAGATCCTGGCGCGCGAGCAGCAGCAGTTCGAGGAGCTGGCGGCCCGCCTCGCGGCGATCGAGACGCACATGGCGGCCAGCAGCCTCAAGGACGTACTGGAACTGCGCCACCACGTCACGCACATGGAGGAGATGGTGAGGGAGATGCGGCGGGGGCGGGGCGCCTGACCCGTCCGGGGCCGGCGTCCCGCCCCCGGACGGGCGGTGCGGCGGCTCAGGCCTCGCGCGATCCCGCGTACATCTCGTCGATCAGGTGCTGGTACTCGCGCTCGACGACCGGACGCTTCAGCTTCAGGCTGGGCGTCAGCTCGCCGTGCTCGATGTCCAGGTCGCGCGGGAGCAGCTTGAACTTCTTGACGGTCTGCCAGCGCTGCAGGCCTTCGTTGAGCTGCTTCACGTAGCCCTCGATGAGCGCGACCGTCGCCGGGGCGGCGACCACGTCGGCGTAGCTCTTGCCGCTCAGGCCGTTCTCCTTGGCCCAGTCCAGGATGGCGGGCTCGTCGAGGGCGATCAGGGCGGTGCAGAAGTTCCGGTCGGCGCCGTGCACCAGGATGTTGGAGACGTACGGGCAGACGGCCTTGAACTGGCCCTCGACCTCGGCGGGCGCGATGTACTTGCCGCCGGAGGTCTTGATCAGGTCCTTCTTGCGGTCGGTGATCTTCAGGTACCCGTCGGGGGACAGCTCACCGATGTCCCCGGTGTGGAACCAGCCGTCGGATTCGAGCACCTCGGCCGTCTTGTCCGGCAGGCCGTGGTAGCCCTCCATGATGCCGGGGCCGCGCAGCAGGATCTCGCCGTCGTCCGCGATCCGCACCTCGGTGCCGGGCAGCGGCTTGCCGACGGTGCCGGTGCGGTAGGCCTCACCGGGGTTCACGAAGGAGGCCGCGGAGGACTCGGTGAGGCCGTAGCCCTCAAGGATGTGGATGCCCGCGCCGGCGAAGAAGTAGCCGATCTCGGGCGCGAGCGCCGCCGAGCCGGATACGGCGGCGCGCAGGCGTCCGCCGAAGGCCTCGCGGAGCTTGGAGTAGACGAGCGCGTCGGCGACCTTGTGCTTGGCGCCGAGACCGAAGGGCACGGACGCGTTGCCGGTCCTGCGGAAGTTGTCCTGGCTGACCTTCGCGTACTCGCGGGAGACCTCGGCCGCCCACAGGAAGATCTTGTACTTGGCCCCGCCACCGGCCCTCGCCTTGGCCGCGACCCCGTTGTAGACCTTCTCGAAGATGCGCGGGACCGCCGCCATGTACGTCGGCTGCACGACCGGCAGATTCTCGATGATCTTGTCGACGCGGCCATCGACCGCGGTGACGTGCCCCAGCTCGATCTGCCCGGAGGTCAGCACCTTGCCGAAGACGTGCGCGAGCGGCAGCCACAGGTACTGCACGTCGTCCGGGCCGAGCAGGCCGGTCGCCGCGATGGCCTTGGCCATGTACGACCAGTTGTCCTGCGGCAGGCGCACGCCCTTGGGCTTACCCGTGGTGCCGGAGGTGTAGATGATCGTGGCGAGCTGGTCCTTGGTGATGGCGGCGATCCGCTCCTTGACCGCCTCCGGGTTCTTCTCCAGGTGGGCGGCGCCGCGCGCCTCCAGGTCGGCGAGCGAGAGCACCCAGCCCTCGGGGTCGCCGTCGGCGTCCTCGGTGCCCTCGGTGTCGATCACCACGACGTGCTTCAGCTCGGGCAGCTCGGCGCGCTTCTCGCGGGCCTTGGCGAGCTGCTCGGCGTTCTCGGCGATCAGCACCCGGCTGCCGGAGTCCGACAGGATGTACGTCGACTCCTCGGCGTTGGTCTGCGGATACACCGTGGTGGTGGCCGCGCCCGCACAGAGGATGGCCAGGTCGGAGAGGATCCACTCGACCCGCGTGGACGAGGCGAGCGCCACCCGCTCCTCGGGCGCGATGCCCAGCTCGATCAGACCCGCCGCGATGGCGTAGACGCGCTCGGCGGCCTGCGCCCAGCTCAGCGACTTCCAGTCGTCGGGGCCCTCGCCGGAGGCCGCCCGCACCGGATAGCGGTAGGCCTCCGCGTCCGGCGTGGCCGCCACGCGCTCCAGGAAGAGATGCGCCACGGACGGCGGACGGTTCTCGATCAAGGTCTGTGTGTCGCTCACGACATCCTCCGGACCCGCGACAGTGCGGCGACTGGCTGGCGGCTGCTGGTCTTGTTTAACTTGCGAGTAACCTACGAGTGGTGATCAGAGTAGAGCGCGGAAGCCCGCTGCGTAAGGGGCTTCTGCCTGTCACTTCCTACAGCTTCTGCCGGTCACTCCAAACGGAACGGGTCCGCCGCGCGAAAGCGCGACGGACCCGCTGCGATGCCTCTGTGACGCCCGTGCCGTCCGGGGCCGGAGCTACTGCGCCGTCCGGGGCCGGGGCTACTTCTTGCCCTTGCCCGGACCGCTGTCGTCGCTGGAGAGCACGGCGATGAAGGCTTCCTGCGGCACCTCGACGGAGCCGACCATCTTCATGCGCTTCTTGCCCTCCTTCTGCTTCTCGAGCAGCTTGCGCTTACGGGAGATGTCACCGCCGTAGCACTTGGCGAGGACGTCCTTCCGGATCGCCCGGATGGTCTCGCGGGCGATGACCCGGGAGCCGATCGCGGCCTGCACCGGCACCTCGAAGGCCTGCCGCGGGATCAGCTCGCGCAGCTTGGCGACGAGCCGCACGCCGTACGCGTAGGCGGCGTCCTTGTGGGTGACGGCGGAGAAGGCGTCGACCTTGTCGCCGTGCAGCAGGATGTCGACCTTGACGAGCTGCGCGGACTGCTCGCCCGTGGGCTCGTAGTCCAGCGAGGCGTAACCGCGCGTCTTGGACTTCAGCTGGTCGAAGAAGTCGAAGACGATCTCGGCGAGGGGCAGCGTGTAGCGGATCTCCACGCGGTCCTCGGAGAGGTAGTCCATGCCGAGCAGGGTGCCGCGACGGTTCTGGCACAGCTCCATGATCGAGCCGATGAACTCGCTCGGGGCGAGGATCGTGGCGCGTACGACGGGTTCGTAGACCTCGTCGATCTTGCCCTCGGGGAACTCGCTCGGGTTGGTGACCGTGTGCTCGGTGCCGTCCTCCATGATCACGCGGTAGACCACGTTGGGGGCGGTGGCGATGAGGTCGAGCCCGAATTCGCGCTCGAGCCGCTCACGGATGACATCGAGGTGCAGGAGACCCAGGAAACCGACGCGGAAGCCGAAGCCGAGCGCGGCCGAGGTCTCCGGCTCGTAGACCAGCGCGGCGTCGTTGAGCTGCAGCTTGTCCAGGGCGTCGCGCAGGTCCGGGTACTCCGAGCCGTCCAGCGGGTAGAGCCCCGAGAAGACCATCGGCTTCGGGTCCTTGTACCCGCCGAGCGGCTCGGTGGCGCCCTTGTTCAGGGAGGTGATCGTGTCACCGACCTTGGACTGACGGACGTCCTTCACGCCGGTGATGATGTAGCCCACCTCGCCGACGCCGATGCCGTCGGCCGGGGTCATCTCGGGCGACGAGACACCGATCTCGAGCAGCTCGTGGGTGGCGCCGGTGGACATCATCCGGATCCGCTCACGCTTGTTGAGCTGGCCGTCGACCACTCGTACGTACGTCACGACACCGCGGTAGGAGTCGTACACCGAGTCGAAGATCATCGCGCGGGCGGGGGCGTCCTTGACGCCCACCGGCGCCGGGACCTCGGCGACCACCTTGTCGAGCAGCGCCTCGACGCCCATGCCGGTCTTCGCGGAGACCTTGAGGACGTCCTCCGGCTCGCAGCCGATGAGGTTGGCGAGCTCCTCGGAGAACTTCTCCGGCTGGGCGGCCGGCAGGTCGATCTTGTTGAGGACCGGGACGATCTTGAGGTCGTTCTCCATCGCCAGGTAGAGGTTGGCGAGAGTCTGCGCCTCGATGCCCTGGGCCGCGTCGACGAGGAGGACCGTGCCCTCACAGGCGGCGAGCGAGCGCGACACCTCGTACGTGAAGTCCACGTGCCCCGGGGTGTCGATCATGTTGAGGATGTGGGTCTTGCTCTGCTCGGGCCCCTCGGTGGGAGCCCAGGGCAGACGCACCGCCTGGGACTTGATCGTGATGCCGCGCTCGCGCTCGATGTCCATCCGGTCGAGGTACTGAGCACGCATCTGCCGCTGCTCGACCACACCGGTCAGCTGGAGCATGCGGTCGGCGAGCGTGGACTTGCCGTGGTCGATGTGCGCGATGATGCAGAAATTACGGATCAGAGCCGGGTCGGTACGGCTCGGCTCGGGCACATTCTTAGGGGTCGCGGGCACGCAGGGTCCTGTCTCTTGAGGCGCCTGTCGCCTCGGGGTCGGATCTCCGGATCGATACGTAGGTTCCATGGTCCCATGGGTGGGGCAGTGGGCCCGGTTTGGGCCGCTCCAAGGGGGAACGAGGTGTGGATGGGGCCGCTCCGGGGCCCGTGGGGGCTCGGATTGGGCCGGTCGGAGGGCTGCTGGTAACCTGGGCAGCTGTGTCTCTTTGCCCTCTCAGCTTTGAGGCACTTGTCAGAAACACTCAACCGCAGAACCTCTGCGGTAACTGAACCTGAAAAGGCTCTTTCGTGGCGAACATCAAGTCCCAGATCAAGCGGATCAAGACCAACGAGAAGGCGCGTCAGCGCAACAAGGCGGTCAAGTCTTCGCTGAAGACCGCGATCCGCAAGGCTCGCGAGGCCGTTGCCGCGGGTGACACCCAGAAGGCCGTCGAGGCCACGCGCGAGGCTTCGCGTCAGCTCGACAAGGCCGTCTCCAAGGGCGTCATCCACAAGAACCAGGCCGCCAACAAGAAGTCGGCGCTTGCTTCGAAGGTCGCGTCCCTCCAGGGCTGAAGCCCTTGCCCCGGCTCGCCGGGGCGCTGATCAATCCTCCCGCGAGGGTAATTCGAGCCCTCTACCTCGAATCGCGGACAGACCACGCAGTACGCCACGCTGCGACAATGCCCCCGGACCCACTCCGGGGGCATTGCTGTGTTCGGGGGCCGATACCTGCCAGGGGAGCGCCCCTTCAGGGGCGCGGGGCTGTGACATGAGCGGCTCCGCCGCGGGGCGCGACCAGCCACGACGCGCCCGCAGGCGCCGAACCGGCAGGACCCTCAGCGGCGGGACCGCGCCGCACGAGCGATGGTGACGACAGCCTTTTCGAGGGCGTACTCCGGATCATCGCCCCCGCCCTTGACGCCGGCGTCGGCCTCCGCGCAGGCCCGCAGAGCCACCGCCACCCCGTCGGGAGACCACCCCCGCATCTGCTGCCGAACCCGATCAATCTTCCACGGCGGCATCCCCAGCTCCCGAGCAAGATCGGCAGGCCGCCCGCCGCGGGCAGAGGACAATTTCCCGATGGCCCGCACGGCCTGTGCCAACGCACTGGTGATCAGAACGGGCGCGACGCCGGTCGACAACGACCACCGCAACGCCTCCAGCGCCTCCGCCGCCCGCCCCTCCACGGCCCGATCGGCGACGGTGAAGCTGGAGGCCTCCGCACGGCCCGTGTAATAGCGCCCGACGACCGCCTCGTCGATCGTGCCCTCGACGTCCGCCACCAGCTGGGACACCGCGGAGGCGAGCTCACGCAGATCGCTGCCGATCGCGTCGACCAGGGCCTGGCACGCTTCCGGGGTCGCCGAACGACCCAGGCCCCGGAACTCGCCCCGTACGAACGAGAGCCGGTCCGCGGGCTTGGTCATCTTGGGGCAGGCGACCTCGCGGGCTCCCGCCTTGCGGGCCGCGTCGAGCAGCCCCTTGCCCTTGGCGCCGCCCGCGTGCAGCAGGACGAGGGTGATCTCCTCGACCGGCGCCCCGAAGTACGCCTTCACGTCCTTGACCGTGTCCGCCGACAGATCCTGCGCGTTCCGCACGACCACGACCTTGCGCTCGGCGAAGAGCGAGGGGCTGGTCAGCTCGGCGAGCGTGCCGGGCTGCAACTGGTCGGGGGTGAGGTCACGCACGTCCGTGTCCGCGTCGGCGGCGCGGGCGGCGGCCACCACCTGCTGCACGGCGCGGTCGAGAAGGAGGTCCTCCTGGCCCACGGCTAGCGTGAGAGGAGCGAGCGGATCGTCGTTAGCTGTCTTCCTGGCCATCGTCGTCAAGCATCCCACGGGGCACTGACACCCCGTCCCGCGCCGCCGGTCCCGTAGCGGAGAATGGGCAGGTGACCGACGTACGACATGTCCTGGTGCTGCCCGACCGCGACGCCGCGGAGGAAGTGGCCGGGGAGCTGACCGACCGTTTCCGCGTCGCCGAGGAGCCGCAGCTCGTCCGCGACGCCCTGGCCGGCGAGGACGACGCCGAGGACGCCCAGTGGCTGGTCGTCGTCGAGGACCCGGAGCAGCGCCTGGACCCCACCGACCTCGACGCACTGGCGGCGGAGCACGAGGGCTGGCTGGAGGCTCCGTAGCGAACCGGGGCCGAGTTCAGCCCGTAGGCAGGACGGCGGTCAGCCCTTGGGCAGGACGGCGGTCAGCCCTTGGGCAGGACCTGGATGTCGAGGTCGATCGTGATGCTCGGTCCGACGGCGGCGATACCGCGCGCCAGCATCGTCTGCCAGGTGATCGTGAAGTCGTCGCGGTGCAGCTCCGTGGTGGCACGGCAGGCGACCCGCGTCTCGCCCTCCAGTCCCTGGCCGACCCCGAGATACTCGGTGTCCAGCGTCACCGTGCGCGTCACGCCGTGCAGCGTCAGGCCGCCCGTGACCGCCCACCGGCTGCCGCCCTTGTGCACGAAGCGGTCGCTGTAGAACTCCATCGTCGGGAAGCGCCCCACGTCGAGGAAGTCACCGGAGCGCAGGTGGTCGTCGCGCATCTGGACCGCGGTGTCGATGGAGGCGGCGTCGATGACGACATGCATCGCCGAGTTCTCCATCCGGTCCGCGATCCGGATCGCCCCGGCGAAGCTGTTGAACCGGCCGTGGATCCGGGCCAGACCGATGTGCCGCGCGGTGAAGGCGACCGAGGAATGCATCGGGTCGATCTCCCAGTCACCGGGCTCGGGCAGCGTCGGCGGCTGGGCGACCTGGAGCATGACGTCACCGAGGGACGCGTGCGCGCTCTCCGCGACCGTGGCACTCGCCCGGTACGGCGTGAAGCCCTCCGCGGAGACCGCGAGCCGGTAGTCGCCCGCGGGAACCGTCGCCACGAAGGAACCGAACGGATCCATCCCGCCGGTCACCACCTTGCGCCCCATGGCATCGCTGACCGCGAACTCCGCGTGCCGCACCGGCTCATTGACCGGATCGAGCACCCGGCAGCTGAGAACTCCCGCACTCGGCGGAACCGGCACGGCGGACAGCAGTCCCCCGCTCCCGCCGGCTCGATTCGTACGGTTTCCCAGCCAACGGCCGAACATCTGCGACACACCCCCGCAAAGCTTGACAACTCCTGTCCCGAAGAGGCATTCGATCACCGTTGCGGCATTCGATGCAACACGGGCCCACATCGCAGGAATCATGCGCTACTGCTTCTTCTGTAGCGAGTGGTCCGAAATAAGCGCCCCGCCTGCCGTTTCACCTGCTCAGGGCGGCCGGGTGACCACCTCCATCCCCGGAGCCGCGCCTTGCGTCGACCCGGCCGGACCGACGACAGCGATCGCCCCGTCCCTGTCCGTCCGCAGCACCTCCGCTCCCCCGGCCCGCAGCGCCGCGACCGTACGGGGCGACGGGTGACCGTAGGAGTTGTCCCGGCCGCAGGAGACGAGCGCGAGGCGCGGGGCGGTCCGCCGCAGCAGTCCGGTGTCCTGATAGGCCGAGCCATGATGGGCGACCTTCAGTACGTCCACAGGCGGCAGCGACGCCACGGCCGGTGTCCGCAACAGCGCCCGCTGGGCGGGCGGTTCGAGATCCCCGAGCAACAGCAGGGTGAGCCCTCGGGCACGGACCAGCAGCGTGACGCTGGAGTCGTTGGGCCCCTCGGCGGTCGGCGCCCGGCCCGCCCCCGCCGCCAAGGGCCACAGCACCTGCCAGTCGAGGCCACCGGTGCGCCGCCGCTCCCCCGCCACGGCCCGCGTCACCGGAACGCGATGGGCGGCCGCCTGCGCGTCCACGAACTCCGCCTGCTCCGGCGGCTCCCGGAACCCCGTCGTCTGGATCGCCCCGACCCGACGCCCCCGCAACACCCCCGGCAGGCCCGCCACATGATCGGCATGAAAGTGCGTCAGCAGCACCAGCGGCACCCGCGTGACTCCTAGCGACCGCAGACAGCGGTCCACCGGCACCGGATCGGGCCCCGCGTCGACGACCACCCCCGCCCCGTCACCCGCCGCCAGCACCGTGGCGTCGCCCTGCCCCACGTCACACATCGCGAACCGCCAGCCCGACGGCGGCCACCCCGCGATCACTCGGGTCAGCGGCGGCGGCTGCACCACCGCGAGGAGGAGCAGCAGGGCGCAGGCCGCCCCGAGCCAGGGACGCCGGACGAGTCGGCGCCCGACCAGGACGACGCCCACCGTGACCACCGCCAGCAGCAGTCCGCCGGGCCAGCTGCCGGGCCAGTCGATGCCGCTGCCCGGCAGCGCCGCCCCAGTGCGGGCGACGTCCGCGATCCATCCGGTCGGCCAACTCGCGCCCCACGCCAGAAACTCGGCGACCGGCATCGCGGCAGGCGCCACCGCCAGGGCGGCGAAGCCGAGGACCGTGGCAGGCGCGACGGCGACCTCCGCGAGGAGGTTGCAGGGCACCGCCACCAGGCTCACCCGGGCCGCCATGACCGCGACGACCGGCGCGCACACCGCCTGCGCGGCCGCCGCCGCGCCGAACGCCTCCGCCAGCCGCGGCGACACCCCGCGCCCCCGCAGCGAGGCGCTCCACCTCGGCGCAAGGGTGAGCAGTGCGCCCGTGGCGAGAACCGACAGCAGGAATCCGGGGCTGCGGGCCAGCCATGGGTCGTACAGGACGAGCAGCAGCACCGCCGCGGCCAGCGCGGGGATCAGCGAGCGGCGCCGCCCGGTGGCGATGGCGAGCAACGCGATGAGCCCGCAGGCCGCCGCCCGCAGCACGCTCGGGTCCGGTCGGCACACGACCACGAAGGCCAGCGTGAGTCCCCCGCCGATGAGCGCGGTCGCCCGCAGCGGGATCCCGAGCCGTGGGGCGAGACCCCGCCGCTCGGCGCGCTGCGCGAGTCCGGGCGGGCCGATGAGCAGCACGAGCAGGATCGTGAGGTTGGAGCCGCTGACGGCGAGCAAATGCGTGAGGTCCGTCGCCCGGAACGCCTCCGCCAGCTCGGGCGGCACCCGTGAGGTGTCCCCGACCACCAGCCCCGGCAGTAGGGCCCTGGCATCGGGCGGCAACCCGTCCGTGGCCTCCCGCAGCCCGCCGCGCAACCGGCCCGCCAGGCGCTGTGCCCCGGTCGGTCCCGCGACCACCTGCGGAGCCTTGTCCCCGGACACCTTCAGCACCGCCGCGACCCGGTCCCCCTGAGGCAGCGCGGGAGCCAGACTCCCCCGGACCCGCACCCGCGTCGACGGCAACAACCCGAACCAGCTCGCCGGGCCCGCCCGCGCATCGGACGGCCCACCTCTGACAAAGACCAGCACCGGGGCCCGCGTCACGGACGTCGCACCGTCGGCCGACCTGACCCGGACGATCTCCGCGTTCAGCATGACCGACGGCGGTACGGCACGATCCCCCGTGACGCGGGGGCGGGTGTGGCGGGGGTCGGACGTGACCTCCAACTCGGCCTCCACCTCGGCATATTGGCGCGCCAGGGCGGGAACGGGACCTCGGTGCAGATCCGCCCCGTGCAGCCCGGCGGAGGTCGCGGCGGCCGCGGCGCAGAGCAGTGCGGCCGCCCCGGACACCCGCCGCCACGACTGCCGCCGCCCCCGCACCGTCAGCGTCAGCGTCAGCGTCACCAGCAGGGTCCCCGCCACCACCACGCAGACCACCACGGCGGCGGCCACCCACCGGGCCGGGGCGTCCAGTGCCGTCGCGGCCGCGCCCCAGGCGGCGAGCGCGGGCGGCACCAGACGGAGGTCCGCCGGGCCCTCCTGCCGGGGGTGGGAGTCCCCGAGCCGACTCCCGGAAGAGTCGTGCACCGCGGGGCGGGTCGCGGCCGGCGCGGAGGCTCCAGCCACCGCCGGGTGGGCCGGCCTCATGGCCGCACGAGATTCTGCAGGTCCGCGAAGCGCCGGTCGCCGATTCCGTTGACCTCGCGCAGTTCGTCCACGGAGCGGAAACCGCCGTGCTCCGTGCGGTAGTCGATGATGTGCTGGGCCAGCACGGGACCGACGCCCGGCAGTCCGTCGAGCTGCTCGGCGGTCGCCGTGTTGAGGCCGACCGGCGCGGCAGGGCTCGCGCCCGGCGGCCCGGCTGCCGTCCCGCCACCCGGCACTGCGGGTGCCGTCGCCGGTGCGCCCACCACCACCTGTTCGCCGTCGATGAGCAGCCGGGCACGGTTGAGGCCGTCCGTGTCCGCGCCGGGGCGGACCCCGCCCGCCGCCTTCAGCGCGTCGGCGACGCGGGATCCCGCCGGCAGCTTGAGGATGCCGGGGCTGCGGACCTTCCCGCTGACGTCCACGACGATCCCACCACCGGCGCCTGCCGCACCGCCCTCCACCGGCGGACCGGGCGGCGGCCCCGGAGACGGAGACGGCCGCGCCTCCCCGTCCGACGCCGCCCGCACCACCTCCGGCGCCCGTACCGACTGGGTGCGCCCCGACCAGAAGTGCTGGGCCGCGAACACGGCGGCGACGACGAGGACCACCGCGAGCGCCACCAGACTCCGCCGCTCGATGCCACACCTGAGCTGGAGCCACAGTGGCAGCCGCTCCCGCACGGCGAGCCCGGCCCGCTCACGCAAGGGCGCCGCCGCCTCTTCGCCGGGCGGCGCACCTCGCGCCACGGCCTCAGGTTCGGGTTCGGGTTCGTACGCAGGCGCAGGCGTAGACCTAGACGTAGACGCAGACGCAGACGCAGACGCAGATGGAGCAAACATGCTCTCCGCCCGCAGCCGCATCGCCTCCGCCGAAGCCTGCCTGCGCCGAGCCGCCCGCCTGCGGGCGCGACCGTAACTCCCGCGCCCGTCCGCGAGCCGACCGTCGGAACCCGCGCCCCGCCCCGGCCCGCTCGTCGCGATGCGCGTCCGTGCCTGTGTCCTGGAAAGTGATCGAAGTGCCATGCCGTCGACGTTAGGCACGGAACGGAAAACTTGTTGATCTTGGTCAATTCCCGTGGATTACCCACGAGTTGTGGATAACTCCGTCACTCAAAGGCGTGCTGTCACCTGGGCGAGACCACAGCCCCCAACAGCCCCGGCCCCGTATGCGCCCCGATCACCGCGCCCACCTCGCTGACATGCAGCTCGGCCAGGTCCGGCACCCGCTCCCCGAGCCGGTCCGCGAGGGCCGCCGCACGCTCGGGCGCCGCCAGATGATGGACCGCGATGTCGACGCGGTTCGCCCCGGCCCGCTCGACCACCAGCTCCTCAAGCCGGGCGATCGCCTTCGACGCCGTCCGCACCTTCTCCAGCATCTCGATGCGCCCGCCGTCCAGTTGGAGCAGCGGCTTCACGGCCAGCGCGGAACCCAGCAGCGCCTGTGCGGCACCGATCCGGCCGCCCCTGCGCAGATAGTCCAGCGTGTCGACGTAGAAGTAGGCGGACGTGCCCTCGGCGCGCTTCTCCGCGGCGGCCACCGCCTCGTCCGCCGAGCCGCCGGACCCGGCCACCTCGGCCGCCGAGAGGGCGCAGAAACCCAGGGCCATCGCGACCATCCCGGTGTCCACGACCCGCACCGGCACCGGCGCGTCCTTCGCGGCGAGGACCGCGGCGTCGTACGTACCCGAGAACTCGGCGGACAGATGCAGCGAGACAATGTCCGTCGCGCCCGATTCCGCGACCCTGCGATAGGTCTGGGCGAAGAGTTCGGGGCTCGGCCGGGACGTGGTCACCGGGCGCCGCTTCTGCAGCGCGAGGGCGAGCGAGCGGGCGGAGATCTCCGTGCCCTCTTCGAGCGCCTGATCACCGAGGACCACGGTCAGGGGCACCGATGTGATGCCGTGCCGCTCCATCGTCCGCTGCGGCAGGTAGGCCGTTGAATCCGTGACGATCGCGACATGACGGGACATGCGCTGGAGATTACCTGCCTGGGCCCGGCGACGGCAGCCCGCCCCCTGCCGGGCGGACCCGACAGGTGCTGCCGGGCGGACCGTCAGGTGACGCCGGGCGGACCGGTCAGGTGGTGCTCTCGGGCTTGGCCTTCTTCTGCCAGGGGTAGACGGGCTGCGGCGCCGGCGGCGTGATCGCGGGCCGCTCCGGCTCCTGGTCCGCCACCTTGGCGGGCTCGTCCCAGGTCTGCTCGGCGGTCCTGCCCGCGTCGGCCTCCGGCTCGGGCCAGGCGGCGGGGGTCTGCGCGGGCGCCGGCTCCGTCGTCCAGTGCCGCAGGGCGCCCGCCTCCATGTCGATCTGGGTGCTCAGCGAGTCCAGGTCGTCGTCGGCGAACCTGCGGGCCCGGTCGCGCGCCGACCAACGCAGCGAGTCCGCCGCCTTCGTGATCTGCTCCGTGCGCTCCCGCAGCCCGGGGAGCCGCTCACCGAGGCTGGCCTTGTCCGGGTCGCGCTCGAGCCGCCGCAGTTCGTCGTCCAGCTCGTGCCCATGGGCGCTGAGCCGCTCGAAGAGCCCCAGGGACTCCTTCAGCGAGGCGTCCTCGGCCACGCCCGCCTGCAGCGTCTCCTGCGTGGCGCGCATCGACGTACGCAACGAGAGGCGCAGCTGGGCCAGTTCTGCGGCGGGGCCGATCTGGCCGAGGCTCTTCGCCCGGAGCGTCGTGTCCTCCACCGTCCGGCGTGCCTGCGAGATCGTGCGGTCCACACCGCGCTTGGCCGCCGAGACCACCTTCACCGTCGCGTAGGCCCCCAGGACCAGGAACAGCACGACGAGCAGCGCCACGACTGCGATCACGGCTTCCATGACGCTCCTCCCGGGTCCCGCGGCGGGTTCCGCACCGACCCTTCAACGGTAAACGCAAAGGGCAGGCCGGAGGTTCCAGCGGAACCCCCAACCTGCCCGTAGGGGACTACCCGGAGGCGTCAGGCGGGAACGATGTTCACCAGCTTCGGCGCCCGCACGATGACCTTGCGGATCCCTGCGCCGTCCAGCGCCGCCAGGACGCGCTCGTCACCCAGGGCCACCTTCTCCAGCTCCTCGTCCGAGATCGACGGGGAGACCTCCAGGCGCGCCCGGACCTTGCCCTTGATCTGCACGACGCAGGTCACGGTCTCGTCCACGACGAACGCCGGGTCGGCGACGGGGAAGTCCTGGTGGACGACCGAGTCGCCGTGGCCCAGCTTGCGCCACAGCTCCTCGCCCACGTGCGGGGCCAGCGGGGCGATCAGCAGCACCAGACGCTCGGCGACCGAGCGGGGCACCGCGCCGCCCACCTTGGTCAGGTGGTTGTTCAGCTCGGTGATCTTGGCGATGGCGGTGTTGAACCGCATGCCGTCCAGGTCCTGGCGGACGCCGTCGATCGCCTTGTGCAGGGCACGCAGGGTGTCCTCGGCGATCTCCGTCTCCGCGACGTCCGCGACGGTGGCCTCACCGGTGGACTCGTCGACGATCAGTCGCCACAGGCGCTGCAGCAGGCGGTACTGGCCGACGACCGCGCGGGTGTCCCACGGGCGCGAGACGTCCAGCGGGCCCATCGCCATCTCGTACAGGCGCAGGGTGTCCGCGCCGTACTCCTCGCAGATCTCGTCCGGAGTGACCGCGTTCTTCAGGGACTTGCCCATCTTGCCCAGCTCGCGCTTGACCGGCTCGCCCTCGAAGAAGTACTCGCCGTCGCGCTCCTCGACCTCGGCGGCCGGGACCGGGAAGCCGCGGCTGTCGCGGTACACGTAGGCCTGGATCATGCCCTGGTTGAACAGCTTGTGGAACGGCTCGGCCGACGAGATGTGCCCCAGGTCGAACAGGATCTTCGACCAGAAGCGGGCGTACAGCAGGTGCAGCACCGCGTGCTCGGCGCCGCCCACGTACAGGTCGACGCCGCCGGTCGGCTGGCCGGCGCGGGGGCCCATCCAGTACTGCTCGACGGCCGGGTCGACCAGCTGCTGGTCGTTGCGCGGGTCCAGGTAGCGCAGCTCGTACCAGCAGGAACCGGCCCAGTTGGGCATGGTGTTGGTCTCGCGGCGGTACTTCTTCAGTCCGTCACCCAGGTCCAGGGTGACGTTGACCCAGTCCTCGTTGCGGGACAGCGGCGTCTCCGGAGAGGTGTCCGCGTCGTCCGGGTCGAAGGTGCGCGGGCTGTAGTCGTCGACCTCCGGCAGTTCCAGGGGCAGCATCGACTCGGGCAGCGAGTGGGCGATGCCGTCCTCGTCGTAGACGATCGGGAAGGGCTCGCCCCAGTAGCGCTGGCGGCTGAACAGCCAGTCGCGCAGGCGGAAGTTGACGGTGCCCTCGCCGATGCCCTTGCGGGCCAGCCACTCGGTGATGCGCGCCTTGGCGTCGACGACGCCCAGGCCGTCCAGGGAGATGTCCTCTCCGGAGGAGTTGACCAGCTTCGCCTCGTACGAGGAGAACGCGTCGTCCCACGTCGAGGCGTCGGTCCCGCGGTCGTCCGAGGGCTCGACCACGCACCGCATCGGCAGCTCGAAGGCGCGCGCGAAGGCGAAGTCGCGGCTGTCGTGCGCCGGGACGGCCATGATCGCGCCGGTGCCGTAGCCCATCAGTACGTAGTCGGCGATGAAGACGGGGACCCGCTCGCCGCTGACCGGGTTGGTGGCGTAGACGCCGGTGAAGACGCCGGTCTTCTCCTTGGCGTCGGCCTGGCGCTCCACGTCGGACTTGGAGGCGGCGAACGCGCGGTACTTGGCGACGGCCTCGGCGGGCGTCGCGTGGCCGCCGGTCCACACGTCGTGGGTGCCCTCGGGCCAGGCGGCCGGGATGACCTTGTCGACCAGGTCGTGCTCGGGCGCCAGGACCATGTAGGTGGCGCCGAACAGGGTGTCCTGGCGGGTGGTGAAGACGGTGATGGCCTCATCGGCGGAACCGGAGCCGTCACCGGAGCGGACCGGGAAGTCGACACGCGCGCCTTCGGAGCGGCCGATCCAGTTGCGCTGCTGCAGCTTGATGGCCTCGGGCCAGTCCAGGGCGTCCAGGTCGTCCAGCAGACGGTCCGCGTACGCGGTGATGCGCATGTTCCACTGGCGCAGCTTGGCCTTGAATACGGGGAAGTTGCCGCGCTCGGAGCGGCCGTCGGCGGTGACCTCCTCGTTCGCCAGGACGGTGCCCAGGCCGGGGCACCAGTTGACGGGGGCGTCGGAGGCGTACGCCAGGCGGTATCCGCTCAGGACGTCGGCGCGCTCGCCCGCGTTCAGCTCGTTCCACGCGCGCGTGGAGTTCGGTACGGCGCGCTCACCGACCTCGAACTGCTTCACCAGGTCGGCGATCGGGCGGGCCTTCTTCGCCTCGTCGTCGTACCAGGAGTTGAAGATCTGGACGAAGATCCACTGGGTCCACTTGTAGTAGTCCGGGTCGATCGTCGCAAAGGAGCGGCGCTTGTCGTGGCCCAGGCCCAGACCGCGCAGCTGCGCCTTCATGTTCGCGATGTTGGCCTCGGTGGAGACCCGGGGGTGGGTGCCCGTCTGCACGGCGTACTGCTCGGCGGGCAGGCCGAAGGCGTCGAAGCCCAGGGTGTGCAGGACGTTGTGGCCCGTCATCCGCTGGAAGCGGGCGTAGACGTCCGTGGCGATGTAGCCCAGCGGGTGGCCGACGTGCAGGCCCGCACCCGAGGGGTACGGGAACATGTCCATGATGAACTTCTTGGGCTTGGCGACCAGCGCGGCCTGCGCGTCGTCCGCGGCGGCCATGTCGCCGCTCGGGTTGGGCGCCTCGTACGTGCCGTCGGCGTCCCAGAAGTCCTGCCAGCGTGCCTCGATCTCGGCGGCCAGGGCGGCCGTGTAGCGGTGCGGCGCGGCCACCTCGGAGGCGGCAGCAGAATTCGTCTCGCTCATGATCCTCAAAGCTCCATCGATCGTCTCTGCCTGCGGAATTGACCGTCACGGCCAAACAAAAATGCCCCTCGCACAGGAGGGGACGCCGCGCCGATTCCGACCGCGATTCACCGGCGGTCGGGACTGATCAGCGCGGCCCGCTAAGCAGAAGGCGTACGGCACGCATGGCGTCAGGGTACCGCAGCGCTCGCACGGCCCGCGACGAGCTTGGGCCGTGACCGGGCCATGACGCTCCGCCGACCCCGACGGAAGCCCGGACTTCACCTTTGGCCAAGGGTTACTCCGCGTACCGACCACTATCGGGGCAACACCAAGATCGCGTCGCGCTTTGATAACAACGCAATAACTCAAACCCCGTACTCACTGGTATGCGGCGACCTAGCATGCGGCGATCGAGCCATTTCGGAGCCGCCCCCATGAACCCTCTGAACCCTCATCGCAAGAGCCGCGCAAGCCGCACCGATCGCACGAGCCGTGGCTTCCCCCCGTTCCCCGAGCCCAGCAGAACCACCCGTGGGGTCCTGACCACCGCCGCACTGCTGCTGATACCCCTGCTCGTCCTCGCGTCGAGCGACGCCTTCCGCGCCGCGCTCGACTTCACCACCGGAGTGCTGTCCCTGGTCAGCCTCACCGCGGCGGTGGTCTGGGGCCTGGTCGCCACCGACCGGCTGTTCCTGCACTCCCGGCAGAGACTGCTCGCCCAGGCCGTGCACCGGGCCACAGCGGTCGCCTCCATCGGTTTCCTGCTGCTGCACGTGACCGTCAAGCTCGCGCTCGACCATGTCTCGCCGGTCGGCGCCCTCGTCCCCTTCGGCCTCGGCTTCTCCGGGAGCGACGGACTCATCGGCCTCGGCTCGCTCGCCGGGCTCCTGATGGTGGCCACGGGCGTCACCGGAGCCCTGCGCAGCGCCTTCGCCTCCCCGGCGCAGATCGCCTCGCGCTGGCGGGCGCTGCACATGCTCGCCTACCCCGCCTGGTGTTCGGCGCTGATCCACGGCCTGTACGCGGGCCGCGCCCCGAAGCCGTGGGTGACCGCCCTGTACTGCCTGTGCCTGGTCGCCGTGGCGGGGGCGGTGTCGCTGCGCGCGGCCCCGCTCCCGGTCAAGCGGAAGGTCGCCGCCCGGATCCTCGCCGTCCTCGAACCGGAGGACCGGAAGGGGCCCGCCCGCCGGGACACCGCCTCAGCGCCGCTCCCCGGCACGACCACCGCCCCCGAACCCGAGCCCGCCCCCTCCCCCGTGGTCGGCATCGCCGCGGCCTACCGCGTGCTCGGCTCCCCGAACCGGCCGACCGAGGTCGTGTCCCGCGCCGAACCACCGCCCCGCTGGCCGGCCCCGTCACCGCCGCCGCCCGCCGAGGCCCCCCGGATGCCGTACGAATCGGCCTACGACGCCTCCTACGAGACCGCGCACCACACGGCGTACGCCTCCGAAGAGACCGTCTACCGCTCCCATGACACGTCGTACGACTCGGCGTACGACCCGTCGCCTCCGTACGAACCGCCCCACGAAGCCCCGTACGACAGCGGACCCGCGACCGAGCCGCTGCCCCAGACCTTCCAGGCGCCCGGTCCGGGCGAACCCTGGAACGCCACCACCGGAGGCCCCCAGTGAACGCGGCGCTGCCCGACGTCCCCGAAGTCCGCGTCGTCGGACTTCCGCTCCTGACCTCGGGCTTCGACCTGGTCGAGCGGCTCGATCTGGCGATGCACCTGAAGGTGCACGGACCGCTGGAACCGATGGCCGGCGAATCCCTGGCCGCCCTCTCCGAAGACATCCGGTTGCTCGGCAGAGGCGGCGCGGGCTTCCCCTTCGCCCGGAAACTGCGCGCGGTCGCCGACTCCGCGATACGTCGTGGAGTGCGCCCGGTCGTCGTCGTCAACGGCAGTGAGGACGAACCGGCCTGCCGCAAGGACACCGTCCTGATCAACCGCGCCCCGCATCTCATCCTGGACGGCGCGCTGCTGGCCGCCGAGGCGCTGGGCGCGCGCACCCTCGTCATCGGCGTGACCCGCGACTCCACCGAGTCCTCGATGCGCTCGGCGCTCGCGGAGCGCGGCCTGACCAACCGGCGCGGCCCCGGCCTGCGCGCGCGGGTGCAGCGCAACCCGGTGCGCATGGTGACCGGCGAGTCATCGGCCCTGGTGCGCTCGGCGGACGGCGGCCCGCCGCTGCCTCCGGGGCGCAAGCTCCGTACCTCCGACTCCGGAGTGGGCGGCGCCCCCACGCTCCTGTCGAACGCGGAGACCTTCGCGCAGCTCGCGGTCGCCGCCCGGATCGGCGCCGACCGCTACCGCCGCACCGGCCTGCGGGACGAGCCGGGCACGGTCCTGCTGACCGTCTCCGGAGCCGTCGCCCGCCCCATGGTGGTCGAGGTCCCCACCGGAGTGCCCCTGCGGTACGTCCTGCAGCTGGCCGGCGGACCGCCGCTGCCCCAGGGCGTGCTGACCGGCGGGTACCACGGCAAGTGGCTCGACTCGGTCACCGCGCACGACGCGGTGGTCTCACGCGCCGCCCTGGAGGCCTGCGGCGGGGCGCTCGGCGCGGGCGCGATCCTGCCCATCGGACCCGGCACCTGCCCCCTCGGGGAGTCGCTGCGCGTGGCCCACTGGCTGGCCGCCGAGAGCGCCGGACAGTGCGGCCCCTGCTATCTGGGCCTGCCCGCTGCGGCACGTGGCCTGGCGGACATCCTGGACGGCGGCGGACCCACCGCCCTGGAGGCACTGCGCGAGGTGACCCGCGCGGTGAAGCGGCGCGGCGCCTGCAAGCACCCGGACGGCTCGGCGGCGTTCCTGGACTCGACGATCTCGGCGTTCACGGACGACCTGGCCGCGCATGTCCTGGGCGGCGGCTGCGGCCGCCCCGTGGAGGGCGTCCTGCCGCTCCAGGCACAGGCCCCCCAGGGAGAGGCGCCCAGCGGTCGCAAGCTCGCCGTCGACTGGACGCTCTGCCAGGGCCACGGCCTGTGCGCGGACATCGTCCCCGAGCTGATCCAGCTGGGCCCCGACGGCTTCCCCGGTGTGGCGGAGGCGTCCGTACCGCGCTACTCCGAAGCGCGCGCCGCACGTGCCGTACGCCGCTGCCCGGCTCTCGCGCTGCGCATCGAGGAGGACGCGTCGGCGACGCCGCCACCCCCGGCGCTGCCACCCGCGCTGCCGCCGGGCCGGGGCCGCAGGGCGCTGGGCAGCGGACGCCCATAGCGTCCTGGAAGACACACGAAAGGTCCTGGAAGACACACGAAAGCGGGCCACCCGATCCGGGTGGCCCGCTCTCATCTTCTGTGGAGCTAAGGAGAATTGAACTCCTGACCTCCTGCATGCCATGCAGGCGCTCTACCAACTGAGCTATAGCCCCTTGTTTCACGCGGCGGAAGCCGCGTGTTGTCTCGTCGCCCGGTTCCCCCGGCGGCTCCGCCAACATTACACGGTCTTCCCCGTGCTCCACCAAATCGTTTCCGTTCTGTACAGATAAGGCCGGTACTGTCTGGCTTCGTGTCCGTGATCGCGCTCGCCGCCGCCCGCCGCCGCGTTCCACTGGCCGCCGGGGCCTGCCTGCTGTCGTTCGCGGCCTTCTGGCTCGCGCAGCGCGCCGCCGACGTCTCCATGGTCGACCTGATGGTCTACCGGGCCGAGGGCGAGACCGTGCGAGCCGGCGGCGACCTCTACGCGCTGCGCGCCACCGAGGCCCATCTGCCCACCACCTACCCGCCGTTCGCGGCACTGCTGTTCACCCCGCTGACGCTGCTCGACACGGCGGACATGCGCACCCTGGCGACGCTCGGGAACCTGCTGCTCCTCGTGGTGTTCGTCGGCCTCACCCTGCGGCTGATCGGAAACCCCCGGTACGCGCGCGTGGAGAGCGCCCTGTGGGTTTCCGCGCTCGCCGTCTGGGCCGAGCCGGTGTGGACGACCCTGCGGTACGGGCAGATCAATCTGCTGCTCGCGGTGCTCGTCCTGTGGGACCTGTCACGGCCGCGCGGACACCGCTGGGCGGGCGTCGGCATCGGCGTCGCGGCGGCGATCAAGCTCACGCCCGCGCTGTTCGCGGTGTTCCTGCTGCTCACCGGCGCCGCCGAGGCCGCGCGTCGGGGGGCCTGGCGCGGACCCACGCGGCACGCGTGCGTGGCGGCCGGCACGTTCGCGGGCGCGACGCTGCTCGCGGCTGCCGTCCTGCCCCACGACTCCCAGAACTTCTGGACCCGGATGGTCTTCGAGGCGGGCCGGGTCGGCCTCGCCGACGACACCGCGAACCAGTCGCTGCGCGGAGTCCTCGCCCGGCTCCTGCACACCGGCGACCCGGGCCCCTGGTGGGCGGTGACCGCCGTGGCGGTCGGCACGCTCGGCCTCGCGGCCGCCGTGACCGCGGCGCTGCGCGGGGAGCACGCGCGGGCGGCCGTCGCCTGCGCGGCGACGGCCCTGCTGGTCAGCCCGGTGTCGTGGTCGCACCACTGGGTGTGGTGCGTGCCGATGGCGCTGCTGATGTGGGCGGACGGGCTGCGCCGGAACGGCCGGGTCCGGTGGGCGGCGACCGGAGCCGTCTGCCTGGTGTTCTGCTCGTACGCCCTGTGGTGGGTGCCGCATGGCGCGGGGCGGCCTGAACTCGACCAGAATTATGGCGAGATGACGCTGTCCGCCCTCTACGTGGTGACCGCTTTCGCGCTGCTTGTGCACGAACTCAAGCCACGGCTCCCGCGAGGACTCAAGCCGTGGCGAACGAGTAGAAGCGCTTGAGCGTGCAGTGCTCGTCGAGCAGCCGACCGTAGATCGGCTCCCCCTCGAGTTCGCGGTACGTCTCGATGGGGTCGCCTTTTATGATCAGCGCCCTCGCGCACTCCTCGCACCAGTACTGGTACTCCTGGTTGACGGGTTCCATGTCGCGGACGATCGGCGTACCACTGCCGCACCAGTCGCACTTCCGCCTGTGTGCACCCATCGATCAGCTCCAGCTGTGGCCGCAGGCCGTGCACACGTACGAGACACCGCCGTTGTCGCCGAGTACCTGGGCGACATGGGACGAACCGCAGGACGGACAGGTCAGGAGGGCGATCGCCGCGAAGGGAGCGGCCGCGCGGCTCGGCGCTGCCACTTCGACGAGGCCTTCGGCCTCTTCGAGGATGCTCGCAGGCATCGCTCTCCCTTCCGTCGGGTCACATTCGGTGATCTGGTGCGGTCCCCTTCCGGCCGTCCGATTCTGCCACGGTCTGAGCGAACCGGTCAGCGACGCATGCGTACCAGTCCGGACACGGCGCCCAGTGCGGCCGCCCCCGCCAGTGCGTAAGCGCACACCAGGAGCGCGTCCGCAGAGGAATACGCCCCCGGAGCCCCTTGTGACTCAAGCCGGTTGAGGAAAAGTGCGCCAAAGGCCGCGACACCCGTCAGCTGGCCGAGCTGGGTGACCGTGGCGAGCAGACCGCTGGCGTCCGCGGCGTCCTCGGGCCGCACCGTGGACAACGCGCGCGTGAGCGTCGGACTGAAGCCCAGCGCGAGTCCCACACCGATCCCCACGAACGCCACATACAGCCACGTGCCGCCCTCTCCGCCGTCGCGCAGCACCAGACCCACGGCGAGCGCCGACACCGCCGTGAGCGCGAACCCGCCGGGAATCAGGGCGGATTGGAGCCGGGCGGGCCAGCGCCGCCAGGTCAGTCCCACCGCGCCGAAGATCGCGGCGGTCGGCGCGAACATGAGGCCCGTGTGCAGCGCGCTGTAACCGAGTCCGCTCTGCGCGTGCAGGGTGAGGGCGAAGAGGAAGCCCGCGTTCACGGCCATCACCACGCCGATCCGGAAGATCGCGAGGCCCATGCCGGGGATGCGCAGGACCCGCGGCGCGATCAACGGCGCCCCGCCGCCGCGGGAGAGCCGGGACTCGTATCCGCAGAAGAACGCGAAGACGACCGCCGCCGCGCCCATCGAGAGCCACGACCACAGCGGCCAGCCCTCCTGCTGCCCGAGCACCAGCGGCACCGTGAGCAGCGAGACCGCCGCCCCGAGCAGCACAAGACCCGGCAGATCGAGCCCCCGGACCCGCCCCGCGGCCCGCTCCCCCGCCGTCTTCCCCCGGCCGCCGTCCCGCGGCAGCACCCACCGCGCGACGACCAGCAGGACGACACCGACCGGCACGTTCACCAGGAACACCGGGCGCCAGCTCGCCCCGAACAGATCGGCGCTGACCAGGACTCCGCCGAGCACCTGCCCCGCGGCGGCCCCGATCGCGATCACCGCCGAGTACACGCCGAGGGCCTTCGTGCGCGCCTCGCCGGTGAAGTTGCGCTGGATCAGGCTGAGCACCTGCGGGATCAGCAGCGCCGAACCCGCGCCCTGCAGCAGCCGGAAGGCGATCAACTGGCCCGTGCTCTGGCTGAGTCCGCAGGCGAGCGAGGCGGCGGTGAAGACCGTGAGCCCCACGAGATACATGGTCCGGTGGCCGAGCAGGTCGCCGAGCCGCGCGCCGGTGATCAGCAACACGGCGTACGTGATGGTGTATCCGGCGATGACCAGCTGCAACCCGGCGCCCGACGCGTCCAGTTCGGCGCGGATGGTGGGGGCGGCGACATTGACGATGAACACGTCGAGCAGCGCCATGAACTGGGCCGCGATGACGACCGCCAGCAGCCGTCCGCGGCGATTGTCAGTGCCGGGGTCTTTACTGAGTAAGGGAGTTGAGCCGGAGGAGTTGGTCGGGGTTGTCGTAGCCATGGCCATGAGCCTGCGGGGGGCTTGGTACGGGTAACGAGAGCCTGCCGATGCTGGTACTGACAGCACCTGGCAGCGCTCGGGGCAGACAGTGACGATGGGGGACGTGACGACGATGGGGACGACTCAGCGACGCCGGCCGGAGCTGGCCGCCTTCCTGCGCAGCCGCAGGGCCCGCGTGACACCGGCCGACGTGGGCATGCCGCCGGGACTGCGCCGCCGCACACCGGGCCTGCGCCGCGAGGAGGTCGCCCAGCTCTCCGGAGTGGGCGTCACCTGGTACACGTGGTTGGAGCAGGGCCGCCCCATCAACGCGTCCGCGCAGGTCCTGGACGCCGTGGCACGCACCCTCCGGCTCGACCAGCCCGAGCGCGAGCATCTGTACGACCTGGCGGAGGTGCCGTACTCACCGGACCCCGAGACCGCCGCGGATGCCGTCGGCCCGGAGATCCAGGGCATCATCGACGCCCTCGACCCGCACCCGGCGGTGGTCTACAACGCGCGGTACGACATCCTCGCCACCAACCCCGCCTACCGCGACCTCTTCTTCGTCCCCCAGATAGCGGTCCTCGGCGTACCGAACGTGCTGTGGACGCTGTTCATCGTCCCCGACCCCGTCTGCCCCCTGGTCTACCGGGACACGGAGCTGCCGGTGATGGTCGCGACGCTGCGCAGTGCCTATGGACGGCATGTGGGCGAGCCCGCCTGGGAGGGCTTCATACGCCGCCTGGCCGACGCCAGCGGGTACTTCGCGGAGCTGTGGGAGAGCGGGAACGTGGCGCCGCCGGGCCCCCGCGTGAAGACGTTCCGGCACGAGGCGGTCGGTGAGCTGCGGATGACGTCGGTCTCGCTGTCCGTCGACGGAATGCCGGAGTGCCGGATCGTCGCATACACCCCGGACGACGAGGAGAGCCGGCAACGGACGGCGCGGCTGCGGGAGATGCGCGGGGCGCTGTGGACGGCACAGGGCTGGACGACGGAAGCAACGGCAACAATGGATGAAACGGCTGGAACGGCTGGAACGAATGCAACAGACGCAACGGAAAATCCCGCCCTCTGATGAGGACGGGATCCGGATTGTGGAGCTAAGGAGAATTGAACTCCTGACCTCCTGCATGCCATGCAGGCGCTCTACCAACTGAGCTATAGCCCCTTGTGTTCTTCGCGTTCTTCCCGCTCCGCGGGCCGAACAAGAAGAACTTTAGCCTGCGACCAGCCGGAATGTGAAATCCGGGTCCGGAGCAGGCTCCGGGACACTCAGTCGTCGTCGCCGAGCACCGGTTCCGGCAGCGTGCCCGCGTTGTGTTCCAGGAGGCGCCAGCCGCGCGCACCCTGACCCAGGACGGACCAGCAGCAGTTGGAGAGCCCGCCGAGGCTCTCCCAGTGGTGGGACTCCAGGCCGAGGAGGCGGCCGATGGTCGTACGGATCGTGCCGCCGTGGCTGACCACCACCAGCGTGCCGTCCTCCGGCAGCTTCTCGGCGTGCCGCAGGACGATCGGGGCGGCCCGGTCGGCGACCTCGGTCTCCAGTTCGCCGCCGCCGCGGCGCACCGCCTCGCCGCGCTTCCACGCGGCGTACTGCTCGCCGAAGCGCGCGATGATCTCGTCGTGCGTCAGGCCCTGCCACTCACCGGCGTACGTCTCCTGGAGGCCCTCCTCGTGGGTGACGGGGATGCCGGTGATGGCGGACAGCTCGCCCGCCGTGGCCGCCGCCCGCTTGAGGTCGGACGCCACGATCGCGTCCGGCTTCAGCGAGGCGAGCAGCCGGGCGGCACGCCTGGCCTGGGCGATGCCGGCGTCGGTCAGCTCGATGTCCGTGGAGCCCTGGAAGCGGCGCTCCAGGTTCCAGGCCGTCTGACCGTGCCGCCACAGGATGATCCGGCAGCCGCGGCTGGTCACCGGAGCTCACCGTCCAGGTCGGCCTCCTCCGCGGCCTGCTGCTCGGCGTGCTCGGCGGCCTTGCCGCGGGTCGCCTTGGCGTCCTCGGGCAGCTCGATCTCGGGGCAGTCCTTCCACAGGCGCTCGAGCGCGTAGAAGACCCGCTCCTCGCTGTGCTGGACGTGCACCACGATGTCCACGTAGTCGAGGAGGATCCAGCGGGCGTCGCGGTCGCCCTCGCGGCGCACCGGCTTGGCGCCGAGCTGCTTGTTCAGCTGCTCCTCGATCTCGTCGACGATCGACTTGACCTGGCGGTCGTTCGGCGCGGATGCGAGCAGGAAGGCGTCCGTGATCGACAGCACGTCGCTGACGTCGTACGCGATGATGTCGTGCGCGAGCTTGTCGGCGGCCGCCTGCGCGGCGACGTTGATGAGCTCGGTGGAGCGGTCCGTGGCGGTCACTAGAGAGCTTTCCTTCGGAAGGTCAATACTCCCCAAGGGTCTCACGGACCGCCGACAGCACCCCAGGCGATTTCCCGATCACGCTGTCTGCTGCGTCACCCCGGCCGGAGCAGTGCCTGTGGCTCAGCCCGGCCGGGCCCATGACCCGGCCCGCCTCAGTGGTCGGCTCAGCCCGCCTTGTAGTCCTGCCCGAGCACCACCGCGACGTCCGCGTTCGGTGCGGTCCTGCCCTTGCGGACGGCGCTGTCCGGCAGCCCCAGGGTCTTGGCGACCTCGGCGGCCTGCGTCTTCTTCGCCGCGTCCGCGTAGGTGACCGTCGACGCCGGCTGGGCCGCGGAGCCCGCCCCGCCGTCGACGAAGGTGTAGCCGCCGTTGACGAGGGAGATCCGCGCGTCCTGTCCGGCGCCCTTGGTCCCGGAGGCGTTCTTGACGCCGACCCGCACGGCCGCGCCCTTGTCCGGGTTCTTGACCGCGCCGCCCAGGACGTCCTTGACCACGCTCTCGCCGGCCTTCTCCGACAGCGTCCCGTCCTGCTGGACCGGCAGCAGCTCCGTGGCGTAGTCGCCGCCCTTCGCCCGGTCGGCGAGCTTGGCGAGGAAGGCGCCCAGGTCCTTCTCCTTGAGGGAGGGGTCCAGGATCTGCGCGAGGGACTGCACGGTCGTCGTCGCGGCCTGCGGGTCGGACGACAGCTTGCGCAGGACGCCCTGCATGACCGCACCGAACCGGCTCAGCTGCGCGGTCTCGCTCTCGCCGGACGCGCGGTAGGTGGCGTACGCGACGGCCATCGGGCCGCTGAGGGTCTGCTGCTCGCCCTTCTTGACGAGCGGGGCCTCGCCCTTCTTGGCCTTGGGGTCGGGCACATTCGCGTTGGTGTCGATGTCGATGTTGCCGACGAGCTCGACGAGGTTGTTCAGGTAGGGGGTGTCGAGGCGCCAGGTGCCCTCGACCTGGGTGCCGAGCAGCGCGTCGATCGACTCGCGGGTGCCGGTCGAACCGTCGTCGTCGACCGACTTGCCCAGCGTCGTCCCCGTGCCGTCGTCGTCCGTCACGGCAAGGGAGTTGGGCAGCAGGACGGTGGTGCCCCGCTCGGTGGTGGTGTTGTTCACCAGGAGCGCCGTGGAGGTGCCGCCGCCCTTGGTGTTGTGCAGGTGTACGACGATCACGTCGCGGTTCTGCGGTCCGGCCGCGGCGGCGCCACCGCCGGTCTTGTCCTCGGACAGGCCGGGCAGCTTGCCCGCGTACCAGAGGTAGCCGACGCCGCCCGCGACGACGAGCGCGAAGACGACCGCCAGGACGACGACCCGGGAACGCCCGCGCCGCTTGGCCTCCTCGCGCCGCTCGGTGCGGCTCTCGGTGAACTTCAGCCAGTCGATGACGTCTTCGGAGTCCTCGTCGGGCTCCTCGATGAACGAGAACTGCTGTGTCTCGTACGCACGCTCGCGCTCCGGCTGCCGCTCGGGCTGCCGGGACTGCTGCGGCCGCGGAGGCTGTTGCGCAGGCTGCTGCTGCGGAGGCGCCTGCGGCGGCTGTTGCTGCTGCGGGATCCAGCCCGTCTGCTCCGTCTGCGTCTGCCGGCGCGGCTGAGGCTGCTGCTGGGGCTGGGCCTGCGGCTGCTGCTGGGCCCGCTGCTGCTCGTACGCCGGATAGGCACCGGAGTCGTACGGAGGCACCGGAGCCTGCTGCCCCGTCTGCCCGGTCTGTCCCGCCGCGTACGGGTCGTAGCCATAGCCCTGCTGCTGGGCCCCGTACTGGTCGTACGAGGCCGGAGCCGGGGCCTGGACCTGCTGCTGGGCCTGGACCTGCTGATACACCGGCTGCCCATACTCGTCGTACCCGACGACCTGGTACTGATCAGCCGCGTACTCGCCCGCATACGGGTCGCCGCCCGCGTACGGGTCGTACTGTCGGTCGTTCACCGGTGCCCCTCTCGGCTCAGTCGCCGCGGTACAGCTCGCGCTTGTCGATATAACGCACCACACCGTCCGGCACCAGGTACCAGACGGGGTCCCCCTTGGCGACCCGCGCACGGCAGTCCGACGACGAGATGGCGAGGGCGGGGACCTCCACCAGGGAGACACCGCCTTCGGGCAGCCCGGGGTCGGCCAGGGTGTGGCCGGGCCGGGTGACCCCGATGAAGTGCGCCAGGGAGAACAGTTCCTCGGTGTAGCGCCAGGTGAGGATCTGGCCGAGGGCGTCGGCGCCCGTGATGAAGAAGAGGTCCGTGTCCGGGTTGAGCGTGCGCAGATCGCGCAGGGTGTCCGTGGTGTACGTCGGTCCGCCGCGGTCGATGTCGATGCGGCTCACCGAGAACTGCGGGTTCTCGGCGGTCGCGATGACCGTCATCAGATAGCGGTCCTCGGCCGGGGACACCGCCCGGTGGCTCTTCTGCCACGGCTGGCCGGTGGGCACGAAGACCACCTCGTCGAGGTGGAACTGCGCGGCGACCTCGCTGGCCGCCACCAAGTGCCCGTGGTGGATGGGGTCAAACGTTCCGCCCATGACGCCGAGGCGGCGCTTGCCCTTGTTCGCCGGGCCGGTACCGGGACCGGTAGGCATGTCCTGCTCTCCCATGCGTGCAGACCCTACCGGCCCGGCGGACGGGCCCTGCTTCAGCGGTCCCGTTCGGAGACCGGCTCGCTCAGCGGTCCCGGTTGAAGCGCGTGGTGATCCACAGGAGCAGCAGCAGGACGACGAACGCGCCGCCGCCGGTGAGCAGAGGGCTGAGGCTTTCGTGGTTGCCGCCGTGCTCGCCGCCCTCGGAGGCGAGAGTGACCAGCTGGGCGGCGGTGCTGTGGAGGCTCATCTCAGGCAGGACCTATCCGGGGGTGGGATGGACATAAAGACTTCCGGGCCATCGTATGCGGGGCCCGCGGCGGACCTCACGCCGACTCAGCTGTCGCAGTCCTCGTCCTTGGCCGCCGAGGTCTTCGCTCCCGGCTCCGCGCGGTCCTCGTCCTGCCCCTGCCGATAGCCGCGCAGCAGGAACCAGCCCATCAGGACACACCCGACGACCATGACGATCAGCACGACGCGCAGCAGATTGCCCGCACCCTGCTCCTTGGCGGCGTACGCGGCCGCCTCCGTGACCCACTGGGCGGCGGGGTTGTGCTCCATGAGGACTACTCCTTAGGTGTGCTGCCCTGTCACGGTATCTCCGCCTAGGCTGGGTCCCACCTCGGGGGCATGACTGGACGAGCATGGGGGATGGGGCATGACCGACGACAACGACCACGGCCAGGGGAACGGCGGCCGGGACGGCAGCGGCCACGAGAAGGTGCCGAGCCGGCAGCGCAGGCGCTTCCCCGGTATCTCCTCACGGGCGTACGAGCACCCGGCGGACCGTTCCGCCCTGGTGGCCCTGCGCAAGCTCAGCGGCTTCGACACGGTCTTCAAGGCCCTCAGCGGACTGCTCCCCGAGCGGAGCCTGAGGCTCCTGTTCCTCTCCGACTCCGTGCGGGTCTCCGACGCGCAGTTCGCGCACCTCAACACCATGCTGCGGGACGCCTGTTACATCCTGGACCTGGAGAAGGTCCCGCCGATGTACGTGAACCAGGACCCGAACCCGAACGCGATGTGCATCGGCCTCGACGAGCCGATCATCGTGGTGACCACGGGCCTAGTCGAGCTGCTCGACGAGGAGGAGATGCGGGCGGTCGTCGGCCACGAGGTGGGCCACGCGCTCTCCGGCCACTCGGTGTACCGGACGATACTGCTCTTCCTCACCAACCTCGCGCTCAAGGTCGCGTGGATCCCGCTGGGCAACGTGGCGATCATGGCGATCGTGACCGCCCTGCGCGAGTGGTTCCGCAAGTCCGAGCTGTCGGCGGACCGGGCCGGGCTCCTGGTGGGCCAGGACCTCCAGGCGTCCATGCGCGGACTGATGAAGATCGCCGGCGGCAACCATCTGCACGAGATGAACGTGGACGCGTTCCTCGCCCAGGCCGACGAGTACGAGGCCGGGGGCGACCTGCGGGACTCCGTGCTGAAGATCCTGAACGTGCTGCCCCGTACGCACCCCTTCACCACCGTGCGCGCCGCCGAGCTGAAGAAGTGGGCCGCGACCCGCGACTACCAGCGGATCATGGACGGTCACTACCCGCGGCGCGACGAGGACAAGGACACCTCGGTCTCGGACTCCTTCCGCCAGTCGGCCTCCAGCTACGCGGACAACGTGCGCCAGAGCAAGGACCCGCTGATGAAGCTGGTCAACGACATCGCGGGCGGCGCGGGCGACCTGGGCGGCAAGCTGCGCGGGAAGTTCACGGGCCCGGGCGGGCAGCAGGGCGGCGGCAGCGGCCCCTCCGACGCCGCAGGCAAGTAACCCTCACGGCGAAGGCTGCGCGGACGCCGCCAGCGATCCGCACAGCGCCGTCGCGTCCCCCGTCGCGTACGGGTCGGTGCCCGCGGGGCCGCCCGCCTTCGCCTTCTGCCCGGCGAGCAGCGGCCGCAGCTGGTTCGCCGCGTCGGCGGAGCAGGCGAGCGGACCCGCCTGCGTGTACGACACGAGCAGCTCGGCCTGGTGCATCCGCAGGTCGTCGCGGTCGAAGCGGAACTGCAGCTCCCGGCGGACGGTGAAGAGCGAGGCCTTCGCGTGCCGGTCATCGCCGACCGGCCGCAGCGCGTACACGAAGGTGTGGTCCGAGGTCACCTCGAGGGTGTCCTTGTCCGTCTCGGTGGCGTGCAGCGAGCCCTGGACGCGGATTCCGGGCGAGGCCAGCGCGATCTTCGTCGGGTCGAACCGCACCAGCCAGCCGGTGGGCGCGTGCCGGCCGTCCGCCGCCGGGTGCGCGAAGCTGTCGTCGAACTGGTCGAGCTGCTGCGGGTCGAGCAGGATCCGCGCCGAGCGCACGGCGCCGCCGGTGAGCACGTCCGGGTCGAGCGAGGACTCGACCAGATAGTCCTTGGCGGTGCTCAGGGCGGTGGTGACCTGACTGTCCGAGAAGTGTGAAGTGCGGCGCGCCGAGGGCAGGTTGATGCCGGACGCGCCCACCCGGAACTGCGCGGCCGGGCTGTGCTCGTACAGGTCGGCGGGCTTCTCGGCGCCCGGCACGGTGCCCTGCGGGGCGAGCGGTATGACCGTCATGCGCAGCGGCTCGGGGCGCTGGGCGACCGGGGCCTGATAAGGGTGGCGTACGCCCATGTAGATCGCGGTGCCGAAGGCGACGGCGATCAGCAGGACGAGGATCACGGCCTGTTTGGAGAGGTTCCTGCGGGCCGCGGCGGGGCGTCGGCGCACCGCTCGTGCGTGATCACCCATGCGCTCCTGCGCGGAGTACTCCTGGAGCCGTGCGGCGCGGACGAACGACTCGTCGAAGACGACGGATCGGTATTCGTCCTCGCCACCGGCGGGAGCTCCCTCGGGTGTCCCCTCAGGTGGTTCTCCTGGCCCGCCCATACCTTCAGGGTAGGTCTCCTGGCTGTCAGGTAAACGCGCTGGTGCGCGACAACTTCTGACAACTTCCTACGGGGATTTCCACGGGGATTTCCACGGGGATTTTCCCGGGCATTCCTACGGGCTGCGCGGCGCCGCGGAGACGGGCGGCTGGCCGTACTCCGCGGAGGCCGACGGCTCCGTCGACACGGGCGGCGGGACGCGTTCCTGGCGCCCCGACGACGCCCCTCGGTAGACGGCGGTGAAGGCGAGCGCGACCATGCCGATGCCCATCACGAGGGCGAGCATCCAGGCGACGGGACGGTGCCAGCGGGACCGGCCGGCATAGCCCGGCCTGCCGTACCCGTCCTCGGTGAACTCACGGTCGTACGCGTCGTCGAAGTCGGGGTCGTGGCCGAACTCGCCGCCTTCGTCCGGCCCGAAGCCGTCGTCGTAGAGGTCGTCGTCCGGTGACTCGCGGCCGGGGCCGCGGGTGCGGGCCCGGCGGGCCTCGGCCTCGGAGGCCTCGGCACGCGCCTGGGCGGCGGCCAACAGCCGCTCCACCGCGGTGGGTTCATGGACTTCGGCGGCCTTCACGAAGTCCTCGTCGAAGACCACGGAGGCGAACTCTTCGTCCGCACCCCCGCGGTCGCGGTCGTCGTCGGGCTCCCAGCCGTCGGGAAACGACGGCGTGCCCCCCACGTCCTCCGGCACGCTCCCAGCGTAGCCCCGGAAGGGGCAATCTGGGCAGACGGTACGGGAATTCAACTGTCGTGACCCGGCGGTTCAGCGGGCCCGGCTCAGCGCGTGGGACCGTCTCCGGCTCAGCGGGTGTGGCCGTCTCCGGTGACGATGTACTTCGTCGACGTCAGCTCCGGAAGCCCCATCGGACCGCGGGCGTGCAGCTTCTGCGTGGAGATGCCGATCTCGGCGCCGAAGCCGAACTGGCCGCCGTCCGTGAAACGCGTGGAGGCGTTCACGGCGACCGTCGTGGAGTCCACGAGCTGCGTGAAGCGGCGCGCGGCCTGCTGCGAGGTGGTGACGATGGCCTCGGTGTGCCCGGAGGTCCACAGCCGGATGTGCTCGACGGCCTGCTCCAGGGAGTCGACGATGCCCGCCGCGATGTCGTACGAGAGGTACTCGGTCTCCCAGTCCTCGGTGGTCGCGGGCACGACGGTGGCCTTGGTCCCGTCGGCGTACGTGAGCACCCGCTCGTCCGCGTGGACCGTGACGCCCGCCTCGGCGAGCGCGTCGAGGGCGCGCGGCAGGAAGGCGTCGGCGATGTCCGCGTGCACGAGGAGCGTCTCGGCGGCGTTGCAGACACTGGGGCGCTGGGCCTTGGAGTTGATCAGGATGTCGACGGCCATGTCGATGTCGGCCTTCGCGTCCACGTAGACGTGGCAGTTGCCGGTGCCGGTCTCGATGACCGGGACGGTGGACTCCTCGACGACCGTCTTGATCAGCGAGGCGCCGCCGCGCGGGATGAGCACGTCGACGAGGCCGCGGGCGCGCATCAGCTCCCGTACGGAGTCGCGGCTCTCGCCGGGCACGAGCTGGACGGCGTCGGCGGGCAGCCCCGAGCCGTGCACGGCGTCGCGCAGGACGCGGACGAGTGCCGTATTCGATTCGTACGCCGACGAAGAGCCCCGCAGCAGCACCGCGTTGCCGGACTTCAGGCAGAGGGCGGCCGCGTCCACGGTGACGTTCGGACGGGCCTCGTAGATGATCCCGACGACGCCGAGCGGGACGCGGACCTGGCGCAGGTCGATGCCGTTGGGCAGCGTGGAGCCGCGGACGACCTCGCCGACCGGGTCGGGCAGGGCGGCCACGTCGCGCACGTCGGCGGCGATGGCGCGGACCCGCTCGGGGGTGAGGGTGAGCCGGTCGACGATTCCCTCGCTGGTCCCGGCCTCCCGGGCGCGCGCGATGTCCTTGCCGTTGGCCTCGACGATCTCGGCGGTGCGCACCTCGAGCGCGTCGGCGATCGCGAGCAGCGCGTCGTCCTTGGCGGCGCGCGGCAGCGGCGCGAGCGTGGCGGCGGCGCCGCGGGCGCGGTAGGCGGCCTGGGCGACCGGCGAGAGGTTGTCGTACGGGGAGCCCGAGAACGAAGCAGGGAGGGACGTCATGTCGGCAGGGTAATGCGCGGTGGGCGCGGTCCACCCCTCGTTTCAGCAGCCGAGACCACGGTGCTCACGTCCGCTCGAACGTGGACTCAGGCGTGGACTCAGGCGTGGGCCCAGGCGTGGGCCCAGACATCGGCTCGAACGTCGGCTCAAAAGGGGTGCACGCCGACCGGGGTGGCGGGCAGCGGACCGTACCCCTCCGCGATCCTCTGGTGGTACGTGTCACGGTCGATCACTTCGAGCCCCACGATCTCCCAGGGCGGGAGCTGCGCGCTCTGCCGGTGCTCGCCCCACAGCCGCAGCGCGACGGCGGCCGCGTCGTGCAGGTCGCGGGCCTCTTCCCAGTACCGGATCTCCGCGTGGTCGGGTGCGTACCTGCTGGTCAGCAGAAAGGGGTGGTCGTGGGCGAGCTGTTCGAGGCCTCGCCTGACCTCCTTGAGCGGGGTCTCGGCTCCCGAGACGCTCAGCGTGACGTGCCACAGACGGGGCGCCTCCACCGTCTCGCCCTCCCTCTCGTCCGTCTCGCGCTGCTCGCCCGTCCCGTCCGTCTCGCCCGCCGCCCGCGTGGCACCCGCGTACGTCGCCCCCGCGGCGACGCTCGTCAGGGCCCGCTCGGCCGACCCGCGGGACGCCGCCCCTGGGCGCACTCGTCTCACGACGGCCTCCTTTACTCAATGGTGGTGCGGATACGCAATGGTCGTGCGGAAGTGTCTGGAACAAAGTTGAGCAGGCCAAGCGCCCCCGCGGGGCGGTTTTGGGGAGTTTCACCTCGCAGGGGCCTGCCGTTCCAAGGCGTTCGCGCCTGTTTTCGGCCGGGATCGCACTGCTCCGGGACGGGGCACGGCGGCACCGCCGTCACCCGGAGCGGGCGACGTGCGGCGAGGCGACCGGTTCGAAGGTGGCCCCGTGCAGGCGCGTGCCGTCGTCACGGAAGGGTGCCGTCATGCCGAACACGGATGCCGTGCGCCCGTTGGCGGGTCGAGTCGTCCAGCAGCTGGTCCACATCAACATCCTGGACATGGCGACGCGCCTTGCGGCGCAGGCGTTCCTGGCCGCCCTGCCGATGCTCATCGCCGTGGCGTCCTTCAGCCCGGCGGCCGTCCGGCGTGAGCTCCTGCGCTCGCTGCGCACGCTGCTCGGCACCGGCGGCCCCGTGGTGGCGCAGACCGGGGAGCTGACCGCGGGCGGCGACAACGCCCTGCACAGCTGGGGTGCGGCGGGTGTGCTGGTCGCGCTGTTGTCGGCCACGGCGTTCACGCGTGCCCTGCAGCGGCTGTGCGAACGTTCCTGGGGCCTGCCGCGCGCCGGGATCCGGATCACGGTGTGGCGCTGGGCCGTCTGGCTGCTTGTGTGGATCGTGATGCTGGTGGTGCAGGGCACGCTGCACCGGGCGTTCGGGGCAGGCCTCGTCCTCGGGTTCCCGCTGCAGCTGACGGCGGCCGTGCTGATGTGGTGGTGGACCCAGCATCTGCTGCTCGCCAAGCGGGTGTCCTGGCTGCCGCTGCTGCCGGGGGCCGTGCTGACCGGCACGGGCGCGGTCACGTTCTACACCCTGTCGGGGCTGTGGTTGCCCCGCGCGCTGCACATGAGCACGGACCGCTATGGGGCGCTCGGCTCGGTGTTCACCATGCTGTCCTGGTTGATCCTCTTCTTCACGTGTGTCGTGTTCGGGGTCGCCGTGGGCCGCGTACTGGCCCAGGAGGAGTTCCTGCGGCACCGGCTGGGCGGCGCGGCGGGCGCCGCGTCACGCTGACGCCGCCGCCACCCGGCCGGCCCGCACCGCCGCGGCCAGCGCCTCGTGGTCCCGCTCGTTCTGGTCGGCGTAGGCCTCCGCGAAACGCGCCAGCGCCCGGTCGAACGTGTCGGAGCGACCCAGGTAGGCCGCGATGGCGATCCGGTCGCCGGAGCGTGCGTGGGCGCGGGCCAGCGTCGCACCGCAGACCCGGCCGAACAGACGCATGACGTCCGGGCTCATCAGCTCGGCCTGCGGGATGGCCTTCCAGTCCCTCAACTGTCGTACGTAGAAGTCGCGTTCGCGGCCGTCGAAGCCCGCGGCCCGTTCCCAGCCGAGGAACATGTCGCTGGTCGCCTGCATCAGACGCTGACCGGTGACCACCCGCTCACCCTGGTTGGCGTACTCGCTCTCCCCCGCGAACTCCGCGAGGACCGATGTCTGCGCCTCCTTCGCCTGGAGCAGCAGCGGGTCGTCGTCGTCCCGGCCGAGCAGCAGGATGATCCAGCAGCGGGTCCCCACACTGCCCACGCCCACCACCTTCCGGGCCATGTCGACCACCCGGTACTGGGCCAGCAGTGCCCTGCGGTCCGCGGTGAGCGTGTGGGCGTAGCACTCGATCAGGTCCCGCAGCTGCTCCTCGATGTGCTTGCGCTCGACGTCGGGAAGGAAGTCGCCGAGCGGAGTGATCAGGGGCGGATCGGCGGCGATGCGCAGCTCCCCGTCGACCGGGTGGGCCAGCTTCCCCAGCGCCTGGAGATGGTCCCGGCCGCGCGCCTTGCCGATCGCCCTGGACAGGCGCCGTCGCGTCCGGGTGTCAAGCCTGGCGGCGAGCATGGCGTACAGCCGATCGGCGTCGATCTGCGTGTACCAGACGTCGAGCGTCCGCATCCCGGCGAACCGTTCCATCCAGGTCCGGTACGAGCGGCCCGCGGCCCGCACCACCCGTGCGCGCTCCGCGGTGCGGAACCCATTGCCGCGGCCCGCGATGACGAGGCTGGCCGCGAGGCGTTTGACGTCCCACTCCCAGGGGCCGGGCAGCGTCTCGTCGAAGTCGTTGACGTCGAACATCAGGTGCCGTTCCGGCGAGGCGAGCAGCCGGAAGTTCAACATGTGGGCGTCTCCGCAGAGTTGGGCGCGCAGACCGGTGGCCGGTGTGTCCGCCAGGTCGGCGGCCATGATCGCCGCCGCTCCCCGGTAGAACCGGAACGGCGACTCGAGCATGCGCCCGTAGCGGATCGGCACCAGTTCCTGGAGCCTGCTGGCCGACTGCCGTCCGATCACGTCGATCGGGTCCGGCCGGCCGGCCGCGGGGGCGAATTCGGCATGGCTCGATCGAGGCACACGGGAGCGGGCCGCCCTGCCCAGCGCCGCCCGCTGCCGAGCGGTGAGGTGACGGCTCGTGGTCTCGGTCTCGGTCCTGGTCTCGGTCCTGGTCTCGGTCTCGGTCTCGGTCTCGGTCTTGGTCCTGGTCTCGGTCTTGGTCTTGGTCATCGCGCCCTCCCGTCCGGGACGGTGAGCACACTGCCCACGGCCGGTGCCCGCGACGTCACCCCGCCGGTGTGAGGTCGCCTCCCAGGGGTGAGGCCCGCGGCGGGAAGGGTGCGCAGACTGGTCGGCATGGAACCGACGATGCGTGGTCGGCGGTGGCTGGCCCGGGCGTCCCTGGCGGGCGCAGCTGCCGCGCTGCTGGTTCTCGGTGTCTTCGCGGGGGTCCGGACCTTCGCCCTGCTCGGTGTGGGCCTGGCCGGACTGGTGGTCACGGCCGCCGCGGTCTGGTGGGTGCTCAGCAGGCGGGGGGTGACCCGCTACCTCGCGGCGCTCCTCGCGCTCGCCGCCCCGGTCGGGGTCCTGGTGGCGTACACGCGGGCGCACCTCGCCTGGGTCGTCATCGTGTCGATCGCCCTGTGGTTCCTCGCGGCAGGCGCGGGCCGTGCGGCTCTGGGGCCACGCTCGGCCTCGCTGCCGATGCCGCAACGGCCTCCGCCGAAGTTCGCGCAACCGGTCCTGATCATGAATCCGCGCTCGGGCGGGGGCAAGGTCGGCCGCTTCGGGCTGCGCGAACGCGCCGAGGCGCTGGGGGCGCGGGTGGAGCTCCTGGAGGGGCCCGAAACCATTGATGTGGCGGCGCTGGCCCGGACCTGCGCGGATGAGGGGGCCGACCTCCTGGGTGTCGCCGGCGGGGACGGCACCCAGGCCCTGGTCGCCGAGGTCGCCGCCGCACTGGATCTGCCCTTCGTCGTGATCCCCGCGGGCACCCGCAACCATTTCGCCCTGGACCTGGGCCTGGATCGCGACGACCCCGCGAAGGCGCTGGACGCCCTGCGCGACGGGGTGGAACTCCAGGTGGACCTCGGCCGGGCCGGAGCGCTGCCCTTCGTCAACAACGTGTCGTTCGGTGCGTACGCCGAGGTCGTACAGAGCCCGTCGTACCGGGACGGAAAGACCCGCACCACCCTCGAACTGCTCCCCGATCTCCTCCTGCGTCACCGCGGCGCACGGCTCACGGCACGCGCGGGCGACCGTGAATTCCGCGATCCGCAGGCCCTTTTGGTGAGCAACAACCCCTACGGGGCGCACGACGTCGCCGGGCTCGGGCGGCGCACGCGGCTGGACGGCGGGATCCTCGGCTGCGTCGGCGTCCACGTCACGACGGCCTCCCAGGCCGTGGGCCTGCTCCGGGGCCGGAAATCCGCGGGGCTGACCACGGCGACCGCCACCACGGTGGTCGTCGACGCCGACCAGCGGCAGATCCCGGTCGGCGTCGACGGGGAGGCCCTGCGGCTGGACGTACCCGTGCGCTGTGAGGTGCGTCCCGGGGCCCTTCGCGTGGTCGTGCCCCGGCGGCGGCCGGGCGTGTACCGGGAACGGCCGCCGCTCGACTGGCGTCTGCTCGCCAGGCTCGGGCTCACGTCGCGGCACTGACGGCACTCCGTGCGCCCGGCTACAGCGGCTCCCCGTACGCCTTGTGCGCCTCACGATGCCCGTACGAGGCGAGCGCCCAGATCACCACGACATCGAGCGCGATGATGATGGCCGACCACACCGGCTGGTACGGAGTGAAGAAGAAGTTCTCCAGCGCGCTGAGCCCCATGACGGAAATGCCCACGACACGCGCCCACGTGCGGCCCCGGAAGAGGTTGAGGCCCGCCGCGAGGACGATGACGCCGGTGATCATCTGCACCCAGCCGCGGCCGTTCGCATCGAAGTCGAACGCGTACTCGCTCTGCGATTGGTAGTAGTTCTCGCTGAGGACCGCGGTGAGGCCCGCGATCGTGTGGTAACCGCCGAGGATGACCATCACGCACACGGCGAAGACGACTCCGCCGAGCGCGGGCGCGCTGACGCGGGGTTCCGGTTCAGGCGTGCCGGACCGGGCCTGGCCCCGCGAACTCTGCTCAACCATGTCGGCCTCCTCCTCGGTGAGCCCGGTGAACCCGGAGCACCCCGAGCATCCCGCCCGTCCGTGCCCCGCCGGTTCACCCGCGGGGGATGAGCCCCGTATCCCGGGCTGCCGTCACCCGCTCAAGGTGATGCCGTCAGCCGTACCGCCGCGAGAATGGCGTTGCTGGGTCGGCCTTTGGACTGACGGCAGGAGGGACGCCATGGGTGGGGTGCATGCGGGCTCCGGTCCTGAACCGGCCGGGACGCCCCCAGGCGGTGGCGACTTCGAGATCCATGTCGGAGGCAAGATCAGTGAGACCTTCAAGTCGGCGTTCGGCGAACTGACGGTGGTGCTGCACCCCGCCGAGACGGTGCTGCTGGGCGCGGGACTCGACCAGTCCGCCCTGTACTCGATCCTCGACCGCATTCAGGCGCTCGGGCTCGAACTCCTGGAGGTACGCCGGTTGCCCGGACCCGCGGGTGGCGCGGGCTAGGGCCTGTCCGACGGATCCGGCCCTGGGCATGTCTGGCCAGACAGGACCCTTCCGGCGGCTGGCGGAGCCCTCCATCGTGGAGGGGTGATGCCCTGTCGCACGGGGAGGTGAGGGGCATGTCCACAGCGCTGTACCCACGATCGGAAGACCGGCCTCAGGGGGAGCGCCGGGTGTCCGTTCTCCGCAGGAGGCTGAGGTTCCTCGGCCATGAGCCCGCGCCCGCGGACGCGGCCGTGACGACCTGTCTGATGTGGGTCGCCGGCGTCCTCCTGGAGATCGCCGGTGAGGTGCGGGATCCAAGGGGTGCGAGGGCCCTCGCCCACGAGGCGTCGGCCGTGCTGGCCCAGGTGCCGGTACTGGCCCAGGTGCCGGCGCCGCCGGGGAAGGCGTGCCGTGCCGTGCCGGGCCCGGTGTCGTTGACGAGCCGTGAGCTGGCGGTGCTCCGGCAGCTGCAGGAGGAGGTACCGCTGCGGCAGATCGCCGACGGCATGTACGTCTCGCGCAACACCGTCAAGAGCCATACCCGTGCCGTGTACCGGAAACTGGGCGCGCGTTCGCGGGCCGAGGCCGTGCACCGGGCGCGGGAACTGGGTCTGGTGTGAGCGCGGGAACTGGGTCTGGTGTGAGGGGGCGCGGCGGCGCCGCACCGGGCACGGTGCGGCGGGCGGAGCCGTCACAGCAGTTGATCGGAGCCGTCACAGAACCTGATCGGAGCCGTCACAGCAGCTGCAGCTCGCGGGCCCTGCGGACGGCGGCCGAGCGCCGGGAGACGGAGAGCTTGCGGTAGACGCTCTTGAGATGCGTCTTCACCGTGTTGACCGAGAGGTACAGCTCCTGGGCGATCTCCTCCGTGGTCATCATCTGCGCCAGCCGGTCCAGTACGTCGCGCTCCCGTGCGCTGAGCCGTTCGGCCGGGGCCGACGGGCCCGGCACAGGCTCGGCCGCGGCCGCCGCGAGCCGCCCCGTACGGACGGAGCCGAGCACGGTGCTGCACACGGGACCCAGGGTCCGCAGCACCGTACCGGGCAGCCGGGAGCGGGCCACCACGTCGCCGAGCGGGACGGCCGCCGGGCCGCCGCCCGCCTCCGCCAGGCAGATCAGACGCGTGGCCAGCGAACCGAGGTCGGACAGGAACGTGTCGGGCCGGCTGTTCAGCGCGGCCTCGCCGGCCGTCAGTTCGCGACGGGCCCGGCGTGGCTCGCCGCGGGCGAGTTCCACCCAGGCCCGCACCGTGTGCAGGGCGGCGGACGCGGGCTCGGCCGTGGTCCATGAGGGCAGGGGCGGCTGGGTGGCCAGGGTGACGAGTTCATCGGCGGCGCGGAAGCGTCCGCGCAGCGTGTCGAGGAGCGCCAGCTCGACCAGGCAGTCGCGGCGCAGTGTGCCGTTGCCCGCGGCACCGGCGGTCTTGAGCCCTCGGGTGAGGGAGGCCTCGGCCGCCTTGAGGTTGCCGTCCCGCAGTTCGCCGCTGCCCCGGACGGTCAGGGTGAGGGCGAGGATCTCGGGGCTCTGTGCCACCAGGGTGTGCGGCAGCCGCAGTCCGGCCGACTCGGCCTCGGCCGCGGCGACCCGGGCCGCCCTCGGGTCGCACGAACGCAGCCGTTCCATGCGGATCACGGCATGGGCCATCCGGCAGCGTGCCTCGCGGCCGTCCTCCTCCGGCGACAGCCGGCCGATCAGCCGTGCGGAACGCTCTAGATGGCGGGCACATGTCGTGTCGTCGCCGCGGGCCTGGGCGACGGCCGCCGCCAGCAGGACGGGTTCGGGCTCGTCCGTCGGCAGGTCCTCCGGCAGCTGCCGGATCATCTCGACGGGCAGCCGCGCCCTGGCCAGGCCGAGGACCTGGCCGATCGCGAGCCGGTGCACGATCAGCCGGGCGGCCTGGTCCCAGTCGCCCACCGCCAGCAGGTGGCGCACCGCGTCGACGGGCAGGCCGTGCTCGTCGAGCCAGCGGGCCGCCTTGCGGTGCAGGGGCGCCTCAAGGCCGGGTACCTCGTGCCGCAGACACATCCGCAGCACGTCGGCGAACATCTGGTGGCACCGGTACCAGCCCTGTCCGACGGGGCGCAGGAAGGAGTTCTCCCGGACGAGGGCCGCGAAGTGCCGTCCGGCGTCCGCACCGGAGAGTTCCACGGCGAGTTCCGCGTTCACTCGGTCCAGCAGGCTGGTCGTGAGCAGCAGTCTGCGCATTCCGGCCGGCTGCGCGTCCAGCACTTCCTCGACCAGATAGCTGGCGACCGCCTCGTCGTCACCGGCGAACTGCGCCACGAACCGGTCGGGTTCACGGATGTTCTCCATCGACATGGCGGCGAGCCGCAGACCGGCGGCCCAGCCCTCCGTGCGCCGCCGCAGCGTGCCCACCGTCTGCTTGGAGACGTCGATCCCGTGCTGGGCGAGCAGCTCCGCGGTCTCCCGGTCGTTGAACGCGAGGTCAGCGGTGCGCAGTTCGGTGACGTCGCTGGTGAGCCGTCCGCGCCGCAGGTGCAGCGGCGGGTCCCGGCGCGCGAGCACCACCATGCGCAGCACGCCGGGGGTGTGCCGCAGCAGGGTGGTGACCCCCTCCGCGACCGGTGAGTTGGGCACGGGGTGGAAGTCGTCGAGAACCAGCACCACCGGCTCGGCGTGCTCGTTCAGACCATCGGCGAGCGCCGCCACGAGCAGCGGAAGGTCGCCCGCCGTGGCGGGTTCCGCCAGTTCCACGCCGGCCGCGTGCAGAGCGTGGGTCACTCGCTGCCAGAACACTCCGGCCTGCTCCGCCTGGCCGTCACAGGTGACCCAGGCGAGCGGCCCCGGCGCTTGCCGGGTGTGCGCCCACTCCACGACGAGCGCCGTCTTGCCGGCGCCCACCGGCCCGACGACCACGGTCAGCGGACCGAGAACGCCTCGGGCGATGCGGTCCGTCAGCCGGGGCCTTGGGACCAGCCAACCGGGCAGTGCGGGCGCGGTTCCGGCGGCTTCGCGGTCAGGACCGCTGTCCTCTCTGCGGCACGTCCCATCGACCATGCGCGGCACCCCCTCGGTGAGCGAGCCGACGCGTCGCAGGGAAAGTGTGGGTCCGGTTGTGCGGGCGGAGAACGCGGCGCGCGCCATCTCACCCGGGTGAAGTTCCGGGGTGAGACGGCGCGCCTGCGGAGCGCTCGCGACGCGGGGCCGCGAGCCGTCCCCGCTACGTCCCCTGAAGGGCGGCCACCAGCTCTTCCTCCCGGTCCTTGGTCAGCGAAGTGCGGATCACACTGGGGTTGAAGGGGCGTAGCGCCTCTCGTACCCGGTCGGGCGTCGAGCGTCGCACGAGGGCGAAGACGGCGGCCCGGCCCGGTTCGAGCGTGCCCGCGATCTCCTTGACGAACGCGTCGTTGATGCCGATGTCGGTGAGCTTGCCCGCCACGGCGCCGGTGGCGGCACCCACCGCGGCACCGAACACCGGCATCAGGAAGAGCAGCCCGAACAGCGAGCCCCACAGGGCTCCGCCCGCCGCGCCGGTGGCCGTGGTGTTGTAGGTCTGGCGCACATGGATCTTGCCGTCCGCGGTGCGCCAGGCGAGTGCGGCGTCCTCCAGGTCGAGCAGTTCCTGGCGGGACAGTTCCTTGGCGAGGCGCAGGACCCCCTGCGCCTTCTCCTTGTCCGAGAATCCGAGTACGACGAGTTCGGCCATCAGGTGCTCCTCTGGTTGCTGCCGGGCGCCCGGGCCACGCCTGATCCGTTGACGACCGGATCGCCCAGGCGCTGTGCCACGGCCATGAGTTCGGCGGCGACGGGTTCGAGTGCCTCTTCGGTGAGGAAGCCCTCCGCCACGGGCACCCCACCGGCGTCACGGATCGCCTTGCGCAAGAACCTGGCCCATACGTGCTCCAGCAGGACGACGGCCGCGGAGGTGTCCGGATCGAGGGATTCGGCCATCTCCCGGATCTCGTCCAGGCCCAGACCGAAGGCGTTGCCCTCGGCGAGGCTCGGGTAGACGTTCTGCGCCGGCTGGATGCTCTCCACGGGAATGCCGAGCAGGGCGGAGACCGTCTCGCCCATCCCCTCCGCCTGGAAGTCGAGGGTGAACAGATCTCCGTCGGCCCCTTTGCTGATGAAGAGCATGTCGAGTACGCGGATCTGCCCGTTGGCCTCGAGGATCGCCAGCTCCTCGACGATCCGGCCCTCGAACTTGGCTTCCGGGCCGAACTCGACCGTGAGGACTTGTACCGGTCCGATGCTGGTCATGATCCCTCCCTCCGGCGGAACGTCCGCCGTCACGGCCGTCATCACAGCGGCCGATCACCCCCGCCGCTTCACCCGCCGCAGGTGAGCAAGGCGCACGGCGGCGCGGCGACGCTGGCCGACGGAGGTGCGACGCCCATGAGTCAAGGACAGACGCCGGGCCGGGACGACCCCGTGCCCTCCCCCGAGACCGCCACCGAGACCGCCACCGAGACCGAACTGGCCCGCCTGCGCGCCGAGGTCGAGCAACTGCGTGACCGGGCCGGAACCGAGCGGCGGCGCCGGACCCGCCTGCTGACGCTCCGCCGTGTCGTCGCGGCCGTGCTGATCGCCCTCGTCGCCGTCCTCTCGGTCACGTCGGTCGTCGGGGTGTGGGGATCGCGGACCACCCTGAACACGGATCGCTGGATCGCCACCGTGGGCCCGCTGCCCGAGGACCCGAAGGTGAACGCCGCCGTCTCCGCGTATCTGGCGGACGAGATCTTCGATCAAGCCGACGTCGAGCGGCGGCTGTCCGAGGCGCTGCCGCCCCGTGCGTCCTTCCTCGCCGCGCCGGTCACGGGAGCCGTCCACGACTTCATGCGGGACTCGATCTCGAAGCTCATCGCGACGGATCAGTTCCAGGACCTGTGGCGTGCGACGAACGAACACGCGCACCGGCGGATCGTCGCGGTGCTGGAGAAACGCTCCGAAAACGTGCGGGTGCAGGGCGACACGGTGACGCTGAACCTGCTGCCGATGGTCAACAACCTGCTGAAGTCCCTGGAGGAGGAACTGCCGTCGGTGTTCGGCAAGAAGCTCGATCTGCCGGCCCTGTCCTCCGGCGAGCTGCCGCCCGGTCTGCACGAGCGCATCGAGAACGCGCTCGGGGTGAACCTCCCGGAGGACTTCGGGCAGATCCGGCTCTACGACCGGAACGAACTCGGGCAACTGCAGGACGCCGTCGTCCTGTTCAAGAAGGCCGTGGTCGGTCTGCTGATCGGTGTTCCGGTGCTGCTCGGCCTCGCCCTGTGGGTCTCCCCCAACCGGCGGCGCACCCTGCTCCAGCTGGGCCTGTGGCTGGTGGTGACGGTCACCGTGCTGTCCAGTGTGCTGCGGGCCGTGCGGGACCAGCTGCTCGGCCAGGTGCAGCCCGGCGTCTACCGCGAGGGCGTGGCCGCCGCCCTGTGGACCGTCTTCACCACCCTGCGCGAACGGGGCGACCAGTTGCTCTGGCTCGGTGTCGGCATCGCCGTGCTGGCCTATCTGGTCGGGCCCGGACGGCTGCCGGTGGCGCTGCGCCGGTACGCGGTACAGGGCGCGAGGGCCACCGGCCACTTCGTGGCGCGGGCCGGGGAACGCCTCACCCATGACTCCCCGGTGCGGCCGTGGCTGGCCCGGAACGCCGATGTGCTGCGGGTGTCCGGCCTCGTCGTCGCCGCCCTGATCGCGCTGCTCCTCTCGTCGTGGACCGCGCTGCTCGTCATCGCCTGTCTGCTCGCCGCGTACGAGATCGCGATCACGCTCCTCGCCAGGACGGAGGGCTCACCCCCGGCAGGTGAGGCCGGGCCTCCGGCGCCCGCCAAGACTGGGGCCTCCGGCTGACCGAGGGCAGGGAGGCACGGCATGAAGAGCCAGACACACGCCGGTCGGGTCGGACCGGTCGACGACAAGAGCGGCCGGTCACGCCTGTGGGGCCCGTACCTGAGCGAACGCCAGTGGGGCACGGTCCGCGAGGACTACAGCCCCGGTGGCGACGCGTGGTCGTACTTCCCGCACGACCACGCCCGCTCGCGCGCCTACCGCTGGGGCGAGGACGGTCTCGGCGGCGTCTGCGACGAGAAGCAGCGGCTGTGTCTGGCCCTGTCCCTGTGGAACGGCCGCGACCCGATCCTCAAGGAGCGGGCCTTCGGCCTCACCAACGGCGAGGGCAACCACGGAGAGGACGTCAAGGAGTACTACTTCTACCTCGACAGCACGCCCAGCCACTCCTACCTGCGCTACCTGTACAAGTATCCGCAGGCCGCGTTCCCCTACGGCGACCTCACCGCGGTGAACCGGGAGCGGACGCGCCAGGAGTTCGAGTACGAGCTGCTCGACACCGGCGTGTTCGACGAGGGCCGGTACTTCGACGTGACGGTGGAGTACGCCAAGGCGGATCACGACGACCTCCTCATGCGGATCACCGTCGACAACCGCGGCCCCGACGAGGCGACGCTGCACGTGCTGCCCACGCTGTGGTTCCGCAACACCTGGTCCTGGGGCGAACACCCCGACCGGGAGCACAGGCCACGGCTGCGGAAGGCCGAAGGGCCGCGCTCCACACTCACCGTCCGGGCCGACCATCCGGAGCTCGGCAGCTACGACCTGCGGTGCTCCGGACCGGCCGCGCTGCTGTTCACCGAGAACGAGACCAACAACGAGCGGCTCTTCGACACCCCCAGCGCCTCGCCCTACGTCAAGGACGGCATCGGCCGCCGCGTGGTCGACGGAGAGCAGGGCGCCGTCAATCCGGCCCAGGAGGGCACCAAGGCGGCCGTGCACCACCGGCTGACCGTACCCGCCGGCGGGTCCGAGACGTTGCGGCTGCGTCTCGGCCCCGCCGGTGCCCAGCTGTCGCTCGGCCGGGGATTCGACTCGGTGTTCAAGGACCGCATCGCCGAAGCGGACGCCTTCTACCGGGAGTTGACGCCCCCGCGGGCGGGCGAGGACGAGGCCCGGGTGATCCGCCAGGCGCTCGCCGGGATGCTCTGGTCGAAGCAGTACTACGCCTTCGACCTGGAGACCTGGCTGGCCGAGCACGATCTGACGCCATGGAGTCCGCCGCGGCCCGGGATACGCAACCGCGAGTGGTTCCACATGGTCAGCGACGACATCGTGTCGATGCCGGACAAGTGGGAGTACCCCTGGTTCGCCGCATGGGACCTGGCGTTCCACGCGGTGGCCCTCTCGGCCGTCGACATCGGCTTCGCCAAGAAGCAGCTCGAACTCCTGCTGCGGGACACCCACTTGCACCCCAACGGCCAGATCCCCGCCTACGAGTGGAACTTCGGCGACGTGAACCCGCCGGTGCACGCCTGGGCCGCGTACTTCGTGTACACGGTCGAGCAGGGCACGACGGGCCACGCCGACCACGCCTTCCTGGAGCGCACCTTCCAGAAGCTGCTCACGAACTTCACGTGGTGGGTCAACCGCAAGGACCCGAACGGCCGCAACGTCTTCCAGGGCGGTTTCCTCGGCCTCGACAACATCGGTGTCTTCGACCGCAGTGCGCCACTGCCCACCGGCGGCGTCCTGGAGCAGGCCGACGGCACGGCCTGGATGGCGCTGTACTGCCAGTCGATGCTGCAGATCGCGCTGGAACTCGTCGAGCACAACGCCGCGTACGAGGATCTCGTCCTGAAGTTCGTCGAGCACTATCTGTGGATTGCCGCCTCGATGGACCGGCTCGGGAATCTCGGGGACGAACTGTGGGACGAGGAGGACGGCTTCTTCTACGACGTGCTGCGGCTGCCCGACGGACAGTCGGTCCGGCTGAAGGTCCGCTCCATGGTGGGGCTGCTTCCGCTGTGCGCGTCGACCGTCTTCAGGCCCGAGCAGCTGGAGCGCCTCTCCGGCCTCGGGGAGCGGTTGCAGAGGTTCGCCGAGCGCCACCCCTCGCTCTCCGTGACGCTGACGTCGGCCCAGGCCGGTGCGGCGGGCGGCCCCCGGCTGCTGTCCGTCGTGGACGAGAAGAAGCTGGTGCGGGTGCTCGCCCACCTCCTGTCGGAGGACGAGTTCCTGAGTCCGTACGGGATCAGGGCGCTCTCCCGCCATCACGCCGAGCACCCGTACTCCTTCTGGGTGCACGGCCAGGAGTACAAGGTCGGCTATCTGCCCGCCGAGTCGGACACCGGCATGTTCGGCGGCAACTCCAACTGGCGCGGACCGGTGTGGATGCCGATGAACACGCTCGTCATCCGCGGGCTGCTCAACCTCTACGGCTTCTACGGGGACGGCCTCACCGTCGAGTGCCCGACCGGCTCGGGGGTGCACAAGAACCTCTTCGAGGTCGCCGAGGAGATCTCCGCCCGGCTCAGCCGCATCTTCCTGCGCGACGAGAACGGCGTGCGCCCGGTGTACGGGGGGCAGGAGGCGTTCCGGGACGATCCGCACTGGCGCGACCTGATCTCGTTCTACGAGTACTTCCACGGCGACAACGGCGCCGGGATCGGCGCCTCCCATCAGACGGGCTGGACCGGCCTGGTCGCCGCCCTGATGAAGATCTTCGGCACGCTCGGCCCGGCGGACTTCGGTCCCGGGGCCACGAGGAGGAAGAGGCGATGACCGCGTTGCCGGCACAGCCCGTCGTGTACGAGGTCAACACCCGTGTGTGGCTGCGGGAGACCGGGCTCCGCACCGGCCGACCGACCGGACTCGGGGACGTACCGAAGGACGTCTGGGACGAGATCACTCCCGCCGGTGTCGACGCCGTATGGCTGATGGGCGTGTGGGAGCGCAGCCCCCGGGGACGCGCCATCGCCCTGGAGAACCCGCAGCTCCGCGGCGCCTTCGACGCGGCGCTGCCGGGCGTGGCCGACGACGACATCGCCGGATCGCCGTACTGCATCCGCCGTTACGAGGTCGACGCGGCACTCGGCGGTGCCGCGGGGCTCGTCTCGGCCCGGACCGAGCTCGACCGGCGGGGCGTCGGGCTGCTGCTCGACTACGTCCCCAATCACGTGGCACCGGACAGCCCTTGGGTCGGCGAACACCCCGAGTACTTCGTGCGCGGCGACGCGGACGACCTGCGGCGGGATCCGGCCGGGTTCCTCGACACCGGGCGGGCGGTGCTGGCCCGAGGCCGCGACCCGTTCTTCCCGCCCTGGCCGGACGTGGTCCAACTGAACGCCTTCGCACCGGAATTGCGCACGGCCACCGCTCAACTCCTGGGCCATATCGGCCGGTTCTGCGACGGGCTGCGCTGCGACATGGCCATGCTGCTGATGAACGACGTCTTCGCGCGGACGTGGGGCGAGCGGGTGGGGCCCGCGCCCGCGGCGGACTTCTGGCCCGAGGTGGTGGGTGAGGTCCGCCGCGAACACCCACGTCTGATCTTCGCGGCCGAGGCCTACTGGGACCTCGAATGGGCCCTGCAGCGCCAGGGGTTCGACTTCTGCTACGACAAGCGTCTCTACGACAGGCTGCTGAACGAGAGCCCCGAGGCCGTCCGGGGACATCTGCGCGCCGACGAGGAGTACCAGCGCGGGCTCGTCCGTTTCCTGGAGAACCACGACGAGCCGCGGGCCGCCCTGACGCTGCACCCGGCCAAGGAACGGGCCGCGGCCACGCTGGTCGCCACCCTGCCCGGCGCCACGCTGTGGCACGAGGGACAGTTCACCGGCCGCCGCGTCCATCTGCCGGTGTTCCTGGACCGGCGCCCCGACGAACCCGCGGACCCCTCCCTGCGGTCCTTCCACGAACAACTCCTGTCGCGCGTGCACGCCAGCGGCATGCGCACGGGCCGCTGGCAGCCGCTCGACTGCGAGGGCTGGTCCGACAACGACTCCTGCCGCGATCTGGTCGCCTCGTGCTGGACCGGTCCCGCGGGCCGGTTCCTGACCGTGGTGAACCTCTCCGCGCATCCGGCACAGGCCCGCGTCCGGCTGCCGTGGACCGAGCTGCTCGGCCCGGACACCTGGAGCCTGCTCGACGTGCTCGGCTCCGAGCGGTACGAGCGCGGGGGCGCGGAGCTCGTGGAGAGCGGCCTGTACGTGGATCTGCCGCCCTGGGGAAGCCATGTGCTGTCCGTCGTGAGCGGTTCGCCTCCCGTGTCCTAGCCGCCTGGCCGCCTGGGGCCTGTCCGGCGGATCTGGCCGGCTCCTGTGGGCGGTGCCTTGCCGCCGCGTCCCATGCAAGATCCGCCGGACAGGCCCTAGCCCCAGTCCGCGCCGGTCCGCGAGCGGAACGCCTCGATCGCGCTCTCCACCGTCGGGTAGAACGCGGCCGGGTCGAAGGTGCGGGTCAGCCCGTAGCGTTCGATCTTGCGCCGTACGGGGTCCTTGAGCTCGGCGAAGACCAGGGCGATTCCGCGGTCCTGGAGGGTGCGGTCCAGTTCCTCCAGGACATCGGCCGCGGTCGTGTCGACGTCGGTCACGGGCTCGGCCGCGATCAGCACGCACTCCAGTGGCGCCGTGCCGCGCGTGTACCGCAGCACCTGGTCGCGGAACGACTTGGCGTTGGCGAAGAACAAGGGCGCGTCGAAGCGCAGTATCACCAGGCCCGGCAGGTGTTCGGCGCCCTGGTGGGAGCGCACGTCGTGGTACCCCTCCAGGCCCGGCACGCGTCCGAGCTCCGTGCTGTAGGGCCACCAGGCGCGCCGGAACACATTGAGGATGGACAGGCCCACGGCGACCGCGATCCCCTGCAGCACCCCGAGCAGGGCGACCCCGAGGAACGCCGCGACGCACAGCCAGAACTCCGCCTTGCGCTGGTGCCACAGCCGTGCCGTGCCGCGCGGGTCGGCCAGGGACAGCGAGGCGGTGATGACCACCGCCGCCAGTGTGGGCTGCGGGAGTTCACGGAAGAGGCCCGGCAACAGGACCAGCATGAGAACGATCAGCCCGGCGCCGACCACCCCGGTGAGCTGGGTCCTGGCCCCGGCCCGTTCCGCCACGGCCGTCCGCGATCCGCTCGTGCTCACGGGGAAGCCCTGGAACAGACCCGCGGCCGCGTTGGCGGTGCCGATGGCGATCATCTCGCTGTCGCCGCGGACCTCCTGGCCGGTGCGGCCCGCGAAGGCCGAGGCGTTGGAGATGGTGTCGGCCAGCGACACCAGCGCGATGCCGAGCGCGCCGACGAAGAGGGGCCCCAGGTCGTCCCAGCGGATGTCGGGAACCGTGAAGGGCGGCAGCCCCTCGGGCAGCCGTCCGACCAGCTTCACACCGTGGTCGCCCAGGTCGAACAGGGCCGATGAGCCGATGGCGAGCACCACCATGACGAGAACGGCCGGCACCTTCGGCAGGAGACGCTGGAGGAACAGGATCAGGACGATTCCGCAGCCGCCCACCGTGACGGCTGCGGGCACCGCGTCCCCGTCGGCCAACCCGCCGACGAAGGCGTCCAGTTCGGCGATCAGCCCGTCGGCGTCCGTGGAGAAGCCGAAGAGCTTGGGCAACTGGCCGACGAGGATGGTCAGGGCCAGGCCGTTCATGTAGCCGATCATGGTGGGCTTGGAGATGAGATCGGCGACGAAGCCGAGCCGCGCCACCCCCGCCAGGATGGTGATCGCCCCGACCATCAGGGCGAGGACCGAGGCGAGGGCGACCGCGCGGGCGCTGTCGCCGTCCGAGGCCACCAGCGGCAACACCGTCGCGGCGATCATCGGACCGATCGACGAGTCGGGGCCGAGCACCAGAATGCGGGACGGCCCCGCCACGGCGTAGGCGAGCAGACAGAGCACGGACGTGTACAGACCGGTGATCGGGGGCAGCCCCGCCAGCTCCGCGTACGCCATGCCCTGGGGGACCAGCAGCGTGGTCAGGACGATGCCGGCGACGAGGTCCTTGAACAGCCACTCGCGACGGTAGGTGCGCAGCGTCCGGACGCCGGGTGGTACCCCGCGCATCGCCGGCTCACCGCCCGCCGGTGGCCAAAGGCCGCCGACGGTGACGGGCGGTGAGCTTGCCGAGCTCCCACAGTGCCAGCAGCGCGAGCGCCGGCAGGAGCGCCCAGCCGAACTGGCCGATGCCCAGCGGCACGGTGCCGAGCAGCCGGTTGAAGGCGTCCGTCTGGGTCACGAGAACGGCGAGCACGAACTCGCCCAGGATCGTCCAGTTCAGCTGCTTGCTGTCGAAGGTCTCCGTGGTCAGGACCGTTCCGGTCTGGCTGCGGCACTCCAGGGCGGCCACGATCAGGCACAGCGCGAACGAGGCGAAGGCGATGGAATTGCCGACGCGCACGCTGTCGTAGCGGGCCTCCCCGAGCTGGATCAGGCCGAGCAGCCCGATGGTGACGGCCGTACCCGCCAGACCGACCGTGAGCATCAGGGCGGGCGTCATGACCGGCTCTCCGCGCGGCCGCGGGCGCCGGGTCATGAGTCCGGGGCTGACGCGGTCGAACCCGAGGGAGAAGCCGAAGGCCGCGTTGACGACGAAGTGGATCCACAGCACCTGCGCGGGCGTGAACGGCTCGCCGTCGGCGATGTCGAACAGGGCGGCGCCCAGGAACGTCAGGACGAACACGACGAGCAGCACCAGGACGAAGCGGATGTACTTGGTGAGGTTGTCGTAGATCTTGCGGCCCTGTTCCACCGCGTGGACGATCGTGGCGAAGTTGTCGTCGGACAGGATCATCCGTCCGGCGTTCTTGGCCACTTCGGTGCCGGACCCCATGGCGATGCCGATGTCGGCGGCCTTGATGGCGGGCGCGTCGTTGACGCCGTCACCGGTCATGGCGACCACGTCGCCGTGCTTCTTCAGGGTCTCGGCCAGGAGCACCTTGTGCTCCGGGGCCACCCGGCCCACCACGCCGATGTCGTCGATGCGGGCGAGCCGCTCCTCCTCGGGCAGGGCGGCGAAGTCGGCGCCGAGAATCGCCTCGCCGCCGATCCCGATCTGCTCGGCGACCGCGGCGCCGGTGATGACGTCGTCACCGGTGACCATCCGTACGCGGATGTGGGCGGCCTGCGCGGCGGCCACGGCGGCCCGTGACTCCTCGCGCGGCGGATCGACCATGCCGACGAGACTGGTGACCCGCAACTCCGTGACCAGGGCCAGCAGATCGCCGGCCGGATCGAACGCCGCGGGGTCCAGGTCCCGGCTTGCGGCGGCCATCACGCGGCGCCCCGCGCGCTCCATCCGCTCGACCTCGCCCTCGGCCCGCTCCCGCAGTGCGGCGTCGAACTCGATGCTGCTGCCGTTCGACAGCGCCGCGGTGGTGCGCGCGAGGACGGCGGGCGCCGCGCCCTTGACGAAGCAGCGCACGACCGGCTGCCCCTTGTCGTCGATGGCCGGGTGGAACGTGGCCATCAGTTTGTAGGCCGGGTCGAAGGGCAGCGTGGCGAGCCGGGGCAGCCGCTCGCGGGTCGCCGCCACGTCGAGGCCCGCCTTGTGGCCGAGCACGAGCAGCGCGCCCTCGGTGGGATCGCCCACCACCCGTCCGTCCACCAGCGAGGCGTCGCCGGCGACGAGGTAGGGCAGGATCGCGTCGTCGATGCGGTCACCGCGGCCCGCGGCGTGATGGATCCTGCCTTCGAGGGCGTATCCGGTCCCCGAGACGGTGTAGCGGTCGAAGGCGTCCACCACTTCGACCACGGTCATCTGGTTCATCGTCAGGGTGCCGGTCTTGTCGGAGTTCACGGCCGAGGTGAAGCCCAGCGTCTCCACCGACGGCAGGTCCTTGACGATGGCGTGCCGCCGGGCCAGGTCGAGCCCGCCCATCGACAGGATCGTCTGCGTCACCGTCGGCAGCGCCTCGGGGACGGCGGCGATGGCCAGCGACACGGCGCTGATGAACAGCGCCTCCCAGGCCTCGCCCCGCCCGCGCCCCAGGGCGAACATCACGGCCATGGTGATCCCGGCCGCCCCGACGATCCACAGCGTCAGCCGGTTCAACTCCCGGGTGAGCGGGGACTCTTCGCGCGGGGTGGCCGACAGCATGCCCGAGATCCGGCCGAGTTCCGTACCGGCGCCGGTGGCGGTGACGACCAGTACGCCGCTCCCGTGGGTGACGGGGGTGGTCATGAACGCCATGTCCGTCTGGTCGACCGGACCCAGGTCGTCGCCCGTCACCGTCGTGGCGTCCTTCGACACAGGGACGCTCTCGCCGGTGAGCGCGGACTCGTCGATCTGCAGGGCGCTCGCGGCGACGAGCCGTCCGTCCGCGGGCACTTCCTCCCCGGCGGCGAGCAGGACGACGTCCCCGACGACCACCTCCTCGGCGGGGATCTCGGCCTCACGTCCCTCGCGCCGCACCCGCGCCGTGGCCTTCGTCATCGCCTTCAGGGCGTTCATGGCGCTCTCCGCCTTGCCCTCCTGACGTATCCCGATGACCGCGTTCAGCACGGTCAGGGCCATCAGCACCACCGCCGTGCCCCACTCCTGGATGGCGAGGGACACCACCGCGGAGCCGACGAGGATCATCTGCATGTACGAGGTGAACTGGCCGAGGAATCGCAGCAGGGCCGGTGTCGGCCGCTCCTCGGGCAGGACGTTGGGCCCGTCCTCGGCGCGCCTCGCGGACACGCGGGCGGCGTCGAGGCCGACTGCCGGGTCGACGCCGAGGTGCCCGGCCACTTCCTGGGCCGATCGCGCGTACCAGGCGTGGCCCGGTGTCAGGGGTGCGTCCTGTCCCGACGCCGGCGCCGTCACCGGGCCCGCCTCCGACCACCCCGGTGGCTTCGTGCGCCGATGGAGTCCGCATAGGGGTCGAGCGCCGCTCCGGGCGGTGCCTCTTCCTCCAACTGGCGCTTCTCCAGCTCCAGTTCGTGGCGGCTCTTGTCGTCGATCTCCGGGAAGTGCGGGTCGATGTCGATCAGCGTGTCGGCGAGGACGGCGGCCGCGCAGATCCGCGCGTACCACTTGTGGTCGGCGGGCACGACGTACCACGGAGCCCAGGGCGTGCTCGTGGCGGACAGCATGTCGGAGAACGCCGCCTGGTAGGCGTCCCACCGGGTGCGTTCACGCGCGTCCGCCGCCGAGAACTTCCAGTTCCGGTCCGGTACGTCGATCCGCTTGAGGAAGCGGATGCGCTGCTCCTCCTTGGACAGGTTCAGGAACAGCTTGACGACCCTGAACCCGTTGTCCGTCAGATGGCGCTCCCACGCGTTGATCTCCCGGTAGCGCCGCCGCCAGAGCTTCTTCCTGGCCTTGTCCGTGGTCTTGCCCGGCAGCCGCTGGCGGTCCAGGAGTTCGGGGTGCACGCGCACCACGAGGACCTCCTCGTAGTGCGACCGGTTGAAGATGCCGATCTCCCCGCGGCGCGGCAGCTCACGGACGTAGCGCCAGAGGTAGTCGTGCCCCAGCTCCTCCGCCGACGGCACCTTGAAGCCGGCCACATGCACGCCCTGCGGGTTCACCCCGCTCATGACGTGCCGGATCGTGCCGTCCTTGCCGCCCGCGTCCAGCGCCTGGAGACACAGCACCACTCCCCGCCTGCCCTCGGCGGCCAGCCGCTGCTGGTAGTCGGCCAGCAGGAGCACCCCGCCGCGCAGTAGCTCCTCTCCCTCCTTCCGGCTCTTGACGCCTGCCTTGCGCGCGGGGTCGAAGTCCTTGGACAGGTTCACCTTCGAGCCCGGCTCGACTCGCAGCGGCGCGACGAATTCGGCGATCCGCCTGGCCCGCGCGTCCCTGGTACGTGCCCGTCCGTCCTTCATGGGACCTCTTCGGCTAGTACAGCGTTTCCTTCTTCACGACGCACAGGGCCCAGATCACGAAGCCGTCCATCGCGATCAGGGTCAGGGACCACAGCGGGTAGTACGGGATCGACAGGAAGTGCGCTATCACCATGAGCGCGGCGATGATCACGCCCATGACCCGGGCCCACTTCATGGCCACGAGCAGACCGAGGCTGACGATCACCGCGACCGTTCCGAAGAGCATGTGGATCCAGCCCCAGGTCGTCAGGTCGAACTCAAATACGTATTGGGGCGTGTTGAGGAACACCTTGTCCTCAAGTACCCCCATGAGGCCGCGGCAGAAGTCCATGGACCCGGAGATGAACAGCATCACCGCCGCGAAGATCGTCAGCCCGCCGGCAGCCACCGCCTTCGCAGTGCGGGCACCGCGGTCGTGAGTGGTCGAGGTGGTCATGACCGAACTCCCCTGCTCCTGGAGGGTGCCGATTGCACCGCTGTGACGCCGAGTCTCACTCCCGGGCGGAGCCGGGTCGTCACCCTCCAGGGGTGACGCCCGTGGCCGGGCCCGTCAACAGGCTGACCGTGGACCGGTCCGGCAGTGGAAGCGAGGCGATGACCGTGGTGTCCACCCCCGACGCGGCAGCAGCCCGAGAGCGCCGCCGCTACCGGCGCCGGGTGCTCGCGCCGCTCGCGCTGGCCCAGTTCATCTGCAGCTTCGCCGGATCGAACATGACCGTCATGATCCAGGACATCAGCGAGGACCTGGACACCACCGTGCAGGGCGTGCAGATCGCCATCACCACCTTCCTGCTGGTGATGGCGGCCCTGATGATCCCGGCCGGCATCCTCACCGACCGCTTCGGCCGCAAGCGCTGTCTCGTCGTCGGCCTGTCCGTGTACGGCGTCGGAGCCCTGCTCAGCGCGGCCGCACCCGGCCTGGGCGTCCTCATCCTGGGCAACTCGATCCTCGAGGGCATCGGCACCGCGCTGCTCATCCCGCCGGTCTACATCCTCACGACCCTCCTGTTCACGGAGGTCACGGAGCGGGCCCGCGCCTTCGGGGCGATCATGGCGATGGGCGGCATGGGGGCCGCCGCCGGGCCGCTGCTGGGCGGCCTCATCACCTCGGCCATCAGCTGGCGGGCGGCCTTCGTCTTCCAGGCCGCCGTGGTCGCGGCCATCATCCTGCTGAGCCGCAAACTCGTCGATCCGCTGCCGCTGGACACGGACCGGCCCTTCGACACCGTCGGGGCGGTCCTGTCCGCCGTCGGCCTGATCCTCGTGGTCATGGGGATTCTCGCCACGGACGACAACGGCTGGCTGGCGGCCGGTCTGCTGTCGGTCGGCGCCCTGGTCCTGCTGGCCTTCTACCTCTGGGTACGCGCCAAGGAGCGCGCCGGGGCCCAACCCCTCCTGCCCACCGCGCTGTTCCGCGACCGGACGTCCAACCTCGGCCTGATCACCCAGCACACCCAGTGGCTGATGCTGATGGGCGTCTCCTTCGTGGTCGCCGCCTACCTCCAGGTCGTACGCGGATACGACGCGATCAGCACCGGCGTGATCTTCACGGCGTCCACCGTGGGCCTGCTCGCCAGCTCGCTCGGGGCCGAGCGCTTCGCCAAACGGCGTGAGCAGCGGACCCTCGTCATGGCCGGCTTCGCCGTGACGGTCTGCGGCATCGGCGTACTCATCGCCATGGCCCACGGTTCACCGAGCGCCTGGAGCTTCACCCCCGGGCTGTTGCTCATCGGCCTGGGGCTCGGCGTGATGCTGACGCCGTCGGTGAACATCGTCCAGTCGAGCTTCCCCGAGGATCTGCAGGGCGAGATCTCCGGCCTGTCCCGCAGCGTCTCCAACCTCGGCTCCTCGGTGGGCACCGCGATCGCGGGCACCATTCTGGTCGCCGACCCGGCCGTGGGGCCGTACGCCGTCGCGCTCGTGGTGCTTGCCGTCATCGGACTCGGCGGCCTGGGCGCCGCCGCGCTGCTGCCCCGGACACCCGCGCCCGCACCATCCGCCGGGACGACCGGCGGACCGCGTCACCGGCGGTCGCAGGAGCGTCACCGCCGGTCGTAGGAGACCGCGCTGGCCACCAGCAGATCCTGCAGCGCCGCCCGGCGCCTGCTGAACGGAATCCAGCACAGGCCCAGCGGGACCGTCACGCACAGCGCGGCGCGCGCCAGGGCACGCGGGAGGCCGAGCAGCCGCCCCGCACGGTCGGTGACGCGCAGCCCCATCAGCCGGCAGCCGGGGGTACTGCCGATCGCGGACCACGCGCCCCCCAGATAGGCGACCGCAACGGTCCAGCTGACAGGCGCGGACAGCCATACGGGGAACTCGGGAAAGCGGAACGGCGGCCCCTCGGCCAGCAGCAGCGCACACCCGGCGCCCACCTGGACCGCGAGGCCCATCAGCGCCAGGACCAGCGCGTCGACCACAGCCGCCACCCCGCGCGAGACGATCCCGGCGGCGTCGGCACGGGGACCGCGTCCGCCGTCTGCCTCGGTCATCGGCCGTCTTGACCGGCGCCGTCGCCCTGTGACCGGCCGGCCCGGCGGAGCACCCGGTCGGCCAGCCGGTTCACGTTGCGGTCCCCGTGCCGGCCGAGCAGCCGGATCACCTGCACGGTCTCCACGGTCATTCCGCCCCCGGTGTCGCGGACGATCTGTCCGAGATCGATCTCGTGCAGCACCTCACGGGTGAGCCCCACCAGGTCGATCCGGGCGAGGATCGCATCGATGTCGACACGATCGGCGACCTGGTTGACGCCGACCCGGTCGACGATCCGCTCGACGTCCACCCGCTCGGCCACCCGGTTCACGTCGACACGCGCCACCAGGGCATCCAGGTCGATGCGATCGAGTACCGCCATGACCAGCGGACGGATCAGCAGCCCCGCCGCCGCTCCGAGCAGTCCCCCCGCACCCCGCACCCACCGGATGACCGTGCCCACCGGGCAAGCCGCGCTTTCCTCTCCCATCCGGCGACCGAAGCAGCCGGCCGCGGCCGGGACATCCTCCGCGGCGGGTGAGTCAGCGCTCCACCGGGAGCCGGGCGAACCCCGGATCGTCCCGGCCGCCGAGCAGTTCGTCCACCACCTGCCCGGCGGGTGCGATGCCGAAGGGCAGACCTCTCTGCCGCGCCAGGGTGCGGGCCAGCTGCAGGACGCTGGCGCCGCTGGCACCGAGGTCCCGCGCGTTCCGCAGGTCGACGCGGACACCGGCCCCGCCCGCACGGATGGCGGCGTGCAGCACCCGGCCGAGCCCGGCCTCGGCAGCCGGGTCGATCGCGTCCCGGACCTCGATCACGAGACAGCCGTCGACCCGGCGCAGCACGACCGGCGACACATCGGGACGGGCGGCCACCGCGCCGCGGGCCCACGGTTTCGACACCCACGTCCACAGCCCACCCGCCACCAGCACCTTCGGCCGACGAACGGCGACGCTCCACGCCATGCTCCCCCCCTAAGCCAGACGGTTAGCCCAGACGGTCCTTCGCACCAGAGTTCCGAAGGACCGTCCCGGCGGCGTCGCTCGACAGGGGTGACAGCAATCGCGCCGCCTCGCGCCTCAGCCGTGCAGCAGCACCAGGTCGTCGCGGTGCACGACCTCCCGCTCGTACGCCGGTCCGAGCTCCCGCGCGAGTTCCCGCGTGGAACGCCCGAGGAGCTGCGGCAGCTCCTTGGCGTCGAAGTTCACCAGGCCGCGCGCGACCGGCCGCCCCGCCCCGTCCCGCAGCTCCACCGGGTCCCCCGCGGAGAAGTCGCCCTCGACCGCCGCGATGCCGGCGGGCAGCAGCGATTTGCGCCCCTCCACCACCGCCCGCACCGCCCCGTCGTCGAGCGTCAGCGCGCCCTGCGGCTCGGAGGCGTGCTGGAGCCAGAGCAGACGGTCGCCGGAGCGCCGCCCGGTGCGGTGGAAGTACGTCCCCGTGTCGCGGCCCGCGAGCGCGTCGGCGGCCTGGCTCGCGGAGGTCAGCACGACCGGGATGCCGGCGGCGGCGGCGATCCGCGCGGCCTCGACCTTGGTGACCATGCCGCCGGTGCCGACGCCCGCCTTTCCGGCGCTGCCGATCTCGACGTGCGCTATGTCGGCGGGCCCGGTGACCTCGGAGATCCTGGACGTGCCGGGCCTGGCGGGGTCGCCGTCGTACAGACCGTCGACGTCGGAGAGCAGCACCAGGAGGTCGGCGCGGACGAGGTGGGCGACCAGGGCGGCGAGCCGGTCGTTGTCGCCGAAGCGGATCTCGTCGGTGGCCACCGTGTCGTTCTCGTTCACGACCGGCAGCGCGCCCATCGCGAGGAGCTGGTCGAAGGTGCGGGACGCGTTGCGGTGGTGGGCGCGGCGCGCCATGTCGTCGGAGGTGAGCAGGACCTGCCCGACGCGTACGCCGTAACGCGCGAAGGAAGCGGTGTAGCGGGCCATCAGAAGGCCCTGGCCGACGCTGGCGGCCGCCTGCTGCCTCGCCAGGTCCTTGGGGCGCCTGCGCAGCCCCAGCGGCGCGAGCCCGGCGGCGATGGAACCGGACGAGACGAGCACGATCTCGCGCTTGCCCCCGCCCGCCCGTCTCCCACCACCACCCTCAACCGAGGACCTTCGGTCCGCCCCCATGTCTCGGCTCTTGGCGAACACGTCGACGAGGGCGTCGACCCGGTCCGCGTCCAGGCCTCCCGCGGCGGTGGTCAGGGACGAGGACCCGACCTTGACGACGACCCTGTGGGCGTCCGCGACACCCTGCCTGACCCCAGCCACGTTCTACCCCAAGTGATCCCTGCGCTCTTGAACCAGCAATCTACGCGAGAGCGGGGTGCCGACGCCCGCGCATTCCGAGGGGCGGACCGTCACCCCAGAGGGGAATCACGGCCCCCGGGTTCCGTTACCTTTGCCCCTTTATCCGGTGATTGTGGTCACGGAAGATTGCTACAGAGCCGCCGCACGTCATACGGTCAGTGGTCGCCTCCCCGACATCTTCCCCCCATCCGATACCCCGCCAGGAGCCCAAGCCCGTGCCCTCTGCCGGACTCGCCCCACGCCGCATCGCACAGCTCTCCGCGCTGTTCTCGATGTTCGCGCTCTTCACGGCCCAGCTAGTCAGCGCGCTGGTCCCGTACGTCCCGCTGTTCGTCGCCGCGTCGGCGGCGAACCTGGCGCTCGACGTCTATCTGCAGTACAAGCAGCCGGGGCTGCTCTCCCTCCTTGGCAAGATCCGCTTCGACGTCACGGTCCGCCAGCTCCTGCGCGACATGCTGATCCTGGTCGGCCTGCTGCGCATCGACGGCATCGAGCCGCTGGCCGAGCAGTCGCCGCTGACCATCTCACTGCTCGCCTTCTACTTCCTGCACTTCGGCTGCCAGGCCACGGCCATACTGGTCCGCCGCAGCCGCCAGCTGCCGATCGTCACGCGGAACATCGACACCTCCGCGCTGCACCTGACGGCGGCCCCGCCGCGGATCCTGGCCCGCCGCCAGGCGCACCGCCTGCTGACCTTCTCGATCCCCGCCACGACCGGCCTGGTGATCACCGCGGTGACGGCCGACGCCTACTGGGGCGGCATCGGCCTGGGCGTCTCCATCGCCCTGATGGGCCTCGGCGCGATCCACCTCGCCACCTGGCTGCTCCCCAAGAAGCGGGCGAAGAACGACCAGCGGGTCATGGAGTGGCTCGACGAGTGGCTGGCCGAGTACCAGCCGACCGTCGGCATGTACTTCTCGGGCGGCACGACCTCCGCGTACCAGGCCAACATGTGGCTCTCCACGCTCTCCAACCTCGACGGCAAGCCGCTGATCGTGCTCCGCGAGCGGTTCATGGTGCAGAAGATCGACGCCACGGACGTCCCGATCATCTGCTTCCCGAAGGTCGCGACGATGTTCTCCCTGGAGACCTCGACGCTGAAGATGCTGCTGCACCCGGCGAACGCCGCGAAGACCTCACAGGTCCTGCGCATCCCCACCATCAAGCACGCCTTCATCAACCACGGCGAGAGCGACAAGCTGTCCTCCTGCAACCCGTACGCGAAGGCGTACGACGAGGTGTGGGTGGCGGGCCCCGCCGCGCGCGACCGCTACCAGGCCGCCGACGTCGGCGTCGAGGACAAGGACGTGGTCGAGGTCGGCCGCCCCCAGCTGTCCCCGATCCTCCCGTACACCGGCGCCCCCGAGGGCACGTACACGACCGTTCTGTACGCCCCCACCTGGGAGGGCTGGGACGGCAACCCCGGCAACACGTCGGTGACCCTCGCGGGCGAGAACATCGTCCGGCACCTCCTCGCCGACAACGGCGTACGCCTCATCTACAAGCCGCACCCGATGACCGGCTCGCAGGACCCGCGCGCGGGCGCCGCGAACGAGCGCATCAAGGCGATGATCCGCGAGGCCGCGGCCCAGCGCTCCGGCCCCCGTCCGGGCCCGGAGGCCGCCGCCGAGCTGGAGCGGCGCGCCGCCGAGCTCGACGCCCTGACCTCGCGGTCCTTCCGCAAGGGCGCCGACGAGCAGGAGCGGATGATGCTCCAGGGCACCCCGGACGGCGACCAGCAGACCGCCGTCGCCGAGGCGACCGCCGCGTGGGAGGCCGCGTACTGGGCCTCGTTCCCCGAGTGGGAGCACCAGATCATCACGACCGCGCGCCCGGCGATCTTCTCCTGCTTCAACCAGGCCGACCTGCTGATCAGCGATGTCTCCTCGGTCGTCTCCGACTGGCTGAGCAGCGAGAAGCCGTACGCCGTCGGCAACACGTCCGGCATGTCCGAGCCGGAGTTCCGCGCGGCCTTCCCCACGGTGAGCGCGGCGGCGATCCTCTCGCCGGAGGCCGTGGAGGTCCCCGCCCTTCTGGAGGCCGTGCGGTCCCCGGAGCTCGACACCCACGTCGAGGCCCGCGCGGCCCTCAAGGAACACCTCCTCGGCCCCTCGGACCCGCCGTCCCTGGTCCGCTTCAACGAGGCGGCGCTGTCTCTGTCGGCGAAGGCCGATGAGCGCCGGGTGCGGATGGCCACGCGTATCGACGCGGAGATCCCCGGCCAGCGGGCCGCGGAGGATGCCGCCGAGGAGATGGAGTCTGAGGCCCCTGCTGAGCAGAACGGTGCTGAGGACTCTGTGACGGCGTAAGTATTGCCCCGTTGCGGAAAGGGCCCCCGGAGCTTTTGCTCCGGGGGCCCTTCTCTTGTTGCTTGCCTGCGACTGCGTCGTGGCTGATCGCGCAGTTCCCCGCGCCCCTTACGGGGCCCTCAGGCCCCTAGAACGGCTCGAAGTCGTCGTACTCCGCATCCGAGTCGTCCCGCTCCGCCTGCCGGTCCTTACGGCGCTGCGCGGCCGGCCGGGGCGCCTCCAGGCGGTGGTCCTCGCCGCGACGGCCCAGCATCTCGGCACCGGCCATGACGGACGGCTCCCAGTCGAAGACGACCGCGTTCTCCTCGGGGCCGATCGCGACGCCGTCGCCGCTGCGCGCGCCCGCCTTCATCAGCTCTTCCTCGACGCCGAGCCGGTTCAGACGGTCCGCGAGGTAGCCGACGGCCTCGTCGTTGTTGAAGTCGGTCTGGCGGACCCAGCGCTCCGGCTTCTCGCCGCGGACGCGGTAGATGCCGTCGTCGCCCAGCTTCACGGTGAAGCCCGTGTCGTCCACGGCCTTGGGCCGGATGACGATGCGGGTCGCCTCCTCCTTCGGCTTCGTGGCACGCGCGGCGCCGACCACCTCTGCGAGCGCGTACGACAGCTCCTTGAGGCCCTTGTGGGCGACGGCCGACACCTCGAAGACGCGGTAGCCGCGCTCCTCCAGGTCGGGCCGGACCATGTCGGCGAGGTCCTGGCCGTCCGGTACGTCGATCTTGTTCAGGACGACGATCCGCGGCCGGTTCTCCAGGCCCGCGCCGTACTGCCGCAGCTCCTCCTCGATGATGTCGAGGTCGGAGACGGGGTCGCGGTCGGACTCCAGCGTCGCGGTGTCCAGGACGTGCACGAGCACCGAGCAGCGCTCGACGTGCCGCAGGAACTCCAGGCCCAGGCCCTTGCCCTGGCTGGCGCCCGGGATGAGGCCCGGCACGTCGGCGATGGTGTAGACGGTCGAACCGGCCGTCACCACACCGAGGTTGGGGACCAGCGTCGTGAACGGGTAGTCCGCGATCTTCGGCTTGGCGGCGCTCAGGACCGAGATCAGCGAGGACTTGCCGGCGCTCGGGTAGCCCACGAGGGCGACGTCGGCGACGGTCTTCAGCTCCAGGACGACATCGCCCGCGTCGCCCGGCTCGCCGAGCAGCGCGAAGCCGGGGGCCTTGCGGCGGGCCGAGGCGAGCGCCGCGTTGCCGAGGCCGCCGCGGCCGCCCTGCGAGGCGACGTACGTGGTGCCCTGGCCGACCAGGTCCGCGAGGACGTTGCCCTGCTTGTCGAGGATGACGGTGCCGTCCGGCACGGGCAGGACGAGGTCCTGGCCGTCCTTGCCGGAGCGGTTGTCACCGGCGCCCGGCATGCCGTTGGTGGCCTTGCGGTGCGGGGAGTGGTGGTAGTCGAGCAGGGTGGTGACCGACTGGTCGACGACCAGGATCACGTCACCGCCACGGCCGCCGTTGCCGCCGTCCGGGCCGCCGAGCGGCTTGAACTTCTCACGGTGGACGGAGGCACAGCCGTGGCCCCCGTTACCCGCGGCGACGTGCAGCTCGACGCGGTCCACGAAGGTGGTCATGGTTCAGTGCCTCCAGATACAGCAGTACGTCAGTACGTCGTACGTCAACTACGTACGGGAATGTCTCTTGCGTAACACGCGAAAGGCGGACCCGCTTCCCGTACGGAGTCCGTACGGGAAGTGAGGTCCGCCTCGCGAAAGAACGTGTTCTACGGAAGCCTGATTCAGGCGACCGGAACGATGTTCACGACCTTGCGGCCACGGTGGGTGCCGAACTCCACCGCACCGGCGTCCAGCGCGAACAGGGTGTCGTCCTTGCCGCGGCCGACGCCCGTGCCCGGGTGGAAGTGGGTGCCGCGCTGGCGGACCAGGATCTCACCGGCGTTGACGGTCTGACCGCCGAAGCGCTTCACACCGAGCCGCTGAGCATTGGAATCGCGCCCGTTCCGAGTGGACGATGCGCCCTTCTTGTGTGCCATCTTGTCTCAGTCCCTTACTTCGCAGCCGTGGGGATACCGGTGATCTTGATCGCCGTGTACTGCTGACGGTGACCCTGACGACGGCGGTAGCCGGTCTTGTTCTTGTAGCGAAGGATGTCGATCTTCGCGCCCTTGTGGTGGTCCACGACCTCGGCCTGGACCTTGATGCCGGCAAGCACCCACGGGTCGCTCGTCACGGCGTCGCCGTCGACCACGAGCAGGGTCGAGAGCTCGACCGTGTCGCCGACCTTGGCGGTGGAAATCTTGTCAACCTCAACGATGTCGTCGACAGCAACCTTGTGCTGGCGACCACCGCTGCGCACGATGGCGTACACGCGGAACTCTCTCTCGCTCGGAACGGTGCCCCCGCAGTCCAGCCGCCCGCAGAAGCGGACGGCCTCTCCCGAGCCCGAAGCCGGGAGGAAAAGGTTTACAGGGGGTGGGCGCGCATATGAACACGCCGACGGTCAAGGTTACGGGGCCCGCCCTGAAGGGTCAAACCGGCCCCGCACCCCCGCTGACCGGGCCGGTCAGGTGGTCGTCTTCTCGCCGTCCGGCGGCAGCGGCTTGACGCCCTTGCACAGATCGGTGGAGTCGGCGCTGCCCGGCCAGGCGACCGCACGCACCCGGTCGAAGTGGCCTCGGTACATGTCGTGCACCGCGTCGTCGTCGACCTTGACGATCGCCTCGTCGTTCTCGCGCAGCGCGGGCGCCGTGTAGTTCTGCGAGCCGGTGAAGGAGAGCTTGTTCCGCCTGCCGTCGTACTGCCCGTCGATGAGCAGGTACTTCGAGTGGATGATGTAGGGCGTCACCAGCTTGGTGCCGGGGTGCAGCGGGTCCCGGTCGTCGTTGAAGCAGCGCACGGAGGGTCCGCCGGACTTGTGCAGCGCCTCCCAGGTGCCGGGGGTGCCGCCCTGGCTTTTGGCGCTGTCCGTCTCGGCGTAGACGATGCTCACCGAGCAGCCGGCCTTCTTCAGCGAGACGAGCTTGTCGGCGATCTGCTGCCGGGTGATCTTGAAGATCGAGGCCCGCACCTTGGTGGACCGCGTCACCCCGGCCGCGTCCTTGTACTTGCACTGCACGTTGTTCAGGACCGAGTACATGGTGTCGGTCTCGTTGACCGTGCCGGCGCGCGGGAAGAAGTAGGCCTTGTAGAGGCCGCCGCTGACCGTGCGGTAGTCCCAGTTCCGCCAGTCCTTGCCGATCATGTCGGTGAAGTAGTCGGCGTACGCCTCGTACATCGTCGGGTTGTCCGGAAGCAGCAGCGCGTCGTTGAAGAACTTGGTGTGCGCCGACGGCGTGGAGTTCGACGTGGTCTGTACGACGACGTCACGGGCGCCCTCGACCTCGGAGAACAGCCAGAACTTGTTGTGCATGATCGACTTGCCGTACTTGGGGTCGCCCAGGCAGGACTTCCCGGCCGGGCAGAGCGTCACGAAGGACGCCTTGTTCTTGTCGGTGCCGAGCGCCGCGGCCAGCGTGCTGTACGAGGTGTTCGTCGGACGGTCGCTGCGGCTCGACTCGTCGAGCAGGATCTGTACGTTCACACCCCGCTGCCTGGCGGCCACGAGCGCGTCCACGACCGAGGCCTCCCAGACGTGGTAGACCGCGACCTTGATCGTCGAGCCGGGCACCGCGGAGTTCGTCAGCTGGATGAGCCGGGTGCGGATCGCGTACTGCTCGTCGGTGCTGCCCAGCGGATCGTTGAAGATCGGCCCCTCGGTCCACGCGGGCCCGTCCGCGGCGGCCGTGCCGACGGCACCGACCGACTGGATCCCCGCCGCCGAGAGCACGGTGGCCAGCGCGACGGCCTGGCGTCCGCCCTTGATCTGCTTCACGGCACGGTGGCGTCCCGTGCCTCTCAGGCGCCCATGCGCCATCGGCGGTCCCCTCCCCTGTCACGAACCCGGCGTTTCCCCAAAAGCCACGTTCGTGTGATTCTCTGTCAACCGCATGAGTTTTACAGGTACTTCACTGCTGTTCGACAGGCGGGGTGGGACTTTCGGGCGGGACGAGGCTCTCATGCCAAGTGCCCCCGGCTCGGCGCGTCGCGCCGAGCCGGGGGCACTTGTGGTGCGTGCGAGTGACCTGTTCGAAGAGGATCAGCCCTCGTCGCCCGCGGAGGCGTTGACGCCGGACGGCGCCTGCTCCGCCGCGGCGGTCTTCTTCGTCGCCTTCGACGCCTTCTTGGCCGTCGTCTTCTTGGCGGCCGTCTTCTTGGCCGCGGTCTTCTTGGTGGCGGCCTTCTTCGCGGTCGCCTTCTTGGCCGTCTTGCGGGCCGCCTTCTTGGCCGGAGCGGCTTCCTCGGTGGGGGCCTCGGCGTCGGCTTCGACCTTCGCCTCAGCCTTCTCCGAGGCCTTCTCCGTGGCCTTCTCCGGGGACGGGACGACCAGGAAGGCCGCCTCCTCCGACGCGGTCGGCGCGGTGGCCTTGCGGACCGCACGGCGGCGCGGACGGGCCGGAGCGGCATCGGCCACAGGGGCCTCGGCCACCGGCTCGGGAGCGGGCTCCGCGACCGGCTCGGCCTTGGGCGCCTCGGTGACGATCACCTCGGCGGCCTCCGGCTCGGCGCTCGGCGCGGCCTTCGGCGAACCAGCCGGCGACGTCGCCTTGCGGGTCGCACGACGGCGCGTACGCCCCTTGGGAGCGGCGTCCTCCGCCGGAGCCTCGGCCTCGGCAACGGGAGCGGCCTCGACGACCGGGGCGGGCTCGACCGGGGCGGCGGCCTCGACGACCGGAGCCTCGGCCACGGGGGCCTCCGCCTCCGGAGCCTCGACCTCGACCTCGGCCGGGGCCTCAGCCTTGCCCTTCGCGGCCTTCTTCGGCCTCTCCCGCTTCTCCGACCTGGGCGCGGTCTCCGCCTTCGGGGCGCCCGCCGGAGCCGACGCCCGCCGGGTCGCCCGGCGCCGCGAACGGCCACGGGTGGCGGCGGCCTCGGCCTCGGAGGCACTGCTGTACAGCTCCTCGTCCGGCACGAACTCGGGCTCGGGGAGCGCCACCGGGGCGGCGACCTCCGCCGCGACCTCGGCCTCGGTCTCGGCCTCGGTGCTCTCCGCCGTCTCGACCGCCTCGTGCTCGTGGGCGTGGTCCTGCTGCTCGGAGCCGCCGCGGCCGCGCTTCTTGCGTTTGCCGCCGCCACCGGCGGAGGTCGGCTGCTCCATGTGCACGATCACGCCACGGCCGTTGCAGTGGACGCAGGTCTCGGAGAAGGACTCCAGGAGCCCCTGGCCGACACGCTTACGGGTCATCTGGACCAGGCCCAGCGAGGTCACCTCGGCGACCTGGTGCTTCGTACGGTCGCGGCCCAGGCACTCGAGGAGACGCCGGAGCACGAGATCGCGGTTGGACTCCAGGACCATGTCGATGAAGTCGATGACGACGATGCCGCCGAGGTCGCGAAGGCGCAGCTGACGGACGATCTCCTCGGCCGCCTCCAGGTTGTTCCTGGTGACGGTCTCCTCGAGGTTGCCGCCCTGGCCGGTGAACTTTCCGGTGTTGACGTCGACGACGATCATCGCCTCGGTCTTGTCGATCACCAGCGAGCCGCCGCTGGGCAGCCAGACCTTGCGGTCCAGGGCCTTGGCGAGCTGCTCGTCGATCCGGTACGTCGCGAAGACGTCGACCTCGGAGGTCCACTTGGAGAGGCGGTCGGCCAGGTCGGGCGCGACATGGGAGACGTATCCGTGGATGGTGTTCCACGCGTCGTCACCGCTGACGATGACCTTGGAGAAGTCCTCGTTGAAGATGTCGCGGACCACCCGGACGGTCATGTCCGGCTCGCCGTACAGCAGGCTCGGCGAGCTGGTGGTGGTCATCTTGGACTTCTTCTGGATGTCCTCCCACTGCTGCTGCAGACGCTCGACGTCACGGCGCAGCTCGTCCTCGCTCGCGCCCTCGGCGGCGGTGCGCACGATGACGCCCGCGTCCTCGGGGACGATCTTCTTGAGGATGGTCTTCAGACGCGCGCGCTCGGTGTCGGGCAGCTTGCGGCTGATGCCGGTCATCGACCCTTCGGGCACGTAGACCAGGTAGCGGCCGGGCAGCGAGACCTGCGAGGTGAGGCGGGCGCCCTTGTGGCCGATCGGGTCCTTCGTGACCTGCACGAGGACCGACTGGCCCGACTTGAGGGCGGACTCGATGCGGCGCGGCCCGTTGGCCATGCCGAGCGCCTCGAAGTTGACCTCACCGGCGTACAGGACCGCGTTGCGGCCCTTGCCGATGTCGATGAAGGCGGCCTCCATGGACGGCAGCACGTTCTGGACCTTGCCCAGGTAGACGTTGCCGACGTACGAGGTGGCCTGCTCCTTGTTGACGTAGTGCTCCACGAGCACGTTGTCCTCGAGGACGCCGATCTGGGTGCGCTCGCCGTTCTGGCGGACGACCATCACGCGCTCGACGGCCTCACGGCGGGCCAGGAACTCGGCCTCGGTGATGATCGGGACGCGGCGACGGCCCTGCTCGCGGCCCTCGCGACGGCGCTGCTTCTTGGCCTCGAGGCGGGTCGATCCCTTGATGGACTGGACCTCGTCGGCGCCGGTGCCGGGCTCGCGCTCGTCCTTCCCACGCCGTTCCCTCGGCTCACGGACCTTGACGACCGTACGCTCCGGGTCGCCGTCACCGGCGGCCTCGGCCTCGCCGGAGTCACCGGCACGGCGACGGCGGCGACGACGGCGACGGCTGCTGCTGGAACCGGCGCCCGAGCCGTTGTCCTCGGCGGCGCTCTCCTCCGCCTCCTCGGCGTCGGCGCTCTCCTCGGCCTCGGCCTCGGCGGCGGTCTCGTCGGACTCGGCGTCCTGCTGCTCGCCCTCGGCGTCGGCGGACTCACCGCGGCGACGGCGACGGCCACCACGACGGCGACGGCGGCCGTGCCGCTCACCGGCGTCCTCGGCGTCCTCGCTGTCGGCGCCCTCCTCGGCCTCGGCCTCGGCAGGCTCCTCTTCCGGCTCCTCGGCCTGCGGGGCGGCCTTGGCCGGCTCGCGCTCGGCGGCGGGCTGCTCGTCCGCGGCGCGACGGCGGCGGCGACGGCGCGGGGCGGTCTCCTCCTCCGCGACGGGCGCGGCGACGGGCTCGGCCGGCTCGACCGCTTCCTCCTCCTCGGCGGACTCCTCGGCCGCTTCGGCGGCGGCCGCGGCGGCGGCGCGCTCCGGGGTCTGGAACATCGGCTCGGCGAAGACCGGAGCCTGGAAGACGGCCACGGCGGGGCGCGCGGGCTTCCGGCCGGAGTCCTCGTCGGTTTCGGCCTGCGCCTTGCGGGTCTTCTGCGAGGCGGGCGCCGAGAAACCGGCGGCGGCCTTGCGGGTGGCGCGACGGGGCCTGCGGCCGCGGGGCGCCTCGTCCTCGGCGGACTCGGCGACGCTCTCGGCAGCCTCTGCGGCCTTCGGCTCAGCGGTCTTCGGCTCAGCGGTCTTCGACTCGGCAGCCTTCGGCTCGGCCACGGGCGCGGCGGTCTCGGCGGCCGGCGCGGACGAGGCGCGGGTCGCACGGCGGCGGGCGCGGCGCGGCGCGGCGTCGGACTCCGGCTGCGCCTCGGCCACGGGCTCCGCGGCGGGCGCGGGCTCCTCGGCGGCGGGCGTCTCGACGGCAGCCACGGCCTCGTCGGTCTGCGGCGCACCGGCGGGAGCGGAGGCACGGCGGGTGGCACGACGGCGCGCACGCGGGGCCGGAGCGGCCTCCTCGACGGGCGCCGACTCCTCGACCACAGGGGTCGCGACCGGCTCGGCGGCGGGCGCCTCGGCCTCGGTCTTGGCCTTGGTCTTGACCTCGTCGGTCTGCGGCGCACCCGCGGGAGCGGAGGCACGGCGGGTGGCACGACGGCGCGCACGCGGGGCCGGAGCGGCCTCCTCGACGGGCGCCGACTCCTCGACCACAGGGGTCGCG